>CAUPKP010000012.1:0-148443 GCA_963511795.1 uncultured Flavobacterium sp. | reverse complement strand
ACACTAAACTTACCACTTTCAAAAACAGAAACTATTTCTCGTTTAAAATCTTCTGAATAACGTCGAAACTTTCGAATATTCTTTAAATTTGCTTTCATATAAATTGACTTTTGTGGTCAACCTATATCAGGGACGTACAGTGCTCTGTTTACTGCCTTCTGCCTTCTGCCATCTGAATACTGCTATCTGAATACTGTTATCTGAAAACTAATACGTCATTGCTGCGAAAACCTCGTTTCCGGCTATCTTTTCTCTTCCATTCAGAAAAGTAAGTTCCATAAGGAAATTGCATTGAACAATTACACCTCCCATTTTTTCTACCAATTCGCAAACTGCTTTTGCTGTTCCGCCAGTTGCCAAAACATCATCATGAATGAGAACTCTATCGCCTTTTTGGATAGCATCCGTATGAATTTCCAGAGTATCTGAACCATATTCTAAATCATATGAAGCCGAAATGGTATCAAAAGGCAGTTTATTAGGTTTTCGAACAGGAATAAACCCCACACTCAGTTCCTGAGCCAAAAGCGTCCCAAAGAAAAAACCACGGCTTTCTACACCGATTACCTTGTCTATCTTTTTATCTTTTACTGATGAAATCAATATTTCCAAGCATTCTTTCCTCGCGTTTGCATCAATTAGCAGCGGCGTGATGTCTTTAAACACAATTCCTTCCTTTGGAAAGTCCTGAATATCACGTATGTATTTTTTTAAACTCATTTTTTTTAATTTTTATGCAGATTCATACTTGCAAGATACATATTTATTCCTATATTTGCACCCGCAAACAAGTTCACTGTACATCGTTGAAAACAATGAATAAGTAAGCAAAAATGGCCTCGTGGCGCAACTGAATAGCGCACTTGATTACGGCTCAAGAGGTTACTGGTTTGAATCCAGTCGAGGTCACAAATAAATCCCTAAACTATTGATTTTAATAGTTTAGGGATTTTTTTTATTAGAATTACTTCCTTTTTAAGTCCAATCTATCAAAAAACTGATTAAGAATAAAACCTGGGCTGTCTTTACCGAAATATGCTGCACAAGAATTTAAGACCAACTTAACATTGAAAATATTACAAAAAAAAATGATTCTAAAAATAAATAATTAATCATGATAATAAAAGTAAAGTCTTCTTTAATATTGTAGTATTTTTATATATTTTTGAACTATATTAACATTTAACTATTATAGTAACAATCATTAATCAAAATCGTTAAAATTTATACCGCTAACAATCAAAATCTCGCAAAAAAAAATTATGAATTTCATCAAATCAAATCACTCTACTTCAGCAAACCTCTATCAAGTGCTATTTCAATTTCTATTTTAGAATCTACAATCTTGCTTACTCCAAAAACAAATTACTCAACAAGAGCATTTTATTTCTATTTCTCAAAAAATAGAATCGAACTATAATGCCTCTTTTGAAAAAAAAACACCCCCTTAATGAGACAAACAATTCTATTATTATGCTGCTTGCTTTTTTTATCAAATACTTCACAGGCACAAACATCAGGCACAGTTAAAGGATATGTAACAGATACCATAAACCATTCTACTTTAACGAATGCATCAGTCTCTTTGTTAAGAGCAAAAGATTCAATTTTACTAAAATTTACCAGAGCCAAAGAAAATGGTTATTTTGAGTTGAATAATATTAAAGACGGTAAATTTATTTTACTGATTTCTTATCCCAAATATGCTGATTTTGTAGATCAATTTTCTGTTGATTCTACAAAGTTAATCCAAGATTATGGTAAAATTAATTTGGCTGATAAAGGAAGATTACTATCCGAAGTAATTATAAAAGGCAATAGATCCGCCATGAAAATCAAAGGAGATACGTTAGAATTTGATCCAAAAGCATTTAAAATAGAACCTAATGCAAAAGTGGAAGATCTGATAAAACAATTCCCAGGAATACAAATTGATAAGGACGGAAAAATTACCGCTCAAGGCGAAACTGTGACCAAAGTTTTGGTTGATGGCGAAGAATTTTTTGGTGATGATCCCACTTTAGTTACAAAAAATCTACGTGCGGACATGGTTGATAAAGTACAATTGTACGACAAAAAAAGTGATCAAGCCGCTTTTACAGGAATTGATGATGGCCAGAAAACCAAAACTCTAAATGTTAAACTTAAAGAAGACAAAAAAAATGGTCATTTCGGGAAAGTAGAACTCGGAGGAGGAACTGATAAATTTTACAAAGGCCAAGCCATGTTTAATAAGTTTTGGGATAAGAAAAAATTAGCAGCTTATGGCATTTTCGGCAACACAGGACAAGTAGGATTAGGATGGGGAGATAAAGATAAATATGGCCAAAGCAGTTATCAAGTAACTGATGACGGCGGTATTAGTTTTTCAAACAATGGAAATGATGAATTAGATAGCTGGGATGGACAATTTAATGGTGAAGGAATTCCAACAGCTCAAACTGGCGGTATACATTTTGACAATAAATGGAACAACGATAAAGAATCTATCAATATAAATTATAAAATCGGCGATATCAAACTTTCAGGAAACCGCAATGATATTAACCAGCAAAATTTAAGTTCTAGCAGTATTTATAATACTTCAGACAAGAGTTTTGAGAAAAACATGACTAAAAATAAAGTTGACCTAGCTTATGAAATTAAAATTGATACTACTTTAACTTTAAAATTAAATGTAGATGGATTATTTAAAAATAGTAATTCAAGTGATGCAGAAATGCGAAAAGGTACTGACGAACAAGGTAACCAATTGAATAATTCGAAACAGACAACTACCAACGATGTTGATGATAAAATATTTAATATAAATACTTTATTAACCAAAAGACTTAAAAAAGCGGGCAGAACAGTATCTCTTAATTTAAGCCAATCAAATACAGACAGCAAAAGTGATGGTTATTTAAATTCCAGAGCTGAATTTTTTACACCATCCGTAATTAATCCAGACAGCACCAAAGTAGTCGATCAAAATAAAGTCAACAATATTAGCAATACAGCTTTTAAATCAAATTTAATCTATACCGAACCCCTATCCAAAAGTCTAACAGCAATTCTTAATTATGGATTCAGCGCCAGCAGCGGAAAAGCTGATCGTAAATCTTTTAATCAGTCTTCAAATGGCGATTATAATGTTTTGGATCCCATCTTTAGTAATAATTATGAATTAGACCAAACGATAAACCAGCTTGGAGCGATTTTTAATTACAAAAAAAATAAAACTGTTTTTTCTTTTGGTTCTAAATTTAGTGGTGTAAACTTTAAACAATATGATGTTTATACAGATAGTTCTTTTAAGCAAAAATTTGTCAACTACATGCCTCAGATAAGCTATCAATATAATTTTAAACAAAGAGAAGTACTGCGTCTTTCGTATAACGGAAACACGGATCAGCCAACATTAGAACAAATACAACCGATACCAAATAATCTAAACCAATTAAATACGATTTTGGGTAATCCAAATTTAGATCCTTCTTTTAGAAATAATTTTAGAGGAAATTATTATTCGTATAAAGTACTTAGCAATCAATTTTTTTCGGTTAATGGATCGTATAATTTTACGCTGGATCCAATAATAAGTAATGTGGTTACAAATGAGAGAGGACAAAGTATATCACAATTTGTAAACCTAAAAAACAAAGCTGCAACAAGTTATTATTTGAATAGTAATTTTGGCAAAACAATCAAAGCCATAGACATGACAGCAGGAATTGGTTTAAGCGCCAACAAAAATGTAGACTATAATTACATCAATACACAACTGAATCAAACTAAAAATTCAAGTTATTCCTTTAATTTAAACTTATCAAAGTATAAAGAAAAAAAATACAATTTCAATACCAGCTTTGGACCTACTTACAACGTTGCTAATGCAAGCATCAACGAAAATAGTGATAGTAATGGCTGGGGTTTTAAAGGAGATTTCTGGACCAGTATGGAATTACCTTTCAAACTAGAAATCAGCACAGATGGTAATTATCAATATAATGGAAAAACGCAAGTGATTCAGGAATCTTTTGAACGTTTTATCTGGAATGCATCTATCACCAAAAAATTCTTAAAATCAGATAATTTAAGAGTTTCTATAACGGGAAGAGATCTTTTGAATCAAAATGTAGGATTTAATCGTTCGGCATATAATGGAAATATCAACCAAAGTACTTATACCACTATCCAAAGATACATTATGTTCTCTGTAAGCTGGGATTTCAGCAAAATGGGCGGAGGAGAAATTAAACAAAACTAAAACCATGAAAACAATAATAAACCGCATCATAATTTTAATAATTGTATTGACAAGCTGCCATACTTTTGCACAAAATGACCACTTTATACAAAATGGCGTAATCGAATTTGAGAAAAAATCGAATATGTATGCTTTGATTACAAAAAAAATAAAAGGAGAAACTGATAGTTATTATCAAGCTGCTTTTGAAAGTTATAAAAAAAACAATCCACAATTTAAAACTACGAAAAGCATTCTCAGTTTTTCAAAAAACAAGAGTGTATACAAATGGGATGAAACAAATCAAGCAGCAGGCAACAATTGGATTGCTGACGATGCAATGGCTAATTTAAAAAATGTTATCGCCACAGATCTTGATACAAAAACCAGTATTACACAAAAAAATGTTTATGACGATTTATACTTAGTTAAAGACAGTTTACGCAAAATTGATTGGAAAATTACCGATGAAACAAGAGAAATTGCAGGTTATGAATGCCGCAGAGCAAATGCTATCGTTCTCGATTCTGTTTATGTTGTTGCCTATTACACTATTCAAATTCCATTTGCTGGCGGCCCTGAATCTTTTACAGGATTACCCGGAACAATTTTGGGATTGGCTATGCCACACGAAAATATGACATGGTTTGCTACAAAAGTTACAGAAATTCCAGTTTCTGACAAAGATTTAGCCCCACCAATTAAAGGTAAACCTACTGACAATAAAGGACTAAACAAAATACTTTTGGATGCTTTGAAAGACTGGGGAAAATGGGCAAGAAAAACATTACAAGCCTACTCTTTATAACTACCTTTGTACGAGCGTATGTTGAAAGAGAAAGATGAAATGATGACTAGGCTTGAAAAATTGATCAATAAATAATCATTTATAAAGATATATTAATTCTAAAAAGAGACTCAAAGTCTCTTTTTTGTTGATTAACTAAATTCCAAAATGCCTTGTGAAGAATTTTTCTTATTCTCATAAGCCATATAAGACCATATACTATAATCTATTGAGCGCCTTGAAATATCCATTAAATCAGCAGCAGTTTCAACAACGTTTTTTGTGTAAATATAGTCCTTGGTATATATACCTGCTTTGTCTAAGAAAGAAAAGATATGCCTATCAACTGCAATCGTATCAACATTTAATAGTTTTAATAAATAATCATAAGTTTTGTTGCCAAACCCTTTTATATTGAGAAAAGAGCTTTTGTTTTCAGGATTTAATAAATACCTCTTTAATTCTTGAGAAGTGTTTATTTGATTGTCGAAACAAAATTGTATCAAATCATAAATTCTATTTAATTTCACTTCATTTTTCCATAAAATGATGTCTTCCAGCCCTTGTTCCAAAATTAGATCATAAAATTCTTGAACAGTTTCGCAATAAGGATGATTATTAAAAACCCTCATCACTCTCGGCGCTACAATATTTTTATAATTAAGCCCCGCCTGCAATACAATATCAGTAAATAATGCAGCTATATGGTTATGATAAGGACAGGAGTTTGAAGGGATAAGTTCGAAGTTTATATCATTTTCTATAAAGTCAACTAATTTTCTAGCATCTCTTATTTTTGTTAACGCCATATATTTTTTTATTTATTTTGTTCCAATCTAGTTATTGCTTCCAGTCTATCTACACAGTTAGGACATGCACCGCACGGTATTGCAGGTGATGCCTGACAGGAAAAAGTCCTTCCAATTGGAGCATTCAATTCAATCCCCAGCTTGGCAACTTCATACTTCGACATATTTCTAAAAGGCATTATGATTTTAACAGAACCGTAGTCTTCTAATAAGGCGTCTAAATTATCAAAAAAATCTGAAGAACAATCAATTTCTTTTGCATGATTACTATTTATAAATGCCGAATAAACGTAACTCATATTCATCGTGCGTGCAAAAGAAGCTGCAATAGTAAGTAATAACACGTTACGATATGGAATATACAAATCATCCGCTGATATTTCGTCATTCCATAAATCAGCGGGTATTATAAATTTTGATTGAGAATGCTTATAGATATCTGAAACATTAATGATTTCTAGTCTATCCAAAAACAGAGAAGGTAAAACCTCTTTTAAGCGAGATAATTCTGTTTCATAGCAATGCTGTCCATAATTAATAATTAAAGGAATAAAATCAACTTTTTGTTTAATGAATAAATATGCTAATGTTGTAGAGTCAAGTCCTCCTGACATCAAAATCACTCCTGGTTTTATTTCCATATATCTAAATTTTTTGAGGCTAATGAAAACACACCACTGAGAATCGCGTCCAAATCAGAAGTTACTAAATTTGGAATTTGAGTTAGCATACAATTTTGAGCTATGTTTTTAGGATCATATACAAACGTAGGCATTTTCCTTTCTGCAGCTACACCAATTTCAATAAGCGTTCCAGGATCATTATACAACAAAACAGCTATTACAATATGACATTCATCCAGCAACTGCATATCCCTATTAAAAAATGTACGCCTTTCAATTTCAGTATCATCATCTGTCATCTGCCCATTCTCCTTAATTGGCCTTCTAGGTGTAAAATTGTGGTAAGATAAGTTCTTACAAAGTAATTCGATTTCTGATGTATCTACAAAATCAAAGTCAGGTGCTGCGATATAGATATTAATTTTCTTTCTATTTTCCCAAGGCAACTGAATACCTTTTAATGCAATCAATTCTTGTCCAGAAATTTTGAAAATACGTTCAGCCATCAATTTAAAATCACTGGGAAAAGTTGTTAGTGCATATTCTGTTGCAACCCATGATGCATAATTTAAGCTCTCTTCAAAATTAGATACCATATTCATGCATACACAAACTGCATTATACACATCACCTACCCCAACAGAATGCATAATTGGTTGTGTTTGAGAAGAAACTAAAATTAATTCATTAGTAATGAAATCAAAAGCTCTGCTTCCTCCACGATTTTCTTTTAGTATTATTTTATCTGTAAAATTTTCAAATAACTTGAAAAAAACTTCAATTTTAAAATGTCCCTTATTATAGTACTCCAAAAAATAATCAGAGGAGGTAGAGATAAATATTTTTTCAAAATGTAGTCCTTCTTTTTCTATAGATCTAAAATCATCTATATTATTAGCAAAATCAATACTTACAATGCAATCTGTAGCTAGTGATTTGAGAACCTTTTTTACATCAAAGTTTCCAGAAATAATAATCACATCAGAATAAAATTCTAACTTTTTCAGATTAGATTCATTATAATCAATTTCAATATTCTCTCTTAATAAAAATTCATATCCTTGATTTCCAATTTCTTTAGCTTCATTTATTAGCATAATATATGGGCAGGTCTGTACCTCACCCAAATAAATTAATGTTGGATTTCCAAGAGAAATCATAAAAGATTCAATCTGTTTTACCAAGTACTTAGGAGCGAAATATGCGATTGCATATTCAATATTCATAGACCATAAAGCTCTGGCAGAATGAACAATACCTCCAAGCCTCATTTTCAAGGGAGTATTTTTCTTTTGCAGTGTTACATCAACTATAATATCTCCAATTAAACAAATCCTGGTCATTAAATGGGAGAAATATCAACTGAAACCGAAGCCAATGGAATTAGTGTTGAGCTAGAAACCATACCTGAATAATTTATTCCAGATTCCATGCACGCTAATAGATAGTTGAATTTTGTTGGCAGATACCCAATGATAACATTGTTGTCATTTTGAACAGCTAATCTCGGGTTGGCAAATATAATTGAGACAGTGGCTCCAGGAGGAAGAACATTTGCTGTAGTTTCAAAAAATTCACAATTTTGCACCTCTTCCAAAAGAGTTGAAAATGCTCTCGCGCATTTATCTTCTCCACTAGAGCCTCCTTGATTACTATTCCCTTTTGGCTTGTGATCATAGTCCGAGAATGATCCTGATCCTGTACTTCCCATAATTTTAATGATTAAATTCGATTAATAATTTATTGAAACAATTATGATTTTAAACAAACCTCAAGCAATGTACAGTTTAGGTAAAATTACCATATAGTTGAAATCGCAAGTAGCATTAGCCCCTCAAAAACAAATATTATTATGTGCTCATAACCTGCTCTGCATTCTATGACCCACTGCTACAGCGGGTTTGAGATTAAATTAAGCCCTATTCTGGAATTTGCTAAATCATCCTAAATACAAAACCAACTTTCCATTAAGCCAATTACCCAAATCCGTTGTGATAGCTGTATTATTTGAAATAGATTCCTTTATTATCTAATTTGCCAAAGTATTTTTCATATTGTTGAATTGCATAGATATCCATCATACCACCAATATAGTCTTGTACTTTTCGTTCCCAAATTGATGTAGAGCGATAATTTGCAGGAAGTAGAACCATATCTCTATTATAATTTTTGTCTATATACATTTCATATAATTTAGAAAGTACATGACTTCCTAATTGTTCATATTCTATAATATCAGGTTGTCTCTTAATAGCTTCAAATGTTAATTTCTTTAGTCCATTTACTAATTTTCCATACCTGCTATATCCTAATTTACCATCTACTAAATCAATATCTTTTACAAAAGCTGTTGCTAAAAGTGAAGTAAGTTCCTTCCTAAATAGCATTGCATATTCTTCAGAAGTTTTGTAAGCATGAGCTTTTTCGGCAAACTCTTTTGCTTTTACAATGATTTTCTTGAAATCTAAAATTACATTTTTATACTCCGGACGAATAGAAAATTCATATAATATTTCATCTATTGTGAAATATTTTAATCTTAAAGCATCTTCAAGGTCATGTATAGCATAAGCGATTTCATCTGATAAATCCATGATTTCACAATCAATCGTTTTATGAGTTAAGTTATGTTTTTCTAACCACTCATTAACTAATAAATAATCTTTATCATATAAGAATTTTTTGTTAGGTTTCATTTCAGAAATACCATCAATTATTACTTCTTCTTTTTCTGGTTTTAAGTATTTAACCACGCCAAGCATAGTTCGAATGGTTAAATTTAATCCATTGAAATCAAAATGTCTTTCTTCTAATTTGTTTAAAATCCTAAAAGTTTGTGCATTGCCTTCATAAGGATTATTTGGACTTATTTTGCTCAAAAATATTTCTCCAGCATGACCAAATGGTGGATTGCCAATATCATGTGCTAAAGAGCAAGTTTGAACAGTAACAATATCATTTAATAATAGTCTCTTAGCTATAGTTTTAGCAATTTGTGCAACTTCGTGACTATGAGTTAACCGATTTCTATAAAAGACCTGACTTTTAGGAACAAATAATTGCATTTTACCTTGTAATCTTCTACAAGAAGAAGAATAAAGCACTCTTGCATAGTCTATATCTGCATCATCTCTAAAATAATCTGTTAATCCATTATAGTTTGAATCTACGCGGATATTTTTTACTAAATCTAATTCAGATTCTTTTTCGATTACATAATCTTTTAATTCTTGTGATATCATAGTTTTTGTTTGGTGGCGGATTCAAGTTTCTAGCGCAATTTTTTGCTTTAGAGTTTTGCATTATCTTTCGGATTTGCCAAATCTTTCAAATACAAACCAATTTTTCCATTAAGCCAAATAGCCAAATTGCTTGTAGCGTGTGTTATGGGCAGTAAATATTAAGTTCCAATTGGTTTAAAGCTATTAACATTTTGTTCTTCGGAATTTAATTTTTCAAGCTTTTTAATTTTTTCTTGCAGTTCTTTTGAGATTTCTTCCTTTTCAAAATTCATTAAAGAGGTTTTAATTCTAGTATTCCAACAATTATATAATTCAACTAAATTGTCATAACTTTTGTTAGGATTCTTACTTCCTCTTAAAATTGTTATAATAGGGTATTCTAACTCAACCGTTTTACAAAATTCTTTTCCGATAGATGTAAAAGCAATGTTTTCGTCAGCAATTCCTTTTGTAAAATATATAGAGAACCATTCAAGCTTATTTATTATATCTAATTCAAGCGTCGTCATCCTATCAGGCCTATTTTTCATTGCAGCATTCAAATTTTTACAATTATCTTTAAACTCATCATTAGTGAAATTTTTTATATCATAATCTAAATCAATAAATTTAAGCTCTTTTTTAACTTCATTAAGTTGATTTATCATTGGTATTATATTGTCAATATATTCCTTGGTTAAATCTGCTGATAAAGTTGCAGCTTCTCTTAATGAATTTATTCTTATTTGATTTTGACTTTCTTCAAGTTGTTTTTGTGAAATTAATAATTGATTTTTTGCCAATTTAATTTGGCGAAAAATAAAAAAACCTAAAATTCCTAATAGAGGACCACTTACAAAGTAAATATTTTCTATGATTGATTTGCTATAGTCAAAAAGATTCATGTGTGTTAGTATTTGGCTAGTTTATTGCCCATAATTTGTATATAATCGCTATTAAGTAGAGATTTTACAACCATATGGGGTATATTGTCGCTATTTTGTAGCATGCGTTGTTTTCCCAAATATATAAATTAATACCGAAAACACTGATGAAAAAACATATAGTTTTATATCTATTTTCAAAAGTAACTTCTTTTAATTCAGGGATGTTACGGGAAACCGTAATAGCTGGTTTTTTAGTGTAATTTTCTAGTTTAAGTAGCTCTGCAAAGACTTTCACAGTGATTGATTGCTTTTTCTCCTAGTGGAACAGTGACCAATGAATATTTCTTAATAAAGAATTGGTAGGAAATGAATTATATTCCTATATTTGAGAAAATAAAAAAGTATATAAATAGTCATAAAATACACTTAAAAGTGTATTTTTGTTTGCAAACAACTAGTGAAGTGAATATATTTGCTCTAGAAATATGGGATGATGAAGGTGCAAAGTGCACTTTTTACACCGTGAGATACGATGATCTTCAAACCAATGAGACTGATTTGTTTTTTGAGAAGTATGATGCTTTACCAGAATACAAACAAGCCAATCAGGAATTATTATCATTTGTAGTATACGCAATCGGAGAGGATCATGGTGCAATTAATGAATTGTTTAACAGAAATGAAAACGAAGTAAAAGGATTGCCTGTTCAAGGTAAAGTGGTACTTGATGAAATTACCTATCACTATCCAAATTTTCCGTTACGATTATACGCCTTAAAAATTACAAACAATATCGTTATACTTTTTAACGGAGGTATCAAAGATGACCAAACAAATCAAAAAAGTTCACTACACTTAATTTGGAGAGATGCATGCGAATTTGCTAAACGAATTCTCGAAGCTATTCGTGACGGTACAATTATCGTAGATAAAAAAAACAGAAAACTTACTAATTATGATGGTTCAGATGAAATCATCCTCTAAAAATCCAAAATTATGAGAAGCAAAGCAGCCCAAAGAATTTTAGCAGAAACACCCGAAGAAACAAAAATCTTCGCTAAGTTATACGCTGACATTGTGGTACGCGTAAATCAGCTATTAAAAGAAAAAGGATTTAGCCAAAAGGATCTGGCTGAAAAATTGGAAAAAAGACCTTCGGAAGTGAATAAATGGTTAGTGGGAGAACACAACTTCACTTTGCGTTCGCTTGCAAAATTAGAAGCAGAATTGGGTGACACCATTATTACTGTGCCCCATAGAAAAACTGTTTCTACTTCGATAGGAGGTAAAAGACATATTACTGTTTACAAGAATGCACATGTTGCCACCAAAGATGTATCATTTACCCATGTATGGAAAAAATCTAAAACTAAATCAAAAACACCATTAGCCAATGTCAGCTAATATTTTACATCCGGAAAAAATAGAAATTGTAGATTTCAAAATCATTAAAGGGCAAATCAACAGCCCTTTTGATTTTGAAAATAAAAAAGTAGAAGGCCATATTTTCAATGTTGATTTCGAATTGGGATTTAATCTTGAAGACAAATTGGCAAGAGCTGATTTTTCAGTCAATGTCGAGACTAAGAGCAATGGAGATACTATTGAAGAAGCAGTGGGCAATTTCAGTTTTGTTTATGTTTTTTATGTGGATAATATAGAGGAACTCACGACTGTCGAAAAAGACGAAATCATTACTGTTCACCCAGCTTTAGGGAATGCATTGGCTTCTATAACATATTCAACATCGAGAGGGATTTTAATGACGCGCTTCCAAGGAACTGTTTTAAGTGATTTTATCCTGCCCGTTATCAATCCTAATGATTTATTAGAAAAAGGAAAGAAATAAAACCTGATAGCACACGACAGCGGATTTACTATCCGTGCCCACAAAGTTTAGTAATTTCAATTATATAAAAAAAGCTACAGGAATTATTTCCTTGCAGCTTTTTTGTGTGTTAATTTTATGGGGGATTGCTATGGGCAAAGATTATAGCGTCAATTCAATTCGTTTGTGTAAAATCTGCCTTTACTTTATAATTGTAATCCCATCAAGTCCACTGAATGAGATGATTGCAAAATCATCCCTTTTTTGTTCCTATATCAAACATCCTTTTTCCATCATTAGCTGTGCATTATGAATAAAATTGGGAACTTACCAAAAACTAAGCTGCTGTCATTTTATTATATTTATTTCTATATTCAATTGGACTTAAACCGGTAATTTTCTTAAAAATAGTTCTAAACGCTTTGGTATCTGTATAACCAACATCGTACATTACTTCATTGATATTCTTACGGCTTGTTTCAAAACTTCGTTTAGCATTCTCCATTTTTAGTCTGTTGATATATTCTAAAACCGAATTGTTTGTCGCCAGCTTGAACCTTCTTTCAAAACTTCTTCTTCCCAAAGAAACTAAATTGGCTAGTTCTTCGATTGTAATTCGTTCCTGAATTTTATTTTCGATGAATTCCTGTGCTTTTTTTATAGAAGCATCATTATGATTTTTTTGGCCTTGAAACATTGCAAAAGCCGATTGACTTTCTCTATCTATATCAATAGCAAAATACTTTGAAGCTAATATTGCAGTTTCTCTATTCGTGTATTTTTCTACCAGATAGAGTAATAAATTCCAATAAGACATTGCACCGCCGCTTGAATACAGCCGGTTTTCTTCGGTAATCACGCTTCCGTCAACCACTTCTACATCTGGGAACATTTCGCGAAATTCATTTTGATACCCCCAATGTGTAGAACATTTTTTTCCATTTAATAATCCTGTGGATGCTAACAAAAATGCACCAACACAAAGTGACGCCACCTCGGCCCCATTTTCATAGTGTTTATTGATCCAAGGCACTAATTTTTCATTGATCCGGATAGCATTTTTCATGTCTCCAAACAAGGCGGGAATGATAATCAAATCAGTTTGATCTACCTCCTCTAAAAGGTGCGAAGCGGTAATCGAAAATAATCCGTTATTAATTTTGACCTGCTTATCTGCAGCCACTAATTGAACATTAAACAACTGCTCCTGACCTGATGAAATCAAAAACTGATTTACCGTTGTAAATAAATATTGAGGATCAGCTATGGCCTGCATTACTGAACTGTTTGGAACTAAAATACTTATATTCATCATTTTAAAAAAATTTAGCGTAACGCAAAGTTAACCCTAACTTTGACGTAAATCACCTTTATGTTGTCATTTTTACACATTTTAAATTTATAAATTCTTCTGAACTTTGTTTTATTAATTAATACCGATTGCATATTCAATAAAGTCCAATTGCATTGTACTCTTTTCATATTGCATCGGCATTATATCAGAAAACTTCGGACTATAATATAAATTAGATTGGTATAACAACTAAAAAAACAAGAAATGAGCACAGTAGCAATTTATCTCAATTTTCAAGGCAATACAGAAGAGGCTTTCACTTTTTACAAAGCTGTTTTTGGTACAGAATTTTCGGCACCTTTTATGAAATTAAAAGACATGCCGGCAGATCCTAATGCTCCAAAATTTCCAGAATCCGAAATGAATAACGTAATTCATGTTGCCCTGCCTATTATTGGCGGTACCCAAATAATGGGAACAGACATGTTTGAATCGATGGGGCAAAAATTGATTGTAGGCAACAATACAACTATCAGCCTTCAATTAGATTCAAAAGAGGAAGCAGACAAATTTTATACTGCTTTATCAGAAGGAGGAAGTGACCAAGCCCCAATGAGAGATGAATTTTGGGGATATTGGGGCTGCAGCCTCGACAAATTTGGTATTCGCTGGATGTTTAATGTAATGAACTAATTAAAATTTAATAAAATGGAAAATAATAGTGTATCACTTCAAAGGGTTTTAAAAGCTTCACCAGAAAAAGTTTTCCGTGCTTTTGCTGATCCATTGGCTTATGCCAGCTGGCTGCCTCCTTATGGTTTTTTATGTACCGTTCACGAAATGGATTTTAAAATTGGCGGCCGTTTCAAAATGTCATTTACCAATTTCACAACAGGAAATGGGCATTCCTTTGGCGGCACTTTTTTGGACATCAAACCCAACGAATTACTTAAAAATTCCGATAGATTTGATGATCCAAATTTACCAGGAGAAATGATTACCACAATTTGGTTCAAAGAAGTTTTGTGCGGCACCGAATTAAAAGTTTTACAGGAAGGTATTCCTGCAGAAATCCCTATAGAAATGTGCTATTTAGGCTGGCAGGAATCATTAGAAAAATTAATAAAATTAGTGGAACCAGAAATTCAGGATGCCTAATTTTTTATGACGAACATCAAAACTTTACGGACCTGCAAAAAAGGCCATCCTTTTTATAAAAACAGCGATTGTCCTGTATGCCCTGTTTGTGAAGAGGAACGAAAATCTGAAAATGAACTGTTCTCATCACTTTCAGCACCTGCAAGAAGAGCTTTAGAAAACAAAGGAATTTTTACGCTTCAAGAACTGTCTCAATTTAGTGAAAAAGAAATTCTGCAGCTGCATGGCATTGGCAGAACTGCTATTCCAAAACTGCTAATATTATTAGAAACAATGAAATTAAAATTTACAGAATAAGAAAATGATAAAACTGAATTCTTATTTAACTTTTAATGGCAACTGTCGTGAGGCAATGACTTTCTACGCGGGATGTTTAGGAGGCGAACTGACTTTTCAAACCATTGCCGAATCTCCGCTGTCTGAAAGAATGCCTCGAAAAATGAAAAACTGTATCCTGCATGCAACAATTGTCAAAGACGGATTCCTACTCATGGGTTCTGATATTGTGAATGAAAATGGTTTGATAAAAGGAAATAACGTTTCACTTTCACTCAGCTGCAGTACCGAAGAAGAAATATACGATTACTATGCAAAACTTTCAGAAGGAGGCTCTGCAGACCATCCATTAGAAAACAGTTTCTGGGGAGCGTTATTTGGTGATCTTACTGATAAATATGGTAATCATTGGATATTAGATTATAACAAAAAACAGCATTTATAAAAAGTTCATTATGAATAATTCCATTTATCCTTGTTTATGGTTTGAAAATCAAGCCAAAACAGCAGCAGATTTTTATTGTTCCGTCTTTCCTAATTCTAAAATCACCAGCGAAAACCCAATTGTTGTTCGTTTTGAATTAAATGGGTTTCCATTTATGGGTTTGAATGGCGGACCTCAATATCAATTCTCGCCTGCAAATTCCTATGTTGTGGAATGCAAAACCCAAGAAGAAATTGATCATTATTGGGAAAAATTAGGCGCAAATGGCAAATACAATCCATGCGGCTGGTTAGACGATCAGTTTGGTGTTTCCTGGCAGATTGTTCCCGCTATTTTAGGTCAGTTAATGTCGGATCCTAACAAAGCTCCCAAAGTAATTGAAGCTTTTATGCAAATGACAAAATTTGACATTGAAACTTTGTTAAAGGCATAAATTACTAAACCAATATGGCCTGAAAGTCCATAGATTTGGTTGGCAGACTGAAAGTCTGCAAGGTTGCAACACTTATTTATTAGCCACAAATTACACGAATTAGCACTAATTAATTTGTGAAAATTTGTGTAATTTGTGGTTCAAATAGTTGGAGAAGCTAAAGCCAAATGGACTAAAGTGCATAGTTTTAACTATTTCTGGGACCAATAAAAATCACTAATTTAAAAACTATAAAAAAATGACAACTACAAAAACAAACAAAATCATTTTTTGGACATCAACAATCCTAATTTTTCTATTTGAAGGGGTAATGCCTGCTTTAACTTCACAAACAGAATTAGCAAAAGAAGGCATCAGACACCTGGGTTATCCCGATTATTTTGGGAATGCATTAGTGGTTTTCAAAATTCTTGGAGTTATTATTCTGGTAGTTCCTCAAATTCCAAAACGATTGAAAGAATGGGCTTATGCAGGATTTACTTTCGATTTTCTTTTTGCATCCATCAGCCATTATGCTGTTGACGGTTTGGATTTTCAAACTTTCTTTCCTCTTATCGTATTAGCTATTTTAATGGTTTCTTATGTATTTTATCATAAAATAAATTCAACTAATTTAAACTCATAGAATTATGGCAATTATTAATATTCACATCAATTTTAATGGAAATGCCGAAGAAGCATTTACATTTTACCAATCAGTATTTGGCGGAGAATTTACAAAGATCATTCGTTTCAAAGACATTTCAAGTCCTGAATTTCCAGTGGCAGAAAAGGAAGCTGATAAAGTTATGTACATTGCTCTGCCTATCGGCGGCAATATTTTAATTGCAAATGATGTTCCCGAAATTATGGGAAAAACAAATGAAAACGAAAATCGATCCAAAATTGCCATCAGCGCCGAAAGTAAAGAAGAAGCTGACCAATTATTTAACGGACTTTCAGCTGGAGGGCAAATTGAATTTCCTATTCAAGAAAGCGATTGGGGATCTTACTTTGGATGTTTTAGGGATAAATATGGAATTGAATGGACGGTAAACTTTGATAAAAACTGATAAATTTCTGATTCAGATTATACCATTTAGAAATATAAAATAGTCTTTGTTCTTTAACCTCACCCCAGCCCTCTCCAAAGGAGAGGGAGCGAAAATTGGATTATTTTATATTTCTAAATGGTATTATTAACCGAACTCACGTTTTATATAAATCTAAAAAAGAGCATACATTATTACACGTTTGCTCTTTTTTAATTAATTTAATCGATTGATCTTTGCTCTGATATATGATAGCTGAATTCAATCGTACTAGTGATTGTCAAACTCTCTGCGTTTGTAAAAATTGTCATCATCACTGTCATCATTATGACTGGATTCATTCTCAGGGTAATAGGACTTCATTACGCTTCGCTCATAATTTCTGTCAAAATTCTGCTGGCTGTTAAATCGGCTCGTGTTTTTAAAAGTATGATATCCTATACTGTTAGCCATGACAATCTTTGTGTCTTTATTTATGCTTACCGATCCAATGGGGATAATAATATGGCTGTCTCCGTCTTTATATATAAACTCCTTTCCATCGTCGTTCGCTATAGCGTCATGTACCTCATTACTGCTGTCCTCTATCAATGCTTTATCTACATTTACATCCAGATAAACAACGCGCTTCATATCTTTATTAACCCACAGATTATCAATTTTACCTATAGTCCGGTTATCAGCGTCTACTATTTTCCATCCTCTTATATCTGAATAATTTGAAGCAATCTTATAATCCGAAAGCTCATCCAGTTTGTATAAATTTCTGTCTTTATTTTCCATAATTTCTTTTTTACTATTATATATTCATTTTCTGCTGGGTACCACTGCAGGAAAATATAGATTGCATTTCCTCGATAGATAAAATAACACTATTATCCTGCTGTTTAGCTGTTACTTTCTAACGTACATCTGTACTGTTTTCGATTTCTGCGTCACTTTCACTTTGAGTTTCAGTACTACTCAAAAGGAGGAAGTATAAAAGTGCTGCGATTATCAGCCCTGCAGCAATCCACGGCCATACCGGTTTTTTTTTCTCAATTTTAATTTCTGCCATGACTTTATTTTTTTTGATTATAAAATAGTTTTAATGCAATACTAAAGATACAAAGGTGACTAGACTAAGATGTATTAAATTTCAGCTAGAAGTTACAGAATTCCCAGCAGGCTGAATATTAAAGTGTGGGTGGGGAACACAGTAATAACACTAAAATAAGCTTCATCCGCTGCGTAATGTAAATTGATTTGATGTACAGCTTAATTTATATCAAAATGTTTAGGTTTTTTGTTCTTAAAAACCACATTCACAAGACATCAATTTAGATACCTCAAATCTGTTTTTTTACTGCTCTTTAAAAAAATTCAAAAAAAATATTGATTCTGAAACGCTTGTTTCAAAAATAGTTTTACATTTGCAAAATAATATCCAAATCTTATGGCTCGCTGTATAGAATTTAACGAGGTCGAAAAAATTGAAAAAGCAATGAATGTCTTTTGGGAAAAAGGATATAATGCTACTTCTATGCAGGACTTAGTAGATGCTATGCAGATCAACAGAAGCAGTTTATACAATACCATTGGCGACAAGCATCAGTTATTTATGAAATGCATCAGCAATTATTTTGATAATGCTATGCTGGAAATAAAAGAAAAAGTGGCTAAAGAAACTTCTGCCAAAGCAGCACTGGTTAAGATTATTACTGATAAAGCAGAGTGGATTGTATCCTGCGATAAAGGCTGCTTGGGAATGAAAACGATTTTCGAAATTGCGCCGGATGACAGCATAGTTCGAAATGTCATGAGCAAAAACAATGATATTTTCATCGAATTTATGGCTACAATTGTTCAAAAAGCGATGGATGACAAAGAAATGGACGATACCGAAGATGCTTCATTAATGGCAGAGTACATTGCAACTTCTTTTACAGGATGGAAACAATCGTATATCCTTCATGGAAATCCAATAAAAATCAAAAAAATGTCAGAATTCCTGATTAAGAATATATTTAAATAGCCCCTTTTTTTCACCTAAATTCTGAAACGTTTATTTCAGAAAACAATACACAATAAGCATACGATTTTTTAAATTACAGCATTGATTCTGAAACGATTGTTTCAGAATTATAGCCATACCAATTACTAACCTTTAAATAAAAAACACCATGAATTCTGAAACGTTGATTTCAAAAACAACTGCAATATTTAAGACAAATTTAAAACTAACCCTAATCATGAAAAAAATCACACTTTTAAGCTTAATGGCTGTATTTTTAATCAGCTGTTCCGATAAAACGCAGGCACCTGCCGCTGCGCCCGCTCCCCTCCTGACTGTTATGGCCGTAACTACTGAAAACACAACTACCGATGCTGAATATCCTGCCGCCATACAGGGAACTGTAGATGTGGAAATCCGTCCGCAGGTAAGCGGCAATTTAGACCGCGTTTTGGTCGATGAAGGCGCTTATGTTACTAAAGGGCAGACTTTATTCAAAATAAACGAACGTCCTTACCGCGAGCAGTTAAACAATGCCTTGGCAAGTCTTCATGCAGCCGAAGCGTCTTATATCAACGCCCAGCTTGAAGTTGATAAACTGACTCCATTAGTTCAAAACAAGGTTGTTTCTGATTATCAGCTGAAATCGGCTAAAGCTTCCCAGAAAATCGCTGCCGCCAATATCGAACAGGCCAAAGCAATTACCGCATCAGCAAAAATCAATTTAGGATACACCAATATTACCGCTCCCGTAAACGGCTACATCGGAAGATTGCCTAAAAAACAAGGGAGCTTGGTTTCTGCAACAGATATTGACGCATTAACAACTCTTTCAGATGTTCAGGAAGTGTATGCTTATTTCTCTTTAAGTGAAACTGACTTCATTCAATTTAAATCAAAATATGCTGGAAACAGCATTGGCGACAAAATCAAAAAACTGCCACCAGTTACTTTGATATTAGCTGATAACAGCGCTTATCCGCAAACCGGAAAAATCGATATGGTCGATGGACAATTTGACAAAACCACTGGAGCCATTACCGTTAGAGCGACATTCCCAAATCCATACAAAACTTTGCGTTCTGGAAATACAGGAAAAATCCGTTTAGGACTGCAGCACGAAGATGCGATTTTGGTTCCTCAATCGGCAACAATAGAAATGCAGGATAAAGTTTTTGTCTTTACTGTAAGCAAAGAAAACAAGGTTACCAAAATGCCTATTACAGTTGTTGGCAAAAGCGGTGCTAACTACCTCATCAAAGACGGCGTAAAATCGGGAGACCAAATCGTATTAAGTGGTATCGACAAACTTCAGGAAGGGCAATTAATTCAGCCAGAAAAATCAGCAACTAAAATTGCTCAAATCATTAACAAAAAATAATTTTTACAGATGTTCAAAATATTTATACAAAGACCCGTACTGGCAACCGTTATCTCCATTTTACTGGTGATATTAGGAGTACTTGGCCTCACAAAATTGCCTTTACAACAGTTTCCTGATATTGCGCCTCCCTCGGTTTTAGTAACGGCTGTTTATCCTGGAGCAAACGCAGAAACGGTTTTACGTTCTGTAGCACCTTCGTTAGAAGAATCTATAAATGGTGTGGAGAATATGACTTATATGAGTTCTACTGCCAGTAATGACGGAACTTTAGCGATTACGGTTTTCTTCAAATTGGGAACTGATGCCGATCAAGCTGCAGTAAATGTGCAGAACAGAGTTGCACAGGCTACAAGCCAATTGCCTGCAGAAGTGGTACAGCAAGGTGTAATCACTGCCAAACAGCAAAACAGTTTTATCATGGCAATCGGTATGTTTACCGAAGATGAGTCCAAATACGACCAGACGTTTGTTGCCAATTATGCTCAAATCAATATTATTCCCGAAATCAAACGTATTCCGGGAGTTGGTGCTGCCAGTATTTTTGGAGGCGTAAAAGATTACTCCATGCGCGTTTGGCTGAATCCAACTCAAATGTCCACTCATAATGTGACGCCAAATGAAGTTATGGCAGCGATTCAGGACAAAAGTCTTGAAGCAGCTCCGGGTAAATTTGGAGAAAGAAGCACCGAAGTTTTCGAATATGTTATTAAATACAAAGGGAAACTAACCAAACCCGAAGATTATCAAAATATTGCCATCCGATCCAATGCTGACGGTTCTATTCTTCGACTAAAAGATGTGGCAAGAGTTGAATTGGGTGCTTATTCTTATAACAGTTTAACCCGTTTGAATGGTAAGAAAGGAATTGTAATTGGTGTGATTCAGTTGGCGGGTTCTAACTCGAATGACATTCAGATTGCGATTAACAAACTGATGGTTAAAGCATCCAAAGATTTTCCTGCAGGAATAAAACACAATATATTCTACAGCACAAAAGTTTCTCTGGATCAGTCTATTGAACAAGTAGAGCATACTTTATTGGAAGCTTTTATATTGGTATTTATCGTTGTTTTTCTCTTCCTTCAGGATTTCAGATCAACTTTAATTCCGGCAATTGCTGTTCCAGTAGCAATTTTAGGAACGTTCTTCTTCATGCAGTTATTCGGATTTTCGATAAACCTTTTAACGCTTTTCGCTTTAATCTTGGCCATTGGAATTGTGGTCGATGATGCAATTGTCGTCGTCGAAGCCGTTCACGCCAAAATGGAGCACAAACATCTGTCTCCAAAAATAGCAACTCACGAAGCGATGCACGAAATTACGGGTGCGATTATTTCGATTACGCTGGTAATGGCTGCGGTATTCCTGCCTGTTGGTTTTATGGAAGGTTCAACAGGAGTTTTCTATCGTCAGTTTGCTTTCACTATGGCAATTGCAATTGTAATTTCAGCTGTTAATGCTTTGACATTGAGCCCTGCCCTAGCCGCTTTGTTCTTGAAAGACAATCACGCTAACGGAGATGCTCCTTATCAGAAAAAAGGATTTAAAGAGAAATTCTTTACTGGATTCAACAATAGTTTTGAGTCATTAACCAACCGTTATGTTGGCGGACTAAAATTCTTAATCCGTAACAAATGGGTAAGTTTAGGTGGATTGGCTTTAATTACTATTGCAACTATTGTAATGGTAAAAACTACGCCATCAGGATTTATTCCGACAGAAGATCAGGGGTTTATAGCTATAGCTGTTAATACACCTTCGGGAACTTCTTTAGACGGAACTCAAAAAGTAATGACTAAAGCTGAAAATACTTTAAGAGGTTTGGAATCTTCAAGATTTGTAACTGCTATTTCCGGTTTCAACTTACTGACCAACTCTACAAGCCCATCATCGGCAGTTGTTTTTGTGTTGCTTAAACCAAATGAAGAACGCGGCAGCATTAAAAATATTGATGAAATAATGAATCAGGTTCGTGGCAAATTAGGTGCTATTTCCGAAGGCAGTTTCTTCGTATTTAGTTTCCCAACTGTACCAGGTTTTAGTAATGTTGAAGCATTGGATTTAGTATTACAGGATAAAACGGGAGGCAAACTAGATAAATTCAGCGGTATTTCTCAAAACTTTATTGGAGAATTAATGAAACGTCCTGAAATTGCTGTAGCCTTTACGAGTTTCAAAGCCGATTATCCACAACTGCAATTGGACATTAATGACCAAAAAGCCGATCAATTAGGCGTAAAAGTCAAAGACATACTGCAGACTATGCAGGCTTATTTTGGAAGTGCTCAAGCATCCGACTTTAATCGATTTGGAAAATATTACAGAGTGGTTGTTCAGGCAGATATCGCCGACAGAGCAGATCCGACAGCTATTGACCGTGTATTTGTAAAAAACAAAAACGGCGAAATGGTTCCGATAAATACTTTGGTAAAACTAAGCCGTATTTATGGTTCTGAAACAGCTTCGAGATACAATTTGTTTAATTCTATTTCGGTGAATGCGATTCCGAAACCTGGATTTAGTTCTGGAGACGCCATCAAAGCAATCGAAGAAGTGGCTAAGCAACAATTGCCAGCAGGCTACAGCTATGAATTCTCAGGACAAACCCGTGAAGAGATTTCTTCGGGAGGGCAATCAACGACGATTTTCTTATTGTGTTTGATATTCATTTACTTCCTGCTTGCAGCACAGTACGAAAGTTACATTTTGCCATTAGCAGTAATATTCTCAATCCCTGCTGGAATCTTTGGAGTATTTGTAGCCATTGGCTTGACTGGAATCGAAAATAACATTTATGTGCAGGTTGCCTTGGTAATGCTTATCGGACTGCTGGCCAAGAATGCGATTCTGATTGTAGAGTTTGCCGTCCAAAAAAGAAAATCGGGACAAGCATTAGTCAAAGCATCCATAGACGCTGCAAAACTGCGTTTACGTCCAATTATAATGACATCACTGGCTTTCGTAGTTGGATTAATTCCAATGATGTACGCCACAGGTCCATCTGCTCAGGGTAACCACTCGATCAGTATTGGTGCTGCGGGCGGAATGATTTCGGGAGTAATTCTAGGGTTGTTAATCATCCCAGTCTTATTCATCGTATTCCAATATTTACAAGAAAAAGTTACTGGAAAACCAGTAGCTGTAACTCATAACTACGAAAATAAAAATGGAAAATTACATCACAACAATTCTGGTGACAATCATCATCAGCCTCACGTACATAGCGTATAAAGTGTCAAAAGATCTTGAAACTAAAAAAGATAGCTGTCCAGAAATTTAGTACCTAAGATTACAACTAACTCGTTGGGTGTAATTCTATATAAATAAAAATTGAACCACATAGACACATAGATCTAATGACGAAAATAAAAGAATGAATAGAAATAGAAATATTTTTCACATAGACAAACTATGAGAGAAGTGGAACGTCTATTAAACTCTTTTTAATCCCTATAAATTCTATGTTTCTATGTGTTTAAAAATAAATTTAATTACGAAAAAGTAAAATGAAAAAGTATATAACCAAAACCGTGATGATCGCTATTTTGATCACCACAATAATATCCTGTACTGTTTCCAAGGATATTGAAACTCCAAAAAATGCATTTCCTGCCAATTTCAGGAATGCATCGGTTTCAAAAGATACTGTAAGTATCGGTGATTTGGAGTGGAAAAATTTCTTCACAGAAAAAGATATTATTCAGCTGATTGACAGTGCCGTGGTCAGAAATAACGATTTGCAGATTGCGACTAAAAACATCGAAATTGCGCAGTACCGATTCACACAAACCAAATGGGGAAATGTACCGCAAGCCAATTTATTTGTGACTGCCAATACTAGTAATCCTTCTGATAACAGTTTTACGGGAAGAACTCTGGATCAGGCTTTAGGCGCAAAACATATTGATGATTTTTCTACTGGAGTTTCACTTTCGTGGGAAGCAGATATTTGGGGAAAAATCAAAAACCAGAAGAAAGGAGCTTTTGCCAATTACCTTCAATCGGAAGAAGTAAAAAAAGCACTGCAGACTACTATTGTTGCCAATGTTTCCAAAGGCTATTACAATCTTTTGATGCTGGATGCACAATTAGAAATCGCCAAAAAAAATGTACAGTTAATAGACAGTACCACCACTATCATCAAATTGAAATATGATGCTGGACAGGTTACTTCATTGGCTATTCAGCAATCGGAAGCACAGAAATTAAATGCGGCGCAACTGGTTCCTTTATTGGAACAAAACATTGCGATTCAGGAAAATGCGTTAAGTGTATTGACGGGTTCATTCCCTAATTCGAAAAAAAGAAGCATTGTTCTTAGTGCTGTTGAAGTCAAAAATAATGCTTCAATCGGGATTCCTTCTTCAATAATAAGCCGAAGACCTGATGTGAAAAGCGCAGAATTGGCTCTTACAACTGCGAATGCAAATGTTGGAATCACAAAAGCCGATTTGTATCCAGCATTAAGAATTACAGCTCAAGGCGGATTGAATTCTTTTGAATCCAGCAATTGGTTTAACATTCCGGCTTCCTTATTTGGAACTGTAGCCGGAGGTTTAACACAACCATTGCTGAATAATAAAAAATTAAAAACGCAATATAATATCGCTGTAGCCGAAAGAGAAAAAGCAGTTTTGAATTTCAGACAATCGGTGTTAGTAGCGGTTAGTGAAGTGTCGGATGCTTTGGTGAAAGTTGAGAAATTGCACCAACAAGAATCCATATTGCAAGAACGTGTAAAAACCTTGCAACTAGCCATCAAAAATGCGAAAATGTTATTCAAAAACGGAATGGCAGAATATCTGGAAGTGCTGTCTGCTCAGGCGAATTTATTACAAAGCGAATTGGAACTGGCAAACATAAAAAGAGAACAGCTTTCTGCGAATACCGAATTGTATCGCGCATTGGGCGGAGGCTGGAGATAATATTCCAAAGCTAAACTTCATTATTAACTTGAGTTCGATTAATAAAAACTTATTTATAAATAAAATTATGTCAGTTAATGTTCCTGCAAGGTCTTTTTCCAGACCTTGTAGGTATCTTATCATCAGTAATCATACCTACAAGGTTGAAAAAAACCTTGCAGGATATCTTAAATAAATTATTGGATAATCGAATTTAGGATATTTTTTGAATGATGATGAAAAAACCGAATGTTGTCTTTTAGCCCCGATAGCAGTGGAAATCCTTTGTGGGCTGGGGTTCAGCCTACAAAGATTGAAACGGATTGCTTCGCCAGTTCGGCTTTCAGCCTCGTGTGCGGGACAACTGTTGATGAAATATCAAACGTTTCTGCTCCTAAAAATAAAAATTAATAAAATCTAAATTATAAAAAGTATGAGTACAGCTAATTTATTTACGCCTTTCAATCTGAAGACGCTAAATCTTAAAAATAGAATCGTAATGGCGCCTATGACGCGCTCCTTTTCTCCAAACGGAATTCCTACTGATGAAGTAGCTGCTTACTATCAAAAAAGAGCCGAGGGCGAAGTGGGTTTAATATTATCCGAAGGAACAGTTATCGATAGGCCTTCATCATCTAATGATGCCAATGTTCCTCACTTTTATGGAGATCAGGCACTAAAAGGATGGCAAAAAGTCATCAATGAAGTTCACGCTGCCGGAGGTCAAATGGGACCACAAATCTGGCATATGGGAATTATGGACAATCATCATTCCGGCTGGGTTCCTCCTGTTCCTTTTGAAGGGCCGTCTGGATTAAACCGTCCTGATTTCAATAATGGCAATACGATGTCTGAAAAAGACATCGAAGACACGATTATTGCTTTTGGAAAAGCAGCAGCCGATGCAAAAAGACTGGGTTTTGACACTATCGAAATTCACGGTGCGCACGGTTATTTAATTGACCAATTCTTTAGAGCTGAAACCAATTTGCGTACTGATATTTACGGCGGAAAAACATTGAAGGAACGCAGCCGTTTTGCCATTGAAGTGGTGAAAGAAATCAGAAAACAAGTCGGAAATGATTTTGCGGTTATTATGCGTTTCTCTCAATTCAAACCTTCGGATTACAATTATAAACTAGCGGAAACACCTCAGCAGTTAGACGCCTGGCTTACGCCTCTTGTAGATGCCGGAGTTGATATCCTGCATTGTTCACAGCGCCGTTTCTGGGAACCGGAATTTGAAAAATCGGATCTGAATTTTGCAGGATGGGCCAAAAAAGTAACTGGAGCTCCAACCATTACCGTTGGCTCTGTTGGACTTTCTAGTGATTTCTTTGGTGCTTTTGCTGGTGAAAGTTCAGAACCGACTTCATTAGAAGAATTGAACAGACGTTTCGATAGAGGCGATTTTGATTTGGTTGCCGTTGGAAGACCTTTATTATCCGACCCAAACTGGACTGCAAAAATAAAATCCGGGAAAACGGATGAGCTTGTAGGATTTAGCAAAGAAGCTTTGGGTGAATTGGTATTGCAATAAAAATTGAATCTAAAGTTTACAAAAACCTCTAAACACTTTAAAAGTTTAGGGGTTTTTGCTTTTTTATCTTGACTAAAAAAAAACAGTATATTTGGAAGAGAATAAGCTATTAAGTTTCGCAAATCAATACCAAATTTGGGTGGATATACGAAACTATGTTGCGGATATTAATGAGTTACCATACATTATTATGAGATACAATAAAACAGAACGACTAGGCGTAATTGAAACCGATAAAATCGTTACTAAAGATTTGGGTTGGATTTTCAGAGAACAGCCAATCGTTGACGTTGGATTAGATGCCATAATAGAAGAAGTTGAAAATGATGAACCGACTGGCAAATTTATTGCTTTACAAATAAAGACTGGTGAGGGTAATTTTTATAATACTGGTAAAACACTAGCTCATTACGTTTCACATATACATTATAATTATTGGTTAAACTTAAGTATTCCAATTATTCTTGTAGCTCATTTACCAAACCAAAATGAAACTTATTGGCAGATAATAAGTGAATCAAATTTTAAAAAAAACAAAAAGCAATGGAAAATTGAAATTCCTTTATCGCAAAAATTTAGTGATAAATCTAAAGACCGATTAAAAAAACTTCTGTCCGTGCGAAATGACAAAAATTTAACAATTTACTCCGGCGAAGATTCTGAAGATGAATTTTCTTTGTTGGAAGACATTAAATGCTTAACCGAAGCAACGAAGAGCATAAATCGAATTACAGAAATTACTAAGAATCAAACAGAAATTACTCTTTCGTTTACTGAAAAAATCAAATTCCTCACCGCTAGTGGAAAATTTATTAATGATCCACAAGTATTGTCTGCTAATAAAGGTTTTTCCAACTCTTTAATTATTACTGCAAAAAGAATGGAAAACGAAATAGAAATTTTTTCCGATTTATACTCAACCGGTATTTTTACTTTTGAGAAAGTAATACTAAGATTGCATATTCATGGAATTAGCCTTAAGGATTTAAACATAGATTTTGAGACTGTCAAAGGAGTAATTCCTATGACGGAGTTTGCGTTTAATTCTTTTTCGAGTGTTAAACGTACAGCACTGGAAATGAATATAAATAGTCCGGGATTTAAAAATGCTAAAAATCAATATGTAGAAGTTATAGATTTGATATGTGCTGAATTGTTAACTGCAAAGACAATTACTGAAAACTTAGTTGCAAAAATGGGAGAAATATAACGTCTGATACTAGCTACTACAACGGATTTGGGTAATAGGCTTAATGAAAAGTTGGTTTTGTATTTGAGAGTATTTGGCAAATCCGAAAATAGGGTTTAATTTAGTCCCAAACCCGCTTTATTACCAAGACGTTAGCAGCATGTGTCACCAAAATAAACGAAACTTATGGACGATAAACAACGGAGAAAACAAATTATAAAGGAATTAAAACAGAAACATCAAGATGAATTTGAACAAAGTTTACCAATCGACAGAACATTATTTAAAAAACTATTTGATTATCTTGATAACAAACTCGAAGAAAATGGCTGTGATGACACAGATAAACTAACAATCGAATTTTTGAAAAAGAATAAAGTAGATAATATTCAAACAGTTCGAAATTGGTTATCTGAAAATGGTGGATATTGTGACTGTGAAATTCTAGCAAATGTTGAAGAAAAATTTGAGTAATATGGAGAAGTTTAAAGAAATACTAACAAAATATGAAGCTGTCAAACGTAACAACAAGCCAAAGACAACTTTTGAGGATGTGGAAAAAATTATAAACTTTAAACTTCCCGAAGACTATAAATCTTTTGCTTTAAATTATTCGGAATTTGAAAATTTTATTGGAGACCAAAATGTAATACTTTGGAACTTTGACGAAATAATAGAAATTAATACAGGCTACGAAATTTTTGAAAACTTACCCAAAACATTAGGAATTGGTGGAAATGGTAGCGGAGAATATATTGCAATTGAAGAAATCGACGGCAATAATTTAAGAATTGTTTTATCGCCTTTTATCATTGAAAAAGAAGCACATATAGAAATCGGAAATTCTTTTACTGACTTCTTACAACGTATAGAAAATGGTAAAGAATGGTTTGACTAATAAAACACCAGCAGCTAATAGCTACTGCAACAGATTTGGGCATTTGGCTTAATGGAAAGTTGGCTTTATATTTGGGATGATTTGGCAAATCCGAATAATGGGTTTAATTACTCCCAAACCCCCGCTCCGCATTCTCCTGACAAAGTAAGCAACTCTTCGGAGAAAGGAAATTTACCAGCATCATTTTCAAATAGGCAGTATAATATGAAATTCGGCACCAATATTTTCTTCAGCTTTTGAAAAAATAATTCCCTTATGATTTTCTACAATTCTTTTACCAATGGACAGCCCGATACCTGTACCTGTGTAAACTTCTTTACTATGAAGCCTTTGAAAAATAGTAAAAATCTTGTTTTCATACTGTTTGTCAAAACCGATACCATTGTCTTTTACAATTATCTCACAATAATCAAGACTTACATCCAAAGACGGGTATTTTTTAATCTGCGTTAAAGAAAGTTTCTTTGAACTTATCTGCACTTTAGGCACAGAACCGTCATTTTTATAAAACTTAAGGGCATTGCTTATTAAATTATAAAAGAGCTGGCTAATCTGGAGCGGAATAGCATTGATAACCGGCAATTTTCCCATTTTTATTTCAAAATTCCGTTCTTCAATAAGTAATTCAAAATCTATAAAAATATCCTCTATAACCTCATTTAAATCAGTACTTGTAAATTGTCTGTCAGGATTTTTCAGGTAGGAATACGAAAGTAAGTCTTTGATAAGTGTATTCATCCTTATTGAGGATTTGCTGATTTTTTCGATTAAAATATGTGCCTCATCAGAAATATTTTCATCCATTCCCAAAAGTCTGCTGATAAACATTAATATCTTGCGCAATGGTTCCTGAAGATCATGACTTGCCACATACGCATACTCCTGTAATTGAATATTTGCTGCGTGCAGATTTTTAACAGAACTTTCCAAATCATTATTAGCGGTCATCAGATCAAAGGTACGCTCGAGAACTTTGGCCTCAAAACCGTCTGAGAGTACCTGCAGTTTTTTTTCAGCAATCCTTCGTTCTGTGATATCTTCAATAGCCAGCAGTATCAGCTGTTTATTACTGGCTTCATTGGTCACTTGTCTCGCATTCAGCAATAAAATACTTTCGCTGTAAGGCAGAAGGTTTACAGATATCTGATAATCATCGAGCTGTGTATTGTCCTTGAGCACCTTTTCAAGCAGCTCACGCATTGGAATATTGTCAAAAAGATGATTTTGAATTTCGTAAATAAGCTTGCCTGTTGCTTCTTCTATTCCAATATTATACTTTTTTGAGAATGCCCGGTTAATGTTTTTAATTCTTAAATTGATATCCAGTACCACTATAGGCTCCCGAAGAGTGGCTACAATAGCTTCTGTATAATTTTTGGAAATATTAATTTCCTGCTGCTTGTTTAAAAGTTCATGATTAATCTGCAGCAGTTCTTCGTTGCTCGACTGCAGTTCTTCTTTGGATGTTTCCAGTTCTTCATTAAGGCTTTGCAGTTCTTCGGTTCCGCTCAATAATTCTTCATTGGCACTCTGCAGTTCTTCATTGGTTGTTTCCTGCTCCTCACTTATCGCATTGACGTCATAATGTATTTTTGCCAGTTCTTTTTCAAGCTTTGCAATTCTTCTTAAATTAATATTTTCAAACATTTCATCATTACTGAATTTACCCGAAGCAGCATCTGGCCTGGTGATAACAGTTTTATAAAACAATACTAAGTAGTAAGTTTCAGCAGTATTCTCCAGCTGCATTATCTCAATAGTAATCTCACTAATACTCCCTTTCTTCTTGATGAGTATGCCTTCTTTTTTTATTGGAGATCCTGATTCTTTGACTTTATGCCAGCCATTACGAAGTTCAAAAGCAAGTCCTTCCCGCGCCATTTTTATCAGATTGAATGTAGGTTTTCCTGTCGAAAGCTCAATAAATTCGGCAATAGTTCCGTTAATATGTACAATATCCATCAGTTCATTCACAATGACGCTGGCTGGAGTATATTTTGCCAGCAAAAGTGATTCGGCACTCTTTCTAAAATCTTCTTTGATAATCTCTTTTCTTTGAATATCCGATTTTAAATTTTTTAATTTTTCAATGCCTCCAATGCCTGAGTGTACAATTCTTCCCAATACCTGTCTGCGTATATAAATTTTTCCCATCTTATCAAATGGCTGAAAAAGTTCTGAAGCAGGTGCAGTAGTCTCTGATTTTCCTAAAAGTAAAAAACCATTTTCTTTTAAAGCATAATGAAAAGTGTTCAGAGCCTTTTTCTGCAGCAGTGAATCCATATATATGAATACATTCCTGCAGGTAATTAAATCCATTTTAGCAAAAGGAGGATCATTCAAAAAATTATGAACTGCAAAAACACATAAATTTCTGATTTGCTGTTTAATAGTATAACCGGTCGATTTTGCCGTAAAATACTTAGTCAGAATATTTTCAGATACATTGCGCATCTGGGATTTCCTGTAAAATCCAGCCCTGGCTTTTGCAATAGCCACTTCTGAAATATCCGAAGCAAAAATCTGAATTTCCTTTCCCTGAAGATTATCGCCTAAAAATTCATGAAGAGCAATAGCTATTGTATAAGCCTCTTCGCCTGTAGAACAGCCAGCAATCCAAACACGAATCGTATTGCCTTCTGCTACCCTGCTTGTTAATAATGGGAAAATTTTTTCTTTCATCATCTGAAAGATTTTAGTATCCCTAAAAAATTCGGTGACAGGTATCAGCAGATCGTTAAACAAATCTTCTAATCCCAGTTTATCCCTCTGCAGAAACCTAAGATACTCCTTAAGGCTGACAATTTTATTCAATGCCATACGTCTTGCAATACGGCGGCGTACAGTGCTTTGTTTATAATAGGCAAAATCAACGCCCTTGTGATGACGAAGAATTTTAATAATTTCCTGAAATACTGCTTCATCATCCAGATCATGCTCTTCACTGGCAGTATCTTTTGATCTTGAAAGCTGCATCAATTTCTCTGCCATTTTTGCTGGTGCCATAACATAATCTACGACTCCTGCATTAATTGCGTTTTGAGGCATTTCGTTATGAGAAGCATCAAGATCCTGCGCAAGAGTAATCCCTCCGTTTTTTTTAATAGCCCGTAATCCGATTGTTCCGTCTGAGCCATTTCCCGAGAGCAGTACACCATAAGCTAAATCAAGATGGACTTCGGCCAATGAAGTAAAAAAGATATCTATTGTCTGATTTTTTGTGTCTTTTTCACGAGGGCTTAATTTTAAGACTCCGTCAAAAGAGGTAAGTATTTTATTTTCGGGAATAACATAAATATTATTTGGGGCCAAATGAATATCATCTGTAATTTCATTAATCGGAATTTTGGCAACTCTCGAAAGAAGTTCAGTAAGGATGCTGTCATGCAGCGGATGCAAATGCTGTACAATGACGTAAGCCATTTCAGAATTGCTGGGAATAGCATCAATAAACTGGCTAAAAGCTTCTAATCCTCCAGCCGAAGCTCCAATGCCAACAATAGGAAAGTCTTGGCGTACAGCCTTTGGTAAACTCTTTGTACGAGTGCGCATGATTTTAATTATTAATTTCTAAAGCGAGTATGTAATATAAATCAATGCAAGACAGGAGTGTGTACCTCCTTTGTTATCTGCATTATAACCAATAAGTAAAACACTCATATTCTTTTCATTAACCTTTTATGAGCTGTATCCATTCAAAGGTACGCTTTAATAAATGCCCATTGACAATTAAAATAACTTACATGCAATTATTACTAAAATACTTTTCTTTAAAAAAACAATTGATTGAAACATTGAATAACATTGACAGTATAGTGGTTATAAAAAGGCACACTCAATTCCGGTTTTTATGAATCTTATTTTAGCAGTTTTATTCTGTACTGGTAATCTTTTGTCATAAATTTGTGCAGTCCAAAAAAAGCCAAAAAAACATAAATTCTTCATGTTTGAACATAGAGAATCAATTGTTTGATAAAGGTTTTCCCTTACAAATATGAATATCAAATTAAATAAAAGAGCAAGTGAATAAAGCGGAAAATGAAAGTGCATGCTGGACTGTTTGTCCCGAATGTCAGGGACGCGGCAAAAAAAGTCAAAGGCTCAGCAAGAAAGTACGGCTCCGTTACCAGACTGCACTCGATCAATTTGAAAAAACAAATCGCGAAGGAACAGCTCCAGTTCGTCCTAAGGCTCATAAGACTTTATGCATGAACTGTTCCGGCTCCGGACTGCTTCCTTCTGCCAGCCCTCCTATTGCTGATATAGAAAACTACCCGCACGTGGCTATTATTGGCGGCGGTATAGGCGGAGTGGCTCTAGCTGTGGCCTGTCTGCACCGCGGGATTCCCTTTACACTTTATGAACGCGATAACAACTTCGATGCCCGATCGCAGGGCTACGGACTCACTCTGCAGCAAGCCAGTAAAGCGATTGAGGGACTGGGCATTTTTTCGCTAAAAGAAGGAGTCATTTCAACCAGACATTTGGTTCATACTACAGAAGGAAAAGTAATTGGGGAATGGGGAATCAGGAAATGGATGCCATCAGACACAAAAACGTCTCCAAGGCGCACAAACGTTCATATCGCACGGCAATCTTTGCGCTTAGCGCTGCTTGAACAGCTAGGCGGACATGATACAGTACAATGGGGACACCAGTTACTCGATTTTAAAAAAAGTGAAGATGATAGTGTTGATTTGACCTTTCAAGTAAATGGAGAGATAAAAAACTTCAAGGCAGATCTTATTGTTGGAGCCGATGGTATTCGCAGTTCGGTTCGGAAATTACTTATTGGTGAGCATATTACCCCTTTGCGTTACTTAGGCTGTATTGTGATATTGGGTATTTGCCCTTTAAGTGTTCTCGGAAATATTAACAGTTCTTTACTTGACTCGGCCACGGTGTTTCAAACAGCAAATGGTAATGAACGTATCTACATAATGCCATATACTTCTGACTCGGTGATGTGGCAGCTTAGCTACCCAATGCCGGAAAATGAAGCGAAAGCGTTAAGCGCTAAAGGACCTCAGGCGCTCAAAGAAGAAGCCTGCTTTAGAACACAATGGCACGATCCTATCCCTCAGATTTTAAAGGCGACTCTGGTAACTCAGATTTCCGGCTATCCTGTGTATGACCGGGAATTACTCAACAATGAATTATTAGCCAAAGCAGGACAAGTAACTCTAATTGGAGATGCGGCTCACCCAATGAGTCCATTCAAAGGACAGGGAGCAAATCAGGCACTTCTGGATGCTTTAGCACTCGCAAGGGGAATTTCGAAAGGATGCAAACCTTTATCACAATGGAGAAAAGCTGGATTGAGAGAAAGTGTACTAACTCAATTTGAATCTGAAATGTTAGAACGCAGTGCTGCAAAAGTGAAAGATTCAGCCGCCGCCGCCGAGTTCCTGCATTCCGAAATTGTGCTTCATGAAAGTGATGAACCTAGAGGACGCTGCTTGAAGAAAAAAGATGTATAGCAAGAGCTTAAAAAGTTAACTGTTTTTGAATAATGGCAAAAAAACAAAGATAAAGTCAAGAGCAGGAACCATATAACCAAAAATGCCCCAGTTCGATAGCACAATCTCATTAGGTCAAGGATTTCTCTCTAAGTTTTTTAAAATCCAACTCTCGCAAAGACGCGAAGACGCAAAGAAATCGGTTCTAAATTTTGTGTCTTTGCGCCTTTGTGAGAACAATTAAGCATAACTTAATGACATTGACCGATAGCGAACAGACGAGCAATTCTTTCTGGTCCAAAAGTAATTATCGAATTCAGTTTATAAGTCATTCATAACTCTCATAATTGATATATAAAATACAATTGGGCAGTATTTCTTTCATTGTAATAACATGTTCTAGGAGATATTCTTCATCCAGATTTTCAGAAGTGACATACAACTCTTTTAAATTTTGAAGATTAAATAATCCTGGCAGATCCTCCAATTGAATTTTAGTTTTTAAAATATCCAGATATTCTAAATCAATCAATTTATTGAGATAAGGAATAGATTGGTTTGTGATGTTTTTATGATCCCTCAAAGTGAGTTCCCAAAGATTTTGAATGTCGCTAATATATTTTACACCTTCGTCGGTCACGTCAGTAAATTTGAAATAAAGACTGTGTATATTTGGAATTCTTGACGTCAAATAATATAAAACCTTATCATCCACATCATTATCAATCGCTCTGAAACCGTTAATTTCTAATGGAATTTCAGCCAAACTGCTAATATTAAAGTAACTTCTCCAAAAGTGTTTTTCTTTTCCTTTTAAATGCATGACGAAACTAGTTTTGTTTTAGCTGCTTTATAAAACCTTATGATTTATATTTTCGCATAGCCATTTAATATTTTCCATATATTGTGTCTTCGGTATCTCGGGCGATTGGAACACCATTAGGATCCAGAATCATAGCTTCCTGAATATCTGTTTTGTGAAGTGTAGCACCGCTGGCAATCATTTTATAACCATTTTCGTATTCGGTAAAATAACCAGTTGGATAAGCATAATAACCATTTGGCAACAGTACTTTGGTTTCGTGCTGAAATCCCCAAGCAATTACTTTTTGATTGAGGATATAGGTGTCGAAAGCTTCGCTAAAGAGTTGTGTCATGATTTAATAATTTATTTTTTTCTTTCAAATTCACTGGAAATTTCTTCCGATCGATAATCTAAAAACAATAATTTATCAGTTTCGGCATCATATCTTACTAAATAACTATATGATCCCATATACTTTTTTATAGTAATAAAATAGGCTTTAAAATCAGGGTTATAAACAATTTTTCCTTTAAGTTTCTTGCCATCAGCCGCCCAAAAGAAATCGTCTTCTTTTGTGATTGTTACTATTAATTTGTCCTGCTCTTCAGGGATAATATAATAACTTTGAGTGTACTGTTCCGGGTCAAGGGTTTTATACCCTTTTACATAAGCATTCCAGTCTTTATTTAATAGATCTCTTCCACTGTCTAAGGTATCTGTACGAACACATTTAGTTTCCGACCAATTGCCTGCAATTCTGTCAATCTGGGCTGATGCCTTAACGGAAAGGACTAGCAATAAACTTAATAAGATGTGTTTTTTCATGTTTTTATTTTTTATAATCTAAATTAATTCGTTTTGCACAACTTCCTTAATTCATTAAAAGCATGAAGGATTTTGTTATTTATTTCTTTATAGTCAAGTTCGCCGCAGCAATTTGTACTAATCGGAATTAATGTTTCACCTACTCTTTCAGGAATTTCAGGCAGGTTTCTATCTTTTTCAGAAACATATTTTGTTATTGTGTTATTTGGTGACATTTTAAAATTCAGCATGTACACTTGTTTATCTTTTTTCACTGCATCTAAAGATTTTAATGCGATATTTTCAATTTTACTAAAATCAACAACAATTTTATTTTTAATGGCATAATGATCATTTACATGAGTCATTATACTGGCATATTCAAATTTATAACTGTAACTAAAGGTCATAACCGTATTATCATTGGAAAATTCGATATTAAAATTTTTATAATTTTTCATTACAAAATCTTGTGAGTCTATATATCTATCAGAAATAGAATCTTTTTTAAAGTAGTACTCTTTAATAGAAGCGGCAAGTTTTTCTTTAGCTAATTTTTGGTCTTGTCCTCTCACGCTAAAAACGATTATGAAAAAAAGAAACAGTATGGTTAATTTTTTCATGCCATTTATTTATTAGTTGTTTCTTCCTGCTTACACAAAGCTGTCAATTTATCAAACTGTTCTTTTAGCTTGTCTAAATCAGGTTTTCTAAAACCTAAAAACTTGGCAAAAGTTTCATTGCCATTATCTTTTAGATAAGCATAAGGAAAATGAATATCCCATTTTTTTATGGCAAATAAATCAAGTGTTCTTGAATTCTTTCGAGGACAGCAATCGGATATAAGTTCACGTTTTGTAGCTGCAGTTGCAGGGATAGCTGAAATTTCTGATTTAGGAATACTGTCTGTAAAATGAACTATGCCTTGTTCGGTCACACTGATTTTTGTTATATAACCGCTGTTATAATATGCAAGCTTGTTTGCTTTGATAATTATATTAATGCTGTCGACTGTTTTGTGAAACTCTGATTTGGGAGTTTGGGCAAAACTGTTAATTGAAAATATATTTGCTGCTGCAAAAAAAAGTACGAGTATATTTTTCACTTTTATAAACTAATTTTAAATCACTATGAATTTGTACTGGTATGCTGTTGTTTTAACCCAGATTCCTCATTAGAAATCTACTGCATCTGAATTAATCATCCTCTTACTCCAATACTTCCAGGAGAACTCCCTTTTATTTTTCCATTTTCATTGGTTATCGTTTCACGAACCTTGCTTTTTACAAAATCAATAGCATTGAAAGCTGGTTTTGGTTTATTGCTGTCTAAATAAATTACGGATATTTCCATGTTTTTGGCATCAAACTTTTTTGTTAAAGTTGCTCCGGGATTAATGTATTCAACAGATTCTTTATTATCTGCTTTTACTAGTACATATGCAATTTTGTCTTTTGCAGTATTAGTGAGCTGTGTCAAAATTAGGCTTTTCGTTGCTGTATTTACAGCAGTGAATTTTCCTTTTAAGCCTCCAAAATCTTTAGTATATTCAGTTGTGTTTTTGTTTTTTCCCTGCCAAGTAAAAACAGTTTCAGGTCGTGTTGTAAAATCACTTGGATTTTTGGCCAGCTGATCTGCTAATAATTTATTACAATCTTCTATGGATTTTGCGGTTTTATAACTTATAACATTCGAGTTGCAGTTCCAGCCTGATATTTTCTTTTCATAGGCATATATGATTATGGCTTCGTCAGCATCTACAAATACGGTTTTAGAATTTGTTTTGTGGGCTTCATAAAATTTGGTTCTCATAATTGCAAAATCAGCGTAGTCAGCGATTTCTTCGTGAACAAATTCGTAATCACCGCAGATTCCTCTTTTGTTTTTTTCATAAATACCGATAAAAAGACATTTTTTAGCTTGTTGTGCCAAAACATTTATTCCAAAGAATAATACAAACAGTATTGAGACTATTTTTTTCATGATCTTTAATTAAAATTAAAATACTACAGTACTACATGGACATAGTACTGTAGTTGAACTAAAGGTCTTCTTAGTATTTGTTTAAGTTCACATATATTATTTTTACAGGTTTACTGCGGCCTGAATAATCTTTCTTAAACTTATTCACCACTCTCTGAATAGCTTCTTTGCAATCTGATAAAGAGCTGAATCTTTCATAACTGCCGCCTTCTGGAATTGGTTCAGAATAATTTTTTAAAATACTATAACCTGCTTGATCATTTGCAGAAACTCTAAAATTGGTTATCCATTCTTCACGTTCGTCTTTACTCATATCGGTAAACCAATTTTTAACAGGATCCGAAACTATTAGATAGAAAGCATTATCTCTTTCTGAGACACCTGCATTACTCCATGTGGAGAAAGCATATTTGTCCTGTGCATTAATTTCTGTAAAGCTTCCAGACACTAATACAATTATCAATAGTGCTAGATTTTTACTGAATTGTTTTAAAATTGTTTTCATACTTATTTAAATTTAAAGGGTTAATTACAGGTTATATAAAAGTTTTTGATAGTTCTTTTGCGTTTAGAAGTTTGTTTTGTTGCCATCCATTCTCTTCTAGAGGCAACGGCTTCGTCATAAGTGTTATATATCCAAGCGCTAGTCGTGCTTGCATTAAAGGCTAAAGAACGGTTGTCATTTGCTTCCTGCGCGTTATAATGCTCTATAAACTGATATTTAATATTAGTATCACTTTTATTGCAATTATAAGATACTATATCAGAGGTTAAATCTACATAACCGTTATTTCCAGGTTCATCAAAGCGTTTGTCATGTTCTGCAGCTATTATAAATGCATAATAAGTCTGAACTGGTTTATACTCGATATTATTAGTAAAACTGGTTAGTATTACTACCATTGACAGCAATAAAATATTTTTTAGTAGTTTCATAATTTATTTTAATTTAAAATCTTAAAGTAAATGACAATTCTCCAGCTGGTAAAATTTCACTTTTTTCATCGAACTTCACTATAAAATTTTCAGATATACCATCTTCATCGGTGTGTTTTAATACTTTCTCAGACTCTTTTACATTCAAATAGAAAGCTCCTGCTTTAAGACTCATACCAAAATCTCTGCTAAAAAAAAGACTGATTCCAAAACTAGAATACACAAAGTAATTAAAATCACTAAAATATTCCTTGTACTCTGAATCTGTTATATCATTCTCTTTAAAATTATCATTTTTAAATCCTAAAAAAGGAGAAAAATGAACACTTAAAGGAAATTCAACAAATCTATATTCTTCACCTTTATCAGCTTTTGGATAAAGCACATAACTTAATCCAGCAGACGGAGTGTAACTTTTTACAGAATAATTGGTTACAGTACCAATTTTGATGCCTTGATCATTATATTTTTTAAAATCAGGTAAGGATAGCCAAGAAAAACCAACAGGTGAAATATTAAATCTAAAATGATTTTTACCTAAAATTAAGTTAAACCTAAATTCATCAATTCCATAAGTTGTCTCTTTTGAAGTAGTAGGAGCTGGATTAAATGTAGATCTTCCGACAAATTCCCAATTAAAAAATGTAAGTCCTTCCAGCATTGCTCCCATTGCTTCTGCAGCTTGCATTTCCTGAGAGTTATTTTGGTAATCTGTTGAAGAACTTGTAGCAGCGGAAGAATAGGAAGCGGCATCAGGCACATCATTTTCATCCTTAATTTGCATAGTAAAAATTCTTACGCTTTTATCCGTTTTTTGATAGATTATCTCATCTAATAAGTTTTTAATTTCGTCTGCCTTAATTCCTGATTTGGGTGTAATATATTCAAAAGTTGTTTGACCATTGGTTTCATTTGCAGCCAAATATACCCTATTCTGAGTTGTTACTGCTAAGCCAGCAAATTCATCCCATTTGTATAAATACCATCCACCACGTTTATCGGAATATTTATAATGAGCTCCCTCATCATCAAAATATATGTTGGCGGTATAGGCTGGGTGATTAGCCATTGTACCAATACCTTTTCTACTTGTTATTTGTATTTTACTATTTAGTTTTTCTATCAAATCAGTTGTGTTATTTTGTGCATTTACTGTAAATATTGTTGCCATAAAAAGGCAAATTGCAAATAGTTTTTTCATAACTGTTCTGGATTATTTTAGTTTTGGGTGGGTATTTGTTTTCTTCTTTAACAATTTCAGAAAGCCGAATGCAGGCTTTTTTAAAACTTTCTATTTTATCACTCGGCAATAAAATATCTAGAGAATACTATTTTTTTAATGGTTCTTTTGTGTTTAGAATTTTGTTTTGCAGCCATCCATTCTCTTCGTGAAGCAACAGCTTTATCATGCGTATTATTTAGAAATATAAAATAGTTTTATTTTTTCCTCACCCCGACCCTCTCTGAAGGAGAGGGAACAAGGATTGGATTATTTCATATTTCTAAATGGTATAATTTAATTTTCTGAGTACGAGAAATTTACTTTTATCACAGTATATCCCTGTTGCTTACGCTTATATATCTGTTCATCTCTGCGTTCATTCAGTTTTTCGCTTTCAATGTCGTGATATGTCAGCATATTTGCAGTGTTTGGATTTGTCACATAATCATTCATCACTAAGTGTTTTTTATATGCTGCCAATATTTCATTATTACAATGATTACAATCATTATTAAAAACACTACTTACATACATTTTTTTGTCGAACATGTAAGAGATAAACCAATATGCTTTGCCTTCTGACTTTACTATATTTATATTATGTTCTGCTGTATTCTTGTCGTTACTTACAAAAGCCGAAGCCGTAATAAACAATATCACTGCAATGGCTAATAATCCTGTTTTTTTTAATGTTTTCTTCATTTTGTTTATATTTTATTATCCTACTCATAAGGCTTTTCGGTTTCGCCCCGTTTTTGAAATGGCCGCTGGTCTCCATTTTGAAAATTAAAAATTCAGTCCTCAAAACTAAGAATTGGCGGTTCTCTTGTCCGCCCTTGTCTGTTGTTGTAAGCAATGTTAAACCTGCCCATAACTAATTGGTATTATTGCTACGATTAGCAAAAATTATTGAGGATAGTGTTTTCATTGTTTAATTATTTATCGAATGGATCTTTTGCTTTAGTGCATAATGAACGTAGATGAAGTAGTGCATTATAAACACGTTCGGCATCTTTTTCACTTACGAAAGCTGCTAAATTTGGAGTACTACCTATCTTAAAATAAATATAAGAATTACCAGAAGTTTCACCTATTCTATTGCAAATTCCGTATTTACAATTTTCAGTATTAATGTCATCCAAATCGAATAAATTGATACTATATGTTTTAAATTTCAAAGTGCCATCTTTCTTAGCTATTAGAGTTGTTTTGTATTCAGCACAACACTCAATTTTATCGTTTATATATTTGACTGTTTCCTCAAAGGTCAATTGCTGTGCATTAACCGAAAATGCTGTTGCCATAAAAAGGCAAATTGTGATTAGTTTTTTCATAGTTATTTAGGTTAAAAGGTTTCTTTTTTCTTTGGACAAAAGGTAAGTAGATGTTGTGTTGCTTTTAGTATTCTACTATGAATATCTGTTTCACCATTTCGAATATCTAATAATGTGAAATCTTGGTAAATTACTTTTTCTTTAAATCTATCTATTATTACATCCCGTTCATTGCTAATCGACCCCCCAATAAATATCAACCCATCATATGGAATTACGTATTCATGATAATTGTTTAATCCATTAATGGACTTAATATTTATAATCACTGTAAATTGACATTGTTCAATACTCTTTATTTCCACATAATCAGCATCAGAAATTAAATAAAGGCTCAATTTTTCTTTCAACCAGCTAATCGTTTCTTCTTTAGTTTGCGCATTTATATTAAATACGGTTGCCATAAAAAGGCAAATTGTGATTAGTTTTTTCATAGTGTTTATTTGTTAATTAAAGTTGAGGGGTTTAACTGGTTCTGGTCCACCGCATAATTTGCGTAAATATTTTAAAGCCTTCAAAATTTCTTCTTCACTAGCATCGTAATCACATTCCATTGTCTCTGGAGCATACAATGGTATCGATACATAATCCAATTTTTCATTTCCAGATGTAATTGTTTTTTTTTTATTAAAAGCAATAAAACCAATAGAATAACTGCATTTTTTTGAAGTGTTTTTAGATATAGTAATTCTTTCTATTTCTTTCAAATCGAATTGCAATGATTCATTTTTATATCGCATTACTCCGCCTGCAGGAGCAGAACCATCCCAGCTTTTATATTTTATAGTTACAGCAGTGTTGTTTATATCGAATATATAATCTTTGCTTAATGTATAATAACCATAATAACCCGTATTTGGCGGGATTTCTATTTGTGTATAATGCTTTTCAAAAAAACTTTTAATGTATTCAATTGTCTGTTCTTTTGTAGGTTTTCCATCTTGTGCATTAACCGAAAATGCCGTTGCCATAAAAATGCAGATTGTAATTAGTTTTTTCATGGTGTCTATTATTAATTTTCAAAAGGATCTTTGTTTTCTTCTATAGTAATTTCTTTCAGTCTATCAAAGGCTTTGATGATACTTTGTACTTTATCTCTAGGTAGAATCAGAGAAATTTTATCTCTATTATTGTCTATTGACTCCACAGATTCCTCATAGTGAGTACCTGTTGAATGAAATTTTATAGTATTTATAGAAAATTCAATGGTTACATTAGAATTTCCATCACCAGAAAGTGATGACTCATATACCTTCAAAATTTTATCGAATCTTACGTTAGCATGTTTAAAGGTCACATTCATACCAATACTTGGACTTACACGTTTCCAAGAAATATTAGTATCACTAATAGTAAATTCACTTAGCCTGCCACCGCTATTTACGGTTTTTTGTATAAATTGTATAGTTTCTTCTTTTGTTGGTTTCTTGTTTTGAGCGAATGCTGTGTAGAATGTTGCCATAAAAAGGCAAATTGTGATTAGTTTTTTCATAGTGTTTATTTTAAAAGGTTTCTTTTTTTAGGCAAAAGTCCAAAGATTTGATTCTTTTCATCCTTATCCAATTACTCTTATACTTTATGGCGGATTCCTAATTATCGAATAATTCTTTATCTTTTTTACACAAAGATTTTAAATGTAGAAGTGCTTTTACGATTCTATCAGCTTCCTGTTTCGAAACTATTCTCCAAATTTTTTGTTTGGTTGAAGTTATACTAAAATTTATTTCATCATTTTTCACATAGATTGGAGGTTCTGAAGTATTCTGGTATAAAGACAAAATATCTATTTTATATTCAGCACTATTACTCATCTTTACACTAAGTATTCCATCATGATTTGCAATGACACTTACCGTTTTATAATCAGCATCAGAATAATTTATGGAGCAGCATTTAAGTTTATCATTTATATAACTTACTGTTTCTTCAAAAGTTTGCGCATTAACCGAAAATACCGTTGCCATAAAAAGGCAAATTGTGATTAGTTTTTTCATTTATTTATTTTTAAATTATTTGCTTTCTTTTTCTAATAATGTTTTGGAATAAGCCATGACGGATTGGTATTTTAAAAAGAGATGGTTGTCTATTCTTTCTTGAAGCTTTTCTGGAGTGGCATTGTCATGATAATAAAACAGTTCAGCTCTAATTTCTCTTAATTCAACCAAAATTAATTTATAGGTATTCTTTTTGGTTTCAATCTGAAACAAAGTATCAATAGATGTTAAAGCTGTAATTACAGCTCCTAAAATCAATGTTATTTGCAAATAATTATATCGTGGGCATCCTTTGAGTCCAGATACAACGGTTATAATGCCAGCAATGACTATTAGTGATAACCGCATGAAATAAAATAGATTTCTATACGTATCGGCTTTGTGATCTGCTCGGTCTATTTCTTCCTGAACTTGTTTGAAAAAAGGGTGGTCTATGGTTCTTTTCATGGTTATTTAAATAAATCTTCATTAATTAGTTTAGCACCACCTAATTTAGCAGCATGTTTAATTGCTTTGATTATTTTTTGCACTGCAGTTTCGGGAGTATTTGGTAGAAGGATTAATTCAACAAAAGATTCTTGCTTTCGTTCTTCTTCTAAGTTGTTTGTAGGATAGATATATTTTTGACTATAACTATTTCCTGTAATCACAATGGAAATATAATCGGATTTTGAACTATATGATACCGACTTAATGTCTTGAATATTTATAACAGCAATACTAACGGGAGGGTATCCTGAAGTTTGATAATATCCTATAGTTTTTATTATATTATTATCTAAACACTTTGTTGGCTCATATTTGCTAAAAGAATAATTTAAAACATTTGCTTCGATATATTCCATTGTCTGTTCAAGGGTTTGAGCTTTTATGGTAAAAGGAGCTAAGGAAAGAATTAGTGCTAAGATTAGTTTTTTCATGATTTAAAAAATTAAGTGATTATTGTGTTATTTTACTTACTCCTATAGAAAAGCGATAGCCAAATTGCAATTGGTAAAAAGCTTCGTTATTACTCAAGTTGTTAAAAGTTTTGAATCTTAAAAAAATAGATTGGTTTTTGCTTGTTCCTGGGTGATAAAATACCTCTGCTTCATTTTTGAGAACATTAAAAGCACTTGGTGCTTCAAAAGTAGCGGTAGAATTAAAGTCTTTAAAACTATATCTTGACCATTCTAGCGAATAATTGAGGCCAAAATTATTAAAACGTTTAAATTCAAATTTTAATCCAAAACCATAGGCAAATCCTTGAACATTTTTGAACTCATCGTTTATTTTTACATCTGCAATTTGGTATCGGGCAGGAAAATATCCAATTGTTCTAAAAGGCATTTCTTTATTGAATTTTAAATTAAATAAATTCACAACAGTTCCCATTTCTAAATAGGATTTTTGTATTAAATCTAAACTGTTTTTTGGAGTTATACTTGAGTTTGGAAGTACTATCGTTTCTACTCCTTTTGAAATACTATCAAGTCGTGAAAAATTAATATAAGGTGAAATTTTATCTAAAAATCTCAAATCGAATCGAAGTTTAGGTATAAGGAAGGGAACCATATAGAAATCACCTTTTCCTTGCAGTTGTACAATTCCATTGGGAGTTTTACCAAATAACCCTAAAAAATCGGTGTAGGCTCTTAATTCTACAATATTTTGTAAACTGGTATCTTCTTTTATTTCGTATTGAACAGAGGTGTCTTTATTAACATAAATATCTTTATCATTTTTTGTTGGAAAATCATAAGTAACATCATTCGGGATATAATTATTCCCAGCTTTAGAAACATACATCAATACATCTGATAGTCTTATTCTTAAATTTTCAAATTCTTTTATGGTTACAATTTCTTTTTGATTTACTGGGTATTTAAAAACCAGAAATTGATTTGGAGCATGCGTGGAATAACGTAAAACACTTACAGGAGCTTTATTTTCAAATAAATGCAAAGAACCATTCTCATCAAAAACAAAAACTTTTATATCCACAAAAAAGCCATCACAAATTTCGAAAGATACACTTTTGAATTTATAATTTTTTCCAGCAAGAGTGAATTGGTCACTTTCTTTTTTGACAACTGATTTAATGGTATCCCAACTTATTTTAGATTTAATAGTTCTCCAATTAGTTTTATTTACATTATCACTTTTATTTATAATGTCACTTTTATTTATGTAAAAACTAAACTCTTGGTTTTCTTTCGGAATGATAATATCTCCTAAATAGGCTTCGCTTTTTTGACTCAATATTGTTTTAAGGATCTTATTGGTTTTTTCATCATTGGTTAATTTTAATTCATCTAAAATTAAATCCTTACCATAATATTGATAAACTTTTGGTACTTCAGTATTATTTGCTAATGGCTCAGTAATTTTATACTCTGGTTTAAAAATAGCATCAATTTGCTCTATAGTTAATCCTTTATCAATATAAACTTTTTTGTAGGCTTCATAAGACTGATATATTTTGTTGAGTTCAGTTCTTAATTTTTGAATTTCAGTAAGTTTTGTTGATAAATCACTAGCAAGTTTAGGGTCTTGATTTTTGGATATTTCTGCCAAAAGAACTTTTAATTCTTCCTCTTTTTTTAAAAGATCTTGATTGTTGGGATTAAAATTGCTCTCTAACTTTTTAAAATCTGTCTTAGCTTGAGTTAAAATAGGATTTGTATCCTGTCCAAAACTATTTATAACAATTAGTAACAAGGTAATAATGAGTAGTTGTTTTTTCATAATTGTTTTGTTTTAGTTTTGAAAAGGGTCTTTGTTTTCTTCTTTGTATAGTTTTATCAAATGCTTAAGAGCTTTTTCACAAGCAGCTCCTCTGTTACTGGGAATATATAAAGTGAGACTGTCCCAATAATATGTATTACCACAGCTCATGCTATATGAAGCATTATAGCAGTGCTGAACCCATTTTATTTTTGTTGAAAAATTTAATGTTATTATAGCAACATCATCCTCATGAAATATAGAAGGTTTGTTGTCTAATTCGACACTTGAAACATTTTGCCAAGCTAAATTTGTATATGTAGCTGTTTCATTATATCTTCCATTTGAATACTCGTACACTTTTTTTTCATAAAAAACTTCATCAGCGCTAAAACTACTTTTTATGTATAAGTTTTCCGTATTCCTTTTATCATTCAGTATACTATACGTTTTAAGTCCTTCTGCTTCTTTCATGCATTTTGCAATAAAGTTTATGGTTTCTTCTTTAGTTGGACTTTTTTGAGAAGCTGGTGCTGTAGAGGCAGTTTTAGCAGCTTTCTTTACAGGAGTTTTTGTTGTAGTAGTTTTTTTTACTTGAGCCTGACCTGCTAATGTTATAGCCATAAAAAGGCAAATTGTAATTAGTTTTTTCATAATTAAAGTTTTTAATTGTTTAATTCCCAAAATCTATTGGTTCAGGCGCACCACATAATTTACGAAGATGGTTGAAGGCTTGAAGTATTTTTTTGTTACCTGCTTCGTAATCATAATTAGTCACTTTAAGTGGAATATACTGAATGGGTATTAATATTTGTTTTCTTTCTTCTATTTTGTCTGGTAAACTAACATCATTGAAAGTTTTTTCTGAATCCCTTTTGACAAGTTTTCCATCTACAGTAATGTTAGAAACAGTAACCATATTTTCAGAAAAGCCAAAGTTATAGTTTGGTGTGGCAATAAAACTTAAGTGGATTTCATAAATGCCTAAATCATTACCCATTGTTAATTCAATCTTTTCTATTTTAGAAAAATCTAAAATATACTTCGTTCTAATATAGTGATCCATTTTTGTCACGTCGTTCCCGTCAATAGATATATAATTTAAATGTTCATTGTAATTTATTGTCAAGACATTTTTAGTATCAAAAACTATATCATAATCAGAAAATATTCTATTCTTATGAACATTTTTATTCTCTTCATATGTTCCTGTTCGGGGAGGAGTAGTCTTAAAATAATCTTTAATAAAAGCAATTGTCTGCTCTTTGGTAGGGCCTTTTTGTTGGACAGGTGCTACAGCAGTTTCAGTTTTAGCAACTTTTTTTACAGGAGTTTTAGTTGCGGTTGTTTTTTTTACTTGTGCATTTACCGCAAATGCTGTTGCCATAAAAAGGCAAATAGTAATTAGTTTTTTCATAGTGTTTCGTTTTAAAATTAATTTTTTAAGGGCTTATCATTTCCATTCAAATTTTGCCAAATTTTACCGTTAGTTCTTTTAAGACATTCTTTGTTTGCAATTGCATGTCCACAATATGATCTATAGCCTATCACATCTGACACTTAGACGCTATGATAATCCGAATTTATCGTGCGTGTGTATGTAAAAAAAACTTATAGTCAGTGGTAAAGAAGGATCATGGAGTAGCGGTGTTAAATATCTTTACTGATATAATTCTACTTCAACTATTTTTCTAGAATTGGAATTTGGCACTGTTTTTTCGATTTATTATTCGTTTTTTAAATGACAAAAATCAAAAATATTAAAAACACCCTCAGTATAAGAATTAATCTAGGGAACGGTATGAAAGAACTAGGGAACGGTATTTTTAGTTTTTTTTAAGTCAAAATAGTTACTTTGATTGTAACTTTATGTCCTTTCCGATCTTGGTTTGGAAATACCGATTCTTGTTTTATTGAGAATAGTTTTTCAGGATAGGATTGTTGAAGAATTTTGATTCTTTCTTTAATGATGTCTATTCCTTTAGAGATATGACTGTTTTTTTTAATTCTATATTTGTCAATTCCATAACCATTATCCACAACTTCAATCGTAAGGAGTTGGTTTTCAATAAAAAAGTTAAGGGTAATGATTCCGTCCAATTCCACAAGATGTGAAATCCCATGAAGTATGGCATTCTCAATAAAGGGCTGTACTATCATATTGGGAATTTTTGTTGTGGATAGGTCAATTTTTTGATCAATGTATAGGTTGAATTTAAAATTATTGAAACGTACTTGTTCCAACTCTATGTAAATCTTTAATCTATTGATTTCTTCTTCCAAATTAATAAATGAATCGGAAGCATGCAAAAGAAACAATCGAGCCAATCGAGCCAATTTGCCAAGATAATCACTGCTTTTTTGTGTTTGGTTGCTATTTATAAAATATTGTATGGAACTGAGAGAATTGAACAGGAAATGGGGATTCATTAATGCTGATAAAGCATTTTGACGCAATTCAATTATTTTATTGCTAATTGCAATTTCTTGTTGTTGTTTCTGCTTTATTTTAGCAATTTTAAGCCGATATATCCAATATAAAACCCCGATTAACAGTACAATCGTTATGGATATAAACCACCATTTAAAATAAAAGGGGAATGCTCTATTTATTGTTACGGTTTTAACTGTCCAATCCGAATTAATGTCTTTTGCCCGAATGGTAATTGCATGTTTTCCATAAGATTGTACGGGTATAATAATGCTGTTTTCATTGCAATTTGCCCAGAAAGAATTATCTGTTTTATACTGTACCAATTGGTTTTTACTGGAATAAAAATTTTGGATTTTTAGTTGTAAATCAATGGACTCAACTTCAGGAGTTGTGTTTATGGCAACAGTACTGTGGTTGTTGTAAAAAATATTTAAAATTGGCTGTACTGCTTTTTTATTTATAATTTCATTGTTTATCTTACCAAGTCCATCACTAGTTGCAATAAATAAGTTGTTTTGAAACAACGCTACATTATTGACATCGTTACTGGGCAAGAAATTAAATTTGTTCAGGACTCTATTTCCATTTTTACTTAGTACAAACAAACCATTGCCCGCACACAAGTATTTGTCATTTCCTATTAATTTTATTTTTTGAAGATTATTGGGTTTAACACCGTTAATTTGTGTGATACTGTCTACTGTTTTTTCATTAAAAACTTTATAAATAACATCATTGGTTGCAACCCACATAGTGTCTTTTATAAAAATAAAATCTCGAATAGTTCCTTTTAAATTCAAATTTAAATTTCTTGTTGTGTATATAAAATTATCATCAAAAGTTCTAATATTAATATTTCCACTATTATTGAAATAATAGTTTTTTTTATAGTAGATTACTTTTCTTATTTTTTCATTTGTTGGAACTTTATTTAATATATAATGTACTTTGACTGCAGAATTCTTTTTTTCGTGAATAACAATTCCAGACATTCCAAATAAGGAAAAATATTTTTCGCCCTCTTTTTTAAGGAGCTGCCTTCCTAATATCCCTTGTAATGATTTCATTTTTTTATCAGAACTTAAAGTTTGAAAATACGGAAAATAGCAAACAGGATTGTTGTTGAAGTTATCAATTTTTAATGGAATTGATGTTTCTTCTAATAAATTAAATTGTTGATTTTTATATGAATACAAGTTAAAATTGGAGGCTATAAACAAGGTTTGCATATCTAAAGCTGTTGCAAAACCAATAAAATTATTTTCCTTATTCTCAATATAAATTGTTTCTATTAAACTACTTGGAATACAGAACAATCCTTTAGTATTTGTTGCAATCCAAAGACGCCCTTTTGTATCACAAAATAAAAAATTAATGTTGTCATCAATTTTAAGTCCTAATGATTTTTGAAGACTAACCCATTGTTTGTTTTTTAAAATAAACAATCCTTTGCCCTGAATGTTTAACCAGCAGTTTTCTTGATGATCCACGATGAAATCATATTTAAAAAATCGCTTTTCAGATAGTGGCTGTGGCAATTTTATACTGTTTAATATTTTTCCTTTAAAATCAACAATAAACAAATTAAATTCATCCAGGATACAAACATCATTCTTTCTAAAAATTACTTTGTGCAGTAACTTCACTTGATTTGGAACGGGAACTTTATATTCATTATATAAAATACAATTATCTTTATAATGAATTTCTTCGTTATTTTGAGCCAAAACAGGCGCTGCCATTTTTTTTATTTTGACCAGCGTATCAGCATTTATTTTTAGCCCTTTTTGCTTTAATAATTCGATATTAGTATATCCATTATTTTTGTTTATTGCTTGCGTTGTATATAGAAAAAGACTTTTTTTTGTAATCAAAATTTGATTGTAGTATTCACAAAAAACAGAAGTATTGATTATTTTATTATTTTGCAGTTTCTGAAGTCTGTCTCCATAATTGATAAACCAAATTGTTCCGTCATTGTCATTTGCAACAGCAACAATATTTGGATTGATTAAACCCTCTTTTACGTTTACTGTTTTAAACTCATTTCCGTCAAAAAAAGTCAAACCATTCTCCGTTCCTAATACAATATTTCCTGAATTGTCTTCAGTGATGCCATAAATAGTATTCGAAGGCAATCCTTCATCAGTAGTAAAATGAAAGTTTTTGTATTGAACTTGAGCGTTTCCAATGAAAACTAAAAAGAAAGAAAAGGAAAGTAAAAAAATCTTCATAATGATGTGATTTTTAGATAATCTTTTAGATTTTTATAATTCCTTCTGGAAATAGGAAGTTGTGTTCCATCATTTAATTCAAGTAAATAGCTTTCTTTTGTAGCGATTTTTTTAATAAACTTTAAATTCACGACATAAGATTTGTGATTTCGGAAAAATCCATTTCCTAAAATTTCTTCAAAATGCTTTAAGGTTTTAGAAATCGTGATTTTTTTATTATTGAAAAGATATAAGGTAGTAAGGTTGTCAAAACCCTTTAAATAAATAATTTGATCCAATTCAATAATTGATTTTCCTCCTTCATAGTTAAGCATTATTATATTTTTTGAATCCTCTTTTTTATTAATAAGAGTGGCTTCTGTAACTTTATTAATAGCAGTCCTTAATTCCTCTAAAATTATAGGTTTCAAAATATAATCAATAGCACCTGCTCTTAGAGCCTGTATTGCATAATCTTGATATGCTGTTATAAAAACGGTATTAAAGCATTTTTTGGGAAAATGTTTTAATAAGTCGAATCCATCTGCAATTGGCATTGAAATGTCTAAGAAAAGTAAATCGATGGAGTTTTCTTCTAAAAAAATTTTTGCGTCTGCAACATTTTGAAATAATCCTAATATTTCAATATTTGGAAAATTGTTGTTTAAAATTATTTCTAAATTTTTAAGATTTAAAATTTCATCATCTACGAGAATAGTTTTTATAACCATTTTTTTATTTTTATTTTAGTACCTATTTTAGAGAATATGATTCTTTGTATACTTTTTCAATATAATCAATAGTCTGCTGTTTGTTAAGTGGTGCATTTTGAGCTTACAGTGATTGGATTCCTGTAGAAAGGATAATTAATAGGATTAGTTCTTTCATGTTTTGTATTGTTTAACTTGAAATGAATATTTGTTTTTTGTATAGTTTTGTCAAATGCTTTTTTAACCACAATATTTTTCTATTCGATTAATTTTTCCATAATCTGTATTATCTCCATAACACAGTTTACTTCTAAATTCATGCTGCTATTTCCGGTATATTTAATTTCAATGGCATTTTCATTTTCATTAAAGGTTATCAAAATTTGTGAAGTTTCGATTTCCCAATAATATTCGGTGCCGTTGTTTTTGAAAAGCTGATTGGTGTATGGTTTCCTTTTATAATTAGGGTCTTCCCAGATTTCTCGGGAGATCTTAGTTAATAGGTCAATAATTTCATTGGCGTCAGAATGCGTGAGTAAGCAACATTCACCTTTCTCATAATCAAGCTGCAGGGAAATACAATCTTCGTTTCTTTGAATCTGAATATTTCCATTCTTAACAAACCAATTATAAATTTGACTTTCCATTTTTAGCTGTTTTGAGGTGTCCACATTTTTAGAAACTTAAATTTTTTGGAGTATTCCTCCCTTGGACAAAATGCCAAACAGACTTCTTTATTGTCAAGCGAGGATTCTGTCAGCACAACAAAATCAGTTTCGTTTTTAAGCTTATCAAATTCAATTTCATTGGCTAAGCAGACAACCTTTTTAAATATTCCACTTATCCATGTGATCATATCATCATTGTCCTGAAATTTTTTGTAGCATGCCAATGAAGCGTGTGCTGTTATAACCGGCACCAATTTATCTGGAATATCATCTTTTACAATAATGTACATTTTCATACTCTAGGCTTGTGGTTATTTTTTATTATTAAATTTTTCTTGTGCAGCTTTTGCAGCTTTAATCTTTTTCAAATCAGGTTCCGGGCATCTCAATCGCTCATACTCCATTTTGGCTCTGACTTCTATTTCGTAAGCTATTCTTTCATCTGGTTCAAAATCCAGTCCGTATACTTGTCCGTCATTTTTAGAAATCAGCCAAATGGTTCTGTTTTCTAATAGTACTTGATGAGGATTCCATTTAGAAAGATTTACTTTCCTCAGGCGTTTGTTATTTTTAAAATCATAATGGATCAGGAAATTTTGGTAACAAAACCAAACGCTTTCCGGAGTAACTGCTATAATGGCACTATACGCATCTGATTCAAAATTGTCAGCAGGGAATTCTGTTTCTAAATCCAGTTGCAATACTTCTTTTTTATTGCTGTCTAGTACCAAAAGCTGTTTTTCGGTCAGCGCAAAAGCATTTGTATTGTTTATCTGCGTTTGATTTTGGGAGCTGTTCAACAGAATTTTATTGTTGGAAGCAACAATTGAATCTAAAAATTTTTCAGAACGAAAATCTTTCAGTTGAAAATCAGATTTATAAATTTTAGTCTGCGAAAAAACATTTAGAAAAATTAAAAGAAAACAATATTTTAAGGAATTAAAACAGCATTTTTTTTTGATCATAGTTTTGATTTTTTTTAGTTTTCCGCCAAAGACAAATTTAGGATAACTATAAAACTAAAAAATACCCCAAAAGGAGTATTTTTAGTTTTTAAATCACAAACTAGATTAAACCTTGAAGAACACAGTTTTTGATGAGCTGTACAGTGTTTTTTGTATCGGATTTTGTCAATATATTACTGCGGTGCTTTTTTACTGTCTCGACGCTGATAAAAAGTTTCTCAGCTATTTCAGCATTGTTTAGACCATTACTGATAAGTTTTAAAATATCAACTTCTCTTTTAGAAAATTCTTTTATATCCTGTTTTTCAGCTTCTGGATTTAAATTCATAAAAGAAGGTTCACCGTTGAGTCCAAGAAGAGATACTTTATAAGTATTAAAATTACTCAAGTGATCTATACGAGTGTGAATATTCAGAGATTTCCCTAATCCGCCATTTTCATCCAATGAAAGCATCAGAGACTGATGGTTGAATAAAGCATATTCTCCATTTTGTATTTTAAATCTAAAACTGTAGCTTATTTTGTAATCTAACATTTTTTCATGACCCACTTTTTGGTAAAAAAAATTGGTTGATAATGCTTCTGCTTTAGTAACAAAAGCAATGTCATCTGGATGAATAGCTCCTAAAATATCATTAAAAGAAACAGTTTGGGGATCAAATCCATGAATGTCGGCTATAGCAGGACTAATATGTGAAAGAGACATATCAAAAAAATCTATGATGTAAAAATAAAATGGTCCAGTACTTATAATAGCATTGGTAAGTTCATCAAAAGAAATCCGGTAAGAAGTGTTATCCTTCGCTATTCTGTTAGGATCCCAAACATTATATAGGTTCTGTATTTCTGGGAGCATATAATTAATTAAACAGTTGTTAAAGCAAATTAACATAAAAAAAAGCTGAAATAAAACTAAACACTCCTTTTGACTGCTATAAAGACATATTGCGAAGAATTATACTCTTAAAAAAAAAATATTCTTAGCAGACTTGATAACGGTAAACAAAAGTTAAAATAATTCACAAAAAAAACGTTACTATACTATAAACATCTTTTTTGCAGTTTAATTGATTACTAAACCTAGTCAATATCCCAAGAATTGAAACTTAGAAAAAAGCTTGTTTTCTTGATTAAGAAATGGTTTTAAAATTTTAAATTTAGAGAATCAAATATTCTGAATATGCCGTTAACTAAAAAAATCATCTTCGGAATTACTGCTTTGCTGGCTTTATTGCTTCTAGCAAATTTTGGTCTGAATTTTTGGCTTAACAGCCAGCTTCCCAAAGTTATAAAAGAAAACAACGAAACCCCTTATCATATCGGTTATGACAAACTCACCATTGACTTATTGTCTGCCAATATTCACCTTTCTAATATTGTTGTTCTTCCTAAAATAAAACCCAAAAACAGCACTGATAAAATTGGAATTTATGCTAAAACAGCATCGATTACAATAACTAAATTTAGCTTTTGGCATCTGCTTTTTAACGATATTATAAAAGCAAAGAGCATTACTGTTACTGAGCCTAATGTAATTTTATACAGCAAAGACAAAAACAAGCATACTCTTCGAAAAGATGTTATGGAACCGTTTGGCAAAATAATTGCAGTTTCTAACATTTATCTTCGAAAAGGAAAACTGGCTGTAGTCTCCACTAACGATAATAAAACTATTCTCAGCACCCAAAACATTACTGCAACAATAGAAGATATTATAATTCATAATGCGGTACTTGAACGCTCCATCCCGTTCTTGTTCGAAAAATACATTGTGGATTGCGACAGCATATATTACAAGCCTAATGAATTTTATACAATCAAAGCGAATGAAATAAGAAGTACAAATCATGCACTGCATATAAAGAATTTCGAATATTTACCCCAATATTCTCGTGCAGTATTTGTAAAAAAGATACCAAAGGAGAAAGATCTTTTTACTATTAAGGCTTCGTCACTAGATATAAACTCAATGGATTGGGGATTTAAAAACGATGTGTTTTTCTTCAATGCCAAATCTTTGATTCTTGACGGTGTAAACGCCAACATTTACCGCAATAAAATTCCCGAAGATGATTTGAGCAAAAAACCATTGTATAATTCATTGCTTCGGAAAATAAAATTCCCGCTGCAGGTAGATACTCTTTTGGTGAAAAATTCCAAATTAGTATATGAGGAAGAAATCAATTTTGAAAAAGGCTCTGCTAAATTGACGTTTGATCATTTCAATTTGAATGCAGTTCACATTAAAAGCGGTTTTGGCTTAAAAAAAACTGATGATGTTGATATCAAAATAAATTGCCGTTTCATGAAAGACTCACCGTTAAAAATACACTGGACATTTAATGTGCTTGATGTAAAAGACGGTTTTACTATAAAAGGGAATATTCAAAATTTTGATATTGAGTCCTTGTACCAATTCACCAAACCTTATATCAATACTTCATTTGACGGCGTTTTTAGTTCTTATAATTTTAATATTACCGGGAATGATAAAAATGCATACGGCCATGCCAATTTAAAATACAAAGATTTAAAAGTAACTTTTTATAAAAAAGGAAATCCTGATAAAAAAGCCAAATTCAAAAGCGCTGTAACCAATCTGATTCTGAAAAAAGATTCGGATGACAAATCGAAACAGGCTAAAATTGAACTGGAAAGAAATCAGGAGAAATCTTTTTATAACTTTTTATGGAGAAGTATCGCCGAATCTCTAAAAAAGATTCTGATTTAGAATTTAAATGCAGCGCATAAAAAAAGAGTCTTTTTGGTATCAAAATGAAAACCCAAAAGACTCTTTGTTTATAAAACAGTAATTTACTATTCTTCTGTATTTTTTTTACTGCTGTCAATAATAGCTCCAGTTCCGGCACCTACACCAGCTCCAGCTAATCCGCCTATTATAGCACCTTGTACTTTTTTCTTACTGACAATTGCTCCAGTTGCCGCACCAACACCAGCTCCAATTACCGCTCCTTTTGCGGCTCCGCTCCAGCCTTTCTTTTTGGCAGGAGCTGCAGCTGTTGGCTGGCTGGCTGCAGTTAGATTCTGCTGGCGTTCGCTGACCAATTTAGCTTCATTGACTTCATTATTTTTAGCAATTTCAATTTCCATTGAATCAATTACTTTTTGCTTTTCGATTTCTGTCTGCATTGAATCAATAGTCGCCTGCTTGGCCTTACTGATATCTTCGTTTTGCTGCTTCTGGCAGGAAAATACTAATGCTAACATTATTATAAATGTGGTTTTCATAATTACATGGTTTAAGTTCCGACACAAAGTAAGAACTAAAAACAGCTATTCGAATTACATAATTACACTATTCCATTGTATAATTACACTATGAAAGTTTTCGATAGATTCAAAAAAAACCTGCAGCAATTAGTATGCTGCAGGTTTCTGAAATTAAAAAAATGACGGTCAGATTTTATTCATGACCCGATTCTAAATACTCTTTTAGATTCAGAATATCGTCATTTACAATTTTTTGAAAATAAGGATTCAGCAGTTTGGCTGCACTTTCGCCTGCTGCGCCTAACGGTGCTCGGTAAGAAATAGTGATATCCAGTTCTGTTGCATTCCCTTTTGGTTTGAAAATAACTTTTCCGGCATTTTCAATTGATGACTCCGGCAAAGAATTCCAGCTCAAAAGCTTTTCTTTTTCATCTTTTACAATTTCAGCTTTCCACGACACTCTGCCAATTCCGGCCGGACCTTTAGCAGTCCATTCTGATACTGTGTGATTAATAGATTTAACAGCATGCAGATGATTCATAAATTTAGGCAGATTTTCCAGATTTCTCCAGAAAGCATAAACTTCACTGAGCGGTTTATTGATAACACTACTCACTCTGATATTTACATTATGAGTTTTATCATTTTTAAGATGATCTACAGCATCATATACCGGACAATAGCCGCTGATTCCTCTCAAAAGCATTGCACCTCCAACACCGCTCTGTGTAAGGTTTTTGTTTTCTCGGTTTAGACCATTGTATAAAATATAGGCGCCGCTTGCAATCATTAATACTCTTTCAGCTGTTGAAACATTATTCTTTGTTTTCAAAAATTGCGCTGGTAATTGTGCTGTTGCTTCCATGACTTTTAAATGTTTTGTTATTATTTTAAATTTTAAAAACTATTCTAAATTTATCTGCGGTCTGTAGATTATTCTGTTTGATTACAATTACTTTCATTAGCTCTCTCTAGAATGATTCCGTTTTTCACAATCAGGTCACCTTCGATATCAGAATTATTTTCGGGAGCATCTTCTTTGTTCTGATCCACAGTTAACTCTTTCTCTAATAATTTTTCGTTGTAACCGGTGTTCGAATTGTTCTGGTCATCGGTATAATCAGTATTCTCTTGTGCTTCATCCTCGGCCAATTCCTCATCATACCAGGTTTGTCTAAGGCTGGCTTCAGTATCATTCGGATTTGCCGAATTATTTTCACTTGGATCAATATTATTTTTCAAATTTTGATTTTCATCTCTTTCTGTGTCCATCTTTATACTATTTATAAGTTATTGTTAAACAAAATGACAAGTACAAAATTGTAACATTCTAACTGTAAACTAATTACATAACTTTTGTAAAATGTTACACGATTTAAATCTTGACTGCTTAATAAAAAAGCTGTTCCAGAGTGAACAGCTTTTTTATTCAATGACCAGCAGATTTTGTGTTTGCTTAATTAAAATCTTAACTCCGAAATTTCTCTGTGCATTTCATCTGCATCATCCACATCTTCACCATCTTCACCATCAACATCTTCAAGATTAACATATTCATTTTCAATATCATCATCATCATCTTCGAAGTCACTTTCTTCGTTTAAATCTTCATCCTCGATATCACTTTCATCATCAGTATCACTTTCATCATCAGTATCACTTTCATCATCTGGTTCAGAGACTGGATATGGATCATTAGAATTTCCATCAATGTCACGGTCAGGATCAACCTCATTGTTCCAAGTGTCATCTTGGATGTTACCCGAATTTGCTACTGTTCCGTTATTAGTGGGAATATTTGGCTGATCGCTGCTAAATTCCTCAAACTGTTCAGGATTTTCCTGATGTGCCTGATTTGGATCATTATTCAACTCTGATTTTTCAAAATCTGTAGTCATTGGTGCGTCTTTGTAATCACGATCTTCCTGATCATAATTACGGTTTTTATTGTCTTCCATTTTAATGTTTTTTAATTGATTAATAATTAACTATTTCAAATTTAAAAAGACAGACTTACAACATTTTACAGAATTATATTGTGTGATTACATAATTATGGTATTACCTGCAATTTGAATAAATTGGAACAAAAAAAGCGAAATATTTCATTCTAGCCCAATGTCATTAAGTTAAGGATTTCTTGCTGAGTTTTTTCTAAATATTGCTCTCGCAAAGACGCAAAGAAATCAGTTCTAAACTTTGCACCTTTGTGTCTTTGCGAGAAAATAAAAGCTTAACTTAATGACATTTCCATTTAGCCTCGATTACTTCACTATACTCTGATTTTTATAGGATTTCAGTGAACTTCGTTTGTATCGCAAGTACTTTTTGCCGGGCTCCTTCACAAAAAAATATAGGATTGAGGCTTATAATTATTAATAAAGCCAATAAAAAAGGAGATAATCCTAGTTACAAGATTATCTCCTTTGAATTATTATAGTATTTAAACTATTTAAAAACTACGCCAAACTTCGATGCCTCAGCTCTAGCTTCTGGAATTAATCTTTGTATGTTGGCAATTCTTGTTGCGTCCGATGGGTGTGTACTCATAAATTCAGGCGGTTTATTCCCACCGCTGCTTGTCGCCATTCTTTCCCAAAATGCTAATGCAGATTCAGGATTATAGCCTGCAAGTGCCATAAGTGTCAGTCCTATTTTATCAGCTTCGTTTTCATAGCTTCGGCTAAAGGGAAGCATCACTCCTACTTGAGAGCCAATTCCATAATATTGCTGCCACATTTGCTGCTGTTCGGCACTTTTGCCTCCTGTAGCTACAGCCACTCCTACTGCTCCAAGTTCCTGAAGCTGTCCTGCACTCATTCTTTGAGCACCATGATTTGCTAATGCATGTGCTACTTCGTGCCCCATTACTGTTGCTAAGCCCGCATCATCTTTGGTTATTGGTAAAATTCCTGTATAGACAACAATTTTACCTCCTGGCATACACCAAGCGTTTACATCCTTGCTTTCAATAAGTTTATATTCCCACTCATAACCATTTAGATATTCTGGATGTCCGTTAGCTTTTAACCAGCGTTCTGCCGCCTGCTTAATTTTCATACCAACGTTTTCAACACGCTTTGCATCTGCAGTTCCAGTAATAACTTTGTTCTCTTTTAGGAAAGTTCCGTATTGTTGAAATGAGGATGGAAACAATTGGCTGTTAGAAACAATATTAAAGTTCTTTTGTCCAGTAAATGGATTTTGGGCGCAGGAAAAAACTAAACCTAGAATACAAACTGCAGCTCCTAGCAATGATAAGCACTTTTTCATAAATATAATTATAAGATATGGAACAAAAGTACAATCAATAACGAAATTCTAATTTACAAAATAATGTCAAAAAGTATCAATATTTTTAGGTCGTCAGTTATTCTCAACTATCTTATTTTCACCATTTGAAAAAAGAACAGTCAATTTATTATCTTTTTCAGAATAGCTTATATTTTTAATTGGAGTCAATTCTTTATCTGTAAACTTTTCACCTGATTTTTTCCACAACATCAGTGCTGCATAAACCGCAGATTCTGGTTTCTTTGGCACAAAATTACTGGCAACATTAATTACCTTACTGTTTACTGCTTCCGGATGCAGGTTTTTAGCAGACACCACTTCGGTTTTGTCCCAGCCAAGAATCGGAATCATTGCCAATTGGTATTTTCCGTTATCAATTATTGTGGCTTCGTATCCTTTTACTTTTCGTTTTACAGTCGAAATTTCCTTATCCAATTGTGGTAAAGCATAATGCCCTAACCGCATTTCAACTGCTTCGGAACTGCTGTTTCTGTCAATCCTTAGAATTCCGTTTGGCAAAGGAATATCTGCCAGATTCATTTTAATATTCTCATTGGTTTCAAGAACTGCTTCACGATAGTATATGCCCTTTTCAAATTTCTTGAATTTAAATAACCGCAGCGCTTCCCACTCACCAGCTTTGTTTTTAAAAACATAGTTCATTGCAACTTCACCATTTATTCCGTCAGCCTGCCAAGGAAAAGCGCTGTTATATGATAAACGATTATAATTTTCAGTCGATCTGAATCCCTGCCAGTCATCCTTTTTCTTCTCATGACACCAAGCTCTAATCTCTGATGCTCCAATTGCCGGATAATCTGTAATTAAAATTTTGGAGCCTTTTTGGAATTTATTATAAACCTGATCTTTTTTGAATTCTGTTTCCCAAGCTCCTTCATTTTCTTTGGCTGTCCAAAAAGGACTGTCATCTGGAACTAAAAGCCCTAAAAAAGCTTTCCCCATCCAGTAGGCGCTACCCCTGCAGCTGTACATTTGCACCGCTGGCTCAAATGCGCCGTAAAAACCTAAAGTTGGGACATTATCCTTCATCAAATCCGGATGCTGTAAAAACTGCTGCATAACTCCCGATGAGATTCTCCTCATCCAGCCATAATTAACTTTAGGATCATTTTCAAATCCCATAAGCGGAAAAGGAATAATAGATCCTATTCTATAACTGATGCTTCTCCCCCACATAATCATTTTCCCGTCACGACTAAAGAGATAAGGATAATTCGGTTTCATATCATTAAAATTGGATTTAAACTGCAAGGCCAATTCTGGATAATATTTATTACCAAAATATTCTGCCCAAACAGCTCCATACATCTGAAAAGCCCACATACTGTAATAATCATAAGCAGGTCTGTCATCATACCAGCCTTCGCCTTGATAATGAATTAATGATTTTTTCAAATATTCTACTAATAATTTTTCATTTACTGCGTACCCATGCTCTTTGAAAAAACTCAATACAAAAATGTTAAAGAATTTCCAGTTAGAGTCAACCGTAGGACCATCCCCATAACTAAGCATTGTTTGGGCTAATGCATCTTTTTGCTCCTTCGTTAAAGGATCCCATAGAACTTCTGGATTGGTAAGCAGCGACAATGACAGTGCCCCAAACTCCACTAAATTTTGATTAGGCCCTCCGTCTTTTGCTCTTGGAACAATATAAGATGTACTATTAGGATCAATTAATTTTCCAATTTGGTATCTGTAATAATCGCCTACCTTGATATTATTAATTACCAAATTGGGATTCTCTTTTAAAAGCGGAGAAGCAATAAATAAGGTTCTGCAAATCCCCTCCAGTTTCTCTGTTGGAACCCTTGATTCATCCTTTGGATAACTCACGCCTGGCTGTTTAGGAAACTTCATAGGATCATCCAAGGTATGGATGTAGCTAAAAGCACCTTTTAATAAATACATTGCAGCATCTTTCCAATGCTGTTTAGTCATTCCTGTATAAGGGCTTACCGAAAAATCAGGATTTTTAATTTCAAAAACGTTATTATTAACTGAATTCAGAACCTTTTCCTGCTGTGGCCATACTGGTGCGCAAATCAGGAACAAGAGTATTAATGATGATCTTTTTTTCATAATGCGTTAATTTGTTATTGTAAAAATAAAGCATATCCTTCCAAATTGATGAATATATTTTCACATTAAAAACAATACAAAAAAACAAAGCCCAATCCTTTCGGTTTGGGCTTCCTGCTTCAATTTAGTCTTACAGCCTGATTGATTTCGTTTGTAACGAAGTAGTTACCTGCTCTGTTAATTAATACCGACTACAGCTTTCAATTCCATATATTTTTCAAGGGTTTTAAAATTATGTCCCTTGTCTTTCATGGATTTAATAAAGGCTGGCGAAACTCCCATTGATTTTGCTCCAATAACATCATCAATATTCAGGTCATTGAACCCTAGATTTTTGTATTCACTAATTAAATCTGGATCTACATTCTGTGATTTCAAAGCATATAAGTCATCAAGTTTGATATTTTTATAACCTATCTTTTCAAATTCACCTATATATTTTGGAGTAATATTTAAAGATTTCAAAGACATAAGATCATCTGGCTTGAGATTGCTGTAACCTACCTTTTCGAATTCATGGATATATGCTGGAGTAATATTTAAAGATTTAAAAGCCATAAGATCATCGTTAGAAAGATTATTATATCCCACTTTTTTAAAAGAATCAATAAATGCCGCATCGATATTCATCGACTTAAATGCAATGATATTGTCCCCGGTTTCATCGTCGTCATTACCATTGGTTGAATTATGAAAATCAGTAATAAATTTGCCGTTTATGTCCTGAGATTTTAATGCAATAATATTATCGGCAGAAATATTTTTATAGCCTGCTTTGCGAATCTCGTCAATATAAGCTTTATCAATCCCCATTGATTTAAAAGGAATCAAATCTTCCAAATCAAAATCAGGAATAGCAGCTTGTTTAATAGAAGTAATATATTCTTCATCAGCGCCTAGTGCGGCCAACGGAATCAACTGATCTTTATCAACATTCTTGTATCCGTTTTTCTTCAGCATTTTTACATACGAAATTTTCACATTTACCATAAAGAAAACCATAAGATCACTTTCGTCTGCAACGGTAACTCCTTCTTTTGCCATTGCTGCGCTGAAACTTTTATCCTCAGAAAATTTATAAGTCCCCATTCCGTTGTTTCCTTCAAATTTCCCTTCAAAATTCATCGTTCCCGCTTCGCGCGTTAAGGTAAACTCGCCTTTCATGTCCTTTGTAAATCCTTTCAATTCGCTCAGCTGAAAAGTTGTTGAAGAATTATCGCTGTCGTCATTCCTAAACTGAATATTGATAGTATTCCCTTTGATAACCGCAAACCAGCTGCCTTCTGTTTCCATTCCGTTGTGAATGTTTGACTGCTCTTTTGGTTCTTCATTTAAATTTAGGTTTTGTCCCTGCGCTGCCGGCTGATTAAAAAGGCAGACAAACAAAATCAATAAAGGCAGCAGGAAAAAGTATTTCCATGTTGTGTGTACGCTTGATTTTTTTGAATTCATCATAATGATTCGTTTTTTGATTAATGATTGATTATAATTAGTTGTAAGACTCAACGGAAAATGGGGCGCCGCTACTTTGAGCAGACTAAACTGATAACTCTCTTTTTCAACAGTATCCTGCTGCAGCATTTCGTTATCAGTCAAAAATTCAAGATTACTCTCCAATGCTTTTCGCCATTGCCAGGCAAAAGGATTAAACCACTGAAAAACAATAACGGCCTCGGCAAGCAAAAGGTCGATAGTGTGTTTTTGCTCAATGTGAATTTTTTCATGAAGCAAAATCTGATTGTACGTTTCCCACTCGTACTTTTCGGGATTGATAAAAATATTATTGGCAAATGAACATGGAGCTTTGTCGCCGGTTATTTCTACAATTCGGAATTTACCATCCTGAATTGCCGATAACGAATAGGCTCTATACAACAGCACACAAGCCTGCATCAAAAAGTTAAGACCAAATATGAGTACACCAAACCAATACAGATAAACCAGCCACTGCAGCAGCATGTCAGCATCAAATGTCTGTTTGGCCTGTTCAACAAGAACTTCCTGAACTTGTGGTGCTTTTAACTCAACAGTTTGACTTTTGCCAGCAGCCGCTTTCGCTAAAGGAATCTGTTTTTCTACTGCAGCTTTCCTCAATGATAATTGCTGGGGAACCGGAAGCAACGGCAGAATAAAAGCCAAAATCATACAGCCAAGCAGAACAAATCTGTTCAAGTGAAAGAAAGTTTCTTTCTGCAGAAGCAGTTTATAAAACGCAAAACAAGCAGTAAGAATAATGGCTGTGTACAAAATATAGGGTATCATACTTTATCTTTTTTAATGATGTTTACAATCTCATCCAGTTCCTTTTCGGTAAGGTTTTGCTCTTTTGCAAAAAAAGCAAGCATTCTAGGATACGAATTATCAAAATACTGGCTCACGACATCCTTTAATGCAAACTGCTGATACTCTTCTCTGCTGATTACCGGAAAAAAACAATGCATATTCCCAGTAGTTTCATGATTCAGGAACCCTTTTTCCTCAAGTATCTTCACAATTGTCGCCACACTGTTGTAATGCGGTTTCGGATCTGGCAGCAATGGAATTATATCTCGAATAAAGGCTTTGTTCAAATCCCAAAAGACCTGCATGATCTGTTCTTCTCGTTTAGCTAGTTTTATCATAGTCAGAAATATTTTGACAAATATAACTACTAATTAATTAGTAGCAAAACTAATTGACTAATATTTAAACTAATTTTTTAGTGGAGGTACTAATTCCTTAATATTATTTTCAACTAATTAAGATTAAAATTAGGCCGCCTAAACAGGCTATCCACTGCAAGTCCGCAGTCATTGCCCAAAAAACATAAACCCAAAACGAGCTTCCGCTGGCCGCTGTTTTGGGTTTTGTTTTTTAAGGGGCTAACTTTGCGGGCTTTCCGTTTCTATCCTTGGCAGAAAACGGGAACAACTATCAGCAAAAAAATAAGTTTTTAGGTACAATAAAATGAATTACCCCGAGGCAGAGCCATCGAGGTATCAATCGGAAGAAAGTAAATTTTTAGTTTTATGAAAACCTTAGGTTTTCAAACTTTCCTCTGTAACCCCGAGGCAGAGCCTCGAGGAATTCTACTGATAAAAAAAACATTGCTTTCTGTAAGATTATTTAACTATATTTGACATAAGTATACTACCAATCAAAAAACGCTAAAACAATGATTAAAAAACCAATCAAAATAAAAAGAATCGCACAATTATTATCTCTATTCCTAGTTTTATTAATTACCAATTGCCAAGTGGACGAGAATGCAGCCAATACTGAACTAAGCACTAATCGAGAACAGCTTTTTTTCAAAGACGTAACTAGCAACAAACAAAGCCGAAACGAAGCAAACTCAACAATGGTCTTTTTGGAAAATGAAAATAAAAAAACACAATTTCTTCAAAAAATATCTGATCAAAAAGGAATTCCGATTTGGAAAAATTCAAGAACATTCAAAAGCAAATCCTTGACTAACAAAAATTCGGAATCGTCTCAAACTATAATCCCATTATCTGATAATGACAAAAACTTAAGTTCGCTTTTGTTTGTTGATAGAAATACAAATGGAAAGTCAACAATATATACAATAACGAATGAAGAGCTTTTTAAAATTGTAAATAATACAGAAATCTCAAAAGAAACAAGAGAAGCTATTTTAATGGAATTTTTATATTTTGACTATTTGTCATTCGGACGAAGGCTGTACACAAATATTCCCATCGATTTATTTCCAAATGTAAAAGTAAAGAAGAATAAAGATTATAAAGAATTTAAAATAAGCATAAGCAATACTGAAAAACCTATATCGCTCACCTCTAGACAAGTCTCAGATGTCTGTGTTTCTTTTAATGTTTGTGATGGCCGCTGTTATGGTGCATGTGATGAATGTTCTTCTTGTACCTCTTCGAGATGTTATGGGTTTGGAGGCTCTACTGCTCCAGGTAATTTTGGAAGTTCAGAAGGTGGTGACGGAGGTTCAACAGGTGGCGGAGGCTCTTCAGGTGGCGGAGGTACTAGCGGCACTCCTTGGTACTTAATGAATCCTGATGTAGATATCTACAAATATCCTACCAAGGTTAGGAATGTTTTTAAGAATCTGACCGATTATGATGTGATCCTCCAAAGAGAGCAACTTGATTATCTAAAAAACAACCCCACCATCTTAAATGATATAACATTATTGCTAGTTAATAACAGTCAGGATAAAGCTGATTTTACTAATAATGTAATAAGTGCTCTTAATGATGGAGCAATAACAACATACAAACAATTTACAATAACAGTCGAGAATTTTAAATATTCACTCAAATCGCCTTGTAATGTAGATTTAAGCAGTATTTTAGAAAATCCAACTTTGCCTGAAAATGAAAAATTCAAAACGCTATATGATGCATTAACGGCATCACCAACGTTTCAAAAATTCTTTATAGCTATATTTAAAAACAGTACTCGATTTAATGTTAAATTTGAAATTGATGAACATGTGTATGAAGACAATGATCCTGCAAAAAAAGAAGTGAATGCCACCACTAGCCAAGATCCAATTACCAAAAATATTATCATAAAAGTGAGCAGACAAATATTGATAGCAGGTACAACCAAAAGCCAAACCAAGATTGAAAATACTAAAACTATTTTGCACGAATGCATTCATGCCTATCTTTTAACAATTACTAGCTATCCTCTTGTGGGTATGGATATTGCTGAAGTCATGAACAAGGTTTTGCCAGCATCTAAAGAACAGCACGATTTTATGTACAATAACATGCTTCCAGTTATGACAAAAGTACTTACAGATATTAGAGACTTGGTAACAAGTGAGCCTAGGAGAGTTGATGTTTCAGATTTAAAAATTTATACAAAAGTAGATAAATCAGCATTTGAAATATGGAATTGGACGAATTATTATGAGTGCATAAGTATTAATGGTCTCGAAGAAGCTAATTTTTACAAAGTAGATTATCCAAATCCGTCAGATGCTTTATTTTTATGGAATCAGTATATAAATTATGGTCATGCACGACTTGATAAAAATTAAATTATTATGAAAAATATTATACACACAATTATTGTATCCTTAACAATATCAACTATATATGGTCAAGATTTTGATTGCTTAAAAAAAGCAGATACAATTTATATCGAATTTAAGGGCAACGAAAATGAAAAGAAATATTCAATACAAACTCGAATACAACCAACTAATTTCGATGAGAGAGCATATAATTTTATTGTACAAGATAAGTTTGGACTTTATTTTGATCACACAAAATATAAAAACTGGGATAAAAAAGAAGGTAATGTTGTATCCGAAGTAAGAAAAGTGAATAAATTATTTTTAAAAAAGCATAGAATGGCAATAATTGGAATTGATTTTTTTAAAAAATATAAATCTGAAGATATTGTGTGTGAAATATTTACACAATTAAAAGTATTATATATCATTGATTTTACTGAAAAGAAAAAAGGAAAGATTAACATATATGAAGTTAATTCTATTAATGTTTGTCCTAGTATTGAGTGATGGAAACAATATCTATTTTTTATATAGATAATGTTTTTATTAAAATAAAAAAAAACATTTTGCACGAATGCATTCATGCCTACTTACACATCAAAGGAATGTACCCAAATACTGGAGCAAGTATTCCTGGAATTGAACAAATGGATCTGCAAAAGTTATAAATGCCATTTACGGGAATAATAGTGACCAACATACATTTATGTACGATCACATGGTAAAAATGATAGAGAATATTCTTAGCCAATTAAAAGATAAACTAACAACTCCTGAAAGAAGAACTGAACTTATAGATTTAAAGATTTATACTAAAGTTGATAATACTGCTTTCGAGATATGGAATTGGGATAATTATTTTAAATATCTTAGCCTATCAGGTTTAAGTGAAGCAAAGAGTTTCATAACAGATTATCCTGCCAATTCTGATGCCCTATACAAATTGAACAATTATAATGGTTTTGGGGAAATTTATCTTGATAAAAATTAATTTAATTCATATAGTATGAAAGCAATAATTGCGTTACTTATAATTTCTATATCAGGGACTATTTATAGTCAAGATTATGATACTTTAAAAAAATCCGACACCATTTATGTGCTTTTTAAAGGTAAAAAAAATGAAAGAAAATCGATTGCACCACAACCAAAATACAATTACGATGACAGATGGTACTATTTTTTTGGTCTTGAACAAACAGTGGCACTATTTCATTTTAAATACCACAGTTATGAGAATAAAGTGGCAAATATTGTTTCTGATGTTACAACAGTAGATGATAATTTTATAAAAAAAAATAAAGCAAAAATTATTACGCCACGATTTTTAAAGAAAAATAATCTTTGTAAAGTTGTTGCTGATATTTTAAATCATAATAGAACTATCTATATTATAGATTGTACTGAAAAGAAAGACGGCAAAATTGTTTTGTATGAGGTTCAAATGTCAACAATATGCCGTGGAGATGGTTAATATTTCAATCAAAAACGAAGGAGACCTACTGGCATCGTTTGTGGACGTTCCCTACTTAAATTAAAAGACAAATTGCAGCGTTTGCAACGCGGTTAACTAAAACGAAAACAACTTAAAACCCTATCCCGCAAAAAGAAAATGTCTGAGAAATACAAAGTAATCGATAGTACCGCACCCACTTTTATCACTATAACAGTTGTAGATTGGGTAGATTTATTGATACGACCTGTTTATTGTAACATCTTGGATGAATCCTTAAATTATTGCATAAAAGAAAAAGGACTTAGCGTTCATGCTTACGTTTACATGACAAGTCACATTCATTTAATTGTAACTGCATTTGATGGCGAACTGCAAAATGTTATTCGAGATTTTAAAAAATTCACATCAAAAAAGCTAATAGAAGCTATCAAAGAACACCCGGAGAGCCGCAGAGAATGGCTGTTACGGAAATTTAGTTTTGAAGCTCAAAAATCAGGGAGAGCCAAAAATTATAAATTATGGCAAAATGGTTTTCATCCGGTGATATTAGATACTTTAGAAAAAATAGAGCAACGTGTAAACTACATACATTATAATCCTGTCGAAGCCGAAATTGTTTTTCATCAAAGAGATTTTGTAAACAGCAGTTATAGGAATTATGAAAAAGATAATTCTATTTTTTGCAATGTAAACGTAGAGCCTTTATGGTAGCCAATTATATGAACCGCGTTGCAAACGCTTTATTTAATTCATAAAAGTAAGTAGGCACGCGTTGCAAACGAGCACCAGAATGTGGGGAATGTTGAGAAATTAAAGAGTTTGCAAAGCATCAACTAACCAACTATTTTTCTAGCAGACGCAACCTTTCATCAAAAAGCCCATCTACTTATTAAACAGCCAACTATGAAAAATATAAAATTTTTATTGATTGCATTTAGTTTCTTCTTTTTCAATTGCAGTAATGACGATTCTCTACAAGAATCAGACGATAAAAACCTATCCAAAATGTACTCTGAAATCATTGCAGCTTCGATGGTCAATACTACTCCATGCACCAACCCTGAGGAATGGTCTTTCGCAGCTATTGGTTCAAAAGCATGTGGTGGTCCTCTTGGTTATATTGCGTACTCCTTAAAAATCGATGTTCCCGAATTTCTTAAAAAAGTAGAGAACTATAACAAAGCACAAGAAGCGTACAATAAAAAATGGGGCGTTTTCTCAACCTGTGACATGATGATATTACCGCCATCCGGAATAGGATGCGCTGACGGGAAACCAACATTGCTTTACAATAGTGCATTTGCTGAAGGTTCAATCAATCCAATAAACATTAGAAAACATACACTATACGGTAATGGAGTCGAAAAAATACCTCAGCAAAAGTTAGTTATAAATTCAAATTCCGATTGGACGCAGCTTATGCTGCAGATGAATACACGAAATAATGTTACAGATAATTTTAGTGAGACAAATATTGATTTTAATAAATACACTGTAATTGCCGTCTTTGATAAAATTTATGGAAATGGTGGGCATAGTATCGATATCACTAAAATTACTGAATATCAAAGCAATATAATTGTAACCGCCAGTAATTTATTGACTGGTGATGCTACCTCTGTAATGACGCAGCCTTTTCATATCGTAAAAATACCAAAAATCACAAAACCAGTACTATTTGAATAATATTCATCGGATATTAAGTGAAGATTTCCTGTTAGATGGTACCACTGAGAACGGTAATTATATTTTTTATAAAATTTTCCAGAAAGCATTTAAAGAGGATATAGTATCCTCTTTTTTTTTGGAATGAGACCTTTTTTCCAAAGTGCTAAAAAACAACTATATTTGGAAGAATATATTGACTAATAACCTAAGTTTTGAATAAAAAACATCAAGCGAACACTTTCAAAAACATGAAACACAAACTGATATTTCTTTTGCTGACAATTGCAGTGACAGCCTGCACTGTAAAACAGCCTGTAAAAAAAGGTGCTGTTATAAAAATTCAGAATGTTTTTAATGATAAAGAAGTCAGCTGGTTTAAAAATAAAGGAACCGGAAATATAAAAGGAACTGCAAAATTTATGTCCAGAAATGGTGAACTCCTTTATGGAGAACAATTCCGAATCGAACTTATGCCCTATAGCCTTTATACAGAAGAGCGGTTAAGCAATATATATCCCAATAAAAAATCAGACTATATTTATCTGGAAGACGGCGTTCCTAAATTTATTCCCGATCCGGAAGCATATCACGAAACGATAAAAACTTTCTGCAATAAAAACGGAGATTTTGAATTTAACAATCTTCCAGAAGGGAAATATTATGTTATCGCTTTCATGATCCGGGAAAATCAAAACGTAAAAACCGGAGGAGCAATGATGCAAAAAATAACGCTTTCTAAAAATCAGTCTAAAGTGATAAAAATGGACAATTTTTAAATACAGCCTGATTTCAAAGGGTTAATTATTTAGCTCTCCAAATTTTTCTTTTAACATTTTGGCTTCTTCATAATGCTTTACAAAAACACTTGTTTGGCGTGAAGCCCAAAGTTTAAAATCTTCATTTGTTGCATTTTGAGAAATTGCAGTCATTATGCCAACACCTTTTTCATGTTCTTCCAATACCATACCAACAAACTTTCTGTCAAAATCATCGCCTGACAATTCCTTTAATTGATTGTATTTCTCAGTCCCCGCTTCTGACATTGATGCAGCCATTGTTATTGTATTTTCACTCGCCAGAATTTTTAATTCTTCCAGCGATTTGCTGTGATCCTCAATAAGCATCTTTGCATATTTTTTTACATCCTCATCTATCCCTTTTTGATACCCCAGCTTTCCTATTTCTGCTTCCATAATATTCAGTTCTGCTGCTTGTGTTAAAAATCCAGAATCATCAGCAATATCTTTCTTTTCAAATTTTGTCTCATTTTCTTTTTCAGAAGATTGAATCGGATCTTCATGTTTAGGCTCATTTTTACAAGAGTTCATAGTTAATAACAACAATCCTGTGCCAAAAACAATTTTACTTATATAGACTGTACTTTTCATAATTTTAATATTTTAAGAGTAAAGCCAAAACTATTGCTTTTGCTCTTGATTTTATTACATCTTTTTAATATAATCTTATATTATTAAGAGATATCAACTGTTAATTACCTAATAAACTCAACACTTTATTAGGTCAGCATATTTGATAACTGAAGCCCTCAAAAACATTCTGCAGCCCATACTTAATCTATCCTTATAAAATTGTTTACCACAATAAATAAGTTACCTTTATAAAAAAAAACTTAACACTATAATGAACAAAGGAGGCCCCATAATTATAATTGAAGACGACCTGGATGATCAGGAAATTTTGACTGATGTTTTCCAAGAACTTAATTATAAAAATAAAATTATCTTTTTTTCTGATGGCGAAGAAGCTTTAGAATATTTGACTAAAACAGAAATTGAGCCTTTTATAATCTTCTCGGATATCAACATGCCTAAGTTAAGCGGTATGGAACTAAGAGAGAAAATTCATGAAAATGAGGATTTAAGGTTAAAGTCAATTCCTTACTTATTCTTTTCTACCAGTGCCGAACAAAAACACGTTGTAGATGCCTATTCCAAATCGATCCAAGGTTTTTTCGTTAAGCCGTCGGACTATACCGAAATCAAAAAAACCATTAAAACGATTGTGAGTTACTGGGAAACGTGTGTTTCTCCAAACTATGTTAAATAGACAATCACAGAGCAATAAAAAAGCCTAAACACTCAAATGTTTAGGCTTTTGTTTTTTATAGATATATCTTTTTCGGTACTGCAAATATTTACGCTCTTTTCTTTAAATAATAAGAATTTTCTAAAATTGATTAACCGCTTCCATGCGTAAATCATACAACTGATTGGGATAATTATGTAACACAGTTTGGAATCTATTGAAATACTTTTGATTAGCCAATTGGCTGTGAAAATTAATTAAAAGTAAATCATGCTGTTATTTTTAGAAAACTGTTTTATAAAAAAAATAAATTTAGGGCTTATTTTTTTAGCATTGCTGTTTCAGTCTTGTGCAACCTACCACGCACAATATGGAAAAGACGCAAAGAATCTTACCGCAGAAAATGATACCGATTCTTCAAAGACTGCACACACTTTTTTTCTAGTTGGTGATGCAGGAAATGCAAATGAAGAACAAACACAGCAAACACTTGAACTGCTCCATAACCGATTAGAAAATTCAAACAAAAAAAGTACGCTCCTGTTTCTTGGCGATAATATTTATCCTAAAGGTTTTCCAAGTGATAATTCTTCTGAAGGAGTTGCTTTGGCGGAAGCTAAACTTACCAGCCAATTAAAACTGTCTAAAAATTTCAAAGGAAAAACCATCTTTATTCCGGGTAATCATGACTGGGAAAGCGGCATAACGAGTTTAGAACGTCAGGCAAAATTTGTAACCGATTATCTAAAAGATAAAACTGCCTTTCTGCCACAAAAAAGCTGTGCTATAGAAGAACTGATAATTGATTCTAATATTACTTTAATAACTGCCGACAGTCAATGGTTTTTACATAACTGGGATGATGTTCCGACTATGAACGATAACTGTGACATTAAAACCCGTGAAGCTTTTTTTGAAGCATTAGAAAGTCTGCTGAATAAAAATCAGGACAAAACAGTAATTCTAGCCATGCACCATCCATTAATCAGCAATGGTGTTACCGGCGGACAATATTCATTAGAAAAACAGCTTTTTCCATTCGATGCTAAAGTGCCGCTTCCTGTTATTGGTTCTGCTATTAATCTGGTTCGGAAAACATCGGGCGTTTATCCTCAGGATCTTCAAAACAGAGTCTATACTTATTATACAAAACGGATAAAAACCCTTTTGCAGAATCAAAGAAATGTAATTGTAGTTTCCGGGCATGATCATAATCTGCAATACCTGACCCAAAGAAATATCAAACAGATTATTAGCGGTGCGGGCTCAAAATCAGAACCGGCTAAGTCTGTCAATCCTAGTGATTTTTCATATGGTGGCAATGGATATGCGACATTAACACTTTATAAAAACGGAAAAACAAAAGTAGATTTTTATGCCAATGACAATCAAAAAGAAAAACTGCTTTTTGAGCATACGATTATAAAAATGCGGGATACTATTTACCCTAAAAATCTGCCTTCAAAATTTCCTGCAGCCACTACATCATCTATTTATTCTAAAAATATGACCGAAAAAAGTATCTTTCACAGATTCCTTTTCGGACAGCATTACAGAAAATATTACAGCATGCCGATTACTGTAAAAACAGTCAGTTTAGACACGCTTTTTGGAGGAATTAAATTCACAAAAGAAAGCGATGATTACCAATCTAAATCACTACAGTTAATTGCAAAAAACGGAAAAGAATATAAGATGCGTGCTGTAAAAAAGAGTACAACCCGTTTTCTGCAGTCGGTAGTATTCAAAGACCAGTTTATTTTAAATCAATTTGACAATACCTATGCCGAAGGTTTTCTGTTCGATTTTTATACTACCTCCCACCCTTTCACTTCGCTGGCAGTTGGGAATCTTGCCGAGAATATTGGCGTATCACATACAAATCCTGTTTTATATTATATTCCAAAACAATCACTGTTAAAAGATTTGAATTATGATTTCGGAGATGAAGTTTACTTTGTGGAAGAAGCTTTATCGACTAGTCAAAAAAACGCTAAAGATTTAGGAAAACCAATCGCGATTCTTACTACCGATGAAGTAATGAAAAATCTGCATAAAGATGAAAAATACATCATTGACGAACCCAGCTATATCAAAGCCAGATTATTTGATATGCTTATTGGTGACTGGAACAAAAAAAGTGACCAATGGCGTTGGGGCGAATACCAAGAAAATGGAAAAATTGTTTATAAACCCATTCCTGGAAACCGAGATCAGGCTTTTACCAAATACGATGGCGCCCTGCTTTCACTTTTGATGAATATGCCTTTATTACGTAATCAGCAGACTTTCAAAAAAGATATTAAGAGTGTAAAATGGCTCAACCGTGAGCCTTATCCACAAGACATTGCTTTCCTAAAAAAGGCCGATGAACAAGAATGGCTGAATCAGGCGAAATACATTCAGGAACATCTTAGCGATGCGGAGATTGAAAGAGCTTTCCGTAATTTACCCAAAGAAGTACAGGACGAAACGATTCAGGACATTATAGAAAAATTAAAAATCCGAAAAACAAAACTGCAGGAATATGCTAAAGAATATTACAACGTACTGCAAAAAACCGTGCTGATTGTTGGAACTGATAAAAAAGACAAATTTATAATTACGCACACCAAAAAAAACAATACCGAAATAGCCGTTTATAGAACCAAAAATGAAGGAGATGAATTGCTTTATACCAAAGAATTTACGGCAAAAAAAACCAGCAATATTTGGATTTATGGTTTAGACGATGATGATGTATTTGAAGTAAAAGGCGATCCTAAATCGAATATAAAAATCAGGTTAATTGGCGGACAAGATCATGATAACTATGCTATCGAAAACGGTAAGGAAATAAAAGTATATGATTTCAAATCAAAAGACAACAGCTATACTTTGGATTCCAAAACAAAAACACTTTTGACAGATGAGTATGAACCTAATTTTTACAATTACGAAAAAGTAAAATACAATGCTTTTGCAGGATATCCTTTTGCAGGATATGATCCGGATAATGGTGTAAAACTTGGTATTCTTGCCAGCTATACCGTTAATAATTTCAAGCTAAATCCATACACACAGCGTCACACTTTATTATTCAATTATCTATTTGCAACCGCTGGATATGAAGCAATTTATAATGGCTATTTTCCAAAAGCTTTGGGCGAATGGGATTTGGGAATACAAGTAAAATCAACTGGTCCTAATTTTACTATGAATTATTTTGGCTATGGCAATGAAACCATAAATTCCGAAAAAGAAGAGGGAATGGATTACAATAGAGTCCGTCTACGAACATTGGGAGCCACTCCATCTATCAAAAGAATGGGGGCATATGGAAGTGAAGTCAATTTTTCTGCCACTTTCGAAAAAATAAGAGTAGAAGAAACTCCTAGCCGTTATATTAGCATCCCAGATACAGTTAATCCTAATGTTTTTGACTATCAGCAGTTTGTTGGAGAATCGCTGAAATATAGTTTTGAAAATTATGATGTTCCTTCTCTTCCTACTACTGGATTTGGATTTTCAATGATTGGAAGCTGGAAAATGAATATTGATGAAACCAAAGCCAACTTTCCTGCATTAGAAACAAAAATTAATTTCAATCATAAAATCGATTCCAAAGGAAGAATAGTTTTGGCTACAATTTTAAAATCAAAAATAGTATTCAATGATAATTATGAATTTTATCAGGGAGCATCCTTAGGCGGTGATTATGATTTGAGAGGTTACCGCAACGAAAGATTTCTGGGTAATGCTTCTTACTACCAGAGTACGGATTTACGCTGGAGTATTGGCAGAATCAAAAAGAGTATTTTACCGATGACCTACGGAATTTTAGCTGGTTATGATTATGGAAGAGTCTGGCTTAATGGAGAAGGCTCCAAAGAATGGCATCAGTCTGCCGGCGGAGGATTATGGCTTAACGGGCTTAATGTACTTACCGCCCGGGTTACTTATTTCAAAAGTATTGATGATCCCGGCAGAATCACAGTTGGTTTAGGTTATGGATTTTAATTATGTAAATGATTTGCAAAATCTTATAATAGAAAAATAAATAAACTGAAATAAATTTGATAACCTTATGAATGTAAAGGTGTAAAGTAAATCCCGAAGCATGAAAAAACAATCATTTAAAAATCACATTCGATATTATACGCCGCATCATTTTATTTATTATCCAATAATAATGATATTACTGGCTTTCAGTGTGTATTTTGTTTTCACATCCGAAAACCAATTGATTTGGATATTTATCAGTGCCATTTTTATTGTTTTGTTTTTTCTGGCTTTTATGATGCGTCAGCATTATGCACTGATTTTACAAAACCGAATTGTGCGGCTAGAACTTCGTTACCGATACTTTTCTCTCACAGGCAAAAGACTGGAGAATTTTGAGCATCGGTTAAACGATGACCAACTATTTGCTTTACGGTTTGCTCCAGATGACGAACTAAAGGAACTTATAGAAAGAACCTTGTTTCAGAATCTTTCAGGGACTGAAATTAAAAAATCAATCCAGCACTGGAAGGGAGATTACAGCAGAGTTTAAAACAATCACGATGGATATACATTTACAGCTTATATGGCTTTTTACACTTGCAATACCTATTGCGTGTATCAGCTGGACTGTTACCCATGAGGAAATCTTTCGCGAACCCAGAGAATGGTGTGTTAAATGTTCACAAAATAAACGCACCATCATGGCCCGTAAATTCTTTTATCTTTTTACCTGCGAATATTGTTTTAGTCACTACGTCACGATTTTTTTTGTAGCAATCTGTAATTATACCTTATTGCTTCCGGATTGGAGAGGTTATCTGATTGCTGGTTTTGCCTTAGTTTTTATTGCCAATATTTACATCAGTTTATTAGCATTACTAAGGCAGACTATAAAAAAGGAAAAAACAGTAATTGCCAAAATCGAAAAATCAACTGAAACAGAAATGTAATTTTCTAAACATATCTGAATGACCCTTTGGACAGATTAAACAAAAAACTATTTTATATTAACCGCCCACCATTTCTCCGCCATTCACATGAATGAACTGTCCGGTTACATAACTGCTGTCTTCGCTGGCGAGATACACATAAGCTGGTCCAACTTCAGAGGGCTGGCCTGCTCTTCCCATCGGAGTGTCAAGTCCAAAAGATGCAACATGGTTTTTATCAAAACTGGCGGGAATCAGAGGTGTCCAAATGGGTCCGGGAGCCACTCCGTTGACACGTATTTTTCGTCCAGCCAGCGTTGCCGAAAGCGATCTTGTGAAACTTACAATAGCGCCTTTGGTACTGGAATAATCTACCAGATGTTCACTGCCTCGGTACGCCGTAACTGAGCTGGTATTGATAATGCAGTCTCCTTCCTGAAGATGCGGTAAGGCAAATTTTGTGATAAAGAAATAGGGATAAATATTAGTTTCGAAAGTAGTCTGAAGCTGGATAGTTGTAATCTTCTCTAATTCCTGAGCGGGAAATTGTACCGCAGCATTATTTACAATTATATTCAAACTCTTAAAGGTTTTTATGCATTTCTTTACAGCGCTTTCGCAAAATTTAACATCTTTCAAATCACCGCTGATGATCAGGCATTCTTTTCCTTCGTCTTCGACTAACTGCTGTGTCTTTTTAGCATCAATATCTTCTTTTAAATACACGATGGCAACATTTGCACCTTCCCGTGCAAAATGAACGGCAACGCTCCTGCCAATACCACTGTCGCCTCCTGTTATCAATGCTACTTTTCCCTCGAGCTTGCCGCTTCCTTTGTAATTATGACGAATAATCTCCGGTTCAGGATTCATTTTATATTCGTGTCCCGGTAAGTTCTGCTCCTGTTTTGGGAATTTTTTAGTCTTTTCCATTGCGTTATTTTTTGCTTGATAAATTGATTTTAGTATGGTCTTTAAGAGCAGAAAACAGCTCGGTTAAGCTGTTTTCTTATATATATTGCGTGCTGTCTCAGCTAACTCGAATTTAGATTCTCTCTCTTTCAACTCTAATATAAATTAGAAAATCATGCACAGATCTGGTAAATAACAGTTTCAATTCTTTCTGCAGATTACTTGAAAACAATACTGCTTTTTGAATTATAAAATCAGTAGTAAATAACTGAAGGGAAATATCCATAACAAAGTTTGATGCCCTTTTGATTTCATCAATTTTGTTCAATGCAAAAGAATTAATATTTTGGGCTATTTGAGAAAATACATCAGTATGGTGGTCAATTTCCAACTCCAGAATGTTCTCCAAAATACGGTTTGTTATTAGACTTCGAATAAGGCCTTTATGGTTCATCGTATTCAATGCTTCGATTTTCTCAGCAATTTGAAAATTTTGAAAACTAATATCTAGATAATCTTCTTTAGTGTGGAAAAATGTATTTTTTAGTTTCTCAATTAATTCGGTGTTTTGCTCATTATGAATATGACCGCTTGTTCCAATTTCAATTACATAAAATTTAGTTGGAATCCTTCTTTCAAAATGCAGTATAGAATTAACACTGCAATTGCTTTTAAGAATTCCCTGCTGCTGTTTTTTTATAATTTTTCTCTCTCCCTGCTCTCCAAAACTATGCTGTATAGTCCCTTCTACACAATAAATAAAGAATATAGGCGAACAGCTTAATGATTCCATACTCATTCTTACATCATCATAAAAAACCATTTCAACCTGCATAAAAGTCATTCCATCAGGAAATGCTATCCCTTTGATATCCCCTTTCGCAATATTGGATGATACTGCTAAATTAAACTGATCATTATCAGATACTAATGTACCATTGAAATTATCTTTCAAATCATTAAAAACATCTTGTGCTTTTCCAGCTTTTAAGTAAATACTTTTCATCTTTAATGGTTTTTAAAATAATTCCCAGTTCTTTAAAAAAAGGCGAATTATTATGGTTATTATTTCAGTGTTTTGATATAGTCAAATTTCGCAATCAATTCTGCTGTAGTGTTATAGAATTTCTGCATAAAGTTTCAAAATTTTTATAATCGTAAGCTATTAGATGCAATTCTGTTCAAATAAAAAAATGGACAGCATAGACAAGTATCTATAATAGTAAAGAATCAATAGAAACAGCATTATTTTTTAATATAGATTGACTGGGTAAAAAAGTAAAACGTCTAACAGTCTCTTTTTAAACATTATAAATTCTATATTTCTATGATTAACCCAGATTCCGCATTAGAAATCTACTGAATCTGTAGTCTAATGCGGAATCTGGGTTTAAAAAAATAATTGTATCCAACGAATAATGATTATATAAAGTCTGTGTTAATTCAAAATCAACAAAAAAGCATTTTATAAGTTATTTCCGTAGTCTTTTACACGTTTTTGTTATAAAAAAATCAACTTAATCGATTAAATTTGCATTTGATGGGTAATATTTTCTAAGTTTGTCACCTTCAAGCCATTAGAGAATTACACTAAAAATGTAATATTCTTGCCAAATTTTATAATAAACATGATATTTCAGCCCCCAAAAAAGTTTTTAAATTTATCAGCTCTGTCAGTTCTCTTTCTTTTCTCAATTAATTTTTATGCTCAAGAAACCCCAAATGGATCTTTAGGACTTAGAAGAATTTATCAGTCTACATTGATCAATCCAGTTTTAATACCCGATTCTACTACTGTCGAAAACTCTGTATCTTTTCTTCCTATTGATTTTGGAGGAAATATAGAAGTTGGGGCATTAAATCTGGGTACAATTACTTCTTCAATTCACGGCGGTACTTTAGATATAAATTCAATAATTGACGGAATGAAAAATTCCAAAAACTCAAACATGTTCATTGGAGCTCATATGAGTTTAATGCATGTGTACCTTAAAGTAGGAAAAAAAGGTTCCAGAATCGAAATTTCACAAAGATTCAAAACATCAACCGCTACTAACATGGTCAGTAAAAGAGTTTTTGATGTTTTTTTTGATGAGAGCGACAATACTAATACTACCCTTACCAATCTGGATAATTCAAAAATAAGAGCTATGGGCTGGAGCGAAATAGCAATGGGTTATACTGCTAAAATTGGAAAAAAATGGAGTATGGGCGGTAAGCTTAAATACTTAACAGGTGTTGCGTATGCTTCCTTCTATTCCTCAAAACTTAATGTCACTACAACTCAAGACGAGAACTCATTTGATATAGATTCAAAAATCAGCACTTCTTCTTTAAATCCTATTGTTGATAAGGCTTACAACCAAGATTTGACTCCATACAAAAAAGATACGAGATCAATGATGATGGACAATTTAACACAAAATGCTGGATTAGCAGTAGATTTTGGCACCGGATATACCATTAACAATCAAACTAAAGCATTTGCAGGATTCAACGATTTAGGTTTTATAAACTGGGGCAACAATCCGCTGACGTATAATACTGTTACTACACTAACTGATTTTTATCCTATTAAATACGATTCTGATACTAAAAAGTATGACCTAAATCTGGATCCGCTGATTGAAAATGGAAATGCAAAAACAAATTCCTTCAAAACAAGTTTAAACACACATCTTAATGCAGGAGTTACTTTTCAATCTTCGAAATGGTTTCACTCAACTATTTTAGCAGATGCATATATGGTAGAAAACGTCTTTTCTTATCCAGGAGCTACAATTGCCGGGACTTTAAACGGCGGCCATTTTTCTGAATTTACAATGAATGCAGGATATAACAAAGACAGACCTTTTAGAGTAGGAATGGGAATGTCTATGAAATTAAAAATGCTGCAGATGCATCTTTTTTCAAACAATATTATAGGAGCTTTTGATGCTTCAAAAATGCAGTCTGCAGACTTACAGTTCGGTTTAAGCTGGGTGTGGAAAAACAAGGTAACAAAGCCCGTTCAAGATGATTTAGACCAAGGATAAGATTAAATAAAAATTACCCCAATAATTTAAAACCTACAAAACGAGCATGAGAATTTCTACAAAACAATACTCTTTAATTACCAGCATTTTTACTATTCTATTTTTTAACTCCTGCGGTATATCTGACGAATTGGATAAAATAAACGCTATTGATTCCGTAGAAGCCTCTGGGTCAATGATTGGAACTGTAGTTGAAGTTGATATGCCATTAAGTAAATTTATACCTGCCAGCTCTATAATAAAAAAAGGGACAGAGGGATTTTACAGCCTTAGTTACCATACTTCAGGGAATTATGATATAGAGAACATAACTTTACCTGCATTAAGTTCTAAACCAGCTGAAATAAATCTGAATCTATTGAATTATGTTCCAGACTATAGAAAAACACCTAAAAACACCTATTTCTATATTCCTGAACAAACGATGAATCTTGACATAGCTTCACTTATTCTTAAAGAAACTATATTACCGGACACTGCAGAAATTAAAAACCTCACGTTAAAAACGGGTGCACAAATTAATTTTAATTTAGATGTTGACAGTAATTCACAATCTATAATAACGATAAAAATACCTTCACTGGTAAAAGATGGAATTGCTTATTCTAAAACTTTAGGACCAGTTACAGGAACCCAAATTTTTAATTATTCAGATGATATTGGCGGGTACACATTGAGTCTCAATCCAAATATAACTATAGGTGTTCAATTAAGTGTTTACAAAACGGCAGCTCTTGCAAATGGTACTGTTAAAACTTCAATAGGTTTCAATATTGGTCAAAATTATGAAGCTATTAACGGATTTTTTGGAGAAATAGAACTTCCAATAAATCAAATTTCAGTTCCTATTACAATTCCAAGCAGTTTCAAAGGCAGCTCCGGCAGTGAAATGACAATCAAGGAAATTACAATTACAGCTCACTTAAATAAAACTGGTATAAACTTACCTGTTGATTTAAATTTTTCAAGTGGAAGTCTATGCTATTACCGAGGCAGCAGTACACCAAAACCAATTACTATAATTTCGATTCCAAACAATAATCCGGACAGCTATACTTTTAAGATTAAAAATTTTAATGTTTTGAATATTGATAAATTAGTTTTAAATCCAACCGTCACTCTTAACAAAGGAATTACCTCTGGAGAAAACAGCCTTAAGGATTTAGCTAAAATTTCCTATGATGTTACTGTAGAAGCACCTTTAGATATAACGGCCAAAAAACTTAGCTTGGAAAAGATAATACTGAATAAACTAAATTCAAAAATAGATGATACAGCTGGGTTTGTTGATGGGAATCTAATAATTAAAGGGAAGGTAGATTCACAGCTCGCTTTTGACACTAGTATTCAGATCTATCACCGAAATAATATAAATGAAGACGATTATTTTGTCCCGCTTTTTGATGCTCCTATTATTCTGAAAAAAGGAAGCAGCGAATTCGAATTTCCTATCTCGAAACAAAAATATGATGAAATAAAAAAATACCAATATCAAGTATTTCAACTTACTTTGGACGGTTCAGACATTGTCAACGAAAATCAAAAAATCCACTTTAAAGCTGCTGTCAATTTAAATGGAACTGTGAAAACAAAAACTTAAATTTACTCGTTGTGTGATTCACAAAATTTTATTTATCACACAGGAACATAGATTTTAGGTATAAATAGATCACAAAAAAAAAAATACATTTCTTTTACATAGAGCTATGTGTTTTTTTAAATAATTGAAACGCCTGCTTTTAAGTTTACAAAATCTATGTTTCTATGTGTTTAAAATAATTGCACACAACAAGTTAAATAAACTATCTTTCAACGATTTTATTTCAAGTAATTTATCAATGACAATACAAGATTTAATAGGCGATTATGCCGTTTCCGGAAGCAATCAAGATGATACAATCGAAATGACTTACAAAGGCATTTTGACCTTATCCGTAGACGAAAACAACCGAATAACAGCACAATGGCTTATTAATAATGAGCAAGTGCAAAAGGGCAAAGGTTTTTTTAAAGACAATATTTTGGTCATTAATTTTAACTACAAAGGCGAAGACAGCAAGACCTATAAAGGCGTAGCGGTTTACAAATGCATAACCAAAGATGTATTGGAAGGTTTTTGGTCCGAAAAACACGGAGACCCACTCTATTTAGGAACCGAGCATTGTTTAAGGATAGAAAGTACTGAGTTTTTAAATTAGCCTTTTATATTTGATTATAAATGATATAGTGAATTGTCTATGGTTATTCAATATCTACAATCTGCTTATACAATGAAAAACATTATATTTGGATAAAATACGCTATTCAAATAGTGGCTATACCCTAAAAAAATAGACAGATTTGTCGCTGGTTTGTCACGAGTATATACAAGATTGGGAACAGTTTACCGTAGCGAATGAAAAACATCTGAAAATACATAACTATTAGTTGAAATGTTATTAAGCTTTAAAGAACAAATTATTAATAATTTTCTATTGCCTTCTTTTATTTTAAACGAAGGGGAAATTATTATTATTGAAATTCCACCTGGAGTAGAATTTCAAAAAATCTCTTTAAGATTAATTGAAATTTTAACTGAAATGTCTTCAGAGATTAAGTATGTTGAACATTTTAAACAAAACTCATTTTTTACTGTTTTGTTTCCATTAACAGTTGGTAGATATTTAAAAGGATGTGATGAAAATTCAGTTTATAAAGATAAAATTTATGAAATTGAATGGCTTAAACCTAAAACTAAAATTAATTCCATAGCGGGAAGCTATAAAAGAATTCTGTCGTTATTCAAAACATTGACTTTTACGAAAAATATAATTATAGATTTAGTTGGTGTTGACCCGATTGGGGGAGTTGAAATTTACAAAATATTAAAGCAAAACCAAAAAGAAAATGGAAGCGTTATTTTATTTGATTCTTGCAATGAATTTGAAAAAGATTGTACAAATTTTATTAGAGCAAAATATATTGGAACTAACGAAATGTACAAAGATTATAACGAAATAATGGCTGATAAATAAAAAACCGCCGCCCAACAGCCGTGAAAAAATCTCTTCAAATTTAGAAAGTATTCGGAGGACTACAAAAGAAAAAATCTCAAATACGAGATTCTCAAGAGGCAGATTTTAGTTTTTTCACAGACTGACGTTAGTGGTAATTTTAAAGGATAACTGAAAAATAACAGAAATTGAAAAGAACAATAATATGTTTTATCGGAATCATTGCTATATACATTCTAATTAGTTTATTCTTTTTAAATGGAGAATTAACTTATTGGACATCTTTCAATGAATCAACAATTCCAGATTCCAAAAAAGCGAAATTATTTATAACCGATAATTTGAAAATTGAAACGAAAGGAGATTCTTTAAAAAATTTGAATGAAAAATTTGAAATTTGGACTAACAAAAGGTATGAAATTAAATATTATGGAATAATTTTTCATTGGACATTTGAAAACCCAAATTGGAGATATTTGAATCTTAAGCTGAAGGAAAACATTGCAAACAATTTATACTTTATAAGCAAATTAAAAGTTAATAATTACGAACGTGATTATATGAAAAATTTTACTGGCGGTTATGGGCCTTGTTGCCACAGAATTCCTTGTGAAGTTGGAGATACGATAACAATCGAATTCATAGAATGGAAAAATAATACAGTAATAGGTAAAATGAAAACCATAATTGAATAAAAACGAACCACTAACAGGGTACAACGGATTTTGGCATTGAGCTTAATGAAAAAATGGTCTTGTATTTGGGATGATTTTGTAAATCCGAAAATAGGGCTTAATTTAGTTCCAAACCCGTAGTGCCAGAACGTCAGTCTGTAAAAAACCTCTTCGAATTTAGAAAGTATTCGGAGGGCTACCAAAGATAAATCTCAAATATTAAATTCTCAAGAGGCAGATTTTAGTTTTTTCGCAGACTGACGTTAGCGGTAATGTTACCCACGAAAACCAAAAATTAGATGAAAAAAACATTCAAATTTTTAATTCTTCTATCAATAATTATTATGATTATTGGAGGATATAAATATTATAAATATCTTGATTATAATTCCTATTATGAAAGTGGCGAAAATGATACATTCAATGTAAAAGTGGGTGAAACTTTAAAAATAAAATTGTTCCAAAATGCATCAACAGGTAGTATACAATGTTGGCTAAATGAAAAGAATTTATATTTATCAAGAGAAAAAAATGAATATCAATTAAGATATGAATCACAAAAAGATTGTATCGGTTGCGGAGGATTAGTGATTTTAAACTTTAAAGCGTTGAAAAAAGGAACTGATACTATAAAGATTGCAAATTGTCCTGTTCTTCGAGAAAGGAAGAAAATAAGTGATTATACAGATAAAAACACAGAATCTGAAAATGAATTTATTGTCAAAATAACGGAATAAAATAATCTAAAAAAACACTACCGCTAACAGGTACAACGGATTTGGGCATTTGGCTTAATTGAAAAATGGTTTTGTATTTGGGATGATTTGACAAATCCGAGAATAGGGCTTAATTTAATCCTAAACCTGCGATAGTATCAAAACATTGACAGTAATTATCAAAAAAAAACGAAATGAAAATACATTACTTTATTTATATTTTCTTTATTTTTATTAGTTGCGGAAAAGAAACTAAAAAAGAGAATTCAACTCCAAATTTAAAAACGAAAACTGAAACTTCAAAAACTATAAAAAATAGTAATGAAAGAGAAAAAGTTGAGTTTGTAAAACATCAAACATATGGAATTATATTAAATCAAAATAATAGATTGTTTGACGAAAATCTTAAAGAAATAGGTTCCATTTATTCTTTAGGTTTTGAAAAAGTTCAAATTTTAGAGATTACAAAAAAAATGTACAATTTAGAAAATAGTTCTGATAATTGTGAAAAAGCATATTTTGTAAAAATAAAATATAATGGTAAAGACTGTATAATATTTGGAAAAGAAATTTTTGAAATTAATAACAAACAGTTATTTCGTTTTCAAAACACAAAAGGCGATGAATTCTCAATTTTTCCAGTTACAAATTTTGAAATGGGAGCGTCTAACGATGATGAACTAACAGGTTGTGATGATTATAGTGTTTTAATAATTGCTAACGAAAAAGAAAATACTTTTCATCCAATTAAGCTAAATGCAAATAAAAATGCGGAATTACTTCACGACAATAGTGCAGAAGAACAAATATATAAGGTTTCAATAGAAAAAGATACATTAATTGTTGGAATAAAAACATTTTATCAAGAAGGAGGTAGCATTTTCAATTTAGAAACTACATTTAAAAATAATTTTACCAAATCAATTTTTAAAGATAAAAAAACATTTGAAGAAGATGATATTGAAAAACTAAAACAAATAAAGTAACTACTGCCAAAAGCAGACAGTTTTACTCAACACGACAACTAAACCAATGACTATGAAAAACCATGTATTAGTAATAATATTGATTATAACTTCTTCCTGTAAAGACAATAAAATTTTTAGCCCAGAAAAAAAAGTTCAAAAAGAAGTAAAGAAAGAAAACATTAATAGTTATGAAGTTCAGCAAATTGGTCGTTTATATCAGCCTGCAAATATTATAATAAAAGTAAACAATATTGGAGGTAACACTGAAAAAGAAGATTACCAAATTACGTTAACTAACAGCAATTTATTAGATTCGAAATTGGAAGACTTGCAAATGCATTCTAAAAAAATTGCTGCTCTCTATAATACATTTTTAACAAAAACTCTCAAGCCTTTCAACGTTCAGAAAATTATTGTAAAAATTGAACACAAAAATGGGAAAAATAATAGCTTTGAGTTTACAGAACAAAAATTTATTAAAAAATAAAACCGATCTGCTAACAGCCGTTCCTAGATTGGGGTATTTGGCTTAATTTAAAGTTAGTTTTATATTTTTTGAAAAGTCAATAGAATAACTAAACTTGTCGCCTAACCCCGATGGAAATGGCATCTCCCGATTTAGAGTATAAAGGCGTTGTCGTTTACCGTTGCATAACCAAAGTTGTTCTGGAAGTTTTTTGGTCCGAAAAACACGGAGACCCACTCTATTTAGGAACCGAGCATTGTTTGAGGATAGAAAGCAGTGAGTTTTTGAATTAATAAATAAAAAAGCCTCTTTGGGCTTTACTATTCTGTTAAATCTATAATTTTTTCAAATACTTATTTATCCTTTCCAATACTACATCAAAATCTGGTTGCCCTTTGTAGTACAGCGCTGCAGTAGCTTCATATCTCTTTCTGAATTCCCGTCTTAAATCAGTATCACTTAATAGGAAAGCCATGTTTTCGGCTATAGGAATCTCTAAATCCACAGTTGGAAACCGTTCTATTTTATGACTCTCATATTCTGGTGTGCCAATAAACTTTCTAACTTCTTCATTTTCTAACAAGCAGTACACATCATAATATTGGCGCATCAAATTGGCTCGTGGATTTCCATCAGTTTGTTCCTGTCTGAATTTTGTTGCGATAGTTTGCAGTTTTTCAACAAATGTAAAACCAGGATGATAGCAAATTATATCAACAGCTCTGTTATCAATAATATCAATTGTTTTATTTTCTTTTGCTTTTTCATAAGCCCAAGAACTTATCGTTAGCGGGAAATTTGGTGTGACTTTATCAAATCCTGCTTCCAATAAAATACCATCTTTAATACCACTAATCGATTCCGTTTTACTTTCATAAATCAGCCTCACTCCCCCGCTTCGATAGGAAACAATATCATCAAAAGCATAATCTCTTTCAACAGAAATAATTCCATCAATCTTTATCGTTTTTGCTAACCAATCGTAAAATTTTCTCCTTGCTTCAACATTATTTGGTTTGTTATTTTTAGGATTTTCATTAATACCCATTTCCGCAGGAGGCTTAATGTGAATATCAATATCTTCCGAAAAACGGTCAATAATATGATAGCCTTTGGATAAAGACGTTCCACCTTTTAATTCAAATTGAAAGTCCAATTTTTTCAAGCCATACAAAGCATGCATAATCCAATAATCCTTTTCGATTAATCCAGATTGAATTCCTGTTTCATCTTCTATAATACGAAGTAAATTGTAGAAATCTTTATGGTTGTGCAGATAATCTGAAGGCATAATGGCTATTTAGAAGATAATAAAGATTCAAATATTTTTTTCGTTTTGGCATTGCCATATTCCATAACAGATTCTTCCATTTTTTTCGCATCCATCAAACGGACTTTGGCAGACAGATTTTTCAAAACTTCTTTATGGTCTTCTGCCAGTGTTTCCAGATTATTGACCAAATCCACTATTAAAAATTCTGGTGTTACTTTTTTAGGAAAATGAGGTTTTACCCGAAAAGAAAACTTTTTATTTCCGAGTTTAAATTCACCGTGTCTTTTATGATTATAAACAATTCTTTGATTATAAAGCTGTGTTGTGCCAACTCCCAAACTGTTATAAGCATTGGGGGAAGTAAGCAAAAAACGATCATCTTTAAGAAAACTGCGCACCAACACCTCATCTTCAGGCGGAGTTTGACCAAAAGTTGTTTCCTCTGGAAAATAATACAGTCCCTGCGATAGTTTTTGCAAAGTTTCCTCTTTTAAGAGCACATCCAAATGACGATCTACCGATTTGGACCATTTAGCCAAATCAGACCGGCGATATACTTTACCTCGCTCCAACTGTTTTTTAAGCTCCTCTACTTTCGTCATAACTTATTAATTTCTATACAAATGTACAAAATAAAATTATTTTTGTATGAATTTTAAATGATAATTCATGCAAATTGAATTTCGATTTGTATTTGCTGTTAAGGTTTGGGTAATTTTCAGAATACACAAAATTTATTCTTAAAGAATTAAAGGCATTAAAAAACCTTATATTTCTTGACATCCTTTATTAGTGTTTATCAAATAATAGCTACATTTAACAGATTGAAAATAATTATATACTGAATTAAAAGAACTAACGGTAGATTAGCCAGTTATCTATATTAATTTCAATATTGACAAAGCTCTTTAAATATCATTATTTTATAAGTATTATATTACAAATATAAATTTTTAAAAACTATAAAATTATCATGAAAAAAATTAAAATATTACATCTAACTGATTTCCATTTTTCAAATGAAAAAAGAACTATACCTATACAAAATAGGTTAGTCGATGCTATGATTAAATCTCTTGAAAAGGAAAAAGGGGAAATTGATTTTCTTTTTTTTACTGGTGATTTGGTTAATAGTGGAAAATCATACGATGACTTTATTGATGCAAAAACAATTTTAATAGATAGAGTATCTGAATTCTTAAATATAAGAAAATCAAACATAATTATTTGTGCTGGAAATCATGATGTAAATAGAGGTAGAGAACTTGATGATATAAAAGATTCGATAAACAAAATCAAAGAAAATAAAGAATTGGATCAATATGTATTAAAACAAGAAGGTAAGTCACTTATTGCTAGCTTAGAAAATTTTGACAATTATTTAAAGTTTCAGAGAGAATTTTATAAAGATGAGAAAAAGGATGAATTAAGCCCCCTTTTCACTGTTCATAAAAGAAGTAAAAATAATTTACCAATTAATATTACAACAATAAACACAGCATGGAGAGCAATAGATTCAGATACTGACTCTGGGAATCTTTTATATCCAATACATTTTCTAAAATCAGCTTATGAATTAATTAAAAAAGAAAATGGGTTTAACATCATATTATTACATCATCCTTTGTCAGATTTTAAATATTGGAATTCCCAATCTTTAGAGGATATTATTTTCAAAGATTATCACCTAATGTTTTCGGGACATACTCATAAAAAAAGAGATACAATACATGTCGTGCCTGAAATTGGGATGTATAGCTGTACTTCACCAGCTACATTGTCTTCAGATGGAAAATCAAAGATTGGATATTCGATTATTGAAATTGATTTAGAGGATTATAAATTGAAAATAAATAACAAATTATACCTATCAGATGAAGATGTTTTCTATTCGTCTGAAACACTTAATGGGCAAATTCCAGTAAGTGATAGAAAACAAAACGAAAATAAATTTAGAGAAACAATAAGAAAAAAATTTAATCGAGAACTTGAAAAAGCAAATGATTTATTTTTATCATATTCAGATAAAAAAGACAAAAGCAATTTTTTAGATTTATTTACTGATCCAATTATTGACTCAAACTCTATGACACATATTGGAAAAAACACTTCAAAATCTAAAAACATTTCACTTTTAGATTTAATTAATTCAAGAGATAATCAAATATTGTTTGGTAAAGATAAAAGTGGTAAAACTGCTATTTTATATAAAATATTATTAGAAAGTTTAAACGAGTTCAGTATAAACAACGTCCTACCAATATATATAAATTGTAAAGAATTAATAAAATCTGAATCCAAAATTGATGTAATAAAAGCTATTAGAGATTTTTATGAATTAAGTATTGGTGATGCAGGGAAACTAACAGAAAATTATCATATAAAAATTCTTTTAGATAATTTTAATGAAAATGAAAATTTCATATTAAGCCCTTTAAATGAATATATCTCTAAATATAAAAACGCATCAATAATTGCTACTGCTGAAGAAACCTTGCTTAATGGTTTTTCAAACAAAACAATCAATGGAACTTGTTTTAATAATAAATTTATATGGGACATAGGTAGAACACAAATTAGAACATTAACGAATAAATGGCCTAGTTTGACAGAAGAAAGTAGAGAAATACTTCTTGAAAAAATTCATACTGTCTTTACCCAATTAAACATTCCTTCAAATTATTGGACAGTTTCCCTTTTTATATGGATTTTTGAAAAAAATGCTGATGCAACATTTCGTAATAATTTTCAATTGATCGAATTATATATTGACAATCTATTAGACAAGGAAAGTTTTGTTTCAAAAGAATCCATATATAAAATTGATTTTGAAGACTTTAAAAGCTATTTAAGTGAATTAGCTCATCATTTAGTTACTAAATATAATTCAGATAATTATGTAATTTCTTATGTTGACATCATAATTTTTACAGCTGAATACAAAAAGAAGAATAGAAAATTTGTAATAGAGGTCCAAAATATTGTTGATATTATTATAGAAAAAGGAGTTCTAAAAAAAATTGATTCCGACTCATATACATTCAGGCTTAATGGTGTTTTTGAATATTTCCTGGCACTTTATATGAAAGATAATATTGATTTTCGAGACGAAGTAATAAATGATGGGCACTTTTACTTGTCTTTCGGAAATGAATTTGAAATATGTGCAGGTTTTAATAGTAGAGACATTGAATTTGTAAAAAAAATATACAATAAGACAAAAGAAATATTCTATCCTGTTAACTCACAATACAATTTAGACAAAATTGACGATCATTTTAAATTAATAATTCAAGATAAACTTGGTGTAGATCTTAGATTACCTAAGCTATTAAAAGATAATATTAAACCAATATCTATAGAAAATCAAGATGTCATTTTTGAAGAAATATTAGGTGACAATAATAAGATTGCTGAAGTGCAACAAAAAAAATATTATGAAAAAATTGAGCCTAACTCAGAAAACTTGGAGAAATCTCTATTTATTTTATCACGAGTTTTCAGAAACTCGAAATTCAAAGATTTAAAACTTGAGGATGAAATTTTCGATTATATTCTTAATTCTTCTTGTGTTTTAGGTTTTCAATTAATGGATGAAATAGAAGAAAACAAATTAAGCTACATCAATGAAAAAACTACAGAAGAGGATTTAATGAGATTACTCACTCAATTTGTACCTATTGTTGTTCAAACATTTTTTTATGATGCTTTAGTTCAAAATAACTTAGAAACAATATTAATTGAAAAAATAGAAATATTAAAAACTAAATCAAAAGAAAATCAATTTAAATTGCTAGTACTGTACTTTTCCCTTATTGACCTAAATCTAAAACAAAATCATAAATATATTGATGAAATAATTGATATATTAAGCATGGGTGTATTGAAACAAACATCTTTGATTAAACTATATATTTATTTGGCTCTAAAAGTTAATGGAAACAAAATCTTGGAAGAAAAAATTAAAGCAAGCATAAAAAATCAAGAACTTAAAATTGACGGTTCAAAAAATATTGGGCTTATAGAACAAGGTATATCAAATGTTGGGAAATTAAATAAACGCAGATCTTAAAAAGCAGAGCTAAGTTGTTGATTACAAAAAATATTGTTTTTAAAAAATCGAATCACACTAGATTTCTTTCACATAAAAAAGCCCTAAACACTTTGACGTGTTTAGAGCTTAATTACAATTATAATTACCACATTATTTCCATCCTCCGCCTAAGTCTCTGTACACAAAGACTGAAGCTTTAGCTGTTCTTTTTTGGTTTCTATCAATTCGAGTTTAGACTCCAAAGCATCACGCTGTGTCATAAAAACTTCAAAATAATCGACTCTGACCGAATTAAATAAATCGCTTGGGGCGTACACCTTTATAATGCTCTTCATTTTTAAATTTAAACTGTTAATAATGTAATATTTCAGCTAAAAGCTATAAAACATTAAGCATCTTCTTACTATAACTTTGTTTAAAACATTATTATTAAACTTTAAAAGATAGAAAAGATGAAAAAGATATTCAATTTAAGCAAAATCATTTTAAGCGCTGGATTATTAGTATTGACAATGAATTCATGCAAAAATGAAACTAAAAATTCTAAAGACACTGCTGATAATAGCGTAAAAAAAGATGCTGTTTTATTGCACGATGCAACTTCTATAAAATTATCCGCAATACAAATTGGAAAACTGGAATTAATGAACGGATCAAGTGAAGACGTAAAAAAATTCGCGGAGACTTTACTTGCAGATCACAAAAAATCATTAAATGATTTAAAGATGCTGGCAATCGACAAAACAATTACGATTCCTACTTCTGTAAATGATGAGAAACTTAAAGAATATGATAGTTTAAATAAAGTATCTGGTGCAGATTTTGACAAGAAATTTATTGATATGATGACCGAAGGGCATACCGAAGCAATAGAAAAAATGACTCAAATTTCTAAAGAAGCAACTGATGATGATATTAAAGAATGGGCTTCAGAACAAATTGTTTTATTAACAAATCATTATAAAGAAGCGAAAAAACTGCAACAACAAATGGATTCAAATACCTAGATATTTGATTACAAAAATAAAAAAGCCCTAAACACTTTGAAGTGTTTAGGGCTTAATTACAATTATAATTACCACATTATTTCCATCCTCCGCCTAAGTCTCTGTACACAAAGACTGAAGCATTGAGCTGTTCTTTTTTGGTTTCTATCAATTCGAGTTTAGATTCCAAAGCATCGCGCTGTGTCATCAAAACTTCAAAATAATCGACTCTGGCAGACTTGAATAAATCTCCTGCCACATCAATCGAACGATTCAAAGCTGCTACCTGCTGTGATTTTAAATCATAACTTTTTTCCAAATTATTGATTTTAGAAAGCTGATTGGCCACTTCGATATAGGCATTCAGAATCGTGCGTTCATAATTATACAAAGCCTGAATTTGTCTGGCATTAGCCGAACTATATTCTGCTTTAATTGCATTTCTATTGATCAAAGGCGCTGCGATATCTCCTGCTAATGAATAGAGCAGCGACTCTGGAAGCGTAAACAACAGAGAAGGTTTGAAAGCATTGAATCCTATCGCTGCCGAAATATCGAGTGATGGATAAAACTCGGCACGAGCCGTTTTAACATCCAGTTTTGCAGCTTCGAGTTCCAATTCGGCTTGTTTGATATCGGGACGATTCGCCAGCAATTGAGACGGAATACCCGATTTAACCTCGGAAGGTAATAAATCTGCAAAATTAGTTTTATCTCTCTTTATTTCCTGTGGATATTGTCCAAGCAAAAAGTTGATTTTATTCTCCGTTTCCTTTATATTTTGAAGAATATCAAACTCCATGCTTTTCGAAGCCATAACTTCAGCCTGAAATTTTTGAACAGCCAATTCTGTTGCTCTGGAAGCTTCTTTCTGAATTTTCACTATTTCTAAAGCATTGCTCTGCAAAGTGATATTCTGTTTTACAATCTCCAACTGATTGTCTAAGGCTAATAATTCGTAATACGAATTGGCAACCTCGGCAATAAGATTAGTAATCACAAAGTTTTTCCCTTCAACCGTTGACAAATAACGGCTCACGGCAGCTTTCTTGGAATTGCGCAGTTTTTTCCAAACATCTATTTCCCAGTTTGCATAAGCGCCAATTTTGAAATCACCCAATGGATCCGGCGTTTCTATTCCCGGTTTTATCTCTGTAGAAGCATCACCGGCACCTTGACTGGTATAGCGTCCTACTTTTTCAATTCCTGCTCCTGCTCCTATTCCAACCTGTGGCAGCAACAGTCCTTTTTTAACGCGGATATCATTTTTGGCAATTTCGATTTCCTGCAAAGTGATTTGTAACTCCTGATTGTTTTTCAGGGCAGTATCAATCAGATTCACCAAGTTTGGATCCTTAAAATAAGTTCTCCAAGGAGTGCCTGATGTATTGATTGTATCAGTACTCTTATTGAAAGATTCCGGAACAGCTTTAGTTTCTGCCAACGGAGCAAGGGTTGGTGTACAGCTTACCACCGCTAGGCAAATGCCCAGCGGGATAATATATTTAAGTGACTTATTATATTGCATGATGATCATCAAATTCTTCGGTTAATGGATTTTCTTTTTGATTTTTAACATAGGTAAACCTTTCCGCTATTTTACCGAAAACATAATACAATCCAGGGATTATAAACACACCGCAAATTGTACCTATCAGCATTCCTCCTGCTGCCGCTGTACCAATGGTTCTATTTCCAATTTTACCCGGTCCTGTTGCAAAAGCCAATGGAAGCAAACCGGCAATAAAAGCAAATGAAGTCATCAAGATAGGACGGAATCTTGCCTTTGCTCCTTCCAACGCAGCTTCTAACACCGATTTTCCTGCGGCATGCCTTTGAATGGCAAACTCTACAATCAGTACGGCATTTTTACCCAGTAAACCAATAAGCATTACCATCGCAACCTGAGCATAAATATTGTTTTCCAAACCTGTGAATTTCAGTAAAAGGAAAGCACCAAATATACCTGCCGGCAATGATAAAATCACCGATAAAGGCAATATAAAACTTTCATATTGAGCCGCTAAAACCAAGTAAACGAAGCCTAAACAGATAAGGAAAACCCAAATGGCCTGATTTCCCTGCGCGACTTCATCGGCAGAAATACCTGCCCAGTCAATATCGTAACCTCTAGGCAATTTTTCGGCAGCCACTTCCTGAATGACTTTAATGGCTGTTCCGCTGCTGTATCCCGGAGCGGCCGAACCGCTAATCTCGGTAGAAGTGTACATATTGTGTCTCGTAATTTCCGAAAGTCCGTAAACCTTTTCTAATTTCATAAAAGCAGAAAAAGGAACCATTTCATCACGGTTATTTTTCACATAAAGCTTTAAAATATCATCCGGCTGGGCACGATATTCCGGAGCCGCCTGAACGATAACTTTATAATTGATTCCGAATTTAATAAAACTGATTTCGTAGTTACTTCCCACCAACGTAGATAAGGTATTCATAGCATTTTCGATAGACACCCCTTTTTGCTGTGCCAAATCATTGTCCACTTTCATCATGTATTGAGGAAAACTGGCGCTGTAGAAACTAAATACATTCGATAATTCCTGACGTTTGTTAAGCTCTTTTACAAAATCATTGTTGATTTTTTCCATTTTTTTGTAATCGCCTGAACCTGTTTTATCCAACAAACGAAGCTCAAATCCTCCTGCTGCTCCATATCCAGGAACTGCCGGCGGTTGGAAAAATTCGATATTAGCACCTGGAATATCTTTAGACTTTTCTTCCAGTTCGGTCATTACCTCTTGCACTGAATGTTTACGTTCGCTCCAGTTTTTAAGGTTAATCAAACAAGTTCCAGCATTCGATCCTGTACCTTCAGTCAAAATTTCGTAACCCGCCAATGAAGAAACAGATTGAACTCCTTCTACAGTTTCGGCAATTTTTTGCAGTTTCTCCGAAATATTATTTGTTCTTTCTAATGAGGAACCGGGAGGCGTTTGAATAATGGCATAAAACATTCCTTGATCCTCATTAGGGATAAATCCTGAAGGAACAGTACTGCTCACCAACCATGTTCCTGCACAAAATCCTAAAAGCACAACAATAGTAACAGCTCTTCTGTTTACTATTTTTTCGAGTACATTTTGATATTTAGTCTGTGTAAGGTTGAATAAATTATTAAAACCATCTACAAATCTATTTATAGGGGTTTTCTTTTTCGGTACTCCGTGATTATTTGTCAGCATCATCGCGCAAAGTGCAGGCGTTAAGGTCAATGCCACAACTCCCGAAAGAACAATCGCAGTTACCATTGTAATAGAAAACTGTCTGTAAAACATTCCAACCGGACCAGACATAAACGTAACAGGAATAAATACGGCTACCATCAAGAATGTAATCGCAATAATAGCGCCTGAAATCTCATGCATTGCTTTTTTAGTCGCTTTTAAAGCCGAAAGATGTTCTTCTTCCATCTTGGCATGAACGGCTTCAATAACTACAATGGCATCATCGACGACGATTCCAATGGCCAAAACTAAGGCAAACAAAGTAATCAAGTTAAGTGAAATATCAAAAAACTGCATGAAGGCAAAAGTTCCAATTAACGAAACCGGTACAGCAATAGCGGGAATAACAGTAGATCGCCAATCGCCCAAGAAAAGAAACACAACCAATCCTACCAAAATAAAAGCTTCAATCAGAGTGTGAATTACTTTTTCGATAGAGGCATCTAAAAATTTAGAAACGTCATACGAAATTTCATAATCCATTCCTTTTGGGAATTTTTTCTTAATAGTTTCTAATTTAGCCTTTAAATCTTCAATAACCTGATTTGCATTACTTCCAAAAGATTGTTTCAGCACGATTGCTGCAGATGGTCTTCCATTCAAATTCGAATAAATATCATACATCGAACTTCCAAACTCAATATTGGCAACATCCTTCAAACGCAGAATTTCTCCATTTGGACTGGATTTCAATATAATATTGCCATACTGCTCTTTGGTGGTAAACCTTCCCGAATATTTCAATACATACTCGAATGCCTGTGAACGTTTTCCAGATGCTTCGCCCGTTTTTCCCGGCGAAGCTTCCAAACTCTGGCTTGACAATGCTTCCATTACCTCGTCAGCAGAAATTTTATAGGCCAGCATACGATCGGGTTTCAGCCAGATACGCATTGCATATTCACGAGTCCCTAAAATATCTCCTGAACCAATACCGTTTACCCTTTTTAGTTCTGACAATACATTGATATCGGCATAATTGTACAAGAACTTTTGATCCGTATTTTTATCAGTACTGAAAAGATTCACATACATCAGCATACTTGGAACCTCACGGGTAATTTTCACACCCTCTCTTACTACTAACGGCGGTAGTTTATTCGTAACCGAAGCCACACGGTTCTGCACGTTAATAGCGGCTTGGTTAGGATCAGTTCCTAAGTTAAACACCACTTGAATACTGGCTTCACCATCATTTCCTGCATCGGAGGTCATGTATTTCATTCCCGGTACTCCATTCAAAGCTCTTTCTAAAGGAATAACAACCGATTTGATCATCAATTCCCCGTTAGAACCAGGATAATCTGCCGTAATATTCACCATTGGAGGCGATATGGACGGAAATTGGGTGATTGGCAGATTCATTACCGACAACACCCCTAAAAAGACAATTATAAGCGATATCACTATCGACATAACTGGTCTTTGGATAAATTTATCAAACATTTGTTTCTATTTTTTTATGATTAAACCAGATTCGTTTTTTATATCCTAAACAGAATTCTGATTACTAAATACTGCAAACTGATTTACTTAAAATGGCTATCTTCTAAAATAAACAGCATTTTATTTTTAACATATAAGTCATATAAGTTTTTACTTTGCTCCTTAAATATTTTTTTTAAAACCATATAAGACATGTAAGGTCATTTAAGTTTTTTTATCCTTCTATGAACTTACATTTCCTACATGGATATTTTTTTGCTTTACTTTTTTTTCTGCTTATATGAAACTTATATGCCTTATATGTTAAAAATGTTTTTTGGCAAAATGCTGTTATTTATAGAATTTAGCGCTTAAAACTATTCTGCTTTTAAGCGTAAATGAGTAATAACTTCTTGAGGTGCTTCGTATTTATATTTAATTTTGTCATTGTCTTTAACCTTCTGAACACCTTCCAGCAAGATTTTATCATTTACAGTTATACCGCTTTCGATCATATACAAATCAGGAACTTCTCCTTTAATTGTAATTTCTCTAGAGCTTACCACATCATTTTTATCCACAACAAAAACATATTTTTTGTCCTGGATTTCATAAGTAGCTTTTTGTGGAATCACAATAACATTAGGAAGCGGGGATTCCATCAAAACTTTTCCGGTCTCTCCATGTTTCAATAATTTAGTTGGATTAGGGAATCGTGCTCTGAAGGCAATATTTCCGGTTTCATTATCAAATTCACTTTCGATAACTTCTACATTCCCTTTATCCTTAAATGTTGTGCCATTAGCCAAAAGCAATCCCACTCTGTTCTGAGATCTGCCTTTGACATTGGTTTCATAATCCAAATATTCCGGTTCAGAAACATTGAAATAAGCAAACATCTGACTGTTATCGGAAAGGCTGGTAAGCAGCTCCCCCTCATCAATAAGACTTCCAAGTTTCTTAGGGATTCTGTCGATAGTTCCATCAAATGGAGCTCTGATTTCGGTAAATGATAAATGAACTTTTGCAAGGGCAACTTCGGCCTTAGCCTGATCTAATTTGGCTTGTGCTACTGCTTGTTCGTTTTTTGAAACTATATTTTTGTCTGCTAATGTTTTGGCATTCTTAAGCTCAATTTCGGCTGCTTTTTCTTCTGCCTGCGCACCTAATAATTCGGCTTCATACACTTTTGGCATTATTCGGAACAATACCTGACCTGCTTTTACAAACTGCCCTTCATCGACATAAATATTCTGTAGAAATCCTTTTTCCTGCGCACGAATCTCAATGTTGCGAAAAGACTTTATCTGTGCAACATACTGCTTCGTAAACGAAGTGTCAATCTTTACAGGATTAGTAACTTCAAAAGTTTCGACTTCTTCTTTTTCTTCTTTCTTGCTTGTACAGCTGACAAGGGACAACACGGCAATTAAGCCCGTGAAAACAATAATTCTGTTCATAGTATAAAATTGGTAATTAAGCGAATGGAAGTTTTGGAATGTAGAAATTCCTTAGGTCAAGAAATGACCATCGATTACCAAGGTGAAACTAAGCTGTCCAGAATGAAAAAAACTTAATAAACCAACATGAATATAAAAAGATTATATACAAACATTGGACATTCATAAATCACACCTTAAGTAATTGATGTGAGATAGAATCAAATTCTAAAAACTCCTATTTCAAGATAAATAGGATTATCATGGCCATAATAAGGCGCAAAAAAATTAAATTGTTTGGAGTTATCCTTGTAATGTATTTGACCAGAAAATGTCAAATACCAATTTACTGCTGTATTTTTAGCAGCTGCTAAGCCTGTATTTAGATTGTCGCCACTGTGCAGCTCTTCGTCTAAATCGGTATCAGCTTCTTCAATTAAAACATTCCCTTCTACGGCTTTTTTAACTTTTACCTGATACTTTTTTACTAAATTAAAAGAAGATGATTCAGATGCAATCATTTTAGGAGCTATTTCTGCATGCAGATATTGTCCGCCACCTAACAGCAGAAAAAATAAATACATGAAATATAAAGCGGCTCCTCTCATAATGATCCCAAAAGTAATAAAAGATTAAAATAAAAAAACCTCTTTTTAGAATTGAAAGTATAAAAAAGCTAACGAAATCGTTTTCTAATATCTAAATTTTACAATTTTTTATGCATTATTAACAATATGAACCTCTATTTTAGTAGTTAAAATAGTATGAAAAATTTATTTTTTTCAATGATATGGATACTAATTGGAGATTTAAAAAAGTATTACCTTACAAAATAAAGTATCTTTTGTCTAATTCACTTATTAAAAAGAAGCATTAATACTGATAAGCAGAGACAATATTTCATTTACGTCCAAAATAAAATCCGGCGAAATATTTTGAATGGCATGATTAGGCATAAAAGACATATCGGCACTTGTAGGTTCCTGTACAATTATTTTTCCGCCAGACTGCTGTACTGCTTTAAGTCCTTGAGTGCCATCTGAATTACTTCCTGATAACAGAATGGCTACCAGAGACGATTTATAGACCTCAGCAGCCGATTCAAAAGAAACATCAATACTTGGACGGCTGTGATTCACTTTTTCGGATACATCCAAAGACAAGAGCTTATTTTTTTCGAATAGTAAATGATAATCAGAGGGAGCAATATAAATACATCCGGGTTCTAATACCGTTTTATCCTCCACTTCTTTTACGGGCAAAATGGTTTTAAAAGCAATCAATTCTTCTAAAGCAGAATCTTCGGTGTTTTTTCGATGCAGAATAATAACAAGTGAATAAGTGGGAATTACCGATAACTGCGGAAGAATATGCATTAATACTTTTAAACTTCCTGCCGAACCGCCAATAAGCACCACTTCACAGCCTGATATTATTTCATCTTTCTCCATATTTTCTCTTTCTCAAACTGTTTGTATCTGCCATGCAATTCGGAGTATTTCATTGTTTCTTTTGATCCTAAAACAAGATACCCCAGTTTTGGAAGACTATCGTCAAAAAGCTTCAAAGCCCTTTCCTGCAAATCATTATCAAAATAAATCAATACATTTCGGCACAATATTAAGTCAAATTCATTAAACGAACTATCCGAAACGAGATTATGCTGGGAAAACACCATTTTTTCGGACAGGTCTTCATTAAATTTTGCAATGCCATAATTCGCCGTATAATATGCAGAGAAATCTTCTTTGCCTTCGGAGGCCAAATAATTTTCGGAATATTGTTTCATCATCCGCAAAGGGAAGACTCCTTTTTTGGCAGTATTCAGCACCGAATCGTTGATGTCAGTTGCATAGATTAATGATTTGTGCAACAGGTCGGCTTCTTTCAGTAAAATTGCCATAGAATACACTTCTTCGCCTGTAGCACAACCCGCATGCCATATTCTGATGAATGGTTTTGTTCCTAATACGGGAAGTATTTCTCTTCGCAATACGGCATAAAATAAAGGATCGCGAAACATTTCGGTAACGTTTACCGTAATTTCCTCGACCATTCTTTTATAATAATCAGCATCCGTTCGCACTTTGGCTAAAAATTCATGAAAATGATGAAATCCATCCATGTGGTACAATCTGGTCACGCGTCGTTTTAAAGAGGCTTTCGAATAACTTCCAAAGTCAAAACCGTAATATTCATATACTACATTGATAAGCGTTTCCAGTTCAATATCTTCAATCATGATAAATCGTGCTTAAAATAGCCAATAGTTTATCTACGTCTATTGGTTTGGATATATAGTAATCGGCACCAGCCTGCAGGCATTTTTCTCTGTCTCCAACCATTGCCTGAGCGGTTACCGCCACTACAAGTACTTCTTTTTGCGATGGGATTTCTTTTATCAGTGGAATAGCATCGTAGCCATCCATATCGGGCATCATCATATCAATCAGGATAGCATCAAAATGCTCGTTATTTTTTAGAATAGTTAAAGCTTCTTCTGCACTCAGACACGATACGCATTCAAATGCTCTGGTTTTTAATGTAGCTGAGAGTGCAAAAATATTTCTATTATCATCGTCAATGATTAAAATTCTTTTTTTTTCCATGCGTAATTATTTTAATTCCGTTATATTCTAAAATAAACAGCATTTATTTTTAAATATATAAGTCATTTAAGTCAAAATAAAAAAACACTTTGTCAAGTTGACAAAAAGTGCTAATAAGTTAAAAAAGTTCTTTAAAAGACTATTTGCTTTTGCTTAAATGAACTTTTAGTTTTGCTTATTTATTTTTCAAATACTCAGCTTATGTAACTTATATGTTTTAATAAAGTATTCAACAGAATGCAGTTATTTATAGAATTAATCCTTTAATTTTTATCGTATAACCAAACTCGTAATAAAGACAACAACTGGTCAATATCAATTGGTTTTGTAATATAATCGGATGCTCCTGCTTTAATACACTTTTCTCTATCGCCGGTCATTGCTTTGGCAGTTACAGCAATTACAGGCAGTTTCTTAAATTTAGAATTGCTTCTTATCCTTTGTGCGGTTTCATAACCATCCATATTTGGCATCATCATATCCAATAAAACCACATCGGTATCTGGATATTCTTCTAATACTTTCAATGCTTCCTTACCATCAATAGCGGTAATTACATTCATTTTGAAAACTTCCAAAGCTTTGGTAAGCGAATAAATATTTCTAACATCATCATCTACCACCAAAACGGTTTTTTCGGACAAGACATTATTCAGTAAACTGAGTTTTTTATGACTTCCATTTTTCCCTCCTGAATTTTTATTTTCTTCTACCAAATGCAGGAAAAGCGACACTTCATCTAACATTCTTTGGAAAGAATGAGCTGTTTTTACCACAATAGAATCGGCATATTTTTTAATCTTTAATTCTTCTTTAATGGACAAACTCTTACCTGTAAATACAATCACAGGCAGGTTTTCTAATCCCTGATTCTTTTTGACAATATCCAATATATCATAAGCATTTTTGTCAGGAATACCCATATCAAGGATTACACAATCCAAATTATCTTTGGTCAGGGCTTCCACACTCTCGTCTATATCACTTTTGATTTCAGAATTGATATTATTCGTTTCTAAGAAATAGGACAAAGCTTTAGCGTGCTTCGTATTGTCTTCGATAATCAGCACTTTTTGAGATTGCTTGTTGATTATTTGCTCTATCCTTTTAAAAATTTCAGGCATTTTTTCAAAAGCAATTGGTTTCTCCAAAAAGTTAATCGCTCCTTTCAATAAACTTTCCTGTTTTAACTTATGCGATGACATAATGTGAACCGGAATATGCTTGGTCTGAATGTTATTTTTAAGTTCTTCCAATACCTGCCAGCCATTTAAAATTGGTAGTTCAATATCCAATAAAACACCAACCGGTTTATACAATAAGGCAAAACTTAAGGCGTAATCACCGCGAACAGCCACAATTCCTTTATAGCCTTTTTGTCTGCTGAAACTAAGTAATGATTTGGCAAAATTGATGTCATCTTCCACAATCAAAATTACTTTGTCTCCTTCTAAAATGGAGCTTCTATCGTCTTCAATTTCTTCTGGAATAATGGAACTGATAAACTTATATTTTATTTCATTATTTGCAGTCTGCTCTAATGCTGAAGTTTCAATTTCAGGCAATAATGCTTTCGTTTCACTCTCTTTTGTAATTGAAAAACCATACACAGGAACACATAAAGTGAACTCACTCCCCTCTCCAACTGTGCTTTTAAGCGAAATTTCACCATGCAGTAATTTGGCTAATTCTCTGCTTATCGACAGTCCTAATCCGGTTCCGCCATATTTACGTTTGGTAGAACCATCCGCTTGCTGGAAGGCTTCAAAAATTAACGGCTGTTTGTTGAGCGGAATACCAATTCCTGTATCTTTTACTATAAAACAAATAGTTTTATCGTTGCGGTCGTCTTTTTTAATCTCTAAGGTAACTTCGCCGACAGCAGTGAATTTTATAGCATTCGAAATAAGATTTTTAAGGATTTGCTCCAGTCTCATTTTATCCGTTTTAATCACAACCGGCGCCTCTTCATCAATGATTTTGAATTGAATTTGTTTCTCTTTGGCAACTTGTGTAAAAAGATTTTTCAGGCTGTCAGTCACTTCTTTGGTAGAAACATCAACCAGTTCTAAATCCATTTTACCGGCTTCAATTTTCGAAAGATCCAGAATTTCATCAATCAGTCCCAATAACCCATTACCCGAACTCTGAATCACTTTGGCAAATTCTATCTGCTCCTCATTCATATTGGCATCATTATTTTCCGAAAGAAGACGGCTCAATAACAAGATAGAATTCAAAGGCGTTCTTAATTCGTGGGACATATTCGCCAAAAACTCCGATTTGTAACGAGTGCTTAATTCTAAATCTTCTGATTTTTTCTGAATTTCAAGATTTTTTTCTTCTAATAAAACAGAGCGTTCTGACAATTCTTCGTTGGTCTGCTGCAATTCTTCCTGCTGTACTCGAAGTTCTTCTTCAGATGCCTGCAGTTTTTCAGTTTGAGTTTCCAATTCCGAATTAATCGCTTCCATTTCGCTGTGCTGAATTCTTAACTCTTCAGATTGGCTTTGGGTTTCTTCTAGTAATTCATTTAATCGCAAACGGTTTTGAGTCGCTTTTAAAGTAATACCAATATTATTGGCTATGCTTGCTAAAAACTCAAAATCCAATTCAGAATATTCTTTAAGGCCTGCCAATTCCACTACGCCTTCAACAGTGCTGTCATACAAAGGCACTGCAATAATATGAGCAGGTTTTAACTCGCCTAAAGCATAAGTAATTTTAATATCTTCGGGCGCGAAAGATTTTAATTCTAAAGTTTTTCTGGAAACTAATGCCTGCCCAACCAAGCCATCACCTTTTTTAATACGCTCTCTATCCTTATTTGGAATATAGCTGTAAGTAGCAGCTAATTGCAATTCATCACCATCAACAATATAAAAAGCTCCAGCACTGCTATTGGTGTAAGCACACAAAAATTCTACGACATCTTTTGTGAGTTTGGACATTGGTTTTTCACCCAGCATCACATTATTAAGTTTTGCAATACCCGTTTGAAGCCATTCTTTTTCAGATAATAAATGAAAAGATTTTTTTAGCGATTCTCCCATTGCATTTAGCGATTCTCCTAAACTGCCAAGGGAATCACTCTGGGAATCATCTACTCGAATGTCATAATTTCCATCCGATATGTTGGCAGCAATTGAACTAATTACAGTAATTCGCTGGGCGGTTTCTTCATCTTTCTTTATGAGCTCTTTTTGTAATAAGGTGCGTTCATTATAATCTCTTAACACTCTTACAAAAAATATAATCGTGATAACAAACGAAATTATAAAAGCAACTACAATCAGAATAACGGTATAAAAACCATAGTTTTCAGAACTTAAATTTCGCTCACTCAACAATTTACTTTCATTGCTTTCAATATTGCTGCTTATACGGCGTATATCATCCATTATCTCTTTACCCATAGACAAATCATAGGCTATTACCTCTTCATTGAGTCTTTTGAGTTCAATACGCCTTTTAAGATATTTAAAAAACTTAGCGCGCAATGGCTTCAAGTGTCTTAAGTTAAGCTGCTGAGCCGAATTATCTGCGGTAAGTATTTCTAATGTATCAAAATAATCATTTGATTCTTTTTCAATATCAGCCAAATCATCAATAAACGTTTCGTTGCCTGTTATAAGAAAACCGCGCATTCCGGATTGTGCATCCAAAATGAGTGCATTACCTTCATTCAAATTAGAGATTACTTCCTGAGTATGATTCACCAATGAATTGCTTTTTAATAAATTTTGTATACTCAAATAAGAAGCTGTAGAACTAATCATTAATATAATTAATGAGATAGAAGAACTAATTAATAGATTTCTCTTGAAATTATCTTTCATAATTTAAACTATGACTATTGTTGTTTATAATTCGCTTTTAACGGGTAGAATAATAATAAAACTCGCACCACCGCCTTCTTTACTTTTAGCAGTAATTAAGCCGTTGTGCCTGTCTATTATTTTTTTTGTAATTGCCAGTCCTATTCCTGTTCCCTGATACGTTTGGCGATCATGCAGACTTTGAAATATCATAAAAATCCTGTCTAAGTAAATTTCATCAAAACCAATTCCATTGTCTTTAACAATTAATCGAATATAATTTCCTGTTTCAGAAGGAGGGCTGTCAAATTCCTTACTTTCAATTCGTTCAGAAGTGATTTCTATTACAGGAGGAACATCAGGTTTTGAAAATTTAAGAGAGTTTCCGATCAGGTTTTGAAATACTTGCCGAAGCTGGCTGGGAATAGCTGTAATTATTAGAAGCGGAGCAATTTGTATAACGGCATTTTTTTGTTCTATCAGATAATCAAAATCGGTGATTACTTCTAACAATACATCATTCAAGTCGGTAGGTTCTGAAACTACTTTCGATGAAAGTCTGGAATAGTCAAGTAAATCGGTAATTAAATTTTCCATTCTTTCGACAGAACGTATGGTTCTGGCAACATAATCTGCTGAAGTATTATTTTTGACAAGATACCGCTCTTCAATTATTCTGATAAACATTTGAACTTTTCGTATCGGCTCTTTTAAATCGTGTGATACTACCCAGGAAAATTGCTGTAATTCGTGATTTCGAAGCTCTAGTTCTTCATTTTTCAAAACCAATTGTTTGGTCCTTTCGGCAACTTTTACTTCAAGATTATTTTGGGCTTCTTTCCTGATTTCGATTTCTTTGGATAATAAATCTCTAACTTTTTTCAATTCATTTTGCTGATGGTAGATTTTTAAAAATGTTTTTACTTTTAAAATCAGCAAATCGGAATCTACAGGTTTTGTGATATAATCCACTCCGCCTGTTTCATATCCTTTAAAAATGAATTTCTTTTGTTTATTAACCGCAGATAAAAATATTACAGGAATATCTTTGGTACGTTTACTGCCGGCTAGAATTTCAGCAACTTCAAAACCATCCATTCCCGGCATCTGAACATCCATTATAATTAAACAATAATCGTTCTTCAGGATTTTCTTCAAAGCTTCATCTCCAGACTCTGCACTGTCAACGTCAAAATTATGAAGTTCTAATATTTTCTTTAAGGCTACAATGTTTGCCCTTACATCATCTACAATTAATATCATATCTATTGGGCTATTTTTTTTCTAAAAAATAAAAAAACACATTCAGCCTGTTTTTGTATGCTAGTCATAATTTTTCGGTTTTGCTACCAAAAATATAGAAAAAAAAGCATAGAAACTTTACATCATTTTTATTTTTAATTATAAAATCTCCATCTAATTTCCATTTATAATTTTGTTACTTTGTCTCTTGCTATAAAATGAAATATTACAAACAGTATAAATCCCATCATGCCTGAATACTTCTTTAATCTTGAATATAACAGCCACAAGTATGGCGTGGATGAAGTCAATTTTAAGGAATTTGAATGCTGTACATTTAATAACTGTACGTTCTCGGCCTGTAATTTTATGGATGTAACCTTTATCGATTGTGTCTTTAATGATTGTATTTTTGATGGAGCCAGAATCAATCATGTGGCTTTGAGAACCGTGACTTTCAACCGATGCAAAATCAAAGAAGTAAATTTTGCGATGTGCAGCAAACTCATTTTTGAAGTGCGTTTTAATGACTGCCTACTAGATTTTTCTAAATTTTATACATTAAAAATAAAAGGAACGCCATTTGTCAACTGCAGTTTGATTGCAGTAGATTTTATGGCTGCCGATCTGACCGAAGTCCTTTTCGAAAACTGTGATTTATACCGCGCAGAATTTGCAAAAGCAACAGCCAGCAAGGCCAATTTCAAAACCAGCCGTAATTATACCATAGACCCAAAAACGACTAAATTAAAAAAAGCCGTCTTTTCGTTAGACGGCTTAAAGGGACTTCTTTACAAACATGATATTATAGTGAAGTGATGCAAAATAAAGACTAATCATCAGTCGTATTTTATTGAAACATTTTATCAAATCGCTTTTGCATTTCTTCAAAACTTACATCTTCCTTATGAGTAGCTATCATCCATTTATAGCCAAAAGGATCTTCTACCTGCCCTATTCTATCTCCATAAAATTCATCTTTGATTTCCATCTTGACAATTGCTCCTGCATCAATAGCCTTCTGAAATGCAGCATCTACATCTTCAACATACAGACTAAAAGTCAAAGGGTTTCCGCCAATGGTTTTTGGACTTACATTTCCCCAATCACTATTCTCTTCAGACAGCATCAATAAAGATCCTTCGATTATTATTTCTGCATGACCTATTTTCCCATCTGCCATCAGTAATCTGCCACGTTCTGTTGCGCCAAAAGCTTTTTTGTAAAATTCTATAGCTTCATCGCAGCCTTTAATTGCTATGTAGGCATTCAATGAATATGCCCCCGAATAAATGTGTGAAGTTTCCATAATTTTCCAGTTTTAATTTTTTTTATAAAAAACGAGGTTTTAAATTACGAAAAATATTACTTACACAGTTATAAAACAACACATTACAACTTAAGTTTAACAATAAATTTCAGAAGCATTAACATTGGGAATTTTTAGAAAAATGGGTCCTGCTATCCGTTTCAATCTTTTTATTTTTATAGAAAAAATAAAAAGGATTTCCTCTTCTATCAGGGCTAAAGAGAGAGATATTACTTCTTTGTTATTATTTACAATCAGATTCAAAAAATAGCATCGATAAATCAGCACTTGACATAAAAAAACCGAAACACATTTGCTTCGGTTTTCATAAACTTTAAATATAAACTTATCTAAATCACTTTCTCCATTACATAATCTTCCATCAGATAACCATTCCCGATTTCGATATTAACTTCTTCAATAACTTCAAAACCCATTTTTTGATAAAAATTGAATGCTTTATTAAAGCGGTTTACGTTTAATAAAACTGAAACTGCATTATTTTCTAAAGCTAATTTTTCGATGGCTTGAATAGCAAGTTTTCCTATTCCTTTGCCTTGGGTTTCTGGTAGAAGATAAATTTTATGAATTTTGGTGATATTCTTATTTTGATAATTATGCTCAATTCCAATAAATCCCAAAGTTGAATCTTCTTCGTTAATTAAATAAAATAGTTGTTCTTTTTTATCAAATTGAGCCGTCAAAGCTTCTTCCGAATAAAACAAATCCAGCATGTATTGCAATTGCTCTTCAGATAATATTTCACCATACGTTATTGGCCATGTTATGTAAACTATATTTTGAATTGTTTTTATATCGTTTTTAGTCGCTTCTGAAATTGCAATCATTTTTAGTAAAGAAGTATTTTTTAAAATTAATTTGTAAAAACCTGATTTTCCTGTTCGCTTACTCTTATAAAAGTAGTTCGTTTGGTAAGCTCTTTTAATCTTGAAGCACCAACATAAGTACAAGTACTTCGCAAGCCTCCTAGAATATCCAGCAGTGTATTTATAACCTGACCTTTGAAAGGCACTTGAACCGTTTTTCCTTCGCTTGCTCTGTATTCGGCGACACCGCCAACATGCTTATCCATTGCTGTGGTAGAACTCATCCCGTAAAATTGTTTGAATTTTTGACCCTCTATTTCAATCAGTTCGCCTCCGCTTTCAGCATGTCCAGCCAGCATACCGCCCAGCATCACAAAATCTGACCCTGCTCCAAAAGCTTTTGCAACATCGCCAGGAATAGAACAGCCTCCATCACTGATGATATGTCCGCCTAAACCGTGCGCCGCATCGGCACATTCTATAATTGCTGAAAGCTGCGGATATCCAACTCCCGTTTTTACTCGAGTAGTACATACAGAACCGGGACCGATTCCGACTTTTACAATATCGGCACCAGCTATTAATAGTTCTTCAACCATTTCGCCAGTAACCACATTGCCGGCAATAATAACTTTATCAGGGTATTGTTTGCGTGTCTGCTTCAAAAACTGAACAAAATGTTCTGAATAACCATTGGCAACATCAATGCAGATAAATCTTAGCAGTGGATTTGCCTTTATAATAGTGCCAATTTTTACCGAATCCTCTTTACCGGTTCCTGTGCTTATTGCAATATAATTATAGAAATCCGGGGAAACATTTTGCAGAAAATCATTCCATTCCTGAGGAGAATAATGTTTATGAATGGCTGTAAACAATTTTTCTTTGGCTAAAACTGCTGCCATTTCAAAAGTGCCGACAGTATCCATATTGGCAGCCATAATTGGAATGCCAGTCCAAGTACTTGTACTGTGCAAAAAATTAAAATTCCGCTCCAATGAGACTTCAGATCTGCTTTTTAAAGTAGACCTTTTTGGTCTGATCATTACATCTTTAAATCCTAACTTCAAATCAGTTTCTATTCTCATAGCTGTATATTTTGGTTACTTTCAAATATAGCGTTTTTGAAAGTGAACTCATTAAATACAAGAGAAAACTAATTATCCTTTTATCAACAATCGAAGTTTAAAAAACAATAAAATTATCCGTGAATTGTCTCGCCTTTACCGTAATTGGCAATGATAGATTCTTCATACGTCAGCCATTCTCTCCAGCGTTTTTCGACATCGATTCCAACGCCGTATTTTCTGGCATAAGTTATAAATGTTGTATAATGTCCTGCTTCGCTTTCCATCAATTCTCTGTAAAAAACAGCCAGTTCTTCGTCTTTAATATTTTCAGATAAAACCTTGAAACGTTCACAGCTTCTGGCTTCAATCATAGCCGAAAACAGCAATCGCTCTACTAAGCCCGAAACTCTGCTTCCGTCACCGCTTTTTTTCATGTACAGATACAATTCATTTACATAATCGTCTTTGCGCTCGCGGCCTAATTTCAGTCCGCGCTTGATGATAATATTATGGACCTGCTCAAAATGATCGATTTCTTCTTTAGCTAAAGCCAATAAATCTTTAACCAAATCCTGATGCTCTGAGTTATTGGTAATGATTGTAATCGCATTTGTTGCTGCTTTTTGCTCGCACCAAGCATGATCAGTAAGAATCTCCTCTATATTTTTCTCAACTATATTCACCCATCTAGGGTCGGTTGGAAGCTGTAATCGTAATACGCCCATTTTTTATTGGATTAAGGTGTTGTTTAAAATTGTTTAATGCTTGTTTAAATTGTTTAAGAGAAACTAAAAAGAAATAAAAAGGAAAAAGTTTAAAGTTTAAATTCTTTGTGATGACATTATGTATTCACAAATCTCTAAACTTTAAACTTTTAAATAATTAAACGATTTAAACAATTAAACCATTAAACTTTTATTAGAAAACGAAGATTGCTCTTTCGCTCATCATTTCGTCAACTTCAGCAGCTACAGCTTCAATAACATCTTCGTTAGTATGATCAGATAAAACTCTGTCGATCAATTCAACAACAGTTTCCATATCTTCTTCAACAAGACCACGAGTAGTGATTGCTGCAGTTCCAACACGAATACCTGAAGTTACAAATGGTGATTTGTCATCAAATGGAACCATGTTTTTATTTACGGTGATTTCTGCTTTTACCAACGCATTTTCAGCATCTTTTCCAGAAATCCCTTTATTTCTAAGGTCAATTAACATCATGTGATTGTCTGTACCTCCAGAAATGATATCGTATCCTCTTTTTACAAAAGCATCTGCCATTGCGTTTGCATTTTTTTGCAATTGCAAAGCATAAGTAAAAAACTCATCTTGTAAAGCCTCTCCAAAAGCTACTGCTTTTGCTGCAATAATATGCATTAAAGGTCCTCCTTGATTTCCAGGAAAAACAGCTAAGTCTAACAAAGAAGACATCATTCTGATTTCGCCTTTTGGAGTTTTTAATCCCCAAGGATTTTCAAAATCTTTACCCATCAAGATCAAACCTCCTCTTGGTCCGCGTAATGTTTTGTGAGTTGTAGTTGTTACAATATGACAGTGAGGAATTGGGTCATTCATCAAACCTTTTGCAATAAGCCCGGCTGGATGAGAAATATCAGCCATCAAAATTGCTCCAACGCTGTCAGCGATTACTCTAAAACGCTCAAAATCCATATCACGTGAATATGCCGAAGCACCCGCAATGATTAATTTCGGCTGTTCTTTAGTAGCTATTTCTTGAATTTTATCATAATTTAATCTTCCTGTTTCTTTATCTACACCGTAGAAAACAGGATTGTAAACACGTCCTGAAAAGTTTACAGGTGAACCGTGAGTCAAGTGACCACCGTGAGACAAATCGAATCCTAATATTTTATCTCCAGGAGTCAAACAAGCATGATATACAGAAGCATTAGCCTGAGAACCAGAGTGTGGCTGTACGTTTGCATATGTAGCACCAAACAATTCTTTAGCTCTGTCGATAGCAATCTGCTCAACAACATCAACTACTTCACAGCCTCCGTAATATCTTTTACCAGGATATCCTTCGGCATATTTATTTGTTAAAATAGAACCAGCTGCTTCTATTACTTCGTCACTTACAAAATTCTCTGAAGCAATAAGTTCTAGCCCGTGAATCTGTCTGTCTTGTTCTTCTAAAATAAGGTCAAAAATTTGTTTGTCGCGTTGCATTTCTTTGATTTTCGTTAATTTCCCGCAAAAATACAAAAAAACGTTTGTTTAACTGTAAGATTATAATATATTTGACAAGTAATTTTCAACAAACAATTAACATTATCATGCCAATAACAGCCAACGATACTACAAGAAAATCATGGTTAGAAGTACTATCTGACAGTGACTTCCCTATTCAAAATATACCGTTCGGAGTTTTTCTAACAAAGGAAAACATCGTGACAGTAGGGACTCGAATTGGTGATTTTGCAATCGATTTAGGCGCATTGCAGCAGCTAAATTACTTCGAAGGAATCGAACTGACGGATGATATGTTCATGCAGGACACCTTAAATGATTTCATTTCGGATGGGCAAAAAACATGGCGTTTGGTTCGAAATAGAATTGCTGAAATTTTTGACGCAGCAAATCCTGAATTAAGAGACAATACCAAGCATAGAGATATCGTAATTTTCAAAATGGAAGATGTAGAAATGCAGCTACCAGTATTAATAGGCGATTATACTGATTTTTACTCCAGCAGAGAGCATGCGACCAATGTAGGCAAAATGTTCCGTGATCCCGAAAATGCATTATTGCCAAACTGGCTTCACGTTCCAGTAGGATACCACGGAAGAAGTTCCTCTATCATACCATCTGGAATTCCTGTTCACAGGCCGATGGGACAAATCCTTCCAAATGGTGAAACTTCTCCTGTTTTTGGTCCATCCCGATCAGTTGATTTCGAATTGGAAACAGCTTTCATCACTACCGACTGCAACATTATGGGAGAAACAATTCCTATAGCCGAAACTGAAGATTACATTTTCGGGATGGTTTTAATGAATGACTGGAGCGCTCGTGATATTCAAAAATGGGAATACGTGCCGCTTGGACCATTCTTAGCCAAAAACTTTGCCACTTCTATTTCGCCTTGGATTATCACTATGGATGCCTTGGAACCTTTTAGAACCAAAGGTCCAAAACAAGAGCCAACACCTTTTCCTTATTTACAGCAAAAAGGAAAACACACATTCGATATTAATCTTGAAGTAGCTATTGCTCCAGAAAATGCTGAACCAACGGTTGTTTCCAGAACCAATTTTAAGTACATGTATTGGACTATGAGCCAGCAGTTAGCGCATCACACCTCTAATGGATGCCGTGTTAACTCAGGAGATATGATGGGTTCAGGAACAATTTCAGGCCCTACGCCAGACAGTTATGGTTCAATGCTTGAGTTGAGCTGGGGCGGAAAAAATCCTATAACGCTAAATGACGGCAGCCAGCGTAAATTTATAAACGACGGCGATACTGTAATTATGAAAGGATACAGTCAAAACGGACAGGTACGCATTGGTTTTGGTGAATGTTCCAGTAAACTGCTTCCTCCATTTGTAAGACAATAAAAAAGTTTTTTTTTATACAAACCGACAATTATTTTTATAGTTGTCGGTTTTTTTTTGAAATATTTCAAGCAGAATACTCTAAGGAATAGTAAGTTTGTAAAAAAATAAAAGCTTTCAAATCAAATAATTCATTATCCCCCAAAAATGAAAAAAATTACTTTTATAATTACATTCTTAGTCCTGCTTACATCATGTAGCGGCGTAAAACAGACCCAAAACAATTTAGCCTCTGGAAATTATGATTCGGCAATCGATATTGCAATTTCCAATCTGCGTTCCAATAAAGACAAAAAAGGCAAACAGGATTATATCTATTTACTCGAAGAGGCTTTCGCCAAAGCTAAAGAACGTGATATAAACAGTATCAGTTTTTTAAGCAAAGAGAACAATCCAGCTAATCTGGAAAAAATATACAACACCTATTTGGCATTAAACGATCGTCAAGAGAAGATCAAACCTCTGCTTCCGCTAAAATTAATCAATGAAGGACGAAATGCCATTTTCCCATTTGATAATTATGACGACGGAATTATAAACAGTAAAAATGCTTTATCGAATTATTTGTATACCAATGCAAAAGCCTTAATGCTTACCAAAAATAAAATAAACTACAGAAGAGTTTATGATGATTTAATCCATTTGGACAAAATAAATCATGGCTATAAGGACATTTCCAAAATAATAGACGAAGCACAGCTAAAAGGAACTGATTATGTGATTGTAAATACCAAAAATGAAACCGATATGATTATTCCTGTTCAGCTTCAAAATGACTTATTGGATTTCAAAAGCTATAATCTGAATGACAAATGGACAGTTTATCACAGCGAAAAGCAAAAAGATATTATCTATGATTACCGCATGCTTATCAGCTTTAGATCGATTTTAATTTCACCTGAACAAATAAAAGAAAGAGAATTCACCAAACAACGCCAAGTTGTTGATGGACAAAGAAAACAAGTGGATGCTAATGGGAAAATCGTTTTAGACAAACAAGGAAAACCAATAATGATAGATAACTTGATTAATGCTACTGTAAAAATTAATGAAGTAAAACAATCTAAATCGTGTCAAATCACTGCCAAAGTGGATTACTTCGACAATAAAACTAATCAATCATTTGGTTCTTTCCCAATTACTAGTGAGTTTGTTTTTCAAAATATTTTTGCAACTTACAAAGGTGATTCCCGCGCTGCCGATGATGGCTATAGCCAAAATTTTTACAACAAAGCCGTACCTTTTCCTACCAGCGAACAAATGGTTTATGACACTGGCGAAAATTTAAAAGCTAAAGTCAATGGAGTTATTACTAACAACCAATTTAGAAAATAAAACATTTTGGCATTAACTAAAAAAGCAGCTCAAAACCGAGCTGCTTTTTTACTTTTATTATAAAGAAATTAATTTATTTAAACCCAACGATCTGTTCCTCGGCTGCAATGACTTCTTCTACAAATTTTTTGTATTCTAAATAATCATTCGGCTTTATATTATCCCAAAGAATGGTTACCTCTCGTTTAACTTTCAGTGAATTATTCTTTAAAAGCTCGAATTGTAAAGTATAATTCTGATTTTTAAATGCAAAGGTTTTGCTTTCTGGTATTTCAGAGAATTTCTTTCCTTCTGGTATGTTCAAGATAACTTCCGATTCATATTTATTATTATTTTCATAGAAGAAATAATTAATATCAAATTTCCTGTTTTCGGCAGCAATAATATCTCTTGTATAGACTTTATCAATAAAAGGAATTTCGGTTATCTTTAGTGCCCCAACTTTTTGCAGATTTTCATTAATTGAAAATTTAGTTTCGTAAGTAAGTGCTTTATCAAAAGTTTCATTAGACAAAAGCTTTACCGACTGCAGGCTAACTAATTTTTGCAGTTGCTTATTGTATCCTTTCTCTATTTCTTTTTCTCTAATCTCTTCTGTAGTCGCATCCGAAAACAGTTCATTATAGTATGATTTTGTAGCTCCTTCAATAGTATGCGTATTCACAAACACTTTCGACTTATCATCTAAGGTTATGACTGACGATGTTCGCAAGCGGTTTTGAATTGAAGCATCAAAAGGGATACTTATTAATTTTGAAGTCTCATTCTCTTTTTTATCAAATGAAATAACTAATGCATTTGCATTGTATAATGAACTTGGAAGCATTCTGTAAGGTAAATATCTGTCTGTAAGTTCTAAGAAAACAACTTTATTATCAATTTTTGTCTGTACAATACAATGATTAAAATCCCTTGAAGGCAATCGCATCGAATTGAAGCCGTTATCATTTGTTGAAACCAAAACTAGATTAGATTTCAATCCTGCATATTCAGATAATGCAACAAACAAGGTTGAAACATCTTTGCAGTCACCTAATTTTGTTGTAATTGTTTTAGAAGGTTTTTGAGGCACATAACCGCTTTGTCTAAAATCCAAAGAGCTGTAAGTGATATTTTTTTCTATATAAGAATAGATTGCTTTTGCTTTTTCATCATCACTCAGATTAGCAGTTCCTTTTGGAAAAATAGTATTGAAAGTGTCTTTGGTGATTTTATCTAATTTTAAATTTTTCTTTACCAAATCCGAATACCAATTCGAAATATCGCTCCATGATTTTATGGTTCCCACTTCAATAGTATTTGTTAGATCGCTCGAAATTGGCGCATAATCTTCTTTGAGCGATAAAGCTGGAATATTGCTTCTTTTCCAAATACTGCAGTTTTTTCCATTTATTTTTTTGTTAACTGCTGCAACATCGCCATTACTGAAATCAGTATAATATTTGCACTCTTCCGGGCTTATCAATGCAAAAATAGCTTCGGTAGACGGGTATTCACTGTCAAAATAACAAGACAGATTAAAATCTTTATAGAAACGGCCGGTTCCGTTTTCGATGCGTTCGTATTCTATATAAATAACATCTCCAACTTTTAAATTTGAAAACACCAATAAATCATCTCCTTGTTCTGCAGGAACTATTGTTCCATCTGCTTTAATAATTTCAGATTTCAAAACAGAATTACTATCCAGGCTTATCGAATATTCTTTCATCTTTTCGATTCCAGTCTCAGATGTTATTTCATACAAATAAGATATTCTCGATTTTCTTCCGCCTTCAGGAAAAACATTTACGATGTATTCGTCCAGTAATAATACAACTCCATAGTCGCTTTTTAATTTAGAATTTCTTCTGGATTTAGCCAATTTATAAATATCCTTTGTAGCGACTTCATCAATTTCATCAGGAATTTTAGAAATATCATATAGCTGTTTTCTCAGTTTTCCATTACCTGAATTATGAATCAAAGACTGACGAATATATTTCTCTGCTTCTTTATTATTCTTCATCAGATTATAAACCGCAGCTTTCTTTTCCATATTTGTAAATGAATAAGGAAAATTGCTCAGATTTTCATCAATTACTGCTAATGCTTCTTCGTATTTGTTTTCATTAGCCAAAATAGTGATGTAATCGTTTCTGAATACATTTATATTAGCATATTCCTTAATCCTTCTTTTTACAATTCTCTCCACTGCAGCCTTATCGTTCAACTCATTGTAGTAAGTAATCAGCAGATTATCAACTTCATTTATTACTTTATCTTTGGACAGTTCTTCTAAAAGAGCAACAGTCTTTGTTTTGTCATTTTTTAATTTTAAGTGCAAAGTAGCCGATGCAATTTTGAACTTTTCATTCCCATTAGTGTCTTTATCAATATCTTTCAATAATCGGAACATTTCGTCAACATCTTCTTTTTTGGATGCAATTAAAAAATCAAACATCAGCTCATAAAAACGCTGTTTGTATTTTTTCGAGCGGTCTCTATAAGTCTCCAGTTCAGCGATAGAAGAGTTTTGAAGCCACTTGCCATCTAATATTTTTATAAATGTTACATAATAATAATCGATGTCATTTTTTTCTATATTTTTTATGATCTCCTGTTTCTTTTGCTCTTCATCACCAGCTAAATCATAATAACGGATAAAATAGCTAGCAATAAGAGAACTGTTTGGGTATTTCTCATCCAGACCTTCAATCGCATCATAAGCTTCAATATATTTGCTGTTTGACTCATAAGCCGTGAACTGAAATAATTTGTACAGTAAATTATTCGGATTCTTTTTTACCAAGTTATCAAAATATGCTTCATAATCCAATTTTAAAACTTCAGCCTCGGCTGTATCCGCTTTCGCAGCAGTATATGGCAAATATGTTTTACTGAATTTCAAATCATTAGGAGCAGTATAATCCAGATTTTTAACTTGTGCCGAAAAATAATCACTGCCTCCATGAACAGATAATTTAAAAAGCAGTCTGTTAACTCCTTTTTCTAAATCAATTTTCAAAGTATAAGCATCAAGGTTTGTTCTCTTGATATCTTGGTTAAAATAGATTTCCTTATCATTCAAAAACACTTTCAATCCCTGACTGGCACCAAAACGCAGGAGAAAATTTTTCTTTTCAGGCGAATCAATAAAAGTTTGGGCATATATAATGCCGCTTCCATATTCTCCTTCATTTGTAAAAAACTGATAGGCATCATTTTCTATATCTTTGGGATTATACCAGCCAATTTTACCATTGCTGTTGGCATCGAAAAGTTTATCGTTTTTGGCATAAATTTCAGGTTCGTACTCAATTTCCAGTCCGCTTCCGTTTAAATTCTCAAAAACCCCGCAAAACTGCCATTGCGTTATAGTTCCTATATCCGAAAAAGATTTTTGAGCCGCCTCAAACTGCATCCTTTTACGCTCGAATATTGCTTTTCGGTATTTTACAATAGGTAAATCTTTAAATTTTGGTGATGAAGCCAGATAATCAATTTTAGTATAAGTCAGATCATTACAGGCATCTGTCGAAATATCACTCAGTATCATATCCTTATTAATAAAAGGAGCGATATAATATTGTGAATTAGGAAGTTTTTCCAAGTTTTTAAGCAGCGTTTCATCAAAACTTACTTTTCCGGACTGTTCATCTATGAAAGCATCCAAAAACAGCAAATCAATGTTAGTTGTTTTGGTTTTTGCAAATTGCTTATCAAATAGGATTCTGGCTTCATCCCGCTTGTTATTAATCAATAAATTCAGAACGTTTGTATAATCTTGGGAATAAATAAAATTGGTAAAAAACAGTAAAAACAGAATAGTAATTTTCTTCATGATTTTTGGTTGATTAAATAGCTTTTTTAATTTTTATCTTCTAATAAAGGAACGAAACGAAATTCTCCAAATTCATGCTTTTCAAACTGAGTTTCATTGACACGAATGAGCATGGTCATAATTTGAACATCTTCACCCAGAGGAATCACAAGCCTTCCCCCTATTTTGAGCTGAGCCATCAATGGCTGCGGAATTATTGGAGCACCAGCTGTAACAATGATACTGTCAAAAGGAGCGTGATTGGGTAATCCTTTGTAACCATCACCAAAAGAAAGATGTTTGGGACGAATTCCCAGTTTAGGCAGCAAAACAGAAGTTTGTTTGAATAACTCATTTTGTCTTTCAACAGAAAAAACCTGAGCGCCCATTAAACACAAAACTGCCGTTTGATAACCCGAACCAGTTCCAATCTCCAAAACTTTATGCCCTTTTTGTATTTCTAATAACTGCGATTGGAAAGCTACGGTATAAGGCTGGGAAATAGTCTGACCTGCCGCTATAGGAAAAGCCTTATCCTGATATGCGTAATCTTCAAAACTTGAATTTAAAAATAAATGGCGGGGGATTTTTTTTATAGCTTCCAGAACATTTTTATCAGTAATCCCTTTTTTTTGCAAAACAGTTACTAATTGATTTCGAAGTCCTTGATGCTTGGCTGTATCTTTCAAAATTGGAGGTTTAATTTAGAACAAAAATAGAAAACTAAATCAATTTACAATCCAAAACAAAATCTAATTCTTATTCAAATATAATAATGAATATGCTTCTAATTTAGTAATTTTACAAGTTGGAATTTCTTATTTTATTACTATTTTTGTGGAAACATCACTATTATGCTGAAAATTGGAGTATTGGGTGCCGGTCACCTCGGTAAAATACATTTGCGTTTATTACAACAATCTGAAAAGTATGAATTAGTCGGCTTTTATGACCCCAATCAGGAAAACGCTGAAAAAGTAAGTAAAGAATTCGGCTACAAACATTTCAGTACCATTGCAACATTAATTCATGCAGTTGATGTCATTGATATTGTTACTCCTACTCTTTCCCATTATAAATGTGCCAAAGTAGCCATCAAATCCGGCAAACACGTTTTTATTGAAAAACCTATTTCCAATACAGTTGAAGAAGCTGATGAAATCATTGCACTAGCAAAAGAATTCAATGTAAAAGGTCAGGTTGGTCATGTCGAAAGGTTCAATCCTGCCTTTATCGCTACCAAAAACATGATTGAAAATCCAATGTTTATTGAGACACACCGTCTCGCCGAATTCAATCCCCGCGGTACCGATGTTCCTGTTGTTCTGGATTTAATGATACACGATATTGACGCTATTATGAGCGTTGTAAAATCAAAAGTAAAAAACATCAGCGCCAGCGGTGTCTCCGTTATAAGTGATACACCAGATATTGCAAATGCCCGAATTGAATTCGAAAATGGATGCGTTGCTAATTTGACTGCTAGCCGAATTTCAATGAAAAACATGCGTAAATCCAGATTCTTTCAAAAAGATGCTTACATCTCTGTTGACTTTCTTGAGAAAAAATGTGAAGTCGTTAAAATGAAAGATGCTCCGGAAGTTCCCGGCGATTTTGATATGATTTTACAAAATGCCGAAGGTGTAAAAAGACAAATCTATTTCTCTAATCCAGAGGTACAGCAAAACAACGCTATTCTTGACGAATTGGAATCATTTGCTGATGCCATCAATAATGATACAACTCCTGTTGTTACATTAGAACAAGCTACTGATGCTTTGAGAGTTGCTTATCAGATTATTGATTGTTTTAAAAAATAAAAAGAAAAAATTATATTAAAGTTTAAGGTTTAAAGTCAATTATCAGTCTTTAAATTTTAAACTTTTTTAACTTATAAATAGTAAAAAATGAAAATTATAGCCGTAATCGGAGCAGGAACTATGGGTAACGGAATTGCTCATACTTTTGCACAAAGTGGTTTTACAGTAAAATTAATTGACGTTTCCGAAAAGTCATTAGATAAAGGAATGGCAACAATCTTTGCAAATTTAGACCGAATGGTTGCAAAAGGAACCATAACCGAAGAAGACAAAGTCAAAACAATTACCAATATTATTACTTATACTGATATAAAAGACGGCGTTGTAGGTGCCGATTTGGTTGTAGAAGCTGCTACCGAAAATGTAGAATTAAAGCTAAACATTTTCAAACAATTAAACGAAGCTTGTTCCCACAATACAATTTTAGCCACCAATACTTCATCGATTTCGATTACTCAAATTGGAGCTGTTGTAGCACATCCTGAACGCGTAATAGGAATGCACTTTATGAATCCGGTGCCAATTATGAAACTGGTAGAAATCATTCGTGGCTACAACACAAGTGACGAAGTGACAAACATCATCATGAAGCTGTCCGAAAAACTGGGTAAAACTCCTGTTGAAGTTAATGATTATCCGGGTTTTGTGGCAAATAGAATTTTGATGCCAATGATTAACGAAGCAATCGAAACTTTATACAATAAAGTTGCAGGTGTTTATGAAATTGACACCGTTATGAAACTTGGAATGGGACATCCAATGGGACCTTTACAATTAGCGGATTTCATTGGTCTTGATGTTTGTCTTGCGATATTGAATGTAATGTACGACGGTTTCAAAAACCCAAAATATGCTCCTTGCCCTCTATTGGTAAATATGGTTAGAGCAGGAAAAATGGGAGTGAAATCAGGTGAAGGTTTTTATGATTATAGCGAAAGTAAAAAAGCGGAGAAGATTTCGAAACAGTTTGTTTAAAAACAATTCAATTGAAATTGAAAAATTAATTTTATTTTTTATGACTATCCGTAACTCATACCAAGAGTTTAAATGTACTTTGCGACTTTGCGTGAAATTGGGCTCGCAAAGGCGCAGAGACACAAAACATAAAAGATAAAGTTTGTGAAAAACATTCAACAACTAATTTATTCTGTGAAATGGTACTAGTCACGGATAGTCATATTATTTTTTATTAAAGATAACTTAAGAAAGAAATACATGAAAAATTTGCGCTTAATCATTTTCTTTTTTGTAGCAACAGCTTGTATTTCTCAAAACGTTAAAATCGATTCTAACAGACAATTTACAATTAGAGAAATTGATAGTTTATGTTTGAGAAATGGTTCTTATGGTAATTCCGACAGCAGTATTGAAGTAACAAATAAAAGAAAAAAAATAATTGGACGTGGTGGCTCTTCAATTTCTACATATATACATCATTTAGATGAGGAAATAATCAACAATCTTTCCATATCAGAAAAGAAAAAATATGATTTTGAAAAAAATTCAATCCTTATTAAAGCTGATTATCATCAAACAATAAACTATATAAATTCTTATTCTGAAACCATTTTTACTGAATATTATTACTATCAAAATGAAGTTGTCAATTTAAAAATAGAAATTATTCGTAAAGAAAATGGAAAAGAAACTACAATAAATTACAATCTCAATAAGTTAGAATTAGATGATGATAAAGAAATTAAAAATATTTTTTTAATTGATTTAAAAAAACTCATCAAAGAAAAAAATAATACAATTTTAGAATTTTATACCCTAAAATAATGTCAATAGTCCAAAATCTCCTCCATATAAAATCAACTCTTCCAGAGCATGTGACTTTGGTAGCAGTTTCCAAAACCAAACCTGTTCTAGATCTAATCGAAGCGTATAATGCCGGACAGCGTATTTTTGGTGAAAACAAAATTCAGGAAATGTCCGATAAGTGGGAACAAATGCCCAAAGATATCGAATGGCACATGATTGGTCATGTACAAACCAACAAAGTTAAATTCATGGCACCTTTCGTGAGTTTGATTCACGGAGTGGACAGTTTGAAATTATTGGAAGAAATCAACAAACAAGCTCTAAAAAATAATCGAATTATTGATTGTTTACTCCAAATATACATCGCCGAAGAAGAATCAAAATTTGGTCTTGACGAAGAAGAACTTTCAGCACTCCTAGCCTCTCCTGCTTTCAAAGAAATGAAAAACATCCGAATTGTAGGTCTAATGGGAATGGCGACTTTCACCGATAATCAAAACCAAATCAAAAAGGAATTCACGCATTTGAAATCAATTTTTGATGGATTACAATCACTGCAAACTGTAAACTGTAAACTGCAAACTGTTTCAATGGGAATGTCAGGCGATTACCAATTAGCAATTGCATGCGGCAGTACAATGGTTCGGATTGGAAGTAGTATCTTTGGAGGACGATAAAAGCCCCCTAACCCCCAAAGGGGGAAAATAGCAAAAGGCATGATAAAATTTACAATTTATATTAACGTTAATAATTCCCCCTTTGGGGATTAGGGGGCTTATGTACGCCATACTAGACATAGAAACCACAGGAGGACAATTCAACGAAGAAGGAATTACGGAAATTGCTATCTATAAATTTGATGGGCATGAAATTGTTGATCAATTCATCAGTTTAATCAATCCGGAAATTCCCATTCAGCCGTTTGTTGTGAAACTCACTGGAATAAATAATGAAATGCTTCGCGGGGCGCCAAAATTTTTTGAAGTAGCCAAACGCATTATCGAAATGACAAACGACTGTGTTCTTGTAGCACACAACGCCTCATTTGATTATAGAATTCTCCGCACAGAGTTTCGTCGCTTAGGATATGATTTCAACATCAAAACCCTTTGCACTGTTGAATTATCGCAGCGATTAATGCCAGAACAACCTTCCCACAGTTTAGGAAAATTAGTAAGAGCACTAGGAATTCCAATGGCAGACAGACACAGAGCCAGCGGAGATGCAATGGCAACGGTCAAACTTTTTAAGATGCTTTTGGACAAAGATTTAGAAAAAACCATCACAAAAGAACTCATCAAATTTGAAGTTATCAAAGGCGTATCTCCTAAATTATTAGACATCATTGAAAGCCTTCCATCCAAAACTGGGATTTATTACATTCATCGGGAAGATGGTTCTATCATATTTATTGGCCAAAGCAAAAACATAAAGAAAAGGGTCAATCAGCATTTTACAGGCATTACCAGCAGTGCCAAAAAGATCCAGGCCGAAGTCTTTACAGTAACCTTCGAAGAAACCGGCAGTGAATTAATCGCGTTATTAAAAGAAGCCGAAGAAATAAAGAAAAACCGCCCCATTTATAACCGAATGGCGCGCAAAAATACTTTATCGTGGGCTATTTATGCCGAAAAAGATCCAAACGGATATTTGAACTTAAATCTCCAAAAAGCCGACGGGCGCAAAAAAGAGATAACAGCATTTGCCAACCAGCAGGAAGGGAAAAGCGTGCTTAGCCGCATTACAGACAGTTATCAGCTGTGTCCAAAACTAACAGGGCTTTCTGCTTCAAAAACTCCCTGCGCACAGCATGAAAACAATCAATGCGATGGCGCCTGCATTGGACAAATAACTGCTGAGGAATACAATTCAAGAGTTCAGGTTTTCATCGACAAAAACCTCTTTGACAACAAAAACATGATTATCATTGACAGAGGAAGAAAAAATGGAGAACACAGTGCTATATTGATTGAAAAAGGAATTTGTAAAGGATACGCATTTTATGATTTAAATTATCAGATCATAAACCCCGAAATCCTAAAAAACATACTAATTCCAATCCCCAATAATAGAAACACCAGAACTTATATTCAAGGCTATTTAAGAAAAAACAGGGTACAGAAAATTATTAATTTTTAATAATCATATATTGGGAAAATTTAAATCAAAATATGATATTTTCAGGCAGCAAACTCGAATCATAGTCCACGGCACAACCACAAAAGCCGGCCGAATATTTGATTTGATACTTTTGGGTGTCATCCTATTGAGCCTTTTTTTGATTATAATGGAAACCGTCGAAGGTTTTGATGCAAAATACCACAGCCAACTCGTTTTTTTAGAATGGATAATTACTATTTTCTTCACTATCGAGTATATTTTGCGGGTAATCTCCATAGACAAGCCCCTAAAATATGTTGTTAGTTTCTACGGAATAATAGATTTAATTGCAACTTTACCGATGTATTTGTCACTGTTTTTTCCAGGAACAAGTGTATTAACCGCTGTTCGGGCTCTACGATTATTACGACTATTCAAAATCATAAATCACCCTCATTTTACTAGTCAATCCATACATTTAAAGGAGGCAATCAACGCCAGTAGAGGAAAAATCATTGTCTTTATTTATTTCGTCCTAATCTGCACGATCATTATTGGATCAATAATGTATATCATCGAAGGCAAAGAGAGCGGTTTTACAAGCATCCCTGTAAGTATATATTGGACAATAGTAACATTAACAACTGTTGGTTATGGCGACATTTCTCCACAAACTCCCCTAGGGCAGATCTTTGCTTCATTAGTAATGATTTTAGGTTACGGAATCATCGCAGTCCCTACTGGAATAATAACTGCCGAATTTGCAAAAAGAAACATAAATCCAAATACAAGTTCAGACTCTTTCAAAACTACTTGTACCACGTGTGATACAGTCATCCAAAATAAAGAAGCATTATTTTGTCATCATTGCGGTAATAAATTAAATGATTCTATTATCAGTAGCTAATCCAGCTGTACATTACAACTCCTCATTATTCCAGTAGTTTTTCTAAGGCATAAAAGGAGCTTCTTCCAGTCGCTCTTTTATACCAAGAAAAACAAACTAGAATAACTCCGGGGTTTTCGTTACCATCTGGGCTAGTGACAAGATTACGTTAAAAAAGAGCAAATGAAAACATTGCAATAAAACTAAATGAAATATTTAATTACCATAGTCGGACCAACAGCCATAGGAAAAACAGCCTTGAGCATCGACCTCGCCAATCATTATAATTGCGAAATTGTTTCCTGCGACAGCCGACAGTTTTTCAAAGAAATGGCTATTGGAACAGCAGTCCCCAGTCCAGAAGAACTGGCATCGGCAACGCATCATTTTATTCAAAACAAATCCATTTTTGATAATTACACCGTAGGTGATTTTGAAAAAGAAGCACTTATAAAAATAGAAGAATTGTTCCAAAACAATGATTACGCAGTGCTTGTTGGAGGTTCCGGATTATACGTAGATGCCATTTTAAAAGGCTTTGACGAATTTCCAGCCATAGATTCTTCCATTAGGGAAAACGTAAATTTGAACTATGAAAATCAAGGAATCGAATATTTACAACAAGAATTAGAAACACTTGATCCAGCCTATTTTCAAAAAATAACTTCCGAGAACCCACAAACCTTACAAAACCCGCAACGCATGATGCGATTTGTCGAAGTCTGTCTTGGAACCGGAAAACCGTATTCGTCATTTTTAAACCAAAAGAAAAACAATCGAAACTTCATGCCAATCATCATTGGCCTTGAAGCCAATAGAAATGTGATTTACGATAGGATAAACCAGAGAGTGGATATTATGCTCAATCAAGGCCTCTTAGCCGAGGCCAAGTCTTTACACGAACATAAAGAATTGAATGCTTTGCAAACGGTTGGTTATCGAGAACTATTCAGTTATTTTGATGATGAATTCACATTACCCTTTGCAATTGAAGAAATCAAGAAAAACACCCGAAGATTTTCAAAACGCCAGCTTACTTGGTTCAAACGCAAAGAAAACACCAAATGGTTTGATTATTTAACAGAGCGAAAGGAAATAATTGAATATATAGACAATCAAAAATCAATCAAAATTCTGCAATCTTAAATCTTAAATTCAAATGCCAATAGATCCAAATTTCACTTCCATATTGAGTAAAGAATGGGAAATCAATTTTACCCAATGTACTCCAAATGGCTATTTAAAATATACCGATTTATGCAATCTGCTGCAATTAACAGCAGCGTCTCATTCCGAAGTTGGGGGAATAAGTTTTACCGATATGCAGGAATTCAATCAAGCATGGGTTTTGAGCAGAATGAGAGTTGAAATTACCGAATTGCCTAAATGGAGAGATATTGTAACTGTCAAAACTTGGATTAATTCTTTAGAAAATTCACGTTCGGTACGGGCACTTGAAATGTATGTAAATGGCAAAAAAATAGTGGGTTGCGAAACTTTTTGGGCTGTTTTTAATACCAAAATCAGACGCCCAGAAGCATTAGCTCTGCCATACGAACATTTTGAATTGTTTCCTGAACAAAAAGCTACACAAGAAACGTTCTCTAAAATCAACTTCAATAATGAAACTGAAATAGTTTTTGAAAAAGTTGTTGCACTGTCGGATTTAGATATTGTCAATCATGTCAACAATGTAAAATACTTGGAATGGTGTATAGATTTTGTAGATCCAGATTTGATTTTAAAACAAAAAATTAAAAGTTTTGAAATGAACTTCTTAAAGGAATTATCGTTGAAAGACAGAGTGGTCATTCACGAAAACTTAACTTCTGAAGCTATGATTTTTAGCATTACCAAAGAAGATAAAACCTGTTTTGCGCTACAATTGAATTTAAAATAAGGCAGCTTTAAATTTATTATAGTTATGAAAAATTCCTTTAGAACGATTTTTGTTCCGGTATTGTTTTTATCCTTCAGTATTCCTGTACTATTTTCTCAAGAGCACAAACTGAGTTTAAATAAAGACATTGTATTAAAGGGAAATCATATCGTTTATAAAGGAAAAAAAATAGTACTGGGTCCAAATGCCTTTTTTATTGACGGACAGCTTACCCATGAAGAAACTGCTAAACACAAATATGTTTACAATTCAATAAATGAAGCCTCAAAACATTTGACCAATGGTATAGAAACCGCTCCGATGGTATTATACATTGCTCCTTGGGTATATTGGATTGACAATCCGGACGATCCAGAAATCCGCATGCCAAAAACAATCGGAGGAACTCCTTTTGGTCTTGAAATAAGCTGTGAATGGCTTAAGTTTCAAGGATTATCCACTAATCCACAGGATGTAGTTTTGGCCTCAAACCGCGGGCAGACTATCGGTGCCAAAGGCAATTTTACAATGCTGAACATTAAAGGTGATGGCCTAAGTTCCGAAAACATAACTTTTGGGAATTACTGCAATATTGACCTGATTTACTCTCTGAATCCAAAACTAAACCGAAAAAAGAGAAGCTCAGCAATAGTTCAGGGACAGCTTGTTTTTTCAAATGGCGATAAAGTTTTTGCCCGTAACACCCGTTTTATAAGCCGCTTAAATCTTTGCCCATTTTCGGGAAGCAAAAGAACATTATTCGACAGCTGTCATTTCGAATCTACGGATGATGCCTTAAACGGAACTGCGGTTTATCTCAATTGTGATTTTGATATTTATTCTTCAAAACCTTTTTGGAGCACAACAGGAACAGGAGCCGTTTTTTTGAACTGTGATATTCATTCCTTTGCTCGGGAGAAGCAGTATTTTGTAAAAGAAACTGGTCCAATGACAGCCGTTGACACACGATTTACAGCCGAAAACTTAGATTATATTGGCTGGCGTGATATTCCAGATTTCGAGGCTCGTTACTATCAATATTGCATAACTCTTAATACAAAAACGATAACCATCAGCAATGATATTCCTAATATGACTGTTGACATGACAGGAAAAACAATACTCAATGCCTACCGTTTTAAATACGGCAATGAAGTTGTGTACAATACCTATAATTTATTGCGGGGAAATGACAATTGGGATCCCATGGGAATTAAAACTATTGTGGAAAAAGCGGAAAAAGAAACTGAAACTAACTACTCCTCTATCCCTACACTTTTAATAATTAAACCAAACCGTAAAGCTTTGGAAACTGGAAAAGACAGTCTGTTATTGGAAACTGCTGTTAACCGTTATGGTAATTATGAAGCAATAGACCAAAAAATAATATGGAAAATTGCCCCCGAATATCAATCCTTAGTTAAATTAGAAATAAAAGAAAATGGAAAATGCATAATTATTCCAACAAATAAAGGCAATGAAACGAAAGAAGTTATTGTCACGGCCTCAACAGCAATAGGATTAGAAGCCGCCAGTGTATTTCAAATCGCTCCAGCTTTTATTGCTCCGCCTGCATTTTCAGTACAGCCAAAAATCAGTAAAAATAAAGATGGCGAATTAGAATTGAATTATTCTTTAGATATGCCTTTTGAGGATGAATCAATAGTTAATTGGTATCGATGCAAAGATGCACAAGGTACGCATCCCATTGAAATCAGTGTTTCCCGATTAAAAAAACCATTAAAAAAATATCAGCTGTCTGCAGGTGATATTGGCTATTATATTATGGCCGGCATTTCACCAAAACATTTGCGGTGTCAAGCCGGAACACTCAAAACAGTAATTTTTAATGATGTCATTTCAAAAAAAGATATCAAAGCAAACGCTGAAGTTTTAGTGCCAAATTTTGAAAATATGTCAGCTAAATATCAGCCTGAAGTTTTGGCTGGATTTTGGACATTGGACAGCTTTGCTCCTGCAGACACCAATGAACACAACTGGACTGCTGACAATAGCACAGATCCTTGGTACTATGGCAGTGGCGTAAACGGCGCAGCTAATGACATTGGTTTTATACAAGCAGCGAAAGGAGCCAGAATGCGGTATACTCCTGTCGGGAATACTTTTGGGAATATGAAACTTAGTTTTACTGCCATTCCTTCTAAAACTGCAGGACAGGGATTTAGCAGTGCCAGAAGCCAGTACATGGATATTGGAATTAAAATGGACACTAAAAAAATGAATGGTTATGCACTTCGATTGATTCGTACTGAGAAATTCAGTGACGCTGTAGATTTTATAATAATGAAATACGAAAACGGAATAGCATCACCTATCAGCAATGCTGTAACCGCATCATGTTACCGTCCGAATTGTTTAATTACAATTGAAACACAAAACAATAAAATCATTGTCCATGCCCAAAATAAGCTCAGTTATTATTCCGATTCCTATCCGCCTGAAGTTCTCAAAATTGTAAATTTAGAAGCAGAAATCATCCCAAATAATTTTGGCGGAATCAGTTTTCAGCATACGGGAACCATTGGAAGCGGAGCGACTTTAATAAAAAATTTAAAAATTGAATGGAAACCGTAAAACTCAAATCAACTAATAAAATTCAGAATTTACTACAAAAAAAAAGCTTCGAAATTAATTCGAAGCTTTTTTGTATTTATAAGAAAACCATTGACTATTTTGCTTTCACAACTAATCTGAATCCTTCACCGTGAATGTTTAAAATTTCAACATCCTCATCTTGTTTTAGATATTTTCTTAATTTAGCGATATAAACATCCATACTTCTAGAAGTAAAATAGTTATCATCTCGCCAAATTTTTGTTAAAGCCAGCTCTCTTGGCATTAAATCATTTTCATGCAGAATTAACATTTTAAGCAATTCATTCTCTTTTGGAGACAACTTAATAGGCTCTTCATTGTTGAATGTCAAGAAACGAAGTTTTGAATTTAAATGAAATTTACCAACATTAAATTCAAACTGAACAACTTCTGTTTTCACATCAGATGCCTTTCTTTGAATGATTGCTTTGATTTTCATCAATAAAACTTCCGAATCAAAAGGTTTGTTTAAATAATCGTCAGCACCTGCTTTATATCCTTTTAAAACATCTTCTTTCATAGATTTTGCCGTAAGGAAAATAATAGGCACTTCATTATTTTTTTCTCTTATTTCTTTGGCCAGTGTATAACCGTCTTTGTATGGCATCATTACATCCAAAATACACAAATCATAAGTGTCTTTTTTGAACTTTTCAAATCCTTCCATTCCATTTTTAGCCAAAACAACTTCAAAATCATTCAGCATTAAATAGTCTTTTAGAACCGCACCAAAATTAAGGTCATCTTCTACTAATAGTATTTTTTTATTTGTATTTTCCATACTCTAATTTATTAAAGGTAATTTTATAATGAAGGTACTTCCCTTTCCCTTTTCACTTTCTACATATATTTGACCATTATGATCGTCTATAATTCTTTTTACATACGCTAAACCTAAACCGTGGCCTTTTACGTTATGTATATCACCGGTATGTTCTCTGTAAAACTTCTCAAAGATTCTTTTTTGAGCAATTTTACTCATTCCAACTCCATTGTCTTTTATTTTAATGAGAACCATATCCTTAATGTTCTCTGTATAAATATCAATCTTTGGAATCTCAGGAGTATATTTTATTGCATTTTCCAAAATATTAACTATTACATTCGTAAAATGAACATCATTCAATAAAACCACTTTTCTAATAGCTCCAAAATGGGTTGTAATAGTTCCTTCTCTATCCTCTAAAATCAAACTTACGTGTTCAATAGCATCATTGATTACTTCCTCGATATCGCTGGATTCCTTTATTATATTTAGTTCCTTCTTCTCTAATTTTGAAATTCTTAATACATTTTCGACTTGAGCATGCATTCGTTTATTTTCGTCCCTAATCATTTCCAGGTACTTAAAAACTTTCTCTTTATCGTCGATAATCTTAGGATTTCGAATGGCATCTAAAGCTAAATTTATCGTCGCAATCGGTGTTTTAAATTCATGCGTCATGTTATTAATAAAATCATTCTTGATTTCAGAAATCTGTCTCTGACGTATTAACTGATTTAAAGCTGATGTGTAAGCAATTATAATGATTAGAGTAAAAATGATAGATAATATCGTAATACTTACTAATTGTGATAACAAAAACTTCTTTTTATGCGGAAAAGAAACAAACAGTTTATACTTCTCATTTCCTTCGTTATCCGTAAAAACCGGAATAGAATAAGCTTCGTCTTTATTATAAACAAAATTATCCGAATTCACTTTGGTTTCTAACCCATTACCGTATATTGCAAACTCAAATTTAGTTTTTACACCATATTCTTCTAATTCTTTTTTTATTAATTTTTGCAGTGCCTCATTAGTAACCCTTTCCTCAAGAGGCATAGCTGAAAGAATATCTTTATTTGAAATTTCAAAAATAAATTTATCCAGAATACCTAAATTTCCAATTTTTACATTTCTAACATCAGGCACTAAGCTTTGATTAACTGGAGAATTATCAATCGAATTATTATTATAAATTTCAGTTATTCTACTAGAACTAAAGCTTTTAAACTTATTACTGTCAAATTTTTTATCAAATGAGGGTAAAGAAATATTATATTGTTTTGACTTAACATTATTAGAATAAACAATAGTTTGATTTGTTTTTGGATTCTTTTGAACATAATAAAACTCCATAAAATCCTCCTCTTTTGGAGCTATTCCTGTACTGTCAATTTTTTTATTGATTTTATTATAAAAACTGTAAAGCTCCTGCTGTTCCAGTTTTTGAGCGACATTTCCTAAAACCTGCTTAACATGAAACTTAAATTGTTCGTCATTATTCCTAAATGAAGTATTAAACCAATACACTTGAACAAGTATTATCCCGATTAAGGACAAACTCATTAACATCACAAGCAATCTAAAAAATAATTTATTCATTCAAGCAAAATTAATATTTTAACAATATAATAAATAATGCATTAACCAAAGATTAACATTTAAGAGTTCATTTGTTTAATTCCTAAAAATTTAAGAATTTTAACAATTCCTAAGTTTAAAGCCTTCTTAGTAGTGTTTTCAATAATAAAATCACTTTTTGATGATTTTTCCTCATCATTCCACTGATTTTTTACCCTTTCCAAAACTTTTTCACGGGTCGTTTTATCCCTGTTAATCACTCTTTTAATCCTTATTTCAAGAGGAGCAACAACATTTATTATAAAATCACACTCTTTATAACTGCCGCTTTCAAATAAAATTGCACTCTCATAAATAATGTAGGGATCTTTTTGATGTTCTAACAGCCAATCCCTGAAATGCTGCTTCACAGCTGGATGTACAATATTGTTAAGTTTAGTCAGACTATCAGGCTTATTAAAAACAATTTCAGATAATCTTTCTCTTATCAATTCACCATCCACAAAGACTGTAGTTCCAAATTCAGCCCGAATCTGATTCAAAACAGTATCTGACTGCATTAATTTTTTTGCTTCCTGATCAGTAATGTAAACTGGTATTCCATGAGTGGCAAATTCATTGGCAACAGTAGTTTTACCGCTTCCAATTCCTCCTGTTAAACCAATTATCTTCGTCATACTATACTTTAAAAAACAATTCAGGGAAAGCTTTTTTTGGATCTTGTTTTAATAGAATTATTTTAACGTACGATTTTAAAAAACCAATACCGTAACCATAAAACTGTTTCCAAACGGCAATTAATGATAAATAGCCAATTTTAACACTTTTATTCTGTATAGAAGATAACAAAAACAATGCCAAGAAATAGCAAAAATAAATCTTAAGAAGAATATCTTGACTAAAAATCAATAATATTAAAGATACAAAAAATCCTATTATAAAAAACGTTGGGAAGAAAAAAGTTAATTTGCTGTATTGCGGATACCAGCTATTGAGTATTGGTCTGGCTTTGCCAAACTTACTTACCTGTACAGTAAATTTATCCCAATCAATTCTTCTTTTGTGATATACGAATGCTTTGGTAAAAAGTCGGGTTTCATATCCCATTTCCCACAATCGAATGGATAAATCAGGGTCTTCTCCAGGATGAATATTTCCAAAACCGCCTGAAGCTTTGAAAGCTTTGTTAGACAAACCCATATTAAAACTTCTCGGCTGAAACTTTCCAATTTTTTCAGAACCTCCTCTGATTCCTCCTGTGGTCAAAAAAGAAGTCATCGTAAAATTTATAGCTTTTTGAATATCCGAAAAACTGTCTAACGCTTTATCTGGACCGCCAAAACAATCTACGTAATCTTGTTTCAAAGCTTTTTCAACTTCGTTCAAATAATTACTTGGAATAATACAATCGGAGTCGAAAATTATAAAATAGTCACCTCTAGCTTTACTCATTCCATAATTTCTGGAATCTCCGGGACCAGAATTCTCTTTATAATAATAGGAAATATCCAGTTTGTCTCCATACTTTTGAGCAACTTCTTGACATCGTATTGTAGAACCATCTTCTATCAGCACAATTTCGAAAATTTCTTCATAAGTTGATTTTGCTAAACTTTCTAATAATTCATCAACTTCATCAGGACGATTATAAACAGGAATGATCAATGAAAACAACATAATAGTAATAGTTATATTTTTTATTTAAATTTTGGCAAAGGTACTTCTTTATCAACAAAAAAACCATCATAAACAATGATGGTTTTCGATAACAAGTGTCTAAACAATACTATTCAAACATTTCCATTACTTCTTGGCTAACTCCCATATTGGAAAAACCTCCATCGTGCAATAAGTTTTGCAAAGTCACTTTTCGTGTCAAATCGGAAAACATAACAACAATATAATCTGCACATTCGGATGCCGTGGCATTGCCAAGAGGAGACATTTTATCCGCGAAGGCGATAAATCCACCAAATCCTTTAACACCCTGTCCTGCTCTGGTAGCTGTTGGAGATTGTGAAATAGTATTCACTCTCACTTTCTTATCCCTTCCGAAAAAATACCCAAAACTACGAGCAATTGATTCTAGAAACGCCTTATTATCTGCCATATCGTTATAATCAGGAAACACACGCTGTGCAGCCATATACGATAACGCTATAATGCTTCCCCACTCATTCATAGCATCTTTTTTGTACAACACCTGCATCAATTTATGAAAAGAAACCGCAGAAACATTCCAGCCTTTTTCTGTGAATTCATAATTTTGGTTTGTGTAATGATTTCCCTTTCTAACATTTACAGACATTCCTATCGAATGCAAAACAAAATCAATTTTACCTCCAAGAATTTCAATCGTTTTATATACTAACTCTTCCAAATCAGCAACCGAAGTTGCATCAGCTGGAATAACTTGACATCCTATTTTTTCTGCCAATGCATCAATACTTCCCAATCGCATTGCGGCAGGAGCATTTGTCAAAACAAAAGTTCCTCCTTCTTCATGTATGCGCTCGGCCGTTTTCCATGCAATAGAGTTTTCATCTAAAGCGCCAAAAATAATTCCTCTTTTTCCTTTTAATAAATTATACATATTTTTTTTAAAATAAAGTTATAAAAAAACACCTTATTCTCTTGATTTTAAACCATCAAGCAATAAGGTGTTTTTTTTAAAAATATAAATGATTTAATTATCTAAATTATGCGATGCTTGGGACTTTAACTAATTCATTTGTATCGGCTTCGTAATCTACACCATCAAAACCAAAACCAAATAAATTGTAGAAATCACTTCTGTATCCTTCTAAATCTCCTAATTCGGCTAAATTCTCTGTTGTAGCCTGTTCCCAAAGTGCTGCCACTTGCGACTGAACATCCTCACGCATTTCCCAATCATCGATACGGATTCTGCCTTTGTCATCAGTAATCATCGGCTCTCCTGTATACAATCTTTGCTGATATAATCTCTGAATCTGCTCAATACAACCTTCGTGAATTCCTTTTTCTTTCATTATTTTATACAATAACGAAATATACAATGGAATTACCGGAATTGCAGAACTAGCCTGAGTTACCAACGCTTTATTTACAGAAACATACGCTTTTCCGTTAATATCCGCTAAACTGTCTGAAATAGTAAATGCTGTTGCTTCTAAATGATCTTTAGCACGTCCGATTGTTCCTTTTCTATAAACAGCCTCAGTTAATGATGGCCCAATATAGGAATAAGCAACAGTTGTAGCCTCAGGAGCCAATAGATTTTCAGCTTTCAAAGCATCAATCCACATAGCCCAGTCTTCACCGCCCATTACAGCAACTGTATTAGTGATATCTTCTTCAGTACAAGGCTCAATAGAGACATCTGAAACTTTTCCTGTATGAAAATCTACAGTTTTATTTGTAAAAGTACTTCCAATTGGTTTTAAAACCGAACGATGTAAAACTCCTGTATTCGGATTTAATCGCACTGGCGAAGCAAGACTGTAAATAATTAAATCAACCTGACCTAAATCAGCTTTAATAAGGTCCAGCGTCTGTCTTTTTACTTCATTCGAAAAAGCATCTCCATTGATACTTTTTGCATACAAACCAGCTTTATGAGCTTCATTTTCAAAAGCAGCTGAATTGTACCAGCCTGGAGAAGCCGTTTTCCCTTCTGCAGGTTCTTTTTCAAAAAACACTCCGATTGTTGCAGCATCTGAACCAAAAGCGCTGGTTATTCTAGAAGCTAAACCAAAACCAGTTGAAGCTCCAATAACCAATACTTTCTTAGCTCCCGCTATAGTTCCTTTTGATTTTACATATTCAATTTGATTTTTGACACTTTGCTCGCTCCCTTTTGGCTGGGCAGTCAAACAAATAAATCCTCTCATTCTTGGTTCTATAATCATAATCGTTTGTACGTTAATTTATATTGTAATTTCTTAAGTTTTTAAAAATTGAATTGGCAAATATAGCCCAATTATTTAGTTCAACAAGGCTTTTGCATGATTTAAGGCAGAATCTGAAATGACAGTTCCTGACAGCATTTGTGCAATTTCCACAACTCTTTCTTCGCTTGTCAGTAACTTTAATTCTGACTGAGTATCTTCGCCGACGGTAGATTTGAATACTTTAAAATGCTCATTTCCTTTAGCCGCAATTTGAGGTAAATGCGTTATAGCAAATATTTGCATCTGAGCACTCATCTCTTTCATAATCTCTCCCATTTTATTTGCAATTTCTCCAGAAACTCCTGTGTCAATTTCATCAAAAATCAATGTTGGCAGTTTTGAATATTGTGCCAAAATAGCTTTTACAGCAAGCATAATTCGGGACATTTCACCTCCTGAAGCAACTTTCTTTAGCAGACCAAAATCAGTTCCTTTATTTGCCGAAATTAAAAACTGCAGTTCATCTTTTCCGTTTTCAAGATAAACAGCAGATGCATTTAACTCCATTTTAAAGCGAACATTAGGCATTCCTAAAGTTTCTAAAATTGTAATCAATTTTTGTGACAATAAAGGAATTGCCTCCAGCCTGTTATTATGTATCGTATCACAAATTTGATCTAACTGTTTTGCATTAGCATCAACTAATGATGTTAATTTGGTAATCTCTTCGTCAATATTTCCTAATTCCAATACTGAATTTTCTAAAGCATTCTGAATTGTAATTAACTCATCAACTGTTTTTACTTGATGTTTCTTTTGCAGATTGTAAATCAACTGAAGTTTTTGATTAATCAGATTTAATTGTTCCGGATCATTGAGTAATTTTTCCGAACAGCGGTTTAGCTCAATTGAAATGTCTTCAAATTCGATTTTCAAACTTGTTATTCTTTCAAACAGCAAACTATAATCAGATGAAAAAAGAGCAATTTTCTGAATTGCATTTTTTATTTCATTTAAATTATGCAGAACACCAATTTGTTCTTCATTGGCAATAACCAAAGATTTATCAAGCGATTCTTTGATAATCTCTACATTATTTAGCTGCTCGTAATTTTCTTCGAGAACTTCCTGTTCACCGGATTTCAATTTAGCTCCAACTAGTTCCTCCAAAAGAAAAGTATTGTATTCCTGTTCTTTAGACGCTTCAGATTTTCTTTTAATTAAAGCATTTAATTTGCTCTTATCAGCTTTATACTTTTTCAATTCTGATTGATAGGAATTGATTATATCTAAATTATTAGCAATGGCGTCAATAATTTTAAACTGTACCGTTTCATCGGATAACTCTTGAGTCTGTTGCTGCGAATGAATATCTATTAAATATAAACCAAGTTCCTGCAGTTCCTGTAAATTCACAGGACTGTCATTTATAAAAGCTCTTGATTTTCCAGAAGGTAAAATTTCTCTGCGAATAATGGTCTCATCTTCATAATCCAAATCATTTACTTCAAAAAAAGGACGCAGATTGTATTTGGAAATTTCAAAATGCGCTTCAATAACACATTTTTCTTCTTTATTTTTAAGTGAAGTCAAGTCAGCCCTTTTTCCCAAAGCCAGACCCAAAGCTCCTAAAATTATCGATTTACCAGCACCCGTTTCTCCAGTAATTATCGAAAAACCCTTCGAAAAATCGATTGTTAATTTCTCAATTAACGCATAGTTTTTTATAGCTAGTGAAGTTATCATTAATTAAATTTATAAGTATAGATTGGTTAATTGAAAAGTAATTATTAAAGACTAATATTTTAATGATTGCCATTTACTTGAATTTGACGGAGAAGTTCTATTTAGACTATCAACCATGTCTGTTATAGAAATGCTTGGCCCGCCGGTGAATATAGACACAATTTCATCTGATTTTGAATCCATAAAAACACGCAATAAATAGGAATTGGGTTTGGTTCCATTCAGTTTGGCTAAGTTCAATAGAGAACTTTTAATAGTTTCTTTAGCCTTCTTAAGATCTTGGCTCATTACATCAAGACCAGAATAATACTGATGACTTGACTGCCTAATATCTGCATAAGTAGGAGACATTAAATCGTTGATTAAAAAATATCTGCTCATTATTCCGTCTGACTGATTCCATCCTTTATATCCGCCCTGCTGCGCCAAATTTGCAATATTAAGCGCTTCTTTAAAATAACGATCTCCTATAAAAGGAACAAAAGTATCGGCATCCATTCCTAAAATCACATAAGAATAGAATGCTAAAACTGATACCAAATTAGAATCATAACTGGTTGGAATGTATATCAGATTTTCAAATTCTGTATAATTAAAGGTAAAATCTTTATCATTTATATTCAGAACTGGAGAGGAATAAGTTGAATTATAAATATTTCGTGAAGACTGCACTTGAATATTGGCAATAAACTGATCTGAACCGTAACTGGATAATGTAATAAACATTGAGCAGTTTATTCTTTCCTTTTGCGAAATCATCTGCCCAGTCCAATCGGTTTTATTTACAAATTCACTTATAGCAGTTTCTAATGTTTTAAAAACCTGCTGATTGGTGTTATTTATCTTTTGAGTATTTAAAGTTACAGTACAATTCAACTGCTGGGCTTGTAGTAAGCCGCATCCTAAAAAGAAAAATAAGACAAATCTAACCATAAAAATGTGTTATTACTTTGTTCAAAATATCATCAGCAACAGCTTCTTTAGATTTTAAATCCAAAGGTTCGATTCTAAATTTACTATCAATAAAGGTAACTTTATTAGTAGGTTTTCCAAAACCAGCACCTTCATCCTGCAGTGAATTTAGAACTATCAAATCTAAGTTTTTTTTCTGAATTTTTGCTTTAGCATTCTCAATTTCATTTTCAGTTTCTAAAGCAAAGCCAATTAAAAACTGATTTTTCTTGAATTCTCCAAAAGATGCTAAAATATCCTTAGTTTTTTCAAGCTCAATAGTAAAATCAGCAGTAGTTTTTTTTATTTTTTGATCTGCAACATTTTTGGGTCTATAATCAGCCACAGCAGCAGCAGCAATTGCAACATCAACATCTTTATAATATTGATGGCAAGCATCATACATTTCATGAGCTGAAATTACTGGAACTACATGAACCAAAGGATGATTTATTTTACAATGTGTTGGACCAGAAACCAATGTTACTGATGCACCTAAATTTGCCGCACTCTGAGCAATATCAAATCCCATCTTTCCTGAAGAATGATTTCCGATAAAACGCACTGGATCGATTGCTTCGTATGTTGGTCCTGCAGTAATTAATATTTTTTTTCCCTTTAAAGGCAGTTTGCTTTCAAGATCAACTTCTAAAAAAGAGACAATGTTTTCGGGTTCAGCCATTCGGCCTTCTCCTGACAAACCGCTTGCCAGTTCACCATTTTCGGCAGGAATCATTGTATTGCCAAAAGCCTTCAATGCAACAAAACTTTCAACAGTAGATGGATGAATATACATGTCCAAATCCATCGCAGGTGCAAAATAAACCGGACATTTAGCAGACAAGTAACAGGCGATTAATAGATTATCACACAATCCGTTTGCCATTTTTGACAACGTATTTGCAGTAGCTGGCGCAATAACCATCAAGTCTGCCCAAAGACCTAATTCTACATGACTGTTCCATTCCTCATTTTTTTCGTCTTTATTGTAAAATTCGGAAAAAACAGGATTCTTGGATAATGTAGATAAAGTAAGAGGAGTTATAAAATCCTTAGAAGCAGGTGTCATTATCACTTGGACATGTGCACCTGCTTTTATGAAGAGTCTAACTAATGAGGCCGTTTTATATGCAGCAATTCCGCCAGAAATTCCCAGCAAAATCTTTTTTCCGCTTAAAACTGACATTAGTATAGATTATTTATTTGAATCTCTGTGGTAAATTTTTCCGTCTAACCATTCTTGAACAGCTAAAGCGTGCGGTTTTGGAAGTTTTTCGTAAAATTTAGAAACTTCGATTTGTTCTTTATTTTCAAAAACTTCTTCTAAACTATCATTGTAAGTCGCAAATTCTTCTAATTTCTCAGTCAATTCTTTTTTGATTTCAGAATTGATTTGATTTGCTCTTTTAGCCATAATTGTTATCGCCTCATACACATTTCCAGTAGGTTCTTCAATAACTGTTTTGTTGTAAGTTATTGTATTTACTGGAGCATTTGTCTTTTTTAAATCCATGACTTTATTTATTTATTAAACTTTTGTAATTCACCATCAATTTTGGCTAACTTTTCGTCTGCTTCGCTTTTGTATTCAGTATTTGGTTTAAATTTAACCAAATTATTATAACAGGTTTTTGCAGCAACTAATCTTTCTTCCATTTTCATATAAATACTGTTCATTGCTAACAAATAAGCAGAATCTAATTTATAATACAATGCTTTTTCTTTATATGAAGTTCCAGGATAATCTGCAATAAAATTATCAAATGCGATTAATGCTGATTTGTAATTTGAAATTTTATAATATTCAAATGCATTTTCATAAACTTTACGTTCAATCTTATCGTTAAGCTTTTTTGATGTAGCATTAGCCTCTGCAATATACTGCGAGTTAGGATAGCGGTCAATAAATGCTTGAACCTTTTCAATAGCCTTAAAAGTATCTGTCTGATCTATACTGTAAACTGGAGACAGCATAGCATAACTCTTAGCACCTAAGAACATACATTCCTCAGATTTTTCACTCTTTGGATAACCTGAAATAAAACTATCAAACTGATATCCGGCTAAATAATACTGTTTTGTTTTATACAACGACTGTGCATACATGTAAAACAGCTTTTCTCCTTGTGGTTTCCCTCTGTAAGATGGAGCTAACTGCTCAAAAAGACGTACAGCTTTTGAATATTTACCTGCATCATATAATTTTGTTCCAACATCAAACTTTACAGCTACGTCTTCTTTCTTTAATGCATCTTGATATTCACCACAAGAACTAAAAAACAAAACAACAAGCAATACAGATATTATTTTTTTCATTTCATTCACTGATTTTAATTTTATTGCCTAGTGTATATACGCAGTAAAAGCCACCAAAGTTAGGTGGCAAATTTAGTTATTAATTTAGCTATTACAAAATATTTCTTTAGTTAAAAAAAATGGACAAATTTTAAGTATTTTTTACCATTTTTTTCACAAAAAGCCCTAATCTTTCAGATAATGATTCATCTACAGAAACTAATGGTAAACGCAGTACATTCTCAGCAATACCCAGAATCTTAAACACTTCTTTGATTCCTGCCGGATTTCCCTGCTCAAAAATCATGTCAATACAATTGGACAATAAATACTGAAGTTTATAGGCATCATCCACTTTTCTATTTAATCCTAATCGGATCATTTCGGAAAATTCTTTTGGAAAGCCCTGACCAATTACTGATATAACTCCTGCACCACCTGCTAAAACAATCGGAAGCGCAATCATATCATCACCCGAAATTACTAAGAAATCTTTAGGTTTATCTTTTATAAGCTGCATTGCCTGAACTAAATCTCCGGCTGCTTCTTTTATCGCTACAATATTTTCAAAATCATTTGCCAGCCTGATAATAGTTGACGGCAGCATATTGCTGGATGTTCTTCCTGGAACATTATAGAGAATTACCGGAATCGGAGATGCTTCGGAAACTGCTTTAAAATGCTGATAAATTCCTTCTTGACTAGGCTTGTTATAATATGGTGAAACAGATAAAATAGCTTCAAACGCTGACAAATCTCTTGTTCGAAGTTCCTCTACAACTTTTAACGTATTATTTCCTCCAACTCCAAGAACTAATGGCAGTCTGCCGGCATTCACATCGATCACTGTAGCTATAACCAATTCTTTTTCATCAGCTGACAGTGTAGCACTTTCTGCTGTAGTTCCAAGCACAACAAGATATTCAACCCCGCCGTCTATCGAAAAATTCACGATTCTTCTTAAAGCTTCAACATCAATTGTAAAATCGCTATTAAACGGCGTTACTAGGGCAACTCCAGTTCCTATTAATGATTGCATAATTTAAATTATATTTTGTTTAATATTTTTAAGTATCTAAATAACTCATGAGTAAAGCCTTTGTAATCTTCCAGAGCTATGTTTATCAATAAATGATTCAGCCTCTTATCTACAGTTGAAAAACCAGCCTTAAATTTTGCCTTAGAACTATGTGTTAAAAGCAGCAAAATTGGATTCTCCTCATTATAATAATTAATCAATAAATCAAATTCATCTGAAATAAATTCCTTAATTTCTGGCTGAGTAAATTCGCACTGCAGATTTAATTTTTGCAAACTAAATGTGGGATGTGAATACACTTCTTTATCTTTTAAATTATCACGGTATGCAATAATTTTGACATTATCTTCAGCAATTCCATTGGAAATAATTTCTCTTTTTAATGCATCTGTTTCAAAAAATTTACTTTCATCAACAACCAAACCTACTCTTAAAACCGGACAATTTAAAGATTCCTCCTCAACATTGCTCAGCCGTTTTTTTAAGTTATTTTTTAATAAAAAGCTCTTTATATTTTTTAAAAACATAATACATTTGCAAGATTACAAATTTACTTATTTAAGTTACATTTAAGATGGCAAATCTAAAAAACTACAGCGACTTTTTAAAACTTTTTGTTATATTCTTAACACTTTCTTTAATTGTTTCCTGCAGCTCCAAAAGTTTCAGCGTCACAAAAATTGAAGGCAAACTAATTCCGATTACCGGAAAAGAAAACCAAAATACTCAAATAGAAAGCTTTATCACACCATACCGTGAAAGAATAAACAGCGATCTCGATAAAGTTCTTGCATACAATCCGGAAACATTAGAAAAAAGCAAAGGAAAATGGCAGACTAATATTGGTAACTTTATCTCGGATGTTACTTTATCAAGAGGAAACACTGTTTTTAATAAAAGAGAAAATAAAAATATAGATATCTGTCTGCTTAATCATGGCGGCATACGTTCTATCCTGCCAAAAGGAAATATTACTTCAAGAACAGCCTATGAAATAATGCCTTTTGAAAACACTCTTTTTGTTGTTTCTTTAAAAGGTGAGCAGGTTAAGGAAATAGCCGATTTTTTTATTACTGATAAAAAACCGCATCCTCTCTCTGGTCTTACTTTTAGCATTGACAAAAACAATCAGGCTAAAAATATTTTAGTGCAAGGCAAGCCTTTAGATAATGATAAAATTTATTATGTAGCAACAAATGATTACTTAATAAACGGCGGAGACAATATGGTTTTCTTCCAAAAAGGAATTCAAAAATTTGATTTAGATTACAAACTAAGAAATGTATTAATTGATTATTTTATTGAAACAGACACTGTAACTGTCAAAAATGACATTCGGATATTAGCAGAGTAATTTTTGGCTTACTTTCCAAAATAATGATTTAACAACATATATATTCAATAAATTTTCAATGCAAAACCCAATGAAAAGAAGAGATTTTATCGAAAAAACAGCTGCCAGCACTGCATTATTAAGCTTGGGATTATCTTTAAGCAGTTTCAAATCAGAATCTGTTGAGCATTTAACCATTTTGCATACCAATGATGTCCATAGCTACATAGATCCTTTTCCTGCCGATCATCCAAGAAACCCAAACATGGGGGGCGTTTCTAAAAGAGCCTCCATTATAGAAAAAATCCGTCTTGAAAATCCTAATGTACTGCTTCTGGATGCAGGCGATATTTTTCAGGGAACTCCTTATTTTAATTACTACGGAGGAGAACTTGAATTTAAGTTAATGAGCATGATGAAATATGATGCATCAACCATTGGAAATCATGATTTCGATAATGGTCTGGAAGGCATAGTAGCACAAATGCCTCATGCCAGCTTTGAGTTTATTTCTTCCAACTATGACTTTAAGAACACGGTTATGGATGGTTATGTAAAACCCTATAAGATTTTCAATAAAGGCAACATTAAAATTGGTGTTTTTGGACTTGGAATAGAACTAAAAGGTTTGGTTGATAAGAAAAACTATAAAGAAACCATTTATAACAATCCTATTGAAACCGCTCAGGAAATGGTTCGAATATTAAAGCAAGAAAAAAAATGCGACCTAATAATTTGTTTGTCACATTTAGGATATAAGTACAACACAGAACCTGATAAAATCTGTGATTTGAAACTGGCCGCCCTGACTAAGGATATTGACCTGATTATTGGCGGACACACCCATACTTTTTTGGACAAGCCTACTATTGTAAAAAATCTTGAACAAAAAGAAGTTTTGGTAAACCAAGTGGGGTGCTACGGAATTAATTTAGGACGAATTGACTTTTATTTTGATTCCAACAAACAAATAAAAACGCAAGGAAAATCAATAGTGGTTTAAATCATCAATTCCTTTATCTCTTTCCAATAAATAATTTACCATAAAGAAATAAGAAGAGAATTGAGTAACTAAACTAACTAGGGTTAATAAATAATTATAAAAATAGAATTTATACAAAACAAAAAACACATCAGAAACTACAAAACTGATGCACATCAGCATACCATTAAAGAAAACTAAACTTCCTGTTTTTATATAATTCAAAATTGAAAACACAGTTAACACACTTAAAATCAATCCAAAAACAACATACAGGGGAAAATCAAGTTCTAAGTTTTCTAATTTTAAATTCAATACTAAAAAACAAATTGCTCCCATACCAATAAATAAAATAGAAATAGAAAAGATGTCTTTGTATCTGAATTTTAAAAAATTAGAATCTCTCCAAGCAAGGAATAACAACAAAACATAGACCATTAATACACATAAAAAAGCCCCCATTGGAGACTCGCTAATCCTTAAAGTATTAAAAACTTCTCTCACAAAAAGCAACAAAAAAATCCAAGCATTCAAAAAAGTTATTTTATAATTATTGGACACCAAGTAATAAATAAACAAAGATGGAATTACTATCGACTTTGTATAAAGCATTAACATATCGTATTCCAATAATTTGAAAAAGATAGCCAAAATTGAACTTACAAAAAAAAATATAAGTGACGGAGTACTAGCTTTCATTTAGCATTGTTATAAATTGATCTTCAGAAATTATTGAAACATTTAGTTTTGTTGCTTTTTCTAATTTAGCTGGCCCCATATTATCTCCAGCTACAACAAAATCCGTTTTGGCAGATATAGAACTCCCCACTTTTCCTCCGTTATCTTCAATGGCTTTTTTTAAATCATCTCTTGAAAACTGAGCAAAAACTCCTGAAACAACAAATGTTTTTCCAATGAATTTCTCAGTTGCGTTTGGATTTATTTTTTCAAAAATCTCAAACTGAACGCCATAACTTTTTAACCGTTCAATTATTCTCTTATTTTCTTCATTCTCGAAAAATTCAATCACGCTTTTAGCAATTCGCTCGCCTATTTCGTCAACTAAAATTAAATCCATTAATGAAGCCTGACTTAAAGCGTCTATATTTTTATAATGTTTTGCTAATTTCTTAGCAACCGTTTCTCCAACAAAACGGATTCCGAGTGCAAACAACACGCTTTCAAACGGAATTTCTTTTGATTTCTCAACACCATTAACCAAATTCTCAGCTGACTTTTGCGCCATTCTTTCTAAATGCAGAATATCTTCAACTTTTAAATCATACAAATCAGCATAGTTGTGAACTAAATTATTTTTGAAAAGCAAAGCAACCGTTTCACCGCCAAGACCTTCAATATCCATTGCTTTTCGAGAAATATAATGCTGAATTCTGCCTATAATCTGTGGAGGACATCCGTAAAAATTAGGACAATAATGATTGGCTTCACCTTCGCTTCGAACCAATTCAGTTTCGCATTCCGGGCAATGTGTGATGTATTTTGTAGCTTCTGAATTTTCTGGACGCTTCTCTAAATCTACAGCTATAATTTTCGGAATAATCTCCCCTCCTTTTTCTACAAAAACAGTATCGTTGATTCGAATATCTAACTTTTCTATTTGATCGGCATTGTGTAATGAAGCACGCTTTACAATGGTCCCAGCCAATTGCACTGGTTCAAGATTAGCAACTGGTGTAATAGAACCAGTTCTTCCTACTTGATATGAAATGGAATTTAATGTAGTGGAAACCTGCTCTGACTTAAATTTATAAGCAATTGCCCAGCGAGGTGATTTCGCAGTATAGCCTAATTCCTGCTGATGCTGAATGCTGTTTACTTTCACAACAACTCCATCCGTTTCATAAGGTAATTTATGACGATGCACATCCCAATAATCAATAAAATCAAAAACCTCCTGCAGATTATTAGCCAATTTGGCTTCGCTAGGCACTTTAAAACCCCATTTTCTAGCAGATTCTAATCCTTCTATTTGTGAAGAAAAAGGTAAATTGCTACTTGTAACCGAATATAATAAACATTCCAAAGGTCGCTTAGCCACTTCGGCACTGTCCTGAAGTTTCAAACTTCCAGATGCTGTATTTCGCGGATTTGAATAGGGCGTTTCCCCAATTTCAATTAATTCCTGATTCATTTTTTCGAAACCTTTCAACGGCAGAATAATTTCGCCACGAATATCGAATTTATCAGGATAACTGCCCTTTAACTGTAAAGGAACCGACTTAATAGTTTTAATATTATTGGTAACTTCATCCCCTTGAAAACCGTCACCTCGGGTTAAGGCCTGAACTAGTTTTCCATTTTCGTATGTAATGCTTATTGAGGCGCCGTCATATTTTAATTCACAAGTGTACTCCAGATCAACATTTCCTAATCCTCTTTGAATACGCGCTTCCCAGTCTAATAAATCTTCTTTAGAATAAGAATTATCTAAAGAATACATTCGGTATTGATGTGCAATGGTTTTAAAATTTTTAGTAACCGTTCCGCCAATGCGCTGTGTCGGTGAATTGGCATCAAAAAATTCAGGATGCTTGTTTTCTAAATCCTGAAGTTCTTTTAATTTCATATCAAACTCATAATCAGACAATGTCGGATTATCCAAAACATAATAATTATGATTGTGAAGATTGAGTTCTTCTCTAAGTGTTTGTATGGTTTCCTGTATATTCATAAAGCAAAAATTGGCTATTCTAGTCGATTAAATAATCTACTAAAATAACCAATTTAAAATTTAAAAATCAAATTTTATGACTCAATAATCGTATTAATTTGATTGTATAACTGCCCGTCACTCAAAATTGAACCTTGCTGAATTAATTGAAAAATAGAAAGATTCCGTTCCTCGGTAAATTCTTTTTTACCTGTTTTCATTTCAATCGTTTCGGTAAACATATTATCACTCAGCCACTGCAATCCATCTTTTGTCAAAAAATCAACTTCGGGAACCAATGATTTCAAAACAATTGATTTTATATATGTATCAAAACATTGGAACAAGAAAATATGATTTTTGGAGAAAAATTCCAAATAGTTAGCGTTAGTTAAAACGCCTTCCCACACTAAATCTGAGAAAACATCTAACTCTTGCTCTGCTACTTCAGGTTTTTCGGCTTTGATTTGATCCCATTCCGCTTTATCAATTGTCTGAGTTGCCAAAAAAGTAGTAAACTCCTGAGTCAATTCTTCAAATTGTTCTTTGGTTAACCTAGAATATTTCATATCGTTACGGGGAAAGAGCGCCATCTCGTTCCAAATAATTAAAAGTTAATAATGATGTGATTGCTTCGTTCCTCGCAATGACACTAAACAAAAAAAATCCCGACTTTCATCGGGATTTCAATATATACATTTAAAAATTATGCTTTTTCAGCAACAATTTCGTATGCTAATTCAACGATTACATCTCTGTGTAATCTAACAGAAGCAGTATATTTACCAGTACGTTTAACGATACCTGAAGTAATAAATTTTCTATCAATTACTTGACCACCTTTAGCTAAAGCTTCAGCGATATCAATGTTTGTAATTGATCCGAATAATTTTTCACCACCTGCTTTAGCAGAAATTTTAATTTCAATAGCTTTCAAAGATTCAGCTAATGCTTTAGCGTCTGCCACAACTTTAGCTTCTTTGTGAGCTCTTTGTTTTAGGTTTTCAGCCAATACTTTCTTTGCAGAAGAAGTAGCTAAATGAGCAAATCCTTGTGGGATTAAAAAGTTACGACCGTATCCGTTTTTCACAGTTACTACATCATCTTTAAATCCTAAATTCTGAACATCTTTTCTTAAAATAAGTTCCATGTTGTTGTCCTTTTTTATAGAAGTTAGGTTTCATGTTTCAGAAAACCAACAACTGTTAATTTTTATTATTTTAGTAAATCGGCCACGTATGGCATTAAAGCTAAGTGACGAGCTCTTTTTACAGCTACAGACACTTTTCTTTGGTATTTTAATGAAGTTCCTGTTAAACGACGAGGAAGAATTTTTCCTTGCTCATTAACAAATTTCAATAAGAAATCAGCATCTTTATAATCGATATATTTGATACCTGATTTTTTGAAACGACAATACTTTTTAGTTTTGTTAGTTTCTATATTCAAAGGCGTAAGATATCTGATATCCCCGTCTTTTTTTCCTGAAGCAGATT
>CAUPKP010000011.1:0-151020 GCA_963511795.1 uncultured Flavobacterium sp. | reverse complement strand
TTTTTGAAAATAAATTTTCAATTTGATTCGTTTGACCTGTCAGTGTTTTAATGAACGTAATCGCTGTTGCGGGTGCAAAAGTAGTCTCTTTATCCGTTTAAACAAGGGAATTTCTTAACTATTTTACGTTTATTTTTTAATTCACTGGTATTTTGATATTTACAACATAAGATTTTGCGAAGTTTTAAATTTGGAGTGGCTTTTTATGGGTGTTTTTGAGGTTTCGCTAAGATTTGAAGTGTTTTTTTTTGTTTTATTACGCATTGCACTGACATAGCACACAGATATAACGGATCGAACGGATTTACACAGGTTTCTTTTTATTGTTTTTTTTTAATGCTTCTATACTATATATAAGGAGTGATTTTAAAACATCTTCTCTTATGTAAACAAATGCCCTAGCCCTGATAGCAGTGAAAATCCTTGTGGGCCGGGGTTCGGCACGCAAGATTGAAGCGAATAGCAGGAAATAGCTCCTGAATATATCTATAAAACAAAAAAAAGAGAAACAATTACCTTTATAATCGTCTCTCTATAATATATTTCAAACCATTTTACTTTATTTTTTAATCCATGCTTCGTCTAGCTTTTCATAATCTATTGGTTTTGCGGCATCTTGCTTCCTGAGTCGTCCTGATTCAAACCCCCGGACTAATATAGTCTCTATCAAATAATCCTCATTGACTTCGAAAGGTTTGTACTGCATTTTTAAATCGATATTAAACATACTGGCAGTTGTATTAGATACAAATGCTTTGAAACCACTTTTGAGGTTACGAATTAGCTCGTATGTTGTTGTTCCTGTCTGCCTGTCTATAAGTTTAACTAAGATTTGCCCTTGTTTTTTGGAAAGTTTTTTTAAACGAGCCTCAAATTCATTGCTTAAATAATCCTCAACTATTTTAAAATATCTTTTTTTGTCTCTTTTGTTAGTAAACTTTTGCATGCCTTTGTTTAATGAAGTCAATCTTTCGGCAGCAATTCTAGCGTATGGATAGGTAGCGTAAACTCTTTTTTGGAGTAATAAAAACTGCTTTTTATCCTCATCACTCATTTTATGTGTCTCTATTACTAATTCAGGAAGCACTATGGTGTCGCCAAATATACTATCGGCCTCTGTTAGCACATAACCCATTGGAATATTGTCATTTTTAGGTTCCTGGGCATGAACAGATAGTGAGGTTAAAAAACAGAAAAATAAAATTCTATAAAGCTTCATGGGAAAATATTTTTAACACAAAATTATACATTAAATATAGAACTATAAAGACAAATTTCTAATTTAGCGAAAAAATATTTTATATGAGTACTGAATCAATATTGAATGCATCATCATTAACTTTTTTAGAGGAATATTTAAACAATGCCTCTCCTACCGGCTTTGAAAGCGAAGGACAAAAAATATGGATGAATTACTTAAAACCCTATGTAGATACATTTATCACCGACACTTATGGAACTGCTGTTGGAGTTATTAATCCTGATGCTCCATACAAAGTTGTTATAGAAGGACATGCTGATGAAATTGCATGGTATGTAAATTATATAACCGATGACGGTATGGTTTATGTAATCAGAAACGGAGGCTCTGATCACCAGATTGCACCATCAAAACGAGTAAATATTCATACCAAAAACGGAATTGTTAAAGGTGTTTTTGGCTGGCCGGCTATTCACACCAGAAACAGAGACAAGGAAGAAAATCCAAAGATCAGCAATATCTTTATTGATTTGGGCTGTGAGACCAAAGAGCAGGTAGAAAAAATGGGAGTTCATGTAGGCTGTGTAATTACATATCCCGATGAATTCATGATTATGAACGAAAACAAATTCGTTTGCCGTGCCATAGATAATCGCATGGGAGGATTTATGATTGCCGAAGTTGCCCGTTTATTACACGAAAACAATATCAAACTTCCTTTTGGTTTATATATTACTAATGCTGTTCAGGAAGAAGTAGGCTTAAGAGGAGCTGAAATGATTACTCAAACCATCAAACCAAATGTTGCTATTGTGACAGATGTTTGTCATGACTCAACAACTCCGATGATTGATAAAAAAATCGAAGGCGACACCAAAATTGGCAAAGGTCCTGTTGTAACTTATGCTCCGGCGGTTCAAAATAATCTGAGAGAATTAATTCTGGACACTGCTGTGGAGAAAAACATTCCATTTCAGCGCTTGGCTTCCTCTAGGGTTACAGGTACAGATACCGATGCTTTTGCCTACAGTAATGGCGGCGTAGCTTCGGCATTGATTTCGCTTCCGCTACGATACATGCACACTACTGTCGAAATGGTACACCGCGAAGATGTTGAAAACGTAATCAAATTGATTTACGAAACATTACTGAAAATTGAGAATAACGAAACTTTTTCCTATTTCAAATAAAAACGAAAGCATCATTTTATAATGGTGCTTTTTTTATGGAACTAAATTCCATTCGCTAGTTTTCAAAACAAATAAGTATCAAAGTATTACAGAAATCATCTATGAAATTATTTTATAACACTTAATTAATCATGTTTCTGTCGTAAATTTACACCTATTCTTAAACAAAATATTTTCATCATGGATGTTGAAATACTCGCCCGAATACAATTTGCTTTTACAATTGCCTTTCATTACATCTACCCTCCACTAAGTATTGGCATTGGTTTAATAATGGTTATTATGGAAGGTCTTTATCTTAAAACAGGAAACAAAGATTACGAGATTTTGACCCGTTTTTGGATTAAAATATTCGCCTTGACTTTTGGGATAGGTGTTGCCACAGGAATTATTATGGAGTTTGAATTTGGAACCAATTGGGCTGTGTATTCGCGATATGTAGGTGATATATTTGGAAGTGCATTAGCTGCCGAAGGCTTATTTGCCTTTGGGTTAGAGAGTACTTTTCTTGGAGTATTACTTTTTGGATGGAACCGTGTAAAACCTTGGGTACATTTTGTATCTACGTTAGGTGTGTTTTTTGGTTCTATGTTTTCAGCTGTTTGGATTGTAGTTGCAAATTCATGGCAGCAAACTCCAGCAGGATATCACATCGTTGGCACAGGATTAAACGCCCGCGCCGAAGTAACCGATTTTTGGGCAATGGTTTTCAATCCCTCGAGTGTAGACAGAATAATCCATACATGGCAGGGTGCAATTTTAGCCGGAGCTTTTTTGGTTTTAAGTGTACATGCCTATTACATCAGAAAAGGACGTTATGTTGAAATATCTAAAAAAGCATTTAAAATTTCTTTGGTCGTTGCAACTGTTTTTTCGCTTACCCAATTAATTTCAGGTCACAGTTCGGCAGATGGAGTTGCGGTTAATCAGCCCGCAAAACTAGCTACAATGGAAGGGCATTTTGGAAAAGATAAACCTGCCGATTTATATCTTCTGGGCTTGGTCGATAAAGAAAATCAAAAAGTTACAGGAATTGGAATTCCCGGCGGACTGTCTTTTCTAGTGCATCAGGATTTTAGTGCCCCCATAAAAGGATTAAATAATTTCCCAGTTGAAGACAGGCCAAGCCAAGTAAATGCAGTTTTTCAATTTTATCATATTATGGTTGCGATTGGAATGGCATTAATTGGGCTTACATTGTATGCTAGTTTTTTATGGTGGCGTGGAAAATTATTTGAAGCTAAATGGCTCTTATGGATTTTTTCATTTGCCGTTATTTTACCTCAAATAGCCAATCAAGTCGGATGGTTTACTGCCGAAATGGGAAGACAGCCCTGGGTTGTTTATGGGCACTTAAGAACAAGTCATGCTTTCTCCCAAGAAGTCTCTGCTAATCAGATTGTATTTTCATTGGTTATGTTTACCATAGTCTATTCCCTATTACTAGCCTTGTTTTTGTACACTGTAAACAAGAAAATAAAACACGGCCCATATGACGAAGCTAAAACAACAGTAACATTTCAATCCACATAAATCTTTATAGTATGGAAACTTTTTTAGGGATTGATTATCCAACATTATGGTATTTAGTAATCGGATTGTTGTTTTCTGGTTATGCAATTCTAGAAGGATTTGATTTTGGAGCAGGTGCTTGGCATTTATTTTTAAGAAAAGATTTAAGCCGAAGAATCGCAATAAACGCGATTGCTCCTGTTTGGGATGCCAATCAGGTTTGGTTAATCATTGGAGGCGGAGCCTTATTTGCAGGGTTTCCGGTAATGTATGCAACTATGCTATCAGCAATGTATGTTCCGTTTATGCTGTTTTTAATGCTAAATGTACTTCGAGCAGCTGCCATTAAATTTCGAAGTGTTGAAGAAATGCTGTGGTGGAGAAAAAGCTGGGACTTTATTTATAGTATTTCCAGCATTTCAATTGCTTTTTTGCTTGGTGTTGTTTTGGCTAATATTTTGCAAGGTTTTGCTTTGGGGCCAAACTTTAGTTATCAGGGCGGCATGTTTTTTTCATTCTTAAATCCTTATGCTATAATGGTTGGCTTTACAACATTATCCATATTTATGACACAAGGAGCTATTTACCTTTTATTAAAAACAGAAGGCAGATTACATGCCCGACTGACATTTTTGCTAAAAAATGGAATGATATTTTTCATTATCAGCTTCGGAATTACAACTCTTTATACATTAATTTTTATTCCAGAAGTTACAGCTAATTTCAGAGAAAATCCTCTTTATTTTGTTGTGCCTGTCATTTCTTTTTTGGCTGTAGCCAATGTTCCAAGATTAGTTTCAAAAAAACAATACATGCGGGCATTGATATTTTCCTCTCTAACAATGGCCTTTTTGCTTATACTGGTAGCTTTGCAATTGTACCCAACACTTTTAATATCTACAATTGACCCAAAGTTTAGTGTTACCATTTACAATGCTGCTTCTTCACAAAAATCATTAGGAATAATGCTGACAATAGTTGCAATTGGTGCGCCTCTTTTAGCCGCTTATTTTTTCTTTTTATACAGGACATTTAATGGAAAAGTAAAACTTGATGACACCAGTTATTAAACGAACTCAATTTTCTAAAATCAAGAAATGAAATACATCGATACATTATTAGCACTATTTACGCTAACATTAATTTGGTCAATTATAAACCCAAAAGAAGTTTTTACTTGTTTTCTAGAAATTATCCCTGCCATAATAGGTGTTTTAATCTTGACTTTGACTTTCAAAAAATTCAGATTTACCAATTTTACTTATACTTTGATTTTAATTCATTGCATAATCCTATTTATCGGTGGCCACTATACCTATGCCGAAGTTCCTTTATTCGATTATATCAAAGAGGTATTTCATCAAAGCCGAAATAATTATGACAAAGTTGGTCATTTTGCACAAGGCTTTGTACCTGCAATGATTATTAGAGAATTATTCATTCGAAAAGAAGTAATTGCTAATAAAAGTTTTTTCAATTTCATTATTATATCCATTTGTTTGGCAATTAGCGCTGCTTATGAATGGATTGAATGGTTTGTTTCTATTATAACTGGCGATGGCGGAGATGCGTTTTTAGGAACACAAGGAGATGTTTGGGACACTCAGTCGGATATGCTGTTTGCTGCTATTGGAGCTATTACTGCTTTATTGCTGTTTTCAAAAGCACAGGACAAACAGCTTATAGAAATGTAAGTGAAAATTTAATGCATAAAAAAAGCATCATTATACGCTGCATAATGGTGCTTTTTCAGTTCCCCTATTAGCTTTATACTTATAAATTACATAGTCATTAATTAATTCATTCCAATAAATCTTTTAGAATTGAATGCATTTGTCATAAAAGAATTGTTGTTTATTTTTTTGAAATCCAACGGACTTACCTCGTTAGTCCCATTACTTTCTATGATCAATTCCAACTCTGCTATCTCATCTATTACTGTTCTTTCAAAATAAAGAGAATAGGTTTCATTCGAAACATTACTTTCAATAGCTTGGTCAGACTGAGTTATTATTTCTTTCATTGATTCTTCATAAGCCATAAATTCTGAATCATCAGGAACTATTGTTTCAACAATTTTATCTCCTTCAGCAATAGTTTCTTTCACTGTTTTACTGCTAAAAGAAATCACTGTTTCTGGATTAAATAATGCTTCTTCTGCCAAAGAAGGTTTTACAAATTTTGCTGTTCCTTCGTTTTGTATTTGGGTATCATTTGACAAAATGGTATTTTGAAACGAACTGTATGGTAAAGCAACTGCATTTTTTGCATTACAAATATTTGAAAATGAAACTAATGCAATACCTAAGATTAAAACTGAATTTTTCATGATTATATTTTTTTGATTGATTTTTGATTGATTTTTGATTGATTTTTTTAAATGAGACTTCATCTAATATGAAGTCTCATTTTGAATTTTAATGTTATTGTTTCAAAAGCTGAACAGCATCATTTGCATTAGACAATTCTGCATATTTTAATGCGGTAAATCCTTTGTCATCTTTTTTATTAATATCGGCTCCTTTAGACAATAAATATTTGATGATTTCTACTTTATTGTAACGCGCAGCAATCATTAACGGAGTCATACCGTTTGACAATTCATTTATATCTGCGCCGTATTCTACAAACTTTTTAACGGTTTCTAAATCTCCTTTGCTGATAGCAAATCCTAATGGTGTTACTGCTTCGCTAAATTCAACTCCCTGAGAAGCATTTGGAAATGAATACACATTTGAAGCTAAAGAAACATTTGCGAAAGCTACTAAAGCTACTCCTAAATAAACGATTGATTTTTTCATAATAATTGATTTTTGATTGATGATGATTAATTAAACTTGGATTATATAATAATATCCTATGCAAATATATATCTTTAAAAAGGTATTATGCATCACACGGTACTAAATTTTAACATTAAATTAACTTTTTAAATGTTTTTATTCAGGAAAACAAATAGCAAAATTATTTAATAGAAGTATCATACAAGAACATTTATATAAACCTGATAATCAATAGACTCAAATTGAGGTATAATGTTACATGAAATAGCAAAATTTAATATTTTATTTACATAGAGCAAAAAAAAACTGCTTCAAAATATGAAGCAGTTTTTATAAAACTTTAGTACTTTATAGTGTTACACTATTTTACCTTTTACTATTTCGTCCACAATTTCTGGATTTAAAAGCGTAGTAATGTCTCCAAAATTTGAATAATCACCTTCAGCTATCTTACGTAAAATACGGCGCATAATCTTTCCTGATCTTGTTTTTGGCAAACCAGTCACAAACTGAATTTTATCTAATTTTGCAATTGGTCCTATATGATCTGATACATGCTGATTAATCTCTTTAATCAAGTTATCTCTATCTCTATATTCACCTGATTCTTTTAGTATTACAAATCCATATAATGCATTACCTTTAATATCATGCGGAAAACCAACAATTGCAGACTCTGCAACAGCCGGATGTTCATTAATTGCATCCTCAATTGGTGCCGTACCTAAATTATGTCCGGAAACAATCACTACATCATCAACACGTCCCGTTATTCTGTAATAACCTACTTCGTCACGTAATGCACCGTCTCCTGTGAAATATTTACCTGGAAAAGCAGAGAAATAAGTGTCTTTGTATCTTTGATGATCTCCCCAAATGGTTCTGGCGATACCAGGCCAAGGGAATTTAATACATAAACTTCCATCCACTTGATTCCCCTCAATCTCATTGCGTTTATCGTCCATTAAAACAGGCTGAATTCCTGGTAATGGTAATGTAGCATAAGTTGGTTTTGTTGGGGTTGTAAATGCTAATGGAGCAATCATAATACCACCGGTTTCTGTTTGCCACCACGTATCAACAACTGGACAGCGCTTCCCTCCTACGTGGTCATTATACCAGTGCCATGCTTCCTCATTAATAGGTTCTCCAACAGAACCAATAACTTTCAATGATTTTAATGGGAATTTTTGAACATAAGACAAATTCTCTTTAGCCAAAGCACGAATGGCTGTTGGTGCTGTATAGAATTGGGTAACTTTATGCTTCTCTATTATTTCCCAAAAACGGCTAAAATCCGGATAAGAAGGAATTCCTTCGTAGATTACTGTAGTTGCACCATTTAATAATGGACCGTATAATATATAAGAATGCCCTGTAATCCATCCGATATCAGCTGTACACCAAAATATATCGTTCTCTTCGTAATTGAAAACATTCTTAAAAGTATAAGCCGTATAAACCATATATCCTGCCGTTGTATGGACCATACCCTTAGGTTTGCCCGTAGAACCTGATGTATATAGTATAAATAACGGATCTTCAGCATCCATAATTTCGGCTACACTATTATTAAGCGCATTATCAAGAAGCGGTGCCAACCATTGATCACGACCAGCTTTCATATTGATTTCTGCATTTGTTCTTTTAGCAACTAAAACAGAAGCAACACTTGGACAATTTTGCAAAGCCTCATCAATTATCCCTTTCAAATCAATAGTTTTATTGCCACGGTAACCTCCGTCTGAAGTAATTACCATTTTACATTGACTGTCATTTATTCTTGAAGCAACTGCCGAGGCAGAAAAACCTGCAAATACAACAGAATGTATTGCACCAATTCTGGCACAAGCCAAAACAGAAACTGCCAATTCTGGTATCATTGGCAAATAAATACAAACACGGTCACCTTTAGTAATCCCTTGTTCTCTTAAAACATTGGCCATTTTAGACACGCGCTCGTAAAGCTCATTATAGCTTATGTGCAATGCTTCTTCAGAAGGATCATTTGGTTCAAAAATTATTGCAGTCTTATCGCCTTTCTTAGCTAAGTGTCTGTCAATACAGTTCTTGGTTATATTAACCTTTGCATCAACAAACCATTTTACTTCGGCATCAGCCATATTAAAATCGACAACTTTGTCCCAGTATTGATACCATGTGAAGTTTTCTTCGGCAATTTTTCCCCAAAATTTTCGAGGTTCACGTATCGATTTATTATAATGTTTAAAGTATTGTTCTAAACTGTCAATTTTAAAATAACTCATCTTTTTTTAATTTTTTATAAAAGTATTAAATCTCTTCGGTTTTCAAAACTTTTAATTTGCAAAATGCACTAAAAAAATAATAAAAAATCGCTCTTCTATAATTTTTAATGCTTTTTTGATAACATTTTTAGATTTTTTAGCCGATATAAAACAAGAAAAGGGCATAGTATCAACTAAAATGCCCTTTCATTAACAATATTTAACAACAATTTTTCTCCTTCTTTCGAAACAAAAAAATTTAAAATAACTAGGGATTACTTCACTTAACTTACAGATTGCCCGAAGTTAAGTGAATGTAATTATGCATAAATATCCTTTTCAATTGTCCAATAAGTGCTTACTAATTCAAAATATTTAACCTTTGTTGATATTATGCAAATCCCCGCACACCCTCATGTGTGGTAATCTCTAATTTTTTATTTTTATTATACGATTTTTTTCATCGCAGTCATAGACTCTCTCAACCAAGCTCCTACTTCTTCAACAGGATGATTTCTTATAATTGAATTCACTTCAATTAATTCTTTATTATCAACTCCGTTACTTCCATTATTAAATGGACGGCCTACTAAATTGCTTGGTGCATTTTTCACATACTCAGCAATTAATGGCTTACAAGCGTGATCAAACAAATAACATCCGTACTCAGCAGTATCAGAAATCACACGGTTCATTTCGAATAATTTTTTTCTTGCAATTGTGTTAGCAATTAGCGGAGTTTCGTGTAATGATTCGTAGTATGCTGATTCTTCAATAATTCCTGAATCTGTCATTGCTTCGAAAGCTAATTCAACACCAGCTTTTACCATTGCAACCATTAATACTCCGTTATCGTAGTATTCTTGCTCAGAAATTTCAAAATCACCAGCAGGAGTTTTTTCAAAATTAGTATCACCAGTAGCAGCTCTCCAAGCCAATAAGTTTTTATCATCATTAGCCCAGTCTTCCATCATTGTTTTAGAAAAGTGACCAGAGATAATATCATCCATGTGTTTTTGGAATAATGGACGCATGATATCTTTCAATTCTTCAGCAGCATTGAATGCGGCAATTTTAGCAGGATTAGACAATCTGTCCATCATGTTTGTGATACCACCGTATTTTAATCCTTCTGTGATAGTTTCCCATCCGTATTGGATTAATTTAGAAGCATATCCTGCATCTATTCCTTCAGCAACCATTTTGTCAAAACATAAGATAGAACCAGTCTGCAATAATCCGCATAAGATTGTCTGCTCTCCCATTAAATCCGATTTTACTTCGGCAACGAAAGAAGAACGTAAAACTCCTGCTCTATTTCCTCCTGTAGCAACTGCATACGCTTTTGCCTGGTCTAAACCGAAACCATTAGGGTCATTTTCTGGGTGAACTGCTATAAGAGTTGGTACACCGAAACCTCTTTTATATTCTTCACGAACTTCAGATCCAGGACATTTAGGAGCACACATAATAACAGTTAAGTCTTTACGTATCTGCATTCCTTCTTCAACAATATTAAATCCATGAGAATAAGCCAAAGTAGCTCCTTGTTTCATTAATGGCATGATTGCTGTAACTACAGCAGTATGCTGTTTATCTGGTGTAAGATTACAAACTAAATCAGCTGTTGGTATTAGTTCCTCATAAGTTCCTACTTTGAAACCATTATCAGTAGCATTTTTAAAAGATGCTCTTTTCTCTGCAATAGCATCTGCACGTAACGCATAAGAAATATCTAAACCTGAATCTCTCATGTTTAAACCTTGGTTCAAACCTTGAGCTCCACAACCAACAATGACTACTTTTTTTCCTGCTAATGCATCTATTCCATTTGCAAATTCTGATTGATCCATGAATTCGCAAACTCCTAATTGTTCTAATTGTAATCTAAGTGGTAATGAATTGAAATAATTTGCCATTTTTTTTAATATTTAATGAATGTAAAATTTAATAATTGTAATCTGCATTCCTTCTATTCTACTGCAGATATAGTTTTTTTTTTATTTATACAAATGCTTCCAGTATTGCTGAAATTTCCATTTTTTCTTTTGAAATCGATATTCTGCCGGAACGAACAAACTGCATAATTCCAAAAGGTTTCAGTCTCGCGTATAATTCTTCAATTTCTGAACGCTTTCCAGATTTCGAAATCACAAAAAACTCTCTTGATACTGTAACAATTTCAGATTTACTGTCTTTAATGATGTTCTGAATCTGTCTTTCGTCAAAAAGCAGACTAGATGCTATTTTGAATATTGCGCTTTCTAAAAAGATAGTCTCTTCATCAACATGATAAAAAGCTTTGATGACTTCAATTTGTTTTTCTATTTGTCCTACGATGTTCTGCACCCATTTTTCAGTGGTGTTTACAACAATTACAAATCTTGAAACATTTTCAATTTCCGATTCGGAAACATTTAGGCTCAATATATTTATATGGCGTTTTAAGAATATACCTGATATCCTATTTAATAAACCAACGTTATTTTCTGAATAAACAGAAATGGTGAACATTTTATTTTCCATAATTTTTAGCTTAATCTCATATCAGAAACCGAAGCTCCTGTTGGAATCATTGGGAATACATTATTTTCTTTCTCTACCATAACTTCTAAAAAATAAGAATCTTTTGAAGCCATCATTTCGGCAACAGCTCCATCCAAATCTTCTCTATTAATCACTTTTTTAGATTTGATATGATATCCTTCTGCAATAGCAATAAAGTTTGGATTAATCATTTTGGTTGAAGCATAACGATTATCAAAAAATAATTCCTGCCATTGGCGAACCATTCCTAAAAATTCATTGTTCATCACCACAATTTTTACAGGAACTTGTGATTGGAAAATAGTTCCTAACTCCTGAATGTTCATTTGAAAACCACCGTCTCCAATGATAGCTACAACTTCACGATCTGGTCTTCCCATTTTGGCACCAATAGCGGCAGGCAAAGCAAATCCCATTGTTCCCAAACCTCCAGAAGTAACATTACTTTTAGTTGAATTGAATTTAGCATATCGACAGGCAAACATTTGATGCTGTCCTACATCCGAAACTATAATTGCGTCTCCTTTTGAATGTTTATTGATCATTTCCATAGTTTCACCCATCGAAATTCCTTTACCATTAGTTGGAGCTAATTCTTCATTGATAACTGCATCTAATTCAATTTTATACATCTCTTTGAATTCATTATGCCAAGATTCATGCGATTTTTTGTCAATTAACGGAATCAAAGCAGTCAATGCTTCTTTCACATCGGCCAAAACTGCAACTTCAGTCTTTACGTTTTTATCAACTTCTGCTGGATCAATTTCGAAATGAATAACTTTGGCCTGTTTAGCATAAGTAGCTAAATTTCCTGTAACACGGTCATCAAAACGCATTCCTAAAGCAATCAGGACATCGCACTCATTGGTCAAAAGATTAGGCCCATAATTACCATGCATACCCACCATACCTACATTTAAAGGATGATCTGTTGGCAAAGCTGAAAGTCCTAAAATAGTCCAAGCTGCAGGAATCCCAGATTTTTCAACTAATCTTTTCAGTTGCTCTTCTGCTTGACTTAATATGATACCTTGACCAAAAATAATGTATGGTTTTTTGGCATTATTAATTATATCGGCAGCATCTTGTACTTTTTTAAGATCTAAGACAGGTCTTGGATGATAACTTCTAATACCTGTACATTTTTCATAACTAAAATCCAATTCATCAAATTGAGCATTTTTAGTAATATCAATCAAAACTGGACCTGGACGGCCTGATCTTGCTATATAAAAAGCTCTTGCAATAATTTCTGGAATCTCGTGAGCTTCGGTAATTTGATAATTCCATTTGGTTACTGGAGTCGAAATTCCAATAATATCGGTTTCCTGAAAAGCATCAGAACCCAATAAATGTTTTCCAACCTGACCTGTAATACACACTAATGGCGTAGAATCGATCTGAGCATCAGCAATACCTGTAACTAAATTTGTAGCTCCCGGTCCTGAAGTTGCAATAGCCACACCAACTTTACCGGTAGCTCTTGCAAAACCTTGTGCTGCATGAGCTGCACCTTGTTCGTGACGCACCAAAACGTGGTGCAATTGATCTTGAAATTTATATAATTCGTCATAAACCGGCATTATAGCTCCTCCCGGATATCCATAAACCAAGTCTACTCCTTCTGCTAATAAACATCTAATAACGGCTTCTGCCCCTGATATTTTCATTTTATTTTATATTTTTCACCCATAAATCTTTTAATTTAAGACTTAGAGGCTTGTTGTTTTTATTAAATTATTTGTCGGTAACACATCCCTCAGAGGCACTGGAGACCGAACGCATATATTTAAGTAAAACTCCTTGTTTGATTGGTGATTCTGGTCTTTTCCAATTGGCTTTACGTTTTGCCAATTCTTCGTCAGAAATTTTCATGTTAATGGTGTTATTTACTGCATCAATTGTAATAACGTCTCCATTTTCAATCAATGCAATTCCTCCGCCTTCGTAAGCTTCTGGAGTAACGTGCCCGACGACAAAACCGTGTGACCCACCAGAGAAACGTCCATCAGTAATCAATGCAACCGAATTCCCTAAACCAGCACCCATAATAGCTGATGTTGGTTTCAGCATTTCAGACATTCCAGGACCGCCTTTTGGACCACAGTAACGAATAATCACTACGTTTCCAGGTCTCACTTCACCTGCTTGTATTCCTCTAATTACATCTTTTTCACCTTCAAAAACTACTGCTGTACCTTCAAAAAACTCTCCTTCTTTACCGCTAATTTTAGCAACACAACCTTCTGATGCTAAGTTTCCGTATAGAATTTGAATATTTCCAGTAGCTTTTAATGCTTTTTGAATTTCATGAATTACTTCTTGGCCATCATGTAAATCAGGAACTGAAGCTAAGTTCTCCTCGATTGTTTTTCCGGTTACTGTTAAACAATCACCGTGTAACAGACCTTCTTTCAATAAATATTTCATTACCGCAGGAACCCCGCCCACATTATGTAAATCTTCCATTAAATATTTACCGCTTGGTTTCAAGTCGGCTAATAATGGTGTTTTATCACTGATATCTTGGAAATCTTTCAATGTTAATTCAATACCTACCGAATGAGCCATTGCAATTAAGTGCATTACCGCATTTGTAGAACCTCCTAAAACAGCTACCATCGTAATTGCATTTTCGAATGCTTTACGAGTCATGATATCTCTAGGCTTAATGTCTTTTTCTAATAATATTCTGATTGCTTTACCAGCATCAACACATTCTTGTTTCTTTTCAGCGCTCAAAGCAGGATTAGAAGAGCTGTAAGGTAAACTCATTCCTAATGCTTCAATCGCTGATGACATTGTGTTTGCAGTATACATTCCACCACAAGCACCTGCACCTGGACAAGCATTTTGAATTACTCCTTTGAAATCTTCAGGAGTAATTGTATTCTTAATTTTTTTACCTAAAGCTTCAAAAGCAGAAACAATATTCAAATCTTCACCTTTCCATTTCCCTGGGTGAATAGATCCTCCATAAACCATAATTGAAGGGCGATTTACTCTACCCATAGCCATTAAAGCTCCTGGCATATTTTTATCACAGCCTGGAACAGCAATCAAACCATCATACCATTGCGCTCCCATAACTGTTTCGATAGAATCTGCAATCACGTCACGAGAAACCAAAGAAAAACGCATTCCATCATTTCCGTTAGAAATACCATCACTTACACCAATAGTATTAAATATCAATCCAACTAAATCTTCTTTCCAGACGCCAGTCTTAACATCTTTAGCCAAATCATTTAAGTGCATGTTACAAGGATTTCCATCGTAACCCATACTTACAATTCCTACCTGCGCTTTTTTAAGATCCTCTTCTGTCAGACCAATTCCGTAGAACATAGCTTGAGAAGCTGGTTGTGTTTCGTCTTGCGTGATTGTTTTGCTGTATTTATTTAATTCCATTCTATTTTAATGTGTATTTAATTTTATTTTAAAAAAAAACCTCCCAAAATTATGGGAGGTTTTAAATATATCTTCACTTATATTTATAACAATCCCTTTTCATATGTGATAATCACAATGACACTTAATACTAAAAGGACGTTGATAACGTATTTCATTTCTTTATTTTTTTGACTTTGCAAAAGTACAAAACAAATCCAAAATAAAAAATTTTTTACCAACAAACTAACAGAAATTAGTGATATAACGCAATATTTTATGACTTTTATTAATTAAACGATAGTTGACTGTCCTATTTGGACATTATCGTTTTTAAAATACAAATCATCTTTACTTAATATAACATTTGATATAAAATCTCCAACATCATTAGTCCCAAATCTTGAACCCGGATTCAAATCAATGGTAACCACTTTATATTCAATAGCTTTCTCTACAGCTTCATAAACTTTTTTAGCTTCTTTTTGTAAACCAAAATGTTCTAACAGCATAGCTGCCGACAAAATCGAAGCAATAGGATTAGCAATATTCTTCCCTTTTGCCTGCGGATAAGAACCATGGATAGGCTCAAACAGCGCTTTGCTTTCTCCAACTGATGCTGATGCCATTAATCCAATAGACCCCATAATCGCACAAGCTTCATCTGACAGTATATCGCCAAATAAATTCTCTGTTAAGATTACATCATATTGTTTTGGATCAGTAATTATCTGCATGGCAACATTATCAATGTACTGACATTCTAATTTTACATCTGGATATTGCTTAGCAATTTCTTTAACTATTTTTCTCCACAATCTTGACGTTTCCAACACATTAGCCTTATCAACTAATGTCACTTTTTTTCTTCTTCCTTGAGCCGCTCTAAAAGCTTGATGTGTAATGCGGTTAATCTCATTTTCTGAATATTCACATATATCTGATGCAAAAGTTCCCTCTTCGTTTATGACTTTATCGCCATAATACGATCCACCCGTTAATTCTCTATAAATCACAAAATCAACATTTTCAATTACCTCTTTTTTTATTGGAGAAGCATCCAAAAGATTTTTAAACGGTTTTATAGGTCTAATATTAGCAAACAGCTCTAATTCTTGTCTTAGTTTCAATAACCCTTGTTCAGGACGAATTTTAGATTCTGGATTATTATCATATTTAGGGTTTCCAATAGCACCAAACAAAACGGCATCTGTATTTAAACAAAGATTCAACGTTTGTTCCGGCAAAGGGTTTCTTGTTTTCTCTATTGCGATAGCTCCAATTAAAGCATCCTCAAAAATAAATTCATGATCATAAGCTACACTTATAGCATACAAAGCTTTTTTTGCCTGTAAAATAACCTCTGGTCCAATCCCATCTCCTGCAAGTACAGCTATTTTTAAGTTCATATTATTTATTTTTTAGTAATTATTTCTTCTGAAAATTAGTTAACATATATATTGCTAGCTTCAATAATTTGATGAATATCATTATCAAGAACTTCTTTTTTGATATCAGCAAACTTTAAAAACTCAACATACACGATATCCAATTGTGTTTTTGTAAGTTCATAACCAACTTTTTTCGCTCTATAAGCCAAAGCTGCTCTACCGCTTCTTGCAGTAAGAATAATAGACGACTCATTGACACCTACATCCAAAGGATCCATGATTTCATAAGTCGCTCTGTTTTTAATCACACCATCTTGATGAATTCCAGAACTATGAGCAAAAGCATTAGCTCCAACAATCGCTTTATTTGGCTGAACCATCATTCCCATACTTTCAGAAACCAGACGGCTCATTTCGTTCAATTGTTTGCTATCGATATCTGTATATAAATTTAAATAAGGATGCTGTTTAAAAATCATAACAACTTCTTCAAGAGCCGTATTTCCAGCTCTCTCTCCTATTCCGTTGATTGTACATTCTATTTGACGAGCTCCATTTATAGCTCCCGAAATTGAGTTGGCAGTTGCCATTCCTAAGTCATTATGACAATGACAGGAAAGAATAACATTCTCAATTCCTTTTACATTTTCTTTAAGGTATTTTATTTTTGCGCCATACTCTTCTGGCAGACAATATCCTGTAGTATCCGGGATATTAAGAACAGTAGCTCCAGATTTGATTACTTCTTCACAAACTCTTGCCAAAAAAGCATTATCTGTTCTGCCTGCATCTTCAGCGTAAAATTCTACATCTTCAACATATTTTTTAGCATGAGCAACTGCAAATTTGGCTCTTGCAATGACATCCTCAGGTGTAGTTTGCAATTTATGGATAATATGAGAATCCGAAGTTCCAATTCCAGTATGAATTCTAGGTCGAACAGCATGTTTCAAAGCTTGCGCTGCTACATCAATATCGTTTTCTACAGCTCTGGTAAGACCGCAGACAGTTGCGTTTTTTACAATTTTACAAATTTCTGAAACAGATAAAAAATCACCTGGGCTAGAAACAGGGAAACCAGCTTCAATTATATCAACACCCATTTCGTCAAGGCGATTGGCTATAACGAGTTTTTGATTGGTGTCTAATTTACATCCTGGGACCTGCTCACCGTCTCTTAAAGTGGTATCAAAAATTTGGACTTTCTCTCTATTCATTTTAATATATTTAATGTAATTTCACATCTTAAAACAAAAATAGTTTTCATTTAATCAAAACTAAACCTGCTTTTAGGTAAATCTACTATTTATAAAGCAAAAAAAAACAAACTAACAACCTAATAATCAATAAGTTAAATACTTTCATAATACAATGGCTAACCATCAAAAAGATTTTTTATTTGTATTAATAAAATCCCTTTCCAAATCTGAAAAAAGACAATTTAAAATTTTTGCCAGCCGCTTAGAGACTAGTTCAAATACGAAGTTTATTGAGCTTTTTAACATCTTAGATAAATCTGAAGCATACGACGAGAAATTGATTCTTAAGAACGGTCTCATTAAAAAAGTACAGCTGTCAAATTTAAAATCCTACCTCTACAAACAAATATTAGTAAGCATTCGTTTGAATATTCCCAGTCAAAATATCCGTTACCAGCTGAGGGAACAAATCGATTTTGCTGCAATACTTTATAATAAAGGACTTTATAAACAAAGCTTAAAAATACTTGACAAAACAAAACAGCAGGCCATTGAAAACGATGAAAAATACATGGCGTTTGAAATTGTTGAATTTGAAAAACTAATCGAATCACAATACATCACCCGAAGTATTCAAGGTCGTGCTGATGAATTGGTTATTCAAGCCAAAGAACTCAACTACCGCAATACCATTTCGAGTAAATTATCCAATTTATCACTTCAGCTGTATGGAATCATGCTTAAAACCGGATATGTAAAAAGTGATGCAGAATACAAATACATCGATGATTATTTTGTAAAGCACATTGGGCGTTTGGATCAGTCAAAATTTGGTTTCAGAGAAAAATATTGGTTTTATAATGCCAACTTATGGCGAAGTTTTTTAGTACAGGATTTTCTTTCCTGTTATAAGTTTGCGACTAAATGGGTAACTCTATTTTATGACAATAAGAATATGATTTTCCTCAATCCGGTTTTTTTCCTGAAAGGAAATCATTATTTATTGGAATCGCTGTTCATGCTGAAATACAAAACCAATTTTAAAAAATATTTAAACCTTTTAGAAGAAACCATCAGCGATCCCCGATTTCCTGTCAATGATAACATAGCTTCCTTGTCATTTCTGTATATTTATAACAACAAATTAAACTATCATATTCTAGAAGGTACTTTTGCAGAAAGTGAATACCTCATTCCTGAGATTTTAAACAAAATAAAAGTTCACAGTGAACATTTGGATGAACACCACGAAATGATGTTCTATTACAAAATTGCCAGTATTTATTTTGGAAATGAAAAGTACCAAGAATGTATCGTTTATTTAGAAAAAATCATAAATAACAAAAATCTTTATGTTCGAGAAGATTTGGCTTGTTTTGCACGTTTATTGTGTTTAATCGCACATTATGAATCGGGTAAAGATTTTAATTTAGAAAGCCAGCTGTTAAGTACTTATAAATTCTTAATCAAAATGAATGACTTACATGAGGTACAAAAAGAAATTATCCGTTTCCTTAAAAACTTAAGCAACTTATATCCGAGTGACATTAAGAAAGAGTTTATCAAAATGAGAGAACGCTTTATTGATTTAGAGAAAAAAACCTATGAAAAGAGAGCTTTCCTTTATCTTGATATTATTTCTTGGCTCGAAAGTAAAATTGAGAATCGAAAAATAAGCGATATCATTAAGGAAAAAGCAAAACTGAGTAATCGTTAACTTTTCACCAACAACAAAAAAAGCGATTCGTCTTGAATCGCTTTTTGTATTATATTTTTTTAAACCGGAGCCTAATCATCATGTTCTTCCGATTGTTTTACAGAACCATTAACTGTTGTATTGGCATTTGCCCGGATTTCTGTATGGCGAATTTCTCCTCCTGAAGCACCAACTTTTTGTACCAGAAATAATCCTACCGTTGAGATACAAAGTATCAAAAAAGAAAGCAATTTTGCCTTTGAATGATTTTTAAAATTCAGAAATAAACCTGCAAAAGACAAACCACCCACAACATATAGCAATAGAGCTAATTTTTCGGCCAATTCTTCGTGTTCGTGAATAATCTGTTTTCCGATATTTGGCATATCTTCAACCAATTCCTCTGCTCCTTCTCCCGTTCCCATACTAAATGCTCCAAAAATACCTGCAACTATAAATAACACGTAAGATGTATTTATCAGTGTTTTATTTTTCAAAACCAAACCAACAATTAAAATTCCGAATCCAAAAATGGTTCCGATAATTGGAAAATGGTTTACTACCATGTGTAAATGTGCGTCGTTCATAATATCTTTTTTATTTAATGTTTAATTTTTTTTTAAATGAATAAAGGAATAATGCATAATATTTTTCTGCTATATATTGTTGTGATCACTATCAATTTACAATGTCAAATACCCCTTTGGTCAAAATCTTTGAAGAAGCATTAACTTCACTATCTGGGATTATCTCAACATATTTTTCGGATTTTTCACCAATTGAAACTTTGACTTTTTTGAAGGAATACTGCTTTTTGGAGGTATCTAATAAAAGTACGAAATTTTTATTACTTTCGGTCACTAAAGCTTCGGTAGGTATTGCCAAGCCTTTTTTTGTATCTACCAATATTCCAGCCTCCACAAACATACCTGTCAATAACTTTTGTTTAATATTGTCATCCAAATGTCCATGCACATTTATGGTTCTGTCATTGCCTTCAATAGATTTTCCAACCAAATGAACTTCTGCCTTAAACACTTCTTTGGCTGCTTCAGGCACTGTAAATTCGATTATCTGACCTTCTTTTACCCCCAAAATATCTTTTTCAAAAACAGCCAGCTCCAAATGTAAATGCTGAGTATCCACAATTTCTAATATTACATCTGAAGGTGCAATTGGCATTCCAACATTAGCATTCATTATAACAATATCACCAGAAATAGGAGAATAAATGGTTATCACAGAAGTTAACTTTCCTTTTTCAACTTGAGCAGGATTAATGTTGAGCATTAATAATTTTTCACGTAAGCTTTGATACATTGCTTTTGTTTTGCGGTAATCACTCTCTGCTTTCAAATAGTTTTTTTGCGAAGAAATTTTCTCATCATACAATGTTTTTTGACGCTCGTATTCCGATTTCAAATAATTGATTTGTTCAGCGACTTCCAGGTATTCTTTTTGAATATCCAAAAATTCAGTATTCTGCAATGTCAATAAGGCTTGCCCTTTGGTAACTTTATCTCCAACCAAAAGACGGGTTGACTTAACATATCCGCCAATAAACGTGGTAATCTGAGCTCTGTTTTGTGGAGGAACATCGATTTTTCCTGAACATTTTACCACTACATTAAAATCCTGCTCGGTGGGTGAAGCAATTTGCATCCCGGAAGATTGAAACTGTTGCTTAGTTGCCGTAATTAATCCATCCTCATTTGGCGTTTCTTCTTCTTTTTTCTCTTCCTTACAAGAAAAAAACAATGATGTAATTACTAGGGCATATATGATTCTTTTCATGTATTTGAAATTTAAAAATTAAGATATTGTAAATCCAATTGAGTACTATTGAATAGCAAAATCGTATCAAGATGTTCAATCTGAATGGTTGTTGCATTTTCTATACTCTGAATGTATTGAAAAAAATCAATCTCTCCTTGTTTATAACTTGTATTAGCTACTTTGAGAATCTCTTCAGATAACTTTTTCCCGTATTGATTATAGTAATTGATCGCCTCTTGGTATTTTGTTAGTTCTTCATTTTTCTGCGCCATATAGGTATCTATTTTTCGTTCTTCGTTTTGTTTCTTTTGTTCCCAGCTTTGCAGTTCGAGCTGAGCCACCTTTGTTTTAGATACAGTTCCCGAGAATAAAACAGGAATAGCCAAACCAACTTGAAATCCATATAAAGACTGAGTCAAACCACTATTTTTTCCTTGAAAATAATCAACATTAAGATCTGGCAGCCAATTTTGCTTTCTTAGTTTCACTTGATTTTCATAAACACTGGTTACACTGTTCAAATAAGTGATGTAATAGCTTTTTACAGCATCATTTGTGTTTTTTTCAAGCGGTTTAATTTCGTTACTATTAATCATAATCTTTTCATCTGTCTGAATCAATGAATATAAAATTTCATACTGCGCTCTTTTGTCACTCTCGATTTGAGAAAGTTTTGATCGAATATGCCTGAATTTTGATTCGGCTGTAATTTTTTCGAGATAATTAGTTTCTCCCAATTCAAACTTCCTTCCGCTAGCGCTAGAAAAATTCTGATATAAACTATCCAAATACACATACAGTTTCTCTTTATTTTGCAAAAAAACAATATGCTGATACACTTTTGAAACCTCCAAAGAAAGTTTCATTTTTTGAATATCATAATTAGCTTTTTCCTTTTCATATTCTGAATTATAAACCTTTTTCTGGGCACCATAAACAGTTGGAAATTCAAATTTTTGCTGTACTCCAAATACTTTTAACGGCAAATTATTGACTGCCAAATTATTTTGATCATAACTATAGTATACATTGGTTTTATCAAAGGAATAAGCCGTTTTTATATTCTCTTCCATACGCTGTACATGAAGCTGAACCGATTTAATTTCTTTGTTGTTTTTCAAGGCTTTTGCTACCAAACTATCCAATTCGGGATTACTATTTTGGGAGAATGACAATGAAGTACTTAGCAGCATCAAGATAATAAGAGTTGATTTATGTAATTTGAACTTTGGCTTTTTACCTTCTTTTTCATCCAAAACCTTATACAAAATTGGCAAAACAATCATAGTTAATATTGTTGCTGTAAAAAGACCTCCAATAACAACCGTAGCTAATGGTTTTTGGACCTCTGCTCCTGCAGAAGATGAGACAGCCATTGGCAGAAAACCTAAAGCGGCAGCGGCAGCTGTTAACAAAACCGGACGTAATCTGTCGGTAGTTCCTTTTAAAATTAATTCATCTAAATCAGTCATTCCTTTATGTTTGAGTTCTTTAAAATGTTCAATAAGTACTATCCCGTTCAGCACTGCGATTCCAAAAAGAGCAATAAAACCAACCCCTGCCGAAATACTGAAAGGCAAATCACGAATCCACAAAAACAATATTCCCCCAACAGCGGAAAGCGGAATCGCCGAGTAGACCATCATAGCTTCTTTTATTGAGCCAAAAGCAAAATGCAAGAGTATAAATATCAAAACTAAAGCGATAGGAACAGCTATTGCCAAACGGGCCTTGGCACTATTGAGGTTCTCAAATTGTCCGCCATATTCCACATAATATCCCGGCGGAAGTTTAATTTTGGTATCAACAATTTTCTGAATATCGGTTACTACGCTTTGTAAATCACGATTTCTAACATTAACTCCAACCACAATTCTTCTATTAGTATTATCTCTTGAAATCTTAGCCGGACCTTCAGTATATTCGATTTTGGCCAATTCACTCAATGGAATTTGCTGGCCATTTGGAACCGAAACATATAAATTTCTCAAATCCTCAATATCATGACGATTGGACTCTGCCAAACGAACTACCATATCAAATCGTTTTTCCCCTTCAAAAACATTACCAACGGTTTTCCCTGCAAAACTCAATGCAATCATATCATTCAAATCGGCAATGTTGAGTCCGTATCTTGCAATTTTGGATCGGTTATATTGTACAAACATTTGCGGTAAACCTGCTGTTTTTTCGATAATAACATCCGAGGCTCCTGCTACATTTTTGATTGCTCTTTCAATTTCATGCCCTTTTTGTGCCAAAACATTCAAATCTTCTCCAAAAACTTTGATTGCAACATCCGATCGGGTTCCAGAGACCAATTCGTTGAAGCGCATTTCAATGGGCTGCGTAAACTCAACTTCCATATTTGGAATTTGGGCTGTAATTGCTGTCTTTATTTTATCAGCCAATTCATCTTTACTCGAAGCCGAAACCCATTCGGATTTAGGCTTCAGTTTCACAATAATATCGCTTTCCTCCATCGACATTGGGTCTGTCGGAACTTCGGCTGCTCCTATCCTGCTTACTACCTGATCTACTTCGGGAAATTTTTTTAAAATAATTTTTTCAATTTTGGTAGTAGTTGCAATGGTTTTCGACAAAGATGTTCCGGTTTTCAAGACGGGCTGAATCACAAAATCACCTTCATCAAGCGTTGGAATAAACTCGGCTCCCATTGTAGAAAATAAAGCTATTGCAAAAACCAAAAGCGCCAATGAACCATAAAGTACTTTTTTCGTATTGTGCAATGCCCAAGTAATTACTGGTACATACCAAGAATTTAATGTTTGAATCAGTTTAGATGATATTGAATTTGGATTTTCCTTTGTAGGTTTCAAAAACAAAGAAGAAACCACAGGAACATAGGTAAAACAGAAAATCATTGCTCCCAATAAAGCAAAACTGAAAGTCATTGCCATCGGTTTAAACATTTTACCTTCAATTCCTGTTAAAGATAAAATCGGGATAAATACAATTAGAATAATAAGCTGTCCGAAAATAGCAGAATTCATCATCTTGGAAGCGCTCTTAAACGTGATTTGGTCAATTTCCAATTGCCTATCTTCTTTTGTCAAACCAGCCAAATCTGCCGATTTACTGGCTATTTGAAAAGCAATAAATTCGACGATAATTACAGCTCCGTCGATAATAATTCCAAAATCTATCGCTCCCAAACTCATTAAGTTAGCGTCAATCCCGAAAACATTCATAAATGAAATCGCAAATAGCAGGCACAACGGAATTACCGAAGCAACTACCAAGCCTGAGCGCCAATTTCCTAACAAAAGAACCACAACAAAAATCACGATGAGACAGCCTAAAATCAAATTTTCGGCAACTGTGAAAGTAGTTTTACCTACCAATTCACTGCGTTCCAAGAAGCCATTTATATAAACACCTTTTGGCAATGTTTTCTGAATTTGAGCTACCCTTTCTTTTACAGCACTTATTACCTGTTTTGAATTGGCATCTTTTAACATCATTACCTGACCAAGAACTTTTTCTCCCTCTCCATTACCGGTAATAGCCCCAAAACGGTTGGCGTGGCTAAAACGTACCTGAGCAACATTTTTGATATAAATAGGAATTCCATTAGTGTTGTTTACTACTATATTTTCGATATCAGCAATTGAATTCACCTTTCCTTCACCACGAATAAAATAACTTTGATTCACTTTTTCGATATAGGCACCTCCAGCAATACTATTATTTTTTTCCAATGCAGTAAAAACGTCTGCCATTGTAATATTCATAGCTTTCAAACGGGAAGGAACAATAGCAACTTCATACTGTTTTAGGAAACCTCCCCAAGTATTAATTTCCACAACGCCTTTTATTCCTGAAAGCTGTCTTTTTACAACCCAATCCTGCAGTGTTCTTAAATCAGTAACCGAATATTGGTTTTTATACTCTGGTTTTACTTCTAAGGTGTATTGATAAATTTCCCCCAAACCTGTTGTAATTGGCCCCATCTCTGGCACTCCAAAACCTTGTGGGATTTTTTCAGAAGCAGATTTAATTTTTTCGGCAATCAATTGTCTAGGAAGATAGGTTCCGATATCATCATTAAAAACAATAGTTACAACGGACAACCCAAATTTTGATATCGAACGAATCTCTTCAACGCCAGGTAAATTGGCCATTTCGATTTCAACTGGATACGTAATAAACTGCTCAATATCTTGTGTAGAAAGGTTTCGGGAAGTTGTAATTACCTGAACCTGATTATTGGTAACATCAGGAACAGCTCCAATAGAAATCTGGAAAACTGAAAATAATCCAAATCCCAATACAGAAGCCGTAAAAAGCAAAACAACTGCCTTATTTTTTAAACTGAAAGCTATAATTTTTTCTAGCATTTTAACCTTATTTATTTTATACAAAAATAAGTTAAAACGATAAGGAAAAACTTAGGAACAGATTAAAATAAGCTTATGAATGACTTAATAATAATGCATTAACTGTAAATAATATTTATTCTTAATAGCTTTAATTAAAAGTCAAAACTATTGTTGTTCCTTGATTAACAATACTATTAACTTCAATAGCTACATGAAGCAGCTGTGAAATCTTTTTCACTATTGACAATCCTAAACCAGATCCTTTTATATCGGGATGATTTGTTGCATCTGATCGATAAAAAGGATTGAAAATTCTGTCTAAGTCTTCTGTGGCAATTCCAATGCCGCTATCTGAAATAGAACAAATGGTCTTTGATTTTTCTTGGTAAATATTTATTGAAATCCTGCCATTTTGATTCGAATATTTAAGCGCATTGGAAATCACATTACTAATAATTATGCTCACTAAATAATTATCAGAATTAATAAAATAATCCTTTGAAAAACTATACTCTATTGCTACATTTTTATCATTTATTTTATTTGAATACAAAGTGAGAACATCGAGAATTATGGCATTCAAGTAAATTTTTTCAATCCGAAGACTTTGTTTATGATTTTCGAATCGTGCCAACAAAAGCAATTGATCAACCAGATTATTCAAACGATTAACTTCGGAAATACTGAAATTAATTTTTTCTTCATATTCGGCCTGGCTTCTTGGTTTTCGCACCAAAACTTCCAAAGTTCCTTTTAAAACAGTCAAAGGAGTTCTCAACTCGTGTGAAGCATCGGAGGTGAATTGTTTTTCCCGTTCAACCGCATTTTCTATTCGATCTAGTAAATCATTGATTGTTTTGGAAAGCACAAACAATTCATCCTTATTTTGAGGCAGAATTATTCTGTCTTTTAAATTGTCAGTCGTAATTCTGCGGGAAGTTTCGGTTATTAGTGAAACTGGTTTTATGCTTCTCCCGGCAATTAGTCTTGCAATAAAAAACAAAAGCACCAAAATTAACGGAAAGGCTATAAAAAGTGTATTTCGAAGATTAGTCAATATCAATGTCGCTTCATCTAAGGACATCGCTACAAAAAGATAACCTATTTTTTTGCCTTTATCGAGGAGCGGAATTTGAATTTGCCTGATTGGCTGTTTATTCAAAAAAGTATCAACAAACTGATTGTCTTTATTGGGTTCGTATAATTGAAGCTGGAATCCTTTAAGATTAGGAGATTTATCAATTAATTTATTTTGATTGTCCAAAAATTGTACAAAAACAGGATTTACATTGACTCTATTATTGTCTCTTGCTCTCCATTGATCAACCTGAATCAAATAAGCATTAGTACTGTCAATTTCAATCTCTTCCTGATATTCTGTGGACTCCTCTAAAATATCATCATTTATATGCTTATTGATACTATATAAAGTGATTCCATAAATTGTGCAAAACACAACCGAAATTAATAGTGCTGTGCTGAGAATGTAATTAAACGCTATTCTGTTTTTATAGGAGAATGAAAACATTAATTTAATTTATATCGTTTGCAATATAACCTACACCACGGATGGTTTTTATCAAATCTTCTTCTTTGCTCAAATTAAGTTTTTTTCGAATGGCATTCATAAAAACATCAATTACACCCGTATCATAGTCAAAATGAATGTCCCAAACATCATTGATAATTTCATTCCTTGTGCACACTTTTCCTTTATTTTTTATCAAATAATTAAGCAATTCATACTCTCTTTGCGTGAGTGAAACTTCATGATCATTTGCCATAACCTGATGTTTGGACTGAATAATTTTTATTTTTCCAAGTGTGAGAATATCGTTTTGATTTTCATTTCTGAAATGAATTTTGATGCGTTCTACTAATTCATCAAAGCTAAACGGTTTTTTGATATAATCATTGGCTCCGGCCTTCAATCCTTCAATGGTTTCCTGAATGGTATCTTTGGCAGTTAAAAATAAAATGGGCGTTTTGGAATCTTCCTTTCGGATTTCTTTGCATACATCAATCCCAAGCATCTGAGGCATAATCCAATCCAATAAAATAATATCCATTTTTTGGCTCAGTGCCTTTTCGAGTCCTGATTTACCATCATTGGCAACCACAACCTCATAGCCTTCCTCTTCCAAGCCCTGCTTTAGAAAATTGGCAATTCCTATTTCGTCTTCAACAATTAAAATTTTCATATTTTATTGAAATACAAATTTAAAACCAATAGTACCAATATTCGCCGTCAATCCATCACTTCTAACATAATGGTTAAATCTTAAATCTATATTTTTCATCCCGAAAGAAAATATTTTGGCTTTAGCAAAAAGATCGGTGTAAGATACTCCAAAACCATATTGATTAGCCGAAAATGTTGATAAATCAAAATCTGAAGTGTAATATTGCTCAGTAGATAAGTGCGTTTGATAAGGCGCAAAATACTTGGCCTGAGTTTGCGAATAATAACGATACATAGGATAAGCCGTAAACTTATCCGAAATCTTTACTGGGACTTCTATATTGAAAGTATGGGCTTTTAAATCCCAATCATCTGTATAATAACGATAATAAGTTCTTACAATAAAATGCTCATTGATATAATAATTCAAGCGGGCACCGATAGGTAACTTAAAACGAGTATCAGGAAGTCTTTCAATATCATCAGCCAGTTCGTAAACACCAGCATTACTTGGATTTGTATAGTCACTGATATATTGTGGCTGACCTACATAATAATGCGGTTTATCAGCAAAATAGGTTCTGTGATAAGGTGAAGATAATAATCCTTGTTGCTGCAATATATCAAAGAACACCGAAAACTGGATTTTTTTTGTCAGCACTTGAGAAAAAGCAAATGAAGCTGAATAAGAGTTTCTGTTCACCGATGTTACAGGTGAAAATGATGGCAGATATCCATTAGAAACCGCTCCGTTTTGGTCATAAACAGTTACTCCATTCAAGGCATTTTCCTCAAATTCTTTTGGATAAATTGGTTGCCATTGGTCAAGATAAACATTTGCTTTTACACTTACTTCCGTATTCTTCTCGTTAAAAAGCTTGGTAACACCGCCTCCAAAACCAACCGATGTATAATCGTATTCGCTTGAAACAGAAACATCGGCATTCCAAATAAAATTTCTATCGTCGCTGTTATGAGTATAATTTGCAACTGCTGCTATCAAAACATCGTTCCCAGAAGCTCCAGAAGAAGCTTGCCAAGGCGTTGGATTATTTATTGATTCGAATGGGTTAATATTACTGGATGAAGCTGATGAGTAAGCCGAAAGTCCCAAATCTACTGTCAAAACATCATCCTCATTCAATGGCATTGCGACAACTATATTTGTGGCTAAATCATTCAGCTTTTCAGAACCTATTCCACCTGAAACAGCAGAATGTGTTCCGTCCTGATCATAATAACTCACTAAAAAATCAACTTCGGTACTTTCTAAAACTCTCTTTTTAAACACAACAGCTGTGTCCTTCTCCTGACTATAAGTGATTGCACTTATTAAGAAGATAAAAAGAAATAATATTTTGATAATTTTCATTTTGGAAATTTTATTTGGTAAAAAAACTACTAAGATTCTGAGTCGCAGTGACTCTGAGTTAACAACTATGACTTTTTATTTTATCTTTAATCAGATACTTAAATCTTAGACACTTAGTATCTTAGATATTAGCAACTCAAAAAAAATCAATTACAACCGCAGCCTCCGCCAGATTTACCTCCATTGGCTCCAGCCGCACCTTCTCTATAGACCTGAAAAGTAGTTTCGTAGCGCTCCGTAGTTTTAGCACCCAATTTCATTTCGGGATCATTGATATTTACTTTTTGATATTCTTTTACCGAATTGCAGGACTGTAAAACAATAATGAATGTTACTAATACAATTTTTTTCATGATACTATTTACCGTATTTCTTTATATCTATTCCTTTTGATGCGAAGATTTTCCCTTTATCATCAACAATAATACACTCAATTCCTTTGAGCTGATTAACTAAATCCAAACCAACATCGACACCCAAAACAAAAATTCCTGTTGCTAAAGCATCTGCAATCTCGGTTTTTTTTGCAAATACCGAAACGCTTACCAATCCCATGGCCGGATAACCTGTTCTTGGATCTATAATATGTGAATATCTTTTTCCGTCAAAAACCACAAATTTTTCATAACTGCCAGAAGTTTCCACTGCACTGTTTTCCAGCGGAAAAGTGGCAATAATTTTATTCTTGTTCATTGGATTTACAATTCCCACTGTCCAAGGTTTCCCATCAGGCTGTCTGCCCCAGGCAAAAATATCTCCAGAAACATTTACCAATCCCGAACTGCATCCTTTTGACAATAACAAAGCTTGGATTTTATCGGCAATATAGCCTTGACCTATTCCGCCAAGACCGAGTTTCATTCCCTGCGTTTTAAGGAAAATAGTAAGTTCATTTTTGTCTAAAATGATATTCTTGTAACCGATTTTCTCTACTGATTTTTTTATGGCTTCCGGTGTTGGCATTTCTTTCATCGAACCGTCAAACTTCCATATTCTGTCCATCGAAGCATACGAAATATCAAATGCTCCAGATGTAATTTCTGAAACTTTAACTGCTCTTTCTACCAATTCAAAAACTTCAACAGGCACTTTTACAGGTTTTATCCCGGCGTTTCTGCTAACTTCAGATATTGGTGTTGTTGGAATCCAATCGGAGATTTCATTTTCAATTCTGCGTACTTCTCCAATCGCTATATCAATGTAAATATTGGCCTGAACAGTATCTTTGGCAACAACCATAATCTCAAAGGGACTGCCCAGCATCGATAATTTACGTTTATGAATTATCTGTGCAGAAGTTGAGAGTGCAACAAACAGAAAACTGATAAATAGTATCTTTTTCATTATTTTTCGAAAGAATGAATGAGTTTAATATAATCTGATGCTGAAACGTTTTTGAAACCAGTCATTCCAATAACTTTTCCTTTTTTGTCCAAAAGCACTACTAATGGAAAACTACCGCTTTTATTATATTTTTCTGCTAACTTATTATTACTTTCCGTCAATTCCGGCGAAAGCTGATTGGCTTTTTTCTTAGGAAAATCTGCCTTGTAAACGACCCAATTTTCATCGGATTCTGCTTTAAATTCAGACGATTGCCAAACTACTTTATCCAATTTCATGCAAGGTCCGCACCAATCTGATCCTGAAAAAACCAGCAAAATGTTTTTGTTTTCTTTTTCGGCTTTTGCTTTTGCATCTTCAAAGTTGGTATTCCAGTTTTGGGAATATCCTAAAACTGCTGTTAATAAAAATAAAAAGGAAAATAAATATTTCATAAGTCGTTATTTGTTATTTGTTCCGAAAACTCCAAGAGTATTTCCTATTAAAGCTTCAATTATTATTTTAGGATAACCCCTGGAAATCCTTTACCACAATACATTTCTTTAATCCTGAAAGTACCCTTATCTCTTCACAAAAGTAACTCAAATAGTTTTGTTTGGTTGTATTAATAAATATGTTTTAAGCCAAACTTAAGAATCAAAATAGTTATTGCCCAAATACTTAAATGTAGTTTTGGAACAGTTTTTGAAGTTTTACCCCAAAAAAAATACCACATGAATTTTCTAAAAAAGTTTACTCCTTTTTATAACCTTGCTCTTTTCTATATCGTTGTAAGTTTCGTTTTGAGAATCGTTTTAGCCTTTCATCCCATAACACAAACCTCTTTTACTATTATTGATAGTTTGAAAATCTTTTCAATTGGAGTGATTTCAGATGCTTTTGTGTTTATGATAGCGACTAGCTTCTTATGGTTGTACCTCATTTTTATATCCAATTCAAAATACTACAAGCCCTACGGCTATATTATATTTGGACTCTTGGTATCATTATTCCTTTACATTGCATCAGGAAAAACGATACTGAATGAATATGGCGGAGCATTGCCGAAAATAGGAATGATTTTCGTGGGGCTTAAAACACTGTTGTTCGGACTTTTACTTTTTTTACCAAAACATAGAGACAAAATCAGATTTTGGTTATTCACTTTTGTGATCTTTTTATACGTTGTCCTTATCCTTCAAAACGGAATTAGTGAATACTTCTTTTGGAATGAATTTGGAGTTAAATACAACTTTATAGCTGTAAATTATTTAGTTTACACTAATGAAGTTATTGGAAACATTATGGAATCTTATCCGGTGATTCCGTTGTTTTCAGCATTGTTTTTAATTGCTGGAATTGTAACCTATTTTATTGTCAAAAGATCAAGAAATTACATTGATGCAATTCCAACATTTCCAGAGAAATTAAAAATATCAGTTATTTATCTTATCTTATTTGCTGTCGCTTTATATGCTGTTCCTTCATTAGCTAAAAAAGAAAACTCTCAAAATGTTTTTACCAATGAACTACAAGCAAACGGAATGTATCGTTTCTATTTGGCGTTTATGAACAGCGAATTGGATTATTTTAAATTTTACAAAACGTTACCTGTGAACGAAGCTTTTGCTTTACTAGGAAAACAAATTCCGTCTATTTCTGGTGTATCTACTTTAAGACAAATCAAAAGCGATAGTACTGAAACTGCTAAAAATGTTGTTTTAATTACAATAGAAAGTTACAGTGCCGATTTTATGAAAATGTATGGTAATGATCAAAACATAACTCCATTCTTAGACGATTTGGCTCAAAAAAGTTTATTGTTTACTAATTTATATGCCGTTGGAAACAGAACTGTTCGCGGACTTGAAGCGGTAACATTGTGTTTTCCTCCAACTGCCGGCGAAAGTGTCGTGAAACGAAAAGACAATAAAGACAAGTTTTCTACAGGATCTATTTTTAAACAAAAAGGATACAACGTGAAATACCTTTACGGAGGAGATGCCTTTTTTGATAATATGGAAGACTTTTTTATGGGAAATAGTTATGACATTGTCGATAAAAAAACATTCACTCCCGAAGAAATTACTTTTGCAAATATTTGGGGCGTTTGTGACGAAGATATGGCCAATAAAGCCATAAAAGTAATGAATGAAGAAGCCAAAACAGGTAAACCTTTCTTTAATCATTGGATGACTGTGAGCAATCACCGTCCTTTTACGTATCCTAATGACAAGATTGATATTCCAGGTGATATAAAATCTCGCGATGGCGGTGTAAAATATACTGATTATGCTTTGAGGAAATTCTTTGCAATGGCCAGCAACCAGCCTTGGTTCAAAAATACCGTGTTTGTAATTCTTGCCGACCATTGTGCTTCGAGCGCAGGAAAAACTGAACTTCCTGTTGACAAATACAGAATTCCAGCCATGATTTACAGCCCTGGATTTATTCAGCCGCAGAAGTATACCAACCTAATGTCGCAAATTGACGTTATGCCAACGCTTTTTGGATTATTGCACTTTGATTACCAAAGCAAATTTTACGGTCAGGATGTTTTGAAACCTGATTATAAACCGCGAGCATTAATCGCTACTTATCAGGATTTGGGATTAATAAAAGACAATGTTTTAACAATTCTTTCTCCAAAACAAGCCGTAAAACAGTTTCAACTGACTTTAAAACCAAATCAAAAAACGGCAGCAGATTTTCAAATCTATTACGATCAAATTCCTTTGAAGACCGAAAGAACAGATCTTGTTAATGAAACAATATCCTATTATCAAACAGCATCGGATATATTGAAGAAAAAGAAATACCAACAGTTAAAATAGATTTCACATTGAAAGTTCTAATTTCTGAGTACAAAAAAGCCTGTAAATATTAGAGTTTACAGGCTTTTTCATGTCTTATTTTAATTCGACCTAAAAATCATTCTCACTCTCCAATCCAAAAAGTTTTCCAGTTTTCCAAAGCTTCAAATCATCTTTTAAATTCTTCTTATTGCGGTTGGTCAATTCTTTTGAATCTAAATCATCCAGATTTGGTTTCCCAGCATTTACCCAGGCTGTGTACCAAAAATTGGTTGTCGCTACAATCGCTTTTTTCATCTGGCTCTCCACCATTCCGTTCAAAGCTGTGTGAAATTGAATCATATATTCTTTAGAATATACCATCTCATTATATTTGCTTTTAATTACATTCCCTTTCTCATCTTTTTCATATAGTGTCTCTGTTGTAAAAGTCGCGCGAAGCTTTCTGTCGGTTAACAAAAGAGGCTCGACAAAACTGTGGGTATCTTTTATAATATCCCAAGTAGCGCTTTCAACGTTATCTAAATACTTAGCCTCTCCAGTATAGAAATTAAAGTTTTTGCCAAACATCTGCGGAAGACGTGATTCCCACAAAGAATGAATCCCTTTTTGATTGGTAAGCTGTCCGTCATGGTTTGCAGATGTATGCAAAGGCATATGAGCATCGCCAATATAATGCGCTAAGTCAGCTGCCAAGAATAAGATTTCGGTCTTATTTTTATCTTTAAAAGCCTTTGTGAGCTTGGTCATCGTTTCCTGAATGTACCAAGGCAGAATGCCATTATCTGCTAAAAATTTCTCATCGTATTTTTTTTTCACAACTTCAAATGGAAGCGGAATAGAATCTATAGATCCAAAATTTTCAATATCGATATAATGACGCGGATTTTCAGCTTTGTCACGCAAAATGTATTTACGCACATCCGGAATTGATGACTCCTGCGTTATAAAATCAAGATGATTGTAGAAAAAAGTCTGCATTGATTTTGGCAATGCCATAACTGCCGCATTATTGATGTGCTGATGACCAAAAACACCCCAAGACAATGTAATAAATGCGACACCAATTGCAGAAAAAGTAAGAACCGTTCGTTTTAATTTAAAATTTTTCATTATATTTATTTTATTGAAGTACAAAAGTATTTTTTTTAAAGATAATTTAAACGATTTGAGTTTAAATTTATGTTAATCCAAAGAAATCAAATTAAAAATGTTTAGACATCAAGGCAAAAGCAGAACTTCTAAACATAATTTACGGCTTGCTGCATTATTATCTTTCGTAGCGGGTATTGTAAATGTAACAGGAGTTTTGGCCGTAAAAACACTGACTACGAATGTTACGGGACATTTTGCTTTTTTTGCCGAAGAAATAACCAAACACGAGTACCAAGCCGCTATTGTATTTTTGATTTATACATTATTCTTTTTGGCGGGAGCATTTACTTCCAATTTTTTGGCTGAACTGGTTTCAGAGAAAAAACAAAATCTTTCCCACCTTCCTCCAATAGTGATGGAATTTTTTATTTTAGTCACTTTAGGACTTTTAGGTCTGCAAACGGATGGAAAATGGATTGCTTTTGGACTGCTTTTCGCAATGGGAATCCAAAATGCACTAGTTACCAAAATTTCGAGATCAACCGTAAGAACTACACATTTAACAGGGCTCTTTACGGATTTAGGAATTGAATTGTCTCAACTGTTTTTCTATAAAAAACCGGAAGAGCGAAAAGCCTTAAAAACGAGTATTTATTTAAGACTTTCTATCATTTCTTTCTTCTTTCTGGGATGTTTTTCCGGCGGATTTATATACGGATATTTGGCGCTGAAAACATTGCTGATCGCTGCTGCTTTTCTTTTGATTGCGCTTTACTACGATTACTTCCGACTGCATTTTATTTCGATTAAACGAAAGAAAAAAACATTTTAGAAATACAAAATTGCCAATAAAGTTACAACAGCGATAATTATCCAAAGCATAACGCCTTGTACCAAAGGCAGTAATCCAACCGATTTCAAAACAGAACGGTTCAGCCCCGCTCCTATCAAAAATAAAGTAACGGTAAGACCTGTTTTGGCAATTGAAACCAAATGCGGAGCAATATTTGCAACAGGAGAAAAATAAGTATTGCAGATCATTGCCAAAATAAACAATCCGATAAAGTAAGGAATCTTCACTTTGCTGTTTTTATTTTTAAAAACGACTGCAGTAATCAAAGCAACCGGAATAATCCACAAAGCTCTGGCTAATTTAACGGTTGTAGCTACCTGCAAAGCTTCTGCTCCATATTTATTTGCTGCTCCCACTACCGAACTTGTATCGTGAATCGCAATCGCACACCACATTCCAAAATCATTTTGAGACATATTCATCCAATGTCCAACTAGAGGAAATGCAAACAACGCAATCGAATTGAGTATAAAAATCACTCCCAAAGCCACCGAAGTCTGCTTTTCATCTGATTTAATTACAGGAGCAATCGCAGCAATCGCGCTTCCGCCACAAATAGCCGTTCCGCAGGAAATTAAATGAGAGGTTTTCTTCTGAATTTTAAACCATTTTCCCAATAAAGTTCCCAAAACAATTGTCACAATTATTGAAACTAAAGTAAAGAAAAAACCTTCTTTCCCCGCTGCAACTGCACTATGCACATTCATCCCAAAACCCAATCCAACAACCGAAACCTGCAGCAATATATTAGTTGCTTTATGATTTAAGTGCAAAAAAGGATGCCCCGAAAGATTAGCAACAACCAAACCCAACAGCAATGCTATAGGTGGAGAAATTATCGGGAATAAACAAAGAAACAACAGCAAAACAAAAATAATCTGCTGCGCTGTCGTATTGATTCTAAAAAAAATTGGAGCATTCACACTATCTGTTTTCATTTCTATGTCATTATCAACACAGCAAAGATCGCCTGAAAAGCCCATAAAGGCTAATCGTTAAAAATAATCTATCATAACTTTAAGTTATAATAACTCGAAATGTTTTTTATGAATAATTCGGAAAGAGAATCTGATTTTCCTTGTAAAGTAATGATATAAAAATAACGTTCGATCGTCAAATTATCAACATCAATTATTTGCAGTTCTTTGTTTTTCAACTCCTTAGCCACTGCATGTATTGACATAAACGCAACACAATCTGAATTTAACAAATACGATTTAATACTTTCTGTACTACCCAACTGCATTTCAATCTGCAGCTGATCGATTTTGATATGAAAAGGCTTTAAGGCATATTCAATAACTTCAAGTGTTCCAGAACCTTGTTCCCGTACAAGAAAACGCAAAGATTTTAGATTATCTGGAGCGATTTCTTTTTTAGCAACCAATGGATTATTGGAACTGCAGACCAAAACCAGTTCATCTCTAATGAATTGTGTATATTTTATAGATTGATTTTTGGATTGTCCTTCTACAATTCCAATTTCAATTTCTTTGTTCAGCAGAGCATTTTCAATTTGCTCTGTGTTTCCGTTAAGCAGATTCACTTTGACGAATTCCAGCTTTTGATGAAAACGAGCCAATAACGGTGGAATAATATATTGAGAAATGGTAGTACTTGCCCCCAATCGCAGTAAACCTTTGCGCTCGTTGATGAACGTACTCATGTCAAAATCTATTTCCCTATAAATCTCAAAGATATTTTTGGTATGCTTCAATAACATTTCACCAGCATTCGTGAGCGCTATTTTAGAACCGTTTCTTTCAAAAAGTTTGATTTTGTATTCTTCTTCCAACTCCTGAATATGTTTGGAAATAGCGGGCTGCGTAATGAACAATTCAGAAGCCGCTTTGGTAAAGCTCAATCTTGCTGCAACAGTGAAAAATACTTTTAGTCTAAAATCCATTCTATTTGATTTTCTAATTGTAAGCAATCATTATTATTCCGTAAATCCAAAAATTGTATAGAATCGTATAACAAATTCCATAAAATATACTTTTCTGTAAATCTCCTTTACACAGATTTCCTTTCTTAAAAATTAATCTTAATGCTCTGAAAAACACCCAATACAGCATTGCCATAAAAATCAAAATCGTAATCCAAACAATTGCTCCAAAAATGAAAAATAAATACCCTAAAACTATGGTTGCAATTACCCAAAGAATTATGCTCAAAACAACTCCGATTATTCCTTCACCAATATCAGGGGATTCTATTCCTTTTGAAGATGAAAATTCTTTTAAATGCTCAATTTTTTTTAAATCAAATTGGTCAGTAATCTTCCCAAGATTGTCTTTTAATTTGACTCCTTTGTAAAGTCCGATTGTAATAAACAGAAAGAAAGTAATTGATAAAATTGAAGTAGAAATAAATGAATTTTCAATTACAGTTTGATGTTCGCCAAGCCCATAAATCCAAACACTTAAAACTGTAGAAATAATTACAATTATTGAAATTATGAATATATTTTTAGTGTTTAAAATTGTTCTTGTTTTCATTTAAAATCAAATTACTACAATATTGCTGATTGCCAAAATAGTACCTACAGCATCCCATTATACTTCCTAACAAACCATTCTGTAGAAAGGAAAACAGCAATCAAAATCAACAGCCATTTCCAGTCTATCAAAGGTGATTTTGTCACAACATCTTTCTGAATTGCTTTGTATTCCTCATTTTCTAAAAGCGTCTTTATCAGCACATCAACTTGATTTGGATAAAAAGCTTTTCCTTTGGTCTGCTCAGCCAATTGTTTCAATTTTTGAACATCCGGATTCACAAACTGCTTTTCAATATCAAAATCCAGAATCTCAAAATGACTGGAATAAGTATTATTAGAATTCAATTCTTTTACCGAGAAATTATAACTTCCGGCTACAAGTCCGTCCAGATTTACTTTATAGATATTGTTTCCTTTTAAAAGGTCAAAGTTTTTAGTTTGTTTGTTTTTGACATTAGTAACTGCAATTGTTAAGCGCGCTTTTTCATCAAAATCATAATTTTTGTTGAAATATTGAGCAGTGATTTCAATAGTCTCACCTGAATTATAAAAACTTTCGTGATTAACAACCAATGATTTCTTAGCGTTATTGGAAGCTAAATATTGTATAATTTTATTGATAAAAACATCATACTTCTCAAATGACTGATTATCGATATGACTCTGCATACTCCATTTCCAGCTGTTCTCTCCAAATAAATAAGCAGATCTCCTTCCTTGACTCTCCGTAAAAGATAATAAAGGCGCTTTGGTATCTATATTTCTGATTTTGGCAGAAAGCAATACATTCACTTCACCATTGGCAGTTATTGTGCCAAAATTATTCTGTAAAGGAGGGAAATTTTCAAACCCAAAATTATCCAACGCAAAAAGATTAAACTGAGAATCAAAACGAGCCAAATAATCTTCTTCCTGACCGCTCATTTTAAAAACAAAATTATTCTGTTCCTGATTCAAAAATGAAAAATCTGTAGCCGTTCCCGTTATAATAAAAGTATTCAGATTGGCTTTTTTATTGGCATCAAAAACCGATTTGAATGCAGTAGTTGGCTGATACAAGATAAGGACATTGTAATCCTGCAAAGACTTTACCTCATTAGGTTTTATCAACACAACCTTATGCTGCAAATTGGATTCGATAGCTCTTTTAAAAACAGCAATATCAGGATGGCTGATTGCAGAAACGATAGCAACCGTAGTTTTCTGATCAATAACTTCAACAGCAAAATTATTGATATTATTGAAAGTATTTTTTTCGCTTACATTGGATTCAATTTTCGCTTTATAAACTTGAAGTCCCACTTTATTTGCGGGCAAAAGTACATTCACCGTTGCTGTTCTTTTGGAAGCCGAAAAAGAAACATTTTGTCTGCTCAAAACTTCATTACCTTGGGTAATACTAAAATTGGCAGTTATGCTTTTATCTCCAGAATACTGCAAAAACACTTCAACTGGAAATTTATTCTTCAAGAACGCATATCTGTTTACATTCAGCTGATTGATTTTTAAATCCAGTACTTTGGTCGTGTCGCCCAAAACCAAAGGATAAACCTTATTGTTTTCATTAAAGCTATAGACATAATCATTTCCCGAAGTTTGATTCCCGTCGGTAATAATTACGGTTGGATAAAATGCATTTTTATAGATGCTTTTCAAATTCTTGGCAACCAAATCCAAATTGGTTTGAGTCCCATTAAAAGTAAGACTGTCTGATCGTCGAAAATCAGAATCGATAAGATAAGACTGCACTTCAAATTTATCCTGAATAGCACTATTGGAAGTCAATTTTTCCATCAGCTCTACAGCTTTTTCTTTTGCTTTCAAAAAAGAAACAGAACTGGAATTATCAACTACAATAGGCAATGGCGTTTTGATAATTTCCAGTTTATTAGTCGTAATAATTGGATTTATCAGAAGCAATAATATTGAAAAAATCGTAAGAAAACGCAAAAAAGCCAAAAACAAACCGACTTTCGATTTGTTTTTGACTTTGTATAAATATTGAAAAAACGACAAACCACCCGCTATTAATAAAGAAAGTAGTAGTAATAGAATCGTGTTTGTTGTCATATTTTTTTAGTATTCAATAATTTGTAATTAGTATTTCTGCAAACTGAATACTGATTACTGCTAACTTTTTAGGTAAGCATTCCTCCACAAACATTCAACACTTGACCTGTGATGTAAGCACTCATATCAGATGCTAAAAACAGGCAGGCATTTGCAACGTCTTCTGTAGAACCGCCGCGTTTCAAGGGAATTCCTTCTCTCCAGCCTTTTACAACATCTTCGCTTAATTTTGCAGTCATTTCAGTTTCGATAAAACCTGGAGCAATAGCGTTGCAGCGAATGTTACGTGAACCCAACTCCAAAGCTACCGATTTTGTAAAACCAATTGCACCAGCTTTAGAAGCAGCATAATTCGTTTGACCAGCATTACCAGACACCCCAACTACAGAACTAATATTGATAATTGAACCTGAACGCTTTTTCAAAAATGTCTTCTGGATCGCCTTGGTCATATTGAAAACTGACTTCAAGTTAACATCGATAACTTGATCAAAATCAGATTCCGACATGCGCATTAACAAATTATCTTTAGTAATTCCGGCGTTGTTTATTAAGATATCAACTGTTCCAAATTCAGCCAAAACAGCATCAACAAAAGTTTGTGCTTCATTAAAATCTGCCGCATTAGATTTGTATCCTTTGGCTTTAATTCCCAAAGCATTCAATTCGTTTTCCAAAGCCTCTGCAGACTCTACAGATGAGCTATAAGTAAAGGCAACATTCGCACCGTTTTTTGCAAAAACTTCAGCAATTCCTTTTCCAATTCCACGACTTGCGCCAGTAATAATGGCTACTTTTCCTTCTAGTAATTTCATATTCAGTTAATATTTATTTTTTTATTAGGAGCTATTCCCGCTATTCGCTGCAAATGTAATTCACTGAACACCAAAATAATTATTAAATTGGTGAAGTAATCTTTTGTGTTAAAAAAAAACACAAAAGGATTTCCACTTCTATCGGGGCTAGTTTACAAAGGTCAAATATAATAATAAAATACGGATAGGAAAAAATTACAATTTCAATTATAAAATTTGATTTCGCAGAGATACACAAAGAAAAAAACACAAAGTCACACAAAGAATAATTTATAAAATTTTGCTAAATAACTTAATTCAACTGCGAAACAAAAATAAAAACAATAGCAAGAAAAGCAAGAAAAAGTCCTGCAATGTTCAGTTTGGTCACTTTTTCTTTAAAAATACCCCCCCCCACAAGAGTCCCAATAACGATAACTCCCATATTCATCCCCGCAAAAACGGTAGAAGGATTTTTGGCAAATGCCTGATGCGCTTTGAGGTAAAATAATATATTTCCAAAATTAAAAACTCCAACTAAACCTCCGAAAATGATGCTCTTGAAATCCATTTTAATCTTTCTGAAAAGTATTTCATAAACATTAAAAACTGTCATTATCACTAGTGAAATCGAAAAAAGAACAAATAACGAAGTGGTAAAAGGCAAACTCGAAGTTAACGCAATCTGCTTAAAAAGCAAATCAATCACTCCAAAACCAATCAAGACAAAAGCTGGATAAATCCATTTATTCTCTTTGTTTTCGGTGGGTTTGTTCAGTATAAGCAGTAAGGCAGGAAACCCAAACAAGAGGGCAATCAGTTTAAGTCCGCTAAATTGCTCCCCAAAAAACAACCAAGCTCCCAAAATAGAGATAATCAGAGATAACCGCTGTGCCACATCGGTTTTTACAATGCCCATATATTTTATCGAAGCAGCCAGAAAAAGAAACACAACAGGCAGTAAAATCCCCAAAGGAATAAAGATTTGCCAAGGCGAGGAAGCGTCCAAAACTGCCAAATCAGGGCTAAAAAACAAATAACACAACGCTAAAGCGAATACATAATTATACCCCACAATTTGCGTGGCAGACACTTGATACTGGCGAGCAATTTTAAAAACAACACCAACTGTCACACTACAAATAACACTCAGAATAAGAAATAACATAGTTCCATTTTTATTGGTGCAAAAATAGTGTTTAAACCTAGAATACACATTAAATTCTCAGAGCAAAGATCTTTTAAATTTTACCGCAGATTCGCAGATTTTTATAAATCTTTCATGAATAAATTAAATTTTTTCAGCAAAATTAGCACAAATTAATTTTTTTAAAATTAAAAAATTTAGCTTTTCAAGAAGTTAATCTGCAAATCTGCGGTCATTTTTTTCTCATGTGCATACTCGAATTAAATTCTGTCCCCAGCAACAAATATGATTACATCGAATTATTTTTAATCAATTTTATACTATTTTTAATATTATTTAAGTTCTATAAAACTAAATTGCACTAAAATAAATTGAATATGGAGAACATAAAAATACTTTGGGTCGATGATGAAATCGATTTGCTCAAACCACACATATTATTTCTGGAGAAAAAAAATTACAACGTAACTACTTGCAATAATGGCCGAGATGCTATTGATATTTTTGACGAAAACAATTTTGATATTGTTTTTCTAGACGAAAATATGCCCGGAATGAGCGGTTTGGAAACATTATCGGAGATGAAAGAGAAAAAATCTTCAATTCCAATGATTATGATTACCAAAAGCGAAGAAGAATATATTATGGAAGAAGCGATTGGTTCCAAAATCGCTGATTATCTTATCAAACCTGTAAATCCAAATCAGATTTTATTGAGTTTAAAGAAAAACTTAGACAATTCCCGATTGATTTCTCAGAAAACGACTTTGGATTACCAAAAAGAGTTCCGTAAAATCACCATGGAAATGGCGATGGTCAATTCCTATGAAGATTGGGTGGAATTATACAAAAAATTGATTTTTTGGGAACTTGAATTGGAAAATATCGATGACCAAGGAATGATCGAAATTCTAGAATCCCAAAAAGTGGAAGCTAATTCCCAATTTGGTAAATTCATAGAACGCAATTATGAAGACTGGTTTGCACCAAAAGCAGACAAACCGATACAATCTCATACTTTGTTTAAAGAATTGGTCGTTCCAGAGATTCTAAAGAAAGACAAACCGGTACTTTTTATTGTAATCGACAATTTACGTTACGATCAATGGAAAGCTTTTGAAAGTGTGGTAGGCAATTACTACAAACTGGAAAAAGAAGTTCCTTATTTCTCCATACTTCCTACAGCAACGCAATACGCACGAAATGCCATTTTCTCTGGATTAACGCCACTTGAGATGGAAAAACAGTTTCCGCAGTATTGGAAAAATGACCCAGAAGAAGGAGGTAAAAACTTATATGAGGCGGAATTTCTAACGGCGCAGATTAAACGTTTAAGACTCGACTTAAAAGAAGATTATTTTAAAATCACCAATTTGGCAGGAGGAAAAAAACTTGCCGAAAGCTTTAAATCATTAAAAGACAATGATCTTGTAACCGTGGTTTATAATTTTGTTGATATGCTTTCGCATGCTAAAACCGAAATGGACGTTGTAAAAGAATTAGCTTCTGATGATAAAGCTTATCGTTCCTTAACTTTAAGCTGGTTTAAAAACTCACCATTGCTGGAAATTATTCAGCAGGCACAAAAACTGGGATTCAAATTAATTCTAACTACCGATCACGGTACGATTAATGTAAAAAACCCGTCAAAAGTAGTTGGCGACAAAAACACCAGTTTGAATTTACGCTACAAAACTGGACGCAGTTTAACTTACGAACAAAAAGATGTTTATGCTGTAAAAGAACCTAAGAATATTGGTTTGCCGGCTATAAACATGAGCAGTTCGTATATTTTTGCAAAAAATGATTTGTTTTTAGCTTACGTAAACAACTACAATCATTATGTGAGTTATTACAAAAACACCTATCAGCATGGCGGAATCTCCTTAGAAGAAATGATTATTCCTTTCTTGGTTTTTAATCCAAAGTAAAAAAGTAATCAGTTTTCATTGGGCAGTTATTTTACAGATGAATAAACGCCAGACATTAATTAATATTATACTTTAATATAGACCTAACAGGTTTTAAAAACCTGTTAGGTCTATCATTAATAAACAAAACGCATAACAGAATATTTAAAATAATGACAATTACATTTTCGATAGAACAGCTCCCAGAAGTTGCCCAACAAATCATAGACCAAAATCCAAATAAAGTAATCCTTTTTAATGGGGAAATGGGTGTTGGTAAAACCACTTTAATCAAACAGCTTTGTAAAACATTGGGGGTAAATGATGCAACAAGCAGTCCAACATTTTCATTAGTGAATGAATACCAAACCAGCGATAATCAAACTGTATATCATTTTGACTTTTACCGATTAAACAAAGAAACCGAAGCACTTGATATGGGTGTCGATGATTACTTATATTCCGAAAATTGGTGTTTTATCGAATGGTCTGAAAAAATTGCGAGTTTGATTCCGCTGCAGCATACCGTAATTACAATTGAATTACTGTCAAATGGTGAGCGTTTATTGGAATTAAAGTAAACAAATTATGAGCCTAGATACCAATAAAGTTAAGATTATCCCTTTTTCAATCGAATTAAAAGAACCAATCAAAACTTTAAATCTCGAATGGCTTCAAAAATATTTCAAGGTCGAGCCAAAAGATGAAAAAGTACTATCTGACCCGCAGGGCGAAATAATTGACAAGGGCGGAATAATTTTTTATACGCAATACAACAATAAAATTGTAGGCACGGCTTCTTTAGTAAAAATCGATGCTGTCACATTTGAATTGTCAAAAATGGCAGTATCTGAAGGAAATCAAGGATTAGGAATTGGTAAAAAACTGCTGGAACATTGCTTAAATGAAGCTAAAACAAAAGGAATTCAAAAATTAATTTTGTATTCCAACCGAAAATTACTTCCTGCAATACATTTATATGAAAGTTTTGGCTTTACCGAAATTCCTGTCGAAGAAGGCGTTTATGAAAGAGCCGACATTAAAATGGAGAAAATAATATCCTAAATAAATAATTAGGTAATCGAATTGTTGCTTTCTTAGAATCTCAATACCCAGTTTGCAGTCGCAGTTTTCAGTATTTTCTATGAACATTGTTATTAGCTTTTTAAAATTATTTACAAAATAAAAAATCCTTTTTGATGCAGTTTTTAAAATTAGCACTCTTTTCTGACCGAAAACTGTGACTGAAAACTAAAAACTAACGAAATAGTTAAGAATCTTTTTTGTAAATTGTACCACTAATTACATGAAATCAATGTCTCTAAGCCCATTCACAAAAGAACAATTACTGCCTCAAGAAGAGAAACTAGAAATCGCTAGACACAAAAGCCAACTTTTTATAGGAATTCCAAAAGAGAACAGTTACCAAGAAAGACGCATTTGTCTAACACCTGATGCCGTGAATTCCCTTACCTATCAAGGACATAGAGTAATGATTGAAGCTGGTGCTGGCGTAAGTTCCAGTTACAGCGACAAAGAATACAGTGAAGCGGGAGCCGAAATCACACAAGACACCAAAAAGGTTTTCGGCTGTCCGATGATTTTAAAAGTCGAACCGCCGACAATTGCCGAAATTGAAATGATGACCCAAAAAACAATTGTTTTATCGGCCATTCAATTAAAAACAAGAAAAAAATCATACTTCGAAGCTTTATCCCGAAAAAAAATAACCGCACTCGCTTTTGAATACCTGAAAGATACAGACGGCTCATACCCTGCAGTAAAATCATTGAGCGAAATTGCAGGAACCGCTTCAATTTTAATTGCCGCCGAATTGATGATTACCAATGAATTCGGAAAAGGACTTTTATTTGGTAACATTACAGGAGTAGCCCCAACCGAAGTTGTAATTCTTGGAGCAGGAACTGCCGGAGAATTCGCCGCCAGAACTGCAATCGGACTTGGAGCCAGCGTAAAAGTTTTTGACAATTCAATTACCAAACTTCGCCGTTTACAAAACAATTTAAACCAGCGGATTTTCACTTCGACCATTCAGCAAAAAGCGTTACTAAAAGCATTAAGACGCTGTGATGTAGCCATTGGAGCGATGAGAGGAGCCGAAAGATGTCCGGTTGTAGTGAGCGAAACCATGGTAGAGCACATGAAAAAAGGTGCTGTAATTGTTGACATCAGTATTGACACTGGAGGCTGTTTCGAAACATCCGAAGTTACGACTCACGAGAAACCAACTTTTATCAAGAATAATGTTTTGCACTATTGCGTGCCTAATATTCCATCACGTTATTCCAAAACAGCTTCTCTTTCCATAAGCAACATTATCACTCCATATTTACTGCAGATTGCCGAAGATGGAGGTCTCGAGAGCGCCATCCGCTGTGACGCTGGGTTAAAAAATGGTGTTTATCTCTATCACGGCATATTGACCAACAAAGCCATTGGCGATTGGTTTGATTTACCGGATAACGACATCAATTTAATTGTTTTTTAACTAAACTTTCCCATACCTTTGCCGAAAAAATAAATATGAATTTTATACAGCGTTTTGCCTACTATTTAATAGGTTTAATAATGGGAGCATTTGTGGTAGCAGCTATATTCAGCGGAAAAGATACCCGTTGCAATTATTTCCCAAATGCAAGGGTTTTGAAAGATTTAAGCACAAAACCTTTTCACTATTCCGATAAAGCTTCCCTTATTCTGTCCCAAAAATGGATTGACACCACCGATATCAAAAACACTCTAAAACTTGGAGATGTTGATTTTGATAAAAGTAATATCCCTTTCAAAAAAGGAAAACTATACGTTATCGAAGGCAAAACAAAAAAAAATCAGGAAATCATAATCAAAGTGATTAACTATTCAGACAAAGCAGTTCTTGAAGACATCACTAAAAAATAATCATACTAAACTCTTTCTCTCGAAGAGTTTTTTTTTATTTTCTGAACAATTTACTCCGAAAAATAAATTTTTAAAGGAGCGAAATAATAGGCTTTTTTAGGAAATATGGTTTCCCACTATCCGCTGCAATCTTGTGAACCGAACCCCGGTTCACAAGGATTTTCGCTTCAAACGAAGTTCACTGAACTCCGATGAAAATAAAAGTTAAGTGAAGTAATCGGAGCTAAAGAGATGGCAATATTTCTTTTTTGGAAATAAAAAAACCATAACTCAAATCAATGAATTATGGTTTTTTTATATAACGCCATATAGCGATTTGACTCAAATTTATCTTTGCGCTAAATAAGCCAATACATTTTTCTCGATACGTTCATTAATATTCGAAATATCAGCTTTTACGAATTTTTCTCCAAGAATATTTTCGTATAATTCTATATATCTGTCCGAAACTGTTTCTATATAGTCATCTGTCATATCGGGAATACTTTGTCCTTCAAGACCTTGAAAACCATTCTGGATCAACCAGCGTCTCACGAACTCTTTTGATAATTGTTTTTGCTCTTCACCACTATCTTGTCTTTCCTGGTATCCTTCAGAATAGAAATAACGAGAAGAATCTGGAGTATGAATTTCGTCAATCAATACAATAACACCGTCTTTGGTTTTACCAAATTCATATTTGGTATCAACTAAAATCAAACCACGGCTTGCGGCAATCTCCGTTCCTCTTTGAAACAAAGCACGAGTATATTTTTCTAAAACTAAATAATCTTCTTCAGTAACTATACCTTTAGATAAAATGTCTTCACGAGAAATATCTTCATCATGAGAACCATTATCAGCTTTGGTTGTTGGAGTGATAATCGGCTCAGGGAATTTATCATTTTCCTTCAAACCTTCAGCCATTGTAACACCGCAGATTTGTCTTTTGCCAAGAGCATATTCACGCGCTGCATGTCCGGAAACATAACCGCGAATCACCATTTCTACTTTGAAAGGCTCACATAAATGACCAACGGCCACACTTGGATCTGGAGTTGCAATTAACCAATTTGGGACAATATCCTGAGTCAATTCCATGAATTTTGTAGCAATCTGATTCAAAATCTGACCTTTATATGGAATACCTTTTGGTAAAACCACATCAAATGCAGATAGTCTATCAGTAGCTATCATTACAAGTAAATCGTCATTTATATTGTAAACTTCCCTTACTTTTCCGCGATACACTGATTTTTGATTCGGAAAATTAAAATTGGTAGTAGTAATTGTATTGCTCATTAGTAGTGTGTTGTATTGTTGTTGTTTTTGCAAAAATAGGCTGTTTAAAAGAGATACACAAAAATGTTTAAACATTATTCAGATTCAAAACATAATATCATTTAGTTTTTTAGAAGCGTAGTATTAAACAAATTTAATATTCTGCCATATTCATCAACCCAAGAATACGTTTCTTTAAAACCATGAGCTTCTACAGGATAAGAAGAAAGACTCCAGTTTTTCTTTCCCAGCTCAATAAAACGTTGTGACATACGAACAATATCTTTATATTCTACGTTGTCATCTACCATTCCATGGAGCATTAACAAATTTCCTTGTAAATTATCTGCAAAATAGATTGGAGAACTCTTTTTATAGGCAACTGGATCGGTCTCTGGAAAGTTTAGAATATTTGAAGTATATCCATGGTTGTAATGTGCCCAATCAGTAACAGATCGTAAAGCTGCTCCCGAAGTAAATTCCTTAGGAGTTGTAAGCATAGCCATCAATGTAATAAACCCGCCATAAGAACCTCCATAAATACCAACTTTATTAGAATCTACACCGAAATTTTTGACTAAATAATTTTTTCCATCGATTTGATCCGTCAAATCTTTTCCTCCCATAAAGCGGTATATGCCTGTCCTAAAATCTCGTCCATATCCATCACTTCCTCTGTAATCAATATCCAGAACTGTATAACCCAAATCTGTCAGCAAATTATGAAACATATATTCTCTGTGATAATTGCTCCAATAATTATGGGCATTTTGAAGATATCCCGCACCATGAACAAAAATAATTGCTGCTTTATTGCTCTTTTCCAATTGCGGTTTATACAGTCTTGCATTTACATATACTCCGTCTTGAGCTTGAAATGTAATTACTTCAGGAGTACGCCACTGATACTTTTTAAATTCCTCTTTTGTCGAGAAAGTTATTTGATGAAGGCTTGTGTTCTTTTTGTTCTCCGCATAATATAATTCCCAAGGCTTATTTTTAAAAGAGTAACGAACCAATAATGTGCTTTCATCTGGTGACAAACTTACTTCATGAGCTCCTTCATTAGTCAAAATGGGTTGTAAAATACAATCTGCAGTCGATAATTTATAAAAATTCCTATTGCCTGGATGAGTAGTATTTGTCGTCAAATAAAACGTTTTCTTGTCTTTTGATAAAATTACATCTCGAACTTCCCAATTTCCTTTTGTAAGCTGTGTTTTCTTTTTGGTTCTGATATTATAAGTGTACAAATGAGAATATCCTGTCGCTTCTGATTGAAAATAAATGGTTTCATTATCACCAAGAAAACCAATTGTCCCAGAATCAAAAGCATAAGATGGAATACCAGGACCTCCAATCCAAGCTTCATCATGCTGATGCTCTATTTCTTCGAAAGTATTCTTTTCTAAATTAAGTTTCACCAACCATCTGTCTTTATTATCCTGGCTTCTAATCTCGGCCTCTGCAAGAGTTCCGTCTAGATTATATATTGGTTCTTGAATAACAATTAACTTATCAGCTTTTTTGTTATTTTTTAAATTATCATATGAATCATAATATTTAGGCACATCCTGAATATGGCTTAAAGATGAAAAATTCATATAATAAACAGTATCCTTAGCAACTGAATAAATTCCAAGTTTTGAAGTCCCCAAATTATTTACAGATACTTTCTCTTTAGTGTCCGGAGTTTTATTATAACCATCTTTTGTTATAAAAACCTCCATTTTTTCCCTTGGAACGGTTGCCTTATCAGTTAGTCTGAAGGTCACGAAGCTTCCTTGCGGATTAATGCTTAAATTTCCGAAAACACCATTACCATAAAAATATGTTTTTGGAAAATCCGATTTATTTTCCTTATTTTTTTCTGCATTCCATTTCTTTTTAGCCTCTTGGTCACGTATGAATTGAAACAATTCATTTTGCTGGCTTTTTAAGAAAGACTCTTTTTCAATTTCAGATTCTTTTTCTTTTCCCTCTTTAAAGTTAGTAAGCTGTAATACTGTTCCTTCTTTGGCATTGTATTTTAAAAGATTGTCGTTTTGTTCAAAAAAAACGATACCATTTTCAAAACCTAATTTTAAATTTGAAATAGGATTGGTTTGCTGCAAAAGCTTTTTTGCTGTTTTATTTTTAATGGAATAGGAATATAAAGCTCCATTTTGGACATAATACCCTAAATCAGAATTTGGATTTCTTTTTAAATTTATTTTTGAAAAAGCAGCTTCTTTTGGCGAAGCCAATTGCGGTTTTGCCATTCCTTTCTCCCAATAATAGATACTTTTATCAATGTCATCATTAGGATTCCATGCAAAATAGACTCTTTTACCATCTATCGACCAGTGCCCATTGGTAGGCTGTACACCCACAAATGATTCGCCTTTCATGATTTCTTCTAATTTTAAACTCTGACTTTGACCACCTATACAGTAAGTCAAACAAAACAATACAATTATTTTTTTTAACATTTTTTATATTTTAATCCTGTAAAAATACAGAAAAAACATTCTTTTCTCTTCACTTTATTCATTGAGAAAAGAGAAAATAAGAAACTTTAATTCAATAAAAAAATAATTAAAAATAAAACATGCATTCTTCATTTGACCAATTTCGCATTTTATATTCTCGTATTTTTAAAACGAATACTTACACAAAATACACCTTGGTTATAAAAAAATTCATCATAAACTATTTACAAGCCAAAAGCCCTTTTCCTGATGCTTTAATAGAAGATCTGAGTGTACTTAACGAGGTTTCTTTTAAGATTTTTACTTTTTGAATTGGAACAATATAAATCTCGCTCCCATCAGAATTAGGTATGTTTACTACCGCATTTCCCTCTTCGTCCTGTTCTATCAAAAAACCAGGCTGCCAATACTCTCCAAATTGTATTAAAGCAGGTAAGTCAGCTTCTATTTTCGGTTCATCTACCAGCTGCTTTTTGGCCATTTCTTTATGCTTCTCATAACCAGGAATTACCTCTTTTAATTTAGCATCAATTGCATCGCTCATCCTTTGAAAGAAAGCCATTCGCACTAAATAACCGCATAAATACACAAAAAGAATCAAAATTAGCGCTCCAAAAAAGTTGGCCGCATGTGGTCCCAATATTTTATCAAACCCTATCATTTTTGCAATACCGCCGCCAAACTTAGCGAAGTATCCAAAAACTTTTTTAACCAAAATCAATAAAATTAAAACTGGCAGTAAAAATAAAATGCCTGAAATACAATTTTGCTTAACTCTTTCGAAATAATTGTTCATAACGATTTATATTTAAGATGATACACTCAATCATTCTAAAATTGCAGCCAAATATCTGGCTACGCCATCTTCATTATTACTTGAAATCACTTCCAAATGAGGCAATTTACTTTTCAAATTTTCTGGAGCATTGCCCATTATCAATCCAATTCCTGCAGCATTCAGCATTTTTTCATCATTAAAGCCATCTCCAAAAGATATGGCTTCTTCAAAAGAATACCCTTCTTTTTCCAGAATTTTAGCAATAGCGGCACTTTTATCAACAGACTTATCCATAAATTCCAAACAAATTGGCAGACTAAAAGCATGATGAAAATCATCGGAATGAGTTTCTAGAATTCTCTCTTTTAAATCAACCAGTTTTTGATGGTCATCATGAGTGAAAAATATTTTTATGGCATTAAAATCGTCCAGCTCAGCAAAATTTACAACTTGTGGCGGATAAACTAAATCCTTCTGAAAAGCATTGAGCTTCTTATTTGTTTTGGAAGTCTGCCAAACAGTTTCTCTAAACAAAACGGTTGTAATATCTGGATCAATATCCAATGCTAAAACAGATTTTACCGATTCGCCATTCATATCAAAAGAATAAAGCAGTTCTCTTTGCGGGGAATGAATTCGGGCTCCGTTTGATGTTACTAAATAAACTGGAAAACCTAAATTATTAACAATAGCCATCGCATCCAAGTGATGACGGCCAGTGGCTACAATAATTAAATAATTTTGTTTGTGCAGTTCTTGAAAAACAGATTTGGTATAGGCTGATATTGTGTGGTCTGAGTTGAGTAATGTTCCGTCTAAATCACTTATTACTACTTTAATTTTTTGTTTCGGCATTTTCTAATTTCAATTCATTTTAATCACTGCAAATTTATTGCTTTCCAATAACATACCAAAAAAGTCAGTTTCATCTAAAATGCATTTAACTTAATTATATAGATCTGTTAACTTTAATTAGCAAAACAAACAGGAACTTCTGTTTATTATATACAAAAAGGAGAACCTCAATTACGAGCTTCTCCTCTATTTTTAATTATTTCGTCTTTATAATTTTAATAATCATTATTTTCGATTTGTTTGTAAGCATCTATTACTTTTTTCACTAATCGGTGGCGAACAATATCTTTATCATCAAGATAAATAATACCAATACCTTCTACATCCTTTAAAACCAATAAAGCTTCTTTGAGTCCTGATATTGTTCTTCGCGGTAAATCAACCTGACCAGGATCCCCTGTTATCATGAATTTTGCACTTTTCCCCATACGCGTCAAAAACATTTTCATTTGGGAATGCGTAGTGTTTTGTGCTTCATCCAAAATTACAAAGGCATTATCCAGAGTTCGCCCTCTCATAAAAGCCAAAGGTGCAATTTGTATAATCCCTTTCAGGATATAATCTTCCAGTTTTTCGTTAGGTAACATATCCCGCAAAGCATCATATAAAGGCTGCATATACGGATCCAGCTTTTCTTTCATGTCACCTGGCAGAAAACCTAAATTTTCTCCAGCTTCGACAGCAGGTCTGGTAAGAATGATACGTTTGACTTGTTTTTCCTTCAGTGCTTTTACCGCCATGGCGACACCAGTATACGTTTTTCCGGTTCCGGCAGGACCAACAGCAAAGACCATATCATTTTTTTCCATAGTATCAACCAGCAATTGCTGATTAGGAGTCATGGCTTTAATGATTTTACCGCCTACACCGTGAACCAAAATCTTGTCGTGGCCAAAAACTCGGCTTTCCTCTTTGGAATCGCTTTGAATTACCCTCTCAATTACATTATCATCTATAGTGTTATATCTGGTAAAATGCAGCATTAAACGCTGAAACCGCATTTCAAATTCATCTAAAACATCTTTGTCGCCAAATGCCTTCAGCGTTGTGCCTCTTGCAACAATTTTAAGTTTTGGATAATATTTTTTAATGGACTCTAAGTGAGAGTCGTGTGTACCCCAAAATTCTTTGGGAGCAATGTCGATGAGCTCGATGATTCTTTCGTTCAAAATAAGAAGTTTTTAAGTTAGCTAATTGAGTTTAAATCAATTTTAACATTTACGCTGCGATTTATTATATCACAGTTTTTAATTTCTAAATCGGTAAATAACACTAAAAACATCTTTTCTAGAATTTGAGTAATTCCAGTTCTAATTATACGTTAGCTCTTAATTTTTTTAACATTTCTTCATTCAGCAAATCAGAAGGCTTAATTGATAAAATCTCACACAGATTGTCCTTGAAAAGTAATTCAATCTCTGTTCCGTTTATGTCTCTGACAGTAACGGTTTCTATTTTTTCTTTTTCGATTTTACCTGATTTACCTGAAATATTCGATTTATCTGTTGTGGTATTTGACAAACCGTTCTGGCTAAAACAATGCAGGCTACAAAAGAAAAGAAATAAAATAACAATAAACTTAGGCATAAATTTTTGTTTTTAATTCTAATTAAATTCTGTTCAAATAAAGTATAAAATACTTTAGCTTTGCATTTCTCAAATTTAAGAAAAAATAAGTTTCGGTTACTGCAAAACTCAATAGTTATAAACAATTTTATGTCAATAATTACCCTTACTACCGATTATGGCTTGAAAGACCACTTTGTCGGTGCGCTGAAAGGGAAAATATTATCTGAGTATTCTGACGCTTCAATTGTTGATATTTCGCATTACATTGATCCATTCAACACTGCAGAAGCCAGTTACATTATTTCGGCTTCCTATGACAGTTTCCCAAAAGGGACTGTTCATATCATTGGAGTTGATTTGGAAGCCAACAAAGAAAATAAACATATTGCCATGGAATGGAATGACCATTTCTTTATTGCATCGGACAATGGCATTTTGAGTATGCTTTCGCAAAAGATAATTCCGCAAAAAATAGTTGAAATAACCATTCACGACAGACTCCACAGCGAAGCTACCGATTTGGATGTTTTTGTTACAGTCGCCTGCCATATTGCAAAAGGCGGTATTCTGAACGTAATTGGAAAAGAAATTAACAACCTGAAACAAGTAACTGATTTACAGGTTGTTTTATCAGAAGATGGAAGCTTGTTAAAAGGAAACGTAATTTATATAGATCACTTTGGAAATGTGGTGACTAATATTTCTAAGAAACAGTTTTTAGAGTCTTCCAAAGGAAGAGATTATGAAATTGTTTACCGAAACCAAACCATCAAAACTATTTTACCTTATTATTCGGCTATTGCCAGTTCTGATAAATATCCTGTAAAATATTATGAGGGCCAAAAATTAGCCATTTTCAATGAAGCTGGTTTTCTCGAAATTGCCATTTTCAGGAGCAATCCATTAACTGTTGGTTCAGCCAGTACTTTATTAGGCCTTAATTATAGAGATGTTGTTTCTATAAGGTTTAAAACTTAATGATTGAAGATTTTTGATCTATGATTTTAGAAAAAAAAATATAGAGAAGAGAAAATAGACTTTAACATTGTCATTAAAATTGTCATTGAAATTGCATTAAATAAATTATAAACATGTTTGTACGAATAGTAAAACTGAGTTTTCACGAGGACAATATTCCTGCTTTTCTTGAAAACTTTGAATTAATGAAAGATAAAATACGGAATGCTCCCGGAAACCGTTTTCTCGAACTGTATCAGGATAAAAACAATAAAAGCATTTTCTTTACCTATAGTTATTGGGAAACCGAAGCGGATTTAGAAAACTACCGCAATTCAGAACTTTTTAATACTGTTTGGACTTTTACCAAACAATTATTCAATGCAAAACCCGAGGCTTGGAGTGTAGATAAATTAGTAAGCCTGCAATAACCTGTCGGCAGATCGCAGTTTTCATACTTCAGAAACTGAAGCAGATTAAAATACTTAGTATATTTGCGCCTTTGCAGCAAATGAACAAATAAACGATTAAACAAAAACACAAATGAAATCAATCGTATTTCGCGAAATAAAATCCTTTTTTGGTTCTCCAATCGGGTATTTAGTAATTGCACTTTTCTTGATTGGAAATGGCTTATTCCTTTGGGTTTTCGAAGGAGATTATAACATTTTAAATACTGGTTTTGCCGATTTAACTCCATTTTTCACTTTAGCACCTTGGATTTTAATATTTCTGATTCCAGCAGTAACGATGCGTAGTTTTTCGGATGAAAAAAAACAGGGAACACTTGAATTATTACTTACAAAACCTATCAGTCTTTGGGAAATTGTGAATGGTAAATTCTTGGGTGCATTTTTATTAATTATAATGGCGATCATCCCTACTTTTATCTATGTAGAAGTGATCTGGAGTTTAGGTTCACCTGAAGGAAATCTGGATTTAGGCAGTACGCTTGGTTCTTATTTTGGATTATTGTTTTTAATCGGGGCTTATTCAGCTATTGGAATTTTTACTTCATCTGTTTCCGAAAATCAGATTGTATCATTTATTATTGCTGTTTTTCTGTGCTTCATTTTCTATTTTGGTTTTCAGGGATTGGCTTCTATTTTACCAGGGTTTTCATCTTTCATTTCGTATTTCGGAATGCAGGATCATTACAAAAGCATGAGTCGAGGCGTTATTGACACTCGTGATGTCATCTATTTTGTTAGTGTTGCCATACTGTTCCTTTCTTTCACAGTTTTTAATTTAAAATCCATTAAATCGTAATGAGAGCATTTAACATAAAAAACGCCAAATCATTATTGATTACTGTTGCGGCAGTTTTGCTTTTGAACATCATCAGCAATTTCTTTTTTCACCGTTTTGATTTAACGCAGGATCATCGCTATACCCTTTCGCCAACCACTTTAAAAATAATCAAAGAGGTAAAAGCTCCTTTATCCATAAAAGTATATCTGCAAGGTGAACTGCCAGCTGAATTCAAGCGGTTACAGCTGGAATCCAAACAGCTTTTAGAAGAATTTCAAGCGTATAATTCTAATATTATCATCGAATTTGTAGATCCGCTGGAGAACAAAGACGAAAGCATGGAAAATATTAAGGAGCTTTATCGAAAAGGCTTAACACCAATAAACATTACTGTTGACGACAAAGGAAAACAATCCCAATCAATGGTTTTTCCTTGGGCAATTGCTGTTTATAATAACAAGGAAGTTAATATCCCATTGCTGAAAAACATTATGGGAACTAATACGACTCAAAAAGTAATCGGTTCTGTTCAGCATCTTGAATATTCAATTTCAGATGGGATCAATAAAATTTCTAAAGGCAAACAAAAGAAAGTTGCTATTATAAAAGGAAACGGAGAACTAGAAGAAAGACACATTGCTAAATTTCTGATGCAGGTGCGCGAAAGCTATTTCATCGGGCCATTTACTTTAGATTCTGTTGCAAAAAATCCTGAAGGAGCATTAAAATCATTGCAGAATTATGACTTGGCTGTTATTGCCAAACCAACCGAAGCTTTTAGCGATGAAGAAAAACTGGTTTTGGATCAATTCATCATCAATGGTGGAAAAACACTTTGGCTGATTGATCAGGTTAATGCCGAAATGGACAGTCTTTACAACCCTTCGGGAGCAACTTTGGCTTTTCCAAAAGATTTAAATCTAAATGATATGTTTTTCAAATATGGAGTGCGCATCAATCCTGATTTGGTAAAAGACGAACAAGGAAGTCCAATAAAATTAGCCAGCGGAGAACAAGGAAGCGGCACACAATATCAGGATTTCAACTGGAAATTTGCACCTCAGGTGTATCCTATCAGCAAACATCCAATTGTAAAAAATCTGGGCGGAATCAAATTCGATTTTGCCAATGCAATGGATACTTTGAAAAACGGAATCAAAAAAACAGTTTTACTTCAGTCATCTCCTTATTCTAAAAAGATAGGAACTCCAGTCCAAATCAGCCTAAACATGGTTACTGAACAAACTTCACCAGCTGATTATCTCAATAAAGGAAACATTCCGATGGCAGTTTTACTGGAAGGATCTTTTCATTCTATGTTCGAAAACCGTGTTCTGCCTTTTGAAGAAAAATCATTTGCTGTTAATGGAAAAGAAAGCAAAATGATTGTGATTGCAGATGGAGACATTATAAAAAACCAATTGGATAAAACAGGACAACCTGTAGAATTGGGCTACGACCAGCGTTCGGGCAACTTATACGACAACAAGGATTTTATGATGAATTGTGTCAATTATCTGCTGGATGACACCGGACTTATTAACATTCGAAGCAAAGATCTTGATTTACCGCTGTTGGACAAAGAAAAAGTGTATGAAAACTATACCTTTACGCAGTTCCTAACTATCGGGCTTCCAATTCTAATTTTGTTCTTATTTGGCCTTGGATTTACATTCCTCCGAAAAAGAAAATACAGTAAATAGATGTTAATAAAAAATTTGCAATACTCGAATAGTTTACAATATATTTGTAAAGCCTATTCTTAATTTTAATTCAGAAAAGCACACCATTAAAAACAAAACAATACAGATGAAATGTATAGTATCGAGTTCGTACTTATTAAAACAATTACAAGTTTTAGGTAGCGTTATCAACAGTAACAATACTTTGCCAATCTTGGATAACTTCTTATTTGAATTAAATAATAACGAATTAACTGTTTCGGCATCCGATTTGGAGACTACTATGTCTGCCACATTAGCAATCGACTCCAAAAGCAAAGGAAGTGTTGCAGTACCAGCAAAGTTATTATTGGAAATCCTTAAAACCTTTCCAGAACAACCTCTAACTTTCACAGTTGAAGAAAACAGCACTATAGAAATCAGTTCAAACTCTGGAAAATATGCTTTGGCATATGCTCCCGGAGAAGAATTTCCAAAATCAGTAAATTTAGAAGAGCCATCAGTAACGCTTGTACCTGCAGATGTTTTGGCGACAGCAGTAAGTAAAACCATCTTCGCCGCAGGAAACGATGATTTACGTCCGGTAATGTCAGGGGTTTTCTTCCAGTTTTCACCAGAAGGTCTGATTTTTGTGGCAACAGATGCTCACAAATTAGTAAAATACGCACGCACCGATGTAAAAGCATCACAAGTGGCTGAGTTTATTATGCCAAAGAAACCTTTGAATATTTTAAAAAGTATCCTTAGCACATCTGATGCAGAAGTAAAAATTGAATACAACGATTCGAATGCTACTTTCTCTTTTGACAACTACATTTTATTATGTCGTTTAATAGATGGAAAATACCCAAATTACGAAGCGGTTATCCCAAAAGAAAATCCAAATAAATTGTTGATGGATCGTTCTCAATTATTGAGTTCAGTACGTCGTGTTGCTATTTTCTCTAACAAAACAACACACCAGATTCGTTTGAAAGTTGCTGGAGCAGAATTAAACATTTCTGCTGAAGATATTGACTATTCTAACAAAGCTGAGGAAAGATTGACTTGTGATTACCAAGGAGACGATATGCAAATTGGTTTCAACTCCCGTTTCTTGACCGAAATGCTGAACAACCTGCAATCAGATATGATTATGCTTGAAATGTCATTACCAAACAGAGCCGGAATTCTAACTCCAATTGATGGACTGGAAGAAGGTGAAACAGTAACTATGCTTGTAATGCCAGTAATGCTTAACAGCTAGTTACCTTAAAATACGAAACTAACCAAAACCATTTTTATATTTGAAAAGCCAAAATTCCTAACCAGAGTTTTGGTTTTTTTTTGGACTTATCCTAAGTCATTGCGAGGAACGAAGCAATCTCATATCGGATATCGATTCCAATTTATTTACATTGCTTGCCTCTAATAGTGAAATTACTTTGTTTGCTCAGGTTAGTGCAATTGCTTCGTTCCTCGCAAAGACTTTGATTATATTCTATTTATTACTCAGTCATTATATCTTTGACTTCATCAAATAAATCTTTCCAAGTTGGATTCATTGAACGAATTAAATCATTTTTAGCATCTCTAGAACCCGCTTTTATTTGCTTTTCACGAGTTATTGCATCTTCAATCCACTGAAATTGCTCATAGTAAACTAAAATATTCACATTATAACGGGCAGAAAATGAATTTGGATATCTTTTTTCTCTGTGTTCCATAATCCTTTGAGGAAGATTTGAAGTAACTCCAACATAAACCACCGTTTGATACTTATTTGTAATGATGTAAACAAATCCTGGTTTCATGCTGTTATTTGCGGAATTATTTTGTGTTATTAAGTTATCAAAAAATGCTTGGACGTCCTACCGAGACCGCTTCTGCTAGTGAAATTGCTTTGCCAATTGCTTCACTTTGCTTGCTTTTGATAGTGAGATTGCTTCGTTCCTCGCAAAGACTCCGTATGCGTTTTGCTAAATAACCCCCATCTTTTTCATCAAGAAAGTAGCACTTTTATTTTTGCAGATGCCGTCACGAAGTCTGTAATCAAAATGCAGTTCGTTATCACTGATTTCCACTTCGAAACATTTATTGGTTAGAATATCTGGAAAATCATTAGTGGTTAGACAAACCTCTATGTCGTGTGTGGCGATGGCTCCAATTGCTTTTTTTGCAATTACTTTTTTCACTACTTCGATGGTTCCGTTTCGTTTATCATCTGAATTAGTGCCACGCAATATTTCGTCCAAAAGGACAAAAGCAGGATTTGCTTCCAATTCGTCCATGATTTGTTTCAAACGCTTGATTTCGGCAAAGAAATATGATTCACTGTCGGATAAGGAATCTGAAAGACGCATGGAGACTAAAACGGGCAAAGGATGTACATTTGCCTGACTCGCACAAACGGGAGAACCCATCCCGGAAAGCACCATATTAATTCCTAAACTACGCAAAAAAGTACTTTTCCCAGACATATTAGAACCTGTCAAAATCATGAAAGATTGTGGCTGAAACTGCACCTCATTCCCTACCCTAGTCTCTGGATTTAATAAAGGATGGCTTAGATTAGAAAAAGAAATTTCATAATTCGAATTCAATTCAGGATATACAAAATCTGGGTTATTATAGGCGAAATTTGCCAAACTGTTCAGCATCTCAAACTCTCCTATAACTTCCAGCCATTCTTCTAAAACTTCAGCATGTTCTTTTTTCCAAGCAATCATCGATTTTAAAACATGAAGATTAAAAAGAAATGTTCCGTTAAATAATAAAGCAGTAACAAAATTCCCGATAGTTTCCATATTAGAAAACAACTCAGCTAGTTTTTGAAGATGTGCGCTGGCCTTTTGGTTTTTGAAGTTTAATTTTTGCTGTAAAACTTTCAGTTTCTCCGACTCAAAATTTTCTTCTTCAATTTTTTGAACCAATAAGCTGTATTGACTGATTATTGTATTGATGTTTTCGGATTGTGCAATTTCCATTTGAATCCGCTTTGTGAAATTACCCAAAACTCCTAAATTAATGACAAACAAAAAAGAGGAATACGTCAGGAAAATCATGTTTGAGGTGATCAAATACCCTATTATACAACTTGCAAAAAGTGCTGGAAGTAAATATGAAATTACAACGGCTCCTTTAGACAATGGCTTACTATTATAAACTCTCCATTGCAACAGGGTTTTATAAAATGTTTCACTGTCCTGCCCCACTTTGGCAATAGCCAAAAACTCTTGTCTCCAATTTAATTTGCCTTTTAATTCCTGTACAGCTTTGTGATTCTTTATTATTTCATCATTTGGCAAAAGTGTCAATAATTGCTTTGCTAAAGTCTTTTTACCAATAAAAGTTGCTGTTCTGTTTAGGTTTTGAAACAAAGAATGCTCTCCAAAAATATCTAAATCATAAGCATACGGATGATGAAAATCATTGAATTCGGCGCCATTTTCAAACGGGATTAATTTTCGTTCCAAATAAGTGATTTCATTTTCATTGATTTTGACCAAAGTGCTTTTTATTTTTTTTTGAAAAGACAATTTAGAATGAATCCGCATCAAAAAAACAAAACCAGCAAACAGTATTATTGCCGAAATGACAAATACTGATTCGCTGGTTTTTATGTAATAAAACAAGCTCCCTAAAAGAAGCAAAATACTAATAAACCTTAGAAAGCTAATAGTATTGTATTTGGTATTGATTGCTTTTAATTCCTCTGAATAGTTTTTACTATTACTTTTATATATTTCCATCGTTTAATTTAATGATATACAAATGTAGGGAATCAGAATTTCAATGGCAAGAAAGCAGGATGCAGGTATCAGGTAGCAGAAGGCAGAAGGCAGAAAATCTGAAATCTGCTATCTGCCTTCTGCTATCTGAAATCTATTCCTCGTGCATTGCCAATATAGGGACAATTGAAATATTGGACATTTTTTGGGTAAGGCTTGGGTTGAACAGTTCGGAGAAGAAATTTCTTTTATGAGTAATCATCGCCAAAATATCAATATTTCTATGGGATACAAAATCTAAAATAGTTTCTTTGACTAAATCACTATTGATAATTATAAAATCAACAGCTTCGTTCCCAAACTCATTTTTCCATTCATTGATAGTTTCTTCGATAACATCTGATTTACTGGTTTTTACGTAAAGACATTTTATTTCGGCATGCGTTTTTTTGGCAATTTTAATAACTTGGCGTAAAGCTGCTTTGTCTTTGTCTCTAAAACGCGTGGTGAAACCAATAGTTTTAATTTTTTCAAATTTAGCTTCAACAGGCACACTAAGTACCGGAACATTTACTGCTGTTACTACTGCACCAGTATTGGAACCAATAAAAAAAGATTCCCAGCCAGCAGCTCCCGAAGTTCCCATGACGACAAAGTCGATATTTTCCTGTTCTATGGATCTTTTAATGCTGTAAATCAAATCGCCTTCCATGATTTTGTGATTTAACTTAATGTTTTCCAAATGCTGTTTTTGAGCTAGTTCACGAAGCTTTGGAATCTGGCCTTTATAAATATCATATTCTGCCAGCTGTAACGAATCAAAGTAGGTGTAATAATTGTCTGGAGTGAAGGCATTTTCGATAATAGGCAATTCGAAAGTATGCAATAATACGAGTTCTCCATTGACAATCTTTGCAAATTCTAAAGCGTGAATAAAAGCATTATTAGCGACTTCAGAAAAATCGGTTGGAAATAAAATCTTTTTCATTGTATGTGAATTAAAAGTTTAATTAATGCAGAATTATTCTGCTTATGTATTTTCTCTTCTAACTAGTTTTATGAAAAACTAATTTTCTTATTCAGCGAGCGCGTGAGGGATAAAAGCTGGCTACCAAAGTAGCGCGGATAGCCCGACCCCGTTGAGCAAAGTGGCCGTATATGCGTTACTAAAAGTTGTCCACTTTGCTCAACGGGGGCACGCCCAACTTGTAAATACCCTTTAGTTACTTAATGGATAAAAGCGGAATATTGATGTTAACAGCCAGTTTTTTGGAAAGGCTTACTTGAAAAAGTTTTTCAAAAAATCCCTTGTGTTTTATATGAACTGCCATCATATTTATGCTGTTTTGCTGAATGAAATCTAAAATTGTCCCTTCGACATCATCACTTAAAATAGAATGAAAAGCGATACCCGAATTATTAAAAACGTTCTTGAAATCGGCAGCAAAATCGTCATTATGTGTTTTGTGAGGCGGTTTTACATTCAAGCAGTCGATGTGGGCGTTCAATACTTTTGCCAAATTATGCACTTTTTGCAATGCTTCAATATCGTTAAAATGGTATTTTGTTGTAAACAGTATTTTATTGATAGGTTTGTATTCGCAATTTTCAGGAACACCCAAAACGGTTATTTTGGATTCGTCCATTATATTGGTCAGCCTAGTTCCCAAAAATATTTGTCTAAGGTGAGTTGCTCCATTGGTTCCCATAACAATAAAATCGATATTTTCTTCTTCGGAAAGTTTAAGAATTTCGGCCACCAAACTGCCCTCAATAAGAACATTACTAATTGGTATGTGTCCTAAATCATTAGCTTGGGCAATATTTCGCAATAAGGGTATTTCGTCTTTATAATTTTCGAATTCATCCAATTCTTCATACTCATAAATTTCCTGTAAATAAATGGAAACGTCTAAATATGCGGGAGAATCTAATTGGTAAACATGCAGCGTTATAATCTCGGCATTTACGGCATCAGCCAGCTTTAAAGCATAAATAAAAGCGTTTTTTGAAACGTCTGAAAAATCAGTTGGAAACAGTATCTTTTTCATAATCATTTATTTAAGTATAAATCCATAATAAGTATAAAGTTACAAAACTTAACGGTAACAAAGCATGATAATTGTCATTTACCGCTTTTATGGGCGTCAATTGTAAATGGTGAATCGCGATCTGAAAGGTAAACAGCTGTCAGCCAAAAAAAATGTTTACTTTTGCATAAATTTTTAGTTATGATTAAAAACGATTCTATAGTTGCTTTGGCCACTGCTTCGGGAGCAGGAGCGATTGCTATCATTCGGATTTCTGGAGAAGATGCCATTACTATTGCAAATTCAGTTTTTAAATCTATAAAAAACAAGGATTTAACCATTCAAAAAACGCATACACTGCATTTGGGCCATATTATGGATGGCGAGAAAACATTGGATCAAGTTTTGGTTTCCATTTTCAAGAATCCAAATTCTTATACCGGCGAAAATACTGTTGAAATTTCCTGTCACGGTTCGACTTATATTCAGCAGCAGATTATCCAGTTATTGCTTCGAAAAGGATGCCGAATGGCCGATGCAGGAGAATTTACGTTAAGAGCTTTCCTGAACGGTAAACTCGACCTTTCGCAGGCAGAGGCTGTAGCCGATTTGATTTCGTCTGACAATGAAGCTTCGCACCAAATTGCAATGCAACAGATGCGCGGCGGTTTTTCTAATGAAATTGCCAAGCTTCGTGAAGAACTTTTGAATTTTGCTTCGTTAATTGAACTGGAATTGGACTTTGCCGAAGAAGATGTAGAATTTGCCGACAGAACACAATTTCATGAATTATTGAACCGAATTGAATTTGTATTGAAACGCTTAATTGATTCGTTTGCTGTCGGAAATGTTATTAAAAACGGAATTCCAGTTGCTATTGTAGGTGAACCGAATGTTGGAAAATCGACTTTACTGAACGCTTTGTTAAACGAAGAACGCGCTATCGTTTCGGAAATTGCCGGAACTACCCGTGATACGATTGAAGATGAACTGGTAATTGGCGGGATTGGCTTTCGATTTATTGATACAGCGGGAATCCGTGAAACGGCTGATGTGGTTGAAAGTATTGGAATTAAAAAGACCTTTGAAAAAATTGAACAGGCTCAGGTTGTCGTTTTTCTTTTTGACAGCTCTGAGTTCAAAATTTCTGGATTAAAACTAAAAGTAGAATTAGAAAAAATAAAAAATCAGTTTCCGTTGAAACCGCTGGTTATTATTGGAAACAAAGCAGATAAACTGACCGAAGCTGAAATACAAAATATCAAAGCTGAAATTCCTGAAATTTTACTGATTTCTGCCAAAGAAAAACTGGGAGTTGACGAACTTAAAAACCAACTTCTTTCTTTTGTCAACACTGGTGCTTTACGCAATAATGAAACTATTGTTACCAACACAAGACATTACGATTCACTGCTCAAAGCTCTGGACGAAATCCAAAAAGTGAAATTCGGACTCGAGACCAATCTTTCCAGCGACCTTATGGCTCTTGATATCAAAGAAGCGTTGTATCAATTTGGCACTATCACTGGCCAGGTTTCTAATGATGAACTGCTGGGGAATATTTTTGCTAATTTCTGCATCGGAAAGTAAATGATTTTACTAGATTTAATTGATGAATATTCAATTTCTGGAAGAAATCAAAATGAGAACCATGAAGTAACTTACAAAGGTGTTTTGAGTTTATCCAACGATGCGCTGCATATCATTTTTGCACCAGACGAGATCACAAAACAGCCCCCTATTTCTTATGAAATAGGGGGTTGTATGCTTTTTTTAGACTATTTAACCTATTTTGGGATCAAGTGAAAAAACCGCATCAATTATTTAAAAATCAATCCTTCACTCCAAATTTCGTCAAAATACCTTCCATCAAGCACCATTTAGTTATGGATGACTGCAATAAATTGGCACCCACAAAAGCAGTAAACCAAAGCCAATTTTGATTTACGTAAATTGACAGCAATAAGCTTATAAGTATAAAACTTCCGGCAACTGCCCTGATAATTCTGTTTTTCATGATTTGTAAATTTTAATTAATTGGATTTTTCGATGTTTAAAACCGCTATATGAATTTTGGATACAGTTTCTAGTTTTTTATTAAATTCTTCAATTAGATCAAATACCGTATCAACTCTTTCTTTTTTTATAAAGACATAAAACAATGTCGATTCGGTTTCTGGAATTTCTCCGGCAAACCAGTTGCTTTCTATAGCTTCCCACGAAAGATCCTTATATCCTTTTACTTCTTTATAAGTAAAAGTTTTTACATCGGCTTTTTTCAGTATTTGTTTGACATTCTTGTCAAATTCTGCGACGGCAGTTATAATGAGTAATTTCATGTTTTAAAAAAGTTTATTGTTAGTTGTTTATAGTTTAGGGTTACGGAAACAACCGTCAACCCTAAACTATAAACAGGAATTATTTTTCCCATTTTTTTCTTTCAGTTATGTAGTAAATCAAAGGCACCACAATCAGCGTCAATATGGTAGAGATGATGGCTCCAAATACCAATGAAATAGCCAATCCTTGAAAAATTGGATCAAACAGGATAATAGAAGCTCCTATTACCACCGCTCCGGTTGTCAGCAAAATTGGTGTGGTTCTTACCGCTCCGGCTTCAATAATCGCCTGTTTGAGTGCTACACCTTCATTGAGTCGGATTTCGATAAAGTCAATCAGCAGTACCGAGTTCCTTACCATCACTCCCGCAAGAGCAATCATACCAATGAACGATGTCGCCGTGAAATAGGCATTCAGCAGCCAGTGTCCCAACACAATTCCGATGAGTGAAAGCGGAATGGCCAGCATCATCACGATTGGAGTTTTGAAGTTTTGGAACCAGCCCACAATCAGCATGTAAATGATTACGATAACCACCATAAACGCCACACCAAGATCACGGAAGACTTCGAGTGTGATTTGCCATTCTCCGTCCCATTTAACAGTGAAATCACTTTCGTCCGTAGGTTGTTCCATATACAGTTCGTTCACCTTGAAACCTTTTGGCAATTTCATTTTAGCCAGTTTTTCGTTCATTCCCAAAATAGCATACACCGGGCTTTCCAATGCTCCGGCCATATCGGCCGTTACATACACCACGCGTTTTTGGTCTTTGCGGTAAATGGTTTTCTGCAAAGTGTCGTTTTTTACTTTTACCAAATCGCTCACTGGAATCATGTTCCCCTGACTCCCTTTGATTTTTAGGTTTTGAATGTCCTGCAGACTGGTTTTGTCTTTATCGTCAAGCGAAAGCACAATTCCCACATTGTCGTTGGAACGTTCATCATACAAATTCGAAACCGGATATTCTTTCAATAAGTAGGTAAGATTTCCAACCACTTGCTGCGGTGCAATACCGTTTAGCATTGCTTTTTCTTTATCCACTACGAGCTTGTATTCGGTTTGGCTGTCTTCCACCATCCAATCGACATCTACAATATCAGAAGTGTTTTCCAAAATTGTTTTTACCTGCTTGGCTACCTTGATTTGTTCTTTATAATCTGGACCGTAAATCTCGGCAACCAAAGTTGACAATACAGGAGGCCCCGGCGGGACTTCAATCAGTTTTACATTGGCGCCATATTTTTTGGCAATTTTCTGAATTTCGGGACGCATCATTTTTGCAATTTCGTGACTTTGAACGTCTCTTTCTTCTTTGTGCAAAAGGTTCACCTGAATATCGGCCATATTGCTTCCGCCACGCAGGTCATAGTGACGAACCAAACCGTTGAAAGTTATCGGAGCCGACGTCCCGATATAATTTTGATACGAAACCACCTCAGCTTTAGTCGATAAATACTGGGCAATTTCCTTGGTCACTACTGTCGTACGCTCCAAAGTTGTTCCTTCGGGCATATCGATTACCACCTGGAATTCGTTTTTGTTGTCAAAAGGCAACATTTTCACCAATACCGATTTGGTAAAGAACATCGTTACCGAACCTAACAGCAATACTACTGTTAGCAACAACAGTATTTTTCTTTTGCCGCTGTTTTCCAAGAATGGACGCTCGAATTTATTGTAAATCCTGTAAATCCAGCTGGTTTCCAATCCTTCGACTGCTTTGTGTTCCTGCTCTTCTTTTTCCTGTAAAAGATGATAACCCAAATAAGGCGTGACCGTCAATGCCACGAACAAGGATAGCAACATTGCAATAGAAGCCCCAATCGGCATCGGACTCATGTAAGGTCCCATCATTCCTGATACGAAAGCCATTGGCAAGATTGCCGCAATAACCGTGAAAGTTGCTAGGATGGTTGGGTTTCCTACCTCGTTTATCGCATAAATAGCCGCTTGCTTAAACGGGAGTCGCTTCATTTTGAAATGACGGTGCATGTTCTCGGCAATAATTATACTGTCGTCCACCACGATTCCCACCACAAAAACCAAAGCAAAAAGCGTGATTCTATTTAAGGTATAACCCAATAAATAATAAGCAAACAATGTCAACGCAAAGGTTAATGGAACCGAGAAGAAAACCACCAATCCACCACGCCATCCCATTGCCAGCATTACCAAAATAGTTACGGCGATAATTGCAATACCCAAGTGTAGTAATAACTCTCCCACTTTGTCAGAAGCTGTTTCCCCGTAATTACGGGTTACTTCGACCTGAACATCATCCGGAATCAGATTCGTCTTTAAATGCTCGACTTTTTCAATAATCTTTTCCGAAATTTTCATCGCATCGGCACCTTTTACTTTTCCTATGGAAATCGTAACGGCTGGATATTCTGATTTTGCGGTTTTGAATTTCTCATTGGCTTTGCCATATCCAAAAGAAACATAACTTTTGGGCGTTGAAGGCCCGTCTTGGATTTTGGCCACCTGTTTCAAATAAACAGGCATATTTTTGTTGACACCCACAACCAGATTTTCTACATCTTCAGCATTTGATAAAAATTGACCTGTGGTAATCAAAAACTCTTTGTCATTTTGCACAAAACTTCCCGATTGTGAACTGCCGTTATTAGCCTGAATCATCTGCATGATTCCTAATGCGTCCACACCGTTTTCGGCCATTTTGTCCTTGTCCAAAATCACTTTCAACTCACGGTTTTGACCCCCGATTTCTTTGGTGATGGCAACGTCTTTTACTTTCTCGATTTCCGAAGTTACTTCTTCGGCAATCTGGCGCAACTGAAACTCGTCTTGTTTCTCGCTCCAAAGTGTCAGCGCCAACATGGGCACATCGTCAATCGAACGGGTTTTTACCATTGGTTTGTAAACGCCCTGCGGAAACATATTTTCGTGTTTCGCCAACTCGTCATACAATTTTACGTAAGAACGCTCCACGTCCTGACCTACATAAAACTGTACAATCAACATCGCCTGACCGTTCATCGCCATCGTATGCACGTGTTCTACGCCCTTGATATTCGAAATAATTTTCTCCAACGGTTTGGCCACACGGCTTTCCACTTCCGCAGGACTCGCTCCCGGATAGCCCACCATTACGTCAGCCATAGGAACATTAATCTGTGGTTCTTCCTCCCTTGGGATAAGAAACGAACTGTACACACCAATTATCATCAAGGCTGCCATCAATAAAATGGTCAATTTCGAGTTGATGAAAAAATGGGCTATTTTTCCTGAAATTCCTTCTTGCATTTTCTTTTATTTTTTTGGGCGTGACCCTCCCGAAAAGGTCGGGTCGGGCTATCCGTTTCAATCTTTTTGTTTTTAAAGGAAAAACAAAAAGGATTTCCACTTCTATCCCTCACGCGGAATTAACATTATTTAGTTTTCTAAAACCTGTATTCTAAAATCTGCAACCTGATTACTGAATACTGACCATAGCACCATTATACAATTTACCGTCGGCAGAAATGATGTATTGCTCATTGGCAGACAAACCGGATAAAACTTCCACTTCATTCCCGAAAGTTTTTCCGATACGCAGCCATCTCAAGATGGCCACATTTCCGTTTCCAATGGTGTAAACTCCGGTCAATTGCCCTTGTTTTACTAAAGCAGATTCTAGAACCAAAACTTTATTTGTTTGCTCAATTGCCGGCACTTTATTACTAATTGGGAATTGAACGTTCACAAACATTCCTGATAATATCGATGAATGGGTTTTATCAAGATTTATTTTTACCAAATATTGTCCGCCCGTGTTTTTAGCAGACAAACTCACTTCACTTACTTTTCCAGTCAGTATTTTGTTAGATGATTTTACCAAAACTTTTACCGCCATTCCGTTTTTGATTGAATTGATATCACCCTCCGAAACCATTGCCGTAACCTGCAGTTGGGAAGCGCCTTCGATGCTAACCAATGGCATTCCCGGATTGGCCATATCTCCTTCTTTCACGAAAGTGCTGGTTACCACTCCCGAAAACGGAGCAGTGATATTGGAGTATGAAAATTGGGCCATCACTTCGTTTCTCATTTGCTTGGCGCCTTCCAGTCCGGCCTTTGCCATTTCGTAACGGGCAGTCATATCATCCAATTCTTTTTGAGAGGCACTTTGCTGTTTGAATAAATTCACAAAACGATCGTAGTCCTTTTTGGCATTATTATAACCCGCTGTAGCCTGAAGAATGCTGGCATCCACCTGTGCTTTCTTGGCCTGCAAATCGGTGTTGTTGATGCTGATTAATAATTGACCGGCAGTTACTTTTTGTCCTACGTGTACATTCAATTTAGTTACATAACCCATCATTCTTGTACTTAAGTTAGCACTGTTTTGGGCTTCGATTTTACCGCTTGCAGTTACAAACGAACTGTTGCCGTCTGATGCTGTTCCGCTCACTTGCACAGCAATGGCAGGTTCATTCTTGACCGCTTCTTTTTTCTCTCCGCTGCAGGACGTCAGCAAGGCCAAAAGCGAAATTGTTAGTGTTGATTTGAAAATAAAGTTTTTCATTATACTATTTTTAGGATTGATATTGATTCTTGTAATTGTCATTGAAATTGGCGTTTTATTTGGTTAAAAACTGTAAATATTCCTGTGTGAAATTGTATTCAAAAACAGCCTGCAGGTATTCCAATTCTTTCTGCGACTGTAAGGTTTCCGATTGCAATAAATCGGTTGTTTTTTCAAGCCCCTGCGTAAAACGATTGCTTCTGATTCGGTATGCTTCCTGAGACTGTTCCAAAGCAAGTTTCGAAAGTTTAACCTTGTTTTCGGCATCAGCCAACTGACGATTGGTTTTGTTCAGTTCCATTTGGCTTTGCGCTTTGTATTGCTGCACTTCGGCTTCTGCTTTATTGAAATCGGCTTTGGCTTTTTCCATTTTTCCAATGGATTTGTATCCGTCAAAAACATTCCAAGCCAATTGTGCGCCCACCAAATATCCTTTTGCATTGGTGCCGAATACAACATCATCATACATTTGATAACTTCCAAAGGCGTTCAGACGGGGCAGGAAATTCATCTTACTTGATTGCCACATTCTGGAATAGGCTTCAGTAGATTTATCCATTGCCTGAATGTCTTTTCTGTTTGCTGAAAGTGCAATGTTTACCGGAGTAACCACAATTTCACTTTCCAGATCTTCCAAAGGTTTATATAAAGTATTGGTGCTGCCCTCATTCAACAGAAAAGCCAAGTAATCCGAAGCATTTTGCACATTTGTTTTGGCTGATTGCAATTGGTCACTGATTTCATTCATGCGAACCTGAACGTTCAACAAGTCTGTTTTTTGCAGCATTCCCTGCCTGAAGTAATTTTCCACCAATTTCAAGTTGGCTTTTCCGGCAGCGTCAGCTTTTTGCAAAACTTTTACCGCTTTGTAGGCCAACTGCAACTGCATAAAGGCCTTGCTAACTTCCAGCTCCAAGTATTCTTTGGTTCGTTCGGTCTGCAATTGGAACGCATCCATTTTTGACTTGGCTGCTTTTCGTTCGTACAATCCGTCGAGATTGATTAAGGGTTGCTGCACTTCAATTAAAGTTGCGAAATTTTTGGTTTGTGAAGGATTGTTCAATAAGGTAGGATTAAAATCGGCAGCTGTCAAAATTGCCTGATTCAATTTGGAACCAAATGCCATCAATGGATTGGTGGTAGCTGTCGCGGTATGCGAAACCGAAACATTAGGCAAAAACAGGGAATTGGACTGATGATAATCCGCCAATGCCGATTCATACGATTTCTCCGCGATTTTAATCTGCAGGTTTTTATCGGCCACTTTTTGAAATAGATCTTTTTTGGAAATGCTCAATGTATCCTGACCGAATCCGTAAAAAGAAAACGCTAGGATTGCCAATAACGAAAATGTTCTTTTATTTTTCATTGCTAATTCATTAATTTGAAGCAAAAGTAAATTAGGAAAAAAGCCTGCACAGTAACAATGGTTACATAGAGAGATATTTTGTGAAACTGAACACAAGATAGGAGTCACACCCATCACAACGAGCCATTTTCTAATGCTGATTTAGGGTTATAAAATTGAAAAACTATTTCGGCAAGACTCGATAAAAAGGGAAAAGCCCTATCGAATTATCGAAAGGGCTCTCCTAAAGCTTGTGAAAACAAATGAAATTTATGCTCGTTAATGAGAATTGAGATCTATCTATTACTTGTTTGAATTAATGACACTTTGCACATTTGTCCATGTGCCACCGTTGATTACGTTGTGAAAACCATTTTGTTCCAAAATACTTTTGGCTTGTGCGCTTCTCATGCCACTTTTACAAAACACTAGGATGCTTTTCTTTCCTTTTAATTTTTCCAAGTGGCTACCCATCTTGTCCAACGAGATATTTACCGCTCCTTTTGCGCTTCCTCCAGAAAACTCTGCAGGAGTGCGTACATCTACTAAAAAGGCTCCGTTTTGAATGGCCTCACTTAATTGGCTGTTGTTCTCTTGTGCGAACATATTTTTAAAAATTCCAAACATGGCTGTAATTGTTTATTGTTATTTATTGTTGCAAATTTCGTCTGATGATTTTTTCTTTTCTGTTACATTAGTTACACAAGTCAAAATTATTTAGAATATGCATTAAAATTAACCTCCTAAAATTTAAACACAGATTTCACAAATTGACACAGATTAATTTGTGCTAATTTGTGAAATCTGTGTTTAATTAATTGAGTTTTCGGGTTCAATTAGTAAAATTTAGTAGCATTGTTTCTAATACATAATTTGAGATTAATTTCACCCAACGGGTTTACTGAATGTTTGTAGATTAGTTTCTTTTCCCCATGCCTTGACCATTTCCCATACCTTGTCCGTTTTGTTGGAAATGGCTTTGAAACCATTTTGGGGCTTCAATTTGATTATCATAAACGTATGATGCTATTTTTTTTAAATCATTGCTATTATAATTTAGTTTAGGCATTGCTTTGAATTTATTTACTGCTCCATACATTAATGCATTTTCTGCTTTAGGATTATTCGTGTAAGCAACAAATGCATTTACAAAATCCTCTTTGGTATTATATTGCATTAAATATCTTTTTTTTACAGCAATCATTGGCGGAGCAATAATTTCATCGTGAGATTTAGATGTTACACTATGACATACATAACAATTCTGTTTCATTAGTTTTAAGCCTTCTGGGTCATTTTTGATTTCTGCAGTACTTGAGAAATCAGTTTCGAGTTTAGACTCTTTTTGTTTGTTACAACTTGAAAAAATCAGGAGAATTACTACTGTTTTTAATAATAATGTTTTCATTTGAATTTATTTTATAGTTAATAAAGAATATTTTTTTACCCCGTTGGGTGAAATTACTTATGTGAATTCTAATGCTATTTATCGGTCTATCAAAGATTAAATAGTTGTACTATTTTAAAAACTATTAGTAACAAAAATACAAATTATAATGAACATTTGTTCATTATAATTTGTATTTTTGCTTCACAATAAACTTTATTAATCATAACAGCAGCTAAATAATGCCACGACCGAAGCTAAATAGAACTATTGTAAATCCGCCTATAATGGAAGGTTTTAGACCTTTTGGAATTGCCATGAAGAATTTAGAACCTGTTATATTGCTGTACGAAGAATATGAGTCGATACGGCTTTCAGATTACGAAGGATTAACGCAGGAACAATCCGCCCAACAAATGAACGTTTCAAGACCAACGTTTACCCGAATATATGAAAAAGCAAGGAGAGCGATTGCCAAAGCTTTTGTTGAAGGAAAAGCAATTTTTATTGAAGGCGGAAATTACCACACGGATGATCACTGGTACAAGTGCGAAAATTGCTTAAAATTGAATATTAATAAAGAGGAAACCGATTCCTGCAGTTACTGTCAATCTAATCTTTTACGAAAATTAAACAAAAAAATTGAACCTAATGGAAACAAATGACAGCATCGGATATTGTATCTGCCTGCATTGCAATACACGGATCCCACACACTGAAGGACAGCCATGTCGAGATAATGATTGTCCGCAATGCGGAAAAAAATTAATTCGAGAAGGAAGTTATCATCATCAACTGTATTTGTCAAAAAAAGGAGAAGTTAATCAATACCCTCCCGAATTCAAATCATGTAAATAAAACCAGCCATTATGATAAAATTAGCGGTACCAACAAGCGGAAATGCTGTCGATGACCATTTTGGACATTGTGATGTGTACACTGTATTTACAGTAAACGCAAATAAAAAGATAGAACAAACTGAAATGCTGCCCTCACCACAGGGTTGCGGCTGTAAAAGTAATATTGGAGCTATATTAGAAGAAAAAGGCGTCAGTGTAATGCTTGCCGGCAATATGGGAGCAGGAGCATTAAATGTACTGAAAAATCACGGCATCGAAGTTTATCGTGGCTGTTCAGGCGATGTTCTCCAGCTTGTCGAAAGCTTTTTAAAAGGTAAAATAGCCGATTCGGGTGAAGGCTGTCATCATCACAGAGAACACGAGACAGAACATGTCTGCAATCATATCTAACTTAAAAAGAAATCATAAATTGCATCATATCCGTTAGCCTGAAATAATGCGAATGGCTGAAAATATTTTGGAGAGAAAATATCTGTGCATAATAAATCAAAAAAAATGCGATCTTCAAAAATTAAAAGTGTTACTATTGTTCGTGTTTTGTTTTCGAAAGAAGCTGAAGCACTAAAAACAATTCATTTCATTTACAAGGCTTTGGTTTAGCGTTTTTGACTCATAAATATCCAGATTTTCAATAAATAAAATGTAGAAGCAGGCTGATTTAGATTAATTTTAAAGTTTTAATTATAATACAAATGACAAATAATATACTTATTGAAAATCAATATAAACGAACCCGTTTATTTGAAAAAGAAAATATAAGTTATTTGGTTAGAGTCTTAAAGAGATTTAATACCGTGCCAAAGATCAATAACATAAACATTATTACTTCAAATAATGAACCCAATCTATTTAAAATTGTTCCCAACAAATCAATTATAATCGGTTCGTCGTTTTTAGACAAACCCGTTTTAGCTTTGATTTATTTAAGATATGGAATTGAATGGCAACTTTGGTACAAAGCTTTGGGAAAAGATAAATCAGATACCCTTTTATGCGATATAGCAGCAGTAAAAGTCACTAAAATATTTTATGAAATATTACCAAAAGAGGATAAGGAAAAATTAAAAAAACTCAATCATTTTTTAATTGACATGATTAAAAATGTGGAGCCTTTGGATATTGAATCTTTAATAAAACATAGAGAACTAGAGTCTATACATGGAATAAATAATTCAAAAAAAGTATTTAAAAAGTCTTGGGAACCAATTCTTGAAAACCTTGCAAAACCAACAGAATACTTATTAATGTCAGGAGGCGATCTTAGATTGAATATTGACGAAGTTGAATTATTAAACAAATATGGCTGCCGACCATTTCCAAGACCAGATGCATTTACTTTTGCCTCATCAACTGCAACAAGCATCTCTAATTTTGCTTTTGATAAAACAGACAAAGTCAGACGCATATTAATACAAAACAGCTTGAAAAAAGGTTTCAAAAATACAACCCTTGAATTTTCAGAATTGCTGAAAACCAACCTCAGAAAAACCCTTAAAATAAATGATGAATGCCAAATAATTTTTTCACCATCGGGAACTGATTCTGCTCTTCAAATAGCAGCCATTACTCAAATTATTTCCGATAAGGAAATTACGCATGTTTTAGTAGCTTCTGATGAAACGGGAAGCGGTGTACCCGCAGCATTAAAAGGGTGCCATTTTGAAAACACCACAGCTTTAAATCATCCGGTTACAAAAGGGGACAAAATTGAAGGATTTAGGGATATTGATTTGATTAAAATTCCTTTAAGAGACGAAAACGGCGAATTAAAATCCTCATTCCAATTGGATTCAGAAGTTTTTACTGCCATTTCAAAAACTACTGAATCAGGAAGGCATATTGTACTGCATGTAATGGATCAATCAAAATTAGGGTATCAATCACCAAGCGAAGAAATAATTAAAAGCCTGAATACCCTTGAAAATTTATCCATGCAGATTATTGTAGATGCTTCACAGCTTAGATTAGACCCAAAAGACATTCAAAATTATTTAAATAAAGGATATATAATTACAATAACCGGAAGCAAATACTTTACAGGACCTCCTTATTCAGGAGCATTAATCCTGCCTAAAAAAGTTAGTAAATCCATTAATTCTGCAAGAATTACTATACCAAAAGGTTTGACCAATTATTACAATCATTCCGATTGGCCAGCATCCTGGTTTTGCTCCAAAGATTTGTCAGATGGTTTTAATTATGGATCCAATATGCGCTGGAATGCTGCTATTGTTGAAATGGACAGGTATTATAAGACACCCATTTTGTACAGAAATATGGGAATTGAGATGTTTTGTAATTTTGTTGAAGACTCTATTAAAGATGTCCATTTTTTAGAACCTCTTTCTGGATTTAAAACAAAAACTAACACTTATGACAGTAACGAATTTGGATTAAGAAACATCTGCACAATTTTTCCTTTCTTTATTCTTAAAGATGAAAAAGCATTATCTATTGATCAAGTAAAAAAAGTCTACCTATTGCTGAATTCAGACATATCGGACAAATTTTCGGATTCCCCTGTAGAAATCCTTAGGCTTGCTTCTCAAAAATGCCATATTGGGCAGCCTGTTAATGTAAAATATGGCAATAATTTTCAAAGTGCAGTTTTGAGAATAAGTCTGGGGGCAAGAGTAATTTCTGAAAGTTGGGTTAATAGGGATATTAGTCTTTTTTTTAGAAATATAGAAACTCAAATGAATCAGATTACTATAATTATAAAAAAGATAGAATTAATCTTAAGCAATCCAGAATTGTTTGATTAAATAGGCAGAAAGGAAAGCCCGCATAATGCAAATCAAATAATAAAAAAAGCACCTCTAACAGAAGTGCTTTTTAAGCAATATTAAATTTGATTTCTTTAACTGATCTTTAGTTCTTTAGTGGTTATTGCATTATTTATTATAAGAATTTCGGGTTTTAATATGACTTTAGAATTAATTGAATTTGAAATGAGACAGGCTTTTTCGCTCATTTCCATCACTCTAATTCCTTTGTCTTTTAATGCTTCCTCATTGATGGTCAGAATTGGGAATAATGTGACCTCGGTGATTAGGTATTTGCCGTCGATTCGGTCTAAGGTTCCAATGGCATTACATTCGAATTTGCTGAAGTTTAATTTGGAATTTTCGGCAACGGCAAGAAATGTAGTCATGAAACAACTGTTTACAGCTCCCACAAAAAGATGTTCGGGCGACCATAATCCGCTTATGCCTTTTGGAAACTCGGGAGGTGTAACCACTTCTATTTTGCTGTCTAAAACATCGGATTGTAAAAGTCCTTTTCGGTTTTCAATCCAATTTAATTTTACCTGATATTTGTGCTGATCTGACATTTGAGTATTTTTTAAGTTATTGTCAAAAATGACGTAATTATCCAATACCAAATGTAATTCCATAATTTCAACACTACTGTTACAAAAGTTACATAACGACTTATTTTAGAAAAAAAATAAAGAGATTTTTTTTCCTTACTGACTGTCACAAAAACATTTGATTAGACAAAATTCCAATTCAAAGCTTTTACTTTTTGTCCAATAATTCTATATATGCTCTGTGGAGTTTAATTTTTCCTTTTTTCTCCAATGCTTTCAGCAGTCTTGAAATCACCACCCTTGAGGTATTCAAATCATAGGCAATATCTTGGTGCGTGCTTAGAATTCGGTTTGAATTGTTGATTTTGACTTTCTCAAGAAGATAGCTAAACAATCGTTCATCCATATTCATAAAAGCTAAATTGTCAATCGCAGAAAGCATTTCTTTTAGTCTGTTGTTATAACTACTGAAAACATAATTTCTCCAGCTTTTATATTTACCGAGCCATTCTTCCATTTTGTTGACGGGTATCATTATGACTTGCCCATCATTTTCTGCAACGGCCCTTATTTCACTTTTTGTGTCCCCTATGCAGCAAGCCATAGTCATGGCGCAGGTCTCCCCTTTTTCAAGAAAATACAGCAACATTTCACCTTCGTCTAAATCTTCCCTCATTATTTTAATGGCACCCGAAATAAGCAACGGCATTTTCTTGATATAATCACCAAAATCAATTAACACATCACCCTCCTTAAAATCTTTAAGAACCGAGACCTGAGCAATTTCATCAATCAGTTCTTTTTCAAAAATATGCCCGTAGTTTTTTTGCAGTAAGTCAATCATTCTATATTTTTTTTTGAGTTACAAATTTAATGTGAAATTTTAAAGATTACGTTTTTTGAACTATGGATAGTCAATCGAATTTACATTCACGGAAAAAAAACTTTCATTCTATAATTTTAAAATAAATATTGATACAATACAATCCTGTAATGATGAATATAATTCCGGCAGCAATTCGCATTATTCTCTCGATTTTGGTAATGGCTTTGAAATACATTCCCAGCTTTTCCATACTAAAAGCAATGACAAAAGCGAAAAGAATAACGGGTAATCCTGTACCTATGGAAAACAGCACCGGCATTGCCAAACCTGATTTTATAGTCATTGGAATAAGCATTCCAAAAAATAGTGCGCCACTGTAAGGACAAAAAGCCAAAGCAAATAATGCGCCCAAAAGGAAAGCCCCCAGCAAACCTTTAGTTTTAAATTTATCCGAAAGTTTTTCAATCCAATTCCCTCCTTTTATGAAATTGAGTTTTATGATATCAAGCATTATCAGCCCCAGAATTACCAATACAAAACCAATATATTTTTCGCCGTTTCCCTGCAAAAGTTTAGCTATTTGGAATGTGCTTGCGCCAAAATAAATTATTGAACCTATTAGCGTGTAGGAAAACATTCTTCCCAATGTGTACAGCAAGCCACTCAGTAAAACTTTCTTTTGGCTGCTAATGGTTTTGGCAATAAATGCCGTTGCCGTTATGTTAGTTGCCAACGGACAAGGCGCAATGGCTGTCAATAATCCTAATGCTAATGCTGCTGCTAACGGCATTTCTTTATTTTGTGCCAATTCGTTTATCCACTCCATACTATGACTTTAAGAAAGCGTCCATATTTTTATAAAATTCCGTGATGAATTTTTCTTGGTCACCTGCATTCATAAAAGCCATTTCGGTTAAATTCTTGATTTTTTTAGATTTGGTATTGTAAAGAAACAAGGAGCTTCCGTAAGCTTGGAATTGAGTACATTGTTTTTCATTCTTTTTATCATCCGCATTTACCAAAGAAAAAGGGATTGAAGGATATTTTTTTAAAGCAACTCTAGCTAATTCTTCAATTTTATTGCAAGTCATACAGCGGTGTTCCGAGTGAAATTGAATCACTTGTATAGTTGTCGTTGCTTTGGTTTGTGCGTTTCCATTATTGGATGCAAACAACATCGCCAAAATTATAAATACCGGGCTAAAAACTATTTTTTTCATTTGTGTTTTTTATTATATTATTGATTATCAATCTCTTTTTCCGAATCGTTTTTCGGCTTTTTTTTCTGGAATTGAAGTTTATATAGTACCCAACCAAAGCCAACCACAATATGCAACAATACCGCTGCAAAAATTATTTTTTCCATGGTCCAATTTATAAAATGAAATTAAAAAAGTAACCTGATAAAATCATAAAGAACCCAATGGTTCCAAAGTAAACTGCTATTAATTTCCAATTCATTACTTTTTTCAAAAGCATTGCTTCGGGTAGAGATAATCCAATAACTCCCATCATAAATGCAATTGCAGTTCCAAGCGGAACACCTTTCGCAACCAGCACTTGTATGACTGGAATAACTCCTGCCGCATTGCTGTACATTGGAATTCCCAAAATCACAGCTATTGGCACTGCAAAAGGATTTTCTCTGCTGATATACGCTTCAAAAAATCCAGTTGGAATAAACCCGTGCATCAGTCCGCCAATGGCAATACCAATGATGATGTAGGGTGCCACACCTTTCACAATAGTATAAGCTTCTTTTAAAATACCTGGAAATCGCTGTGCCAATTTTTGCTGATCTGTTTCGAATTCAGCTTCTGTTTGTGCATTGGCAATGATATTTTGCACCCAAGGCGAAAGATGTTTTTCTAACTTTAATTTACCGAGAGTGAAACCGCCTATTATTCCCAAAACGATTCCTGTAACTACATAAATGGCTGTTATTCTAAATCCGAAAGCTCCCAAAAATATGGCGATTGCCACTTCGTTTACCAATGGTGCAGTAATGAGATACGTAAATGTGATCCCAAGCGGAATTCCTCCTTTTACAAAACCAATGAATAAAGGAACGGAAGAACAGGAACAAAATGGCGTGATAACTCCAAAAGCGGAAGCAAACAGATATTCCAACCCATAGAGTTTATTGCGGCTTAAAAAATTGCGCACTTTGTCCACCGGAAAATAAGAATTGACAATTCCCATCACCGTTGTTATCACAAAAAGCAATAGTGCAATTTTCAGTGTGTCAAAAACAAAGAAATTTAGAGCATCTCCTAATTTGGTATGCGGCTCAATTGCAAAAAGAGAATATATCAGCCAATCGGCAAAATTTTGAAGCCAGTCGAACATATTGATCTATTTTAGATTAACAACATTTACCGCAACATTCACTGTCTTGCGTATTTCCTAAAATTGATGCTGTTTTATTATTTTAAGAATTCTTTAATTTCACCTATTTGAGCAATTCTTCCTTTAACTTTTATGACTTCGTCAATCAGTAATACAGGAGTAGTCAATACGTTATATTTCATCATTTCTTCAATGTCTTCAATTTTGATTATTTCTGCTTCTATGCCTAATTGTTTCACTGCTTCTTCAACATTGTGAAATGTTGTTTTACATTTTGGACAACCCGGCCCTAATACTTTAATTGTTTTACTCATGATCTACTATTTTAATTTTGAAAATCATAAACATTGCGGTTTCATTTTTTAATTGTTCGGTATTCGTAGAACTACGAATGATATGGTCAAATTTTTTTACTTAAGTAAATCGTTCATTAGTGTTTTTGCAATTGTCCAATTCTCTCGGTTTATACAATATTTAACTGTTGGAGGCGTAATAGTTCCTTGAATCAGTCCGGCATCTTTAAGCTCATTTAGGTGTTGGGATAAGGTTGATTTAGCTATAGGCAGCTCCTCTGCCATATCTCCGTGATAACAACACGATTGTGAATTTAGTAATTGCAAAATGGCTATTCTTACGGGATGTCCTAATGCTTTTGCATATCTAGCTAAATCTGTCTGCTGGTCTGTAAAATAATCTTTTTTTGTCTTATCCATTTTGATTTTTTTGTCTATTCGTAAAATTACGAATAATATTTGTTTCTCAAATAATTTTAGAAGAATAATTTCACACAACTTTTTGATCTATATTATCAGTCTAGTTAAGACTAATTTACTTCTCAAAATATCCGTATCCTCACTTGCTTTTCTGTTCAATACTTTTATTTACCAAACCAGAAAGTTCTAGCTAACATTTCTCCTTAATGGATTAAATATCTTATGGTCAATAACCAGCAACTATTAGAAATTAAAAGCCAAACTCCCACTTTAAAGGACACCTATTATCTCCAATGTTGGCATTAAATACTTTTACATGAGATTTAAACAACTGATCACTATAAAGCCATTTACTTACAACTAAATACCTATCTTTAGAAAAGTATGTAAAGGGAAATCCCTGTTAATAAACAAGGTAAACGTATGTATTTTTACAGACATGAGTTAATGAAATAGATTAAGTCAGGTCGGATAAAGACTTATTTAGAAATTCAAAATGATATTGAAAAAAGGTCAAAAATCTAATATTTAGATTTTTGACCTTTTACTTTTTAATCCTGATGTCTAAGTACTCTAATCATACATCACTTAGCTTTTTTTATGTCAGTGATATAATCAATATTCAAAGTTTATAACTACTTTTGTAACAAAAAACTCCCATAAGTTTTTGTTAACTCAATAAGGATATCTTTGTTATATTTTGCGATAGTTTGCTTTAAATTGTACCATAATTGTACCACTGAAGTTTAGAGCTCCATTAGAGTAAGGAAAGTTATTTTCTGTATTGGCAAATAAATCTTACAAAACATCACAAAATAAAACAAAGAATTCCAGTTAAAATGTCATAAAACGGCATTTTAACTGGGATTCTTCTTTCTGTTTATTTAGCTTTATTTGCAGATAGTTTGTTCCTTTTTGTACCATTATTGTACCACGAAAATAATTTCCTTTATCCGATTTTTTGACGAAATTATGACACACAGAGACACAGTGGAACGCAAAACTAGCCACATTATGAGTTCTAACATTGAGGTTATCAGAATTTGTGAACACTGCAAAAAAACAGTTCACAGCCTGAACAACGCGAACGCGGTATTGTTAGTACATTTGTGGAAAGCGGAATGCACTAAAGTGCATAGCTTTAACTATTTTTGAGACCAATAAAACCATAAAAAAAGGCTGTCCTTTTAAAGACAACCTTTAGTAATTGGATAAATTATTATGCAAGGTTTCAATTAATTTTTTGTTCTAAAAATTTGTGTTTAGCACATATCATTTATCACAAAATAATTTATTCATTATGGTATACATTATTGCAAAGTATATTCCTTGTAAATAAAAGCTTAGCAATTTTACAGCATATCTTCTATCCTGTATCATAAGGCTTTTACAAAATTATCTAAAAGGCATCAATCTTTACCCAATACTATTTTAAAGTAACTATCTGCTCATGTCCATCATAACTTATATCCTGTCCTTCGACCTCATAGTTAAACGCCTTAGGTTTGTCTTTGCTTACTGTTACAATTGTGAATGTGCGGTTTTTTAGCATTCCGTCAAACTGGCCTTTACGTTCGCCAATAGTCAGTGTGCTGCTTGCATTATTATAAGTAAAACTAATGTTAGCATATTTACCGCTTTCGTAATTATAATTGCTGTCTTCATCCTCATATAATGTAAAGCTGCCATCTTTTCCTTTATAAACGTATAATACGATTTTATCAGCCTTTTTTTCACTGGTATACTGTATTTCAGGACCTACAGGAATGATAGATCCTTCTCTTATAAATAATGGAATACGCTCATAAGGAGCATCAACGCTTATCTGCTTACCTCCTGTTATGTAATTTCCTGTATAAAAATCATACCAGTTAGAACCTGCTGGAAAGTATACATTGCGGTTACGTGCTTCATAGCTGTAAACCGGGCAAACCATAAATGCCGGACCAAACATAAACTGGTCACTTACGTTTTCAACTTTTTTATCAGCCGGAAAATCCATAAATAACGGACGCATAATTGTATAATCATTAAAATATGTCATGCCGGCCATTGTATAAATATAAGGCATAAGTCTGTACCTTAAATTGGTATAGTATACAATGGATGTATACGCAGGGTGTCCTTCAGGCGCAATATTCCACGGTTCACGATATGGAAACTGTCCGTGAGCTCTGTATAATGGAGCAAAAGCACCAAATTGGAACCAGCGCGTATTTAACTCTCTCCATTCTTTATAATCTTTATTTTCCTGTCCATTTTTATCATATTCCTGTTGCCCTCTCACGTATCTGTCTTCTACGCAAAAACCTCCAATATCCATTGTCCAGTATGGAATACCGCTCACTGCAAAATTTAACCCTGCAGAAATTTGTGCTTTCATATCTTCCCAACGGGTAGCAATATCACCGCTCCATGTAGCAGTAGAGTAACGCTGTAAACCTGCAAAGCCCGAACGTGTTAATAAAAACACTCTCTTATTTGGAGCAACGCTGCGCTGCCCGTCATAAATAGCCTCGGCATTCATTAGGGCATATGTATTAAAATATTCTGTAGATGTTCCTAACGCTGTTGGTCCACACAGTGCTTTGCGGTAATCCATATCAGTACAGTCAAGTACATTAGGTTCGCTGGCATCCATCCACCAGGCATCAATTCCTAACGGATATAAATTATCGTATATCTGTTTCCAGAATAATTTACGTGCCCCGCCAGAATAAGCGTCATAGAAAGATCCCACATAACCTGGTCCTACCCAGTCCCGAATACTGTCTTTAACTGCCTGCTGGTACATCCAGCCTTTCCTGTCAAACTCTTTAAAATGTTCTGTAGTTTTATAAAACTTTGGCCAAACAGAGATCATCATTTTTCCGTTCATAGCATGTATAGAATCTACCATAGCCTGAGGATCTGGGAAACGTTTCTTATCAAACTCATGACTTCCCCATTCAGTTTCTTCCCAGTAATTCCAATCTAATACAATATTATCAATCGGAATTTTACGTTTTCTGAATTCTTTTAAGCTGGCAAGAATTTCATCCTGCGTTTTATAACGTTCACGGCTTTGCCAATAGCCCATAGCCCATTTAGGCATAATCTGAGATTTTCCTGTGAGTGTACGGTAGCCTTTAATAAGCTCGTCTGTATTACTGCCATAAACAAAATAGTAATCAAGCTTTTTATTCATTTCACTCCACCAAACCTGATTTCCGTTCTCGTCAGCCTGTTGCGGTGCTAAAGCCCGCAGACCACAATAAGATGTTCCTCCGTCCGGCTGCCATTCAATTCGCAACGGCACACGTTTTCCTGCTTCTAATGGCATAGAAAATTTATAACTATTAGGATTCCAAGCAGTTCTCCAGCGTTCCGGTACTACCAGCTTATTGTTTAAATATACTTTTACGTACCCTGCATAATAAAGAGTAAACTTAAAATCGCCGCTTTCGGGTGCTTCTATTTCTCCTTCGTAGGTTACGTTTGCATTCTTTAAAGGGAATTTTTTTGGAAGATTCTTTATGCTCTTAATATCTTCAAAAAAAACAGACTCTTCAGTGCGTACCAGAGTTTCAACACCTGCATCTTTAGAGGTGTAAGTACCTGTTAGAGAACCCTGATTTCCTTTTTTATCATAAAGTTTAAAAACGTTATTCAATTGTTTATAAGGACGGCTGTCGCCAAAACGGCTTAAAGAGTAGCTGTCCCAAAGCAAACCGTAATTTTTGTTTGACACAATAAAAGGTACTGATACTTTAGTATTGTACTGAAATAATTCTTCACTTTTACCTTTATAATTAAATTCATCTGCCTGGTGCTGACCTAAGCCGTGAAAAGCTTCATCTGCCGGAGAATTAAAAATTTGTCTAACAGAAAATCCTTTGGTTCCTTCTACTTCAATAGGTGTAAAAGTTTTTCCACCTCCCTTTTTTTCTGCTAAAATTAGTTTCCCGTCTTTATCCTTAAAATTAATCCCACCATCTAATTTGGATACCATCACTTTTAACCGCGATGTAACCACCATGATTGAATCTTTATGGCTGTTATCTAATGTAAAAGGAGTGTTTTTAATTCCGGGAACAATAATAAGGGTAGAATCTTTTGCAAATTCTTTGTCTGGGGTCGCACTAACATGAATAAGCTCGTCACCCAGCACCTGTAAACGCACTTTTCGGGTGTCTGTTTTACTTTTTTGCTTAACATTTACAACAACACCACCATCTATCATTTGGTATTGTTTAGCAGAACAGCTGGCCAATAATAATCCTATAAGAAGGACATGTATTTTTTTTTGTATCATTAAATAGCAGATTTTAATAAAAAAATGAGTTGTTGAATATTAGGGTTCGATTATGTTTTTCATAATTGTATAATTTTAGCAATAGTAATTCATTTTAAGGTTAGTTATCATAACTATCTGTTCTTTATTATTGGTACGCACAATATGGCATTGGGCTCACAATTTACAAATATAATAAAGTCAATTAGACCATAAGTTTATTTTGCTTAAAACATTTTAACTGTTAACAACATAAATTACTATAAAATAAAACTGCGATTCATTTGTATCGAAAAACTGCCTCATTTGTTACAATTATGACATTTAAGCTGTGCGAGCCATACATTTATTTTTGGACCATAAAAAAACCTCCAAAGTCAGATGCCTTTTGGAAGTTTTTTATATGAAAATAATAAGTTCTAACTGAAATCTTTTCTGCTTTATTTACTCAATTTCCAAGCGCTAAAATTGAACAGCTCCCCTTGTACTCCTTTGAAAACAAAGAATAAATCATGTACACCATTTACTTTTAATACTTTGGTTTTAAATGTTTTCCAGTTTTGCAAGCCGCCGGTATTTTCTATTTTTACTGTTCCAATAACAACACCGTCTAATTTATCTGCACGTATCTCAATCATTCCTGTATTGGCAGATGCTGCAATAATATCAATTTTTTTTGCTCCTTTAGCAAAATCAACTCCCCTAACCTGAATAAAATCATCATTATGAATTTGAGTTACATATACTCCTGCTTCATTGCTTTTATCAGTTTTAACGCCTTTACTCCAAGCCATTGTTTCTGCTTCAACTCTGGAAAAAGGATTTAATGTTTCAATCTGTTCAGGTCCATCTTTTGTAAAATAATCATGGTTTTGAATAGTCCCATCTTCGTTATAAATAATTTCATCAGCATCTACAGAACGTCTTTCATAAAATGTAGAAGTCACACTTTTAATCAAATCATAAGTATGTCCAAAGCAGTATGATTTTCCTTTATAATCTATGATTCCGGGGTGGTTTCCTCTTGTCTTTTCGCTTGCATCCACAATCATTCCTTTGTATTCCCACGGCCCTAAAGGCGACTTACTCATTGAATAGCCAATGCCTTCAGGACAACAGGTAGAAGCATATGACAAATAATAATGACTATTTCTTTTCCAAACCCAAGGACCTTCTTGATAATTTTTGGGTTTAGTAGGTTCTTTTACAATTTCACCTGAGCATGAAATCATATCCTCATTCAGTTTCACGTAATACAAGTCTGGATTTCCCCAATACAAATACGCCTGACCATCATCATCAATAAACGGAGTTGGATCAATGTCGTTCCAAGTATGATCAGAATTGATCAATCTCTTACCCAATGGATCTTTAAATGGACCATAAGGACTGTCTGAAACTAAAACTCCTATACCGCCGCCGTGCATAGGACAGTACAAATAAAATTTACCATTACGTTCGATACACTGAACTGCCCAAGCTCCATTATCCTGCTTTGCCCAGCTAAAATCTTTTAGAGAAGCAACTATTCCATGCTCTGTCCAATTGACCATATCGGTAGATGTATAAAGCAGCCAATTGAGCATTTTAAAACCCTCAGCATCGTCTTCATCATGTGAAGTATAAAGAAAGATGGTATCGTTATGAATCATTGGCGCAGGATCTGCCGTATATTTTGTCTGAATTATGGGACGTTGAGCATTTACTGCAGAAAAATTCAACAGGAATAATACTCCCAAAGCCAATGCTTTTTTTATATTAAATTCTAATAGTTTGGTCATAATTATTATTTTTAATGTGTTATGAATGTGCGTCTTTTTAATTTACGCTATTTATTTACCACTGTCTTCTTTCCTGTATATTGTATTGTTTTTGTCACAATATTATTCTGTTTTCCAGATATCCATACAATATTCATTGTATATTTAGTTATTTGATTCTTATAATTACCTATCTGATTTCCCAGCGTCAGACTTTGATTTTTTTCATTCCAAATTATAGGAATCTCAATATATTTTCCTTTTTCATAATTATAATTATCTCCTTCATCATTGTAAAGTGTAAACGAAGCATCTTTACCAGTATAGACACGAATTTCAAGTTCATCCTGTTTCGTTTGTGTATTTTGAATTACTTTCCCCATAGGTACAATGGAACCTTCCTTTACAAAAACTGGAATTTTATCTAATGGAGCCGGAGTTAAAATCGTTTGTCCTCCTTCAAATCGTTTTCCAGTCCAGAAATCGTACCAAGCGTTTTGTTTTGGCAGATAAACTTTCCAATCTGTCACATCAGGAGCAGTAACCGGGGCAATCAAAAGTGATTTTCCAAACATGTATTCATAAGCTTGACTCACAGCAGCAGTATCTGCATTAAAATCCATAATTAACGGTCTCATCAAAGTGGAATTGTTCTTAGATATCTGCCAGGCTTCCGAATAGATATATGGCAGCAGCTGATACCTAAGATTCATCATGGAACGCATGTTGTTTTCTACTTTTTCACCATATTTCCAAGGTTCCGTTTCTGTTTGATATCCGTGTATACGGAAAATTGGATTGAAAACTCCCCATTGGAACCAGCGGGTGAGTATTTCATGATACTTTTCATCTGTATACTGTCCTTGTCCAGGACGGAAAAACCCGCCTATATCGGTAGTCCAATAAGGCATTCCGGTAAGATTATAATTCAATCCCGCTGCTATCTGACGCTTGTAGGCATCCCAATCCCAGCCTATATCTCCCGACCAATTGATGGTAGCGTACCGCTGCTGTCCCAAAAATGCAGAACGGGTAAGGATAGCAACTCTCTTATCTGGATTGGTATTTCTTTGTCCTTCATAAACAGCTTTGCTAACAAATAATGGATATGTCAATCGGTAAAAATCACCTAAACCAAAATACGTTTGTTTACCTCTTAGGGCATCATTTTCAGGTTCAGTTGCATCCATCCACCAAGAATCTACACCTAGAGTAAATAGATTTTTATTAAGTGCACTCCAATGTGTTTTTTGAGCTTCCGGATTATAAATATCTATCCAAGGACTGTCTTTTATAAACAAATTTTTAGATACATATTCTTTAGCAATTTCAGATTCTTTATTCAAATTTTCCCAAACAGAAACCGAAAAATGAGCATTTAGATCATGAATTTCCTTTATAAATTTTTCTGGTTCAGGATAATGCGCTTCATCAAATTTAGGTACACCCCAGCCATATTTTCCCCAATACTGCCAGTCCTGTACTATAACATCAACTGGTAAACTGCGTTTTCTAAATTCTCTAAGGGTTGAAACCAAATGTTCACCAGATGTATACCGCTCACGGCATTGCCAAAATCCGAAGGCCCACTTGGGCAGCATGGGCACATTGCCGGTTAAGCTGCGATAATTGGCAATAATTTCGTCAGTGTCATTTCCTGCAAAAACAACGTAATCAAGTGATTTAGCATTAGGTGAATTAAAAACTGTTTCGTTATTAGAAAGTTTTAAGCTGAGAGAAGGAGTGTTGCTCGATTTGCAAATAACTTTTACAGTATGCTGTCCCGCCTTCAATTGAATCAATTTACTCACTGCTGGCGGCAGCCACAAATTAGATTGGTTAATTACATCTACATCATCAATCAGTACTAAATGACGATTATCCATATCTCCAAGATCAAGCATCACAGAATACTCGCCATCTTTAGTTACCGAAAAATTTCCAGAATATATGGACTGCTGTTGTGACACTCTTTGAGTACCTGAAGTTGTTGTAACTTCAGCTTCGCGTTTTTCATCATCTTTAGCATTACTTTTAACCAAAGAAATATCCTGATTGCTAGGATTAAAATAAGTCAGACCATATTGATGCCATAATAATCCATATCCTTTATTAGAAACCAAAAACGGAATTGCAATCTGTGTATTGACTTGAATTAACTTTCGGGTTACATTCTTTAGATTATAAAAGCCGTCTTGAAATTGCCCGAGTCCAAACAAGTACTCATCTTCAGGAGATTCAAAACCCTGCTGAGCTACAAAACAAGATTCTCCCATAACAGTGCTAGGTTTCATTAGCCTTGTATCTGCCTTTTCGCAAAGGAATACTTTCCCGGATTTATCGATATACTTGAGAACTCCTGTTTCTTTGTCAAATGTGACCGTTATGGCTTTTGTGATTAGCTGCAGACTTGCTGCGCTTTCTTTCAATGTAAAACTGGGTACATTGGGTTTGTTTACCAATACAAACTCCTGCGCTTCTTTTGCATTTCCTATTTGATACTGTACCCGCACTGATTTTTCCGTGAGCGGCATTATATTTAATACTCCTTCTGATAAATCTATAGATAATCTGTCTTTCGTTAAAACATGCTTTTTATACTGCTGCGCATTAATAGTGACAGACAGCAATCCTAAAAATAAAATGCATATGAATCTTTGCATACTACTATTTTTTTAAAATTATTTTTGAATTGGAATTAAAGAAATGACAAAACCTCCTCTGCGGAGTAATTTTACTTCAATAGTGCTTGCTTTATCTGCTGTTATTACCTGCGAATTAAAATCCTTGTCATGCTTGCCGTCAGCAATAATCACAGCACGGTAACTAACCCCTTCTTTAAAAAAATCCAGCTTAATTTTTTTTGTTTTTTCTTGGTGTTCAGAACCGCTGATTCCACCAATATACCAGGAATCACCTTTTTGGCGTGCCATAGTAACTTCCTGTCCAGGATAGCCGTCAATAAGTTTTGTATTATCCCAAGCTGTGGGAACTTCTTTCAAAAAAGTTTTGGCCTCATCAGGCAGTTCATAATATCCTTCCGGCCTGTCTGCCAAATGCTGTAAAGGGGACTCAAAAATTACTGAAAGTGCTAACTCATGCCCATAACTTGTATGATGCGGAAATTGGGAATTGGTAAAAGTAACTGGAGTATAATCCATTGCGCCCACTACATTTCTTGTAAAAGGCAAGACAGTATTATGCTCTGGTGCCGAAACACTGAATTCGGGACCATTATTATACCATTCGGCTCCACGAACAGCCTCATAGGTCATAAGATTGGGATAAGTTCTTGACCAGCCCCGCGGTACAATACAGCCATGAAAATATACCATCATTTCAAACTGGGCTGCATCTTCTAAAATATCAAGATAGTATTTTATCATATCCTGTTTTTCGCTTTCGAAGAAATCAACTTTGACACCGGCGACACCTAATTTTTTAAGCTTTGTAAACTCTTCTACTCTATTTTTATGAGTAAGCATTCTGTCTTTTGGAGTAGATGAAACCCAGGTATGATTACCTCCGGAATTGTACCAAATAAGAGGTTTTATCCCTTTAGAGTGTATGTATTTCAAAGCGTCTTCTAAATTCCCGCCATTTGCCATAGCGTCCCATTCCCAATCTAAAAGAGTATATGGCCAATTCATTTTTACAGCCAAATCGGTAAATTCGCATACAATTTTATAATCTTTAGTACCATGATTGCTTGACCAGTAATTCCACGATACTTTGCCTGGTTTTATCCAATCAGTGCTTTTAAAACTAGTGGGTGCCGAAACATCTTCAATTAAAGTGCTTTCTACTATATCAGACAGACTGCCGATACTGATTACCCGCCAAGGGGATTTCCATGGAAGAGAAATGCTGGGATTTGATTCTCCAGTTTCTCTGCCGTCTTTAGGGTCTGGAAAAGTAAGTTTATAATTGTTTTTATCTTGTACATTACTCAATTTTGTTCCACAGTAGTTTCGGTCTAAATCGGCCTCATGAACCAAATACCAGCAAGATTTATCAGCTGAATTGAATAGTGCTGGATAGCACCACTCCTGCTGAAGTATTTTATCTTCGATTGAAGATGCGTATAAACCTTCATTTGCAGTGTTCCACTTTTCAAGCCAGCGCATACTTTCTTTTGGTATTTGATAAGCTGTGAATTCATCTTTCATAATATATGACCCTTGCTTCTCTGGAAATTCATATCGAAAAGTCAGTCCGTCGTTATAGGCTCTTATAATGAGATTAAGCTTAGCTTTACTTGGATTTTCAAATGAAATCGTCATTTCATTTGCTGTATTTTCCCGTAATGATTTTTTGCCAAAAGGGAGCGCGTAATGTTCCTTTACTGTTTTCGGCTTACTTGCTTTTAGAAAAATGAGCTCTTTCCCAAAATCTTGATCACTTCGAGAAAGCCCAAGACTTACTTTTGGAAGAATCTCTGATTTATTTTTATCTGTACGATATGACACTTTCAAATACCATTCACCTTTAGTAGTACCGTCCATAGCATACAATGCAACAATAATTTTTTGATTAGGAGACTCCAGAACTGTTTTTTGTGACCAAGTGAGGCCTGAACAAAATATAACTACAATAGCTAAAACAATTTTTGACTTCATAATTTTTAACTTTAAAAAAATAATTCAGCAGATAAATCAGTAAAAATAGCTTCATAAAAATAAAGCATATTGAAAAAATAATCATTAAACAAACGATTGTGTAAAAATATAGGATTTTCTTTAAAAGCAGGAAAAATAAGTGTGTATTTTACAATTATTACATTTTCAGCAAAAAAACATCTAATTTCGAATAATAATATAGTCATCATGACAATATATAACGCCTTTTTAATATTTTTGCCAAATAAATTAAGCAAAATCAGATTGCATCTAACCCAAAAAGCATATTGTGGCAGAAAACATAACTAAAAAAAAAATCGTGAGCAATGATACTACATGGGTAATGAGAGACATAACCATTGACTGTGCAGTATTTGGTTATGATAACGGAACCCTTAAAATACTCCTAGTACAGCATGGTGAAGGTTTATCAAAAGACCAGTGGGGTCTTCCCGGCGGGTGGATTACCGAGAGAGAACATATAAAAGAAGCTGCATACAGACTCTTAAAAAAAGTTACAGGACTTGATAATATTTATCTCAAGCAGCTAAAAGCTTTCGGTGCTCCCGATCGTTATCCTTCAGCCCGAGTTATTACCATAGGCTATTATGCCGTAATCAAACGCACAGATTACAACATCACAGCAGGAGAAAATACCTTTGATGCACGGTGGTACACTATTAACGAACTGCCAAAGCTAGTCTTCGACCACAGTAAAATATTGAAATACGCCCTTAAAAAACTTCGGAAAGAAGTTAAAAAGGCTCCAATAGGTTTTTCATTACTTCCAAAAAAATTCACTTTACTTGAACTTATGCGTTTATATGAGGAAATTTTAGGGTACGAAATGGACAAGCCAAATTTCAGACGTAAATTCCTGAACATGAAACTTCTTAAGTCTCTGCCCGAAAAACAGCAGAATGCAAAATACAGAGCCGCTCAGCTTTATGAATTTGACCCTGAAATTTACCAGAAGCTGACTAAAAAAGGATTCAGCTTCGAATTTTAACAGCAAACCACGCATTATAGTCGAATTGACAACATTAAAACTGCTTCTAAAAGTAATCCTCTTTCAATCCAAAGCTGTTAATACATATTGCTAGTTAGAATTTTTCCTGTAAAAATTTCCTCCCAACCTTTTAATATTACAAAAGAAACTAGAAATCTCTACTAGTACGGTTTCTATATAAACTAGAATATACTTTTCAATTCTTTCTGATAAAACATGTTTATTGCTCAACAATCTTAATTCGGATTTTTTGATTTTGAAGTATAATCTGTAACTAAAAGCATCCATATAGTCATAAAGACAATTTTCAAACAAAATCTGCTTGTCAGAAAAGGTATTTTATTAAAAATTACACAATTTTTAATAAATTAATGAAGTTATAGCATAAATTAAATGTATTTTATACATTTGTAACTAAAAATTTAATTAAAATCAACATTTTTATGTTTTTATTATTTAAAATTAAATTTAAATGTCAAAATAATGTACGAAACACAAAATAAACATTTTTTTTCTTGATGAAAATTTGTTGAAATAAAATATATCTCTTAAACTTGTAGTCAGTTGCACTATATTTAAAAACAGTCCTAATTTCATTTTTAAAAAACATTGCTGCTTAATTTTTCAGATCAAAATTATTTTAACAAATTGTATTTCATTTTGAAAAACTTAAAAATAATAACAGCCATTTTCCTTTTGATGTCATATACGGCAAGATCTCAATCAGGGAAGCTGTATACGTCAGATTTACAACTGTCCAGCAGTTTAATTAATTCTATATATCAGGATAGTAAAGGATATATCTGGGTGGCTACTGAGGACGGATTAAACAGATATGACGGGGCAAAATTTGTTATTTACAAAAGCAAAAAAAACACCCCTGGTTCTCCCCTCAACAATTACATAAAATCAATTTTTGAAGATAAGAACAAGAACTTATTTTTTGGTTTCATTAATGGACTGCAAATCTATAATCATGCAACAGATTCCTTTAGTGATGTCCTGATAACAGACACTGAAAACAGAAAATTTAATCCTCATGTAAGCTGTATGCTGCAGAAAAAAAATGGTGAAATTTTAATAGGCACTTCTGGTTATGGGATTTTCAAAGCTGATCTAAAAAAAGAAAAACCAACCGCAAAACCATTACCTGTCAGCATATCCACAACCCTGATTCATGAGCTGTATGAGGATAAAGATCAGAATCTTTGGATTTTAACACAAGATAAAGGGCTTTGGAGAATTGACATCAATAATAATGCAAAACAGTTTTTCCTTTCAAAAGAACACATGACTAATGTTACCAGCATCTGCGAAGATAAAGCTGGAAATCTTTTTGTTGGTACACTAAACTCCGGGCTTTTTATTTACAGTAAATCTGAACAAAAATTTGATTCTTTTAATCCTTCAATTCCTCTCCCGATAAGAAAACTTTTTTTGGATAAAAACAATAAAATATTAGTTGGCACAGACGGAATGGGGCTGTATTCTTATGATCCAATAAAGAAGAAAATCTCGTTTGCCAATTATAATGTTCCAAATTTTGATTTCTCGATGTCCAAAGTGCACACAATTTTGGAGGATAGAGCTGGGAATCTTTGGATGGGGCTGTTTCAAAAAGGAGTGCTGTTATTACCACCCAAAGAGAACAATTTTAATTATTTAGGATTTCAATCCGTTACCAATAACGTTATTGGTTCCAGCTGTGTCCTATCAGTTTACAAGGACAAAAAAGGCATTTTATGGGTAGGCACAGATGGAGATGGTTTGTATGGTATTTCGTCAAAAAACAAAAGAGAATATCATTACAGTATTGAAAAAAACGGTTTTGGCCGATTGACTATTATGTGCATTTTTGAGGATTCCAATAATGATCTGTGGATTGGAACTTATTTACATGGAATGGCAAAACTCAATCGAAGCACTAATACGTTTGATTTTGTCCACAATATGCTGGATAATGAAAATAAAGCTGTTGAGAGCATATACAGTATTACCGAAGACCACGACAAACATTTATGGATTGGGACACTGGGCTCCGGTCTCTACACAATGGATTTGAAAACGCATCAGGTGATCAATAATGATTCAAATCCAAAAAACAGTGATAACACACTAACAAACAAGTATGTTAACTGTCTTTTACTTTCTAAAAACAATACATTATATGTTGGAACCTATGACGGACTTTTTTGCTTAGATCTTAAAACCAAAAGCTACATTAAAAAAAACGGATTAAATCATACTTTAGATAAAAAAGTTATTTATGCTTTAGAGGAAGATGATAAGGGTAACTTATGGATTGGCACCTCTGAAGGTCTGATATATCAGCCAAAGGGAGGATTGCCTGTTACTGTCTACACAACAGATAATAATTTACCCAGCAATATAATCTGCGCAATAGAAAAAGATAAAAGCGGTAATTTATGGATTAGCACTAACCACGGTATTTCAAAATTTAATCCACGCAGCAAGAAATTTTTTAATTTCTATTTTAATGATGGGCTTCAGGGCAATGAATTCAGTAAAAATGCTTCGTTTATAGATAAAGAAAACCAGATTATATTTGGCGGAATGAAAGGCGTCACTTATTTTGATCCGGATAAAATAAAAGACAGCGCTAAATTTACTACTGTTTATATCACAGGATTTTATATTCAGGACAAGTCTGTAAAGAAAGGAATGAAATCGGATCAGTTTGATATTGTCAACAGCGCTCTTATTGATGCCAAAACTGTAAATCTGGGTCATGATGACAATTCTTTTAGTATTGAGTTTTCGACCATGGATTTTAATACACAACAGCACATCACCTATTTTTATTCTTTGGAACATAACAAATGGAACAAATTACAGCAAGGTGTTAATAATGTAACATTCGACAATCTTGAGCCAGGGACCTATAATTTTAAGGTCAAAGCAGAAATCTACGGTAAGTATTCAAATGTCCGCGAACTTGCCATCACAATTCATCCAGTTTGGTATTTTTCTTTTTTGGCAAAATGTATCTATTGGCTCCTTTTTCTAGCTGTTATATATGTGGTAGTACAGCAAATCAAACAAAGGGAAAAAACCAAAAATAAAATACAGGAACATTTACAAAACAAACAAATAAACGAAGCCAAACTTCAATTTTTGACGAACATTTCACATGATATAAAATCGCCAATATCTCTGGTTATTAACCCATTGATTAAATTAATAAACTCAGATCAGGATACTGCAAGGCAAAAATATTACCAAGTGATGCGCCGGAATTCAGAGAAAATTCTTCAGCTTGTAAACCAGGTAATGGATGTCCGTAAAATTGACCAGGGACAAATTTCGTTAGACTTTGAAAAAACAGATATTATCAGTTCCATTCAAGAACTCTGCCTATTGTTTGAAGATCAGATTCAGGCAAAAAACGTCGAATTAAAACTGCATCATCAAAAGCCAAATTTATATGCTTGGGTAGATCCAAAATATTTTGACCGGATAATACAAAATGTACTGTCCAATGCCGTTAAGTTTGTACATAATGGAGGAAAGATTGATGTTTTCATAGATGAGCATGAGTCTGATTTTAGTATTACCATTGCCGATAATGGAATTGGCATCGCTCAAAAGGAAATATCAAAAATATTCGACAGATTTTATCAGGTTAAAAACAATAAACGCCAATATTCAGAAGGTACTGGTATCGGGCTGCACATAACAAGATCCATAGTTGAGCTTCATAACGGAAGCATCACAGCTGAAAACAATATTGAAACCCCGGGATGCCGTTTTATCATCAGCATACCAATTCAAAAAGAACATATAAAAGAAGAAACAACCGATGTCCAAGAAACTGACGGTGAATCTTTAGAGTCTGGCATAGAGACTGTTACACTAGAGGAGCACAACAAACAGTTTGTCAATAATACGGCAAGTAAACGAAAAGTATTAGTTGTTGACGACAATGAGGAAATCAGAGAGTATATCTATAAAGAGTTATCTGCTCAATACAAGGTACTTACCAGCTCCAATGGAAAAGATGCTCTGGATATAGTTCTAAAAGAACCTCTGGATTTAATTATCAGTGATGTAAGAATGCCAAAAATGGATGGAGTAACATTTTGCCGAAAAGTAAAGAAAAACATTAATCTGAATCATATTCCTGTTATTCTGCTAACTGCAAAATCGCACGAACACGACCAATTGGAGGGGCTTAATATTGGCGCAGATGCTTATATTACTAAGCCATTTAATATGGAAATTTTGAAAAAGACTGCTCTTAATCTTATCCGGACAAGAGAGTTATTAAAAAACAATTATAACGGTAATCAGGCACAGGAAGACAAAATAAAAAAAATAACAATGGAATCTGTCGATGAAAAGCTGATTCAAAAAGTAATGCATTTTATCAATAATAACCTAAATAATCCAAGTCTGAATGTTGAAATGATCGCTGCTGAAATCGGTATTAGCCGTGTCCATCTGCATAGAAAATTAAAAGAGCTGACAAATCAATCATCAAGAGATCTTATTCGCAATATACGATTAAAGCAGGCAGGCGAACTGCTGGCTACAAAACATACTAATATTTCTGAAGTGGCTTATCTAGTTGGTTTTTCAAATATCTCAAAATTTTCTACAAGTTTTAAACAATTTTATGGTCTCTCGCCAAAATCATACATGGAGAAAAATCATAAGAAGAATGCAGACAGCCAAGATTATGCTGAAGAAAATAATATTTAAAAGCAACTCTGTTAATAGCAGTAGTCATAGTCATGGGCATTAGAAAGCCGGCATCAGTCTGAACTTTATCTTGACATGCTGTTTTTTTATCTAACCGAAATATCTAATAAATAAATAAATTAATATAAATGAAATCAATTCACTATCTATTTATTGCCCTGCTAATCTGCATAAGCAGCAATGGCCAAAATTTTCAGAAGACCGATCATGGAATTAAAACAGTTATTAACGGCAATATTACCGAAATACAGTTTTATAGTCCGTCTATTGTCAGGGTTATTAAATTTCCAGAGGGAAAACCATATAACAAAGAGAGTCTGTCGGTAATTTTAAAACCATCAAAAACTGCTTTTAGTGTCAAGACCGACAAGAATAGTATAATTCTAAAATCTGATAAATTAAACGTTACCATAAATTCTGCTTCCGGGAATGTCACATTTTCCTCAAACTCTGAAAAAACATTACTGAAAGAGAAGCCAGAGGGAACTAAATTTGAACCTTTTAATGATACAGGAGTAAGTACTTATACTGTATATCAATCCTTCGCTCTTGACAAGGACGAACCTATTTATGGTTTAGGCCAGCATCAAAGAGGTGATTTAAATCAAAGAAACCAGAAATATCATATGGAACAAGGAAATACAGAAGATGCTGTAACCTTTTTTCAATCGGTAAAAGGATATGGACTCTATTGGGACAACTATTCTCCAACAGAATTTACTGATGATGCCAATGAAACCTCTTTTAAATCAATCGTAGGAGATGGTGTAGATTATTATTTTATGTATGGCGGTAATGCTGACGGGGTGATTGCCCAGATGCGGGAGTTAACAGGGAAAGCTCCAATGTTTCCGTTATGGACATACGGTTTTTGGCAGAGCAGAGAGCGGTATAAAAGCCAGAATGAACTAGTTAATGTCGTTAAAAAATATCGCGAGCTGGGTGTGCCTTTGGACGGTATCATACAAGACTGGCAATATTGGGGGAACAACTATCTTTGGAATGCAATGGACTTTTTAAATCCTGATTTTTCAGATCCAAAAAGAATGACGGAAGAGGTTCATGCACTTAATGCCCATATGATTATTTCAATCTGGTCTTCTTTTGGTCCGCAGACAAAACCTTATAAAGAAATGGATCAAAAAGGAATGCTGTTCAATATTATAACCTGGCCGGAATCCGGTTCAGAAATATGGCCGCCAAATCTTGATTATCCTTCAGGAGTTAGAGTTTATGATGCCTACAATCCTGAGGCACGCGATATTTATTGGAAATATGCCAGCCAAGGACTATTTGCCAGAGGAGTTGACGGATGGTGGATGGACTCAACAGAACCAGATCATCTACAGGCAAAACCAGCAGATTACGATACAAAAACATATCTTGGTTCTTTTAGAAAAGTACGAAATGCTTACCCGCTAATGACTGTAGGCGGCGTGTATGATCATCAGCGCGAAACCACATCAGACAAACGTGTATTCATTTTAACCCGATCTGCTTTTGCTGGACAGCAGCGTTATGGCGCAAATACATGGTCTGGTGACACAGGTTCAAGCTGGGAAACCTTACGCAACCAAATACCTGCTGGTTTAAATTTTACACTTACTGGAATGCCGCATTGGAATTCAGACATAGGAGGATTCTTTGCAGGAGTTTATAATAAATCCTGGAATGACGGAACTGGCTCAAAAAACCCATTATATCAGGAACTTTATGTTCGCTGGATACAGTTCGGAACTTTTAATGCTATGATGCGTTCCCACGGAACTGATGTTCCAAGAGAAATCTACCATTTTGGAACAAAAGGAGAACCCATCTATGATGCTATAGACAAGTCCATAAACCTGCGTTACGCTCTTTTACCATATATATATTCGACATCTTGGGAAGTTACTGATAAACAATCCAGTTTTATGAGAGCATTGTTCATGGATTTTGTTGATGATAAAAAAGTCTGGGATATCAAAGATCAATTTATGTTTGGTAAATCAATTCTGGTAGCTCCTGTTGTACAAGCCCAATATACCCCGGAGAAAGTAGTAAAAGTTAACGAAGAAAGCGGATGGAACAAACAAGATTCTAAAGAAAATTCAGGAAAAACAGCTATAGATTTTACTGCAGAAAAATCAAGAAATGTATACCTGCCTGCCGGAACGGACTGGTATGACTTTTGGACAAATGAGAAAGTTAATGGTGGTCAGGAAATATCAAAAAAGACTACAATTGATATGATTCCGCTTTATATTAAGGCGGGAGCAATTATTCCTCTTGGTCCCAAAGTGCAGTTTGCTGCTGAAAAAAACTGGGATAATCTAGAGATAAAAGTATACCCTGGTGCAAACGGTTCTTTTACCCTTTATGAAGATGAATTTGATAACTACAATTATGAAAAAGGTTTGTATTCAGAAATCGATTTTCTATGGAACGATGCTTCAAAGAAACTGATTATTTCGAATAGAAAAGGACAATACAAAGGAATGTTACTCAACAGAAAGTTTACTATTGTTCTGCCAACCGGTTTAAAGAAAGTCATGAATTACAGTGGTAAAAAGATAGAGGTAAAATTTTAATTCTAAATTAAATCATTTAGAAATATAAAATAGTTTTTTTGTTTAACCTCACCCCAATCCTCTCCAAAGGAGAGGGAGATAGAATCTGATTATTTTACATTTCTAAATGGTATTAAAAAGAACTGCGTTTAAAAAATGAAAACGCAGTTCTTTTTAGATTTTAGTTACGGCTGAATATCGTTTGCTGATGTTGAATACAAACCAATTAAACTGCCTGTAAATCCGCCTGCAATATCAGTTGACAATATATCACCGGAAACTGTACCTCCAAGATTTTTAAAATTTATTCCATCCAGAGCATAATTAAAAGAATAATCATTTCCTTTTGCAATAATCTGAAGTTTTACAGCAGTAGTTATCATAATTTTTTCACTTGCTATAAGTTTTGAATTTCCTTTTTCTGTTTTCTCCAGTACTATGAAATAATCATTTCCTTTTTTGGTAATTCCAAAAACATAATTAAAAGTTTCACTCTGATAACATACAAATCCAGCAAGATCTTTTTCTGATTTAGGTTTGTATTTTAAATTGGTGTTAGCTTCAAAAGAGGCATGCTGCTGTCTGTAAAAAAGAGTCGAAGTCGGGCTTTTAGCTTTTACAGTAGTTTGAAAAGGGTTCAGAGCTAAACCTTCAGCAGTTAAAGCAGTAAAGTTTTCACGCGGTCCTCTAATACCAATCCAGCGGTAATCCAATTTTTCATTTTTAAAATTTTCAGTAAAAGTAAAATTACCATTTGGCAAAAAACCATTTTTTCCAGTTTGATTTTGTACTCCTGCAGGCATATTTAATTTTGGCTTTAAAGGTATAAGCCCATTTTCGAATACAGGAAATTCTCCGCTCCAGTCCACAGGCAGCAGAAAAGTTTCTCGCCCTGTGTTTACAAGCCCTTTCTCATTTGGGCGAATAGCCAGGAAAACACCATAATACTTCCCTCCCGGTCCCTCAACCAAATCAGCATGACCAGCCCAGTCTACTTTATTTACTCTATCCCTTCCAAAATAACGCTGCGTTAGTATAGGATTATTTTTGGCTGGTACAAAAGGCCCCATTGGGCTGTCACTTTTAAAAATCACTTCACTGTGCCAGCCTCCTGTGCCTCCTTCTGCACACATCAAGTAATAATGACCGTCTTTTTTATATAAATGAGGCCCTTCAATCCAAATTGGTTTTTGCTTGATATCAGTACCGCCATCTACTATGACTTTGTCAGAACCTGGAACTACCCTATCAGCAGCTAGGTCATACTCCCACATTTTAATTACACGATGCCCATTGTACTGCTCTTTTCCAGGAGCTGGTGCATCATTGTGCAATAAATAAGCTTTTCCATTATCATCAAAAAAAAGTGATGGATCGATTCCGTCAAACTTCAATTTTACAGGATCACTCCAACCTTTCAGAGGGTCTTTAGTTTTCACCACCATATTTCCCATTCCGCCGGAAATCTGTGTCGTTATCATATAAAATGTATCATTCCCGGGATTGTATTTAATGTCCGGAGCATAAATTCCTTCAGATATACCGGACTGTTCAACTTTAAGCTGTGAAGGTCTGTCAAGCACATGACCAATTTGTTTCCAATTCACTAAGTCGTTAGAATGGAAAATAGGCACACCAGGCACCATGGCAAAAGAGGAATTCACAAGATAGTAATCATTCCCTTTGCGTGTTATGCTGGGATCAGGGTAGCAACCCTGCAAAATAGGAGTGTAAAACTCATCCGGCTGCAGCGGGTTATCTTTATATACCTTATCATTCCCCTGATAAGTGAATTGTGTAAAAATAGGAGCTTGGCTGTTTTTTGACTTTTTACCTCCTTGAGCCATTATCTGAGTAAAAGATAGAATGGCATAAAAAAGCACTGCAGTTATTTTTTTAAATAATGCTAAAGGGAATTTATTCTGTTTCATATTTTTGTTGGGTTATAGCTTAAAATTTAGATTTGTCAGCAGGTAACTTGAAGAAAGCACTCGAAAGCTGACAATAGAAAGCGGTAAGGATTATGTTTTAGACCATCCTTCATAGCTCCCAATTAACTGTGGTGCTGCTGCGCTTCAGTAATTGGGATCTAATCGGGAATTTCTAAATTATTTTTGATTACAATTCAAAAAATTAAATTGCATTATTTGCCAGAACTACAAATGACTAAGCTCTTTGCATATTCTTTAAACCATTTATGAACAGGAAAAGCACAAGCCTCAGGATCGCTGTTATATGCAATTCCACCATTCAAAGATCCTTTATCGATAAGATTTTCTGGAGACAGTAAGTTCCAACTAACATTTCCAGATTCATCAACTAAAACTTTAAAATTGGCTCCAAACCCTCTTTGACCAGCTTTTCCAGTTACTCCGCCTTTACCCCATACTGCATATTGCTCAGGAGCCCAATCAATTTCTGTAACTGCAATCGGTGCAAAGTCAGCAACTGGCTTAATGTTTTCATTCCAATTTGCTCTAAAAACCATAGGATCATTATTGTCTCTACCCCAGTATCCTGGATAAATATGCACTGCATATCCAATATTTGTTCCTTCAATCCTATTTACAGCATAACCTTTATAATGCGATTGATACCCAGAACCTGGTACCCAAATAATATTATTTGCTCCATTAGCTCGTATCTTGTTTACCATAGGCTGAAAAAACAGTTTCATAGCATCAAAATGAGATTGAGTATTACTGCCAAAATCTCCGTTGGTACCTTTGATGTTAACTGGCTCATTGGCCAATTCGAACATTACATTTTCAGCATTTTTTAAACTGGAATGGTTTGACAAATAATCCCAAATTTTGAATAAATAATTATAATAGTCGTCACCAAAATCAATATTCTTAGGACAAACACCTGGAGGACGGAGTATCACATACATTCCTCTTGATTTAGCATGCTGAATAAGCGGAATGATAACTTTATCAACAGCTGTTTTAAATCTCTCAAAATTAAACTGGGAAATGTCATCTTCCCCTTTTGTGGCTGCTCCAGCATTATTAGACCAATAAGGATCAATATGCAGTCTAATATAATTTAAATACCAATCTTCTTTATTACTATTTGAAAGTTTATCAATTACACCATTATTGTAATTTAAACAGCCAGTAACATCATAATTATTCCAGCGCCATTCACCTACAGCACCACCATTAAACCAAGGGCTGGGCGTAATTGCTACTCCATGCAATAAAACTTTATTCCCGCATGGATCTTTCAAAAATTTGCCTTCTACTTTTAGCTGCGGCGTTTTTTGAGGCCACGATACCGCAGCCTCAATTGGAGGTGTTTCTTTTACAGGAACATCATCCTTTCCGCAACTTAAAAATACAAGTAAAATTATTCCTGTAAGTATTAAATTGAATTTCATTTACTACTACTTACTCCCTTTCAGACCATTAGCAAAACCAGTGTAAGATGTTTTACGAGTATACTTAAGATCCCATAAACCTTGATTTTGACCAGGCAGCCATGATGAATCAGCTTTGCTGTCTGTTAATCCCCAAACAGTAATACCATATCTCTGACTTGCTGGAATATATTTCATATACATATCCACAACATATTTATACATATCAGACTGTAATTGAAGATCTTGTTTTGTAGGATTAAGACCCGCTGCCACATCCAGTTCTGAAACTTTTATAAGTTTACCGGTAGCTGCCAGCAATTGAAACATTGTTTCAATTTTGGCTTTATCGGAATTGATTGTAATATGCATCTGCGTACCTATTCCATCAACTTTTTGTCCTTTGCTTTCAATATAATTTACATACTGAATAAGTCCTTTACATTTATCTATGCTATACTCAAGGTTGTAGTCATTGATAAATAATTTATCAGTTGGATTACCATTTTTTCTGGCAAGTCTAAACGCCTCAACAGCATAATCTTTCCCCATATAATCCTGCCAGTAGAATTCATCAGCAGCCATATTTATTCTGCCCACGCCTGTTTTTAATTCATATGGTTTTCCATCATCCATTGGCTCATTAACAACATCCCATGCATTGACATACGGAGCACAATTTTTTGCCATACCTGTTATCCATTTATCCAATGCATCACCAATGATAGTTTTTTTCTGCTCAGCGGTTTTCTCTTTAGTTTGAATACTTCCAGTTGCGCTGTACTTTTCTATTTTGAGATTATCATAGTAAAAACTAGTGGCAGTTTTTCCAAGATTAAAGGCGATTGTATTACAGTCAACCATATTTGAAGTAACCGTAATTTCTTTAACATAAGTTGTCCATGTGGAAGTATAAGAAAGATTTCCAAAGAAATCCCAATGCTTATAACCTCCCGGATTTAATTGTGCCTGTGTAGGAGAAGATGCTGTGGCATCAGCACGAATATCCAAAGTAAGTCTGTATTTTTCGCCCACTTGTACTCCTGGAGAAAACTTTATGTAAAGCTGTGCGTCCCATTCATTAGCACGCACAATGGCATTTGTTATTTTAAGTCCTCTGCCTGTTCCATTAGCACCTTGACCTGCAGCTGTAAACGATGCTGTTGCACCAGCATTGAACTGATAATTGGATGCGTCAGCAGTCTCAAAATCATTCGAAGTTATTAGATCCCAGCCTGGACCTGTTGCTGATAGAACATCTGGAGCAATAAGTTTTTTAAGATATGCAGCATTTTGATTCGCATGCCAGCAGAGTGTATGACCAAAAACTGAAACATTAGCTTCTTTAGCTGTGGTTAGCAATTTATTGACATTGTCAAGAGCAAGACTCCCATCTGCCTGTACTATTGCACCGTGTTTCATTTCATAGCCCAAAGTAATCTCGTCAAAATTTTTATTGACCAATCTATACATCACACTTTTACTTGTATAATCAGTCAATGAAATACCAGCACCTAATTTAAAGTTAGGATTAACTGTTCTATCTACGTAGGTTTTTAAATCAGAATAGGCATCAATTTCTTCCTGATTGGCAATCGTTGAAGGCTTTTCAGCCTCGTACTTTAAAGTATTATCGTCTGTACAGGATGCGGCCATCATCAAAACGGAAGACAATAGCAATATTTTGTATAATTTATTCATCTTCTTTAAATCTTTAATTTTTAATAAATTTTTCAATTATTTTTTAACCGGGCTGTAAACAGCTGCAGTTACACCTCTATCACGCAGTACTAATGTATCTTTTGTAGTTACATTAAAATCTTGGAAATTTACTTTGTAATCAAGATAAAGAGCATCTCGGTCTTTGCTTCCCCAGCTGTTTTTTTCTCCTTTTTTGACAAATTTACCTGTTCCGCTTGCTGTAAACGATGCGCTGTTTCCTGAAACTGTACATTTATTCTCGTTATCAAATGTAAGTATCAGATTAAAATTGATATTAACACCATTAGCATCTTTGACAACAACTGGAAAATCAATTGTATTTAATGATCGAGTATTAATTTTGGATACTTGATCGCTTTCTACATAGGCAGCATGTCTGACAACTGTTTTATCAAGAGACGTATTTCCATTATTCCCAGCAATAACATCTTTACCTCTTCTTAAATAATTACCATCCCAAGGATTTACATACTTTACAGCATATAAAACATAATCTTTGGGTGCAACGCTCCAGTCCGTACTTAATAGTTTTAATGGATTAGACACTAGTGCCTTTCCAGAAAGAATAGTATCAGCATTAACTACTTTTTTCATTTCAATTGGAATAACATAGGTCTTTTTTATTGAAAGAGGATCCGCAAAAAAGGCATCAGACAATTGTACCTCTATACCTCCAGTAATCTGACCTTTTGGAATAACAATCTGATTGCTTGAAAGTGTATAATAGCTGCTTGGCATAGCAACGATTTCATTTTCACCAGCATTAAATAAGAAACCAGCAGGCAGCGAATTTGCAACAGCAATATCAATGGTTACATCTTTATCATTATTATAAACACCGCCTATAGTTCCCATTATTCTACACTTGTGCTGATTGTCTAAAGTTGTATCAAATATGTCTTCTCCCAATGTTATAGTTCTGACAGGGTATTGATAAGCAAAATAAACCGACTGTTTATCAAAATTATCAAACTCTGCATCTTGATTGGTACATGAAGTCATAGAGACAAATACCACCGCCAATATTAAAAATATCTTGTTTTTCATTTTTCTTTAATTATATTAAATTTCCGTACACACTAAATAGAACTGTAAGTTCTACCATCCCTTATTTTGTATTAAAGCATCAAACTTAAGAGTCTCAAAATATGGAATTGGTCCAAATTTCATATAGTCTTTGTAAAGTCTGTTTTCTACTGTTATTTTTTGATGAACACCTCCTTGAATCTTATCTCCCTCGGCTGTAACATTCAAATTTGAGTTCCATCTGCGTAAATCCCAGAATCTGAATCCTTCAAAACATAATTCTAAACGGCGCTCGTTTCTAATTAGATTGCGCATTTCCGTTTTATCCGATTTAATAGATTCCAAATAAGGGTCTGGCTGAGTGATTCCTGCTCTTCTTCTTAAAGCTTTAACAACATCATAAGCAGAGAATCCTATAGAACCTGCAGCTGTCGGTCCCCAAGCTTCATTGGCAGCTTCTGCATATATAAGATATAATTCTGTATATCTCATACGTGGCTTATAATGTCTCTGATTATTAACCGAGTTAGGATTTAGATTTACATCCTGTCTCAATAATTTTCTCATATAATACCCTGTTCTGGTTGATGTTCCAACTTTGTTTAGGGCATCATTTGTAGTACCATCACTAGCAGTTGTTATTACTGTATTACTAATACCTGCCGTTGATTGATTTACTAAAATAAATTTTTTCAGACGGGGATCACGATTTTCATATGGATTTGCTGCAACATAATTACTACTTGCATTATTAATAGGATACCCGTTTACCATTGGAAATGCATCTACTAGATTTTGAGTTGGATTGACACGTCCATTTCCAAAAAGTGTTGGAGGAAAATTATCTCTTTCTAAATTATTACTATCCCCAATGTCACCTCTCCAAACTATTTCCGGAGGATTTACGCCCCCTCCTATAGCTGTTAACTCGGTTACATCACTATACCAATTTAAACCATTTGGAGCTATTCCTGCTAAGCCGCCATTTAAATTTAGCAATTCACCTGCATAATTCGCAGCATTTTCCCAAGTCGTTGTGTTTCCTGCGCTAAAAGCTGGACTCGCAGCCAATAAGGCAGCCTGAGCTCTGACAAATTGTGCAATTCTAGAAGACATTCTTTGTCTGGCATACTGACCAAAAACACGATTATAATCACTTAAATTATCATATCCAGGAGGTAATGTTGACGCATCTTCAAAATCTAATGGTAACAATTCCGTAGCCTTTTTAACATCACTGTACAATTGTTTCATACAGTCCTCAAATGAAGAACGTGCAACGTTAAAGTCTGAAGCTGATGTTTCTGGCTCCAATAATATTGGCACACCTAATAATTGATCATTAGTACCTGTACCTGCGTGAGCCTGTAATAAATAATACATATACAATGCTCTAAGTCCATACGCTTCACCTTTCAAACGATCTCTGAACAAAAGGCTTACATTTTCATCCTTCGCCCACTGCACTTTATCAGCCTCGGCAAGAAATAGATTCAAATACTGAATAGCCGATCTTGAATTTGTCCATTGATCAAATGGATTACTATTAGACGCCCATTGACCTGTAGCTGCTTTCATATAACCGCTTGTAATATCATTAGTAACGGCGTCATCAGTTGCTACATCATTAAATGACCAGCTATTTCCAGGTAATCTTGTATAAGCATTAAGCAGGATTCCCTGTGCGAATTCAGCTTCTGCATACATATCCTCAAGTCCTCTATTGTTTTCTATAGCCGGATCAATCAAATCCTCACAGCTATACAAAACAAACAAAACTGATATAAAAAATATTATTTTTAATTTCATAATAATTAAATTAAGTGTTTTTCAATTTTAAAATAATGCTTTAACTCCAAGATTATAGTATCTTGTCTGTGGAGCAAATCCTACATTTAATTCCATAACATCTCTGTTTTCAGATAATGTCAACAGATTTGATCCAAGCGCATAAACACTAAGTTCACTAAAAAAAGTTTTTTGAAGCGTCTTTTTTGGAAAATCATAAGTAAGCTGTACTTTAGAAAGATTTACCAGATCAGTACTATACATCCAGAAATCTGATGGGCGGAAATTATTATCGCCGTTTAATGAAGTTAATCTTGGATACGATGCCGTTTCTTTATTCTCTTCGGTCCAGCTATCACGAACATTAATTGAATATTTATCCTCTCCATCCATCCAGAAATAAGAACTGTTTTTCATGTCATTAGCTCCAGTCTGACCTGTAAAAATGGTAAAGAATGTAAAATTATTCCATTTAGCCGTAAAGTTAACTCCAAATGTAAACGGAGCCCCATTCCAGCCTGCTTTACCTAAATAAACCTGATCCTGATTATTTATAATACCATCACCATTTTGATCTACATATTTAATATCTCCTGGTTTAACTTCACCAAAAGTCTGCGAAGGTGAGTTAGCAATATCGAGCGCATCTTTAAAGAAACCATCGTTTTTAAGTCCCCAAATTGCATCCACTGGCTTACCTTTTCTGTATTGGTAACTATCTTCAAATAATTCAGCTCTTTTAGTTGCCTCAGTATCTACATAAGTTCCAGTAAAGCCAAGCGCTAAATCGACACTTCCCACTTTTTTATTGAATCTTAAATCAAAATCAAAACCAATACGCTCGTCATCATTATAATTAATGTATGGCAGTAATGAAGTATTAGGCCAGCCCGTAACAAAATAATTTGGATATAAACTTGAAGGCTGAATAACATTGCCAGTAACTTTATTCATGAAAAAGTTAGTGTTTACAGTTATTAAATTCTTAAAGAAAGCCCCTTCTAATCCGAGATTCAATTCAGTTCTCTTAGCAAAAGTTAAATCTAAATTTTCACCTCTTCTAATATCTGTGCTTCTGTTAAGAGCACCATCTCTCCAGCTGAACCAAGCTCCATCAGTTTGATTATAAATACTTTCATATAAATAATAACTAGACACACCTAAATCAGTATTTAACAAACCTCCGGAAACTGTCAGCTTTAAATTATTAACAGTCTCTGAATCTTTCATAAAATCTTCTTCGGATAATTTCCATCCTAAAGATGCGGTAGGAGAAAAAGCGCCACGGTTGCCCTCTGCAAATTTTGCAGAATGTACATAAGCACCATTAAATTCTGCATAATATTTTTGGTCAAAATTATAGGCTAAATTTAAACCTAAATTAGCATTACTTGTTTTATGATAAACACCAGACTGACTTTGCTGAAATCCTGAGCCTAAAAGCATTGCTGACACATTGTGCTTTTCATTTATTTTTCTCAAATAATTAAACTGCCCGGAAAAAGTAACCGTTTGGGCAAAAGCACTATTACTAATATTCTCTATACCGTCCTTAGCATCTTTACCATATTTAGTTAAATAGGAAATCTGATCAAATCCGGCATAATTATTCCACGCTGCTTCATAGGTAGCATAACTGTTATTGTAAGATTCATTATAAGAAGTCGCATAATCAACTGCAAAATCTGTACGGAAAGTCAACCCTTTTATTACATCTCCAAGCTCAACATTCACACCAGTATTAAACTGAAACTGACGGCTTGTAAAAGTATTATAACCACCCGCATAAATAGATGCAAAAGGGTTGGTAGGATTAAGCTGTGTTCCGCCTAACAAATATTTTCCATCTACAATATAATTACTATTTCCTACAAGAATATTAGAGGCGTCATCACTCTCTTCAATCATGCTAATAGGCACTAATGGACTAAATAAATGAGGTCGCAAAGTTGCTGCGCCATTCCAATAGTCGGTATTTACACCTCTTGAATTATTGTATATTGCATTTGCACCAATTGTAGCCGAAATTCTGTTGCTAATATTAATATCAACATTTCCTCTTACATTAAATCTATTGTTATTATTATTTGCAGCCTCACCAAAATCCTGTAAAGGGTCCTGTTGGGAGTTAAAATTCACAACAGTATAATAACGTGCTGTTTTATTTCCTCCTGTAATCTCAATATTTGCATCATAATTAAAGTAAAATTCTTTTACGTATTCAGGTGCATAATAATTAACATCAGCATATCTAAACGGATTTTTGCCAGACGCATAATTATAGATTGTTTCGTCTGTATATGTTGGATCTAAACCATCATTAACACGAGCCTGATTATAGTATTTCATGTATTCTGCAGATCCTAAATATTTAGGCATGCTTTTCGGTATAAATACTCCATTGTCAAATCTTGTAGAGATTTGCTGTTTTTGTACTTTACCCTTCTTTGTTGTAATATAAATTACTCCATTTGCTGCACGGCTTCCATAAAGTGCCACTGCAGAAACTCCTTTTAGAAAAGTAATCTGATCAATTTCTGTAGATAATACCGTAGAGGCATCACGAGGAGCTCCATCTACTAATACCAGATATCCCCCCATTCCCCAAAGTGTACCATTATACCCTCCAATTAAAGCATGAACTCCGTCCAAACTATAAGTTGTATAATTTTTCTGTAATATCTCGGGCAGATTTATATAAGAAATACCCCCCATCAAATCTTTTCCTTGTTCTTTCTTAAAAGCAATTTGAACTAAATTAGATTCATCTATTTTTAAATTAATATTATTTATATCCGGCGTGGCTTTTACGACAAATGCCGCATAGCCAGCAGCGGTGACTTCTATCTCTGTATCTGCAGTTACGCTCATTGAGTACTTCCCATTCATATCGGTAGTTACTGTAACATTATCTTCATTACTAGTAAGCGTTGCGTTCTCAAGAGCTTTACCGTCTACTCCTGTAACAATTCCTGAAAGATTTATTTTCTGATCAATCTGAGCAATAATCTTGGCAGGTATGAAAGCAAATAGCACAAAACATAACACTATCTTAAGTTGTATATATCTCATTATTCTATATTTTATTTTTAATTTTTAAAATAATCTTTTTAATTACCATCCAGGATTTTGTGAAAACTCCAGATAAATACTTGCATCCGCATTCTTTAACGGTAACCAGTAATGTTTTTCGCTGAAATTTCTTGTCAAAATTACTTCCTCACGAATATTAATAACTCTATTTTCATTTGGTTTTGCAGCATTAAATGAAGGTGCACGGTCAAATTCTATAGATTTCTTAATCGTATATGGGCTTTTTATTAATAGTAACCAACGGCGTAAATCATTAAAGCGATGTCCTTCAAAACTTAACTCAACCGCACGTTCACGTCTAACTTCATTCATAAATAAATCTAATGATCCTAAATATTCTGCTACTACATGTCCGACACCTGCTCTATCACGAATTACATTTATAGCATCTACAGCTGTTCCTGAATATTTTGGATCTTTTCCTGTAGGCGAACTATAACCCTGAGCTGCAGCTTCAGCATACATCACATAAATATCAGACAAACGCATCCAAGGAAGGTGAATATGTAAATTATTACCATATCCAAAACCATCATCAAACTTATTAGCACTTCTAGGAATGAATTTATACAGTAAATAACCTGTTCTGCTTCCTGTGCTTATATTTCGATAGCTGCCGCCAGTGCTAAGATTTGCATAACGATTTGATTCTTCGGAAGCTGGCATAGAACCCGCAACGCATTTTACACCGTCAAATACAATATCATTGTAGAAACGCGGATCACGGCCTCTCCAAGGATAACTTGGGTCATATCCAGAATCAGGATCTGCTTTAGTTATATCCTTAATAGGTTTTCCATTTGCCATACCATAATAATTAACATAATTAGATGTAGGTAAAAATTTTACATCTCCATCACATATTTGAGGAGCTGGCTGATACTGTTTAGAAGTACCCCAGTTAGATCCGTTTGCTCCCCAATAAGGACCTCTAAAAATAGCTTCTGTACCACCTGGTATTTTCCAGTTGCTTCCAGTAGTATAAAAGTTATCACTGTATTTTGCAAACGTCATTAATTTATATTGAGAAGTCCCGCTTTCAGTAATATTCAATAATTCTGCAAAAGCTGCTGCGGCCTTTTTACAATATTCAGCATTATAGGTCTCATTTCCCGTAGATACTTTATTCATTAGCGGGCTTCCTGCCCATAAATAATTTTTACCTAAATACCCCAGAGCCATTATTTTATTAATACGAAGTTCATTTTTTCCTAATGTACGCTTACCAATAACAGTATTGTCCCAATTGACAGGAAGTAAATCTGCAGCGGCTCTAAAATCAGCAGCGGCTTTATCAGCACATTCCTGATAGGTTAGTCTTGGTAATCTAAGTGGTTCATCACTTGGAAGTACTTCATCAATATAAGGAAGTCCTCCAAAATACTGCATAAACTCAAAATGAAACCATCCTCTGAAAAACAACAATTGCCCTTTTATTAAATCCTTTTCTTCCTGAGTATATTCAGTCATTTTATCAATATTGGCAATACCGATATTGGCTTTACGAATACCTCTCCAGCCCAATGTCCATAAATCTTTTTGCATACGGTCATTATTAGTGCTGACATTATTTCTGTTCATCCAGCCTGCCTGCCATCCGTCAAATCCAGCTTGCCAGCCCCAAAAATCACCCTTGTCAATTTTAACACCAAAATGGAAATCACGAGCAGTAGATTGAATTTCATCTTCTCCCCAGTTCCAGGAGTTTGTCCAATATCCGTTAGTAAAATCTGGAACACATTGATATAACTCCTCAGTAAATCCTTGAAAATTTTCAAAGTTTTTAAAAGCTTCCTCTGGAGATATAACTGAATCCGGAGATTTTTCAAGATATTCCTCGCATGATCCCGAAACCATAAGTAAGCCTAAAACACAGCTGTACTTTAATATTGTTTTAATATATTTCTTCATAATAAAAATTTTAGAATATAATGTTAGCTCCCAAATTGAATCTTTTTACAGTTGGATAAGCTCCTTGTGATGCCCAACCCGTTCCAGCATAATTTGCTTCTCTATCATCGGGCATATTAGACCACAAAAACAAATTATTTCCATTTAAATAAAATCGTATGCTTTGAAGTCCAGCCGATTTTATCCAATTTGTTTTTCCGTCGAAAGTATAAGCTACCTCAGCATTTTTCAAACGCAGATAGGAACCATCATACATGAATCTGCTGCCGTTATTAAAATCACTTGCTGTAGCAAGCCAGCGCGGCATAGGCAAATCTGCATTTGTATCATCTTGTGACCAGTAGGATCCCTGATCATAAACCACATGATTCTGAGAACCTAAACTAGTAAGAACTACTTGTCTAGTAACATTATTTACACCATAAAACTGTACAAATGCACTAAAACCTTTCCAGTTAACACCAACAGTGTTGTTATAAGTATTTTGAGGTGTTCCAGTATATCCGAAAGGAATATTGTCTTTTGCATCAATGATACCATCGGCATTATAATCAAGTATATTGTAATTACCCGGTAATTTTGCAGCATCATTTGTACTATGAATTGTACTTGCATATAACTCATCCCAAGTATTGTAATACCCTTGACTTACATAAGAATGTGCCTGATTTACAGCATAACCTTCCCTTTTTTGATAATCTGGAAATAATTCCGGATCATCTGCGGCTAGAATTTTATTTTTTGAATGGGTAAAGTTAGTTGTCCACCATACATTAAGATTATTTGCAAACGTATAATTAAACTTTAGCTCTACTTCATACCCTCTGTTTTCAACTTGTCCAAGGTTAGCGATTGGTGCTGTGGCTCCAAAATAAGGAGGGATTGCTCTTTGATTACCTGGTAATAAAACATCTGTACGATCCTCACTATACCAGTCAACAGTACCTGAAACTAATCCTTTAAAGAATCCAAAATCAGCACCTACATTAATTTTCTTGGCTACTTCCCAATGTATTTCAGGGTTAGCAACTGATAACTCATTATACCATGTATAAGGACTTTCTTCAGCGGTTTCTCCTGTGGTTCCCAAACGCGATTTACCGCCATATCCCCATTGAGATTGATAAATAAACCTTTGCGAAAGATTTCTCTGATAACCTCCATCATCACCAACCTGACCATAAGAAGCACGGAATTTTAACAAATCAAGAAAAGGTTCTGTTTTTTTCATGAAATTCTCCTTCGAAACAATCCAGCTCGCTCCCCCAGAAGAGAAAAATTCAAAACGATTTTCCGGACCAAATTTTTCAGAACCATTATAAGCACCATTATATTCGATAAAATATTTATCAGCATAATTATAGGTAGCACGGAATACCCAGTCTTCTCTATAATGCGGTATTTCACTTCCAAGAGCATCTTTATCTCTGCTAAACAGCCCCATGGCAGCAATATTGTGATTGTCTGCAATCTTAGTTTGATAATTTAACTGTAATTGATAAAAAAGTTTACGGTAAGTATCCCTATTTCTTACAGCACCTCCTGTAGAAGTCCACTTTACTCCCTCTTGAAAATCAAATCTATTATTATTGTCATACGCTTTCTTGTAAAGAACCACTCCTGTAAGCGGATCAATATACTTTTCCTGCACATCGTTATACAAATCACTTACTCCTCTGTCTGCCTCAATAAACGAGTTATCTAATGCGACCAACCCTTTAAAATTAAGCCCCTTTACCCATTTATCTAAATTCTGTTCGAGTGTAAAGTCAGTATTTAATTTCGTAGTTGTTACAAACTGAATACCGCTAATAGCAAGGTTTCGTACAGAATTTGATGCCTTACCTTCATTTGGAGCAAAATATCCCCAGGAACCATCCTCATAATACGGCAGGAAAACATCAGGAGCTGTAGAATAAGCAGCATCCCACATAGTATACTCACCACCGGATGCACCCCAAGGACTTTTTTTCACACCACGTGAACCAGCAAGACCCACTTTGAAAACAGTGCTGGACGTAATCTGAAAATCTAAATTACTTCTAACATTCAGACGGTTAAAACCATAACCAGGATCATATCCTCTGTTATTATCATATTTCTTAAATAAATCGCCTTCGCTTAAAAAGTCGGCACTCGCAAAATATCTTACAGATTTTGTTCCGCCGCTTACATTTAAACTGGCATTATATGACATTGCAAAATCATTAAATAAAGCGTCCTGCCAATCCACATTAGGATAGCGCTCAGATTCGGCTACATTTGCAGGGTATCGGTACTTATCAATAATCGCCTGAGGAACATAATCATTCCAACTCGATGGGCTCAATGCCAGTTCATTTTCGATTGCTCTGTTTTTAACCAATAAACCGTCATAAGAGTCCAGTTTTTCCGGCAGTTTAGACGGTACCTTCATAGTTGTATTAAAAGTAGCTCTTATCAATGCCTTACCAGATTGACCACGTTTAGTAGTAATAAGGATTACACCATTTCCTCCTTTAACACCATAAACTGCTGTTGCAGAAGCATCTTTTAATACCGTAACAGATTCTACAGAAGTAATCTCGACACTATTCATTGGTCTTTCTACGCCATCCACCAAAATAAGAGGCTGAGCATTGTTCCATGTACTGGCACCACGAATAAAAATTTGCGGATCTTCTTCTCCCGGCATACCAGAACTGGCCGAAGTCACTAATCCAGGAACATTACCTGTTAATGCCCCTCCAATACTTTGAACACCACCTGCACGTTCAAGAACCTTACCCGAAACCTGGGTAATTGCAGCTACCAAACTTCCTTTTTTCTGTTTTCCGTACCCTACTACTACAACCTCATCTAGGGATGTTTTCTCAGGTGTCATCACCACGTTTATTTCTCTATTACTGCCTACTTCCCTTTCAACAGTTTTATACCCAACAAAGGTGAATACTAGAACAGCATCTGACGGAACATTAATTGTATATTTTCCATCGAAATCAGTGGAAACACTTGAATTAGCAACTCCTTTTACTGAAACCGTAGTTCCAGGAACACTGTTGCCGTCATCTGATGAAGTTACCCTCCCGGTAACTTTAATTTGCTGCTTAATTTTTACGCTTACATCTGTCACTAAAACTGGAATATTTTTCTCAGCAGCTGACAGCTCCCCCGTAAACAAAAATTGAAACAAAACTCCTAAAGGCAGATACTTAGCTCCGTTTAGAATTTTAGATAATTTTATTTTCATGTTATTTAAATATTTTGAACTTGATCTATACTTTATACTGTTATCAATACTGCCGACAAACAGATACAGACTTGATTAAATTAATTTTAAATTTTTTCCAGCCATATTTTAACTTTAATTCAGGCTGCTACTTGTGCTATCCTATTCAAACCTTTCAATGTTTAAGTAAAACCATTTGAATCTGCGGATGATAAATTGTCTTAACAAAGCTGCCTATATCCAGATTCCTGCTGTTCCGTAAAAGATTATTGAATCGTTGTTGTGTCTTATTGCTTTTATATTCCTCATAAGATTTGAAGATTAAAAACTGTTTAAAAAAACCAGCTCTTAAAAAAGCTTTCCGAAAAAGTAAATTTTTGGTCATAATGGTTAATAAAGTCTTGGTTAATTGTTTGGTGATTTTTTACTTTTTTATTCTTTAATACAATTGTTTATTGTGGCACTTTTTAAAATATTAAACATTCTATTCTATTTTTCATTTTGAAAAACATTATTCTTATAAGAATCAGTTTATAAAAAAAATAAGAATGCTGCTCAATATCTGTGTATTGATGATTTAACAATAAAATTATCGTATCAAAAAATAAAACCTGAATTTTTATCATTCCCATAAAAAAAATACAGAATTCAAAAGTATCTGTTAAAAACAGATATAAGTTATCTCTTTGTTACAGATACTTTACACTACGTTACATAAAGTATAAAAATATACTGAGCAGATAGATACAACGCCGTTTTTATCAATAAAGAGAGCATTGACGGCAGTTAAGTTCCATCTGATTTATGAAGATGCTTTCAGTTCAATTAAACAAAACACATGAAAAAAAGCATGCTTTTTACATTAGAATCAGCGGGAAATTTTAGGGAAGATGAAAACTTAACTTTACCAAGCGGTAATAAAAATGCAATATGTAATTGGAGGAAAATATTAAAAAAAATGCGGAATCTGGGATAAAACTAAATTGTCTTGATAGGTATCAATTTAAAAACGGCATTCGCTTTTAAAAAATAAAAAAAAGCTAGCCACGAATTACATAATATTCATTCTTGATTTGTGCCAATAAATTTATCGTAAATACAACAATTAAAAGGGTTATTTGTCTCTTCATAGTATTACTTATTTAATTCCGAAACGTGCTTGGCACCGTTAGTTCTTAATATCTTGTATATTCGTTGGTATTCATCAGCTTTTTCGGTATTAACAGGAGGCGTATTTCTGATTAACTTTTCCTGATCAGAAAGAAAATCCAAAACTGTCTTATTGTCTTTTGGATCTATGAAATTAAGATCTAGTTTATATTTTCTTGATGCCTCCACTATAAAACCTGGAAAACCATTATCGAGACTAAATTTCAAAACATTACAATCACTCGCAATAGATTCAGGATAATTATAACAACGGAATCGTTCTCTATTTTTCAACCACATAAGTTGGATTTTTAATCTTGCGATGTTAAGATCATCCTTTTGAATATCTGCACATGAAATTTTCCATAATTTTTCTTGATATGAATAATTTAAAATAGTCCCGTTTAATTTTGCATCAGCTCGAAAATAGATTTCTGAGCAAATTTCTGAAAGCTGGGCTCTGGTTGGCTCAGGACAATCGCACGAAACTTTTTCTCCTTTTTCATTATATGTTTTAAATGTTTCCGGAATTGGGAAACCGTTTGAATCATAAGTAATTGTTCCGCTAACTACTCCATTGCTATGATACAATTTCCAATCTCCAAAACGGGAATCATTTTTTACTTCACCAGTAGCTTTTATCTGCCCATTTTCGTAATATTCATTCTTAATTTGTGCCGATAAATTTATCGTAAATACAAAAATTAAAAGGGTTATTTGTCTTTTCATAGTATTACTTATTTAATTCCGAACTGTGTTTGGCACCGTTTGCTTTTAAAAGTTGATATATTCGAAGATATTCGTCTGACTTTTCTGTATAGCCATCTCTTTTATAACTATCATAATTTTCCTTAAGAAAATCCATAATGGTTTTATTATCAGCAGGGTCTAAAAAATTCATATCTAAATTATATTTTTTTACCGCACTAACAGGAAAGGTAGAAAAACCAGTATCCATTGCAAACTTAAGTACATTCCCATCAGATACAGAGACATCGGTATATCTATAACAACGAAATTTTTCTCTATATTTATTCCACATACATTGAATTTTAATTGCTGCAACTTCTTTAGAATCTACACCAATTTTTACACAGGAAATCTCGTATAAGCCTTCTTGATATTGATAACTTAAACTGCTTTCATCACTTGCATTTTCCTTTCTGTAAATAGAATTACAAATTCCCATAAATTGATCTCTGGTTGGCTCCGGACAATCGCAAACCTCAGTTTTAGTCGAAGCAGTTTCTTGTGCATAACAAGTAATGAGATTTGCTAATAGAATTAAAAATGTGGTTAACTTTTTCATAAATACTTTTTAAAATCCACCCAAAAAACACAGTTAGGAAACAGGTCTTCGAGTACGATTAAATGTTCTAAAACATGATCATTATCTAATTCGTCTTCTATTTTTCTGGCTGAAGAAATATACACTTCTTTAAGATTTTTTAATTGGTCTAATGCGGCTAAATCTCCTAATAGAATTTCAGTGTCCCAAATATCGAGATATTCCAAATCAACAAGCTGGTTGAGATAAGGCAGACTCGCTTTTGTGATTTGGGGATGTTTCATGAGCGTGAGGCTTTTCAGTCCCTGTAATTTAGAAATATGCTTTACACCCTCATCAGTTATATAAGTTTCTTTGAGAAATATCGAATGCATAATCTTTACCTTATCAGTAAGCATGGCAAAATAGTGGTCATTGTAATCCGGATCATCAACACCATATATACCGGATACTTCTGCAGGGATGTCTTTTGAATTATTGATTTGCCCAAAATGCCACCAAAATTGCTTTTCTATACCTTTTAGCTTCATATCAATTAGTTTTTTCCCAAATTGAAAAATAGTACTGTGTTATGCTGATTTTTTTGAGCAGATTGCTTTCAGTTTTTTAAAATACTCCAAAGCTTTAGCGTCATACTTTTTTAAAGGAATAATCTGCTGTTTTTGATGAATTAGCTCCCCATCAGGATATTCTTTAAGAATGCTTTTTCCTGTAGTTTCAAAATTTATTGCATAGCAGCCTTCTTTTGTTTTAGTCATTTTTATCTCATTTATTCTTGAAAGAAGGATTCTAACTGTAAACCGTTCTGTTTTGTTTCCTTTTTTTATAAAAATTGGATAACTCATTGTACAATCTTTAAACTCAATCTGATGAACGCTTATATAAGATTCTTTTCCTCCAGTTTTATATTTTATGTGCTGATAGCTTAAACTATTTATCAGGTGTTTTTCGAGCGCTTCTTTTGATTGTGCGTGACTTATAAACGACAACACCAAAAGAGCATATATTAAAGATTGTTTGAATATTTTAGATCTATTTTTATAAATATTAAGCATGCTTATTGACTATGGTTTATCAAAAAAAGTTTCTTCTACAGGTACATTTACTTCATATGCGGAATAGGTTAATTCATAATCCATAGGGGCATAATGATAGGTCGATGCATATATGTACCCTTTCGAATTTCTTTTATAATTCCCGAACGTTTCTATCATTTCTACCGTTTTTCCCGCTATATTTTTATCAATAATCCTTTGGCTAGGCAGAAAAGTATTTGCATCAATTAAGAATGTTACTATGGTGCCACTTTTACGAGTGAGGCGTATTTTATAATTCTCTTTCCCGCCTCTGGTTTCTTTACCCAATAATTGAACTTTATTACCCTTTTCCTTATATTCAAAAAGATCGCCGGTAAGATCCAGTTCCTCTGCTCCTTCTTTTGCTGTTTGTTGGTCTGCATCTACAGGTCTTTTCTGTTTTTGAAGAGGAAAAAGAGTCCAGCCACCATCGGTCGTTACAACTGTTGTATTAATTTTACCCTGAATTAACATTTCCATACGCATGCCTTTATTTTGAACAGACCAAGTTGTGGTTGGAATGTTTTGACCTTGGGCTCGGGTAGTTCCTACAGTTTTGAGAGATTTCATGGACATAATTTTCTCAGCACCTCCAAATGCCTCAACATATTGGTCTATAACATCGTCAATTGTTTCCCGCTTTACATACATTTTGTTCCCAAGCCCAAAAGTATATAACATACTATTCAGCTGTTCCAGAAGTTTTTTTCCTGAGTCTCCTTTTTGTTCATAATAGAAATTCAAATAGTTTTCACTTTTAGTCTCCGTATACATTCCATTGATGTAAATTTGCGTTTGAATTCCATTGGGGAAAGACATTCGAAAAACCCCTATAGCTCCAGGATATCGTACATGATAAAATACATCCACCTTTGTTAAATCTATATTTTCTGTAAGATATAAGTATTCTTTATCTCCCTTTTTTTTGTATACTGCTCTTTGTGCTTTTCCTGTGCTATATAATATTTTAAAATTGTTTTCAGGAAAACTCAAAATATAATTTTCCTTACCATCATTGCAAGTTAAATCATTAATCGTTAGCTGTGATTTACTAATGATTGAAGATATTGAATCTAATTTTTCGTAAGATAATTTTTGCGCTTTTGCCAAAAATGAAATTAATACAAATAGTAAGGTTTGGATTGTTTTAGTCATTTTTTTTATTTTACAGAAAGTTAAATTCTTTTTCTAAGTTATTTGTTGTGTTTCATTTCAAAATAATCTCATAGTTTATTTTAACTAGAATAAATTACACTAGCATTCTAGCTTTTGCTTATATCTCGTCAGCAGTTTTTTTATGAGTTTTCATATCCTTTTTTATTTAAATAAACCAATTTATATTCCATATTTAAAAAAAACTAATAGATTTCCATATACTAAATCTTGATCTTGAAAATAATGCGACCTATTTTTATCATAAAAGAACTCTAAGTAATATTCTGTAATTGTATTAGTATAGACTCCATTAGTATAAATTTGTGTACTTACTCCTTCAGGAAAACTCATCCGCACTACTCCAACGCTGCCAGTATTTAAATATTGACTAATTTCATCTGCTTTAGTTAAGTCAATGTTTTCGCTAAGAAAGAACAATTCTTTATCTCCTTTTTTTTTATATACGGCTCTTTGCGCTTTTCCTGTACTATATAATATTTGAAAATTATTTTTGGGAAAACTTAGTAAATAATCCTCTTTTCCATCATTATAAACTAAATTATCTGCCTTGAGTTGTAGCTTACTAACACTTTCTGATATTGAATCTAATTTTTCGTATGGGATTTCTTGTGCTTTTGCCACAAATGAAATTAATACAAGTATTACTATTAGGATAAATTTGTTCATAATTATTGAGTTAATTCAGTAATTGTTTTGGAAGCTATTCATATTTTAAGATTTATCCTTTAATTCAAAGTAATTTTGAAATCTGTTCCTAGTTTAGTAAAACTGTTTTAGCCTGAACCAAAACTGGATTTGTTTCTTGTCCAAAATCATTTATACCACAAAGTAATATTGTAAGTAGTAGAAGTCTTTTCATATTTTTAACAATTTGATTATTATAAGCCCAAGATATAACTAATCTGAAATTTATGATGTTGACACAAGGCATTTATCTACTTAAAACCTCTTTTACCTATTAGCTTTTAATATTTTTTTAACTACCATTTCCCTATTCGCATTAAGGCAATATACATCTTCATCATAGTTGCTATATAGACGCGAAAGAAAAGGTGTGAGATCAGGATCTCCTGGCATTTTTCTGCCGCCAACATAGATTGATATGCTTACAAAACGACCAGCATCTTTATCCAGTTTGATACTTTTTTTGGTTTTTAGGTTGTAAATTTCAACATTTTCATAACCGGTATAATTATTCCCATAAGAGCGCCATTCGGGAATGGTGGGGCTTTTGCACACTACAAAATAATCATCCGCAAGGTGGAAAATAGTACTAATGGTATTATCGTTAAAATATCTTTTACCTTTCAGATCGATTATGTCGGCAACATTCAGTTCTCTTCCATTTGATATTTTATTGGTTTCCTTTAAAAGCACTATACCGATGTTCTTTGGAAAATTATTCTTGTTTTCACGCCAAACAGCGTAGGTTTCTAAATAATCGTTACTCTTTAATACGGTATCATTAATCTCGTTTAAAAAGAAATTAGTGCGACTGTTGTGGGTAAACATTCCCATTCCCCAACCCGCATAAAGCTGTATGTCTTTACCTAGTTTAACCGGTTTTTTCTTTACGGGTGGCTCAGTTTTTTTTGTCTCAGTTGCAGTTGTTTTGGGCATAGTAACATGTACTTCAGTTACCTTATTTTTAGCTGCAATTTCTGCTTGCGTTTTCTTATAGGCTAAATCGCTGGCTGCCTTATCAGCTTTACCTTTGGCGACAGCCACATCATTTCTGCGTTTATCTTCAGCTGCTCTTGCTGTTTTTTCTTTTTCATTTTCTTTTCTGCACACTTGGCAAACTGCACTCTCGCTCTCATCTTTGGCTTGCCCTTTTGCTTTTTTCGCATACTTGCACCAGCCTGGCTGCATATTATGGGCTTGTGCATTGACTTTCGTTACAGCAAATAACAAAGTCATCAGGAATAATAAAATTTTTGTTTTCATAATTTTTAAGGTTTAGTTATTTCTTATTCTTATATTTTTCCTGTGCCGCTCTAGCCGCTTCAATCATTTTTTGATCTGGCACATCGCATCTAAATCTTTCAAAATCCATTTTAGCTCTAGCTTCTATCTCATCTGCCTTTCTTTGGCTGGGTTCAAAATCCAATGCGTAAACTTGACCGTTGTTTTTAGAAATCAGCCAGATGGTTCTGTTTTCTAGTAGTGTTTGATGTGGATTCCATTTCGAAAGATTTATTTTTCGGAGAAGCTTTTTATTTTTAAAGTCATAATGTATCAGCTTGTTTTGGAAAGAAAACCAAACGTTCTCAAGAGTTGCTGTTAAAATGGCAGTATACAAATCAGGGTCAAAATTGTCAATAGGAAACTCAGTTTCTAAATTCAGCTTCAATACTGTCTTTCTGTTATTTCCTAAAACTAAAAGCTGGTTCTCTGTCAGTATAAAAGTATTTGTTTCACTGTTTTTTGTCAGGTAATCATAATTGGCAAGCTTATTTTTCTTTAAAAATTCATGATTAACTTCTTTGCCGTCATGTGTTAGAAACTTGTACTCTTTTATGAAAAATTGGGTAGTATCTAGATAAATATACTTTTTAGATTTTGTTTTTGGGAAATTTCCATTATAATCTATTTCAAACCAATTATCATCTTCGGCATTAGCGATAATTTTGTCTTTTAGATAAACTGGCTGCGCCTCTACTCCAAATCCGATATCTTTCTGCCAGATTATTTTATTCTCCTCCAGATGATATGCCACCAGCCTTCCCCCGTCAGCAAGAACGGTAGTGTACATAATATTATTCAAAAAAAAGGGTTTGGCCTTTAAAGACATAAAAGGCAGATCCTTAATTTTTTTGCCAGTATTCAGATCATATTGTGAAACTCTTGAAAGTCCCTGCTCATTATTCCCATAAAAAAAAGTGTTATTAAGCAAATAAGGCGCTGTTTTAAATTTCCTGCCTTCATTTATTTCCCAATTTACTCGTCCCTCTTTTTTATCAATGGAATAAAGGGTGTCATTTGGTGCATCGAGAAGAATACTGGCATCCGAAATAATCATAGAACCTGCAATACTGTCTGATTTAAAATCATTAAATGCAAAATCTGATCTCCAGATTTCTGTCTGAGAAAAAGAGTTACAGCAAATAAGAAGCAGGCACCATCTTAAAAGATAAAAAGAATCATTTTTTTTAGACATCGTGGTATTTTTTTAAAGTTTGAACCTCAATTAACAAAATTAAGCTAAGCAGTAAGCATAAAAAATACTCCAAAAGGAGTATTTTTTTTAATGAAGAAATTTAAATCAATCCCTGAAGAATACAGTTTTTTATAAGCTGTACTGTATTTTTAGAATCGGATTTTGTCAATATATTGGTACGGTGTTTTTTTACTGTTAATGGGCTGATGAAAAGTTTTTCGGCAATTTCATTATTATTAAAACCGTTGCCCAGCAATTTGATAATATCAATTTCTCTTTTAGAAAATTCTCTTAAGTCCTGATTTTCTTCATCAAGACTTAAATTCATAAATGACGGTTCGCCATTAAGACCTATAAGCGAAATTTTATACGAATTGAAATTGCTTAAATGGTCTATACGGGTATGAATGTTTAATGATTTTCCGTAACCTCCGCTGTCATCCATAGTAAGCATTAACGCCTGATGGTTAAATAAAACATACTCTCCGTTTTCTAATCTAGCTCTATGGCAGTAACTTATTTTGTAAGTTAATAACTTTTCCCGTCCAACATTTTCAAGAAAAAATTTGGTCAAAAAAGCTTCTGCTTTTATTACAAATTCTACATCTTCCGGGTGAATTGCCCCCAAAACATCATTAAAAGTTATAGTTTCCGGATTAAAGCCATGCATTTCATATAAGGAAGGGCTTATATGCGAAAGCGACATATCAAAAAAATCAATTATATAAAATGAAAAAGGCCCTGTACTGATAATTGAATTGGTCAGATCATCAAAAGATATTTGATGCGGCTTTGTGTTTTGGATTGTGCGGTTAGTTAGCCAAACGTCATGAAGACCTTGTATTTCAGGAAGCATATATGTGGTATCTTTGTCAAACAATTGTTAAAACAAATTAACATAAAAAAAAGTTAAAATCAAATACTAATTCTCATTGCTTAGGAACTGATAAGCATTGATGGATAAAGTTTGTCTGCTATTGCTTTGTGATGATTAATCAGAGATTCGCCTTTAGATTAAGATTGTTCAATCAGCAATTAGAGTCTGATTTTAATTTGTTTTACTTTAGAATCTGCGTGAAAATTTATTTCGCAGATTTTCACAGATTTTGTAAAATTAAAACATTTGGAGAAATATAAATTTTATAAGCAAATACAATATTTACTTACAAGGTGCGATGAAATTTTTATTTAAAAAGTGTATATTTGACACTTAATGTTTTTGTCCTAAAAAAATCATTCACTAAACAAATTTTGCAAAATGGCGGCCACTTTAAAATTCTTATCCTTCCTGTTTCTTTGCTTCTCTTTTAATCTTACGGCTCAGGAAAGCAAACAGAGAAAACAACTTTTTGATGATAATTGGAAATTTTCATTAGGTGATATTGCTCAGGCAAAAAACCTAAATTTTGATGACAAAACTTGGCGATTATTGGATTTACCACATGATTGGAGCATTGAGGGAAAAATAAGCATTGACAATCCAACCCGCGGAGCCGGAGGTTACTTTCCGGCAGGAATTGGCTGGTACCGTAAAACATTCAACATGCCTGCTTCATTAAAAGGCAAAAAGGTTTCGATATATTTTGAAGGGGTTTATATGAATTCGGAGGTATTTATCAACGGAAAATCCCTTGGTATATATCCCTATGGCTATTCCTCTTTCATCTATGACCTTACTCCCTATTTGGATTTTTCCAAAGAAAATATTCTTTCAGTTAAAGTTGACAATTCCCAGCAGCAAAATTGCCGATGGTACAGCGGCTCGGGTATCAACCGACATGTCTGGCTGACAGTTACTGATGAACTGCATATTGCACATCACGGAATTGGAATCAGTACTCCAGAAATAACTGCCGAAAAAGCAACGGTAGCAGTAAAAGTAAAAATTAAGAATGAATCAAATACCGCTCAGCAGTTTACACTTAGCACACAATTATTTGATGATAAAACCCGAAAATCAGGAAATGCTGCATTAAAAATTGATCTTGCAGCTGGCGGGGAAAAAGAAGTAGAACAAATGATACTGGTTTCAAAACCGCAGCTTTGGGATTTAGGAAAACCGCATCTGTATAAGGTTCAGATACAAATTCTGAAAGAAAATAAAATAATTGACCAGACTGCTGCAGCCTTTGGTATGCGCTCAATAAAATTTACCGTTGAGAATGGTTTTCAGCTCAATGGAAAAACTATAAAACTTAACGGAGGCTGTGTACATCATGATAACGGAATCTTGGGAGCGGCAGCTTATGACAGAGCCGAAGAAAGAAAAGCCGAAATGATGAAATCTGCAGGATTCAATGCAATAAGAACTTCTCACAACCCGCCTTCTGAAGCATTTTTGGATGCTTGTGACAGATTAGGCATATTAGTAATGGACGAGTCATTTGACGGATGGAAAGAAAGTAAAACAGCTCATGACTACGCCTCAATTTTTAATGACTGGTGGCAGCGTGACCTGGAATCAATGATACTAAGAGACCGCAATCATCCATCCATTATTATCTGGAGCATAGGAAATGAAATAATTGAAAGAAAGAGTCCAGATGCAGTCCAAACGGCTAAGATGATGGCAGCATGTATACGAAAAATAGATACTACCCGCCCTATAACTTCTGCAATGACCACTTGGGATAAGGATTGGGAAATATTTGATCCTTTATTTGTGGCTCACGATATAGGCGGCTATAATTATCAGCTGCACCATGCTCCATCAGATCATGCCAGAGTTCCTTCGCGCGTGATTGTACAAACAGAATCTTATCCAAGAGACGCCTTTGAGAACTGGAAACTCGTACAGCAAAACAATTATATTATTGGCGATTTTGTATGGACAGCCATGGATTATTTAGGCGAGTCTGGAATTGGGCGCTGGTTTTATAATGGTGAAAAATCAGGTGAACACTGGGAAGGTGAAATGTTTCCGTGGCATGGTGCATATTGCGGTGATGTTGATTTAACCGGATGGAGAAAACCGATATCACACTATAGAAGCATGCTGTACAACGAAAATGAAAAGTTGTATATGGCTGTTCGTGAACCAAATGCAGAAAATTTGGAAATCAAAGAGACAATGTGGTCAGTCTGGCCCACATGGGAAAGCTGGAACTGGCCAGGTTTTGAAAATAAAAATATTGAAGTAGAAGTGTATTCCAAGTATCCTCAAGTGAGACTGTATTTAAATGACAAACTCATTGGTCAAGAAAAAACAAGCCAAGAACAGCAGTTTAAGGCTAAGTTTACAGTGCCTTACTCCCCAGGGATATTGAGAGCAGCCGGCGTAATCAGCGGTAAGGAAGTAGAATTCAGAACACTGAAAACAGCTGATAATCCAGTTACAATTAAACTTACCGCTGACCGAAAAACCATCATGGCAAATGGACAAGATCTATCGTATGTAACCGTTGAAGTAATTGATAAAAACGGAAATACGGTACCCAATGCTGCAAATAAACTTCAGTTTGATATACAAGGCGAAGGAACTATTGCAGGTGTAGGAAATGCAAACCTAAAAGATATTGATCAATATGCTGGGAATACTTGTAAAGCATGGAATGGACGTGCACAGGTTGTTATTAAAAGCACTCATAAAAAAGGCATTATTACCCTAAAAGCCAGTTCATCAGAATTAGATGCATCCAGTATAACAATCAAATCATCATCAGATAAATAATCTTTATGCCAAATTGTTTTGATGATTTAATCAAAAAAGATACTTGCAATTCAAGGCAAAATTATAAGTAACAGCAACAACCGCAGATTCGCAGATTTAGTTTTTGAAGCCATAATTTTATGCCTTTAAAAGAAATCATTTTATGCTAATGCCACTGAATGCGTTTTATTTAAAACCCAATTTTATTAAAATCTGTGAATCTGCGGCAAAAAAAGTCACATGTTTACCCCTACAAGCAAATCTGCTGAAGACTGCATTCAATTAAATTTGACTAATTTAGCCAAAAATCATTTTTTTTTTGATACTTATTACCATTAGTCAGACTGGATTTTGACTGGATTTTCACCCCAATAGAATACAGAAACCAGAAACTGCTCTTAAAACCTAAACGAATGCTTGAAAATTTCCCTTTTTATCTAGGTATACTGCTCGTTATTTTATTGCTGATTATGCTGGCTAATAAAATAAAAGTAGCTTACCCTATACTATTAGTTCTGGCGGGTTTGATTATAAGTTTTATACCCGGCATACCGCTAATAAACATAGAACCCGATCTGATATTCTTTATTTTCCTGCCTCCGTTACTCTATGAAGCGGCATGGACGGTTTCGTGGAAAGAAATGTGGCGATGGAGACGCATTATAACAAGCTTTGCTTTTGTGGTCGTTTTTGTATCTGCGCTTTCGGTAGCATTAGTTGCTAATTATATTATTCCGGGATTTTCATTGGCATTGGGATTTGTGCTAGGCGGTATTGTTTCCCCGCCGGATGCTGTAAGTGCCGGTGCTATTTTAAAATTTGTTAAAGTCCCTAAAACTATTTCGTCTATTTTGGAAGGCGAAAGTCTACTGAATGATGCTTCCTCCTTAATAATTTTTAGATTTGCGATGATTGCGGTGGCAACCGAGCAGTTTATATTTTACAAAGCTGCGGCGAGTTTTAGCTGGATGATCGTTGGCGGTGTGTCAATTGGTTTACTGATTGGGTGGATTTTTATGAAAGCTCATAAATACCTGCCTACTGATGTGAATGCAGACAGCGTGCTGACATTGCTTACCCCTTACATTATCTATCTAGCAGCAGAAGAGGTTCACTGTTCTGGTGTATTGGCAGTTGTGAGTGCCGGCTTGCTTTTGTCTAATAACAGACATCGTTTTCTGAGCAGCAGATCCCGAATTCGGGGAGTTAACGTTTGGGAAAGTTTTTGCTTTATTCTTAACGGATTTGTTTTCATGCTGATTGGATTAGATCTGCCTCAAATTACCAAAGGACTTGAAGAAGTTAATATTAGTATTCCAACAGCAGTTGGATATGGTGTGGTAATTACGGTTGTTTTAATTGTCAGCCGGATTCTGTCTTCGTATGGTGCTGTAATTGTAACACTCATTGCCCGTAATTTTATCAAAGTTGCCGACAGCAAAAATCCGGGTTACAAAGTGCCTTTTATACTTGGCTGGACCGGAATGCGTGGTGTTGTCTCGCTGGCCGCAGCATTATCAATACCTGTTTATCTCAATAACGGGAACGGATTTCCACAGCGTAATCTCATCCTGTTTATCACTTTCACTGTTATTCTTTTGACCTTATTAGTTCAAGGATTAACACTGCCTTATTTTATTAAAAAAATTCTAACAAATAATGATGACGATTCCTTATCCCGCGATGAAGTCTATAAAAACATCCGACAGGAATTAGCTGAATTTGCAACAGATTACTTAAAGAAAAATTATAGTGATCAAGTGGAAAGTAATGCTTCCTTACAGCATCTTATTCTGAAATGGGAACAGCACAGTAACGGAATCGATGACGAATCAATTGGTGAAGATCTGAAAATTATTTATCTGGATTTATTGCATCAGCAAAGGCATTGGCTCATCAATAAAAACAAAGAAGATCAAAGTCTTGACGAGTCAATTATACGAAGACAAATGCATTATTTAGATATTGAAGAAGAAAAACTGCGGTATCTTTAGAAAGTATTAAATCTGTAAGGCAGCATCTTTTAATCTGTCTGCTTTATATCCTCACCTGCCTAAAAGTGAGGTTAATCCTTGGAAGTACGTCTCTTGCGGTTTTAGGTACTTGATGCTCCCAGAAACTATTCGTTTTTCCTGCCATTAATAAAAAAGAGCCATGATGCAAAGGAATCTCTAGCTGCGGGAGATGTTTTAGAAGTTTATGGCGCAGACGGAACATACGGGTTTCACCAAATGTCACTGATGCAATATTTATATCTTTATTATCGCTATTGGTTTTATCGCTGTGCCAAGAAACTCCGTCTTTTCCGTTTCTGTATAAATTAAGTAAAACAGCATTGAAGTTTATTTTGGTTTCATTTTCGACTCTGGCTTTAATGGTTCTTAATTCTTTAGGCCAATTAGATTCACTCATAGAATCTTCACTTTCATCATACCAGGAAATCATGCGCGGTGCTGTAACAACTTTATCATACATGGGCATGTCGTATTCACGCCATGATGTATTGTTTAATAAAATGTTATAATAACGGTCTGATTCTTCTTTGGAAAAAAAACTGTCAATCAGCAACAGGTCTGCATCTGGCACGTCAAATATTTTTTTGCCGGCTGTGCCTGATGAGAACATTTCGGTGTCGTTAAAGAGAATCATAGGTGTTGTTTTTTTGAATGCTGATAAAAAAGCAAAAATATCTCCTTTTAGCCCCGATAGAAGTGAAAATCCTTGTTTGCCGGGGTTCGGCAAACAAGATTGTAACGGATAGCGGGACGATATTTCCTGAAATTCACAAATCTTTCTGCTCCAAAAAACACTAATCGAATTCAGGCTAGAAACGTTTTACTTTTCCGGGATATTTCTCTGCATATGCATGGATTAAATGCATCATGTATTGGTTGCTTCGGTAAGGCGTAACGCAATCTTTTATCTCCGAAGGTTCATTAAATCCAGCATCTGACGGAATGTAGCCCATTCCATAAAAGTGTCCGTTCTCTACCCAAATACAGCTGCTTTCATCAATAGATACACCTTTGTCTATAATAGCAAAATTGGGTCTATTGTCTAACAAAAAAGCAATTGCGCTTTCGATTTGTCTGTTGTGATAATCAGCTTCAGGTAAATTAGTGTAATCATTCTTTTGGAAAAATTCTCCAACTATTGACAATCCGTATTGGCAAAATCGATGATCTATTTTGAACTGTCGGGCTAGATTTTGCAGCACAGTTATCCCATCATACTGGCTGTTGAATTCCTGAATACACTTTTGAAACTTGGTTAGTTTTCCAATTGCCAAATACTTATATCCATTTCGGGCTTCATATTCATACAATCCGAATTTGGATTCAAAGCGTTTTAATGCCCTGTTATGTATGGGCCACAGCCTCTTAATCTCATCACATTCTAACAGCAGCGCCATTAATTCAGTACCACAGACTTCAAAAGAAATTCCGTAAATATCTTTTAGGAAATTCTGCCTTTGCGCATTCACATTATGACCGCTGAAATGCGATGCAACGCGCTTTTTTAAATTAACCGCTTTTCCCACATAGATTACCTGTTTCATTTGATTGTAAAAATAATACACCCCTATTTTTTCTGGCAATTGTTCAAAATCCTGAGGAGGCAGATTGGGAGGCAGGCGCTGATCCTGTGCCGTTTTCTTAATCATTTTATCCATCTCTCCTTCTGTGTCCCACTCCAGCAGTTTGGAAAACAATATAGCGGTCGCATCTGCATCACCGCCGGCACGGTGACGGTTTTCTATATTTATATCTAATGAACTGCAGAGATTCCCTAAACTGTAAGAACTTAATCCTGGTCTAATTTTTCTTGTGGCACGAACGGTACATAATTTTCTGGCTGTCCATTTAAAACCAGCCTTTTCCAATTGATGGCGGACAAAAGAATAATCGAAATTGACATTATGTGCCACAAAAATACGGTCGGTAAGCATCTCCAGAATTTTTTCGGAAACATCGTCAAAAATGGGAGCATTACGCACCATATCATTATCAATTCCTGTCAGCGCAAAAATAGGAAGCGGGATTTCCTGCTGCGGATTCACAAGCGTTTCCCAACGGTCAATAACCTTAGTTCCGTCATGAATAACAATTGCTATTTCTGTAATACGGCTTCCTCTGGCATTGCCCCCTGTCGTTTCTATATCCACTATGGCGTATTCCTGCTTTTTCATATAGTATCTAACGTGACTATTGTTCCTGCTCCTGCAACTCTCCTATTAACTTTTTGGCATTAAAATATTTTTACAAAATTAGGACGTTAAATCACTTTAAAACCTATATTTGTAGTGACTTAAAATCCCTTTAACATATGTTATATATTTCTGACAATCTTAAATGGCTGAGAAGCAAGCGGAATTTCTCGCAGCAGGAAGTCTCTGACGGAATGGCTCTGCCCCTTGACCGCTACAAGAAATATGAATACGGAAAAAACACGCCACCTGCCGAAACGCTGGTGATTATTTCACGCTATTACCATATCAGTATCGATTTGCTTTTGACGGTTGATCTGAGGAAAATCTCCATCGATAATTTAGTGCAGTTAGAAGACAACCGAATTGTTCTGCCGATAACAGTTGATACAGACGGAAATAACCTCATTGAAATTATCCCGCATAAGGCACAAGCCGGTTACCTGAGCGGCTATTCCGATGCAGAATATATTGAAAACCTGCAGCAGATAGCACTTCCGTTTTTAGGTTCTGGTAAAATGAGAGCTTTCCCGATTAACGGCGATTCTATGCCACCGCACACTAATAAATCCTTTGTGGTCGGAAAATATGTGGACAATCTGGGGGAAATCAAACAGAACAAAACTTATATACTCATTACCTCCAGCGAGGGAATTACCTATAAACGGCTCGGGAATAAAAACGATGATTCGGTAACTGTAGTTTCAGACAATATCATTTACAGTCCGTACGAAATCAAGCTTTCTGACATTTTGGAGATTTGGGAATATGTATGCCATATTGGACGGGACGACGCTAAACCACAGACCACAGAATCTGATTCTGTAAAAGAAATGTTTATGGAACTGAAAAGAGATATTCATGAAATAAAACAGAAAAAATAACGGGCTGCCTCCCTGTTTTTACCGCAAAAAAGGTACTCAAAAAAATCATAATCTTATAATATCCAGCTGAATATCTATAACAATTACAATGGTAATCCCGCTTAATTTTGGTAAGCAAATTTACTAAAAACCAGCTGTTATGGATCCTTACACCATAGGAATACTCGCTGCGCTGTTCACCACGGCTGCCAATATTCCGCAGACCTATGTTATTATACGCGAACAGTCCACAGAACACATTTCGGTCGTTACCTATTTTATTCTGCTCACAGGCACTCTATTATGGCTGTATTATGGCATCATGAAAGAAGACTGGCCACTTATACTGACCAACGCTGTTACGAGTATTACCAGCATCATGATTATTATCCTAAACTTCTCGTCCAAAAAAACAATCGGTAAAATTCATCGTGCGGTTTTGCCCGAAAAAATCAAGAAAGAAGCAAAAAAAGCATAGCAGCAATAGAAACCATTTCGGCGCTGTTAACTGATTCAAGTTTATATGAATGTCCGCAAAGTCTACCATATATATATTTCGCCACGGATTATACAGATTCGAACAGATTTTATACGCTTTATCAAAGAAATCCGTGTAAATCTTTTTAATCTGTGGTCAATTTTATCGGCTTGATATTAGTCTCGGATACTCATCTAGCTTTAAACGTAATCCTTTTCAAATTTAAATAGTAAGAGTTTTTAGGCTGCCTAATCAGGCTATCCACTTCAAGTCCGCGGTCATTGCCCAAAAAAACATAAACCCAAAACGAGCTTCCGCTGGTCGCTGTTTTGGGTTTTGTTTTTTAAGGGCACTTCCCTTGCGGGCTTTCCGTTACTATCCTGGGCAGAACTTAAGAACAGAAGTATCCCGAGGCAATGCAGGACAAACAACTTCAATAACAAAACCAGTTAGGCTACATTGGTTACGTCATAGTTATGCCATCCATTTACTCGAAAGTGGCACCGATTTAAGATACATACAAGAATTATTAGGACATAACAGCAGCAGAAACACCGAAATTTACACCCATGTTAGTACGAAAAGTATTCAACAAATAAAAAGTCCTTTTGATGATTTGTAATAAAAACATTATCTATATATTTGTTAAAAAATGCGCTATACAATAGCGACTATACATCCAAAATCGGGTAGATTGTCGCTATTTTGTAGCGAGTATATACAAGTTATGGGCTATTGCCTCGGTGAAAAACGTAAAGTTTTCAATAATGTAGGACAATAACATATTAAATACTTTTATAATAGTCGATAAAATGCAAATCTCTCTAAACTTGAAAACACAAATGATTTCTAGAAAAGTTTGGGTTCACTTAATAATCCGAATCGTATTGTTACTGTTAATTCCATTAATTATTATGACTTATTGGAAATTAACTAACGATCCACATAGAGACTGTACGGCAACCGAACACAGACACGTTGATAGTGGTTTGAAAATGGTATTGGAAATGATTTTAGCAACTTTCATATATTGGATATTTTTGTTATTTGAAATGATAAAGAATTTTAATCGTAAGAAAAAAGATTTTGCTTACGCTAATTTGTCAATATTAACATTCCTGATTTTTATGTCGATTTTTTTGATGATATTTTAAGTTAAGAAATGCTTTAAATCGACACATAATTTTAAAAAAAAAGTGCTCAGCAAACGTATCGCAACAGCCCATAACACACGCTACAAGCAATTTGGGGATTTGGCTTAATGGAAAAATTGGTCTTGTATTTGGAAGATTTGGCTAATCCGAATAATGGGCTTAATTTAGTCCCAAACTGCTTGTAGCGCGGGGACGTTAGCGGATATCTCAAAAAAAATGCAGATGAAAAAGAAATTCATTTATTTGAATACAATAATAATATTAGTAATAATACTTGTTTCTATTTTTGGTGATTACTTCTCACCTATTGAAATGAAATTTCAGTACTGGTGGAGTACGAAATATTTCGAATGGAAAATGTTGTCAATATTATTTTTAAGTTTCGCTTTTTTTTCTGCTATAATAAGCTTAATTAACATCAAAAATTTAAAATTTATAAGTAAGTTTAGTAGAGTTTTCTTTTCGCTAAATTGTTTGCTACTATTATTCTTAATCTACAATTTCACAGAATTATATTTAACAACAAAAAGTGAACTAACTAAACGAGAAAACGAACTAATAAAAGAGGCAAAACGTGATATAAAAGACGACAATGTCACTTATAAATTTGCAGGCGGGCTTCAACTTCCGATGTATTCCCAAAAAAATAAAAATAGAATTGATAGTATTAGAAAAAAATATGGTATCAAATATATAAACACAGGATGCATCGTAGATTTGGTAGAAATCCAAGCTCAAGAAAAATATTCAGAAACTGTAAAATCATATTTAGAAAAGAGAAACGGAAAAAATTGGGAATATAAAATGCAAACAGAAATTGAAAACATAAAAAGAGACATCCGCTAACAGCCACTACAACGGATTTGGGCATTGGGCTTAATGGAAAGATGGTTTTGTATTTGGGATGATTTGGCTAATCCGAAGAATGGGCTTAATTTAGTCCCAAACTGCTTGTAGCGCGGGAACGTCAGGCTGTGAAAAAACCTCTTCAAATTTAGAAAGTATTCGGAGGGCTACCAGAGAAAAATCTCAAATATGAGATTCTCAAGAGGATGATTTGAGTTTTTTCACAGACTGACGTTATGCGTCACTTTAAAAGACCGAATCACATAAATCAGAAAAACAGTAATGGAAGCTTTAAAACATTTAATAACCGATAAAGATACTTGGACACTTTCTGAAGGCGAGATTGAAGGCTATCCTTTTTTAATTCGATTTAGACCACATTTACAAAGTTTTGCTGACACAAAAAACTACAATAAAAGACTTGTAATTATTTGGACTTACGAATCAAACGACGATTCTTTAATGCCAAATCAATCGGATATTGAATTGATGGAAGATGTCGAAAATGGCCTTGTTGAGATATTAGAAATAGATATACAAGCCATTTTAGCTTTTGTTTATACTGGCGAAAATCAAAAAGAATGGCATTGGTACTCAAATGACATTAAACTGACTGGTCAAAGACTTAATGAAGCATTATCAAATTTTGAAAGATTACCAATTGAGTTATTAATGGAAGATGATGAAAATTGGAATGAATATAATTTGGTATTAGAAGGTGCTAATGAAACAAATTCTGAAGAATAACGGATAAAAAAGCGACGCATAACAGCTACAACGGATTTGGGCAATTGGCTTAATTGAAAATTGGTTTTGTATTTGGGATAATTTGGCAAATCCGAAAATAGGGCTCAATTTAGTCCCAAACACGCTGTAGTGCCAAGAAGTTTGTGACTATTTTAGAAGAACAGAATATGAAAAAAAACATGATTTTTGAAATTGCATTTTTGCTTTTAAGTTTAGCTAGTTTTGGGCAAAACAACTCTGAAAATGTAGTTTATATTGTTGACAAAATTACAATCCTTGAAGATCCAGAAAGAGGGAACGAAGTTGCAGAAAATGACATTGCTGATATGAATGTAATTAAAAACAAAGACAGTTTAAAAAATCTTGGTTTTGAGAAATTCGATGGAGCAATTTTTATTTACACAAAAGAATATAGAAAAAGACCCGAAGAAATAAAACAAATTCCTTCCTCAAAACAAATGGAAAGAAAAAATGGAATCTGGTACTATAACAATGGAATTTACTCTGGGAAATTTATAGACTATTATTACAGTGGAAAAATTCAAGGCGAAGGAATTTTGAAAAATGGAAAAATTGAAGGACTTCGAAAAATGTATTTTCAAAACGGTAATATATCTCTTGAACGCAATTATACAAATTCATTGCCTGATGGACTTGATAAAGAATATTATGAGAATGGTGCATTGAAACAAAAAGGTGTATTCGTAGCGGGTAATGAAGAAGGAGCTTGGGAATCTTATTTTCCAAATGGTCAAGTAAAACTTCAAAGTAATTACAAAAATGGCGAAGTATTTGGAACTGTAATAAAGTACTATTCTACTGGAAAAATAAAAGAAAAAGTATTCATTCAAAATGGAAAAGTAACCCCTGACTCAAATCTTGAAAAAATTTCTCAATTAATGAATAAAAGCCACGAAAGTAGCAAAAATGGGGACAGTAAATCAGCAATTAAATATTGTAATAAAGTACTTGAATTGGATAACGAATATGCCGACGCATATTTTTCAAGAGGAACATTGAAATTGAATGATATGCAATTTGATGAAGCAATTGCTGACTTTGATAAAGCATTGACGATTGAGCCATTTATGGAGTTTACATTGGCGAACAGAGCATTTGCAAGAATAAGAAAACACGAATTTGGTGGAGACAGAGAACTATTAAAGAATAGTGAAGTAACAGTTTTGGCCTCAAAAAAGAAAACTAAAATATCAGAAACTGAAAAAGAAATAATCTGTAGTGACCTAAAACAAGCAATATTTTTGGGAGACAAAGCAGAAATGGTTTTGGAAGCTGAAGAACAATATTGCAAATAAAAAACAGTCACTAACACACGCTACAAGCAATTTGGGCATTTGGCTTAATTGAAAAATTGGTTTGTATTTGGAAGATTTACTTCGTCCGTTCGCTTCACTCGGGTGGCAAATCCGAAAGATAACGCTGATTAGCCCCAAACTGTTTGCAGCGCGAGAACGTTGTGTGTCACCTTATGAAACCGTAAATATCAAAACTGAAACAATGAAATTAATAATAATCGTTTTTACAATAGTTACATCTTACCAGTTTTCTTTAGCTCAATCTAAAACCAAAAATCAAGAAGTTATGTTGGATACAATTGAATTAACAATTGTAGATGACAATTTAGCTTTCTCTCATTCAGATAATTCTGTCACTATGTCTGTTTCTCCTAAAAATCTTCAAGGTTGCAAAGTTTACAAAACAATTTCTGAAGCAATAAAATCTCCAAAAGAAGTTTTCATTTTAGACTTGTCTTCTCAATCTTTGAATAAAGTACCAGAAGAAATTAAAACTTTGACTAATCTTAAGTCATTAGATTTGTCATTTAATGACATAACAGAAATACCAAATTGGGTATCTGAACTTGAAAATCTGATAGAGCTAAATTTAATGTCAAATGAGTTAAGAGAAATAGATAAATCAATATTTAAACTGAAAAATTTAACACACTTAAATTTTGGCATGAATCAGCTTACCGAAATTTCCCCAGAAATAGGCATTTTAAATAGCCTAATTGTGTTCGAATGCACAAATAACAAAATAAGTGAATTACCAAATTCTATTGGAGAATTAAAAAATTTGTATCACTTAGACGTTTATAGTAATAATTTAATTTCATTGCCAGAAACAATAGGAAATTGTTCTGGTTTAGTTAATTTAAACTTCTCATATAACAAGATTTCTAAAATACCTTTCTCAATTGGTAAATTAAAAAAATTGACTTGGCTTTACTTTGATAAAAATTTAATCACTGTTTTACCAGATAGTTTAATTGAATTATCAAGTTTGACATATTTTGGTCTTAGCGACAATAATATAGAAATATTACCTGACGAATTTGGCAAACTAATCAAGCTGTATGGTTTTGCTATGGATAACAATAAACTTAAAACCTTACCTGAATCATTTTTTAATATGCCATCATTAGGTGACATTCATTTAGAGAATAATGAACTTAGTACTCAGGTTAAAAATAAATTAAGGAAGAAGTTTAATACAATACCACTTTATTTATAAAATATTATAAAAAGACGAACACACAACAGCTAAAACGGATTTGAGATCATTTGCTTCGCCTGTTCGCTGTCACTCAGGTGGCAAATCCGAATAATGGGCTTAATTTAGTCCCAAACCCGCTGTCGACTTGGAACGTTGTGTGCTATTTAAAAAAATACTAATGTCAAAATTTACTTTTTTTATAATACTATTTATTCTCACTTCATGTAATCATTTCAAACATGAAGATGATAAATTGCCTGTAAAGTTATTACCTGTAAAAACTAAAATGCGAGGTGAATTCAAAAGAGGTGAAGAAATGTCTAATCCGAACAACATTTTAGAATCTAAAATTCAAACATTAGAATTAGATTATGCTGTTTTTAGTTGCGGTTGTGCCAATTGGATAAAAAAAGAAGACTTGGAAAAGGGCAGAAGAAATATGGAACAGTATATCTTTATCGAAGCTGAAAATCCAAAACTCGAATTACCGAAGAATTTTGATGCAGTTAAAAATAGAATAAAAGTTACAGGACAATTTTATAAAAATAAAGATTATCCAAAAGGAATGATACAAGGTGAAGAATATTTGGAAAGAGCCAAAGTTTTTAGATATAACAAAATTGAATTGATTACAAAATAAACGACATACAACTGCTATTCCTACAACGGATTTGGAGAATTGGCTTAATGGAAAGTTGGTTTTGTATTTGGACGTTTTGAGCTTGTAGAAAAATAACTAAACGAATTTCAATAAAAAATGCAAAATTTAAAAGAAATAGAAATTGAAGGTTTTACAATTATAGAGAATGTTTACGATCAAAATGAAATTGAAAAACTGATAGCAATAATTGAAAACGTAACTGAAAATAAAACTGAAAAATCAACATTTCGAAAATCAGACGATTTATTCGCCATTAGACAATTCCACAAAGAAATTCCAGAATCGCTGCACTATATTTTCAACCAAAACCTGATTGCTATTATAAAATCAAACTTTGGAGAAGATTATTTCATAACAAAATCAATTTATTTTGACAAACCCGAAAAATCAAATTGGTTTGTTTCCTATCACCAAGATTTGACAATTTCTGTTGATAAAAAAAAGGATATAGAAAATTTTGAAAATTGGACAAATAAGCAAAATCAATTTGCAGTTCAGCCTCCAAAAGAAATTCTGGAAAACATTTTTACAATTAGAATTCATCTTGATAAAACAACGAAAGAAAACGGAGCTTTAAAAGTCTTAAATAAATCGCATAAAAAAGGAATTTACAGAACCGATCAAGTAGATCTCGAAAACGAAACCGAAACTATCTGCGAAGTTGATAAAGGTGGAATAATGATTATGAAACCTTTGCTTTTTCACGCTTCTAACAAAACCACAAATAACGAAAGACGGCGAGTGATTCATATCGAATTCAGTAATAAAAGCCTGCCGGATGAATTAGAATGGAGCGAAAAAATGGACTATAATAAGACCTTAAATTAAATAAAAGTCTTTTCACTTCCGCTGTAAATATCGTATTTACAACTGTATACTGATAATTATGTAATTTTAATTTATAATTCTATAAAGGAAAGTGCTCCTATTGATTATAATTTTGTCATCGAAATGAGTAAAAGTTAATTGGTATCAAAACTCCCTCTGTCCTATTCAAAAGTATTTTTTATTAGGACAAAATGATATCAGAAGAATTACAGCACAAATTATCCACACTTTGGATAAGGCTGTTAAACAGAAAATACATTAGTGAAAATGACAAAAACAGCTAATCATGGATTTTTATACTTTTTTACAAATACTAATTGTTTCCATTGCAGCAACATCAGCTATGACACTATTTAGCTATGCAATTTCAGCAAGATATAGAGAAAATTATAAAGAACCCGTACTGCTGTCGAATTTGCTTGTACAGGTCAAGTTCGACTTATCAGTCATTTCAAAAAAAATCATAGGGTGGCTGCTTCATTTTGGCATTGGATTCTTCTTTGTGCTGGTATACCATCTTTTATGGCTTTATGACATTATAGATTTATCAGCCACAAATGCTTTTTTGCTTGGCATTGTAAGCGGTATAGTTGGTGTGCTCAGCTGGGCAGTTATGCTCAAAATTGCCAAATACAGCTTTTCCATAAATTTTAAAGGCTATTATATCCAGATGTTTATTTCCCGTGTTATTTTTGCATTGTATGCAGCAGCTGTTTATTATGTTTTATTGACTGTTTTTTTAGCAGTAAATTTCTCTGTGCTATCATAGAATGATACTTTTATACTGAATGGTTTTCCCTTACAACCCGCAATTGTAATTAGACCGCAGTAAACATCCATTAACACATTCCTTGAAGTAATTAAACCTGAAACTTACTTTTTATTTAGTGCATGTAGGTAATGAGCATCCGTACGATTTTAACGCCAAAACGTCAAACGAAGGATTACTATTTTGACTGAGTAAAGAGTCTATTGCCATTTGTACATAATTGGTATCTGCATTGGTACAATATCTTGTTTTGTTATAGTTCCCTCGATAATATAACTTTTGCGAAGCATCAATAAGAACAGCCTGCGGAGTCGAATAAACACCGCATTTTTCAGCAATTGCTGTATCGAAAATCACAGGAATGTCTGCATCAAATTTACTTTGGATTTCAGCTGCTGAGTAATTGCTTTTTTCATTAAGAACCACTAAATTGAAATCAATTTTATCGCCGTATTTTTTGATCAGTTCACTTACATGAGGTATATTGAAACGGGAACACGGGCAGTCTGGATTAAAAAAATGAATAAAAATGGGCTTGTCCTTTACTCTAACTTTTTTTTCTAAATCAATGTGTGTACCCAGCGCTACATCGCGATGTTTTGCAGGAACTGGTGTAGGCAAGCTGTATTTGAATTCATTGTTCCAAAATAAAGCTATAATTGCTGCGAATAAAAAGGTTAGCCATAGAGCAAGTAGTGCTTTTCTCTTCATAATTTAGTAGGTTTTTGATTAAAAAAATTTACAAAACAATTAACTCTTTTTATTTAAAATTTTGAAACTTTAAGACTGCACTTTATTTATTGGGAATTTCAATAAAAAAAGCAGTGCCGGAACCAACTTCAGACTCCACTTTTATCTCGCCATTAAGTTTATTTACAGCTTCTTTTACGAGATACAGTCCAAGGCCGGTACCTATTGATTCGCTGGATATTCGGTAGAATTTATCAAATATTTTTTGATGTGCATTTTTATCGATGCCTATACCGTTGTCTTCGATCTCGATTGTGGCTTTAGTCTGGAAAGTATTTATTTTTATGCTAACGAAAGGATTTGAGATTTGGTAATTCTGATAACGGATAGCATTCGAAATGAGATTATTTAAAATAGTGATAAGCCGATTTTTATCACAATAAAATGCAGCGTCGCCGGCAATATCAATTTTAAATTCAACTGCCCTGCTGCTATTGCCCATAAAGTTTAAATTTTGGGTTACATCTTTAAGAATTTCTTCAAAATTAATTTGCTCCCTATTTATTTCTATGCGGGAATTACGGGAATAATCAAGAATATCACAGATAAAATCATCCAGTTTTTCTGCTCTTCCTTTTATCATTTTAAGATATTCATGCATTTGTTCATCAGCAGTGTCGTCTTGGGCAATTTCAATAAGACCAAGCATTGAATTCAGCGGTGCGCGCAAATCATGCGTGGTGCTGTAAACAAAACGGTCCAGTTCATAATTTGCAGTTTTTAATTCTTGATTTTCAATTTGCTTTTTCTTAAATGTCAGTTCAATATGTACTTCGCTGTATTTTTTAAACTGATATGCCCACAGTCCGCAAATAGTAAAAATAGCCCCCGCTAGTATCATATGAATCGCGAATGTTTGAAAAGACATATAATCTAACTGTGTAAAATAAATCTGATCATAACCAATATACTGCAGATAACCGAACAATCCATGATGAACTCCTACCACTAACATAAGAGGAATCTGCAGTTTCCAGTTTTGATAAGTAATCAGTATAGCGCTTGCAATAAAGGCAATAAAGTGCATTTCGAACAAACCATGCATCTGGTATATATATTGAGCCATAAAAATACCCAATACAACACTGAGAACATACTGATAAAGGTTTGAGTCAGGCAAGACTATTTTTGAGGAATAATATGCTATGAGCAATAAACTGCCAACTCCAAAACCAATCTGCCAGGTATCATAAAAGAAGGAAAGCAATATGCCTACAAAAAAAAAAGCCAAAAAGGAAATAATTAATTAAATGATCTGACTTCTTTTTTATTGTAAAAAGAAATTCCTGAATGTGCATAGACTGTTCTAAAGCATCTGTTTCTTGTTTCATATATTTTGACAATTTGGGTATTGTTTTTTTCTTTTCTTATCTGGAAGAGATAAGGAGCTGAACTACGGATTTGTGGTTATAAAATCAATAATTATAGTCTAATTAAAATAGGTTACACAAAGAAAAACAGGTAAACATACCTGCCAATTTATATAAAAAAATCGATATAGTTAAATTTTATTTAAAAAATTTCGGACAATTTAGAATAATTTTTATTACATCTATTTTAATGACTTTTGTGAACAGAATGAAGCACATTATTTTCAGTAAAAAATCTTTAGCTTCATTTTGGAATTTAAAATACATACCAAAAAAGATAAGCCTTTTGCCAATTTTATAATTTCTGCTTATGAAGTCAGCAGGAAAACAGCTCAAATTAATTAACCCATTATAACAATGATTTACCTCACGCAATATTGTCTAAAGCTGTCCCAAAAAATTGACACTTTTCACAAAATTCTTGGATACGTATTGGTTTACTTAAAAAATTAGTAACATAAATGTTGTCTTTGAGGTTTTTGATTTCATCGGCATCAAGTGATGAAGAAAGCATAAAAATTTGAGTATTGCTTTTTAATTCACTCTCTAATTTTTCATACTCAAGTAAAAATTGTGCCCCATTCATTATTGGCATCTGAATGTCCAATATAATAATCAGGTTCTTTTTTATCATTTGCCTGTTATCACAAATCCACTGTATGCCCTCTTTACCATTATTGGCAAAATTAATATCGGTCACATCAAGTTTTCTTTTCAGCAATTGTGACGTTATATATTGGTCAATTTCATTGTCTTCTATTATCAAAAAAGTATACTCAATTTCCATACAGATACAGATTAGGGATTGTTACTACAAATTTACTTCCTATTTTATTCTCCGAATATACTTTAATGTTTCCATTAAGTTTTTCTAAAGTTTCTTTTACTATATAAAGTCCTAAGCCAGAACCCTTATTGCTGTTAATTACAAAAAACATATCAAAAATATGATCTTTGTATTGATCTTGAATCCCAATTCCGTTATCTGCAATTTCAATTTTATGAAAAACTCCAGAATTATAAGACCTGATGGATATTCTCATTTCTTTTTTGCTTTCATCAGAATATTTTATGGCATTCGAAATTAAGTTATTTAAAACGATTTTCAGTCTTAAGCAATCGCTTTGAACCTCATCTATCGACAAATTTTTGACAATAACAATTTTGCCGGCATTAGGATTGTAATTGTTCTGATTGACTGCATCATCTATCAGTTTACTTAAGCTTACGCTGCTAAGAAGAATTTCTACTCTTTTATTTTTTGAATAATCAATAATATCGCTTATGTACTGATCTTGTTTGTCAAGGCTTTGGCTCATTAACTGCAGATAATATTTTACCTGATCTAAATCATCTTCCTGATTAGTTAATTCGACCAGCCCTTTTAATGAAGTAATAGGCGATCTCAAATCATGAGAAACACTGTAAACAAAATTATCCAGTTCTTTATTGGCAATAATCAAATTTTCATTTTTAATCTCAGTTTCTTGCTTGGAAACCATAAGTCTTTTGACCAGAATAGAATAATAATATGTCACGCTGCATATGATAATCATAATAAAAAAGATATTCAGACAAATCAGCAGATCTTTAATTGTATGTGTTCCTTCTCCAAGCGTATCGGAAAAATTACGTTCATTTACAGTTAATTTATTGCTGATAACATCAATCTCATGAAGCTTTTTTTGTCTGATAACCAAATCAAATTTTGAGGTTTTTATTTTTTGATAAACCTCATCTCCTATCTCTGCCAATTCATTGATGTAAATATCCCCCTGCTCCCATTCCTTTATTGCTTTTGCCATAAAAGAAACATTCTTGAAATTTTTAAACATCCAAATGATATCATCTAAATCTTCTTCTTTATTTCGGCCCGCAAAAAATCCGTTTCGGATAATGGTATCTGCAGCATGGTTCAAAAGTCCAATTCGGGCAGCTGCATCACCTTTCGGAACTTTTAATTCTTCTTTAAATAAATCCCAGTCTTTTTTGTCATGTGTGTATACATAGCTAATAAGATGTCTCACGGCATCTTTCTGCGCTTTTGAATAATGAGATTCTCCATTTACATAAGCCCTGCTGGCTGATAAAATTTTAATTGTATAAAAATTAATAAAAATTAACAGTGCACAGGATAAAAATACTATTATCAGAAGAGTGAAGAGATTGGAAGACCGCAGCTTTTTTAAAAAATTGTTTTGGGGCATATTTTCTAATTTAGCAGGTTTATACTTTATTACTCTATAAAAGTTTATTTTTTAAAAAAACTTAGTTTCTTTACAGAATAAACTTTGTGTATTCCAATTATTTCACGATAATAAATTCGCTTCGTCTATTAACCTGATGCTCTGATTCAGTACATTTTACACCATCGGAACATTTATTAAGCAGCTGAGATTCTCCATAGCCTTTTGCAGACAGCCGCTTTGCGTTAATTCCGTTTTTAACTAACCATGCCATTGTTGATTTGGCTCTTCGGTCAGACAGTTTTTTGTTATAATCTTTGCTGTTTCTGCTGTCAGTATGAGATCGGATATCAACAATTATATTTGGATTTTGTTCCATCACATCCAAAATTTTAGCCAATTCTATTGCTGCGTCCGGACGAATATTGGATTTGTTCAAATCAAAGAAAATAGGTTTCAATTCTAAAACAATTGCTAGATCATCGCCAAGCTTCAGCTCAATAATTATTTTATCCAGCATTAATGGTACGAATGTTGTCCCTGATTCATCAGCAATATTTACAGGAACTTCAATTGTAGTGTATTTTTCTTTTTCGGTCTTAATATAATATTTGGTATTGCAGTCCACTTTTCCAAAATCAAATTTACCTTCATTGTCAGCAAAGACCGTTTTTAGCATTTTATATTCATTATCATACAAAGTCACTTTTGATCCCGCAAGCGATACTCCTGATGCCTTATCAGTAACCGTACCTGCCATAGACTGTTCGCATGGATACTGAATTTTTTTCAGCTCTTTAAACTTATAAATATCATCATTACCTGCGCCTCCGTCTCTATTCGAAGTTACATATCCCAGTTTTGTTTCTGAGTCAATCAGGAAGGCAAAATCATCTTTGGGACTATTTATTGGTTCGCCCACGTTTAATACGTTTGTATACTTTTTTTCTTTTTCTAATTTACATACAAATACATCTAAACCTCCCAAACCCGGATGCCCGTCTGAAGCGAAATAAAGCTCATTTTTTGCTGTAACATACGGAAATGTTTCTCTTCCCTCTGTATTTATAATATCTCCAAGATTTTCAGGTATTCCGAAACCTCCATCAAAATTAATTGCAACTCTAAAAATATCTGATTGGCCTAATGTTCCAGGCATATCAGAAGCAAAATATAAATACTTTTCATTAGGACTCAATGCCGGATGGGCTGTACTGTAATTATTGCTGTTAAACGGTAATTCGGTTACATTCTCCCAAGCTCCTTTTTTTAATGTCGCTCTGTATATTTTCAGCATTATTGTACCCTCTTTGTCTTTCCCTTTTTTCTCCAGATAATTGTTTCGGGTAAAATAAACCGTTTCACCGTCTTTTGTAAAAACGGCAGTTGATTCATTGAATTTTGAATTAATATTATCCGAAAAACGTTCGGCTGATGAGAGTCTGCCATCATCCTTTTTAACAGCTGTAAAAAGATTAGTGTAACTCTCTCCTGTCCAGGAATCCTTTCTTTGATATACTTTTCCGCTGTTTCTAGCGGAACTGAAAACAATTTTATCACCAAAGAAAGAACTTCCAAAGTCCGAGTATTCTGTATTAATCTCAGTATCTTCCATACTGTACCTTCCAGAATTTTTTTTGATTACTTCCAAATAATCTTTTTGTGCAGATGCTAATTTTGCTCTTTGGTCATTAGCATTCATCTGACTGAATTTTGCCATTATTAAATCGGCATTATCATAATCCTTAATAGCTTTTAAAGATTGTGAATACCGGTAATAAATCTCCTGAGCTAAATTGGGTGTTAAAGAATGTAACTCACCATACCATTTGGCTGCGCTCTGTAAATCTCCTTTAAAGTAATAGGAATTTCCCAGTTTTTCAAGCATATCAGCTGATTTGTATCCTTTAGCAAATATCCTCTCATAGGTTTTGATCGCATCAACATAGGCAAACTGTCCATACTCTTTATCACCTTTTGCTAAACTTGACTTTTGCGAATATATATTCATCACACTAATGATGAAAACAATAAAATAGGTAGTTATTTTTTTCATGACTGTCTTCGTTTTTAGAAAAATCTAGGTGATACAACTCTTTCATGTTTTTTGAATAATTCAAAGCGCAGGAATATTTCATGCGAACCCGAATTATAATTGGCTAATTTGGTTGTCTCTAAATCGTAACCATACCCGATATACAGGCCCTGACTGACTTGAAATCCTGCCATAAGACTAACCGCAGCATCCCATCTCCATGCAGCGCCTAAAACAAATTTTTCGCTGAATAAAAAATTACCTGACAAATCGACCTGCAATGGAGATCCTGCCGTTGTTTTACACATAAAAGCGGGCTTAAACTGAACACTCGTACTTAAATCGAATACATATCCTCCTATCAGGTAATAGTGCATTTTTTCAACAGATGTTGCAGCTTCATTATCACTATACATATCCGTTTCCAAAAAATTAGGCACCGACAGCCCTAAATAAAGTCTGTCAGAGTAAAAATAAACTCCTGCACCGATATTGGGTGAAAATTCATTGTCGATATTACTTTGAAATTTTGGATCATTCAAATTAAACCGGTTTAGTTTTGTATAATCTACATTCAATAAATTAGCTGTTCCTTTTACCCCTGCCGATAACCTGTAAGTATCCGAAGTTTGAATCGTATAGGAAATATCTGCAGCGATTGAAGACTCATTGGATGCTCCGATTCTGTCATTTACAAAAGACAGACCAATCCCTATATTTGAATTCTCAATTGGAGTATTCATAGAAAGTGTATTGGTAACGGGAGCTCCTTCCAGTCCGACCCATTGAGTTCTGTGCAGTCCAAAAATACTCATGACCCCGCGGCTGCCTGCATATGCCGGATTGATATTGATTGTGTTATACATGTAATTTGTATATTGGGCGTCTTGCTGTGCGTATATTGATATATTCACTAACAATAAAATAAATACTAGATTTTTCATACTCTTTATCTTTTTTATTATGAAGAAATAATAATGATGACTCAAAAAATTTAACTTAATCTCTGTTTACATTCAGATAACCTGATTTGTCAATTCCATTGCCGCTAAAATCTTCATATTTGATAACATAAAAATAGGTCCCACTTGGTAATCCTTCTGATTTATTAACGGTTACCCTGCCTTCAGACATACCTCTAAAAGCAACAGTATCGTTATCGTATCCTTCGGCTTCATATACTTTAATTCCCCAGCGGTTAAAGATTTCAACAGTATTTTTAGGATAACATTCTATCCCCAGAATTCGGAAGAAATCATTTAAACCATCGCCATCAGGTGAGACGGCATTGAATACTTCAAGCACACAGCCGCTGACACCTAAAACTGTTGCATCATCCTGCGTTGAACTATCATCATCGGATAAATCCGTAACCTCTGCACCTGATGGAGTTATTCCTTTAACCATAGCCTGATTACTTACTGATCCTCTAATAATATCCTGCTGTGTTATATGATAAACACCCGTAAATGTTGTACTGTCTGACTCGCCTACCGCCAAGTTTATCGCAGTTCCAGAAAGCACAATACCTACTAATGGATCTGTAACAACAACATTTGAAAGAGGTAAGTTTCCAGTATTCATAACTGTGAAAGAAAAACTAATAGTTTCTCCTATTGCTGCATGGCCATCTCCATTATCATCATTAAAGACCGCTTTTTTAACAATTGCGATAGATGGTGACTGAGGAACTGCAGTTATTATGCAGATCAAACAGCTAGGATTTACAGGACACGATATACAAGGAGTAGGATCAGTTGAAACTGCTGTAACTGTTGTATTTACAGACGTAAGAGCAGAAACTATTGCTGAGTTATAAACATATCCAGAGATTATATCAGCCTCAGTAAGCATGTGTATAGCTGTGAAACTGGTACTATTTGTAGCGCCTACGGCCAAAGTACCCAGCGATCCGCTTATTGAAGTAACATTATTATCAGCTATCTCAATGTTATTTAAAGCAAGATTACCAGTATTGGTTATTACAAACGTATATGTTATCGCATCTCCAATACTGGCAATTCCATCATTATTTAAATCTGCAAAAACACCGTCTTGTGTAATTTTAATAATTGGACTTGGATTCAAAGCCGTTACTGTTGGATTATCATTCATTATTGTTGTTCCAGAAATATCTGTAACTGTTCCGCCAGCAGGTGTTGTTGCTGTCACTGTAGCAGTATTAGTTACATTTCCAGCAATAATATCTAATAGTTTTATTGTGTAAGCTGCTGTTGCAGTTCCTGTTGCATTCGGCGCCAATGCAATTGGAATAATCACTTGATTTACAGTGCCTGTCAATAAATCATTAATGATAATATTGCTCAATGTGGTATTTCCGGTATTAGTCACTGTAAAAGTATAAGTGATTATATCTCCAACTGCACCTGTTCCGCCGACTACAGCTGTTTTAACTAAAGCAACACTTGAACTTGGACTCAGAGTCGTTACCGTTGGCGTATCATTGGTTATCGTAGTTCCTGAAGTATCAGTAACTGTTCCCCCAGCTGGAATTGTTGCAGTTACAGTAGCACTGTTGGTCACCATTCCTGCATCAATATCAGATTGTTTTACTGTGTAACTAACCGTCGCTGTTCCTACAGCATTTGGCAAGAGTGTACTTGGAGTAACCGCTAAATTCACGCTGGCTGTTAAAGCATCATTTATAAGTATACCACTCAATGTTGTAGTTCCAGTATTAGTCACTGTAAAAGTATAAGTGATTATATCGCCAACCGCTCCTGTTCCGCCAATTGCTCCTGTTTTTACCAAAGCAACACTTGAACTTGGACTCAGAGTCGTTACCGTTGGCGTATCATTAGTTATCGTAGTTCCTGAAGTATCACTCACTGTTCCGCCACCTGGAATTGTTGCAGTTACCGTTGCGCTGTTGGTTACCATTCCTGCATCAATATCCGATTGTTTTATTGTGTAAGTCGCAGTTACAATTCCAATGGCATTTGGCAAAAGAGTACTTGGAGAAACCGCTAAATTTACGCTAGCCGTTAAAGCATCATTTATAACGATACCGCTCAATGTGGTATTTCCGGTATTAGTCACTGTAAAAGTATAAGTGATTACATCTCCAACTACCCCTGTTCCGCCGACTACACCTGCTTTAACTAAAGCAACTCTTGAACTTGGACTCAGAGTCGTTACCGTTGGCGTATCATTGGTTATCGCAGTTCCTGAAGTATCAGTCACTGTTCCCCCAGCTGGTATTGTTGCAGTTACAATAGCACTGTTGGTCACCATTCCTGCATCAATATCTGATTGTTTTATTGTGTAAACAGCAGTTACAGTTCCCACGGCATTTGGCAGAAGAGTACTTGGAGAAACCCCTAAATTTACGCTGGCTGTTAAGGCATCATTTATGACAATACCGCTCAATGTCGTATTTCCAGTATTGGTTACTGTAAAAGTGTAAGTGATTATGTCTCCAACAGCACCTGTTCCGCCAATTGCTCCTGTTTTTACCAAAGCAACACTTGAATTTGGACTTAGAGTCGTTACCGTTGGGGTATCATTAGTTATCATAGTTCCTGAAGTATCAGTCACTATTCCCCCAGCTGGAATTGTTGCTGTTACTGTAGCACTGTTAGTCACCATTCCTGCATCGATATCTAATTGTTTTATTGTGTATGGTACAGTGGCTGTCCCTACAGCATTTGGCAAGAGAGTGCTTGGAGTTACAGCTAAATTTACGCTGGCTGTTAAAGCATCATTTATAACGATACCGCTCAATGTAGTATTTCCCGTATTGGTTACTGTAAAAGTATACGTGATTATATCTCCAACTGCACCTGTTCCGCCTACTACACCTGCTTTAACTAAAGCAACACTTGAACTTGGGTTCAGGGTTGTTACTGTTGGCGTATCATTGGTTATCGTAGTTCCTGAAGTATCAGTCACTGTTCCGCCTGCTGGAATTGTTGCAGTTACTGTTGCACTGTTGGTTACCATTCCTGCATCAATATCTGATTGTTTTATTGTGTATGGTACAGTGGCTGTTCCTACAGCATTTGGCAGAAGAGTGCTTGGTGTAACCGCTAAATTTACGCTGGCTGTTAAAGCGTCATTTATAACGATACCGCTCAATGTTGTATTTCCGGTATTGGTTACTGTAAAAGTATAAGTGATTATATCTCCAACAGCCCCAGTTCCGCCAATTACTCCTGTTTTTACCAAAGCAATACTTGAATTTGGACTCAAAGCTATTACTGTAGGAGTATCATTGGTTATTGTAGTTCCAGAAGTATCAGTCACTGTTCCGCTTATTGGTGATGCTGGTGTTGTTGCTGTAACTGCAGCACTATTGGTTACCATTCCCGCATCCATATGTACCTGCTGGATTGTATAAGTTGCTGTCGCTGTTCCAGTAGTATTTGGTGCCAATGTACTTGGAGTTACTGCAAGGTTTACGCTTCCTGTCAAAACATCATTAACAACTATACTGCTCAATGTAGTATTTCCAGTATTGGTTACCGTGAATGTATAAGTGATTATATCGCCTACTGCTCCTGTTCCGCCAATTACTCCTGTTTTTACCAAAGCAACACTTGAAATTGGTGTCAGCATAGTTTCT
>CAUPKP010000010.1:0-163994 GCA_963511795.1 uncultured Flavobacterium sp. | reverse complement strand
TGCAAAAGTAAGCAGCGTTTTTAAATCTCACAAGCTTTTTTGAATCTTTTTTTGAAAATAAATTTTCAATTTGATTCGTTTGACCTGTCAGTGTTTTAATGAACGTAATCGCTGTTGCGGGTGCAAAAGTAGTCTCTTTATTCAGTAATACAATGGGTTTTTACATTTATTTTACTTTATTTTTGCGTTTATTTTTTAATACATTGGTTTGTTGCGGATTACAATATGGGGTTTTACGGAATTTTAAATTGGGAGTAGCATTTTCTGGTCAGTTTGACGGATTTGGCGGATTTTTGAGGTTCATTTGTCAATTCTGCATAACTTATTTATAGCTAAGTAGGACACAGATCTGACCGATACAACAGATTTATGCGGATTCCCCTTTGCAAACTTTCATTCCTATATATAATGATGTGGATTTTCTGCTTTACTTTCTTATAAAAACCAAAAGCCATAGCCCTGATAGCAGTGGAAATCCTTTCTTGTCCCCTTATCGGGACAAGAAAGATTGAAGCGGATAGCAGGAAATAGCTCCTGATTATATTGTAAAAACTAATCGAATCGAATGGCTTTGACTGGGGAGATTTTTGTTACCATATATGACGGTATCAATAATACGAGTGCGCAAATTGTTACCGTAAGAATATTTAATACCAAGATATATCCTAAGTTAAGATATACCGGGGCTTGATTTACATAGTAGTTTTCGGGATTTAATTTTATAATTCCGAATTGTTGCTGCAATAACAACAATGAAATCCCGATGAGATTACCCCAAAACAAGCCTCTTCCGATAAGATAGAACGCATTGTAGAGGAAGATTTTTCTAACCGACCAATTGTTAACCCCTAACGCTTTAAGAATCCCTATCATTTGGGTACGTTCGAGTATCAATACTAATAAAGCAACTATCATATTAATGGTTGCCACCAGTATCATGACTACTAATATCACAATAATGTTAAAATCAAAAAGCTGCAGCCACTCAAATATGTAACTATACTTTTCGACAATTGTCTTGGTATCCAGAGTTGAAGATGTTTTTTTATATATCTGATCTCCCGTTTCCTTTATTGCATTGAAGTCCTTGACAAAAACCTCGAATGCTCCGACTTGATTCGGTGTCCATTTATTAATTCGCTGTATATGCCTAATATCTCCTATTATATATGTAGCATCAAATTGCTGGAATCCTGAATTAAAAATTCCTGCAATTTTGAATCTTCGAACATTTGGCAATCGATTTTGATCTTCCTTAATAAAGAAAGTATTGAAGGAATCTCCAACTTTTAGCCGCAACCGATTGGCCAAAAACTGAGAAATCACAACTTCCTGCGTGTTTTTTAAAAAATCAGGCAATCTCCCAAAAACAAGATATTCTTTTATGTTTCCCCACTGATAATCATCACCCACACCTTTGAGAATAATCCCTTCGAATGCTGTTTCTGTTCTAATAATACCCGATTTACTGGCTATCGCCTGAATATGACTTACTTCGGGTACCGCATCAAACTTTGGGTAAAAATCCTGATTCTTAGAAATAGGAGATAATGTGATATCGGATTGATTATTATCGTAGTTCGAAATTATAATATGCCCATTGAAAGCAGCAATTTTTTCGCGGATTTTATTCTGCAGTCCAATTCCTGTAGCTACAGAAACTATCATCATAACCATACCAATAGCAATAGCAGATATAGCAATATTAATTATCGGAGCCGATATACTGCTTTTATAATCTTTAGCAGTTATGAGTCGCTTGGCTATGAAATATTCTAAATTCAAATTGATTTATTTTGAGGACTGAACAAATATACACAAAGTTTTACTTAAGGCTTGACCTAATCTTTTTGGAGGTTCAAATCGCAATAGTCACGCCTGCAAAAATATTTAAAGAGGTAGTTTTTTTTTCATTTCTTCGACAATATTGAATACTGCAGGACATACTTCAATGTTTTTAAGTGTCAAATCCGTAATTTGCTGAAACTTTTTTCTGTCAGTATGCGGGAATTCCCGACACGCTTTTGGGCGAACATCGTATATAAAACAGGTGTTATCAGTGTCCAAAAAAGCACAAGGTACATTTTGCAGAACATAATCCTTATCCTCATCGATACGCAAATATTGCTCAATAAATTGCTGTGGTTTTTGTCTCAAATGTTTTGAAATGCGCTCAATATCAGCTAAAGTAAATAATGGACCAGTAGTTTTACAACAATTAGCACACTTTAAACAATCCGTTTTTTTGAATTCAGCATCATGAATGTCCTGCATTACATAATCCAAATTCTTAGGCGTTTTCTTTTTTAGCTTATCGAAATACTTTTTGTTTTCGATATGCTTATCTTTGGCAAGTTTTCCTAATTCGTTTAAAGCTGGTTTCAAATTTTAAATTTGGATGTTGAATACGCAAAAGTAATAAACTTTAAACTTGGAAATTTAAACTTGAAACTTATTTTATGAAAGATCTTTTTGGAAAAGCAATACTCGACTACCAAACCAACAATAAACCTGAAGATTTATTAACCGAAACTTCAATTTCCGAAGAAGACATAATGAGCGTTGCATATCTGTTTCGAAGCTATGCCGAGATGCCAAAAATAGAACAAAAAGCACTACAACTCGCTAAAGGGAAAGTTCTTGATGTGGGATGCGGAGCAGGAAGCCATAGCTTGACTTTGCAAAACGACAGACGGCTTGATGTTACGTCCATCGACATTTCAGAAACTGCAATTCAAGCCTGCAAACTTCGCGGACTAAAAAACGCAAAAGTCCAAGACTTGATGACTTTAGAAAATGACAAGTTCGACACCATTATTGTTCTAATGAATGGACCAGGAATTTGCGGTAAACTAAAAAACCTTCCAAAATTTCTCTTGAAATTAAAATCTCTCTTAAATGATGGAGGACAGATTTTAATGGACAGTTCTGATATTATATATATGTTTGATGAAGATGAAGATGGCGGAAAATGGATTCCAACAGAAAATGAATATTATGGAGAAACTATTTTCACTATCACCTACAAAGGAGAAAAAGAAAAACCTTTGGATTGGCTCTTTCTAGATTATAACACACTGCAAAATGGCGCTTTCGCAAATGGCCTTCAGTGTGAGTTACTTCTTGAAGGAGAGCATTACGACTATCTAGCCCGACTATCAATCTAAAACAAAAAACCAAATACTTAACAGCATTTGGTTTTTGTTTAATATTTTATTTCTTGTTTTAAAATAAGCAAATTAACCTTGACCGGCAATTTTTATAGGTAATTCATAAAGAACCCTAACTTTTTGTCCTCTAGTTTCACCTGGACTCCATTTTGGAGACAAACTTATAACTCTTTTTCCTTCGGCTCCAGTGCCTCCGCCAAGATCTTTTACCACATTAACATTTGAAACTGTACCGTCAATTTCAATAATAAAAGCAATTTTTAAAGTTCCACCGTTACCATCATATTCAGGCATTTGATAGTTCTTACTGATAAATGTCATGAATGCACTGTTACCGCCAGGAAACTCCGGCCTCACTTCTACCTCTTCATAACTATAAGGAGCATCATCAACAATAGTGGCAGTTGCCTGTGCCGAAGCAAAATCCACAATAAACAAAGTAATTACAGAGAGTAAAATTTTTTTCATGGGCTATTTCAATTATAATTTATAACTATGTTCTTAAAGAGGTTTTTGGTAAATATATAAAAATTTATACTTATAAAAACATATTATATAAAAATAATAAAGTAAAATTCACATTTTATCACAAAATACAAACACAAAATCAATATTTCATGTATGAAAATTTTTAAAATAATTATTTAGCAAGTAAAAACTTTCTAAAAAATAAAAAATGTTAATTATCATGAATGCGTCATGACAATTAACATTTTCTCTAAAATTACAAATAAAAAGGAATATCTACTTTAAGGGATATTCAAGTATTTATGCGTTTGTAAGGAAACGCGCCACTTGGGGTTATTCATAACATACTCCACAATTAGAGGAGTCATTTCTTCCTTTTTACTCCATTCAGGCTGAAGGAAAAGAATTGCTTTAGCATTAACTCTCTCAGCTTGTTCCTCAGCAAAAATAAAATCATGCTTATTATAAATAATCACCTTAAGCTCATTGGCATTATCATAAACTGTTTTTACAGGTAATTTGTTTTTCTTTGGCGAAAGACAAATCCAATCCCAAGTACCGCTTAACGGATAAGCTCCAGAAGTTTCAATATGAACTCTTAAGTTATTGTCTTTTAGTTTTTGAGTTAAAGAACTCATATCCCACATTAAAGGCTCACCCCCAGTAATAACTATTGTATCTGCATATTTAGCAGCATTCTCTACTATTAAATCTATTTGTGTAGGCGGATGCAGCTCCGCATTCCAGCTTTCTTTAACATCACACCAATGACATCCAACATCGCATCCCCCAATTCTAATAAAATAAGCAGCAGTACCTGTATGAAAACCTTCTCCCTGAATAGTATAAAACTCTTCCATTAACGGAAGCATTGTTCCTTTGTTAACTTCTAATTGAACTTCTTTAGATAACATTATATAAATTTAGGCCACAAATATACGCATTTAAAAGAAAACCTAAAGAATCTAAAGAAAACACAATCTCAATGAAAAAGAAGTAACAATAGCTGTATAACAAAAAAAACGGCAACTATTTCTAATTGCCGTTTTTAAAAAATATTTGATTTTAATTACTTCAGAGATTTCAATGAATCTAGAGCATATTGATTAGCCGGATCAATAACTAATGTTTTATTGAAATATTCGATTGCTTTTGCTTTGTCAGTATTTGCATAACTAGCCCCAGCTGTATTATAGCTTTCAATTAGTTTTTTAACTGTTGCCGGTTTTGCCAATTCTTCTGGTCCTTTCTCCGTAACTATACTAACATAATCATTATAATATTTAATTGTCATTTCGTCATTTTCCAATAAACTATTTGTTCTTGCTCTGTATAAATAAGCATCTTGCGTTTTAGGAGAAGCTTCAATTACGGCACCATAAGCTAAATCAGCTCTTTGCAATGCGATTGGATCTGGTTTAACATCTTTTCGTGTATTGTCAAAATACAAACTATTACCTAGATAGAAGTTATCCAAAGTATAGTTTTTAGATTCTTTATTTGCAACAGCGATTTCATAAATAGTCGCAGCCTGCTTGAATAATTTCAATTCGTATAATTTTTTACCAATATCACTGATATTTACAGCTAAACCGTTAGCATCCATTTCTGCAGATTTTTTTACATCAAGAATACCATTATCAAACAAGGCAACATCAAGATTTTTTCCGTCTTCACCAACTGCTTTTTTAATTTTAGAAAAACCTAAAACCTGATAATCAAAAGCAATAAGTTTATTATTACCATTAGAAATAAAACTTTCTAAAGATTTTATAGCAACATCATAATTCCCATTTTGATAAGCTGAAATTCCTAAATAACGCATGATTCTAGGATTAACCTTATCAAGCTCAATCATTTTATTGGCTTCAGCCTCTAAAGCCTTGTACTCACCTGCTAAAACCAAAAAGTCAGCACGACGCATTCTTGAATGCACTGAATAGTCAGTTAAACTCAAGTATTTTTCATAATTCACCAATGCTTTATCGATATATACTCTATACTTAGAAGGCTCATTTCTACCCCATAAATAATAAGTTTCAGCTAACTCACGATAAACAGGCCCATAATTTGCATTAATAGCAATAACTTCATCATAAGCTTTTACAGCTTCCGTATAAGCTTTAGCTCCTTTTAGCAAAACACCTAACTGCATTTTTGCTCTAATTAAAGTATTATCAGCTGAATAAGCATTTCTATAGGCTGAATACGCTTCGTTTTGATTCTTATCACCATGATATGCGTTTCCTAAAGCTAAATTTAATTGTGCATCCTGAGGATTAATTAATTTAGCTTTATTTAAATACTCTAATGCTTTTTTATAATCCGGATTAGTCGAAAATGTATAAGCACGACCTATAAAAATATACTCTTCAATATCTTTCTTTCTTAAATCTTTGGTTGCTAAAGCAAATTTTTCTTCAGCTGCAACTGCATTTCCATTGTCTAAATCAATTAACCCCAGACCAATATTATTAAGCTTTGCTCCTTCTGAACCAGCAAGCCCTTTCTGGTAATAAATTTTTGCAGAATCTGCATTATTCTGCAATAAATATACATTACCTAAATAAAAAGCTGCAGTACCATTGGCAGGTTTTTCCTGAATTATGGATTTTAACATTTTTTTTGCACTTTCGAACTGCTCAGCATCAATAGCTTTCTTCGCTTGGTTAAGATCTTGCGCACGGCCAGTTGCAACAAAGGCCAATAGAGCAATACTTAAAACTTTTATTTTATTCATCTTCATTAAATTAATTTATTTACTTCTTTTCTATATCTGACTTACTTCGTATTATATTTAATTTTCTTGTAGGCATCTTATAAGGCAATAAACCTGATTTTAGAACAATTCTCTGACCAATGTCACCTGCAACGAATGAAGAAAGCCCCATTCCCAAACCAGAATATCCTTGGCAGTTCACAATATATATATCCCTCAATAAAGGATATGTCCCTTCGGCAAAGTTACTTTGTGATGGTGCGTAATAACCCTCTGCAGTTAAACCTTTAACATTTAAGACATTTATATTCTTAATCACAGATTCCATTGATGCGACAGGCTGAGAAAGCCAATTAACCCCAACAACACCAATCATGCCATCATTTTCAGAAACAAATTTCAGAACTTCATTATTTGTTTTAAAAGTATAAATATCTTTATCAGGCAAATTATTCAATCCTGCTAAATTATTCATATAACTCACAGTACTTGAATTTGGATTGTCAAAAACTATACCTTTTATTTTGGAACTTCTCTCACCTTTCATAAAACCAATTACATCTTTCAAAGCAATTAAAGTATCATTACTAGATTTGTTAGAAACAAAAGCTATGCCATCAATAGCAAATTTAGTTATTTTAGGCACTATTTTTCTTTGCTCAAAAAGATTTAACTCTTTTTTAGACAAATCACGTGCTAATACAACAATATTGGCTTTTTTGTTAAATAATGAGTTTAAGACTTCCGATTCAGATTTAGAGATTAAAGTAAATTTGGCATCATAAGAACCTTCAAACACCATAACTTGATCCTCAACAATAGGAGTTACAGTCTCATCTACATAAATTGTAGCCTTTCCTTTTAAAATTGTTTCATCATTCAGAACTTCATTTTCCTCCTTTTTACAATTAAAAAAGAGAAAAATAAGAGATCCCAAAACCAAATAAAAATTAAATCTGGACATAATTATTCTTTATTAGCATTTAATACGCGGAAAAACCGAATGATAGAATATACAATTAGTACAACGCCTAAGGCGATTCTATATTGCATTTTCATATTGAATGGAAACTTATTCCAAAAGATCACCATTATTCCTAAAAAGAAATAAGCTAAGAAAACCAATATGGTTATAACAAGAAGAAATCGCTCAATAAGCGATTTCTTCTTCAAATTGTTAAATAAATCATTTAACATTATTCTGCTGATTGAATAGTAATTGGAAGAGAGTATAGGACCCTAACTTTTTTACCATTTTGTTCACCTGGAAGCCATTTTGGACATTTATTCAAAACCCTGATTGCTTCTTTACCAGTACCATAACCAATATCTCTGATTACTTTGATATCTGTTAATGATCCATCTTTTTCAACTACGAAAGTAACGTAAACTTTTCCTTTTAAACCTTCTTCTTCAGGAGCTTGATAATTTTTACCTACGAAAGCATAAAATTTCTCAATACCGCCTGGGAACTCAGGTTTTTGCTCAATACCAGCCAAAGAGTGTACACTAGTGTCTTCTGCAATAACTTCAACTACAGGACCGTTACCTACTTCTTCAACAGTAAGAGGAGCATCTGGATCTCCTTTAATTGTCTCAGCACCAGTTTTCTTGTCTTTGATCTCATCCATTTTTGGTGGATCCTCAGTCACATCCTCTGCTTTAGCAACAACAGGCTTAACGAATTTAACCTGATCCTGTTTAGGCGGCGGTGGCGGCGGTGGCGCAAGATCTTTAGGAGCTTCAACCTTCTTCTTAGGAGGTAGTTTCACAGTAACAATCTTTTTATCCATATCTTCTTCATCCCCTCCTTTTGGCAAGTAGCTTGCAATAAGAGGAGCGCTGATAGCTAGACTAAAAAGAATACTACCAATGATAAGAGCCCGCATAGAAGTCTTACGATTCGATTTTCTAAGTTCGTATGCACCATAAAGTTTATTACGCCCTTCGAAAACGATCTCAACCCATTGATCTTTTATTAAATCTAATTTCATTTTATTTAATTATTAGGTTATTAGTGAAAAAATTATTTTTTCACTTCTAACAATTTCACTTCTTCAGGTGTAAATTCATTAACAATTGCATAAGAACCAGTCTTATTTACCCCAACTATAGCCATTTCATCCAGAACATCAACCAAATTACGATAAGTTGACTTTTTACTTGGTTTGATAATTACAATCATTCCTTTTCCTGGTTCACCTTTAGCAGTTGAATACTGCTTCACCTGCTCCATCTTAGATATCAATTCTTTACGAATTCCATCTTTACCATAAGAGAAATCTTTTGGCGCAGCAAGTGGAGTTTCCAACATTCCCATGTAACGTACCAATTTCCCGTTTTCACCAAGCAACAACGTCAATGTTTTATTTTCATCAACTTTAATTGGTTTTTCCTTGGTTATATCTTCTTCTTTATCTGGCAACGTCAAATCCATCGATTGTGGTTTTGACAAGGTAGTAGTAAGCATAAAGAATGTGATTAATAAGAAAGCCAAATCAACCATGGCAGTTAAATCTACCTTAGAGTTTTGTTTTTTACTTCTTACTTTACCACCGCCTTTTTTGCCACCGCCACCGTCGGTATTTAATTCAGCCATTTTAGTGTGTCTTTTTTAATTAAAAATTCTTTCCTCTTAAACCTGTAACCAAGTTAAAGCTGTTAACCTTTTGATCTTGCAACATATCCATTACTTGTTTGATTGCAGGATACTGCTCTTTCGCATCTCCTTTTATTGCAAAATTCAATTCTTTGTTATTAACCTCAATATTTGCTTTACGAGAATAAAGAATCCAATCTTTCAACTGATTATCTAAAGAATCTTTAGGTATTCCAGGCTGCCCTGCTTTACTTCTATCTGCTGCTTTCATATCCAAAATTTGTTTTAAATTTTGAATTGGCACACCAAAACTTTCCATTAATCCAAATTCCTCTGACTCTTCTTGGGTAAAAGAAAGATTATATTTATCAGCCATAAATTCAAGTGCTTTTTTACGAACATCTTTCCCTTTTAGGTCAAAAAATACAACTGATTTTCCTTCTACCTTACCAATCGTCAACATTGACAGATTATCTGCTGGTAATTTAGTTTGAACAGTAGATTGCGGAGTATCAACTGGTAATACTTCAGGTGTTTTAGCAGTGGCAGTCAAAATAAAGAACGTAAGCAAAAGAAACGCAACATCACACATCGCCGTCATATCGGTAGATGTGGACTTTTTCTTCATTACTATTTTTCCCATTATTTTTATCTTTTATTTGATATTTAAAAAATATCAAAATTTAATTTATTGTTTTAAACTACCTCTGAAATGTCTGTAAGTATTAACGATTGTAGTTCCAGCCTCATCAATTGAATACGTTAAATCATCAATTTTTGAAGTAAAGAAGTTGTAAGCAACAATTGCAGCAATAGAAGTAGAGATACCTGTAGCCGTATTAATCAAGGCCTCAGAGATACCAACAGCAAGTGCAGCCTGATCCGGAGTTCCAGCAGTAGCCAAAGCACCAAACGCTTTAATCATCCCTGATACAGTTCCTAACAATCCACCAAGTGTTCCTAAAGAAACTAAAGAAGAAATGATAGTCATATTTTTCTCTAACATTGGCATTTCAAGAGCTGTAATCTCTTCGATTTCTTTATGAATAGTTTCCGCAGCTTCTTCACTATTGAATCCTTCTTTTTTAACTTCTTGGTATTTAACTAACGCAGATTTAATTGCATTTGCAACAGATCCTTGTTGTTTGTCACATGAAACAATCGCTCCTTCAATATCTCCTGATTTGATACTTAATTGGATTGCTTTCATAAATTTATCTAAATTTCCTTTACCAGCAGCTTTTGTAATAACAAAAAATCTCTCAATAGAGAAAACAATAACCATTAATAACATACCTAATAATACAGGTACTATAAATCCTCCTTTGTAAACTTGACCTAATGTATTTAACGGGTGCCCTTTTTCTGTATCTCCACCTTCAAAATTCGACGGATCTCCCATCACTTGAGACCAGATTAACCAACCTACAAAAACACATAATGCGATAATAATTCCTGAAACCATTCCTCCACCATTTGAAGTGCTTTCTTTTTTAACTTTAACGTTTGCCATTTTTTTAAATTTTAAATATTTATTTTAGTTTTAATAAACTTGTATAGGAGCAAATTTAAATTTTTAGTTGAAATAAAAAAACTTTTTTTTAAGTATTCTAACAATTTATTTTATTCTTAAAACAGTACTACAACGTTTTTTAAGAATAATTGAATATTTTTATTAAAAATTCTTTCATAAATATTCAAAAAATAAGGCGTTTTAAGCATTCCGAATATTTTTATTCAAAAAAAGGTCTAATCAAAAAACTTATAATTCCTATCAAATCCATCTTTTTTTGTGATATTATTTATAAGAAACACTTGATTATTTCATTTGGAGAATATTTAATATCTTGCAGTAGATTTCAAAACCCCCTAAAGATGAGCAACAAAGAAAATTTTATTCAGCACATAAATAACGGCTATTTATCCAAAGGTGAAAGCATAATACTTGGAGGTTCTATCCTAGATGGTGAAGTCTTGCCAAATACTTATGTAAAAATCCCATTAAAAACACTAAACAGGCACGGATTGATAGCTGGTGCCACCGGAACGGGGAAAACAAAAACGATTCAGGTTCTCTCAGAACAGCTGTCCTCTCACGGTATTCCTGTTCTAATGATGGATATAAAAGGTGATTTTAGCGGTATAGCCAAAGAAGGAGAAGAAAAAGATTTTATAAAAGAACGACATTCAAAATTAAATATCCCCTATGCCGTATCGGGTTTCCCTGTCGAATTGATGTCGCTTTCTAAACAGGACGGCGTGAGGCTCCGATCTACGGTTTCAGAATTTGGCCCTGTTCTTTTTTCCCGAATTTTAGATTTAAATGATACGCAGGCGGGAGTGGTCTCGGTTATTTTTAAATATTGTGACGACAATAAAATGCCTTTATTAGATTTAAAAGACATTAAAAAAGTTATAAATTTCATAACGGATGAAGGAAAAGATGAAATTGAAGAAAGTTACGGAAAGATATCTACTTCGACCACGGGAACTATTTTAAGAAAAATAATCGAGCTGGAACAGCAAGGCGGTGATTTGTTTTTTGGAGAATTATCATTCGAGATTGATGACTTACTGCGCATTGATGAAAATGGAAAAGGCTACATAAATATCATTCGATTAACAGATATTCAAGATAAACCTAAATTATTCTCCACTTTTATGTTGAGTTTATTAGCTGAAATATATCAGCAAATGCCTGAGAAAGGTGACTCCGACCAGCCTGAATTGGTCATATTTATAGACGAAGCCCATTTGATTTTTAATGAAGCCAGCAAAACTTTATTGGAACAAATAGAAACTATAGTAAAACTAATCCGTTCGAAAGGAATTGGTGTTTATTTTATCACTCAAAATCCAATGGATATTCCAAGCGGTGTTTTGGCACAGCTTGGATTAAAAATACAGCATGCTCTAAGAGCTTTTACAGCCAATGACAGGCAGGCCATCAAACAATCGGCGGATAACTATCCAACATCCGAATATTACAAAACTGACGAAGTTTTGACGAGTTTAGGAATTGGAGAAGCTTTTGTAACTGCTTTAAACGAAAAAGGCATCCCAACTCCGCTTGTAGCCACCATGATGCGTGCGCCTATGAGCCGAATGGATGTTTTAACAGATGCCGAAATTCAAGAAATAAACAGCAAATCGAAATTAGTTAAAAAATATAGCGAAGTCCTTGACAGGGAAAGTGCTTATGAAATGCTTACTAAAAAAATAGAATCAGCTCAAGAGCAAGAACAAACTGTAGTTATTGAAGAAACAAAAAAAGTAAACAATGAAACAAGCACTGCAAGTGTAGTAACAAAATCGGTTTTGAAAGTTGTGACAAGCGCTACGTTTATAAGAGGAGCATTTGGAATACTCTCTAAATTGTTTAAAAAATAACTATGAAAACGAAAAACGTTATCAAGTTCTTTATTCTTGTTTTAGTTTTGAATGGGTGTTCACCAAAATCAGAAACAAAAAACCCTGCTTACATCAAGTTACAAATTGTCAAAACCGAAAAGGACTTTGAAAAATTAGTAGCTGAAAAAGGGTCTGCAGAAGGTTTTTACCAATTTGCAGATTCTAATGCCGTCATCAAAAGAGAACGCGATACTTTAATCATCGGCAAAAACAATATTAGAAATTATTATTCCAATCCAAGATATCAAAATGTAACGGTTACTTGGTCACCAGACGCGGTAACCGTTTCCGATGCCGGAGACATGGCTTCGAGTTACGGAAAATATGTTTGGACTTCAAAAGATTCTACTGGAAAAACGCAAGTCTCAAAAGGCATTTTTCATACGGTTTGGAAAAAACAAAAAGACGGTACTTGGAAATACATTTGGGATTAAGATTAATTCTTTGCAGGATAAAAAACCAGCTTTGTGGAAGACTGTATAATTTCTTTTTTATTTAATTTCATTTTTCTAAATTTTTCGGAATTATACAATTCAGCCTGATCATTGTAATGCGTGCTAAATGGATTTCCAGATTGACCCGTTGGTAAAATTCCCCAACTGTTTTCAATATCGGAAAAATCGATTACTCTCCTGCTTGAAGGACCTCCTTTTACTTTATAAAAACCATCTTCAGTAAAATCAAAAAATTGATTATTTATCACTTCATTTGATCCTGCAACGTCAAAAGGTCCAACATTAAAAAAAGGTCTTAGTATTGCCAATTTACCGATTGGATGCTGGTATTCTACCGTGTGAACTTTTCCCCATTTCCAATCCGAAGGCGAACTCCCTAATTGTTTTTCTAAAGCTGTTATTGCTTCTGTAAATGATTTTATTACAATATCTTTTCTTGTTTCTTTCTTGTTTTTGGTAGTAATATCATCCCACCATGGTGAATTTTTACTAGAAATCTGCCTTGTGGTAATTTGCTTCATACAATGAGTCCCAAGAAACTGGTTAAACTTTTCGTCTCCCAATTCGTCTTGAAAAGTATTCTTTAAATACAAATAAATCCATTTATTATAAATCACAGGAGCAGCATCAGTCAAATTATTTGTTCCTATCCAAGATTTTAAAAGAGACACTGCTTCTTTTTCTTTTTTGGAAAGCGATTTTAAATTTAAATTTGAAATCAACTTTTTTACCATTTCGGGAGCAATAGCAGAAGTTTTGTCATTAATCATTTCACCAACCGAACTTTTATCCCAATTTGATTTTGAATCCAATAACTGAGTAATTCTTTTAGCTCTGTCTTCAGGAAGGTAATACCCCGGATAAACAAAACCATCAATTGCTTCTGGCTGATTGTTTGCAGAATAAACATAGTTCCAACTTGGATTGAGCGCTGAAGGATTTTTAGAAAAATCTAAATATTCAAGATCATCATCTTTACCATCAGATCCATTTAATATGAAATTAGTATTTGCACCGTTCCTATGCTTGTACAATTTCCCTGTCGCCCACCAGCCCACATTTCCTTTGGCATCACCATACATCACATTAAGTCCTGGTGCATGAATGAGTGCTACTCCTTTTTCAAATTCGGAAACAGATTTAGCATGTGATAAAGCATAAATAGCTTCAATATTGTGATTAGGATGCTGTGTATAAATCCAAGACATTACAACTGGTTTATCACCTTCTAAACCCGATAATAATTCATTCATAAGAGGTCCGTGCTGGCTTACTTTTATATTCAAAACTACATCCGAAGAATCTTTTATTTTGATATTTTTCTTTCTGATTTCGTATTCTCGAAATCCATTCTTGGTTTTATATTGATTACTATTTTCCGGATTGTTTTCTTCTTGATAGAAATCCACATCATCGTTTTCAAACATCGTCAAACCATAAGCATATTCACGATTATGTCCCAATAAAGGAAACGGAGCACCTGCCAAATAACAGCCATATAATTCAAAATCCGGAGTTACTATATGAGCTTCATACCAAGTACCGGGCTGCGAGAATCCGATATGAGGATCATTTGCAAAAATTACTTTTTTATTTTTTGTTTTCGGCGGAGCAATAACCCAGCTGTTACTCCCTACAAAAGGAGCAACTGGTGATTCATCCAATAATGCAGTAATAGATTGTGAAATAACAGCATATTCTTGTGGGCTTTGCTTTGCATTCTTAATTTGAGTGGTATTAAACTGCCCTTCTAAACCAAGGTCTTTCAGATAATCCATTCCGAATTTATTACGGATATCGGTAAGTAAAGGATCTGTTTTTTGAGCCATTGCAAAACTAAAAGACATATATCCAAAAATATTATAGACATCTTGTACTGTAAATTTTTCTTTTTTGATTCCTAACAACTGAAACTCAACTGGGGCTGCCCCTTCATCCATATATTGATTGATTCCTTCGAGGTACGCCATCATCAATTGATACGCAGAGCTCTTTTTATCCAAATCTGCGATTGCCTTTTGGGAAGCTTCTTCAATTCCTAAGCCAACGAAAAATTTATCATTTTTTAAGGCAACCGAACCAAATATTTCGGATAGTCTCCCAGGAACTATTCGTCTAAGCAATTCCATTTGCCATAATCGGTCTTGAGCATGTACATATCCCAAAGCCACCATAGCATCTTTGGAATTTTCTGCATAAATATGAGGGACACCAAATTCATCAAAATAAACAACGGTTTCCTTTTGAATATTTTTTAAATAAATATCACCTTTATATTTGGGCTTTTGGTACTGCCTATAAACTACAAATGAAATTAGTACTGCAATCAGTAAAAAAATAAAAGTAAACAAGACTCTTTTTAATATTCTCATAGAAGCAACTTTAATAGACTTTCCCAAACTTATGCAAAAATCATTATATTTTATATCCATTTTCTGAAATATCTTTAAAAAAGAATTCTTTTTTCCGTCAAATACAAACAAATTATACTTATCCCTATTTTCAGCATTATAGCTGAAAATTTTACCCGAATACAAAGAATGACCATTCTAAAAATTAAAATCTCCTCTTCAAAATGAGATTTTCACAAGAAATTCTACACGATTAAATAACAGTTCCTTATATTTGTTTAAACACAAGAAACATGAAAAGCATTTCAAAAGAAACCATTTTACAAATGGATAAGGTTGAAAAATTAAATTTAATTAATTCATGTACTGGATTTAAATCTGCTAATTTGATTGCCACAAAATCTATTGAAGGCAATACTAATGTTGCCATTTTTAGCAGCGTTACTCATCTGGGAAGCAGTCCTTCATTAATAGGATTTATTGTGCGGCCAACCACTACTCCGAGAGACACTTATAAAAATATTATGGAAACTGGCTATTTCACTATAAACCACATTACGATTGATATGATTGCTGATGCACATCACACATCGGCCAATTATGAGTCCGGAATTTCCGAATTTGACAAAACCAATCTTGAAGAAGAATATAAGGAAGGAATCAATATTCCTTTTGTAAAAGGCAGTCCAGTACAGCTTTATTGTAAATTTGTTAATGAATACATAATCAAAGAAAATGACACAATACATGTTATAGCCTCCATTGAAAATATTTTCTTTGACGAAGCATTAGAACATAAAGATGGATGGCTGCAACTTGATAAAGGAAATATTGTTACACTAAATGGTGCAGATGGCTATTTTTTGCCTAAACTAATTGATCGCTTTCAACAAGCCAAACAAGATGTTCCTACAAAATCTTTTAAGAAAGACAAAGAATAAGAAATTACAATTAAGAGAAAACGGGAACAGCATTTATAGCTCTTCCCGTTTTTTTATTTCTCCAATATTCCTTTTTTTAAAATCTGTCCAAAGTAAAACATATCTTCATAGGAAGTATATAATGGAACCGGTGCCAATCGGATTACATTGGGTTCACGCCAATCTGTAATCACACCGTTTTTCATTAAATAATCAAACAGTCTGCGCCCTTCTCCATGCAGGAAAACAGATAATTGACAAGCTCTTTCGGAAGGATTAACTGGCGTAATAATCTCAAAAGAGCCTTGCACTTCTTTGCTTATTTCGTTCAGGATAAATTCTAAATAGGACGTTATTTTATCTCTTTTTACGATTAATTTGTCCATCCCGATTTCATCAAACATTTCAACAGAAGCTAAATAAGGTGCTAAAGATAAAATTGGCAGATTACTTATCTGCCAGCCACCAGCTCCGTGAACAGGATCAAAGATTGGTTCCATTTTGAAACGTCTTTCTTTATTATGTCCCCACCAACCCGCAAAACGAGGCAGTTCTTTATTATTGTGATGTTTTTCATGGACAAAACAGCCCGAAGCATTCCCTGGTCCGGAGTTCATGTATTTATAACTGCACCAAGCAGCAAAATCGACATTCCAATCGTGCAGTTCTAATTTAATATTTCCTGCAGCGTGAGCCAAGTCCCAGCCTACATAAGCACCTTGTTTATGTACCGCTTCGGTAATGGTTTTCATATCAAAAACCTGACCTGTGTAATAATTAACACCTCCAATTAAAACCAAAGCCAATTCCTCTCCGACTTCTTCAATTTTTGCCAATACATCTTCCAATCGAATGTTGTGTTCCCCTTCTCGGCGTTTGATTTCTACGATTGCATCTTCTGGTTTATAGCCGTGAAAATGCACTTGACTTTGAAACATATATTGATCTGAAGGAAATGCTTTTTCTTCGCAAATGATTTTGAAACGTTTTGCTGTTGGTCTATAAAAAGAAACCATCAACAAATGAAGATTTACTGTCAGCGTATTCATCACTGTAACTTCTGACGGCAATGCGCCCACTAATCTGCTCAAAGGATTAGCAAAACGCTCCTGATAGTCCCACCAAGGTTTTTCGGCGTAAAAATGGCCTTCAACGGCTAAATTTGCCCAATCATCCATTACTTCATCAATATATTTTTTGGCTCTTTTCGGTTGTAATCCCAAAGAGTTTCCTGTAAAATAAATTACTTTTTCGTTGTTGACTTTTGGAAAAATAAATTCGTCCTGATATTTATGTAAATGATCTTGAGCATCCAATTTTTGGGCAAATTCCAGCGTGTTTTTGAAATCCATCTTTTTATTATTTATGATGTAAAAATAAAAAAAAGAAAGTACCCAAGCCATAAAAAAAGACAATTCAATAAAAAATCAATTCATTTGAAACCAAATTTTGCATTTAAAGCAACAATATCCTTATGAAGAAGAATTGCGTTAGGGGTAGAAATGGAAAGTTTTGACCTGAAATCATTTAGTAATACAGCAACGAGGAAGCGACCAGCGGAAGCTCCCGCAGTGCTAGTATTACTTTGATTTCTGGTCAAAACTTGTAATGGATGACCCGTAATACGCCCATATTCAGAAGGCAGTCATCACTGTTCAGATAGCAGTATTCAGTTTGTGGAATCAGTTTACAGGCAAAAAAAAATCTCGCCATTGCTGACGAGACTTGTACCTCACCCCAACCCTCTCCAATTGGAGAGGGAGGAGAAATATATGTTTAGATAATCAACATTGCATCTCCGTAAGAATAGAACTTGTATTCTTCTTTGATTGCTTCTTCGTAAGCTCTTTTCATCAAATCATGTCCGCAGAAAGCAGATACCATCATTAACAAAGTTGATTTTGGCGTATGAAAATTAGTAATCATACAATTCGGAATACTGAAATCGTGAGGAGGAAAAACGAATTTGTTTGTCCATCCATCATAAGGATTCAGCGTGTTTTGTGAAGAAACTGAACTCTCTACGGCACGCATAGAAGTAGTTCCTACGGTACAGATTCTTTTCTTAGCAGCCTTTGCTGTGTTTACAATATCACAAGCTTCCTGAGTGATTTTCAACTCTTCAGAATCCATTTTGTGCTTAGATAAATCCTCAACCTCAACTGGATTGAAAGTTCCTAAACCTACGTGAAGCGTAACTTCGGCAAATTTAACTCCTTTAATTTCCAATCTTTTCAATAAATGCTTAGAGAAGTGTAGACCAGCAGTTGGTGCTGCTACAGCTCCTTCTTCTTTAGCATAAATAGTTTGGTAACGCTCAGCATCTTCTGGAGTCACTTCACGGTTAATGTATTTTGGGATAGGAGTTTCTCCTAGTTCAGTCAATTTATTTCTGAATTCTTCATAAGAACCATCATATAGAAAACGCAAAGTTCTACCACGAGAAGTAGTATTATCAATTACCTCAGCAACTAATGAATCGTCGTCTCCAAAGTATAATTTATTTCCAATTCTGATTTTACGGGCTGGATCTACTAGTACGTCCCAAAGTCGTTGTTCTGCATTTAGCTCTCTCAATAAAAACACTTCAATTCTTGCACCAGTTTTCTCTTTGTTTCCGTACAAACGTGCTGGAAAAACTTTAGTATTATTTAGGATTAAAACATCACCATCATCAAAATAATCGATAACGTCTTTAAACATTTTATGTTCTATCGTTTGTTTCTTACGGTCAATAACCATCAAACGAGACTCATCTCTGTTTTCGGCTGGGTATTCTGCAAGAAGTTCTTTTGGTAAATTGAATTGAAAATGTGATAATTTCATCTGCTGTTTGTTTAAAAGTTTAAAATTTCAAGTTTCAAGCTGTTTAGCCTGAACTTAAAAATCTTTCGGGTGCAAATATACGATTGTGAGATAGGCGTTGTCAAGTGTTTAGGTGTTTATTTTCACCTCACCCCGACCCTCTCCAAAGGAGAGGGGGTCAGAAGTCAATAAAAGTCTAGGTAAATGACCATTTTTGAATTATTAAAAAACCTAATTTTTTTAAATCATCCCAAAAATCAGGATATGATTTTGATACAACATCAGCATTATTGATAATAATTGGAACCTTTAGTCCTAGCGGAGCAAAAGCCATTGCCATTCTGTGGTCATTATAAGTATCAATTCTTATCTCTGGATTAATATTTTCTGTTGCCACCAATGTCAAACTGTCGTTGGTTACTGAAATATTGGCTCCTAGTTTAGTCAATTCTATTCGAAGTGCTTCAAGCCTGTCCGTTTCTTTAATTTTTAAGGTATGCAAACCTGTTAAATGACAGCCAATTCCTAATCCCAAGCAAGTCACTACAATAGTCTGTGCAATATCTGGTGTATTGTTTAAGTCTAAAGTGATGTCTTTATAATCGAAACCTTCTTGTTTTGTCAATGTAAGCTTATCTCCTTCAAACTTTGAAGAAACTCCCAACTGCTTATAAATTTCTACCAAAGCTGAATCTCCCTGCAAACTCGTTTCTTTATAACTTGTTAAAGAAATAGAAGCTGTTTTTGCCAATGCGACTAAACTAAAAAAGTAGGAAGCTGAACTCCAATCGGACTCAACTGTCATTACTTTGGTTTCTACTTCTTTCTTTGGTTTTACTGTTATAACGTTTCCAACAAAACTTGTTTCAATGTTTAAATCATTTAGCAAAGCTAAAGTCATTTTGATATATGGAACAGAAGTTATTTCGCCAACTAAAGTCAGCTCAATACCATTCTCTAATTTTGGTGCTACTAAAAGTAATGCCGAGATATACTGACTGCTCACATTAGCAGGAATGCTAACTTTGTGTGCCGTAATTTTTTGTCCTTTGATTCGAATTGGCGGATAACCTTCTTCTTTTTCATAAGTAATTTTTGCTCCTAATTGTACCAAAGCTTCCACCAAAACTTTAATCGGACGTTCAGTCATTCTTTGAGACCCTGTCAAAACCACTTCACGGCCTTCATTCACTGCAAAATAAGCAGTCAAGAATCGCATTGCAGTTCCTGCATGATGAATATCTACAATTTCGTCATTCCCTTTTAATGCTTTTTGCATTACCTCGCTGTCATCTGAATTTGAAGTGTTGGCTAAAGTGATATTTGGAAACAATGCTTGGAGCAGTAAAAGTCTGTTTGTTTCACTTTTGGAGCCTGTTATTGCAATTTGATCTTGTAAATCGGGTTGGGAAGTCTGTACTAGTAAATTCATTTTTTGAATAAGTTGAAAAGGTATGTTCGGCAAATTTATTTTAAAAAAAGGATGTACCAAAGCTTTGCCCAGACTTATAACATTATTTTAGTTTATCGTTGTTTTTGTGACGGTCTTTATCACGAACGGATTTTAAATCCATCTTCTTGTCGAAAGCGGCCTGCAGATCGATTCCAGTTTGATTAGCCAAACACAGCACCACAAAAACAACATCGGCTAGTTCTTCGCCAAGATCCTTGTTTTTATCGCTTTCTTTTTCGGATTGTTCTCCGTAACGACGGGCAATGATTCGGGCAACTTCACCAACTTCTTCGGTAAGCTGTGCCATATTGGTTAATTCATTAAAGTAACGGACTCCGTGTTCTTTAATCCAAGTATCTACGTCTTGTTGTGCATTTTTTAAGTTCATGGCTGTATTTTTTTGAAAACTATTTTTTCGTTTTGTTTATCAATCATTTGTTGAAAAAAGAATTTTAAAGTTGGATAATTCTCTGACGAAACAATAGCTGTATTTATAGTATTTGTAATCATTAATTGTATTTTATTGTCGCTTTTTTCATAATTATAATAGAACGACTCTAATCCATCTGGAGTAGCTACCCTCAAGGGTTTTGGTAAAGACTCAACCATATAACCTTCAGGAATATTCAAATTTATGGAATATGTCTCTTTTTTTGGGTAACCAAAATCAATTGGAAAATCTCGCTTTTCCAGTTTGAAAGGATTTTGATTCTTACTCAAAAACAACAGTGGAGCTATATAAATTTTACCCTCCACAACCTCAATTATTTTATCCCCTTTAAAAGAATACGTTTCAGAAACTGGTTTGGTTAAATCCTCCATATTATCCCGAACGTAATCACTAATTTCAATTTTGTATTTGTTTTCTAAATTTTCCAAATAATCATCGGTTGTAACCAAATGATTAGTAGTTCTGAAATCAAGAGCCAAGTGATCTAAAAGTTGACTTCTGAGCTTCCCCATTACAGCCCCGTTCGGATCAATACTAATTTGCATACTTACCATTTGTTCCGAAACAAAACTAGGCATCAAATCAATTTCCTTTGAGGTACGATCCTCTCGAATCATTCTTCCAAACCAGTTTAAATCACGAAAAGGTAATACATTTAAAGTTGAAAATTTTTCGGAGGCATCCAAAAGAATTATTTTGTTATTTTCTTCCACAGCCACAATAACTCCATCAAATGCTGAAATACTTGGCGAAACCGAAATTCCATTTTCTCTGGTACTAATCAGAACCGGGCTAGCCTTGAAACCCGAATATCTTAGCATAGCAGTAAGCATCAGATTGATTTCTGCAATATTACCCGTTTTGGAAGTATATGCTTTTCGTACTCCGTCTGCACAATAAATCCCTCTGTTGTTATTCCATTTCACAGAAGATTTTACAAAAGTAAAGATCTTATCTAATTTTTCTTCACGTGTTTTGGATTTTTCTAAAATAGGATCTAATTCATTTTTGAAATAGCCATTTTTATCTAATTCATATCTAAAAGTATCCGACTCGTATATTGATTTCACGATAGATTCCCAATCTCCAGCATAATTATAACTACCTCCATTATCATTTACCATCGAAAAATCATGAGAAATACTAGAAGTATAATTTCTTATATTATTCACAAAAGCTTCTTCTTTTAAAGCAGGCAAATCATTGGCGGTATAAGTGGTGACAACTTCTACAAAATTACCTTGCCCATTTTTGCGCAAAACTGAAATTTGAGGAAAAATAAAACCTCTTTGAAAGGTTTTGAAAACAAATTTTTCAGGAATTCGTGTAACAAATTTAGAATGATTTACTGGAATATTTAATTGAAAATCCCATCGAGGCGGAGTTACAGTAGCATCTTGGGTACGTACAATATTAAATTCTATTACAGAACCTACCTTTACATTTGGCATTACTAAGGCTTTTTGACCAAAATTATCATTGTATTTATTGGCAAGAAGCCCCTCTTTTGGGTCAAGTTTTGTTTTTTCTATTTTTCCATCTACCAAATTGTATGTATAGGCATTATATATATCGACCTTTTCATTTAATCCTTTTAGTGTATAGAAGCGATTGTTTCCCCAATTCAATCCTTCTTTTTTATATATTTTTATCCGCATTTTGGTATCGGTATTGCTATAAAAAAAGTTTCCTGAACCTACCAAAATCCCAAATTCGCATTCTGCGTTTAAAACCGCAGCAACAGCACTAGTGTCTCTTGGGTGAAGCTTTTCCTCTAGTTCCGCAACGGTTACATTCCCATATTCGTATTTTTGAGCATTTATTTCTACAAATGAAAACAAAACCAATAAGCCTAAAACCGCTTTAATTTTTCTCATTAATTATATTTTTTTCAAGACTATTTTTTCATTCTCTTTATCGATCATTTTTTGATAAAAATCTTTAATCGATTCGTAATAATCACCTGAAATTATAGCCGCATTTATTTCCTCAGCAATCAATATCTGGATTTTATTCTGGTCATAAACTGCATTAAATGAAAAAGTTAATTCTTTTCCTTCTGTTGCAATTTTCATCGGTTTTGGAAGCGACTCTAAAGTATAGCCCTCGGGGATTTCATAACTAATATTATATCTTTCTGTTTTTGGATAACCAAAATAGATTGGCATTTCTCTTTTTTCCTGTACAAAAGGATTATGAGATTCTGTAAAAAACAGCATCGGACTTATGTATATTTTATCGCCAATGCTTTCATAATGATTATTTGCTGTAAAACTAAAAGTCTGTATAACAGGATTATTAAGATTTGTCTTCTTATTATCAATCGTATATCCTTGAATTCTAATGCCGTTCAAATCATTTTCTATTTTTTCAAGATAGGTGTCCGTATCCATTTCCGCATATTTATCCCTAAAACTGTATGCCTCATAATCTGCTAGTTGTGACCTGTACTTACCCTCAATCCCGCCAGCTTTATCGAATTTCACCATCAGAGTATAAAATTTACCTGAATTCTTTGCCGGCACTAACTCCACTTCCTGAGAAATTCCTTCTTGCCTAATAAGTCGTCCCTTCCAATTTAAAACATTCAGCGGCAAAATATTTTGTGCTGTGTATTTATGAGTTGCATCTAATAAAATTTGCTTTCCGTCCATAACCACGCCAGCAATAACATAATTAAAACCTGTTCTATTAGGAAAAAAAGGCTTCCCGTGTTCTCTTGTACTAACTAATACAGGACTTGCATCAAATCCTGCCAGTTTTAGCATTGAGATAAGTATAAAATTTATTTCGGCTACATTTCCTGTTCTGGCAGTATAGGCTTGTTTTACACCTTTATCTGTATAATAACCATTATCATTGTTCCAATGCATTCTGTCCTGAACAAATTTAAAAACTGCTTCCAGTCTTTCTTCCTTAGAATCCATTCCTTTTAAAACCAATCTCAGATCTTCAAGAAGATAAGAACTATCTTCCAGCTCTTTTCCAAATTCTTTATCTGCATAAATAGTCTTGGCTACGCCATCCCAATCTTTTGAATAATTTTTCTCTTTTTCATCAGGAAAGTTTGTTTTTTCCAGTTCATGATATAATGACGATTGATAATTTTGAATATTATCAACAAAACTTTCTTCCTTTAGAGCTGGAATATTTTCTGCGCTGTATTTGCTTTTTAATTGATTAAAAGTCAAATTAACCGACTGATGATGCTCATTATCAAACGAAAAACTCCCATTTACCACTTTTGAATCAGCTTTGAGATCTATATAACCAATCTGAATAGGTTTATAGGTAAAAAACAAGGGGATATTAGTAGTATACTCGGCTGAATTTACTGGAATTTTATATTGAAAATAGAAAACTGGAAACTTAACAATATTTTCAGTTTTCAAAACATATTTAAACTCTATAACCGATCCCTCTTTTACATTTGGCAATGTTATGGAGGCTTCATTCCAGTATTCATTTACATTTTTCTTAAAACTGCCTTCGCCGTTGAGTTTTGTTTTAACAATCGAGCCGTTCACCAGATTATATGTTGCTGCGCTGGAAAACGCTACAGCATCATCATTATAATTTTCGTATCCCACGTAATATGGCACGGTAAAATTAGCCCAATCATACCCCTCTTTTTTATAAATTTTGATTCGCATAGACACTTCTGTAATTGCTACAAAACCTCTATTTTTGGTGTACTCAAAACTTGTTTTACCATTCTTGAATAATATTGCGGCAACAGCACTGGAATCTTCGGGATGCTGTTTTTCTTTCAATTCTGCAACAGATACTTTTCCTAAATCAAAGTTCTGAGCATTTACCTTTACGAAAGAAAATAAAAGAATAAGCAATCCCAAAAGTGTTATAATTCTTTTCATTCCTTATACTTTCTTCAAGACAATTTTCTCAGTTTGCTTAGCTATCATGCCTTGGTAATAATCTTTTATCATAGAATAATATTCGGATGGCACAATTGGAGTATTAATTTGATGACTAATCGAAAACTGTATTTTATTTTCAGATGAACTAACAATAAATTTAAATCCGCCAATATTTTCTTCCATATTTAATTGAGCCGATTTCGGCAGTGTTTCCACCGTATACCCTTTAGGAATATCAATGCCAATATTGTATTTTTCTACGAAAGGAAAGCCATAGTCAATAGGGTATTCTCTAGTTTCCTGCTTGAAAGGGTTTTGTTCCTTTGTAAAAAATAATAATGGATTTATATATATTTTTTCGCCGATAACTTCACATAGATTAGTTCCGGTAAAAGAAGAGGTTTCAATAATTGGTAATTTCACATCTTTCTCGTTAGTTCTGGAATAATCTGCAATTTCAATTTTTTGATTTTCATTTTCTAATTTTTCCAAATACTCTTCCTCTTTTGTATTTGCAATCTCCGATCTAAACATCATAGCATTATGATCTGTTCTCTGCCTTCTTACTTTACCCGTAATTTTACCCGTCGCATCAACAGTGTACATCATAGTTACGTTATCACTTGAAGCCATCTTAGGCATTAAATCGACTTCTTCAGACGAACCGTCTTTTCTAATTAATCTTCCTATCCAGTTTAAATCTCTAAAAGGCAATACATTTGGAGTAGAATATTTATTTGTAGCATCCAATAGTATTAAACCCGCAGACGTTTCAACCGCAGCAATCACATAGTTATATGCAGTTCTATTAGGGAAAATTGAAATTCCGTTAGATCGGGTACTCACTAGCACAGGATTTGCTTTTAAACCAGCTGTACGTAACATCGCAGTAAGCATTAAATTAATCTCGGCTACGTTTCCTAATTTGTCTTTATAAGCTTTTTTAACACCATCATCACAGGAATAACCATAATTTTCATTCCATTTCACTGTAGATTTTACATAATTAAAAACCGCTGCAACAATTTCATCCTGAGATGTTAAACCTGCAGCTACTGCTTTCAAATCATCTTCAAAATAACCTGTTTTGTTTAACTCCGGTCCAAAATCATCATAATTATAAATCGTTTTTACAACAGCATTCCAATCTGTAGAATAGGGCTTAATAGGGCTATTTGGATATTGAGTCATCGATAATTCCTGCTCTAAACTGGCCGTATAATTATCAATATTATTGACAAATGCCTCATCTTTCATAGCTGGAGCATTTTCGATAACATAGGTTGTTTTTGTTTCTAAATAATCAATTTTATCTGTTGTAAAACTAGTACTGGTAGCAGACAATCCTCCTCCTCCTGATCTTTCTTTACTATTAATAGTTATTGACTGATTAGATTTTTCTATTGTAGTTTTTGGAGAAATGAAACCTTTTGATTTAGTGTTATATATAAAATATTCAGGTATGCGGGTTATATATTCTGCATAATTTACAGGGATGTCAGTTTGAAAATCAAACTCTCTCAGCATTCCAATATTATCTGTTCGTATTGCATATTTGTATTCTAGCACAGAACCTTCTTTAACATTAGGTAAAGTAATTTTTTTTCTATTCCAATACTTATTAACCTTCTCTATAAATTCCCCTTCACTGTTCAATTTTGTTTTTTCTATTTTACCTGCTGCTAAATTATAAGTTACTGCGTCTGAAAAGGCAACTTTTTCTTTACTAGTACCATTTCCAGCTAGAAAGGCTACCTGCTTATTTGCCCAATCATACCCTTCTTTTTTATATATTTTAATACGCATAGTTATCTCTAAAACCACTACAAAACCATCATTTTGCGAATATTCAAAACGACTCTGACCTTTTTTGAATAATATAGCAGCTACAGCCGATGAATCTTTTGGATGTACTTTTTCTTCTAATTCGGCTATGGAGACTTTGCCTAATTTAAATTCTTGAGCATTTGCATTGGAATAAAATAAAACTATAAAAAACAGAAAGGTTAAATGTTTAATTTTCATTTGGTAATTAGCTTTTGGTTAAAATTATTTTGGCGTTATCGTTTCTGGAAATCTGTTCCATAAAAAGACGAAATTCATCGTATTCTTTACTGCTGTATAAACCTTTTTTCAAAAATAGTTTTCGCTTGTAAATAATATTACTATTGTCTTTTTTTATAATCTCAGTTTTATATTCCCCGAATTTTCCGCTAACTTCAACATTAGCAGGAAGAAATTCTATCGAAAAATTAGCCGGTAAAGCAATCTCAATTTCATCTACATCTACAGATCCTCTTTGGATTTCCAACGGATTCTTTCTGTTTCGAATTCGTTTTACGCTTTGAGTCAACGGATTAAAAGCATTTAGAGCAAACATCATTTTATTCGCAGATACATTTCCGTAATTGACAGCTGCTATCTCTGCATTTTCGGTAAAACTTATTTTATCACTGTCATTTTTAAAAGTGATTTTTTTAATTTTTAAGTTATTAATGGTGCTCCAGTAGTCTTTATAAAAAGCTTCCATTTCAGTTGGTGAAAGTTTATCATTATGGAATTTTTGATTGTACTGAGAGCCCTCTGAAACAATTCCTATTTTACCAGAGAAATCTCCATTTTCGGCTATAGAATAACCTCCTTTACTGATTTGGATATTTCCTGTATCTTCATAAATTTTGGTATGCACAATTTCACCGCCTTCGGGTTTTACTACCAGAACATCCCTGTCATCTGTAAAAGTTCCTTGATACCCAAAAGGATCAACTTGGCTTGTACACTCTAAAAAAACATACGAGTCTTTATTTGGCACTGCCAAAATCATATGATTTCCCTGCATGGAAACAAAATCAGCTTCAATATTGCGTTTTCTGGGATTTCCGTATAAAATCACATTATAGGAAGGGACATCAACTGCCTTAAGAAGCGCTTTGGTATAGTTGCTCAATGCTTTACAATCTCCATAACCCAATCGGTCTACATCAGCTGCTAACATTGGTTTCCAACCGCCAATACCGATACTTATGTTGACGTATCTTGATTTTTCCTGAACATATTTATAAATGATCTGAGCTTTCTTTATAGGATCAGTTTCGACACCTACCAAAGCTTTGATTTTTGCTTTAGTTTCTTCTGGCAAATCAGTGGTTCCTGTCAGTATTTTTTCGTTGTACCATTTCCCAAAATCAGTCCAGCTTTTTGCATTTCCATCGACTCCTTCCAGATGAAACAGCTCTAATCCCATCATTACTCTTGGAAAAAGATAGCTTACAGACGGACTGGCTGTTTCTTCCTTTTTCGCTGCTATTTTTGTGGCCTCAAAAGAAATACCTGTCGGAGTTTCCTGTGTTTTTTTTACGTTATAATTGGAAAAATTGAATTCTTTGTATTTGAATCCAAGGTTTGAAGGAAAACTTATATTGAGAATGCTTTTTTCTATACTTACTGAATAATCATTCAAAGGAAACCATTGCGGAATAAAAGCAGTATTTGAAGTCTGCATTTCACTTTCAAAAACTACTGTAATTGGGTACTGCGTTGGAGTATAATCCAAATAAACATAACGGCTCTCTGAAAAAAGCGTACTGCCGCTTACAGCACTGACATCTCTAAAATCACTTCTCTTTACCTTTTTTATTTCCTTACCAAAGGGATCATAAACAGTTGCCAATATGTTCTTGACAGGACTGGACTTATCATAATTTTCATAAGCTTCAACAGCTTCAAGACCATGCTCATTTAGAACAGTTACCACTCTTTTCGTTTTTATATTCATGCTGCGCTGAGAAGCAATTACAATATCAGTTTGGTTCAAACGGACAATAGCATTGGCATTTTCTTTAAGACTGTCGGAAACAGTTAGAGCACTATAATCTACTTTTTGAGAAAAAAGCAGGCTCGTAATAAATAAAAAAACAATCGTAATTACGGAGGAAAATCTTTGGAACATAAAAAAATTTTAGCAACGAAATATAAGAAAATTTCGTTTAAAAGAAACTTAATTTTTTTATTTATTTTATTAAGATAAAATGATAGAAAAATACATTTAAAAGAAAAAAATGGCTGCCCAAAAAATGAACAGCCATCCCCTTAAACTCTTGCTTTTTTTATAACGAACGGATAATTCCTTCTTCTAAACCTCTTAATTCTGCCAACCCTCTAAGCCTTCCTATAGCTGAATATCCTGGATTATTCTGTTTCCCTAAATCATCCAGCATTTGGTGTCCGTGATCGGGACGGAACGGAATTGAAATTTTATATTTTTTCTGAATCAGTAATAATTCTTTCATCACCGCATACATATCAGTATTTCCATCTAAATGATCGGCTTCAAAAAAGTTTCCTTCTTCATCACTGCGAACGTTTCTTAAATGTATAAAATGAATTTTGTCATCTAATTTTTTAACCATTTCAGGTAAATCATTTGCTTTTGAAGCTCCTAAAGAACCAGTGCAGAAACAAATTCCGTTTGATTTATAAGGTGCATTCGATAAGATATAATCATAATCTTCCATTGAGTTTACAATTCTTGGCAAACCTAAAATATCAAATGGCGGATCATCTGGATGAATTGCTAACTGCACACCGCATTCATCAGCAACCGGGCATATTTCATTTAAAAAATAACTCAGATTACTCCTTAAAGCTTCTCTGTCAATGTTGTCGTAAGCCTTCAATGCATTACGCATCCACTCTACAGTTATCTTTTTTTCTCCAGGAATTCCAAACATCACTGTATCTGCTATTTCTTGTAATCTTTGCTCTGTAATAGCAGAAAAACGCTCTTTGGCTTTAGCTATAATATTTTCAGGAAAACTTTTTTCGGCATTGTCTCTTTTTAAAATATAAATATCGAAAATTGCCAAATCAATCCAATTGAAATACAAGGCTTCTGACCCATCAGGCATTCTATAATCTAATTGTGTTCTAGTCCAATCGTTTACCGGCATAAAATTATAAGTAATTACCGGAATACCGCAAGCCGCTACATTACGTATACTTTCTTTGTATTTATCGATATATTCCTGATAATTTCCAGTTCTGGTTTTTATGGATTCATGAACGGTGATACTCTCTACCACATCCCATGTTAAACCAGATTCTTCGATTTCTGCTTTTCTTTTATTGATTTCTGCAATTGTCCAAACTTCACCATGTGGAACGTGATGTAACGCCGATACCACTCCTGTTGCACCTGCTTGTTTGACATAGGGTAAACTTACGGGATCATTTGGTCCAAACCATCTCCACGTTTGCTTCATTTTGTACATAATTGTTTTCTTTAAAAATATTAAACTCCGCTAAAAATTGTAAAACCGCCGTCTAAAGTCACTTTTGAACCAGTTGCAAATTTAGATGCATCACTCAACAGCCAAACCAATCCTCCAATTAATTCATCTGGACTGCCAAAGCGGCCATAAGGAGTATTTTGAATTACCAAATTTCCTCTTTCTGTCAAACTGCCGTCTGTATTAGTCAATAAAGCTCTATTTTGTTCCGTCAGGAAAAAGCCTGGTGCAATGGAATTCATACGGATTTTATCGCCATAACGTTTAGCTAATTCTACCGCAAACCATTTAGTATAAGAATCAATGGCTGATTTTGCTAAACTATAACCCAAAACTTTTGTCATTGCTGACACTGTAGATACTGATGAAATATTCACGATACTTCCTCTGCCAGCAGTATCTTTTATGGCTTCACCAAAAATCTGAGTCGGCAAAAGCGTTCCAAACAGGTTAAGATTCATTACTTGCTGTAAAGCATCCATATTCAATTTAAAAATGTCCTGATCAGGCTGTACAACTGCATCAGGCATATTTCCGCCAGCAGCATTGACCAAACCGTCAATTTTTCCGTATTTAGAAAGAATCAAATCACGAGCAGCAATTAAATCTGCTTCTTTAGTAACATCAGCAATTAAAGCAATTGCATTTCCGCCTTTATCAGTAATAGCTTTTGCACGTTCATTGGCTATTTTTTCATTTCTGCCTAAGATGCCGACTGTAGCTCCAGCCTCGACTATACCATTCACAAAAGCTTCCCCTAAAATCCCAGTAGCTCCTGTAACAACAATAACTTTATCGTTTAATAAAAAATCTGTTTTCAATTTTGGTTATTTTAAATTAGTATTTAATTCCAGCCTCGAAAGATACGGATTTTATCAGGAAAGGAAATTGCTCGAAACAAAAAAATTGCCCTAAAACAGCACAGAATCTTAAAATCACAAATGACTCAAAAAAAGTTTATTTTCTTAAGTAAAACAGAGAAACTGCTTAAGCAAAAATTTAAAAAACCTGAGTTTAATTATTAATTTTTGCAACAGAAAGTTAGGTGTTTTCAGGAAGTATTGTCCCGCACACGAGGCTGAAAGCCGAACTGGCGAAGCAATCCACTGCAAACGAAGTTCACTGAACTCCCATGAAAATAAACGTATAGTGAAGTAATCTCTTGTCCTGAACCCCAGGACAAGAGGATTTTCGTTTCTATCGGGGCTAAAAGGAGATGTTTTTGCACATTTGTCATCATCCAAAATAATCGAGTTCAGATTACAAACTAAAAACACCTTAAAAAATATTTGACCTATAACAAACTATTGAATAATCGCATTCAATAAAATTAACCTCATTAGTCATTTAAGGGCAGTGAAAAACATGAATTAAAACAAAGAATTTATTCCATTAAAAAAACGGTCAATCCTCTTGCTCCGTGTGCACCTAAAACTAAAGACTGTTCGATATCAGCCGTTTTTGAAGGTCCGGCGATAAATGTTCCAAAACCATATTCCTGATTTCCAATACGGTCATAAGCCTGATGCATTTTGGCAACAATATCCTTTTTGTTAACTACTATTGCCAAATATTGTGGAATAAAAGTCGAAACCCGCTGTCCCATAATTTCATCTGTAACCCAAAGTGCACTATTTTCGGCTACGCCAAAATGTGCTTTAACCAAAATAAGTTCAGTATCCTGCAAAGAATGAGGATCGTCGTTTGTCCAATCTAAATTAGCCACTTCAGAAAGTTCTGGAAGAGTCGTTAATATACGTTTACCGGCTACGAAATTTCCTTTAACAAAGGAAACAATTTCAGCATAATTAGAAACTTCTACAAAATCTCCTCCAATGCTTTTTAAGATCGTTTTATATTGTTCTAAAACATCTAAATTAGATTCTTTCAAAGGTTCTAAATTAGGAAGCCCAATCAGTTCTTTTGGCTGATTTTGTTTTATTTTCTGTAAAATAGATTCTTTACTGCTCATCATTTTTTCCTTTAGTTGCTTTACCATTTTTCTTGTACCATTCTCTAAAAGATTCTTCCGGAACTTCAGGCATTTCACGCTGATCGTACCATTTATTCAATTTATTATTTACCAATCCTGGCAGATTTTTCATTGCAAAACGACCCGATTTACCAGCAATTTCAAACACCATAGGATTGGCTAAAACTGTAGCCATTGTTTTCATCGCTATTGTTTTAGCAGTTGGAGTATAACCTTCTTTTACCAAAACTTGTCTCCATTTGTATAACTGATCATGGATGTCAATTTTTACAGGACAAACATTCGTGCAAGAACCGCATAAAGTACTGGCAAAAGGCAAATCGGCATTTTTTTTCATATCCAGATTAGGAGCCAGAATCGAACCAATTGGTCCTGCAACCGCATTGTGATAGCTGTGTCCCCCGCTTCGTCTATAAACTGGGCAGGTATTCATGCAGGCACCGCAACGAATGCATTTCAATGAATTTCTAAAATCTTCTCTTCCTAATTGCTCACTTCGTCCATTATCAACTATGACAACATGAATTTCTTTTCCTTCAATTGGTTTTTTAAAATGACTGGAAAAAGTAGTTATTGGCTGTCCGGTGGCGCTTCTTGCTAATAATCGCAGAAAAACACCCAAATGTTTACGCTGCGGAATTAATTTTTCAAATCCCATACAGGCAATATGAACATCGGCTAGATGCGCACCCATATCAGCATTCCCTTCGTTGGTGCAGACTACAAATTCTCCAGTTTCAGCAACTGCAAAATTTACTCCTGTCAATGCGGCTTTGCGGGTCAAAAAAACATCTCTTAAATGCTGGCGTGCCGATTCTGTTAAATATTGAGGATCAATATTTCCTTTTTCGGTGCCAAGATGTTCATGAAAAGTTTCACTGACATCTTCTTTTTTAAGGTGAATAGCCGGCAGAACAATATGACTTGGCGGTTCGTTTCGAAGCTGTACAATACGTTCTCCCAAATCAGAATCAATAACATCAATACCGTGATCCGTCAAATAATCATTCAAATGACATTCTTCGGTAAGCATCGATTTGGATTTTACCATTTGCTTGATGTCATTCTTTTCTAATATCGAATGAACAATAATATTGTGTTCCTCGGCATTGGCTGCCCAGTGAACGATAATTCCATTTTTTTGAGCATTGGCTTCAAATTCCACTAAATAATCATGGATGTTTGAAAGCACATTGCCTTTTATTTGCGATGCTGTTTCTCTAAGCAGCTCCCATTCTGGAATTTGAAATGCAGATCTATCTCTTTTTTCACGAACAAACCAAAGTGTTTCATCGTGCCAATTGACACGCTCCTCATTTTTATTAAAAAGAGCTGCAGCTTCACTATGCGGAATCGTTTTATTTGAACTCATTTTGCTTGTTTTATTCTTTATCAGAAAAATTCAATACGTTTTCAGTAATATATTTTTTATCGGTAATAACATCTGCCTTAATATTTTTAAGAAAAATATTCTCTACAGGCAATTCTTTCTGCCCCAATATTCTGGCAATGAATTTCACATCTTTTACCTTGTAATTATCTAAATATACATTACTGATTGGTGTAAGTTTACGTTCAATAGTTGGAACTAAATCACGCCATTGGTATAAAACATCAGTTTCAATACCCAAAACTCCTTCAGCAATTTTTCCGGATGTGATATTTTGAGTATAAATATTTTTTACATAACCGCCTCTCCGTTCATTGGTTTTAATGAATAACAAATGATTCAGTTTTGCTCCATCGATTACGGTGCAATTATCCATAAAAACATTTTCAATTCCGCCAGATAATTCACTTCCTAAAGCTAATAATTGATGACCATTTTTTACCGTAATATTACGAATCACAATATTTTTCGAAGGAGTGTTCAAATCCCAAGCCCCTCGGCCACAACCTGATTTAATTGCGATAGCATCATCTCCTTGGTCAAAAACACAATTTTCAATCAATACATTTTGTGACATTTCAGGATCAACACCATCATTGTTATGCCCATGGGCATACACATTAAGATTTCGAATTACCACATTCTTTGACAAGAATGGATGAATTGTCCAAAAAGGGCTATTCGTAACCTTAACACCTTCCATTAGCACGTTTTCGCAACGATTGAATTGAATAAAATGCGGGCGCAAATTAGCACTGTCATTAACCATTTGTCTCTCTTCGACAGGTTTACTATACGAAGCTAAATTATACAGACGCTTTAAACTTTCCATGTGAGCTTTGGGTCTAGCAAACCATTTTGACCAAAGATCCATTTTTGCTTTTAATTCACCATCACCAGTTATAGCAACTTTTTTACAATTGTAAGCATAAATCAAAGGGGAATAATTGTAACATTCATACCCTTCCCAAGTAGAGCGAACGGCGGGCAAATAATCACTCGGATCATCGGAAAATAAAAGGACAGCACCTTTTTCTAAGTGCAGATTGACATTGCTTTTGAAGTGAATTTTACCAGTAATCCATTCGCCTTTTGGGATTACAACAATACCGCCTCCCATTTTATTAGCTTTATCAATCGCATTGGCTATAGCTTGTGAATTTTTATTTTTATCGCCTTGAACCGCACCAAAATCGGTAATGATTAACTTTTTACAGTTCTTAAAATTTGGAATGTAAATCACAGGCATTTCAAATGGGGCTTTCACTTTTATTCCAGTTAAAATAACCGTTTCTTTTTCAGCATTAAATGAAAAAAAACAAAAGGCACAAACAATACATAAAATTGAGATTATCTTTTTCATTGTGTTCAGCCTTTTAAAGTGTTTAAAATTTCTGCGATATGAATAGTTTTTATTGGGCTTTTTTGTCTTCGCAAAATTCCCTCCAAGTGCATTAAACAAGACATGTCTGCACCGGTAATATAATCAACGTGATGTTTTGCGTGGTCATTGATTCGGTCTTTTCCCATTTTAACAGAAATGGCTTCTTCAGTAACACAAAAAGTACCCCCAAAACCACAGCACTCATCTTTTCGGGACAATGAAACTAAATCTATTCCTTTAATTTTGGTCAATAACTGTCCGGGTTTTGAAAAGGATGGAGCGTTTAATTCACTCATTTGCGAAAGCTTCAATCCGCGCTGTCCATGACAGCTTTGATGCATCCCTACTTTGAACGGAAAATCGCCTTCAATGCTTTCTATTTTTAAAATATCGGTAATGAATTCGGTTAACTCGTAAACAGTTGCCCGCATTTTTGCTGCTAGTTCTTTGTTAGTGTCACTGTGCAAATGCTCTTTTACGTGCATTACACAACTTCCAGAAGGGCAAACTATGTAATCAAAATTAGCAAAATTAGCAATAAAGTTGGCATCGCATCCCTCCGTTAAATGCTGATAACCACTATTAGCCATTGGCTGTCCGCAGCAAGTCTGCTTCATTGGAAAATCAACATCACAGCCTAATTTTTGCAATAACTCAAATGTTGCAATACCAATTTTTGGATAAAACTGGTCTACATAACAGGGAATAAAAAGTCCAATTTTCATGTGGAAATATTATTTTTAAGAATACCGCATCACGATATTTCTTAAGATTCATCTCATAGAGATTAATAATTATATTGGTCCCTATATTAAAATAATAAAGGAACCAATTTTTTCATCCTGTAATTTTCTTTAAGAAACTGGGATGTAATTTGTTTGTCTGAAATAACCATTGCTGCTCCTAAAGCCGAACCTAATGGTGAATGTGTAGATAAAACCTTGAATGAACTAAAATGATGGGACATTAATTTCATAAAGACATCATTATCTGTAAATCCTCCGTCAATAAATATTTTTTTGATTTTACTGTTTCCAATCGCCTTATTGATCGTATCCACCTGCAATTCCATTAATTCAATCATTAGCTGATGATAAGCCTCTTCAAAAGTATCGAATAAATTCAATTCCGTTTTTTGTGGCAATCGCTGCAAAGAGATTCCCTCAAATTTAAAGTAAACAGCTGGTTTTTCAATTAAATTTAAGTAAATGTTTTGGTCGAATTTTACTTCACGATGATAACCATATTCCTTTTTATAGTGTTCGCAAAGTTTCTCAACCTGCAGACGGTATTCATTACCCATAAAAAAACGGGAAGCTTTAACTCTTTTGCCATCAATTCTTAGATAATTAAGGCAGTTATCTTCAATATCTTCTTTGCTTAGACTTTCAGAATTAAATGGATTCAGCGCAATACTCCAAGTACCTGTTGAAAGCAGTAAAAAAGGCTTTTTCTTGCTTAAAATATAAGGTAATAAAGCAGACGAACTATCGTGGATTCCAACACCAATTTTAAGTTTTTTATCCTTGTAAGTTGTATTGATACTCGCTGATGTAGGAACTATTGCGGGCAATATTTTCTCAATATTTTCGTCGTGAACCCATTTATGATAATCTTCCTCATCATAATTCCACAAATTCGTATGACATCCAATACTCGTGTATTCACTTACTGGTATACCTGTAAATAAATAAGAAAGGTATTGCGGTAAGTGCAGACTATATTTTATCTGAGCAAATATTTCAGGTTTGGTATTCTTAAGCCAATAAAGCTGCATCCCGGAATTTAACATTCCTGTAGAAGGAGGCGAAGCTGTGGCGGATCCAATAGTTAGAGGATCACCGTGTTTTTTATGAAAATCTTCTAAAATCTCTTTAGGAATTTCTTTGGTATAATTATATAATGGAGTCAATGGTTTCCCTTTGTAATCAAGGTGTACCAAACTTGCTCCGTAAGAAGAAAAATTTAAAGTTTTGATATCGAATCGGGAATCTTCTAAAATAGTATCAAAAGTTTCTTTAATCCAATTACGCAGGGTTTCAAGATTTTCAGTTTCAAAACCATCTTCATCCACAGTAAGCGGAAGATTTACATAATCACGATATACTTCATTATACTCCTCGTCAAAAAGAAAAAACTTTTTATTGGTTTTCCCAATATCAAATACTGCATTTACCTTGATCATAACTTATAAGCCTGTAGCCATTGTTTTAAGTCCTCTTTCTCCGATAAGTTCCTTTCTTACATTCAGATTACGGTACAATGCAACAGGATTTATTGCTGCACCGTTACGCAAACGAGCTTCAGCAACTAAAGCACGAACATCAGTACGGAATGCATTCTGCAAAATTTCCTGAGCTTTTACGACATCATTTTCTGCTTGCGCAGTTTCCAGCGCTTTTCTATCTACAGAAAGTGCTTGTGCATACGCAATCATAATCGCTTCAACAGACTGCAATAAATCTTCCAAAGGATCTTTTATGTTATGAGAAGCATCTATCATCCATCCTAAATCTTTGGCGTGATTCATTCCTCTTGCATCCATACCTTCAACCAATTCATTAAAAATCAAGAATAATTGGTATGGTTTCAAAGCTCCAGCCGTTAAATCATCATCTCCATATTTAGAATCATTGAAGTGGAATCCACCCAATTTATCTTCCATTAGCAATAAAGAAACAATTTGTTCAATATTTGCATTTGGCAAATGGTGTCCTAAATCAACTAAAGTTTTTGCTTTGTCTCCTAATTTTTTTACATATGAATACGATTGTCCCCAATCGGCAACAGTAGTAGAATAAAAATTAGGTTCAGCACATTTGTATTCTAAAAACAGCTTCCAGTCTGATGGAAGCGCTGCATAAATTTCCTGTAAACTTTCTAAAGTATTTTCGTAAGCTCTTCTAAAGTTTAACTGACCTGGGAAATTTGATCCATCAGCCAGCCAAACAGTCAATGACTCAGATCCTAATTCAATTCCCTGCTTAATCACTTCGATGTTGTGATCCACCGCTTGTTTACGAACTGCTTTGTTTACATTCTGCAATGAACCATATCTGTATGAATATTCAGAGTTTGCCTGATCCTGAAAAGTATTTGAATTAACCGCATCAAACAATAAATTATGCTGTGCTGCCAAAGCTTTTATAGCTTTGTGATCTTGTGGTATATCCCACGGAATATGTAAAGAGATTGCTCCAGAAGCATTATTAAGTGCGTGCAGCAAACCTACGTCTTCTATTTTTTCTTCTAATGAGCGTGGTTCTCCTCCTCCGGCAAAACGGCCAAAACGAGTTCCGCCTGTTCCTAAAGCCCAAGATGGAATTGCAATTTGAAAATCAATTAATTTTTGAATAATTGCTTCGCTGTTTGCTATCTCAGAAACGGTGAAAATTAATTTATTGGAATGACTTTTTAATAAATCGTCATTATGTGAAGCTATTTTGTGTGATTCTATTAACATAATCTTTTTGTATTATTTTAATGTTTGTAATTTACGTGATTTTAAAGTAAACTAACGTCTGAAATAATCAAACGTTAGCTACTTCTGGTTAAACCAATAAACCAACCAAATCAAATCTTATCTATAAAAGCCCATCGCTACACCGCCGTCTACATTCAGGGCATTTCCTGTTGATTTATTCAACAAGCCTCCAACAAATGCAAAACAGGCATTAGCAATATCATCCGGCAATATAATTTCGTTTAATAATGTACGTTTAGCATAATATGCAGGTAATTCTGCAATTGTAACACCATACGCTTTAGCACGTCCTTCTGCCCAGCCGCCTGACCAAATATTTGAATCAGAGATTACAGCATCTGGATTTACCGTATTTACACGGATTTTATCCGCTCCTAATTCTGCAGACATCAAGCGTGTTAAATGTGCCTGCGCCGCTTTGGCCGAACCATAACCAGGATTATTTGGTCCTGCAACTACTGCATTTTTAGATACAATATTTACAATATCTCCTCCAAAACCTTGCTTGCGCATTACTTCTATTCCAGCTTTTGAAACAATAAATTGTCCTTTAACTAAAATATCATACAGTCTGTCCCATTCTTCCAGCGAATGCTCTGCAATTGATTTTGAAATACTTATACCAGCATTATTTATCACAATATCTACACCTCCAAAAGCCAATGCAGATGCATCATACGCTTTTTCTGCACTAACTTCGCTGGTTACATTTAAAACTGTGCTTCCTACAGCGTCTTTTCCAAACATCTTGACAAATTCTGCTTTAGCACCTGCTAAACGTTCTTCATCAATATCATTAAGAATAACACAAGCGCCTTCTTCTGCGAATTTTTTAGCGATAGCTTTACCAATTCCACCACCTGAACCAGTAATAAGCGCAACTCTTCCAGACAATGCTTTTGGTTTTGGCATACGCTGTAATTTAGCTTCTTCCAATAACCAATATTCAATATCAAAAGCTTCTTGACGCGGCAATGAAGTATATTCTGAAACAGCTTCAGCACCTTTCATTACATTTACGGCATTGACATAATACTCTGATGCCAAACGAGCCATTGTTTTATCTTTTGCAAAAGTGAACATTCCAACACCTGGGTATAAAATTACCACTGGATTTGGGTCACGCATTGCTGGTGAATTCGATTTTTTACAAGTATCGTAATAAGCAGCGTACATGTTTCTGTAAGCCTCAAATGCTGGAGTCAATTTTGCTTTGATTGCATTCAAATCAGTTAAATCTTCATTTGGATCTAACTCTAAAACCAAAGGACTGATTTTTGTTCTCAAGAAGTGATCCGGACAAGAAGTTCCCAGAGGAGCCAATTTCTCTAAATCATTAGAATTAATAAACTCTAAAACTCTGGCATCATCAGTATAATGACCAATCATTTTTCTTTCAGATGAACAGAAACCTCTTAAAATCGGAGCTACTTTTGATGCTTGCAGCTCACGTGCTTCCTGATCTAAGCTCTCTAATTTCTGCCCTCCAAAAACTGGACGTTTTTTTCCATAATTACTTTCTAAATACTCGGCACATTTTTCAATCACCTCAAGCGTATTTACATAACTTTCATAAGATGTATCTCCCCAAGTAAACAAACCGTGAGAACCCAGCATTACCCCTTTTAATTTTTTACCGCGGGCTTCAGCTTCTTCCAAGCAGGCACGCATCTGCAGTCCCAAATCAAAGCCAGGACGCTGCCATCCTACCCAACCAATTTCTCCGTTGAATAATTCTTCGGTAATTTGTTTTCCATCTTTTGCCGCAGCAATGGCAATAGCTGCATCAGGATGCAGGTGGTCAATATGTTTGAATGGCAAAAATCCGTGCAAAGGCGTGTCAATAGAAGGTGCTTTTGAAGCCAAATCAAAAATACAGTGATTGAATAATTCTACCATTTCATCTTCAAATTCAATACCTCTGTATACGTTTTCAAGATTACGAAGTCTCTCTAAATATAAAGCAGCACAGCCTGATTTGGTTAATGTTCCGATGTCTCCGCCAGACCCTTTAATCCACATTACTTCAGACGACTCACCCGTCAAAGGATCTTTATCAGTAATTTTTACTGAAGTATTTCCTCCTCCATAATTCGTTAATCTTAAATCAGCTCCTAATATATTCGAGCGATAAATAAAAAGCGCTACTTCATCCCCAGCTAATTCTTGTGCTTTAGCTTCATCCCAAAGATAACTTACGTGCTTAAAAGTCATGTTTTCAGTATTTATATTTGACATTATATGTGTTTTTTTTATGTATTTATTATATGTATTATTATAAAGAATTGCCGATTCCTACCAGAACAATTGACAGCATAATCAATCCAATTCCCCATAGAAAAGTATTGAATGTCTTTTTGGAAACTCCAGACCATTCTTTTAAATAAAATCCCCAAAAATTTGCTGTAAGGATAATTGTTGCCATGTGCAGGATCCAAGAACTGGCGCCGTTGCCTAATTTGCTTTCGCCCATGCCATAAAAGAAGAATTGTAAAAACCACATCGTTCCTGCCAAAGCCGAAAACATAACATTCTTGCTTATTGGTGTTGTCTTGTTGGTGTAGTCACCAAAAGTTTTATTCTTAAAATTAAGGTACATACACCAAATAAAATTGGTAGTCAATCCGCCCCAAAGCACAACTATATAAGTTACATTATTTTGAAATAATGGATTACAGCCACTAACTACTGCCGCTTCTGCCAAAGGTTTCCCAACTTCTATTCCGAAATTGAAAAAAGAACTCAATATCCCAGAAATCACCGCAATGATCAAACCTTTTACCAAGCTAAATTCTCTGTCTCTATCTTCATGTCCTACCGCAAAATCTTTTTCTTTCAGCATTCCTGCTTTTCCAGAAATCGCAATTCCAATCAGACAAACCAAAACACCCAGTAAAACCAATTTACCTCCAGATGTAGCAAGCATATCTGCAAAAGAAATTTTTCCCTCTGCTGGATAAAAATTATAATATATCGATGGGACTAATGCTCCAAAAGCAGAACAAAAACCCAGTACAATTGAATTTCCTAATGACATTCCCAGGTAGCGGACACCAAGACCATAAGTAAGTCCACCGATTCCCCAAATCAATCCCATAGTATAAGCAAGCGCTTTTATTGAAGGTGAAGCTGTGCTAATAATTTCAACAAAATCCGGAATGGTCAAATAAGCAGCAATTGGTGGCACAATTAACCATGAAAAAAATCCCCCTATAAGCCAATAGCTTTCCCAAGCCCAGCCTTTTACTTTCTTGAAAGGCATGTAAAAACTTCCTGATGAAAATCCTCCGATAGAGTGAAAAAGAATTCCGAGTATTGATTCCATTGATTTAAAATGTTTTTTTGGTTGGTTAGTTATGATTTAGGATTGTAAAATAATAGAATACCTAAAAGATAACTATCCTGTACTATCCTTTAAACTGAATGATTTTTTTATTATGAGAATTATGTACTAATCTTTAAAAAAACAATTCCTTAATTTTAAGCACCTCTATTCAAAATAAATACTGCTAAAAAAACTGCCAATACGGTAATAATGATATTTTAACCTTATTTTATTTTACTTTAAATTTTTAAGTGTTAATTTTAAATAATCATTAAAATTTTATTGATAATTATTACGAATTACTAATTTTAAGATATATATTTGTGCAATCGATTACATGTTTGATTTTGTTTAGGTATTGCAATACATATTATGTATTTATTGCACATCTCAAAACAATCTGATTACTCAAATAAATCCATAAATACCATTTTTTAGCCGTTGGCTGAAAGGATAAAAAACAAATTTGAATTTCGTTTTCTTTATACATTTTTTAAAGAAAAAAAACATCTAAAAGCGAGAGCTATGATAAAGATTATTAAAATTGACGAGGACTCACGTGTACCAAAATACAAGCAGATTGTTGACTCTATTTTAACTAATATTGGCAATGGAAGTTTAAAAATAAACCAAAAAATTCCTTCGATTAATAGTTTCAGCGAGGAGTTTTATATGTCCAGAGATACTGTTGAAAAGGCATATAACATTTTAAAAGAACGAAAAATAATCACTTCGATCCGCGGAAAAGGATATTATATTACCCAGACTAAATTGGTTTCGAAAGTAAATGTGCTGTTTGTGTACAACAAATTAAGCTCATACAAAATGGCGACTTATAATTCTTTTATTAACACCATTGGAGCCAATGCCCACACCGATCTCCAGATTTATCACTGTGATGAAACGCTCTTTCTGAATCTTCTTGATAAGTATGAGGGAGCTTATGATTACTATATAATCACAACCCATTTTAAAACAGAAAATTTAAAACACAGCAGTTATACTGATGCGGTTATTAATGCCATAAATAAAATTCCGAAGGAAAAGCTTATTATTATGGATAATATCAAATTAGGAATAAATAATGAAGTTGTTAAAATTTATCAGGATTTTGAAAATGACATTTATAATGCATTAAAGGAAGGCTTGGAAAGAATAAAGCACTATACCCGAATAATTTTAGTATATCCAGAGAAAGCCGTATATCCGTATCCTAGGAGAATCCTGCATGGCTTCAAGAAATTTTGCGTCGAATTTGAAATCAATTATGAGATTTTGGACGAAGTATATGATGACATTGTACTGAAAAAAGGAGATTTATTCATCACCATCGAAGAATCGGATTTGGTAAACTTAGTTAAACAAATCAGAGACAACCAGATGAAATTAGGAAAACACATTGGCGTTATCTCATACAACGACACACCTTTAAAAGAATTACTAGGCATTACCGTTATGTCAACTGACTTTAAAGTAATGGGAGAAACTGCAGCCCGAATGATATTAAATAAAGAAATCGGACAGGTAAAAGTCCCTTTTAATTTTATCTACAGAAAATCTATTTAAAACCTAACATAAAAACACTTTACAAGACAATGAAATTCAAATTAAACCAACTGTTATTTCTTGCATTTGCAGTCACATTCATAAACTGTCCGATGAACATTATGGCACAGAATACCGGTTCATCCAAGGATTCCTATAATGGCATTGAGTTTAAAATGAACAAAATAAACGAACCAAAAATCCCTAACAATACTGTAAATATTGCTGATTTTGGTGCTGTAAACGGCGGAACAGTTTTATGTACCAAAGCTTTTGCTGATGCAATTAATGCCGTTTCTAAAAAAGGAGGCGGAAAAGTAATTATTCCCCCGGGAATTTGGCTTACTGGTCCAATTATCCTAAAAAGCAATATCGAACTTCATGCGCAAAGAGGAGCTTTGATTCGATTTTCACCTAACAAAGATTTATATCCAATTATCGAAACCAGTTTTGAAGGATTAAATACTTGGCGCTGTATTTCTCCAATTTACGGTAAAAACCTAGAAAACGTAGCCTTTACCGGAAATGGCGTTTATGACGGCTCGGGCGAAGTGTGGAGAATGGTTAAAAAAGATAAATTAACAGAAAGCCAATGGAAGAACTTATTAGCGTCCGGAGGAGTTTTAAACGATAAAAAAACAAGCTGGTATCCATCAGAACAATATGTAAAAGGAAACCAAAATGCGGACCAAAATGTACGTTTTGATTTAAAAACCAAAGAACAATTTGAAGAAATACGTGATTTTCTCCGCCCTGTTATGGTTAGCATTCAAAACAGTAAACGTGTTTTATTTGACGGCCCAATTTTTCAAAACTCACCGGCTTGGAATATTCATCCCCTGATGGTTGAAGATTTGATTATCCGAAACACAACTGTCCGCAACCCTTGGTATTCTCAAAACGGAGACGGACTAGACGTAGAATCCTGTAAAAATGTATTGGTTGAAAATTCCAGTTTTGATGTTGGTGACGATGCTATCTGCATCAAATCAGGGAAAGACAAAGATGGCCGTGACCGTGGCGTTGCCTGCGAAAATATCATCATCAGAAACAATATCGTTTATCATGGGCACGGAGGTGTAACTGTCGGTAGCGAAATGTCCGGCGGTGTAAAAAACATGCATGTTTCTAACTGTACTTTTATGGGGACTGATGTTGGACTGCGTTTTAAAAGTGCCCGTGGACGTGGCGGAGTGGTAGAAAATATCTTTATTTCGGATATTTTTATGACCAATATTCCATCGCAGGCCATTTCATTCGACTTGTATTATGGCGGAAAATCAATTGCTGAAAAATTAGCCGAAGGAGGAAACAATACCGGAACTGCTGCCGTTCCTGTTGACGAAAAAACACCGCAGTTTAAAAACATCACAATCAAAAATGTTTACATTGACGGAGCCAAACAAGCTGTTTTTCTTCAGGGATTACCCGAAATGAATTTAGAGAACATCGAAATCTCCAATTTAACAGGCAAAGCCGATAAAGGTTTTTCTATCATTGATGCTAACGGAATTAAACTTAATAATATGAATTTAGACATCAAAAACAGTACAATTTTTGAAATTTACAATGGAAAAAATATGTCTTTGAAAAATATCACCTTCAATTCCGATTCTCAAAAAGCGGTAACTATTGACGGTGAAGCCAGCAAAAACATCGAATTGGTTTCGAATGCAAAAACTGACTTTAGCAAGAAAACTACCGTTGGTGAAAAAGTAGCTAAAGGTGCTGTAAAAATGTAAATTTTCTTTTTTATAGAATTAAAGAAAGGCAATTTTACCAAAGCGGTATAATTGCCTTTTTTGATTATTATTTACAGTTGAAGATAGAAATGTTTAAAATATGACCACAACTTGATTTGCAGTTGTTTTTTTATATATTAGCAAACATAACAAAAGCTGCGTAATGATACAAAGCTAGCTTATATGTGTAGATTGGAGTCATATTATGGCTAATATATACTAGTTATAGGCAATTTTAACACAACTTATCTATATGGGAATAGTATGTGAATTTTATAGAATTGATGACAATGTAATCAATACTTTTTTACAGGATCCAATAAAATTTGAATCTTATTTTTATGACAATTATGTCAATCCCGATGGACAATTTCATGATGAAGGAAATACTTATTTTTATTCTGATAAAGCTTGGGATATTGCAAATTTCCTAATCCAACAAAATGACACTTCAGCGGAAAAATTGCTCGATGGGATATTGGGTACATCCATAAAAGAAATTGAAGGTATCAGCTACATTAAATCCGAGGATGTCTTAAAAATGAACAACCTGCTTATTAAAATTACATCTCAACAAATTGAAGAAGCATATGATGAAGAGAAAATGAAGAATCCCTACATTTATAATGCTGGCTGGTTCACAAAAGAAGAAAATTGGGATTATATTCTACGGCACGTAAATACTTTTTTTGAGGTATTCGAAAAAGCTGCAGAACATAGCGATGGAATAATTATAAGTCGAGGTTAACAAAACTGCCTATAACACTTGCTACAAGAGATTTGGGGAATTGGCTTAATTTTGAAATTGGTTGTATTTGGAAGAATATGGCTGAACCGAAAAAATAACGCTACTTTAGTGCCAAACCTCTTGTAGCAAGAGAACGTTGGCATACATTTAAAAAAGCAAAAGGAGAAACCAATATCTAAAATAGAATGAAGAAAATATTATTTTTAATTATCTTAAGTCAACTAAGTTGCAAATCCCAAACAGATTGTCCTGAAGGAATAAATTTATTACCAATGTATGGAGAAGTAAAGAAATGTGAACAACAAATTGAACTAGATAATGAATTTATTTTAGAATCTGAAAAACAATTCAAAAACAGAAAAGAAGCATCTGAATACTATGTTTCTAAAGGTTGGGAATATTTTTACAAAGATGACAATGACACATCAATGAAAAGGTTTAATCAGGCTTGGCTTTTAGACAATTCGAATTCGCAAATTTATTGGGGATTTGGAAATCTTTTGGGCAGAAAAAAAGAATTTGAAAAATCTATTAAATACTTACAAAAATCTTTAGAAATTGAGCCTAATAATGCTAAAGTATATGAATGCATTTCTACAAGCTATGGTCAATTATTTCTCAAAACAAACAATGTTAAATATTTAAATTTAAGAATTAACAATCTGAATAAAGCATTAAAAATTGAACCGAATAACGGAAGAACATTGGGAGAATTAGCAAGCACTTATTCTTGTTTAATGCAAAAAGATAGCTTAATAAAATATATAAAGAAAACAGACGAAATCGATTCAAAATTTATTAATCCGAAAGTAAGAGAAATTGCTGAAAAGAAATAAACGCCTGCCAACAGTTACAACGGATTTAGGCATTTGGCTTAATGGAAAATTAGTTTTGTATTTGGGATAATTTGGCAAATCAGAAGAATGAAATTAATTTAGTCCCAAACCCGCTGTAGTGCCTGCACTTTAAGCGTAATTTTAAAAACATCCATCCATGAAAATATTTCCAACAAAGAATTACAAAATTGATTTAAAAGATAATCTGGAAAAGAGCATCGAATTATTGAAGTCAAAAACATTGGAATCAAATAGTCTTTCAACCAAGTTAACAAATAAACAATTTATCGGAAAAATAAATGGAAACCACTTTGAAATTATAGGTTCTGAAGTCGGCATTGGTGCGTTTACAGTATTACGAGGTAATTTTGCAAATGACACCGTTAATGTTGTTGCGGAAGTAAATAAACCTTTCAAAGTATTAATCTCAATGTTATTTATATTAGGAATAGGTGGTATTTCTTATAATATTTTTAAAATTGGTTTCCCAGAAGGCTTTGGTATGTTAATACCGTTAACGATGTTTATTGGACTTTTGCGCTTTGTATTTCTCGGTTTGTTTTTTAAAACATCGTCTAATTTGAATTTTGGAAAATTCAGTAGACTATTAATGTAATATCGACTCAAAATCATGCTAACATTCAACAAAAAATACTTCGGCTTAACAATTCTGCTTTTTGTCATAGAGGTTTTAATTGCATTATATGTTCATGACGCTATCATTCGCCCGTATATTGGCGATGTATTGGTGGTGATCCTGATTTACTGTTTTATAAAGTCTTTTTTGAAATTGCCTGTTTTGCCAGTTGCGCTGTTTGTACTTCTGTTTTCCTTTAGCGTAGAATTCCTTCAGTATTTGAATATCGTTGGAAAGCTGGGTCTGCAAAATTCAAAAATTGCCAGAACTGTTATCGGAACCTCATTTGCATGGATTGATTTAGTATGCTATATTGCGGGAATTATTATTGTTATCATTGCAGAAGAGGATTCACGAAAAACAGCAGACAATATTATAGTTACCAACAAAAAGTAAAATGAAAAAGTTTCTCATCATATCAGTCTTAATTTTGACCACAAATGTTTTTGGCCAAAAGAAATCTGAAAACTCACAGGCAATAACTGAACAGGACACTATTCTAAAAGTCGTTCATGTAATTAAATATAAAGGCGCAAAAAAAACCGCTTACTTTTTGAATGGAGTACTTGTGAATCAAAGTGTGACGAAATTTTTAGACCCAAATAAAATTGAAAGTGTCAAAGTTGAAAAAGAAAATATTGAAATAGAGAATACTAAATATTCTGGAAAAGTTATAATTGAAACCAAAAATAACTACAAACCCAATTTAATTTCGCTGAATGATTTAAGACTTAAATACACTACGGTTCCCGAAAACGCAGCAATTTTCCAAATTGACAATGAAATAGTAGATAGTGATTACCAGACCTATTTAATAGACAAGAATTATATCTTGAAAATAGTAGTCAATAAACTTGAAAGTCCCGATTTAACGCTGATAAAAGTGGTAAGTAAATCAGAGGAAAACATAAAAAAATCAAACGAAATAATAATCCGCGGCGATAGTATTCGTTAAGCTCTCTTTATAAATTTATTTAAGATTTGGGTTCGTTTTTATCAAAGCTTTGTAACGCATCATCGCTTCGACCAAATAATAATCGCCATACGAAAGCGGCGTATCAATTTCAGTTTTGTTAGGCATATTCCCTACTCCGTGTTTTAGCAAAAACCCGCCATTTGTTCCCACCTTCGCCATATATTCTGGAGTTAATAAACTCGACAAAATCGTTTTGGCTGTTTCATAATAGTGTACTCCTTCTTTTTTAGCAGCATAACCGCCCAATTCCAATAAAGCCGAAGCAATTATTGATGCTGCAGAAGAATCCCGCAAAGCATTAGGAATATTTGGCGCATTAAAATCCCAATACGGAATTTTATCTGCCGGCAGATTACGGTGATTCAAAATATAATCAGCAATATTTTTGGCCTGTTTTAAGTACTTTACATCTTTTGTTTCACGGTACATTACAACGTATCCGTACAATCCCCATGCCTGTCCTCTCGCCCAAGACGAATCATCGGCTGCACCTTGATTGGTGATTTGTTTGGTAACTTTTCCAGTTTCATTATTGTAAACAACTTCGTGATACGAACTGTAATCTTTTCTGAAATGATTGACCATCGTTACATCTGCATGCTTAACGGCAATTTTATAATACGTGCTGTCACCGCTGTGTCTCGCTGCCCAAAACAAAAGCTCCAGATTCATCATATTATCGATAATTACAGGAGATTCATCTTTATCAGCATGATTCCAAGGCGCGCTGTCCCATGATTTGATACAGCCTGTTTTAGGATTAAAACGGCTTGCCAATGATTTGGCACTGTTCATCAATATCGTTTCATATTCTTTGCTTGGCTGTAACCTTTCAGCATTTCCGAAACTGCAGAACATCATAAAACCCAAATCGTGCGTAGTGGTATTGAACTGTTCTTTTTTCAAATCTTCCATTACATTTAGCGCTTCCTTTTTTAATTCGGGAGCTCCTTTTGCCTCATCCAGATACAGCAGCGTCCCGGGATAAAAACCGCTGCACCACCAGCCAGAATCGGAAGTTTCCAGTTGATTTTTATCTGCAAAATACGTTTTAGGATACTTCCCAACGCTCACTTGTTTACTCAAATAAGCATATTGCTGTACAGCAGTCTGCAAAGCAGCATTTATTTTCTCTTCTAAATTTTGTTTCCGAAAACCAGCAGCTATAAAAAACACAGCAATTATTAAAAACAGATAACCCTTTTTCATATCATTATTTTTTAATTATTTGGCAACTTTTTTATTTCAATAACCCGCACGGCTTGAGGCTCTGCTTCTGCTAATCCTTCTCCATCTGCCTGACTCACATTTTGAGAAAAAATATGCAGTTCCGATTTATCTTTCCACAATTCTTTGTCCAAATTAGGTTCCCACTGCCCTACAGAATAATTTGTAACATCAGTAAGTTTCCATTGCTTTTTTTCCAAATTGGTACTGGCCAAAGTGATTTTATTCCCTCTTTCTTCATCTCTAAAAAGTAAATAAAGTATCGATTTATTGACCAAAATTTCAGGACGTGAAATCGGAATCCTTTTCGTCCCTCCGCCTCCTAAAGTAAAAGGTTTAGTGTGAAAATCAGTATCGATTTTATTCCATTTTCCCTTATCCAGATACACCACCTTATACTGAGGCACTCCATTCTCGTTCCAATAATTTGCAATATACGGATTCCCTTTCGAATCGATAGTCATCGCTGTCTGATTTATTAAACTGCTGTTTTGAGGCACTTCCCAAGCAATTTCTGCACTGGTTTTGGTTATTGGCAGATTGTATTTTTCGCCTGTAGACTTTTCCCAAGTTAGTCCTCCATCAGCCGAAAAAGCATAACAAATATCATGATTAGTAGAAACATCCCAGCTCTCACGCCAAACCCACGACATATAAATTCCTTTTTTGCCCACGCACATTTGCCAGTAGGCAGAGCGCTGGTTTTCGCCGTCAATTAAATTATTTTGCAGGGAAGTCCATTTCTGATTTTTCACATCATACGATTTCAAAATCATATTTCCTCTTCCTGAAGCACCCGAACGGTAACAAAACAGCAGCTTCCCATTTGGCAGATTATGAAACTCGGGATAAGTCACCTTCGCTTCGTCATTACCAGTCATGGATTGTTCCTCGTCTAACTCTAAACTAAAAGGTGTTTTGCTCTTAGCATAACGCAAACGGGTATCATGCTGATCCCAGCTTACGTGAAGAAAACCATCGGCATCGACCGCAATACTAATACTGTTATGAGCATCTTTTACATTGCCGCTATAGGGAGTAATTACTTTTTGCCATTCTTTGGAACTCAGTTTTCGCTTTGCCAAAACCATTTTGCCGTCAGCATCATAATAAGCTGTAAACTGCCAGTTTTTAAAAGTTGTCAAAGCGCTATTTCTAAAAATAACAGTGTTAACAGAATTATTGCTCCATCCCAAACCGATTTCGCTTTCATTGGTTTGCAGTTGAGCACTACTATAAAACGAAAACAAAAAAAACATCACAACGAGAATATTAGAAATGGAAGATTTACTAATGCTTCGGTTTTTTAAAATTTCGCTCATATATTTTTGTTTAAATGCTCAACTCACAAATGTAATTATAACATTTAAAAATCCAGACCTGTACCTACCAGTAATTCATTAAACAAACCGCTTATAAAAAAGCTATTTGAGTTTGATTTTTTATATATTCAATTCATTCAAGGAAGGATAGTGTCAACAAATCGTTTTAATCCTCAATTAATGTCAAACTCAGCTTTTGGTATTGGTCTTTTGAATCATTTGCATTTATTTGAAAGGTGTAATTTCCGTTTTCAAGAGGTTTTTCTCCCACGTAATCTATTGGCTGTAGCGTATATGTTTTTCCATCAATTTGCAACTCAATGAAAGCATATCTATAAGCCATCTCAAAGACTTTATAATCTGATTTTTTGCCAGCTTTTAAATTTCCATAATTTACATTTCCAGTAGAGGTATTTACCTTAATGTTTTGAAAATCGAGTTTACTCGCATTCGATAATCGAATTTTTAACTCAGAAGAGTTTTCTTTCTGTGAAGCATCCTCATCATTATTATTATCATTTGAACAGCTAATAAATAATGCAATTGAAACAATTACAATCAGTATTTTTTTCATAAAAATGGTTTTTTATTTAATAGATAATAAAATATCAATAGGGTTGCGTTCAAATAGTTACAAATATAATATATTAATACAAAAGGCAATCTTACTCATGATAAAATTGCCTTTTTAAAATATTGAAAACTCTGATAACTTTTATGGTGCCTTCACCAAAACAATATTAGGCTTCGGAGCAGTCTTCATTCCTTTTCCCATATAAAAACTAGTATGCGGCGGCTGATTGTAACCAACATTCTGCCAAGCGATACTTAAACGGTACTGCGGATCATGCATTAAAGTATACTGCCTGATTTCAGTTGGAATTGCAGTGCTGTAGATTCGCAATTCGGTATTATCAGTGCTTCTCAAAATCAATTCTTCTCTCCAGTCGCCTAAAATATCAGCTGATAAACCTGGTGTTGATTTGGTTCCATTGTTGGATTGTGCGCCTTCGGCAGTAAACAACCTTCCTTTTCCGTATTTGTCGATGTAATTGGAATTGAGAAGTTCGCGGGACGTATCTCCATCCCAATAAATTAAAAAATTAATGGATTTTGGTAACTCTCCAATTTGGTTTCCTTTAATATCATATAAAAATTTAGCCCCCGACCACCACATTTGCGCACCTACTCGGGTATTATCAATATTATCTGCTACACCTCTGCCTGCATCTTCATCGTCCATTGCAGTAAATAATGTTTTCCCGTTTGCTGCCGAAAACAAAGCAACACCAGGGCCTTTTGTGCCATTTTCGATTTCATGAATTCCAAATGCTTCCAATCCGGGAATTTCAGGATCCAAATCACTCACATGCAAGGCATCACCGTGGCGAAAACCAGTTGTGTACAATCCTTTTCCGTCATCATCAACACACATCGAACCATAAACAATTTCATCTTTCCCGTCAGCATCAACATCGGCAACTGAAAGTCCGTGATTTCCCATTCCAGAATACGGATTCTTGCTGTCTTTGCTGTCAAAAACCCATCGGGAAGTTAATTTCTTGTTTTTAAAATCCCAAGCGGCCAAAACAGTTCTGCCATAATAACCACGGCACATAACAACACTTGGATGTATGCCGTCCAAATAAGCTACACAAGCCGTAAAACGATCTGCTCTGTTTCCCTTTGTGTCGCTTCCTCCACTACCGCCTCTGCCTCCCCAAGCACCAAGATCTCCTCTTTCGGGAATATAATCTACTGTTGTAACGGCGCTTCCTGTTCGTCCGTCAAAAACGGTAAGATATTCAGGTCCCTTTAAAATTTTACCAAAAGTCTGTGATTTCTCATCAGTATCTCTCCAGTCTTTTGAAGCATCTCCAATAACTTTACCTGTCCCGTCAATCGTTCCATCGGCAGTTTTGCAGACAATTTCAGCTATCCCGTCACCATCTAAATCATACACCATAAACTGGGTATAATGCGCTCCTTCTCTAATGTTTTTGCCCAGATTTATTTCCCATAAAAATTTGCCTTGCAAAGTATAAGCGTGAAGAATAGGCTCATCTGACAATCCTGTATGTGAATTATCTTTTCCTATTCCCGTCATGTGAACCACTAATTCGTATTGCCCGTCGCCATTCAAATCTCCAACCGAAATATCATTCGCTGTATATCCTTTTATCGCTTTCAGCGGAATGGACAGATAATCTTTTATTGTAGCATTCGCAGCAATAGTAAAACTGCCTTTGGTTTCTTTTTCCTTGCCATTAACAACTGTTTTTACAAACCAAGTATTATTTTCTTTGGCATCAGCAGTTTCATCATTAAAATTTGTGGCTTCAATAATTGGTTTTTCATTCAGCCGAACGGCATTTTTTGTTCCGCTTTTTCGATATAAATTAAAAGCTAAATCATCGGGATCTGTACCTAAAATACGCCAGTTGATGAAAAACTTTCCATTTTGATTAATGGCAATAATTCCTCTGTCCAAATTCTCCATTTGTCTTTGACCGAAAACAGAAAACCCAATTAGAAGCAACAATACATTCCATTTTAGCAACTTAACTTTTGACATATTTTTATCTTTTTTAACTAGTTAAAACATCTTTTGAAAACCTTCGCTTTTTACTTTCCATGTTCCATCTTTTGGAAATCCTGGATTTGCTTCCGTATTGCCTTCCCAGCCTCCGCACATCATCGCAATTGCTGTTAATAATCCGCCATTTCCAGGAAGATAAAGTGTAAGTCTTTCTGACTGATAATTGTGCCCGTTTTTTAGATATGTATTGGTAGTTACCTTCATAAACAACGCATCAATCGCTTTTTCAGGAAGTCCCAAACGAGCTGCTGACATAGCGGTCATCGGGAAATCCCAGCCCCAGGTTTTTTGCCATGACCAAGTATCCCAAACCAAATCGAATGTGTTTTTCATTATTTTTTTATCCAGCAAAGAAGTTTCAGGAAGCATTCCAAAAGTTCCCAAAACTGACGGATGATCTGTTTTGAATTCTGGATTGGTGTACGAATCCTGAGCACTTTCGGCTGCCAGATACACATTGTTTTGAACTGGCAACTGAGACAAATCACGTAATACCGCTTCCCATTTTTCAGGAACGGCCTGATTCATTTTCTTTTTCCATGCAATAGCCGTTTTCAATCCCCAGTTCCAATAAGCCAATTCGTAGGTTGGGTTAAAAGTCTGCATCGCTACAAAACGCTCCTGTGCAGGGATTACTCCTGGCCCTAACATGTAGCGCTTTTTTTCTTTGTCATAAAATGCAAAAGAAGCCATAAAATCAGCGGCGGCAAAAACACGTTCACTGTATTTTTTCAAAGTGGTTTCCGACTTGGATGATTCATACAATAATTCAGCATAAGTAATAAAATGGGGCTGTTGCCAAATCAAAAACGCTCCTACAGACGACGGAGTTTCATTTCCGTCAGGATCGGTCATTTTCTGCCATCTTGCTCCTTCAAAACCTTGTCGCTGTGCTATTTTTTTTGCTTTATCAAAAGCGTTTTGGTACCAGCCTAAAGTATTTTCTAAATATTCCGGTCTGTTCCAAAGCGGAAAATGAACCCCGTGCCACCAATGCATTTCTAAGTGAGGTTTTCCGTACCAGCTGTTGTAAGTCAGTCCTGTTTCCTGCGGAGGCACAGAACCTGCGCATTGTATTTTGGTCAGATATTGCGAAAGCACAATTCTGCGCTCCAATTCATTGGCACGAACATCCGTACTTCCTTCGAAATCAACCGCCGCGCCACTTTTCCAAAATTTTTCCCAGCCAGTAATACTGCTTTTTGCAATAGCTGTAAAATCTGAAATTGATCCTTTATTTTTCTCGGTTTGAATGAACGAACAGCTCAATTCTATGCTGTTACTGTTTGATGGCTCCAGTAAAAAATAATGTTTTGCTTTTTCTTTCACTGATGCCGTTCCTTTCCATTTCAGATTAATATCATACGAAATGCTGTCCATCAAGTGAGTAATAGTGGCTTCCGATTTGTTTTTGATTTTCAGATTGCTTTTATAATCCTGTTTTCCTTGCCATTTTTTCCCCATATCAGTCCCTGCAATAGCGACCGCCGAATTATTTACTTCCTGTTTTTCTTCCCATTTTGTCCCCATATCTCCCCAAAGTCCTGTTGGAAAAGGGATACGAACACGAATTTTCAAACGGCCTTGTTTGATTAAATCCGATTCTACTTTAAAGCCCAAAGCGTCTTTTGTCTGGTCGCAGACTGTGGTAACTTTCACGGAAGCACCTTCTACTTCAAAGTAACTTTCGATTTTACCTGTCCATAAATTCAGTTTCTGATTAATCGCTTTGATGTCATCAGGCTGTACTAAACTGCCGTCTTTTTTGGTGATTTCAAGACCAATATTCCCCAATTGAAGCAAATGTGGATTCTGACGAAACCATTCGACAGCTTCTTTTTTGTGTGCAGGTTCTTTGATTTGTGTTGAATACGAAACTTTTCTTCCGTACTGATCAACATCTTTCAAAGTTTCAGAAAACTTATAACCGTTTACATTCTTATAACTGTCCCAGCCCCATTCGGCCTGAGTTCCTAATGGAATTCCCTTTTGATATTTTTCGGGAAAAGTCTGCAGCCCTGTTACATCAACTGTATAGGCAAAACCTCCATTACCCACACTCAGCGAAGCCAAAGTGTCGATTTGGGTAAGGACAACGTCGTGTCTTGTCACTACTGCTTTACGGTCAATTTTTTCTTGGGCCAATATGCCAATAGAAAACAGCAAAATGCAAATAATCGAATATTTTTTCATGTTTTTTTAAATTTTAAAATAAAACTATTTAATTAATGTGGCACTCATCAAACCAATTACCACATCATTTGTAATGGTTTGTATTGAAAAGCTTTTTAAGGTTTTTGATGGATTCAACGGAAGATCTAAAATCGTTCCGGCACCACCATCAATGCCATTATTAGCGAATCCTTTTATTCCTTTATAATCATCAAAAGTGCGGGAAATAATTCCAGACTTCAAATAAACACGCGGTGGTTTTGGTGCATTGGTATTAAAAGCCAATCCATCTACAAAATAATCCTGCTCAATAGGCCACCAGTTTTCAGGATTTTTCAGTTCCAATTCTTCTGAAGAACCATCGGTATAATTCACAATTACTTTGCCATTTGTCATTCGGCTTTGCATAGGATTGGTCGAACCTGCGAGCATTAAATACAAATGAGATGCTTTTCCGCTTAACGGAATGGTTATCTTTTCAGGAAAATTATCCCACATCGAAGTAAAGACAATATTGTTCTTGTTTTCATCTGATGGCGTTTCGAAAACAATTCCCTCTGGAGTCGTAATCTTTCCATTTGCTTTAGCTTTAGAACGCAGACCAGAATCATCAATAACTGGATTAATCAATGGATAACACCAATTTCCAATTCCCTGCAAAGGCAATTGCAGAGTTGGAGTTTTCGGTCTTGGAGATTCATATTTTTGTTTGAAAATATCCGTCACTTTTGCATTAAAATAAGAAGTTAACGAAACTGTTTCCGCCTTTAAGGTTTTATTTTCAGGAATATCCCAGCTGATAAATGATAATGGGTAATTTCCACCGTCAGCTGTCTGCAATTGAAAATTATTCGTTCCTGTGATTAGATTTTTTAATGGAACTTTAATAGTTTCAGTACTATTTGCTTTAATCGAAACTGCTTCTGAGATTTCTTTTCCAAATGGATTAAAAAGCAATTTTCCATCACTATTTTTATCTGAATTATTCTGAATGGAAAGTAACAAATTAGTAGAATTCACTTCTTTTACAGCGACTTCAAATCTTGGTTTGCAATTGATAATAATAGGTTTCCACCAAATCATTTCGCCTTGCTGCAATTGTACAAAAACCGTTTTATCTCCAATACTGTTTACGATTCCAGAAACTTTATTTTCGGTTTTTGAAATGGAACTTAAAACCTTTTGAGGATCATACACCTCAATGATTTTTGCCTTTTTAGTTTCCAATACAAAAATAGCTGTAGGATTGTAAATTTCCTGTGATTTAATTTCTTCTAAAGCCACAGCGTCCCAATCGATTGCAATACTATATTTTTCGGCATAAGGCGATTCAACTATAATTTCGGGTTTTCCAATTCCGTTTTTAGTGATTGTATAATTGGCTTTATTTCCATTAATTATAATGCTGTTTATTTTTTCTGAAGCACTGTTTACAATAAATCGCAAAGTCATTTTTGCTGACAGATGGTTGGCAATTTCATAAGAATCAATATTCTTTTCTCTTTTAAAAGAAAAAGAAATATCTGGAATTTCTAAAGAAGCCGAATCCCATTTTTCTGGAAATCCGGGTTTAATGGTCAGCTGATGCGCCAATGCATCCGGCTGAATTCCGAAAAGTCCTTCTACCAATGTTCTTGCCGTCATTCCGATTGGGTCAGCAAAATCACGATACAATTCACCGCGTATCGCGTCCTGATACATTAACTGCTCAAACCCGCCTGGCGAAGGGCTTAAATACATGCTTTCTACCAAAGCGCTTTCCCACATTTTAAACGCTTTTTCAGAATTACCTCCCTGCCAATACGCTAATGAAGTGTGCAATTGTTCAGCCAAAGCCACATTGTTAATCGACCAGGTATACGGCTGCCAGTTGGTGGTGCCAATAACATACAAATCTTTTTTGTCCAATCCTTCCACTTGAATTGGAATATAGGGAATTTGTGTATCTACATAACGAAGCATTTGATAATTCTGAAAAGGATTCCCCAATTCCGAATCAATAGTGTGGTAAATGCTCCAAATAGCAGGGGTTTCGTGCAGCAATTGTTTCCCCATTGCATCTTTATATTCGGCAAAAACACCTTTCTCAGGAAGCCATAATGCAGAAGCGGTTGCTTTGGCAATTTTGTTGGCTTCGGCAGTAAACGAGTCGGAATTTTGCTGTAAAGCAGCTGCAACTGTTGCTGCGGTTTTATTCGAATAATAATTATAAGCTGACGAATGAATCACGCCTCCGCCACTATACTGCAAAGCGTCACTGGCCCAAATGGATGCGTAAGCGTCATATAAACCGTCATTATCAACATCAAAATTGCGTTTCTCCCAATCGAGATGTCTTTGCATTACAGGCCACATTTGTTTCATGAATTCAGTATCTCCTGTCCATTTAAAATGACGCAGCATTTGATCGAAAAAAACCAAATTCATATCATAATGATGGGCGATTGTATTATTGTCCGGCTTGCGGCTAATGTATCCGCTGCTAAACATTGATGTTCCCATTTCTTCTTTTTGACGCGCCAAATTACGCACTGCGTCAAAAACTACAGGACCTGTTAATGGCTGCGTTACCTGCGAATTACTGTAGCTGGTAAAATGAGTTTTTGCTCTGTCGTGCCAGCCCAAAGGATCTGCAGCATACGCACCGCGCCAAGCGTTTAAATGCATTCGCCAAGCCACAGCACCATGTAGATACGCAGGAATTTCCCAAATTCCATCGGCAGCAATTGCCAATGCTGAACCTAATGTGTTGATATAAGGATCTGGTGTTTTTACTTTTACTCTGCTGGCTAATTCTTGTGTCTGCTGTGATGCTTTTTTAAACAATTCAGCTAAATCTGCCTGACTTTTTGCTTTAGAATTTACGTTAGTATTAAATGACCAAAATAAATCTGATTTTGAAATCGAATTGATTTTACCCACAATCAAATTCTGCTTTTCGGGAGCTGAAGCAAATAATTCTAATGGAGAATTTTGCTTTTCAGCATTAGCTGTATGTACTTCTGATTTTGGATAAACTCCCAGTAAGCTTTTATTATTTCCTGTTTTTTGTTTGTTTATTTCAGAACCATATTCCAGCAAAAATGAATTCTCTTTTATCGTGTATTGATTATTGGTACAATTTTCGGGCTTCAAATAAAAACTAGATTCCGGGTCGGCACCAATATCGCCGTCACGGCTAAATTTTCTGCCGCTGGCTCCGCCAAAAGCCCAGATTAGAGAAGTGTTTTTATCCGTATCAATGCCGGAAACTTTCAAAACAAAACCTTCTTCATCTTTCAGTGCAACGATTTCAAGGTTTAATTTTCCTTTACCTAAAATAGCATCCTGAATTTCATAAAACATTTTTCCATTGGCATACCGAGCCGTAATTGATTTGGCTTCGGTTATCCATTTGCTGTTCTTTCCATTCGACAAACCTAACTTTAAATTACCTCCCATTCCGGGTATGTACATCGCAAATTCGGGCAAATCTCCAGCTTCGACTCTAAACGCTGTATTGGAACCATACAAAGCGCGATTGAATTTTCTGTTCCCATTTTTTAATAAAAAGCCATCACCATCCGGCACGTAATGAATTTTACGCGGAGCTGTTTTTTTTATTTCTTTTTCCTGAGCAAAAAAGACTGTCGAAAACAGAATAAAAAACAAACAAAGCAGGGAAATCGGCTTAATTTTCATAAATGTGTATAGGCAATATTAAACTTCTCTACATTTTTTTGTTCTAATTAAATCTCTTTTAAACAGAGATAAAATCAAAAAAATGTGCTTTAAATAATAATTAATAACGCAATATTGCTGTTTTATAATCACTATTCTATCCTGTACCTACCCGCTATTTATATAAAATCAGTACTTATTTAACATTTTAGGCAACCGCATAGTACAGGATAGTATTTATAAAGCGAACCGTTAGTTTTGAAAATCTATTAACCAAAATTAAATTAAATGAAACCTTTTAGAATCTTTACACTGCTTGTATTGGTTTTTTGTTCTTCAAACATACTATTATCAATGGGTAAAGATGATGTTGCTGTTGAAAAAAAAAACAGCCCAAAAAGCACAAATACTCCCGTTCCACCAAAGGTTTTTAATTTTGAATCTTCTAAAAAAAACAGCAAATCCACCAATGTATTTTCTGCAGATAAATATGATGAAAATACAGGATTTGGCTTTGATTTTGATACTGCTGAAAATGCAAGCTTTACTTCTTTTGGCTTAAACATCACAAAAAGCACTTATTTCTCAGTAAAAATTCCCGAAGGAAATTACAAAGTAAAAATCACTTTGGGCAACAATAACAAAGATTCTAATATTACTGTAAAAGCAGAATCTCGAAGAATAATGATTAATCAGCTTTCGCTAAAAAAAGGTAAATCTGCCATACAGGAATTTAATGTAAATATCCGTAACAGTTATATTAATGAGTCCAATTCAATAAAATTAAAAGACAGGGAAAAACAAGATTTGAATTGGGATAATAAGCTGACTTTAGAATTTTTAGGAACGGCTTGCTTTCAAAAAATTGAAATTATTCCAATTGAAAAAGTAACCAATATTTTTCTAGCCGGCGATTCAACCGTAACCGATCAGGATGTAGAGCCTTGGGCTTCTTGGGGACAAATGATTCCGCAGTATTTTAACAGCAATATTGTGATTACTAATTATGCCTGTTCCGGTCTTGCTTTAAGTTCTTTTAAAAGCAGTAACCGTTTACAAAAAATAAATTCTCAGATTAAAGCTGGTGATTATCTGTTTATTGAATTTGGTCACAACGATGAAAAAATAAAAGGTCCGGAAAATACTGCCTGGAAATCATATTCTGATTTATTAGCCGAATTTATCCAAACTGCAAAAGATAAAGGGGCATTTCCAATTTTAGTTACGCCTACACAACGTCGCGCCTTCAATAGCGACGGAACCTTAAAAGCAACGCATGGAGATTTCCCCGATGCCATGCGTGCCGTAGCTAAAAAAATGAACGTGCCCCTTATTGATATTACCGCACTTACTACCCAATTGTATGAAAAATGGGGCGATGATGTTTCCCGAAAAGCTTTTGTTCAATACCCAGCCAATACTTTTCCAGGGCAGACCAAAGCATTAGAAGATAATACTCATTTTAATAGTTTTGGAGCTAATGAAATTGCACTATGCGTGATTAAGGGAATTCGTGATTTGAACTTACCTTTACAAAAAGACATTTCAAAGCAAACACCAAAATACAATCCGCTGCAGCCCAATTACATTTCAGATTGGACTTTACCAATGAGTACCCGTTTTGAAACCGCAAAGCCTGACGGCAATTAATCGTTCAATTGCAATTTCAAAAATCAATTGCAATTTCAAAAATTAAATCTAAAAGTTTGTTTTAAACTGAATACTAAACATTATTTTAAAGTTCATTTAAGTCAAAATTGAATATCTATATAAAATGAAAATACAACATACTTTACAATCACTTTTTATTGCTTCGATATTTATCCTTTCATCGCAAAGCAATCGAGCACAAGAAACGGACAAAGTTTTTCTTTCGGGAAAAGATTTTGAGCACCCTGCAAAATGGGAATTTTATTGTACCGATGGAAATAACAGTAAAAAATGGACAACTATAAATGTTCCTTCTCAATGGGAATTAGAAGGCTTTGGCGAATATACCTATGGAAGATGGTACAAGGAACTGAACCAAAAAGAACCCAGCAAAGAAGAAGGTTTCTACAAATATGAATTTGACGTTCCAAATGATTATAAAGGCAAAGAGGTGGTAATCGCCTTTGGCGGTGCCATGACGGATACCGAAGTAAAGATTAACGGCAAATTAGCAGGTCCGATTCATCAGGGCGGTTTTTATGAATTTAAATACAGCATCACTTCTTTATTAAAATTGGGAAGTAAAAATCTGCTGGAAGTTCATGTTTCCAAACATTCGGCAAATAAATCTGTAAACGCCGCCGAGCGCAGAACGGACTGGTGGTTATTTGGCGGTATTTACCGTCCGGTTTGGCTGGAAGTTTCTCCAAAAGCACATATCACCCATATTGCTGCAGATCCAAAAATGGACGGATCGATCGCTGTAACTTTAGATTTAAAAAACATTTCAAAAAATGCGACAGTTGAGGCAACAATTGTTGATGTCAAGGATGGCAAAACTTTTCCTGTCGCTTCATTTCCAATCAAAAAAGGAAGTGTTCAAGAGGTAATTAAAACACAATGGCAAAATGTAAAGCCATGGAATCCTGAAAGCCCCAATTTATACACTTTAAAACTCGCTTTAAAACAAAACGGAACCACTATTCATGAATATCAGGAACGAATTGGTTTCCGAACATTAGAGTTTAAGAAAAAGGACGGAATTTATGTAAATGGCACCAAAATCATAATGAAAGGTATAAACCGTCACTCCTTTTGGCCGGAAGGCGGACGAAGCACCAGCGAACGCATTAGTGTAATGGATGTGAATTTACTGAAAGACATGAACATCAATGCAGTGCGGGGGCATTATCCTCCTGACGATCACTTTCTGGCCGTTTGTGACTCTTTAGGTCTGTTTGTTTTGAATGAACTGGCTGGCTGGCAAAATTCCTATGACACAAAATTAGGCACACAATTGGTTAGAGAAACGGTAGAGCGTGATGTAAATCATCCTTCTGTAATTATCTGGGATAACGGTAATGAAGGCGGCTGGAATAATGAAGTGGACAAAGTTTTTGAACAATACGATCCGCAAAAAAGAATTGTAGTGCATCCATGGGCAGATTTTAATGGCTGGGATACGCATCATTATCCAACGTTTTTGACTGGTGTACACCGATTTGGGAATGGTGAAAACGTATTTTTCCCAACCGAATTCATGCACGGAACCTATGACAACGGTCATGGTGCAGGATTAGAAGATTTTTGGAATCACTATAAACAAAGTCCGCTGTTTGCAGGAGGATTCATGTGGGCAATGTTAGATGAAGCTGTAAAACGCTCCGATTGGACTGGAGACGCAAAATTTGACTCTAAAGGTTCTTTGGCCGCCGACGGAATTTTAGGACCACACCGCGAAAGAGAAGGCAGTTTTTATACCGTGAAAGAAGTTTGGGCACCTATTCAGTTTGCTCCAAAACAGATTTCAGAGAAGTTTGACGGCTCATTTTTGATTACAAACGATTACCTGTTTAGCAATCTGACAACCTGCAAAATGGAGTACCGCGTAATGAAATCGGATAAAAATTTGTTTTATTCTGCAGCAAAGCCAAAAGCGATTGCCAGCGATAAAATTGAAATTCCAAGCATTGAGCCAGGTGAAACCCGTAAAATAAAATTTGCTGTTCCTGCTAATTTCTTTGAAGGTGATTTTCTTGAAATAACCGCCAAAGACCAATTCGGCCGTGAAATTTACACTTGGACTTGGCCAATTCACAAAGCCGATTATTATGTTAATCAATTTTTGCTGACCGAAAAAAGCAGCGAAAAAGCAACGGTAACCAAACAAGGCAATCAGGCCGTTTTAAACGGTGCTGATGTAAGCGTAACTCTGGATACAGCAACAGGAGAAATTATAACTATCAAAAATAAAACAAACATTATTCCGCTTACCAATGGACCAAAAACTATTGGCATGAAAGCAAAAGTTAAAGACGTACAGGTTTCACAAGATGGCGATAAAGCCATCTGCACAGTATCCTATTCCGGCGGACTGCATTCGATTAAATGGATTATGGAAGCCGACGGACGATTCAAAATGGAATTATTGGCTTTAACAAATGCCACTAACAATGGAGGTTTTGACGGCGCTGCTTTTGAAGATGCAATCGATAAATTCGGAATAACATTCAGTTTTCCTGAAAAAGGAGTTACAGGAATCAAATATTTTGGAAAAGGTCCTTATCACGTTTGGAAAAACCGCATCAAAGGAACCACTTATGGTGTTTGGGAAAAAGCATACAACACCACGATTACAGGCGAAAGTTTTGAAAATTTAATTTATCCCGAATTTAAAGGATACCATGCAAATTTACTGGGAGCAAATCTGGAAGCTGGAGAGAATTCTTTTAAAGTATTTAGTGCTTCAGACAATGTTACACTGCGCTTATTTACACCAGACGAACCTAAAAACAGTTTCCCTGGAAGTTATCCGCAGCCTAAATTCCCAGAGGGTGATATTTCATTTATGTATGAAATTCCGGCTATGAGAGACTTTAAACCTTTAACACAGCAGGGACCTTCAAGCCAGCCAACCAATATCCGCATCAAAAGCGGGGATGACGGAATATCAATGAATTTGTGGTTTGATTTTAGAAATTAAAAAATAGTTTCAGGTTTCAGGTTATTGAAAGCTGCATAATTTAACCGCAAAGTGCACAAAGATTTTACATGTTTTATTGTATTGAGAAAACGCAAAGTCCGCAAAGCTTTGCGTACATAGCGTAAACCCTTGCGAACTTTGCGGTTAAAGAAAAACATTTTACAACTCACAATTCAAAATATGAAATCGATTAAAATAATTTCTCTTTTATGTTTAGCAATTTTGCTTTTCAATTTCACACAAAAAACACAGACTAAAACAACCATTTTCATAGTTGGTGATTCCACTGTAAAAAATGGAAGCGGTAAAGGCGACGGAGGGCTTTGGGGCTGGGGCGACTTTATTGGGCAATTTTTGGACACCGCCAAAGTTTCTATTCAAAACCACGCTTTGGGAGGAACCAGCAGCCGAAGTTTTCAATACAAAGGATTATGGGAACCTGTTTTTAAACAGCTCAAAAAAGGCGATTATGTCTTTATCCAATTTGGTCATAATGATAATGGTGCTATAAATGATACTATAAGAGCCAGAGGAACAATTAAAGGGATTGGTAACCAAACCGAAGAAATTGACAATCTATTAACTCACAAACACGAAATCGTTCATACCTATGGCTGGTACATTCGGAAATTAGTACAGGATGCTAAATCAAAAGGCGCAATTCCGGTAGTTTTTTCACCTATTCCAAGAAATGACTGGAAAGGCGGAAAGGTTCTTCGCAACAACGAATCGTATGGTTTATGGGCAAAACAGATTGCACAGCAGGAAAAAGTTCTTTTCATTGATTTGAATGATAAAATGTCATTAGAGTTAGAAAAAGCGGGAGAATCGAAAGTGATGGGAACTTATTTTTACGAAAGAGACCACACTCATACTTCGGCAAAAGGCGCAGTTTTATCAGCCACAGTAATTGCGGGTGAACTCAAAAAAAGTAATAATTCATTAGGCAAATATGTTTTAACAAATCCGAAAATTAAACTTCCAAAAAAGAAAAAAGTGTTTTTGATTGGCGATTCTACTATGGCAAACAATGGTGGCAATGAAAATGCTGTTGGCTGGGGAGTTGCTTTTCCTAAATATGTAGATACAATGCGTGTGGAAGTCATCAATAAAGCAAGAGGCGGACGAAGCAGCCGTACGTATGAATTTGAGGGTTTATGGAAAGAGGTCAGAGACCAATTACAGCCAGGAAATTTTGTTATTATTCAGTTTGGTCACAATGATGCCGGAGCTGTTGACAAAGATAAATACAGAGGTTCATTAAAAGGAAATGGTACAGAAACACAAATTGTAAACCGCGCTGACAGTATTAAAGAAACGGTGCGCTCATTTGGTTCTTATATCGAAACATACATTAATGAAGCCAAAGAAAAAGGAGCAATTCCAATTGTGATGAGTCAAACCGTACGAAACGAATGGCCAAACGGTAAGCCAGAACTTAGAGATGAAAGTTATAACAAATGGTCTAAAACTGCTGCCGAGAATCAAGGAGTGGATTTCATCGATTTGAATGTAATTATTGCCAAAAAATATGAGGAATTAGGCAAAGAAAAAGTAAGTCCTTTTTTTCCTAAAGACCATACCCATACTGGCTCTGAAGGTGCTGATTTTAATGCGCTGACCGCAGCGGAAAGCATTAAAAACTTAAAAAAATGTCCTTTGAGGGATTATATTGAGATTCCGAAAAAGAAAGAATAACAAAATTTTATTTGAAAACCAGTGTGGCAACAGTTCATTCTATTGCCACGCTTTTTTTATGGAAAAAAGCAATAAACATTACAATTAAATGTTATATAATAGATACAGCTGTTTTTAATCAGTACTATATATAACTTATGAAAAGGATATTATTTTTAATTATCATGATTGGTATTTCTCTGCAGGGGTTCGCTCAAGATGAGCGTAAAACCAAGTTTAAGCCAATTGCTCCCATAAACATGGAAGACACAGATATTAGGGCTCCCAAAAAAATTGTTCCTGAAAAACTGCCGCCTGTTGTTGCAAAAACTCCGGATCCTTATCAAATCAATCCTGAAGAACTTTTTAAAAACCCTTATCTGTATAAAAAACCAAACAATTCTGAAGGCATTTTTTACAGAAAAAATCAATATTTAGGAAGTTTTAAAACGAAAACATTCACTTCAACTATCCGCTTTCGTGATGCTGCCTTTGTAGATGGTGACAGGATAAAAGTATATTTGAATGACAAAATGATTCAGCCCGAAATTAGTTTGAGCGGTGAATTTCAAGGATTCAAAATAAATTTAAAAGAAGGCATAAATAAAATTGATTTTGAAGCTTTGAACGAAGGTTTTGCTTCGCCAAATACTGCCCAATTTGAAGTTTATGATGACAAAGGAACTGTTATTTCGTCAAGTCAATGGAATGTCGGCACTGGTTATAAAGCTACTATTGTATTGATTAAAGAATAAAAATTGGATTGTCACTGGGTTTTGTGTTTTCAAAATTCAATGTATTATAATTTCCTTTTTATCAAAATATAGTCTAAAACAATTCCAGTTTGATTTACCGAAATGGTCATATTCTGTTTTTTAGTATTCGTTGCAGAAAAAGGAATTTTGACAACCGCACTATTTCGCAATACATTTTCTTTCCAAGTAGTATCGCGGTCTTTGGTATTAATTAAAAATGATTTTGACTCATTTTCATTTATTTTAATGAAAACTTCGTTATCAAAATTATTCGAATGGGTTGGCAAAAAATGTACTTCAACCTCATAATTCCCAGTTTCTGGAACTTCAAATTCATACGAAACAGCAGGTTTTTCCTTTTTAAAATAATGCTGATTTAAAGGAAACAGTGTAATAGCATTGTTACTAAAACCTAGACCATTAATTGGCTGCCATTTGTATTTTTCAGCGTTTTTTGAAGCTATAAATTGGTTTGCCTGAATTACAATAGCGCTGTTTATTTTAGCATCGATTTCCTTGGTCTTTAAATTTTTGGTTACCGAATCAAAAACAGGCAGATTTCGAGGTTTCATTGACATCATCTGATTCCATTTTCCGTCACTCATTTTTGTGTTGTAAAATTCCGTAAGCTCTTTTATTTTCTCATAGGCTTCGGATGCCTGTTTATGGTATTTTTCTTTTTGAACCTCGTCATTTACGGTTGCTTCTAAATTCCAATTAAGAAATTTAAAATTCATATTAGCAGCACCTTTTATTGGATATTCAACCAATTGAAACCAAGCGTCTTTTCGTTCATTAGGGATAAAAGAAGATAACGAATCCACTTTTTTTACCAATTGCTCATACGCTTTTATTCTTTCCTCCATTTCTTCTTTTGTGAAATTAGAAGGCTTAATCTGAGTGGTAGGTTCTGTTTGGCTCCAGCCCATGTACTCTGGTTTTCTGATAAAAGCCAAGCGGTAATATTCGGCAATAACTGGACTCAATTCACTGGCAATTGCAGGCGTAAATTCTCTCGAAACCCACTGTTCTAAATTTTTATTAATCCCATCATGCGGAATACTATTGATATTCCATGCCAAATCCATGAAAAACTCCATATTATATTCGGATGGCTTGATATCCCCAACATTTACAATCCACATTTTTTTAGCTCCGTTTTGATATGCTTTTGACATTTCGCTCCAGATTAATCCAGGCTGTGCAGTACTTAACCAAAGAAAATCATGAGGACGTCCCCAATAACTAAGATGGTAATAAACACCGCCGCCACCTACTCTTTTTTGCTCGTTTTCATTACTCAAACGACGAATGTAACCGTAATTGTCATCAGGCCAAACCAAAGTAACATCATCCGGCACTTTGAGTCCGTTATCATATAATTCTAACACTTCTTTATACGGAACAAAAACCTGCGGAATTTCATTTAGCGGTTTTTTAAATGTATTCGATAACATTTCACGCTGGATCCCAATTATTTTTCCAACCATAGAAATGGATTCCTCTACATTTTTGGCACCCTCCATTTTACTGTCATGAACACCTCTCATGCCCAATGTCATGACCACTTCATTATTAGCCGATTTTATTTCGTCTAATCGATCCTGCCAATATTTATTTACTTGAGTACTGTTTGTAAAATAGTTATAGTCACCAAAGCTTTTTTTCCATTCATCGACATTATTTCGAAGCATCGGTTCGGCATGAGATGAACCGATTATCATGTGATATTTCTCGGCGATTTCTTTATTCCCGTTTATCGTAAAAAAGCCTTTGGTACACGGATGCATGGCAGGCCAGATCGTATTGGCTTTTAATCTTAAAAGCAATTGAAATATTTTTTCATACGTTTTTGGACCAATATCCCCTGTTTCCGGCTCGAAAGTTTTCGCTGCCCAAGGCTGTAATCCCCAATCTTCATCATTCAAGAAAATCCCTCTGTATTGTACGGATGGTTTTTCGATTATTCCTTTTGATGGTAATTGAAGCAACAATTCTTTTTTGGTAATCGGATTTATGTCAGCCCACCATTTCCAAGGGGAAACACCTAATTTTTCGGCTACTTCAAAAATAGCAAAAACAGTTCCCTTAACATCACTTCCTGCAATTATTAGATTTTGCTCTTGTTTTTTGATATAAAATTTCTCCCATTGATTGGCTAATTCTTTTTGAATATTTTTAGACTGAAATAAAGAACTTGAAGCCTGACCAATGTAAATTCCGTTTTGAGAAATTTTGTCTGCGGTAACAACTTTTAATCTCTTTCCAGTTATTTCTTCCACATCAGAAACCAGTTCATTGACTGCCCAAACCACCAGTTTATCTGTTTTGGAATCTATAAAAATTGTCGCGCTTTCATTTGCTTTTACAATAGAAAAATCAATTGCTTTGCCGGTTTGGCCAAAAGTTGTATTGGTTAAAAAAGCAGTTACTGCGATTAAAAAAAAGAGTTGGTTTTTGAACATTTTACTATTTGTTTTTATTCTGATTTAGTTTTCTCATTCATTTTTGGATCTTTATTAATCTGAATATCCAATTCCTGCTTCATTTTTCCAAAGATTGTTTTATTCTCAGACAAGACATTATTTTTTTCTACGGGATCCTTTTCGATATTGAACAATTCATAATCAGGAATACCTTTTTTGGAAGGTAAATTTTGAACCAATTTCCAAGGTTTCTGGATCAAACAAGCCTGTAAATGCCCTCGAATATAAATCGGGCGGTTTTTAATTTCTTTATTTTCTGAAATTTCATTCCATATATTTTGCCCCTCTACCGTTTGCGGTAATTTTTCAGCTCCTGCTAATCCTAAAATAGTAGGCAAAAAATCAATCACCGAAATATAGTCTGAATTTTTATAATTTTTTAAATGGCCTTTCCAATACATCACGCAAGGAACTCGTACCGCTCCTTCGTAATTAGAAGTTTTCCAATCCCGCAATGGTGAATTATCACCTAAAGTTGTATTTGACCGATGTATTCCACCATATTCTTTTCTTGAATCCCAGTCTTCCATTGCTCCATTATCACTCATAAATATGATAAGTGTATTCTCGTCCAATTTTTGCTGTTTTAAACTTTTGAGTAAAACTCCAATACTGTGATCCAAATGTGCCATTGATGCAGCATAATCCCTGCGGGAACTATCTTTGGCAATTTTGTTATAAGGAATCTTCCATTTTTCTTCTTCCTGCAAAGGAAAATGAGGAGCAGAGTAAGCTACCTGCAAATAGAAATTCTCCTTTTTATTACGGATTTCCGAAAGCCATTTAATCGATTCTTGGGTTACCAAATCGGTTGTGTGGCCTTTTTCTTCAATGAACTTTCCATTTCTATACCAGCTTTGGTCTCCATTTTTGTAAAGGTGTGTGTATTGATCAATCTGTCCATGCAAAAATCCATAGGAATAATCAAAACCGTAGGCTTTTGGACTGCTGTTCAATTGAAGACCAAGATGCCATTTTCCAAGAAGAGCTGTTTCATAGCCGCTTTTTTTCAATAATTGAGGTAAAGTCGGAATTGAATCCGGCAGTTTCAATTCGCTTTTATCGCTAATTGGTGCTAAAATCCCCATACGGCTTGCAGGTCTGCCGGTGAGCAAAGCCGCTCGCGTTGGAGAACAAGTAGGACTGACATAAAAACGGGTAAGCTGTACGCCATTTTTGGCCAGATTGTCAATATTTGGAGTTTTGATTTCCGATCCATTATAACCAACATCATTCCAGCCCATATCATCAGCAATAATAACAATGACATTAGGCTTACTTTCTTTCGTAATTTTTTTTTGAGCATACATTCCTATACTGCTTAAAAACACAAAGGCAGCATAAAAAAATATTTTTTTAGAATTCATCATTGAAAAAAATTTAAAGAATCAATAAAGTAAAAAAAGGCTGTTTCACATTTGTGCAACAGCCTTTTAAAAATTTCAAAATAACTAATCCACTAATTTACCGTTAACTTTTACGTTTTTAAAAGTCACGCCTTTTATTGCTGTTTTATCAATTTCACCATTTTTTGATTCAATGTTTAAATTCTCAAAAGTAAAGTCCGTTAAAAATATGTTCGGATCTTTTTGCACTTCATAAAACTTATCACATTTTAAATTGATATTTCTTAAAGTTACATGCTCTCCGTAAGATGGAGGAGTATCTTTTCGCCCTTTTAAATCAAAAAACTGATTCCATTGATAAACCACTAATCCTTTTACGGCAGTTCCTTTAATATTTTCAACCAGAATGTATTCGTATTTTTGAGGAGTATCCGGTCTCATTTTCAACCATAACAAACGAGAAACATCTGTAACTGAACAATTGCGCATAATAACATTTCTGTTGTGTATCGATTCACTGCCATTCGTTAATGCCGAATGTGAAAATCCATAAGTACAATCTTCGATAATAATATTAGTGTTTTCTCCATTTCCTTCAGTAGTATCTGCCCATGGTCCTTTGCCTCCTTTTAAAGCAACCGCATCATCATTAACCGACATATAACATCCTTTTACCAGAAAATTAGAACACCCATCAATATCAATAGCATCGGTACTTGGTGCTTTTATTTTTTCATGCGGGGAAAAAATATACAGATCAATTAATTTTACATTATTACATTTATAAAAATGGTTTGTCCAGAAACCCGAATTAATCATTTTTACATCCTGAAACTGCACATCATTGGAATTCCAAACAAAAACCAATCGCGGTCTTGAAACTTCCAGATTTGTGCATTTTGGGTTCTCTTTGCGTCTTGCCCAAAAAGCTTCATAATACTTATAACCATTTCCGTTAATGGTTCCTTTTCCAGAAATGGTAAATCCATTTACGCCATACGCATTGACTAAAGCTGGAAAATAATCCAGGTTTTGACCTTCCATACGCGAAGGCATGATTGGATAATTAGAAATGTCATCCGAACCTTTTAATACACCGCCTTCAGAAACGTGCAAATGTGTTTTTGGCTTAAAGAATAAAGCACCGCTCAAGAAAACTCCTTTGGGAATAATTACCACTCCTCCTCCATTTTCAGAAGCTTTATCGATTACTTTTTGAATGGCTTCAGTCTGAATTACAGTGCTGTCCTTTTTTACATCATAATCTGTAACAACATATTGTTTTCCTAATTTTTCTAATTTGATTTTAGACGAATCATTAAACCAAGCTGGAATTTTTGTGCCGTCAGGAAAAACATTTTTGGCGTTTTTTTGAGCTGTCGAAATCTGATAAAATCCGACAATCATGATGATTAATGCGATACTTTTTTTCATTATATAAATTTAATTTTCAACTGTTTTTCTATTTTCTGTTTAACCACGCTTCAGGCACATTTATAATACAGATATTCAAATTTTTATTGTCCTCCGAAAGCATTGCTGACTGAAATTGTATTTTGGTTCCTTCTCTGTTAAAGGTGGGATGAATGTGATCTTTAGCCGTTTCTTTATGACCAGTAGTGAGCATTACTGTTTCTTTTGTTTTTCGGTCTATTAAATATAAACTTCGGCCAAAATCATCTCCAACTGCCCATCTCCCGTCAGAAGAACCGTGAACGTGCCAATAACCGCTGCCGCTGTTTGTTTGTCCAGCAATAATCATTTCTCTCGTTCTTAGATTGACAATTGCTAAACCCGTAGGTTTTTCACGAGTTCCTGATGCTCCCCAATTACTTTCCTGACCAGGGTTTTCGGGATTTTTAACTTCTTTACTATCGGTTACTTGAACAGGAGCTTCTTTTTGAATGTCAATTTTTCTGTGTCCCATTATTGCCATAGCGACTTCATCTTTTCCAATCACTGCTTCATGTGTCACCCATTCGTAAGGAGCTTCTGGATATAATGGCCGTAAACCCGAACCATCTGCCATAACTACCCAAGTGCGCTGTGGTGACTTTCCTCCAGTTTCCCAACAAAAAATAATTTCGTTAGGATTCCAAGTATTCGATTGTATATGCCCCACTTGAAAGGGAACTGAAACTACATGTTTAAATTCTCCCGTTTTCAGATTCATACTGGAAATACCTCCTGGTCCAGCTCCCATATTTCTAGGTCCAAAATCCTTTTCCAGAGTTATATTTTTATCCAAATATTTTAAAGCTTCCGTTTTACCGACCCTAAAATATACTATATCTTCATTGGCATCTAATGCCATATCGCCAGATGCTTCCATTTCGGCAGGGCTTTTTCCGCATACTCTTTCGTAGACAGCAACAGCCTGCATTTTTCCCGCTTGACTGTCTTTAAAAACTTTATCCAGATCCACTTCCATAATCTGCATTGCCTTTTCACCAGCTTTACGCATAAAATAGACTTTCATCGATTTTTGAGCAATACAAAACGTTCCCGAATAACCACCTTCGGTAACCTGAACCATTTCGCCCGATTTTTCATTAACCGCTATAATTTCTCCCTCAACACGATGGGAACGGAATAAAACCCAATTACCATCAGAAGTCCATTGCGGATGAGTAGGATAAATTTTGGAATCTCCTTTTGATTTACTTGTCAAAAAAGTTATTTCGTACCCTGTTACCGGATCTTTGACAATCTTTTTTTCAGATGGAAACCGCTTTCCTATTTGAGCAAACGCACCAAATGCTGAGATAATATAAAATAATAAAAATGCTGTTTTTAGCTTCATCCTGATAAATATTATCCTTTATTTTTTAATTGTATAGAACTGTCATTTATCTCAAACTGGCTATTATTTATCAGCGCAATCACTTCGGCACCAGCTAATAAAACCGGTCCATAACCATGAGCTGCAAATAAATTTATAGGGCGATAATAATAGAATGCCGGATCAAATCCCATTCCTGTACCTACGCAGGTTCCTTCAACCTGACCTTTATCATTAACTTTGGACGCAACTGCATTCCAAGCTAATAAAACAGTTGGAGCATAAGTCATTTTATCTACATACCCTCTATTGATTGCTCTTGCGATAGAATAAGCATATATCGCAGTCGCCGAAGTTTCTAAATACGTATCATTCCTGTCAATTAACTGATGCCAAAAACCAGTCCCGTCTTGGTATTTTTGCAATCCAGCAATATGAGCCTTTAATTGTGCCAATACTTTTGGATATCCTGGATGATTTTTTGGCAAAACTTCTAACAGCTCGACCATAGTCATAACGGCCCAGCCATTTGCTCTTGCCCAATGAAATTGAGGATGCACTTCCATTGACTCTACCCAGCCATGCATATAAAGACCCTTTTCGGTATTGAACATCCTTTGCGAGAATTGAGTCACTTGTTTTACAGCATCATCAAAATATTTTACATCTCCGGTATAACCGCCCATTTGTGCCAATGCCGGAACACTCATAAACATATCATCAAGCCACAGCGTGTTCATTTGAGGTCTGTTTCTTGCCAAAGTTCCGTCACTCAAACGCTGTTGTTTTTGACTTATAAATGTGATTAAATTATTGATTACTGGGTCAATGTTAGCCGTTAAGCCCATTTTTTTCGCTTTGATAAATGCTGCACATAACGCTCCTGCATCATCCAAAGCGTGCGGTTCAATTACCGAATGTATTGGAGAGTTTTTACTGTTTTTTTCATCTCTGTTCGCATAAAGATCAGCAATCAGCTGCAGTCTTTTGTTTACATAATTTTCGTAATTTTTATCAGAAGTCTCCTTTGCGGTCAAAAGCATTCCTGCATAAGTTACTCCCCATTCGTAACTGGTAAGTCTAAATGCTCCTTTCTCAAAAGCAAGATCACCATCATTTTTTTTAAAATTAGTAACCTCAGAATTATCCTTTTTATTTACAACTTTTGAAGCTGTATTTGCTTCTAAAAAAGTATAGACTCTATCCAAAACCGCTTTCACGTTTGCCTTTTCAGGAATAACATACGGAGTAGGATATTCTGGCTGAAGCAAATGCAATGGTGCGGTAACATCATTTGTTTGAGATTGAGCAGTTGCAAATGCTCCCAAAAAAAGGAAAACGAAAATAGAGTTTAGTTTTTTCATAATTCTTAAATTAAATTGTTTTTGTCAAAAGCATTATTTTATTTCAATGTCAACTTTGGCTGAAAGCTGTTCGGCTAGAGTAGTAACGTATTTTGCAAAATAAGCTGCATCTTTAAAATTCGGGTCAGCGCTTAATTCCCAACCAGCTACGGCATAATAGCTAATTGGTTCATTATTTTTTACTGTTAATCTTGCAAAATATGAATCGGTTACCTTTGCTGTTTTTGCAGCTTCCATATAGCCTTTGTAAATCTTTTTTGGAACTATAATTGCTGTTCCTAATATCCATTGTTTTTCATAGGTTAAATGTCCGTGCTGAATCAAACAAACAAAATCACCCGAATTAATTTCTATTAATGGATTTGTATTATTAATATTCGAAAGAGCTGCTAAAAACACTTCGTTTCCTTGAAGTCCGTTTACCTTTACCGTATTTTTATATCCATACATTCCCGGCCAGATTGAAGTCGTTTCCTGTACCTGATATTTTTTACCATTAATATCCCAATTACGGTAATTATAACTTAAAACCGAATTCTCCGGTCCTTCACTTACAATTTTGAACGTGGTTGTTTCAATATTATTTAAAGGCTCTTTGGCTGAAATTCCTAATCTTTTTATTTCATTATTTACCAATAAAGCATAACCTCCTAAACCGGCTGAATTTCCAACTGGAAAAATATCTCTTCCCCAATCGTACATTTGATGGTAATTATCTTCTACGCCTCCTTTACTGTTTATACCCACATTTTCAGGAGTAATAGCTGGGATTTTTTTACCAAAAACATCTTTAGCATTTCTTCCGTCCAAATAATGCCTAAATCCTACTTTATCATTTTCCCAAGATGGACCATCCGTTTGATAACGCTGATATCCTAATGCCGTATGCACTTCATTGGCTGGCATTATTTCATCAGTTGCGGGTTTCACTGGCTCGTCTTTTCCAGCTCTTTTTCCAAAACGAACACTTGTACGTACCGTAAATTTAGGATCAACAGCAGACCATTTTAACACTAATTCTTTTTTTTCTTTGGCTGCAAAATCAGCAACTAAAAAGATTTCATCCCATTTTCCATCGCCATCAAGATCATTTAACTGAGCAGGAATAGTATCATTTTGAAACAATATAATGGGATAAATAGATGTGTTTTTTATAAAAGTAAAAGCGCTTCTTTTAATTTCAACTGCTTTTTGAGACAAAACAATATCCGAAGTGTTTTTGAGAACAATTTTTGTTACGGCTTCATTTTTTTGAGCTGAACAGCTGTTCAGCATTAGTACTGCAGCTGTTATTGTTAAACCAAATTGAATCCTTTTTTTCATTTTTTTATGTTATTTATTAAAAATAATCAACCTATGAACTCTTTTTTTGTGTAATTCATCCTGACCTACACTTAATCTAAAATAATTTTGCTCACAGATATCATATTACCAGAACTTCCAAATTTTGTCCCTTTTTTATTATACCAGTTGCCATGTTCACCCCTTACTGAAACCGTGAGTGTATAGTTTTCATTGGATAAAAGCGGACTGATAAACTGCAGCGATTCCGAAGAATATTTACAATACATATCCACTATAGACTGCATAACAATAGTTCCCTTGCTATTCTTCAAAACTACATTTGCATAACCGTTTTCGGGTCCTGAAAAACCATACAAGGCAATTTTTCTTCCTTTAAAAGCCAATTCAAAAGAAGCATTTTTAGTTGTTGATTTACTAACTTTACCTGAATGTTTCCATTCTCCCTTATATTTTATTCTATTACTATCAAAATTTACTATTGATTTTCTTTTTTCAGAAACTGCGGACCAAATCCCTGTGTCTAGATTTATTTGCCAGGATTCTTTAAAATCAGGCAATGAAATGCTGTCTTCCGAAACTATTAAAGGCTGCCACACATAAGTTGCCGAAGATTGCTGACGGGGAAAAGACCATCTGTCACCCATAAACATATAAGTAATCTCTTTTGATCCAGTAATAGGAAGAACGTATGTAGCCTGCGAATTCCATGTTAATGTACCAGCGAGAGCAAAATTATTTTTACTTATCCAAGGGCCTCTAAGTGATTTTGAGGTGAAATAATAATTATCATTTCGTTCCCACGAGGTAAGTCCAGAACCAATCCAAAAATAAGTATCACCCTTTTTTAAAATCGTTGGCGCTTCACAATGTGCGGTCATATCTTTTACCAATTGATCTGTTACGCTTTGATAATCATCGCTTAGACCAAACAAATTTCCTGAATGCGTAATTAAATATCCTTTTCCATCAGTGTCCTGAAAAATACCTATATCCCATTTTTTTATCGGTTTTTCCTCAAAAAGTAATGGCCCTTGAAACGTATATACTCCATTAATTTTATCTGAAGTTGCATAACCCACACATTGGTCTTTATAATTAAGATCATCAGTATGCATAAACATTACATACTTTTTAGTTTTAGGATTTTTTAAAACCTTAACCCTTTCTCCAATCCTATTGGGACCTAATCTGCCCGAGTCCTGAACTGGTAAAACTATTTTTTCAAACTTCCAATTGTATAAATCTTTAGAAGAATAACAACTAAATCCCTGAAACATATTGAGGTCATTACCTTTGCTTTCTCCAAAAAGATAAAAAAGATCTCCTTCTTTTATAATATTTCCTCCATGTGCATTTACTTCAATTCCACGATCATCAAACCAAGTAATACCCGAATAAATAGCTTTATAGCGTTTATTTTCCTGACTATAACCTGTTTTTAAAATTATTAAGACACTAAAAAACAGAATAAATTTCCCCATATCAATCCCCTTAATTTGTTTTAAATTCAAAAAAAAACGCTAAACCATAAAGATTATAGCGTGTAAAAAGAAGGCTTGTAAAAACTCACACTTATAGAATTAACTTTCTTTTTAAAAAATTTAAAATCACTAACCAAACCAAAAACAATCTTGAGAGTTATTAAACAATCATTGATTCAAATATATCTATTAAAGCGGGTAAGAGTGTCCTGCTGTATACTGCTCGATTGATTTTTTATACGATCAGCAAAATTAATCCAGATGAAAAACTTCTTTTAACGAAGCCGAAAGCGGTGAATTATCCGGATTAGTTTCCATAATATCTCCCATATATGCCCACCATTTTTTCACAATAGGATGATTTGGCAAAAAAGATTCATCAAAATCAGGGCTTAATTTTTGAACTGCAAAAAGAATAAGTGTTTCTTCATCTAAAAAAATACTGTAATCCTGAATTCCAGATTCGGATAGCAGAACCGCTAATTCTGGCCAAATCTCATCATGTCTTTTTTTGTATTCCGCTTCAAAACCTTTTTTTAATTTCATTTTGAATGCATTTCTATACGTGTTTTTCATTTTATGGTTTCTTTAAATTTATATAAACAGGATTATCCCTGTGACAAACAATCTCGTTATTTTCCAGTTCTAATTCGGCGACTTGAATTGAACTTCTTCTAGTCTGGTAATTATCCTTCCCTTTATTTTCGGGAGTTCTTCCAGGATGTGTAAAATAAAAAATATAGGCTTTTCCATCATTTACCACTACATCAGGATGTCCTCCAATAACCTGATCATCTGTTCCAGTTCCGGGAATTTCTAGTATATTTTTTTCTTGTCGTTTCCAATTCAAAAAATCATCCGAAAAAAATACGGCTAATCCTCGCCAAGTATCCGAAATCATCCAGTTTTTACCTTTCCATTGAAAAACTTTAGGTCCTTCGCCACGTTCTTTTACAATCTTTTTGCCAGCATCTGTCCAATTGTATAAATCGGGACTATCTGCATAATAAATAGATTTTCCTTCATTTTCATTATTGTAATACATGCGCCAAGTTCCATTTGGCAATCGAAAAACAGAAGCATCAATACATCGGTCAGAAGCCAATTTTATTTTTGATTCAAATTTCCAATCCATTAAATTTTTACTCGTCAGATGAATAATATAGCGCGGAAAATACCAGCCGTCAAAAATACCTGGAACAATCGTCAAATACATATGATATAATCCTTTATGCTCAATAACATCAGGTGCCCAATGGGTAATTTGCGGTAATTTGTATCCAATATTACAAGTGTCTTTATAGGTCCAATTTACGCCGTTTTTTGATTCTGCAATCCCGATTCGAGTGCCATGAACCCAACTGACTCCTTTAGCCGTAGAGTCATTTGCCCTGCGGTTCGTATAAAACATAAACCATTTTTTCTGTTTTTTGTTCCAAATAACTACCGGATCAGCCGCTCCATCAAAAACAGGATCCCGAAACAACGGTTTACCAGCTATATTTTGAACCTTACCTTCAGCATTTTGAGCGTTAACGAAATGACAGAAGAACAATAAAATTCCGAAAAAAATATTTTTATTTATAATACTCATAAATGTGTAATTCATCTGGCAAAATACTATTTCTGATTTTCCCAATTATCTGTTCTAAATGGTGATGCCGGTAAATTTTCGGCATTGAATAAGTTTGGATCAGGAACTGCTTTCCATGCAAATCGAACCGCTGTCGGCTTATTCACTTTTTCAGAAGAAACCACCACAGTTTTTCCTTTAATTTTAGCATTTGCAGGATAAAAAACTTTGTCTTCGCCAGCAATCTCAAATTCTTTCAAAACTTCTCCTTTTTGCAGGAGTCCGGATTCAGCATGATCAAAAAACAATTTTATCTGTTTTTTATCCGCTTCCATGTGATTGTATATAGGTCCAGAAAACACTAATTTACTTTCATTATAAGTTTGAGCACGGGCAATAAGCGACAATCTATAGCCAACTGTCTGCTTGTCTATCGGATGAATATTCGTTTCATTTCCTACATCGGTTGTTACCGCCATGCCGCTATTTTTAATTTTACTTAAAGAAAGTAACTGCGCCTCACGGATGTATGCATTCTGACCTTTATGAGGCGCAATCTGAACATAATAAAAAGGGAAATCGCCTTGTTTCCAGTCATCTCTCCAGTTTTGCACCATTGCAGGAAACAGAGTTTGATATAGAAGTGCTTTTTCAGCATTACTTTCTCCTTGATACCAGATAACCCCTTTCATCGTATAATTAATTATTGGATGCAGCATTCCATTATACAAGACATACGGATATTTATTCTCATCTGTTTTCTTAGGTTTTTTGAGTTCTGTCGTTGCAGTTCCATTTTTCAAATTAGTATAATACCCTTCTAAGTCTGTATAATATTGTTTTTCTTTTTGAGCATTTTCGATCAGAATTGGAACTAAGTCTTTATTCTCTTCTAAAACTTTTGCCGATGTCCAAGCTTCCGCTTTGGTTCCTCCCCAAGAAGCAGCAATCAATCCGATTGGAGTTTTGATATTTTGATATAAATCACGTCCAAAAAAGTAGCCAACTGCCGAAAAATCATATACGCTTTCTGGAGAACATTCTTTCCAATTCCCTTTCACATCATCTAATGGTTTCTCAGAAGCAACTGTTGTTACTGTAAATATCCGAATTAATGGGAAATTAGCATTTTTGACTTCTTCTTCATAATTTTTCACTCCTGTTTTCCAAGTTCCTTCTTGTTTTCCAACAGGAAAAAACATGTTAGACTGCCCGGAACAAACCCAAACTTCGCCCAATAAAACATTATTCAGTATAATTTTATTAGAAGCCTGCAGTGTTATCGTATATTTTCTTTCATCAGCTTTTGGAGTGGAAACTTCAACTTTCCAATTGCCTTTAGCATCTGCTTTTGTTTCAACTAATTCATTTTGCCATCCCAATTGAATTTGAATGTTTTCATTTGGCGCAGCCCAACCCCATAAATTTACTTTTGCATTTTGCTGCAAAACCATGTTATCGCTTACAAGAGCCGGTAATTTTATTTGTGCATGCAATAATTGACAAGCAATTACAAAACAAAAAAGCAAAAGTTCTTTTTTAACAATTTTCATATCTTCTTTTTTAGATTTGGGTAGAGGATTTAAAAATACAGGACAACTTTTGAATAAGCGTCCTGTACTCTCCTGATTATAAAAAAAACAAACCGTCTCAAATTGTGAGACGGTTTAGAATATAAACTAAACTATAAAAAAAACTAATACCCAGGATTTTGCATCGCTGTTTTTTCTGCCGCAGTCAATGGAGCACCTTTAGAGTAAACACCATCTAAAAAAGTTTGAGGAATCGGGCGTAAAACATGATGATCCTTAACATTTGGAGCTGCTTCTATATTATACGCTTTTGCTCTAGCTACCAAAGTCTTTGTTCTGCTTAAATCCTGCCAGCGGTGAAACTCACCGCAAAGCTCTCTTGCGCGCTCATTTAACACTAGACACAACATTTTATCATAATCACTGCTGTAGCCTAACTTTGTAATTACAGCTTGATCCTCTGCCGGAAATGTCCCAACACCACTGATTGCTATATTTGTTGCACTAGTAGTAGCTGCAATATTATTGGATTCGTAATAAGAGTTTTCAGGTATAAATGAAATTGGAATATTATTTTGTCCTGCAGGAGTCCACGCAGCCAAACCGTCTGTATATGCAGCACGATTTTCACCTGCTTTATAACCTGCTCTAATACGAACAGCATTAATGTAGTTTAAACCTTCGCTAAACTTATTCTGGCGGATTTTTGCTTCAGCTGCCATTAAATATGTTTCTGCAGAACGGGCCAAAATTATATCTCTTGCTCCTCTTGTGTTTGTTAAATCAATTCTGGATCCGTCTAAATGTTTACTTAAAGAAGGAAATCTTACGTCTGCCATTAAACCAACTTTATCTGCTGCATAAGCAACGAATACACTAGGAATTGTTTTTCCCGTTTTTGGATCAATTATAGTTTCTGCATTTTTAGTTTTTGCAAAACGTGTATCAGTTGGCGCATTCATAACATACATAATACCTAAATCGCCATTTACATATTTAGTACCCGATTGTTTGTTAACAATGCTTTTTGTCTGGAAACTTTTCCAAAAACGGGAATCATTAACTTTATCAAATACATCATAAGTAAAATACGTTGGAGCCAAACGGCTGAATGGTCTTCCTCCTGCAACGTTACGCTGCATGAAAGGTAATTGATCGTAAGTTGAAAGGAAATACAAATGCTGCTGATTTGCTCCTGTATTTAAAAGGCTTGAATTAAATTGCGTAGATAATATTACTTCTGGTAATTTCTCATTAGCACTATCCGGCGCAGTGAAACTCCATAAGTTAACAAAATTATTTGCCAAGGGATGACGAGCAATAACTTCATCAGACAAAGTAACTACTTTTTCTAAATCAGCTGTTTTTGTAGACGCATTCCAGCTATCATTTATTTCACTGGCACGGGTTAAATATGCTTTTGCTAAAAAGTGAGCGGCCGCATCTTTTGTGATTTTTCCTGGCCCCCCAGTATTTTCAAGTAAGCCATATGCTTTGGTAAAATCATCTATCACCTGTGCAAGCACTTGCTCTGCAGTAGCTCTGGTAAATTCTAATTCTACTGTAGAACTCACTCCTAACTTTAATGGAACACCGCCATATTGGCTAACTAGTTTTAAATAGTTGAATGCTCTCAAAAAATGTCCCTCACCTAAAGCTGTCTTTTTAATAGCATTATTGGTTGAAACAATTGCTGTTGCGGACTCAATTATTTGATTGGCATTCCCAATTCCAACATACAAATTATCCCAATTTGTATTAGCTGCAACTGTATTTGCATTAGATACCGTCACAAAAGAGTTTAATCCAGATGCATAAGAGTTCCAAATGTGGTTTGATGGATCCCCGCCTGCATGAAACTCATCGGTACCCGATTCAGTAGCAGTAAGAGGTACTTCGCCTGCAAACTCTAAAGCAAAAGCTTGATAATAAGTCCCGGTTACCAAAGATTGAATCCCTGCTTCCGTATTATAGTAGTCTTTGCTGTATGCCGTTGTCAGCTCTTCTTCCAGAAAACTGTCACTGCAGGAACTGCTAAGACCTAATGTAGCAACCAGAATCAAATTAATATATAGTGTTTTATATTTTTTCATAATTATCATTATTAAATTTTAATCTTAAAGTTCTACATTTAAACCTAAAGTAAATCCTCTATTTGAAGCTGTTGATTGTGTATCCAAATCCATCCATTTTACTTTAGTATAAATCATACCTGGATTCATTACCTGAATATAAAGTCTCAATTTTGAAACTCCAGCTTTTTCAGCCATCTCAGGTGTAAAATTATATCCTAAAGATATATTTCTCATTTTTAAGAACGTTCCGTCACGGTAACCCAAAGTTGGAAAATAAGGATCTCCCGTACCCGCAGAAAAAATTGGTTTTTGATACTCTGAATTAATATTATTATCATTGTAATAATCAATTGCTCTCTGGCTTCCTTTTGCTCCTTCATTTTCGCCTCCAGTATTATACTTATAACCCATACGCCCATAAATAAAGAACGATAATTCTAAGTTTTTGTATTTGAAAGTATTTGTCAATCCTGCAATATATTTTGGATCAGCACTGCCGATTATAACACGGTCATTATTAGCGTCTATTTTATAATCACCATTTTGATCTACTGGTCTAGCATTACCAAACGAAAAAATTGGAGTAGTTGAAAAAGCATTAAATTTTGCCATTTCTGCTGCATCTTCTGGCTTCCAAATTCCATTTGATTCAAATCCATAAATTACATTTTGCGGCTGGCCTATAAATAAATTATTGTTGATGTCATTAAATTTACCAGTTGCCAGTGATACAATTCTGCTTTGCTGATATGAAAAACTCAAATTGGAACTCCATTCAAAATCTTTTGCTTTTACATTTATAGTATTTAATGTAAGCTCTACACCTTCTCCTTCAGTCTCACCTATGTTTTCAAAAGTATCTCTATATCCTGTAACGGTAGGCACACTTCTTCTTAACAGCAAATCAGTTGTATTACTAGTGTAGTACTCTAAAGTTCCGGATATTCTGCTGTTAATGAACGAGAAATCAATACCATAGTTTATTTGTCTCGTTTTTTCCCATCCTAACTCTGAATTTCCTAAAGTTGAATTATTTACCAGTCCGGAACCTGAAGGGTAAACAATTCCTGCTAATGGAGGCTGGGTAGAATAAGGATCAACCGCAGCATTCCCAACAATACCAAAACCTACTCTAAGTTTTAATTGATCCATCCATGAAACATCTTTCAAAAAACTCTCCTGATTCATATTCCAAGCTAATGATGTACTTGGAAAAAAGTCCCATTTATTACCATCTGCTAATTGTGATGCACCATCATAACGCCCAGAAGCGGTAAACAAATATTTATCATCATAACCATAAGTAACTCTACCCATGTAAGATGACAATCCAGACTCTATTAAATTAGAAGAATAATTACTAAGAGTAACATTGGCTGGAGTTAAAGCATTCCATTTATTATCAACATTTTTAATATCATTTGCAGCCATACTATTGTCTTCATAAGTATAGGATGTTTTACTCTGCAAGAATGTTACGCCTAAATCATGTTTTCCAAAAGACTTGTTGTAAAAAAGCAAATTATCTAATGTATACGATATCGTTTGAGATTTGATTAATGAAGCAAAACTTGTTCCCGCACGAACAGCAGATTTACCATCTAAAAATACACCATTGCGATACGAAGTGATATCTGGTCCAAAATTTAATCTGTATTTAAGTCCTTCGACTGCTGGAATAAGCTTCCCTAAATCTAATTGTCCATAAAAACTACCAAACGCACGCAACGTTAGACGCTGGTCTTGAGAATATAAATCTTCATCAACTACTGTTCTAATAGTCGAATCCCCTCCTGGATTAATAATTCGTACTCCATTCTCATCGTAAGGAACTGCATACGGCAGGTTAAGACGGGCAGTAGTATATATCCCTCCTGTACTAGAAACGGCATTTCTTCCTATGTTTGACTGTCCATATTCATTTATACTATAACTCGTATTAAGATTTGCTCCCATAGAAAACCAATCTGTAGGTGTAATATCTACATTGGCAACACCGTTATAACGTTTGAAACTTTGTCCCTTTAAAACTCCTTCATTTCCGGTATAACCAAATGAACCATAACCTTTCATTTTTTCAGTCCCTCCGCTTACAGCAATAGTATGCTGCTGTGTAATTCCAGTTCTGGTTACCATTTTTGTCCAGTCTGTAGTTGCAACTTTAGAACCATCCCATGTAGTAGTAATATTCCCACTGGCATCCTTCCATCCTTTTTCGATGTTAGCCCATGCAGACGGATCTGCCGATTGCAGGAAAATTAATTTATCATTTTCAATATTTGGCGCATCACCTTTTGGAAAAGCACTCGGATTGGAATAATGCCTTCCCCATCTGCGGAATTCAATATACTCTGCTGCAGACATCATTGGAGCATTCTCATTAATTTCTTCCGTAGTAACAGCTGAGCTGTAATTTAAAGTAAATTTACCGTTTTTACCTTTTTTAGTAGTAACAATAATAACCCCATTTGCTCCTCTGGAACCATAGATAGCTGTTGCAGAAGCATCTTTTAAAACATCAATCGACTCAATATCACTAGGATTCAAGAAATCGATACCTCCAGCATTTGAATCACTTACATCTGATACTGATTTACCTAACGATCCCGCTAGTGGCGCAGAATTATTTATTGGCACACCATCAACTACATAAAGCGGTGAATTTGAAGCCGAAATAGAACGAGCACCACGGATAGTTACCTTTCCTACACTTCCTGGACGCTCATTCGAAGATATATCAACCCCCGCCGCTTTTCCCTGCATGGCCTGAACCGCATTTTGAACGGGTCTGGAATTTATTACCTCCGAATTTACACTGACAATAGAACCTGTAAGATCTTTTTTCTTCCTTACTCCATAACCTACAACCACCACTTCATTCAAAGTATTATCTACTTCTTTTAATGACACATCATAAGTTGCTGCATCTCCAACTGTTCTTTCTTCAGTTTTAAAACCAATAAAGCTAAAAACTAGGATAGATCCATTTGGGGCATCGATAGAATATGATCCGTCAATATCTGTACTGGTGCCATTTTTGGAATTTTTAATATTCACATTTACACCTGGCACAGGAATTCCTGAAGCATCTTTTACAACACCCTTAACAGTTTTATTCTGCGCATAAACAGGTGAATCCAGAAATGAAAACACCGCAATAATGAGCAGAAAAATAAATTTGTTTTTCATAAAAGTTAAATTTTGGTTAATTAGTTAAACCAAATTTATCCAGAACACTTTCTTGCACTATCCTGTACTGTCCTGTATTAACATTTACAGATGAATAATTATCAGTCATTTAGACAATTTTTATTAGATTTTTATCTTTTATTCAGCGTGCAATCGATTGAATTGAAGTGAAATACCAAAAAATATGTTAAAAAATTACAAAATCATAAAAAATTGTGCTTTTTTAAATTATTTATGTTTTTTTATTCTTAAAAAAATATCATACTAAAAATTTAATTAAAAAAGATTACATTTCTAAATATGACAGCTGTAATGAGTATACAGATTAGTTGAACATTAATAATTGCACCTGAAGATTTTAAAGTAGGTACAAACTAAAAAAAACATTTAAAATTTCTAAATGGTTTTAAGATTATTCAACAATAAAAGGCAAGGGGCGTCAATAAAAAAAAGGCCGTCTAAAAATAGACAGCCCTTCTTTATATTTAAAAAAACTAAAAAGATTAATAACCTGGATTTTGCCAAGCCGCTTTTTGTGCAGCTGTCAAATTGGAATTATCATCATTCAGCAATCCATCAATAAATGCTTGCGGAATAGGACGAAGTTCATGTTTATTGGCAGTAATATTAGTTGCCGCTTCGGTATTAAATGCTTTAGCACGTTTAATCAGAGTTCCTGTACGGGATAAAGTTTCCCAACGCTGCCACTCTCCAATTAATTCACGTGTGCTTTCGTTCAGAATAAAATTCACAGCACGGTCTTTGTCGCTAGAAGCACCAATTTTAGAAAGAACAGCTTCATCCTCAGCCGGTAAATTATTAGGAAATGATTTTAAAGTCAAATCAGACGCAGCTGTCGTTACTGCCACCTGCGGATTAGACAAATAATACGTATTCATATTTAAATTAGAATTAACATAATTTGTCGCATTAGCCTGATTAGTAAGATATAAATCATTTTTAACAAATGCCTGAGAACCATCACTGTAAAAAGATCTGTTTTCTCCGCTTTTCCATTGTGCACGAGCTCTTACCACATTGATATCGTTCATTGCCTGACCATATTGACCCAAACGTGCATAACATTCAGCACGCACCAAAAATGTTTCAGCTAAACGCGCAATAATCACATCTCTATGAGCATCTCCTCTTTCAGCAGTACGTGAACCATCATCAGTTTTATTAATCCCAGCAAAGAAATTACAAATAGGCTGATTTTTGAATGTTGGCGCTACATAATTACCATTTTGATACAATACAAGTGAATTAGGAACAAATTGATTTGGCGTATTTGTTAAAGCACCCGAAGTCGGAGTTTGGCGGCTGCCTACTTTCCATTCCGGTAAACGGCCAGAAACATCTCTCCAATTTGGAGCTTGAACAGCTGCACCAAATTTAGAAGCATTATACGTGTTATCATTTTTAGTGTTAAGAATCATAACAATCGCTGGATCTCCTAATTTCAAACTTGCTGCATTGGGAGCCACTAAAGTATTAGCTCCATATACCGTTTTGAAAGTTTTCCACAAACGGGCATCGTTTACGTGATCATAAACTCCGTAAGTATATTCAGTTGGGCGGCAGCGCTGAAAATCCATACTTCCAATCCAAACCCCGCGTCTAACCCATCCTCCAGAGAAACTGGAAAATTGAGGAGCGAAATAGTTATAAGTACGATTTCCAAAACGACCCACTGTAGCAGCATCGCCATTATGTCCCGCAGCCATTAATATTTCATCCAGCTGTTCATTCGGACAATCAATTCCAGTCCAGTTAGCATATAAATCACTATAATTTGCTGTTAGTTTTCCACCACGTGCGTTAATAGCATACGTCGTGGCATCTATAGCTTCTTTAAGATCTGCATCTTTAAATGAACTGTTCCAAGCATCACATCGCTCAGAAGAACGGAAAAGCAAAGCTTTTGCCAAAAAATGTGCTGCTGTGGCTTTTGTCCAAGAAACACCTTTACCATAAGTATACGTTTCGCCAGCAAAAAGCTTGTAAGCCTCTCTTAAATCCGAAATAGTCTGCGCCCAGCATTCTTGCTCAGTCGCACGATTAAAATTACGCACAACACCTACTGCCGGCACTGTTTGAAGCACTACACCTCCATACTGAGCGGTAAGACGATAATAATTGTATCCACGTAAAAAATAAGCATGAGCTAAAACACGATCACGTTTAGCAGCATCAATAATAACCGTATTAGCCTTAGCTATAATAGTATTACAAGACGCAATTCCGTAATACATCTCATCCCACAAAGCCGCAGGTGAAGTCGCATTACCATTGGCTGCACCTGTGCCCGTTGTTGCTCCAGCTGGCCCAAAACGGTTGTCATAAGTGTTCCACATCTCATTAGTAAGATCATTTGCATTGGTAAACTCATCAGTACCATAAAGAGTAGTACCGTAAGACCATTCAAAGCCAAACTGCCAGCGGATATTACCATAAAGTGAAACCGCCAACGATTCTAGTCCTTCCGGAGTATCAAAATAATCTGCCGAATATGCATTTGTCAAATCTTCATCCAGAAAATCCTGTGAACATGAGCCTAATGATAATCCCAGTATCAAAAGTCCAATTCCTATATTTTTAAATTTACTCATTTCTACTATTTTAAATGTTATTTCTTTTAATTCCTTGTAAATTGATTATTCATTAAAAGCCGAATTCAACTCCAAAAACAAAACTGCGGTTATAATACGTTGAATTTGTATCAAAATTATACCAATCTAATGACTGATAGATACTGCCAGGGTTCACTAATTGAGAATACAATTTTAGATTGGAGAACCCCATATGAGTACAAAGATCTTTAGGCAGATTATACCCTAGAGAAATATACTGGATGTTAAGATATGCTGCCTCCTGAAATCCTAAAAGCCCAGAATACGCATCTTGCGAACCTGAAGAAGCCTGTCCAAGAATTGGCTTTTGAAATTCTGCTCCAGTATTGTCAGGTCTCCAGTAATCTGTTTCAATTTGGTTAGCACGTGCTGTCATCGCTTGACCTCCTAAAGACTCCATATAACCCATCCTTCCATATAAATTTACTCCTAATTCAAAACTTTTATAGCTAAATGTATTATCCCATCCCATAGTCCAATTAGGATTACTGTTTCCTAGAACTACTCTGTCAACTGCCGTCATTTTATAATCTCCGTTTTGATCTTGCGGACGTACTTTTCCTGGTGCAAATTTCTCACCATTGGCATTCCATTTTGCCATTTCTGCTATATCTTCAGGTGTATCCTGCCACATTCCTAAATTGTCATAACCGTAACGAACATTAATAGATTCTCCAATAAACCATGCATTATCTACCATGTCATTTTTCCCATAAGCTAATTCATCAATCTGATCTTTCTGCCAAGCTCCATTCAAACTTGTCTCCCATACAAATCCTCCTGCAGTCTGCACTGGAGTAGCATTAAGAGTTACCTCAACACCTTGATTACTTGACTTACCTACATTTGTATAAATAGAAGGAAAACCTGTTAATGTTGGAATTTTCATATTCATAATCAAATCACTAGTATTCGATTTGTATACATCAATTGTAGCGCTGATACGGTTGTTTAAGAAACCGAAATCTAATCCTAAATTATATTGAGTAGTTTTTTCCCAGCCAAGTTCTGGATTAGCCATAGCTGTCTGACTGTTTGTATAATAAGGCTCGTTAGTTGTATAACCAACACCATTTGGCTGCCCGTTGAAAGGAAGGAATATTTTTGAAACATCCCCTTTTGTAGAATAAGGATCAACTGAAGAATTACCAGTTGAACCAACTCCTAAACGAACTTTGAAATCATTAATCCAAGTTACGTTCTTTAGAAATTCCTCTCTATCAACTCTCCATGCTAATGCCGCTGAAGGGAAAAAATCCCATTTATTACCCTCTGCCAACTGCGAAGCACCGTCCCAGCGTCCTGAAAGTGTCAATAAATAACGACTGTCAAAACCATAGTTAAAACGAGCCATATAGGAGTTAAGCTGACGTTCCGTAAGCCCTGAACTCATATGAGCATTATTAGCTGCATTTGTAATATCTACTGCACCAAAAGCATTCCACAAAGCTGAAGGTTTTAGAACATTATTAGCATCCATTGATGAATTTTCAATATTCCAAGAAGAAGCTGTTTGAAGTAATGTAGCGCCCACTCTATGTTTCTCAGCAAAAGTACGGTCATAGGTTAACATATTATCTAAAGTCCAAGATAAATCACGGCGATTTTGAAGTCGGGCGAAATTAACTCCAGGCGTGCCATTAGAATTCACTTTCAAAGAAGATGTTCCGTCAATATACACACCTTCTCTCCAATGACGAAAATCAGGTCCAAAACTTAATTTATAACTAAGCCCTTTTACAGGTTCCCAAATTTTTCCAATATCTATTGTACTTGAAAAACTACCTAAGACACGCATAGTCTGTGACAATTGTGTACTTCTATTCCATTCATCAATAATAGTATAAACACCGCTCTCTCCTCCAGGGTTAATAATAATTTTTCCGTTTGCATCATAAGGCACCGCCATATTATAAATAGATTTGGCTGCATCATAAATTGCATTAGGAGCAGTTCCGCTTCTAGCTCCCAAAGTTGACATCCCGTAATCCTGCTCACTCCAAGAAACATTGAAAGAAGCATTGAAACTAAACCAGTCTGCCGGTTTTATATTGGTACTTAATTTTGCAGTATAGCGCTCATAAGACTGCCCTTTTTGAGTCCCCTCATTATTCAAATATCCAAATGAACCATAAGCATTCACCTTGTCTGAACCTCCGCTTGCGCTAATAACATGCTCATTAGTAACACCCGTTTGTGTTACAAAATCTGTCCAATCAGTATTAGTAACTTTAGAAGCATCCCAAGTACCGCTCTCCCAACCTCGCAATACATTATTCCTTGAAGTCTGACCGTCTAAAGCACTGTCAAAAATTAAAGTATCGTTAGCTAAAGTTGGCGAACTTGGATTAGCATATTTAACCGGATCAAGATTATAAGCCGCAGCTCTTCTAAAATCAATAAAATCAGATGCACTCATAGAAGGAGCACGGTCAACTATTGAAGATAACGTTACAGTTTCTGTTAAGTTTAAACTGAACTTACCAGATTTTCCTTGTTTTGTAGTAACTATAATAACCCCATTAGCGCCACGCGAACCATAAATAGCTGTAGCCGAAGCATCTTTTAGGACATCTATAGATTCGATATCTCTCGGATTGAGCGTTTCAATAGATGAAGCTGACAATAATGGTACTCCATCTACAACATAAAGCGGACTGTTACTTGCTGTTAAGGATCGGTTTCCACGAACCCTCACTGCACCAATAGTCCCTGGACGCTCAGCCGTACGTATATCAACACCTGCCGCCCTTCCCTGCAACCCCTGCAAAGCATTGGTTACCGGTCTAGCATTTAGCGTTTCAGCATTTACACTCGATACAGATCCCGTTAAATCTTTCTTCTTAACAGTACCGTACCCAATAACTACAACTTCATTAAGAGTCGCAGCTTCTTCTCTTAAAGTTACATTCAAAGCATCTGAAGCTCCAACTACTCTTTCCACAGATTTTGACCCTGTAAAACTAAAAACTAAAACGTCACCCGCTTTAGCTTCAATAGAATAATGACCGTCAAAATCAGAACTTGCTCCTTTCGCAGCTCCTTTAATCTTTACATTTGCTCCAGGAATTGGTAATCCGGAAGGGTCTGTAATTACTCCTTTTATGGTTTTATTTTGCGCATAAGTTACCGTTTGTAACATGGCAAACAAAATCATAAAAACCCAAACACTAGATTTATTTTTCATAAAAAGTTAAATATTGGTTAATTATTATTAGTTCTCAAAATTATTTATACTATTTATCCTTTCTATCCTGCAGTATCCTGCAGGATAACAACATCTTACTTCATAAGAGCCTGTAACTAAATAAATTCAATCTTAAATTATTCATAATAAGTTATTTAGATACTATTAAGAATAATTCAAAAAAAAATATAATTTTTTATTTATTCTATAATTTATTAATTCTAAAAAAATGAATTTTAATAAAAATGCAATATTTATTAAACAGGACGCAACAGGATACCTATTAGAACACATAATTCTATTTTTACTTTTCTAAATATCCATATCAATCAACAACTAATTAGTAACAAATGATACTTAAAAAAGCATACTTATTTACAGTTGTAACAGCAGTTTTTATTTCTGTAACTTCTGCACAAACAGTATCTAAATTTCGTTTGCAGGAAACAAAAAATATTAGTCAGCCGTGGGCCCGCTGGTGGTGGATGGGGAGCGCTGTAGACAAACCAAATCTCAAAAAAAGTTTAATTGATTTTCACAAAGCCGGAATTGGCGGTGTAGAGATTACTCCAATATATGGCGTAAAAGGCGAAGAAAATAACTTCATCGATTATTTGTCGCCAAAGTATATGGAAATGTTAGGTTATACCATAAAAGTCGCAGACAGTTTAGGCATGCAGGTTGATATGGTTCTTGGAACGGGCTGGCCTTATGGAGGTCCGCAGGTTACACTTCCTTATGCAGCAACTAAATTAGTTATAGAAAAATATCAGGTTCAAAAAAACGAGTGGTTTAATAAAGAAATAAAAGCAGCACCTGAAAAAGAGAAAATACCAGCACAGTTAATATCGGTTTCAGCTTATGGCGCTGATGGATCTTATTTTGATTTAACAAACCAATTAAATGGAAATGTACTTAATTGGAAAGCAAAAAAAACAAACTATACTCTTTATGCGGTTTTTGCAGGCAAAACAGGCCAGCAGGTAAAACGAGCAGCGCCAGGAGGCAAAGGATACACCTTAGATCATTATTCAGAAGTTGCCTTTAATTCTTATGTAGTTCCTTTTGACAAAGCATTAACAGGATTTGAAGGAAAGTTACGAGCCATTTTTAACGATAGCTATGAAGTATATGGAACCGATTTCACTCCTTTGTTTCTACAGAAATTTGAGAAACGCAGAGGGTATGATTTAAAAAAGCACCTTCCGGAACTATTAAGTGACAATGATAATGAAATAGGCAACAGAATAAAAAGCGATTACAGAGAAACTATTTCCGATTTGTTACTGAATAAATTTGATCTGCCTTGGACAAAATGGGCTAACAGCAAAAATTACAAAACCAAATTACAAGCACATGGCTCACCTGGAAATTTAATCGATTTATACGCTTCCGCCGATATTCCAGAATGTGAAACCTTTGGCTCTATGCCTTATGCCATTCCGGGTTTTAGACGTGAAAAACAAGACATCCGCGAAGGCGATGCCGATCCTGTGATGCTAAAGTTCTCCTCATCTGCCGCACACATTTCAGGAAAACCATTAATATCATCAGAATCATTTACATGGCTGAGAGAACACTTTAAAACTGCCTTATCACAATGTAAGCCTGAAGTAGAAGACTTGTTTTTAAATGGAGTCAATCATGCTTTTTTACACGGTTCCACTTACTCTCCAACTAGAGCAGCATGGCCAGGATGGAAGTTTTATGCTTCAGTAAATTTTAACAGCACCAACACCATTTGGGAAGATGCCCCAAGCTTATTTTCTTATATCACCAATTGCCAGTCATTACTGCAGCAGGGAAAACCAGATAATGAAATTTTATTATACTGGCCTGTTTATGATGTTTGGAACAAATACGACAAAGGTTCTTTGTTTATGCAGTTCAAAATCCATTCTTTATCCGAATGGCTTTATGGAACTTCATTTTATGATACTACCAAAAACTTAATGAGTAAAGGATATAGTGTTGATTTTATATCAGATGCCTTTATAAAGCAGGCAGTTGTAAAAGACGGGGTAATTATTTTGCCTGGCGGCAGTTTTAAATCGCTGGTTGTTCCTGTCTGCAAAACAATGCCATTAGAAACATTAAAAAAGCTGATCGATTTAAAGAAAAACGGTGCCAAAATTATTTTTGAAGGACTGCCTGAATCAGTTCCCGGATTTAATGAATATGAAAAACAAAATTCAGAACTTCAAAAATCAATAGCGGAAAATAAAAACTTAACTCAGCCTGTTTCGGATATTTTACAAAGTTTGAACTCAGAAAACATTAAACCTGAAAGTCTGGTTAATACTGGATTAAAGTTTATACGAAGAACCCTTGACAATGAAAAATTGTATTATTTAGTTAATCACACCAACAAAACTATTGACGGAATGATTCCATTGCAGATTGGCAATAGAGAAGTCGTTATTTATGACCCGTTAACGAATCAATATGGCAATGCAATCGTTCAAAAATCGGATAATCAAACATTGGTAAAATTACATATCGAAGCAGGGAAATCATTGATATTAATTACAGAGAATACCCCAACTGCACAAAAATGGAACTATTGGGAAACAGCATCAGCTGCAGTTCCTTTAAACGGAAAATGGCAGTTGAATTTTGATAAAGGAGGCCCTGAACTTCCACAGCCAGCGACTTTAACGGCTCTGGAATCTTGGACAAAATTATCACCGCAAGCCGAAGCTTTTTCGGGTTCTGCTACTTATACTTTACAATTCGACAGCCCAAAAATTACCGCTGACAATTGGAGTTTAGATCTTGGGGATGTCCGCGAAAGCGCAAAAGTGTGGTTAAACAGTACTTATATTGGCACAGCTTGGTCTGTTCCATATAAACTAAATATTGGCAAACTGAAACCTGGTAAAAACGAACTTAAAATTCAAGTCACTAATCTGGGTGCCAACAGAGTCCGCGATATGGAACTCAAAGGAATAGAATGGAAAATATTCTATGAGATCAATATGGTTGACAAAGATTATAAAAAATTTGACGCAACCAAATGGGATCCAACTCCTTCCGGATTGTTAGGCCCTGTTTCTATTACTCCTTTAAAAAATGAAATCAAGAATTAAATAATTACCAAAAATGAAAAAAATAGTTTTATTTATCACGGCTGTTTTGGCCTATACCACTGCAACACAAGCACAACAGACATTTGACAAAAAAACAGTATTGTCCCAAATGGAACTGGCTAATAAATATTTTATGGACAAATGGCCTGATACGGGCAAAACCATTATTACCAACAAAGAACGTCCAAGTAACATTTGGACTCGTGCTGTGTATTATGAAGGATTGATGGCTTTGCATGAAATTTATCCAAAAGATATTTATTATAACTATGCTTACGATTGGGCTGAATCTCATAAATGGGGTTTTAATGGAGGAAACACGACCAGAAATGCCGATAATTATTGCGCCGCACAAACCTATATCGATTTGTATAATTTAGAACCAGATGCAAAAAAATTAAAAAATACCAGAGCAAATATTTCAATGCTGCTCAATACGCCTCAAAACAATGACTGGTCATGGATTGATGCGATACAAATGGGAATGCCTGTTTTTGCAAAAATGGGTGTTTTAGAAAAAGACAATCGTTATTTCGAGAAAATGTATGAGATGTATATGTTCTCCAGAAATAATCATGGAGACCATGGATTATACAATCCAAAAGACGGATTATGGTGGAGAGATGCCGATTTTGATGCTCCCTACAAAGAACCAAACGGTGAAGACTGTTACTGGAGCCGTGGTAATGGCTGGGTAATTGCCGCTCTTGCAAAAGTGTTGACAATAATCCCAAAAGACGCGCCGCATAGAGATCAATATGTAAAAGATTTACAAGCGATGGCAAAAGCCTTAGTGCCAATTCAAAGACCAGATGGTTTCTGGAATGTGAGTTTACATGATCCGACTAATTTTGGAGAAAAAGAAGCTTCTGGAACTGCTTTGTTTGTTTATGGCATCACTTACGGAATCAACAATGGAATTTTAGATAAAAAAACCTATCTGCCAGTTGTAGAAAAAGCATGGAAAGCTTTAACTACAGAAAGTTTACATAAAGACGGATTTTTAGGCTTTTTGCAATCAACAGGAAAAGAACCAAAAGACGGTCAGCCTTTAAACTATGATAAAATCCCTGATTTTGAAGATTATGGATTGGGATGTTTCCTGTTAGCAGGATCAGAAATTTATAAAATGAAGTAATAGCAATTGGTCTTTTTTATAAGAATCAAAGGAAACAGTTGGTTAAAAAGAGAACAAAAGGGAAGTTACTAAACTTCCCTTTTTAATGAATATTAATTAGCACCGTATGAACTATAGAATTCTAAAAAAATTGATTTTTGTCACCTTATTAATGGTGAGTATTTTTTCTGCTCATTCGCAAGAATTCAGCAGAAAAAAATACAATTTTAATTCGGATTGGAAATTCAAGGTTGAAGACCTTACCGGAGCTGAAGCAATTGATTATAAAACTTCGGATTGGACTTCCGTAACGCTTCCTTATGCTTTTAATGAAAATGAAGCTTTCAAAAAGGACATTACCCAGCTAACTACCGGAATTGTTTGGTATCGAAAGAAATTCAAACTGCCGGAAGGCGCAAATGATAAAAAAGTTTTTATCGAATTCGAAGGTGTCCGTCAAGGCGGCACTATTTATGTCAATGGGCAAAAAGTCGGGCTACATGAAAATGGTGTAATGGCTTTTGGCTATGACATTTCAGCATTGGTAAAACCATATCCAGCCGAAAACACTATTGCTCTTCGCATTGATAATGGCTGGAAGTATAAAGAACAGGAAACAGGATCTACTTTTCAGTGGAATAATAATAATTTTAATGCCAATTACGGTGGGATTCCAAAGAACGTTTACCTTCATGTAACGGATAAATTATATCAAACACTTCCTTTGTATTCAAATCTAAAAACAATTGGAACTTATGTTTATGCTACTGATATAAATATCACCAAAAAAACAGCTTTAGTAGCCGCAGAATCCGAAGTTAAAAACGAATATCCTACAGCTAAAACCTTCTCTTATGAGGTACAGGTTTTTGATATTGACGGCAAAAAAACAGCTGAATTTTCGGGATCAAAAACAACATTAAATTCGGGTGAAACCAAAATCATTAAAGCATCAAAAGAATTAGAGAATCTGCATTTTTGGAGTTGGGGTTATGGGTATTTGTACACCGTAAAAACCATTTTGAAAATTGACGGTAAAGAAATTGATGCCGTTATCACTAAAACCGGTTTTAGAAAAACTGCTTTCGCAAATGGTGAAGTAGTATTGAATGACCGCGTACTGCAAATGAAAGGCTACGCACAGCGCACCAGCAACGAATGGCCTGCAATCGGAATGTCTGTTCCTGCTTGGCTGAGTGATTTCAGCAATCGGTTAATGGTAGAAAGCAATGGTAATTTAGTACGATGGATGCACGTTACGCCCTGGAAACAAGATGTGGAATCTTGTGACAGAGTTGGTCTAATCCAAGCCATGCCTGCTGGTGATGCCGAAAAAGATTCAAAAGGAGTGCAATGGACACAGCGCGTTAATTTAATGCGCGATGCCATAATTTATAACCGCAATAATCCGAGCATCTTATTTTATGAATCAGGAAACGAAGTAATCAGCGAGGAACACATGCGCGAGATGAAAAGTTTACGCGATTCTTACGATCCTTTTGGCGGAAGAGCTATTGGTTCCCGTGAAATGCTGGACAGCAAAGTAGCAGAATACGGCGGGGAAATGCTGTATATTAATAAAAGTGCCGGAAAACCACTTTGGGCAACCGAATATTCAAGAGATGAAGGCTTGAGAAAATATTGGGACGAGTTCTCCCCTCCTTTCCATAAAGAAGGAACTGGCGGTACAAATCATTCCAATGTTAACGGATCAAAAGTAACAGATGCAAGTTCGTATAACCATAACCAAGATGCTCATGCCATCGAAAATGTAGCGCGCTGGTTTGACTATTATCGCGAGCGTCCTGGAACTGGAAAAAGAGTAAATTCTGGTGGCGTAAATATTATTTTTTCGGATAGTAACACGCATTTTAGAGGTGCTGAAAATTACAGAAGAAGCGGAGAAGTTGATGCAATGAGAATTCCAAAAGACGGTTTCTATGCACATCAGGTAATGTGGGATGGCTGGGTCGATATCGAAAAATACAGAACCCATATTATAGGACATTGGAATTATACTAATGAAGTAACAAAAAATATTTATGTGGTCTCTTCAGGAGCTAAAGTCGAACTTTTTGTTAATGGTAAATCCAAAGGTTTTGGCAAGCAAAGCACACAGTTTTTATATACTTTCGAAAACATCCATTGGGAATCCGGTTCTGTGAAAGCGGTAAGCTATGATACAAACAACAAAGTGCTGAGTGAAGATCAGAAAACAACTTCGGGAACGCCTTTTGCAATTCGATTAACTTCACATACGAGTACACAAGGATTATTGGCAAACGGCGCTGATGTTGCTTTAATAGATGTCGAAGTGGTGGATAAAAAAGGAAATCGCTGTGTTCTGGATAACAGCCTAATCGAATTTTCTTTGAACGGAAATGCAGAATGGTTAGGCGGAATTGCTCAAGGTCCTGATAATTATATTTTATCTAAAACATTGCCTGTAGAAAATGGCGTAAACCGAATTATGATTCGTTCTACCTTGAATGCTGGCGAAATTACTGTTTCAGCTAAATTTAAAGGACTGCAGTCGGCTAAAGTTATTTTGAAATCAAAACCATTTTTAACAAAAAATGGACTTGCAGAACAATTGCCTAGTGATAAAACGCCTTCTTATTTAGGCAGAGGCGCAACGCCGGAAACGCCTTCTTATACTATAAAAAGAACGCCGGTTTTTATTAGTAATGCAACAGCAACTGTGAATGCCGATAATGCGAATAAAAGCTATGATGATAATGAATTGACAGAATGGGCAAATGACGGAAAAATCAGTACTGGAAAAATCACCTATACTTTAACAGAGCCAGCAATAGTAAATGAAACCGTAGTTAAATTTACAGGATGGCGCAGTAAAAGCTATCCAATTCGTATATTGGCAGATGGGAAAGAAGTATATCGCGGCAATACAGAACAGAGTTTGGGATATATCACCATTCCATTAAAACCAGTATTAGCAAAAGAAATAACAATTGAACTGACAGGATCTAATTCTGAAAAAGATGGTTTCGAAACTATTGTTGAAGTAGATCCAAACAAAGAATTAGATTTGTTTAAAGATAAAGAAGCAACGAAAACCAAAGGGCAGCTGCGTATTGTAGAAATAGAATTTTATAAAAAGAATAATGAACAGAATTAATAAAATGATACTTTTTGGATCAATACTTTTTTTAGGATTGTCCATCAATAGTTTTGCGCAGGAAAGCGCAGCATTCCCATTATGGAATCAAATTCCGGGAGCTATTAAAAATGAAGCTTATAAAGAAGAGCCTCGATTGGATGCTCAAGGAATTCGAACAGGAATCCGAAAAGTTACTGAGCCAACTTTAATGCCTTTTTTGGTGGAAAATAATTCAGGCACAAGTGCTGCGGTTGTCATTTGTCCTGGCGGCGGATATTCTGTTTTGTCGATTGACAAAGAAGGAATCAATGTTGCAAAATGGTTTAATTCGATAGGCATTTCGGCTTTTGTACTTAAATACCGCTTACCTTCTGATGATATTATGACTGATAAAACCATTGGACCTCTTCAAGATGCACAAGAAGCAATACGGGTCTTACGACGAAATGCTGTAAAATGGAATCTGGATGTTACTAAAATTGGAATCATTGGATTTTCAGCGGGAGGCCATTTGGCTTCAACCGCATCCACTCATTATTTGGATAAAGTATACGACAGCAAAGAAGATATTAGCGCCCGCCCTGACTTTTCGATGCTAATCTATCCTGTAATCTCTATGGAAAACGGAATCACTCATAATGGTTCCAAAGAAAGTCTTTTAGGAAAAACAGCTTCTGCCGAGCTGATTGCTAAATATTCTAATGAAAAGGAAGTAAACGAAAATACGCCTCCAACATTTTTAGTACACGCAACAGATGATCATGCGGTTCCTGTAGAAAATAGCATTAATTATTATTTAGCATTAAAGAAAAACAAAGTTGCTGCTGAGATGCATTTGTACCAAAATGGTGGTCATGGTTTTGGCTTAGGTACAAAAGGAACCAATACAGATTGGCCGACTGCCTGCAAAAAATGGCTGATAGCCAATAAATTTTTAGAGGAAAAACCAACCTATTTATTTTCTTATTTTAAAGGAAATGGAGAAGACGGACTGCATTTTGCCAGCAGTGTTGATGGTTACGAATGGAAAACTTTGAAAAATGACAAATCATTTTTAACTCCCGAAGTTGGAAAAGACAAACTCATGAGAGATCCTTGCATCATTAAAGGCGGCGATGGATTGTTTCACATGGTTTGGACCGTTAGCTGGACAGATAAAGGAATTGGATATGCTTCTTCGAAAGATTTAATTAATTGGTCAAAACAGGAATTTATTCCAGTAATGGCTCATGAAAAAGAAGCAAGAAACACTTGGGCTCCCGAAATTACTTTCGATGAAAAGTCAAAGACCTATATGATTTATTGGGCTTCAACAATTGACGGTAAATTTTTGGAAACTAAATCGGAAGAAGAAAAAGGATATAATCACAGAATCTATTATACCACTACAAAAGATTTTAAGAAATTCAGTAAAACAAAACTGCTTTACGAACCTGGATTTAATGTTATTGATGCCTCTATTTTAAAACAAGACAAAGGTTATGTAATGTTTCTAAAAGATGAGACAAAAGTACCTGTCCAAAAGAATCTTAAAGTAGCTTACAGCGATAATCTGACAGGACCTTACACAAAAGCAAGCGCTCCAATTACAGGAAATTACTGGGCTGAAGGACCAACAGCAATCAAAATTGATAATAATTGGATTGTTTATTTTGACAAATACACCCAAAAAAAATACGGAGCTGTAAAACAAACAGAAACGGGCTGGGAGGATATCTCGGATAAGGTTTCATTCCCGCAGGGAACGCGCCACGGAACCGTTATTAAGGTTAGTCCGGAAATTATTGCTAATCTGAAAAAAGAGTAATTAATTTATCGGGGATTTTTCCAAAAGAATTCCCGATATTTTTTATTACTCCTTGTTTTTACTGTCCATCACGATAGTCACTGGGCCGTCATTTAGTAATGCCACTTTCATATCTGCTCCAAATATTCCAGTTTGAACTTTCTTGCCCAATTCTTTTTCGATTTGTTTTACGAAGTTTTCATACATGGGAATTGCAACTTCTGGCTTTGAAGCTTTTAAGTATGACGGACGGTTTCCTTTTTTGGTGGAAGCATGAAGCGTAAATTGTGAGACTACGATTATGTCTCCATCAATATCTTTTACCGAAAGATTCATGACATCATTCTCATCACCAAAAATGCGGAGATTCGTTATTTTCTGGCAAAGCCAATTGGTGTCTTCCTGTGTATCTGCATCTTCGATTCCTACCAAAACTAACAGCCCTTTTTGGATATCAGCTACAATTTTAGAATCGATGGTTACGGAGGCAGAGGAAACTCTTTGGATTACAGACTTCATTTTATTCTGAAATAAATTTCAACATTGATATTGCTATTGATTTTTGAAATTGAAATTGTTATTTCCTCGTTTCATCGCTTGCTTTTCGTTCTTCATCATAGGAATCAACGCGATAATGCTCATCGTCACCTTCTAAAATTTTAAGGTAGCTGTTATAACGAGACCAGGCGATTTCATCTTTTTCTAAAGCTGCTTTGATGGCACAGTGCGGTTCTTCTTTATGCAGGCAATTATTGAATTTACATTGCTCTTTCAACTTGAAAAACTCAGGGAAATAACCACTGATTTCTTCCTTTTCCATATCAACAATTCCAAAACCTTTGATTCCCGGAGTATCAATTATTCGAGCATTGAAACTCAAATCATACATTTCGGCAAAAGTCGTAGTGTGCTGTCCCTGCTTACTGGCTTCGGAAATCGTTTTGGTTTTTAGATGTAAAGAAGGTTCTAAAGCATTGACCAAAGTTGATTTTCCAACTCCCGAATGACCTGAAAACATAGTAACTTTTCCAATCATCAATTGCTTTAATTCCTCCACTCCTTTATTTGCAGTAGCAGAAACCCTCAAACATTGGTATCCAATTTCCTGATAAACGTGCTGCATGTACAACTGTTCGTCTAATGTAGCTTCGTCAAAAGTGTCGATTTTATTAAAAACCAATATCGTTTCGATTCCGTAAGCTTCGGCAGTTACCAAAAAACGGTCAATAAAATTAAAAGTAGTTGGCGGATTATTGATGGTAACCAAAAGAAAAACACGATCAATATTCGAAGCTATAATATGCATTTGATGTGACAGATTCACCGATTTTCGAACGATGTAATTCTTTCTTTCGTGAATATTATGAATCGTTCCCGTAACAGTATCTGAAGTTTCTTCGAGTTCATAATCGACAATATCGCCCACAGCAATTGGATTGGTGCTTTTAATTCCTTTTATTCGGAATTTCCCTTTCATACGGCATTCTATAAAATCGCCTTCTTCAGATTTTACGGTGTACCAGCTTCCTGTAGATTTGTAAACGAGTCCTGTCATTTTTAATTTTAGAATTTAGGCTTTGATTAAACCTAAGATGCTGCAAAGATAAAGTTTTGTTTCAGGTTTAAAGTTTAAAGTGTGTGTTTTTTGAATACTAGCAAAAAAGCAAAATTTCACTCTTTAGCCCCGGTTGAAGTGGAAATCCTTTTGTGCCGGGGTTCGGCACAAAAGATTGCAGCATAAAACGGGACGATATTTCCAGAAATGCCAAATCTTTCTGCTCCAAAAATTTATAAAACGAAAAATCCCCGTACTCTTAACAAATACGGGGATTCTATTTTCAAAAAATTTCGAATTATGAATTCAATACTTTTTCTTGGTGACCAATACTCTCTTGGTGGATGTCTTTGAATAATCTTATGATAAATTCTTCTGTCAATCCTTTTTTAGCACCTTCGGCAACCATTTTTTCCTGGATTTCATTCCAACGATTGTTTTGAAGAATCGCAACGTTATTGTCTTTTTTCACTTGTCCAATTTCGTCAGCAATTTTCATTCTTTTTCCTAATAAGTCTAATAAATTAGCGTCAAGCACATCAATATTAGCTCTTAATTTGGTCATTTTTTGATCAAAATCATTGTCACCGCTCACTTTTCTTACTTTCAAATCTTTGAAAATTTGTTTCAAAGCATCAGGAGTAACTTGCTGCGCTGCATCAGACCAAGCATTTTCTGGATCATTATGCGTTTCAATAATCATACCGTCATAATTTAAATCCAAAGCTTCCTGCGTTACTTCAAGAATCATATCACGGTTTCCTGTAATATGCGAAGGATCGATTATCAAAGGCAAATCAGGAAATTTATTCTGCAATTCGATAGCGATCTGCCATTCTGGAATGTTTCTGTATTTTGTTTTTTCGTAAGTAGAAAAACCTCTGTGGATAACTCCCAATTTTTTGATTCCAGCAGCATACAAACGCTCAACACCGCCTAACCATAAAGCCATATCTGGATTTACTGGGTTTTTAATCAATACAATTTTATCAGTTCCAGCCAATGTATCAGCAATCTCTTGAACCGCAAATGGATTTGCAGTTGTACGAGCACCAACCCATAAAACATCAATATCATTTTCCAAAGCTAATTTACAGTGCGCTGCAGTAGCAACCTCAGTTCCCATAAGCAAACCTGTTTCTGCTTTAGCTTTTTTAAGCCATTTTAATCCAATTTCTCCAACACCTTCAAATCCTCCTGGACGAGTTCTTGGTTTCCAGATTCCAGCTCTAAAAACGCTAACGTCTGAGTTTTTCAATTCATGAGCAATTTTCAACACCTGCTCTTCAGTTTCAGCACTACAAGGTCCTGCAATTACGAATGGATGAGACAATTTGAATTCGTTCAACCAATCTCTCATTTCTTTCTTGTTTTCCATCTTTTCTTAATTTTTCCCTTCCCGATTCTTTCGCCTGAGCGAAGATGAAATCACGGATGGATGATTGTTATTTAATTACTTACTACTTTTATTTTTCTTTACTCTATTTTAACTGCAAACTGACAACTGATAACTGCCTACTTTTTTGCGTTCATTCCGTTTAATATTTCCCTTATTTTATTTACACTCTGCATTTCATTATAAATCGCCTCGTAATCATCATTTACCAAAAGTTCCTTAAAATTAGATAAATTAGCAATATATTCTTCTAATGTTTTGACTACCTGCTTTTTATTCTGTTTAAAAATTGGTGTCCACATCGCCGGTGAACTTTTAGCCAAACGAACGGTGCTTTCAAAACCGGATCCAGCCATGTCAAAAATATCCTGCTCGTCCTTTTCTTTATTGATCACCGTTTTACCAAGCATAAACGAACTGATGTGTGATAAATGCGACACGTAAGCAATATGTTTATCATGCGATTTTGGATCCATATAGCGAATTCTCATTCCCAGTTCTTTAAACAGTTCCAATGCTTTTTCCTGCAGTTTGAAAGTCGTTTTTTCGACTTCGCAAATAATATTTGTTTTCCCTTGAAACAATCCTTTTATCGCCGCCGAAGGTCCTGAAAACTCAGTTCCTGCAATAGGATGCGCTGCAATAAAATTTCTTCTTTTCGGATGATTGGCTAATGCTTCACAAATTGGTGTTTTAGTAGAACCCACGTCAAAAACAATAGTCTGCTCTCCAATAACATCCAGTACTTTTGGCAAAACCGTCATCGCTACATCTACAGGCACCGAAACAATCACAAAATCAGCTGCTGCCAAATCCTCAAAACTGGATTCTTTATCAATCACTCCCAAAGCAATTGCTTCTTGAACGTGATTCTGGTTAGTATCAATACCGTGAATAGCCGCTTCAGGATACAGCACTTTGATGTCCAGCACCATCGAACCCCCAATCAATCCTATTCCTATTACGTGTACATTCATTTTTTAAATTTATTTGAAGCTAATCCTGCTATCCGTTTCAATCTTTTGTGCTGAACCCCAGCACAAAAGGATTTCCACTGCTATCAGGGCTAGGGCTTCCCGTTTTTTCAACAACTTTTTATTACATTCAAAAATCTACAATTCGTTCATTTTCGTTACTAGTGGCTTTTGATTAATAATAAATAAATTATTTTTTTTTAATAATCAGATAACCTATTCCACTTGATGAAAACTCTCCATCAATTTCAGAACTCAATCTTATTCCTAATTTAATCTCTTTTTGAGGAAATGCATTTATGAGTTCATTTGTTTTCATGTCCTGTTTTGTCTCATACAAATTGTTTGATCTTAGTAAAGAATTTGCTATTACTGAATTATCTGTAACATTATAAAGCTCCAATCTCGCATAATTAGTAGTTTTGGCAACCCAAGGATCCGATTCAAAAATTATTGAATTTATATTTTGAAAATTTCTAATGTCAAATGTAATACCTGACACAACTACAGGAACCAAACTTGAAGTATTTGCATTTGTACCTATACCATCAGCTACTCTTAACCGGATTTCTTCATTTATAATACCTTCGTTTCCTTTACAAACATATTTTGTTATTTGAATTTCAGTATTATCCAATATTTTATTATTATTTAAATCAATACCCGACTCTATCTTTATTCCACCGCTGCCGCAAACACCACCTTTTGCTTCATCTGTAATATTTACAAGACTTAGACTTCCGTTTAAACCATTACATACGTATGTTACATACTTAACTTCGTTATCGTTTAATATCCCATCTATGTTTAAATCCAATCCATATTCAATTTTCAAACCTCCATTTCCACAGTTAGCGCCTGAGTTTTCATTTGTAGTTCTGGTTAAACTAGTATTACCATCTATTCCATTACAAACATATGTTGTCGAAGTTATTTCATTCTCTTCTAAAGAGCCATTTCTATTAAGATCTAAACCAGAATTTATTTTTATCCCTCCATTTTTACAACTGGCTCCTGCTGGTTCCTTTACTACAGCTGTTAGGCTATTTTTTCCGTTAATTCCGTTACAAACATATCTTGTGTTTTGCACCTCATTGCTCTCAAGAATTCCATTAAAATTATTATCTAAACCTGTTTCAATTTTCAGCCCCCCATTTTCACAATTACTTCCTGCATTTTCTACAGTCATATTTATTAAAGTGTTTATACCACTATGCCCTTGCGATCCCGTTGGGCCTTCATCACCTTCACAAGCAATTAAAAGTATTGATGCTATTAAACAAAACAGGTGTGTGTTTTTCATTTTTGATTCTTATTTTTCTTAAATTAATTTAGTTTTTATTCTTTTAAAAGGCTTCACTCAGTTCAGCCTGATGATCTAAAATCTATCTATTGCCTCCTGTACTTTTTCCTCTTTCACACAAAGCGCAAACCGGATATAGCCTTCTCCATTAGAACCAAATATTGTTCCCGGAGTGATAAAAATAGATTTCTCATATAATATCTTGTCTATAAAATCCTCTGCCGATGTTATTCCTTCTGGCAATTTTGCCCAAACAAAAAGTCCAACTCCTTCTTTATATACTTCGCAATTCAGTTTCTCTGCCAATTGTTCTGTAAGCGCACGACGCTTTTTGTAAACAGCATTCATAGAATCAAACCACGATTTGTCGCTTTTCAAAGCTTCGACAGCACCTTTTTGGATTCCGTAAAACATACCGCTGTCCATGTTGCTTTTTACTTTTAGAACGGCATCTATAAGTGCTGCACTTCCTAAAACCATGCCAACTCTCCAGCCGGCCATGTTAAAGGTTTTACTCAAAGAATTCAGCTCTAATGCAACATCTTTTGCTCCTTCAACCTGCAGTAAACTCATTGGTTTATCATTCAAAACAAAACTATACGGATTGTCATTGATTAATAATATATTGTACTTTTTAGCAAATGCTATTAATTTTGCAAACAATTCCAAACTTCCTCTTGCTCCTGTCGGCATGTGAGGATATCCCAGCCACATGATTTTCACTTTGGATAAATCCAGTTTTTCCAAAGCGTCAAAATCAGGTTCCCAATTATTGGCTTCTTTCAAATCGTAATAAACTGGCACAGCTCCAACAAGATTTGTCACCGATGTGTAAGTAGGATACCCTGGATTTGGAATCAAAACATGGTCTCCTTCATTCAGGAAAGCCATAGAAATATGCATAATTCCTTCTTTTGAACCAATTAATGGCAGAATCTCAACAGCGGGATCTAAAGTAACTCCATAGTTATTTTGATAAAAATCAGCCATACCTTTTCTAAGTTCCGGCAATCCCTGATAACTTTGATATTGGTGTGCGTTTTCGTCCTGCATTGCCAAAACAACGGCATCTATAACCGCTTGTGATGGTTTTAAATCCGGGCTTCCAATTCCCATATTGATAATTGGTTTTCCTTCTGAGGCTAATTGTCTCACTTCTCTCAACTTTGATGAGAAGTAGTATTCTTCAATTATATCGAGACGCTTTGCTGTTGTAATCATGACAATTTATTTAATGTTCCCTATTTGGAATTTGTAATTTAGTTTTTGATTATTTTCCCTTTTTTAAGGTTTTGTATTTTTATATTCTCCCAATATTTTAAAATACTCAGCCATGATCTGCAATAATGATTTTGCTTTGGCGAAATCTTCGTACTTCTCAAAAGTCACATCTACGAAAAACGAATATTTCCAAGGCGTTTCAATTTTTGGCAGCGACTGAATTTTAGTTAAATTCAATTTGCAGTCACTCATTACGTTCAAAACTGCTGCCAGACTTCCGCGTTTGTGATCCAATTCAAATTTTATCGAAGCTCTGTTTATTTCACTTTCCGGCACAAAATGATTCTCTCTGTTAATAATCACAAAACGAGTCATATTGTTTTTTATCGTTTGAATTTCGGGAGCCAAAATTTCTAAATCATACATTTCTGAAGCCGTTTTACTCGCGATAGCCGCAATCCCTTTTAGCTGTTTTTCTTGTATTCTTCTGGCGGTTTCGGCAGTATCTTTATCTTCTACCAATTTTATGTTTGGATAATTTTTTAAAAACTCCATACATTGCAGCAATGCCATAGGATGCGAATGCACTTCCTGAATATCTTCTATCTTTTGGCCTTTTAAAGCCATTAAATTTTGATGAATGCTTAAATAATGTTCTCCAATGATGTGCAGATTATTTTTATCAATTAATGCATAATTTGGAATTATTGGTCCAGCGATAGAATTCTCTATAGCCATTACCGCTTGATCTGTTTTCCCCGAAAGTAAACTAGCCACCAATTCCTCAAAAGACATGCATTCATCAATACTTACCTTCGCATCATAATATTCCTTAACCACTTGATGATGGAAAGATCCTTTAATTCCTTGTATTGCAATTTTCGTTCTCATTGGGTCAAAAAAAAATCCTGATTTTCATCAGGATTGTATATTAGTTTTATTTGTTTGTTGTTTTTCAAATAACCATAGCACAATCCCTTACTTCCTAAAGAAGAAATAAAAAGAGTTGCTAAAATAAAAACGGTTATTAGACATTGTATTGTTTGTGTTCAATTATTTGATTGCAAATGTATAACATATTTTGAATCGCCCAAAATAAAAATAATATTTTACATAACAAAAAAAGATTTCTTTGTTAAACTAGTTTTAAAATTACTATTCCATAAAAAAGAAGCTTTTTGAGCGATTAAAATTATTGATTTCAAAACAAAAAAAGGAATTTTGAATTCTGATTTGAATCAAAAGCGTTTATTTTTTAACCTTTTGCCTATAAATGTTGATTAAAAAATGGTTTCTTAATTAGTTTAATGCTGTTATGACCGCGTGAGTGATGGAAGCTGGCTACCGAAGTAGCACGGACAGCACGACGCCGTTGAGTAAAGGGGCGAATATGTGGCACGCTACATTAAGCCCCTTTGCTCAACGGGGTCACGCCCAAACGAACTTTAGCGAATTGATGAAGTATATAACCTTTTATAAACTGATGACTTATATTATTGGGTGATGCTTTTGGAAATCCATTTCTTGCCTTCGGAAATTCTGGTGACCATTAAAGCCGAAATGACATCGCCGTTGGCATTTAATAAAGTTGCGATTGGGTCGACTAAGGTTCCTATTATCATTGCAGCCGGCAGGGCTTGTTCCATTGGGAAACCGTAAACTGTGATTGCGAGAATTTCTCCTATATAACCACCGTTTGGAATGCCGCCTTCGACTACTGATACTATTATGGTGATTGCGATTGCGGTTAATAAATTATAGGGATCGGTAAAATCCTTGCCGAATAAAGCAAAAAGAACTGCGATTTTGACAATCGAGGACATACTGGAACCGTCTTTGTGGAGGGGTGCTCCGAGCGGAATTACCAAGTTCCGAATATGGCTTGGAACATTCATTTTCTCTGCTCCTTCAAGATTGGCGGGGATTGTTGCAATACTGCTGCAGGTTCCTACGGCTGTCAATGCAGGAGTAATATTGTTTTTCCAGAATATTTTAAACCCAGGAGTTCCTCCAGCGAAAAAAGCATACAAACTAAAAAATACAATAAAATAAAAGGTGCAGACTGCATAATAAAGTGCCAAAGGTTTAGCATAAGCGCCAAACAGCTGTGGCCCAAAAACGCCAACTTGATACGCAAAATAAGCTCCCAGACCAATCGGAGCTGTTTTCATAATAAGATGCAGTAATTGTTTCATTACTTCGTTTCCTGAGCTTAGGAACTTGGCAAAATCTTTACCTTGTTCGCCTGAGCGCAAAGTTGAAAAACCAATTAGAAAGGAAAACAGAATGAGCGCCAGCATATTTTTGCGGGATAAAATCTCGTAGAAATCATTTACTGTCAACAGTTGTGTAATTTGAGAACCAGTACTGCTTTCCTGAATGATCTCTATTGCTGTTTTTGAAAGCACTATATCCTGATGAATCGGAAAAACCAAAACGCCAATAATCATGATTATAGCCGAAATAATTACGGTTGTCAAAAAGACTCCAATAACTATCATGAAAAGTTTTCCGAGTTTTTCGGTTTTTTGCAGGTTGGCAATTGATGACGAAATTGTAAAAAACACCAGCGGAATAATCGCCGTGAAAAGCAGATTCAGGAATATATCTCCTAATGGCTTTATGACTTCTACACCGTTTCCAAAAACCAAACCTAAAATACTTCCAGCGAATATGCCGCCTAGGAGTAACAGAATACTGCTGTAATTTTTCAAGAAACTGCCTGACTGATTATTTCCCATAGTGATTTAGTTTAAGAGTAAATATATAAATCTTAATGAGATTATTCTAAAAATAAAAAGCATCCGTAAAAACGGATGCTTTCATGAAATTAAGGAGAATATGAATTAGAAATTCTTTGAAATTCCAGCTGTAAAAGATTGCCCAAAATTAAAATTAAAACCAGTTTCTTTAGTATCATCATCCATATTCTCACTATCAATATTTTCATTATAATAACCTAAACCGCCAAAACCAATATTTAGACCAAATCCATTTTTTATATTAATTAACAAAGCTGGAGTAATTGTTGTATAAAAGCCATTTGCTTTATTCGAATACGTTGTGGGATCGCTATTAAGATTTGTATATGTTGCTTTGGAACCTCTATAACCAGTACCTAAGTCTGCGTAAATGGAAAATAAATCACTTAGCGGTTTTGAATAGCGGACAAAAGCTCCTACAGAATAATTATCTGATTTATTATCCCCATTTACATATTCGTTTTTTTGGAACGAAACTCCGGCTTCACCTCCTACAGTCCAGTTATCAGTAAACTGATATCCAACCTTGGGTGAAAAGCCAAAATAATTTTGGGTTGTGCTAATATCATAAACAGAAGTTTTTTGAGAAAAATAACTCACACTCCCAAGCACTAAAACAGATCCTTTTTGAGCATTTGCAAAGCTTACCACAATTAAAGCAAGAACAATTAAAATTTTTTTCATAGTTTATTTTTTTTTGATTTGTTAAAAATTAATAATCCTTTAACAAGAACTATGCCAGTATTTAATAATTTTCATACAATTTAAATGAATTTATCTACTTTAAATATTTTTATGAATGCCAATCAAAAACATAAATTTTTACGATTAATCGAGAACTAGCTATTTTCTATTTACTTTTGCAACAAATAAAGTTTTATGTCAATAGAAGTAAAAAACATTTCGAAAAGTTATGGTTCTCAAAAAGCATTGGACAACATTTCTTTTTCTGTTAAAAAAGGAGAAATTGTTGGTTTTCTAGGCCCTAATGGTGCTGGTAAATCGACTTTGATGAAAATTTTGACAACGTACATTCATGCCGACAACGGTGCTGCATTAGTCAATGGATTTGATGTAAACACTCAGGAAAAACCGGTGCAGCTTTCTATTGGCTATCTGCCGGAACACAATCCGCTGTATTTGGATTTGTATGTTAGAGAATATTTGGCTTTTAATGCCGATGTATATAAGGTAGAAAAATCAAGAATCGAAGAAGTGATTCAGCTGACGGGTTTACAAACCGAAAGCCATAAAAAAATAGGGCAATTGTCCAAAGGCTATCGTCAAAGAGTTGGTCTTGCAAATGCATTATTACACAATCCAGATGTATTGATATTAGACGAACCTACTACAGGATTGGATCCGAATCAATTAGTCGAAATAAGAAATGTGATTAAAAACGTTGGTAAAGACAAAACGGTTTTCCTTTCGACCCACATTATGCAGGAAGTCGAAGCGATTTGTGATCGTGTTATTATTATTGACAAAGGACATATCGTTGCCGATAAAAAACTAGATAATTTAATTTCTGCAGATAAAGAACAGGTAATCGAAGTAGAATTTGACAAAAAAGCGGAAGAAGATCTTATTGCTCAAATTCCGCATATAAAATCTTTCAAAAACAGTCATGGTTTTTCTTGGGAATTGACTTTTGTTTCCGACAAAGATATGCGCCCAACGGTATTTGACTTTGCTTATGATAATGGATTGAAAACTTTACAGCTCAACCAGAAAAACAAAAATTTAGAAACTGTGTTTAGAGAGATTACTAAATAAGCTATCAGACTGCAGATTTTAGTTTCCATATAAAAAAGCAAGCTCGTTTAAATGATTTTAAACGAGCTTGCTTTTTTTATTTTACCAATGTCTTTATATAAATCGTATATAATAACGACAATACAATTGCCGAAAGACGAATACTGTTTTTTACAAAAACACTATTAAAATTCAACGAAGGCAAATTGGATTTTGTTTTAAGAAAAAAGACAACAAGCTTTTTATAATCTAATAGTATCAGGAACAAAACGCCAATCGTTAATACTACAGACTGTAATAATGCGCCCGCATTCATTTGATAAAAAACATTAATTAAAGTCAAATTCGAGAGCAGCGCAAACAAAATTATGGAACCTATTAATAATGTTCTTCGAAACAATAATAAATAACCGCCGACTATCTGAATGATTGCTATTATGAGTCCAAAAGCCTGCGAGTATCCAAAATAAAACCAAGTCAGCCATTCACCCGATTGCTGATTCATGGGCAAACTCGCAATTTCTGCTGGAACGATAAATTGAAGTCCGTAAAACTTTTTCCAGCCAAAACTGGCAATATTAAAGGCTATAGCATATCGGATTCCGCTATATAAAAAACCGTATACTTTTTCCATATTGATTTTTTGTCTTTTCTCCAGATAATGCCATATAAATGGAAATACAATAGCGCTCAATAAAACAAGCCCGACTAAAGGAAAAACTATTATGGGTGGAAGCCAGAAAATATTTCCGCCGTTACCAAGCATTAATAGTAAAGCAGCAAGCACAAGTCCAAGTATTATGGAAGTGCCTATTTTTTTTAAAAATGAGTCTGAAAATTCTAAAGTTGATCGTTCTAACATGGTGTTTTTCATTTGAATTAATATGCCTCAAAATTGGCTATAATTCAAATATCGAATGTTCCGATGTATCCGTTCGAACGTATTTAAATTTTGTTTTTTTCTAAAATACGATTCGTTTTTACAAACTCTGTTGGAGAAAAACCGGTGTGCTTTTTGAAAGTGGTATTAAAAGTAGTTTTGGAATTAAATCCAGATTCGTAAGCAATTCCCAGAATGTTTAATTGATTGTATTTTTCAGACAGCAGTAATATTTTTGCTTCTTCAACTCTGTATTTATTTATAAAATTATAGAAGTTATCACCGTATAATGTGTTAATCATAAATGAGGTTTCATTACAGCTGGCATTCATGATTTTGGCTAATTTTGGCAGACTCAAATCATTTTCCAAGTAAACTTTTTCTAAATTCATAAGTGTCTGCAGTTTTTTATCTAATTCATTCAATCGATTTTCTGAAACACGTTTTGGATTTTCCTTTTTGCTTATTTCAATAGCGGACAACTCATTTAATTCACTTTTATTAAAATCAAAAACTTCTTTTTGCTGCAAAGAAAAATAAGCTAGGAAAAAGATACAAGAGAGATATAAAAATGGCGTAAGCTGTGTTAAATTCTTCAAGTCGAAAAAGACAAGATTGAACCACGCAACTATAATTAGAACCAAAACCAATAAAAAATATCTTAACCAAGACAGGTCTATTTCCTCAACTGCTGACGAAAACTGACGTATATTTTTTATGTGCTTTTGTAATTTACTAAAAGACAAACACCAATAAATCACAGCTTGAAGCGGTAATGCTATTTGCAGAATAAAAAATACGACCCTGCCAACTGCATAACTGAACTCAATATTTTTTCCTGTAATAAAAAAGGGAAATCTGAAAAGCATAAAAATTACAAAAGGCAAAAAATTCCATAAATTTTTCTTTTCAAATTTTTTAGATACTGATGTAAAATATAATATACTGATATATAGAAAAGGAGCAGTCAGAAACCGCACTAAACCTATCAATTCAAATATATTCGGATATTTTAAATGAAAATTTTGATGAAACAAAGGAATTTCAAGCATCGCTAACCCAAGTGTAACAATGAATAATCCCAAAAATCTATTTGCAATAGCATTAATTTTTCGGGGATGGGCAATAAGCAAAAACCCTAAAAGAAAGGCAGCTCCTGAAGTAATACCCATTATGATTGGAAAAATTATCATTTCGAAAAATTATTGCCTTTTCAGGATTTCACAAACAGACTCAAAGATACAGGCTATTTAGTTTGAAAATTACTAAACCGCGTATTAAGTTACTCAATCCCCCAATTCCAAAACACTGGCTTTCATTTCGTCAATAACAATTTGAATGTCTTTTTCAGCAGTTCTCCAATTCACAAACGAAGCACGAATTCCTTTTCGGTTTTGGTAAACTGTAGGAGTCATAAATACTTTGCCTTTATCATTGAGATGCGTCAAAAATAAATTTACTTTTTCCTGATTTTGGTCTCCCGCCAAAGTAAAACAAACATTATTGAGACGTGTTGGAGCCAATAACTCGAAGTTTTCGTCTTGAGAAATGAAATCATCAAACTGCAATGCTCTTGCAACACTATTTTCAACTATATCTTGAAATCCCTCTTTTCCATACGCCAATAATGAAAACCAGACAGGCAAAGCTTTCAAGCGTCGGGAATTCTCAGGCAAGAAATTCAGGTAGCTGAAATTCTCCAATGGATCTCCTAAATACGGCGCATTCGAATTTTGAAATGTTTCCACTTGAAGATTTTTATGTTGTTCTTTTATCAAATAAAAAGCACTTTCGTAAGGAACATTCAGCCATTTGTGGCAATCAATCGTAATACTGTCTGCGTTTTCCCAACCGTTTACCAAATGTTTGTATTTTGGAGAACAAGCAGCAAAACCGCCAAAAGCAGCATCAATATGCCACCAGAAATTGTATTTTTCTTTAAGTTTTGAAATCGCAATAAAATCGTCAAAATCGGCTGTGTTTACGGTTGCGGCACTTGATATTAAAATAAAGGGCTGACCGTTTAAACTTTGAATGTTTTGTTCTAAATCTGAAATATCAATCGCTTCACGATTGCCTTCGATAGTCTTTATTTTAGTGAAATTCTGGCTTCCAATTCCTAACATTGCCAAACATTTTATTGAAGAGGAATGCGGCGTTGCAGATAAAATATTTAAAGGAGCAGTAATTCCATTTTTAGCAAAATCATGACCCAATTGCTTCCCGAACCATTGTCGAGCTACCGCCAAACTTGTAAAATTTGACATTGTAGCACCTGTTACAAATCCGCCTAAAAATAATTTTGGCAAAGCCAATAACTGTAGCAATAAATTAATGGTCTCTATTTCTATCAATGCCGAAACGCCTCCTTGCGCTTTTGTCGCTTGCGCATTTGGATCGTAAATAGTCGTCAGCCAATCTCCAGCAATTGAAGCTGGCGTAGCACCTCCCGTTACAAATCCCAAATACCTTGGTCCTGCCTGCGAAACCAGCAAAGGCGCCAAACGTTCCTTAAATTCTTTCAAAGCAGACAATGCTCCCAAACCAGAATCATTTAAAATACCATTCGTATCAATAGTATTTTGAGTGGAAGTTGGAATTGTATCTATAACATTGAGAAAATCAATTCCATGCTGTTTTACTTGTTCAAGGATATTCTCTATATCTTGTAAATCTTGTTGGAGAATTGGATTCATTTTGATTGTATTAGATAATTAAACTTACTGAATTACAAAACGCAGCTTATAAAACCTATTGCTTTTAAACAGCTATTTATTCAACCTTAAAATCGCCTTCCAAACCATTTTCGGCATGAGAAGAAATCCAAAATTTGAAGTCCCCAGGTTCCACTTTCAGCTCCATTTTATCATTATAAAAAGCTAAGTCTGAGACCGGAATTGAAAATTGTACGGTTTTAGATTCCTGCGATTTTAATTCGATTTGCACAAAATCTTTAAGCTCTCTAACTGGTCTGACAATGCTTCCAACCATATCGCGGACATACAATTGTACCGTTTCAGTTCCTGTATTGTTTCCTGTATTAGTAATAGTCGCTGAAACCATTAATTTCTCATCATTTTTAAGTGTCTTTTTTTCGATTTTTAAATTATCGTAAGAGAAAGTCGTGTAGCTCAATCCAAATCCAAAAGGAAACTGAGGCTCATAACCCGCATCAAGATAATGAGAATTATTTCCTAAAGAACTTTGCCAAGCCTCAATAGGAATATCCTGAATGGCTACAAAAGTTTTTGGATCTGCTGGTCTTCCTGTATTTGGATGATTATAATAAATAGGAATCTGCCCCACTTCTTTTGGCCAAGTCACAGGAAGTTTCCCTGAAGGATTCACTGCTCCCAACAATATATCAGAGATTGCTGGACCAGCCATAGTTCCCGGATGCCAAGCCATAATTAAGGCATTTACTTTTGGCAAAACTGCTCCCAAAGTTATTGGTCTTCCAGCCATTAGCACTACCACAATTGGCTTTCCAGTTTTTTGCAATTCTGCTATTAATTTTTCCTGTAAACCAGGCAAGTTAATATTGGCTCTTGAATGTGCTTCGCCAGAAAGAATTGCTTCTTCTCCTGCAAAAAATAAAATTACATCAGCTTTTTCGGCTTCTTTTATTGCTGAAGCAAACCCTTCTTCTGATAGGGATCGGCTGTGTGAAAGTCCTGAAGCGTAAAACACATTATTTTCGCCAAAACTATTCTGCAATGCTTTCAAAGGGGTTTGTGAATCTTCCTTTTTTCCGTCAAAAATCCAAGTTCCTAATTGTTCTCGCGATGCATCTGCTAATGGGCCGATTATAGCTATTTTTTGATTTGCTTTTAATGGCAGAATTTGCTTTTCATTCTTTAATAAAACACAGCTTTTACTGGCGGAAGTTCGGGAAGTTTGCAAAGCATCAGCATTTAATAATGAAAATTTTTCGCGGTCTTTAAAGTATGGATTTTCAAAAACTCCGGCTCTAAATTTTATTCGAAGAATATTGCGGACCATTTCATCTAATTGCTTTTCGGAAATTTTATTTGCTTTAATCAGGGTTTTTAAATGATTCGCATAAGATAAACTGGTCATTTCCATATCAAGCCCGGCAGAGGCAGATTTAAATGCGGCGTCTTTTTCATCTGCTGCATAGCCGTGAGGAATCATTTCTGTAACGGAATTCCAGTCACTAACCACAAATCCGTCATATTTCCATTCATCCCTTAAAATATTTTTTAGCAAAAAGGTATTTCCAGAAGCAGGAACTCCGTTTAGATCGTTGAAAGAAGTCATAAAACTGGCGGCTCCTGATTTTGCCGCAGCTTCAAAAGGCTTCAAGTATATATTTCGAAGTAATGACTCTGACATACTGACGGTGTTGTAGTCTCTTCCACCTTCTGCGGCACCATAGGCGGCAAAGTGCTTTACACAGGCTAAAATCTGACCCGGAACTGAAGGATCATTGCCTTGAAATCCTTTTACATATGCCACTCCTAATCTGGATGCCAATAAAGGATCCTCGCCTGGTGACTCTGCTATTCTTCCCCAACGGGCATCTCTAGCGATATCAACCATTGGAGCAAATGTCCAGTTAATACATCTTGAATAGGATTCATTCGCGGCAATTTTGGATGTTTTCTCAACCAGTTCCATGTCCCATGAAGCTGCCAATCCTAACGGAATCGGGAATATTGTTTTATATCCGTGAATGACATCTCGGCCAAACAATAATGGAATGTGATTTGGACTTTCCTCAACAGCGATTTTCTGTAATTCGAGAACAAGACTAGGTTCAGTAAGGTTTAAAACAGAGCCTACTAATCCTTTTCTAACTTCGCTTTTAAGCTCTTCAGACAATCCTTTGCTTCGGCTTGAAGTTCCTTTTAGACAGGTTTGACCAATTTTTTGATCAATGCTCATGCTCTTTATAATCTTGTCGATTTTTTTCTCAATCAGTTTATTTGATTCTTGGCTATAGGAATTTGAGAATATCCATAAAGAGACCAATGAATATAAAATTTGTTTTGTAGTTAACGTTTTCAATAGTAGAGATTTTTTTATTTAAATATGATACTTTACGACAAAAAAAGAAGCCACAAAACTGGCTTCCTAAAATATCTCATCCTTTTTTGTAAAAAAATGAGAACTCGTAAATATAAATATTTTTTAACTAAATCTCTCTTACAAATTTACTGTTTTTGAAAATATTCGTGATATTATTTAGCTTTTAGGCAAAGGCGCTCCTACGGCAATATCACAGCGGTGTCCTGCTTGTCCGTGTGGCGGATTCATTCCTTCTGCAGTTTCAGTATTTGCTGAACTTGTAGATAGTAACGCTGGAACTGGAGGCTGTACCGTAATATTTTTGCTTACTTCACCTGAAGCTGGAACTGGTGTAGCTGTTGTAGTAGTAGTAACTGGTGCTGTAGGTTTTGAATTTAATGGCGCTCCAACTGCAATATCACAGCGGTGATTTGGCTGTCCATGAGGCGGATTCATTCCTTTTGGTGTTATTGTTTTTGCAGCTGCAGTTTGTGTTACTGTCTGCATTTGCGGCATCTGCATCTGGCTAGTCTGCGGAGCAACCGGTTTTCCGTTGGCTTGAGAATTCAATGGTGCACCTACAGCAATATCACATCTGTGATTTGGCTGTCCGTGTGCGGGATTTACACCTGCTGCAACTGATGGTGTGCCGGCAGTGTTGTTTTCGTGAAATAAATTATGTTTTTGCGAAGCAGTTTGCTGTTCACTTTGTGTTATCGCAGAAGCGGTTTGCTGAGTAAAAGGCGTGATTACTTTTGGAGTAGATTTAGCCGTTTCTTCATCATTATTTTTACAAGAAGTTATTGTAATTGCTACCGCTAAAAAAGTATAGTAAATGGGTTTCATCTGGGTAAATCTATGATATTAAAATCAAATATAGTATTTTAATGCGAAGCTCCAAAATTGATCTTTAGAGGTTCTTGAATTCTTAATAACAATAAAAAAACTATTCTCCCATTCTAGCCCTGATAGCAGTGGAAATCCTTTTTATTTTTTCTTTAAAAATAAAAAGATTGCAACGGATAGCAGGACCCATATTCCTGAAAATGCCTAATCTTTCTGCTTCAAAAAATAATTATTATCTTCTAACCAATCTGCTAATCGTTGAGACCATGTTTTCAAAGAATTGTTTTTTGCTCTATTACCCATGTTGAAAGCGTGTCCTCCTTTGGAATACAAATGCATTTCTACAGAAACATTTGCTTTGCGATAGCCATTCAGCAGCTCCACAATTGGCGAAGAACAGCACAGATCATCATTTGCTGCGCATAAAAATGCAGGAGGCGCATCGGACTTGATTTCTTTTGGAATAAATAATGGCCCTGGATAAACTAATATTTGAAAATTAGGCTGTGCATCCAGTTTATCTATTTCATTAGAAGCATTTTTAATTATATTCGAAGAATTGTAAGCAATTAAAGCTGCGACTTCTCCGCCTGCTGAAAACCCCATAACTCCAACTCTATCTGCATCAATATTAAACTCTTTGGCTTTGCTTCTAATGGTTCGCATAGCTCTTTCAGCATCTTGCTTAACGTGCGTTTCTAATTGATAAACAGAACCTTTTTCCCTAGCCAGACGATATTTCAACACAAAAGCCGTTACTCCTAATTTATTGAAAAATTCGGCTGCGTTTTTGCCCTCAGAATTGAAAACTAAATTTTCATGACCTCCTCCAGGGCAAATAAGAACTGCCATACCATTTGGTTTTTCAGGCAAATAAGCTACTATCGATGGATTGTGAATGTTTCTTACCCACCAGTCTTTGGCTTGTTCTGGCTCATTTTTGCGATTTTCAAAACCTGGCGCACCATTTTCCCATAACGGAATACTCAACTCTTTTTGCTGCGAATACCCTAAACAGGTAATAGTTAAAAAAATAAAACTTACATACAGTTTTTTCATTGTTTTCATTCAAGACCTATTTAAAAATACTAGTGGCTAAATATACTGCAAAAAACATTTAGAATTAACTGTCTCAAAACTGCTAAAATTATGGACTCGATATAATGCCAATAAAAAAGACTGCCCAAAAATCTCTTTTCTGGACAGTCTCTTTATAAAAGATATATCAAAAGTTCTTAAAAAACTTGACTAGCTATTTGTCTGATATTTTCTGATTTTCCCATAGAATAATAATGCAAAACAGGAACTCCCGCTGCTTTCAATTCTATAGACTGCTGAATAGCCCACTCAATACCCACTTGGCGTATTTCAGCATTATTCTTGCACTTTTCAACAGCGTTTATCAAATCTTCAGGTAAATCGATACGGAAAATCTGCGGTAAAATCTGTAAATGTTTTTGAACTGCTATCGGTTTGATTCCCGGAATAATTGGAACTGTGATTCCCATTTCTCTAGCTTTTTTTACGAACTCAAAATATTTGGAATTGTCAAAAAACATTTGGGTTACTACATAATCCGCGCCTGCATCCACTTTTTCTTTTAATCGTTTCAAATCGGTTTGCAGAGATGGAGATTCCAAATGCTTTTCTGGATAACCAGCCACTCCAATACAGAAATCAGCTTTGTTATCAACGTCCATCACATCGTGCAGATACTTTCCGCAATTCAATTGATTGATTTGAGCAACCAAATCAACTGCAAAATTATTTCCTCCCGCTTTTGGAACAAAAGACTGTTCGTCCTTCATCGCATCACCACGAAGCGCCATCACATTATTGATTCCAAGGTAATGACAATCTACAAGCATATACTCAGTTTCTTCTTTCGTAAAACCTCCGCAAAGCAAATGCGGCACGGTATCCACTTGGTATTTATGCTTAATCGAAGCACAAATTCCCAACGTTCCCGGACGCATTCTAGTCAATTTCTTATCCAATAATCCGTTTCCTTTATCCACATAAATATATTCTTCACGAGAAGTGGTTACATCAATAAATGGCGGTTTAAACTCCATCAGCGGATCGATATTATCGTATAATTCCTGAATGCTTTTGCCTTTTTGCGGCGGTATAATTTCGAAAGAGAATAACGTTTCTCCCTTGGCATTTTCTATATGTTCTGTTACTTTCATAGTCACCCCCTAACCCCCTAAAGGGGGAATTCCTGATAGGGGTCATCAGGTTTGTGTTATTTTTATTCTGCCTTTCTATTCCCCTTTAGGGGCTAGGGGCTAATCTGCTATATTTGGGTTCAACCATTTCATGGCAACATCCGTTGAAACACTTCTTCGTTTGGCGTAATCAATCACTTGGTCTTCTTTTATTTTTCCAAGACCAAAATATCTGCTTTCTGGATTTCCGAAATAATATCCTGAAACCGATGAAGCCGGCCACATCGCCATACTTTCGGTCAAGGTTACTCCAATTTCTTTTTCAACGTTAAGTAATTTCCAGATAGTTGGTTTTTCTAAATGGTCTGGACAGGCTGGATAACCTGGAGCTGGACGAATTCCTTTATAATCTTCTTCGATAAGTGCTTGCTTGCTCAAAACCTCATCGGCCGCATAACCCCAAATTTCTTTACGTACTTTTTCGTGTAAATATTCAGCGAATGCTTCTGCGAAACGGTCAGCCAAAGCTTTGACCATAATCGAATTGTAATCATCCAAATCCTTTTCGAATTCAGCTGCCCATTCGTCTACCCCAAAACCGGTGGTTACACAAAATGCTCCCATATAATCGACTTTTCCGCTTTCTTTTGGAGCAATAAAATCGGCCAAAGCGATGTTTGGAGCTCCTTTTGTTTTTTGTGACTGCTGACGCAAAGTCAAGAATGTCTGCAATGGTTTTCCATTTTCATCAGTCAACTCGATATCGTCATCATTGATTTGGTTCGCAGGGAAAATTCCGTAGATTCCTTTGGCTTGTAATTTCTTTTCTTTCAAAATCACTTCCAACATCGCTTGTGCATCTGCAAAAACAGAAGTCGCTTGTTCTCCAACAACCTCATCAGTCAAAATCGCTGGATATTTCCCGAACAATTCCCATGTTCTGAAAAACGGAGTCCAGTCAATGTATGGAACCAACACATCCAAATCTACTTCAACAATTTGCTCCCCGATAACTTTTGGTTTTACAGGTTCAAAATGCCTCCAATCCAATTGTAATTTATTCTTACGAGCTTGCTCAATCGTTAGGAAATTCTTGTCACGTGAACGGTTCAAGAATGTTTCTCTAAAGGCATCATAATCCGCTCTAATATCGCTAGCGTAAATTTTTCGGTTGTGATCCAATAAGTTTCCTGCCACCGTAACGGCTCTCGACGCATCATTCACATGAATTACCGTTTCTCTATATTGAGGCGCAATTTTCACGGCAGTATGCGCGCGCGAAGTGGTTGCACCACCAATCATTACAGGAATTTTCATCCCTTTTTTATCTAATACTTTTGCGAGATACACCATTTCGTCCAAAGATGGCGTAATCAATCCGCTCAATCCAATAATATCTACTTCATGTTCGATAGCCGCTGCAATAATTTTTTCGGGAGGCACCATAACACCAAGATCTACGATCTCATAATTATTACAGGCCAATACCACCGAAACAATATTTTTACCAATATCGTGTACATCTCCTTTTACGGTTGCCATCAAGATTTTTCCTGCCCCCCCCGCCCCCGAAGGGGGAGCTTCAAGCGCACCGATAATCGTTGTCAATACTTTTTCCAATTCAAATAAAACCTGATTATTTGTAAATCGTAAAACCTGAAAACCTTGGCTATTTAACCATTGTGTTCTTTCTAAATCGCTTGCTATATTTTCAGGCAGTTGATGGATTAATCCATCAACCTCAATAATGATACGCTCTCTTAAACAGACAAAATCAGCAATATAATCTCCAATAATATGTTGCCTTCTAAACTTATAACCCTCGAGTTTTTTTCCACTTAATTGTTCCCATAAAATCTTTTCTGTTTCAGTAGGTTTATTACGCATATCCAAAGAAAACTGCTTCAATAAACTATAATTAATTGGATTTGCAGTTTCCCAATGTTGAGACGTTTTAACTCCCCCTTCGGGGGCTGGGGGGCGTTTCTCAGCATCTATAAAAGGCAATAAATAAGCCACGGCTTTTTTCATCACACGAGCCGATTTTACCACTTGTGGCAAAAACATTTTACCAGAACCAAACAAATCTCCCACAACATTCATTCCCGTCATCAAGTTGATTTCGATAACTTCGATAGGTTTTGTGGCCGCCAATCTCGCTTCCTCAACATCAATTTCTATAAACTCATCCACTCCTTTTACCAAGGAATGCGTGATTCTTTCCTGAACCGTTCCCGAACGCCATTCTTGAACTGCTTTCTCGTTACTCTTCACATCGCCTTTTACATTTTCGGCAAAATCCAATAAACGTTCAGTAGCATCGTCGCGTCTGTCCAAGATTACATCTTCAACGTGTTCCAACAAATCTTTTGGAATCTCATCGTAAATCGAAAGCATTTCCGGATTTACAATTCCCATTGTCATTCCGTTTTTAATGGCGTGATACAAGAAAACCGAGTGCATCGCTTCTCTCACAGTATCATTTCCTCTAAACGAAAACGAAACGTTGCTCACCCCACCACTGATGTGTGCGTGCGGTAAATTTTCGCGAACCCATTTGGTTCCTCTAAAGAAATCCAAAGCATTCAAGCGGTGTTCCTCCATACCTGTCGCTACGGGGAATATATTCAAATCGAAGATGATATCCTGTGGCGCAAAATGTACTTTATTTACTAAAATATCATACGATCGCTGGCAAATTTCAACTCTACGATCAAAATTATCGGCTTGCCCCACCTCATCAAAAGCCATAATAATGGCAGCAGCTCCGTATCGTTTGATTAATTTGGCGTGGTGAATAAAGGCATCTTCTCCTTCTTTTAACGAAATCGAGTTTACTACACATTTTCCCTGCACGACTTTCAAACCAGCCTCAATGATTTCCCATTTCGAACTGTCAATCATAATGGGCACTCGAGAAATATCCGGCTCGGCAGCAATCAAATTCAGGAATTTAGTCATCGCATAAGCGCCATCAAGCATTCCCTCATCCATATTAATATCGATGATCTGCGCTCCTCCTTCTACCTGCTGTCTCGCAATATCGAGTGCTTCCTCATATTTTTCCTCCTTGATCAATCGAAGGAACTTTCTCGAACCTGTTACATTGGTTCGCTCCCCAACATTCACAAATACGCTGTCCGGCGTAATGATCAAAGGCTCTAATCCCGATAATACAAGGTTTCTTCTATTTTTATTATGTCCCATTTTTTTATTTTGAGTTACTAAGTTTCTAAGTGGCTTAGATTCTAAGTTTTTTATTATTTTGTCTACGGTCCAAAAAACTGCAGCTATATTATATTTTAATTTCAACTTTATTTGGGCGTGTCCCAAGGGCCGGGCTATTCGTTCCCGCTTTTTTTCTTGATGAAAAAATCAAGAAAAAAGAGCTCCACTGCTATCCCTCACGCGGGCATTGTGCAATTCAACATTATTTTCATTCAATATTCAATGAAATAAATTCCATTGCTACAAAATTGTTTGTTCTTACGGAACTCAATCTATTCTTCTCGTTTGTCATTCCGACGGAGGAGGAATCTCATCAAGTAATTCACGTAATGTGATTCCTCCTCCGTCGGAATGACAAAACTAGACTTACTCTCTTTACGGGCACGGATTACAAATCCGCGCTATCGCCTTTTAACTAAATTCCTTTATATTCAATCTGCCAGTTCAGGCTATCTAACTTTTCGAGAGTTATAAAATATTTTTTATTGTAAATATTTTTCTTAAATATTGTCTTCCAACCATATTTATCAACACTGTCTTTTTCTACAATGAATAATCTTGCTTTTTTATCTTCTAATGTATTAAAAAAAGTATCCCAAAATCTAGGAGTATCATAATTTGCAATTATTTGTCCCTTTTTAATTTCTGTAAAAATAAAAGGAGCATCGTAATCGCCTCTTTTAGTTTCATCAAAACCATTTTGATATTCATAATAAAAACCCGCATCATTCATCTTATCATTCTCGGAAAAAATGCTAAATATTACTTTATCAGAATTATTTTTTACAACTAATTCTCTTGTATCTACTTTATCACAAGAACAAAAATTAAATAAAATAAAAAGAAATATAATTATTTTAGATTTTAACATAGTTTCTAGTTTATTTGAAGATACATTTATCTTAATTCCAATTATTTAAAATTACATCACCGCCACCGAAACTCTCGGTTTATAATCCTTCGCAATATCAGCAATCAACTTGATATGATTAGGGGTTGTTCCGCAACAGCCGCCTATGATGTTTATTAAATTATCATCTAAATATTCTTTGATAAAGGCTTGCATTTGCTCCGGTGTTTCATCGTATTCTCCAAAAGCGTTTGGCAATCCTGCATTTGGATGCGCTGACACGTTGAAAGAAGTGTTTTGAGACAGAGTCTGCAAATACGGTTTCAATAAATCGGCACCAAGGGCACAATTAAATCCTACGCTCAACAACGGAATATGCGAAACAGAAACCAAAAAGGCTTCAACCGTTTGTCCCGAAAGTGTTCTTCCTGAAGCATCTGTAATTGTTCCCGAAACCATGATTGGAATATCAAGATTGCGTTCTTCTTTGACTTCTTCGATGGCGAAAAGTGCTGCTTTGGCATTCAACGTATCAAAAATAGTTTCCACCAAAAGTAAATCGCAGCCGCCATCCATTAAGGCTTCCACCTGTTGTTTGTAAGCAATTCTCAAATCATCAAAAGTGACGGCTCTGTATCCCGGATCGTTCACGTCTGGCGACATACTGGCTGTACGGTTTGTTGGGCCAATTGAACCGGCAACAAAACGAGGCTGATTTGGATTTTTGGCTGTGAATTCATCAGCTACTTCACGGGCAAGTTTTGCCGATTCGTAGTTCAATTCATAAACGTATTCTTCCAGGTAATAATCCGCCATTCCGATGGTGGTTCCTGAGAAAGTATTGGTTTCTACAATATCGGCTCCCGCTTCATAATACGCTGCGTGCACTGCTTTGATTGCCTGTGGCTGTGTTAAGGACAATAAATCATTATTCCCTTTTAGCGGATGCGGAAAATCTTTGAATCGTTCGCCACGAAAATCTTCTTCAGAAAAATTATAACGTTGCAGCATTGTTCCCATTGCTCCGTCGAGCACGAGTATTCTCTTTTTTATTTCTTCTTGAATTGTTGACATAACTTATTTTAAACCGCCAAGACGCTAAGGCGCTAAGCTTTTGATTATTATTTTTCCAAAAATTCCTAATTCTAACTCTTTAGCCCCGATTGCAGTGAAAATCCTTTTTGTTTTTTCTTTAAAAACAAAAAGATTACTTCACTTAACTTTTATTTTAAGCGGAGTTCAGTGAACTTCGTTTGCAACGGAAAGCGGGAACATTGACTGCAAAAAATGCGCAAATCTTTCGCTCTAAAAAATTATCGAAATGTTAATCAGGAAAAGGTTTGAAAAATACGTTATGTATCTTGTGTTATCTATCCGCGCGATGCGTGGTAGAATGTAGCACCTTTCTCGTAAGTACGGGAGGTTGCTAAGGTTTCATTGGGTCTTTTCCCTCCGCCTTTCGTGATAACTTTCAGTAAAAAAAGGAACGGTGCAAAGAAACGACATAGAGCCAACAATTGCAAGTTTTTTTGAAGGTTTAGATTTGTTTAAAAAAAAAGTTTAAATTGTTTAAAGTTGTTTAAGATTGCCGCCGAACCGACGCAACACTTAAACTTTTAAACAATTTAAACTTTTTAAACTACTTTAATGCTTTGGTTTTTGTTTAGTACCTCTAAAATTAACGATTTCAATTCGTCTCATCTTTGTGTTTATTCTGTAAACCAGATAATTATTTTTATCTATAATTGCTTTATGCAAAAGTGGATGCGTTGCGGATTTTGGGAATAATTCAGGGTAAAGTATTATTAAACTTGTAACTTGTTTTATATTTTTTTCTAATTGCAAAATTTCTTTTATAGTCCAAAATTGCTCCAAATAAAAAAGTACGCTGTCTAAACCTTTTTCTGCCTGCGGAGTCCATTTGATAGCTAATGCCATTTCTTGAATTTATCCATAACTGCTGAATGGCTTACCAATTCATTATTATCAGCTTGAGAAATTCCAATTTCAATTTCTTCTTTTTCCTGCTCAGACAATTCACTGTACCAATCCTTTTTGCTTGCCTTTACTAACAGTTCCAATTTATCCAAAAGACTTTCATCTACATTGGATAATTCTTGAATAAAATTATATTTTCTTGCTGCTAAATTCATAATGCACTGTTTTTTACTTATAACAAAGATATAAATAAAAAAGCTCAAACTATATTTCAAGTTTGAGCTTTAGTCTTTTAAAATCTTAGCCTCTCAGATTCTTAGTAACTCAGCAGCTTAAACAATCGCTTTCACTACCGCTTTTGGAGCTTCTTTACGAGTACCGTCGAATCCGTCAACTCCGGAAACGGTGGTGTATTTCATAACATATTTTTTACCAGGATTAATGATTTGGTAAGCCGCTTGACACATTAATGTGGCTTCGTGGAATCCGCAAAGAATCAATTTTAGTTTTCCTGGGTACGTGTTTACGTCACCGATGGCGAAAATTCCAGGAATGTTTGTTTGGTAATCCAAAGCATTATTTACTTTGATTGCATTTTTTTCGATTTCCAGTCCCCAGTCAGCGATTGGACCTAATTTTGGCGTAAGACCAAAAAGCGGAATGAAATAATCTGTTGGAATATTTCTGTGAGCGCCTTCGATATCAACATCTACCGATTCTAAATGCTCTGCTCCGTTTAAACCTATAACTTCTCCAGGAGTGATCATTTTGATTTTTCCAGCGTTTTTCAATTCCTGTACTTTCTCAACAGAATCTAATGCCCCACGGAATTCGTTTCTTCTGTGAATCAAAGTTACCTCTGAAGCAACATTCGACAAGAAAATACTCCAATCCAAAGCAGAATCTCCACCTCCAGAAATCACGACTCTTTTGTCTCTAAATTTCTCTGGATTTTTGATAAAATATTTAATTCCTTTGTCTTCATAGAATTCGATATCTTCGATTAATGGTTTTCTTGGTTCAAAACTTCCCAACCCTCCAGCAATAGCTACAACAGACGCGTGAAATCTCTTTCCTTTATTTGAAGTAACAATAAAACTTCCGTCTTCTTGTTTTTCGATAGTTTCTGCACGCTCGCCAAGAGTAAATCCAGGTTCGAACTGCTTGATTTGTTCCATTAAATTATCCACTAAATCTCCAGCCAATACTTCTGGAAACCCAGGAATATCGTAGATAGGTTTCTTTGGATATAATTCTGAAAGTTGTCCTCCCGGTTGTGGTAAGGCATCAAGAATATGACATTTTAATTTTAATAATCCTGCTTCGAAAACTGCGAATAGACCTGTTGGTCCTGCTCCTATTATAAGTATGTCTGTTTTAACCATTATGTTTGTTGTTTATAATCATTCTTAATAATACAAAGAAACGAATAATTTATTCTACTTTCAATGTTCTAGTTACTCTTTATTTTTTAGTGCTTCGGTAATTTCGTTCATTCTTTGTACTTTTTCTTCGAAATTTCCTTTCAGTGTTTTTCGGTATTCGTTTAGATTTTCGACCATTTTATTAACGTCTTCCGGAATTACTTCTTCAAAAAACTCCCTTAATCTTTTGGCAGTCGTTGGCGATTTCCCGTTGGTCGAAATGGCGATTTTTACATTTCCTTTGGTTACAATTCCACCCAAATAATAATCGCATAAATCTGGCGTATCAGCAATGTTGCAAATCAAATAACGCTTTCGTGCTAAGTCATAAACCCTTTTATTGACTTTCAAATCATCGGTGCAAGCGATAACCATATGTCGTTTTTTTAGCATTTTTTTCTTGAACTTCGCTTTGGTTAATTTTACCGAAGGATGTTTTTCGACTAATGCTTCCAATTCGGGCAAGAACTTTGTTGCTACTACCTCAACATTGGCATTGGGACTGGATTTCAACATAAACGACAGCTTTTCTAACCCTACATTTCCGCCACCTACAATAAGTACATTGATGTTATGGAGTTTTAAAAAAATCGGATATAATTCGTTCCTCACCCCCAGCCCCTCTCCAGAAGAGAGGGGAGCCGAGTTCTGATTATTAGAAAATGAATCGTTTTGTTCCATTATAATTTTATTTCAGCAGTTACGAATTGCTCATAAAAGCCTTTTAATTGATTGCTTTCTTTCACTACATTTCCAATTACAATAATGGCTGGCGAACTTAAATTCTTTTCCACAACCACTTCTTGAATGGTATCAATAGTTCCTGCTCCTATCTTTTCATTTGGCATTGTTCCGTTTTGAATAATCGCTACAGGAGTTTCTCCTTTTGCTTCTTTTTGAAACAAACTAACTATTTGTGATAGCTTGCTCATTCCCATCAGAATCACAACCGTTGCTGACGATTGTGCAGCCAAAGCTACATCGGCAGATAATTCTCTGTCCGAAGTTGTGCCTGTAATTACCCAAAAGCTTTCTGAAACGCCTCTTTTTGTAATCGAAATGCCCTGATTTGCCGGCACTGCAATTACCGATGATATTCCAGGAACTACAAATATAGGAATTCCGAAACTCTCTGCGTATTCTATTTCTTCGCTTCCTCTTCCAAAAATAAAAGGATCACCTCCTTTTAGACGTACCACATTTCCATACGTCAAAGCGTTGTCAACAATCAACTGATTGATTTGGTCTTGTGTGTAAACGTGGTTTCCAATTTGTTTCCCAACAAAAATTTTGATGGCATTTTGAGGAGCATGACTCAATATTTCTTCATTTGCCAAAGCATCATACAAAACCACATTCGCTTCAGCCAGTGCATTTGCGCCTTTTAGCGTAAGCAAGTCCGGATCTCCAGGACCAGCACCTACTAAAGTTACTTTGGGTTTTATTGTATTAAGCATCAGCTAAATCTTTGGCTCTATAGGTTTCAATTTTATCAAAGAATTCAATTCCTTGTTGAATATATGTTTTAGCAAACGCTTCAGAAGGCTCATTTTTATTGATTTGGTAAACCAATTCAGCAAAAGTTGAATCTAATTGAATTTTATTAGTTGCAACAAAAACAATATCAAATAAATCGATAATACCTGAGTGTGTATTTGTTTTTTCGTTTTCAGATAATAATAAAGCTTTTGCTCCATTTACAAATCCAGCGTAGGCTTGGTAAATAGAATCAGACCATTTTCCTTCTGCGAAAGATTCCTGTGCTACGATTAATTTATCTTTAGCTTCGAATAATAACGTAGCTACTAAATCAATTACAACACCTGCACATTCTCCAACACCAACTGCTTTTACGTAGTTATCGGCATTACCCCAATCTACGAAATCAGCTTCAGTCAAATTCGTTACATCCGCCAATGGTTTCAAAAATTCGTAGAAATATTTCTCTCCTTTAGCATCGTAATAATTCAAGAATGATTGTCCGTTTGCGTTAGCATCATAATCGTTTAAGATGTAACGCAAAGCGTCAGGTCCTCTTCTGCTTGGAATTTTGATTACTTTGTCAGAAAAACGCCCTTCTCCATTTCCTAATCTTCCTCCTCCTAATAAAACCTGTAACGCTGGCGCTACTAATTTTCCTGAGTTGATAGACATTCCTTGGAAACCAATTGCAGACATATTGTGCTGTCCGCAGGCATTCATACAACCACTGATTTTGATTTCAATTTCTGTGTTGTTATGGTATTGCGGGTATTCTGCTTTGATTACTCTTTCTAATTCATCTGCAATTCCCGTACTGCTCGCAATTCCTAAATTACAAGTATCAGTTCCAGGACAAGCCGTGATATCTCCGATGGTATCATATCCTAAAGCTACCATATCCAATTTGGCTAATTCTTGGTAAAAGAAAGGTAAATTTTCTTCTTTAATATTACGGATAACGATGTTTTGTCTTAATGAAAAACGCAATTCATTAGCACCATAATTTTTAATCAAATCAGCCAATAATCTTGCTTTGTCAGTATAGAAATCTCCTAGCAGCACTTTTACACCAATCGCAACATATCCTACTTGTTTTTGTGGAATCACATTTGATTTTTTCCAAGCTTCAAAAGCTTCTACATCATCAATTGTTACTGAAGGCACAGCTAATAAAGGCTCTGTAATTGGTCCTTCAAATGCAGTAGTATCTATTTCGTAAGAATGAAAAGGCAATGCTTTTTTCTCTTCTTCCACCAAACGCAAGAACTCTTCACGCCCCAAATCCTTTAATAAGAATTTCATACGTGCTTTCAAACGTTTTGCTCTTTCTCCGTGACGGTCAAAAACTCTAATTATACCTTCGGCAGTTGGGATAATTTGGTTAACCGGCACAAATTCTGTAAGCAATTCGGCGTGACTTGGTTGAGAACCTAATCCACCACCAAACATTATTTTAAATCCTTTTTCGCCATTTACAATTTTTGGAATAAATCCTAAATCGTGTAAATAACTCAAAGCCGTATCTTTATCAGAAGATGAGAATGATATTTTGAACTTACGCCCCATTTCCTGACAAATTGGGTTACGCAACAAATATTCAAATAAACCGTGTGCATAAGGCGTCACATCAAAAGGTTCGTCTACATCTACACCGGCTAATTCACTTCCTGTAATATTACGCACTGTGTTTCCGCAAGCTTCTCTCAAAGTGATATTGTCTTTAGCCAAATCTGCCCAAAGTTCAGGCGTTCTGTCTAAACTAACATAGTGAATTTGGATATCCTGACGGGTTGTAATGTGCAAACGTCCTGTAGAATATTTATCTGAAACTTCAGTAATTCTATTCAATTGCTCGCTAGTCACTTTTCCGTAAGGCAATTTAATACGGATCATCTGAACGCCTTCCTGACGCTGACCGTAAATACCACGTGCTAAACGAAGACTGCGAAAACGCTCATCATCAATTTGTCCGCCACGGAATAAATGTATTTTTTTCTCTAAATCGATAATCTCTTTTTGGACAATCGGATCTTCTATTTCGGTTCTAAAACTTTGCATTTTGTATGGTTTTAGGCTATCAGTTTTTACTTTTAGCTGTTAATAGGTTTCTTTTTATTTGTTTGAATTCTTTAGCAAAAGCTAAAAACTATTTTATAAAACCAACTCCTGCTGTTGTGTTGGTTGCAGCATCAATTAAGATGAAGGCTCCATTGGATTTGTTGTCTGTATAAGCATCAAAATAAATGGCTTTACTCAATTTAATGGTCACTTCTCCTATTTCATTAATAGCTAATTGAGACGCTGGAGTAACTCCTGAATAATCGGTTGCGATTACATTTTTCACGCTGTCAATTTTAGCCAAAACTCTATTGGTGTTGTGCTGCACAAAATATTTTGCGCCTGCCACTAATTTTTTGCTGTCCATCCAGCAAACTGTTGTTGTAATATCTTTTTCAACTTTAGGAAGCTCGTTTGATTTTACAATCATATCGCCTCTGGTCACATTGATGTCATTTTCCAATTCGATAGTAATTGAAGAACCAGCCGTAGCTTCATCAAATTGTTGGTCGAAAAAGTGAATGTTAGTCACTTTTGATTCTGTCAAAGAAGGCAATACTGTAACGGCATCTCCAACTTTAATATTGTTTCCGTATAATTTTCCGGCATATCCTCTAAAATCGTGATATTCTTCCGTTTTAGGGCGAATTACCGTCTGTACTGGGAAACGTGCTTGTCCATTATCGTAAACATCTTTCGACTCTAAACCTTCTAAATGCTGAAGAATAGTTTGTCCTGTGTACCAAGGCATTTTTCCTAATGTTTCCACTACGTTGTCTCCTGTTAAAGCGCTTAACGGAATGTAACTTACGTTTTGTTCTTTGTAGGCGCTTTTTGCATTTAATGCCTGAAAATCAGCCTTGATTTTATTATAAACTTCTTCAGAATAATCAACCAAATCCATTTTGTTTACTGCAACAATCACGTCTTTTACTCTCAATAAATTATTGATAAAAAAATGACGGTACGTTTGCTCAATAACTCCTTTACGGGCATCAATCAAAATGATAGATACTTGCGAAGTCGAAGCTCCAGTAACCATGTTACGGGTATATTCTACGTGACCCGGAGTATCGGCAATGATGTAACTTTTTTTCGCCGTCGAAAAATAAATATGCGCTACGTCTATCGTGATTCCTTGTTCTCTCTCAGCAACCAAACCATCAGTTGCTAAAGAAAAATCTAAATAATCATATCCTTTTTGCTTACTGCTTTTTTCTATTGCTTCTAATTTATCGGTAGTTAAAGATTGTGTATCATATAATAACCTTCCGATTAAAGTACTCTTTCCGTCATCTACACTTCCTGCTGTTGCTATTTTTAAAACTTCCATCAGTTTTTTTTATTTTAATATTGAATTGATTTTTTATTTTAAATGTTGAATTTTAAATTTTAAATGGTTTCTAAATAATTCAGCCATTCAAAATTTATAATTTAAAATAATTTTAAAAGTACCCTTGTTGTTTTCTTTTTTCCATTGCAGCCTCAGAACGTTTGTCATCGATTCTGGCACCTCTTTCTGAAATAGTCGAAGATCTGATTTCGCCAACAACTTCAGCAATTGTTGCTGCATAAGAATCTACTGCAGCGGTACAGCTCATATCTCCAACAGTTCTAAAACGAACAATTCTTTCTTCGATTTCTTCATCTTCTTCTTGGTAAACAAAAGGAGAGTGAGACCAAATCATTCCGTCTCTCAAGAAAACTTTGCGTTTATGTGAAAAGTAAATTGATGGAATTTCTATTTGTTCTCGTTCAATATAACTCCAAACATCCAATTCTGTCCAGTTGGAAATTGGGAAAACACGAACGTTTTGGCCATTTTCAATTTTTCCATTCAAAAGATCAAACAATTCAGGACGTTGGTTTTTTTCATCCCATTGACCAAAATCATCACGAACAGAAAAAATACGTTCTTTAGCTCTTGCTTTTTCTTCATCACGACGCGCACCACCAATACAAGCATCAAATTTAAATTCTTCGATTGCGTCTAACAATGTAGTGGTCTGCAAGCTGTTTCTGCTGGAATATTTACCAGATTCTTCTACTACTTTACCTTGGTCGATAGCATCCTGAACATTACGAACAATTAATTCCAATCCTAATTCGGCAACCAATTTATCTCTAAAAGCAATTGTTTCAGGAAAGTTATGTCCTGTATCCACGTGTAACAATGGAAAAGGAATTTTTGCTGGAAAAAATGCTTTTTGTGCCAAACGCACTAATGTAATTGAATCTTTACCGCCAGAAAAAAGCAAAACGGGTTTATCAAATTGAGAAATTACTTCTCTGAATATGTAAATTGCTTCGCTTTCTAAAGCATTTGTTTTTAATATTGTACTCATAATATCAGCCCCCTAACCCCCGAAGGGGGAACTGTTGGGGTATTTATTTGTTAATAATTTATTTATCTCTTTACTATTCCCCCTTCGGGGGCTAGGGGGCTATGCAGCCCACATTCTTTATGACTCGATTCCCATGACCATCTTCCTGCTCTGATATCTTCTCCTTCGGCAATTGCTCTCGTACATGGCGCACAACCTATGCTTACAAATCCTTTTTTGTGCAAAGCATTTTGTGGCACATTATTCTCATCAATATATTTTTGAACATCTTCCAAACTCCATTTCAACAATGGATTGAATTTTATGATATTGAAATGAGCGTCGTATTCAAATGCTGCCAAATCATTTCTGTTTTCCGATTGTTCGGCACGTAAACCTGTGATCCAAATTTCATTCCCTTTTAAAGCTTTGGTCAACGGTGCTACTTTTCGAATAAAACAGCATTCTTTTCTGTTCTCCACCGATTCATAAAAACTGTTCGGTCCTTTTTTATTCAATAAATTTTCTACATCGCTGGCTTCCGGGAAATAAGATTGAATTGCAACTTTGTATTTTTTTATCGTTCTATGAAAAACATCATAAGTTTCCTGAAATAATCTTCCTGTGTCTAAAGTGAATATATTAATCGGTAATTCATTTTTGGCAATCAAAGCGGTTATAACCTGATCTTCCTGACCAAATGAAGTCGAAAAAACAACTTTCCCTCTGTATTCATCAGCCAAAAAAGCCAAAGTTTCTTCAATCGAGAAACCCGCTGTTTTTTCCAATAAATTATTTACTATCGCTGCACTCATTTTTATTCTTCTTTTAATTTTAAATCTATTACCCTATCGGCTTACTAGATTACTCTGCAAAAGTAACACTTTTTTTTAAATTCAAAATTATTTTTAAATAAAATTTAATAAATTATAATGCAATGTCTGCCAGAGTGTTATTTTCAAGAACCTTAAGCGTATTGTCCCTAACCTGAGTCATTAAGCGACGTGCACCACAATTAGTTTCGTCGTCACAATCATCACATCTTTCGTAAAAATTGTGACTTGCACAAGGCAATAAGGCTATTGGCCCTTCAAGAATGCGGTAAACTTTGGCCATACTGATATCTTTTGGGTCTTTTATCAGATAATAACCACCGCCTTTTCCTTTTTTTGCTCCCAGAAAACCAGAATTTCGAAGCAATAACAAAATACTTTCCAGAAACTTAATCGATATATGCTCGCTTTGGGCAATTTCAGCAATAGCAACAGGCTCTTTATTCTCACGTCTGGCCAAAAATGTCAAAGCCTTAATTCCGTATTTTGTTTTCTTTGAAAGCATTTTGAATGTTTTTGATTTTAATATTTAAATCACATTGAAATTATGTCTACGAAACTACAAACTTTATCCTTTTATCAGCAAATTGTATGAATCTTTTTTAAAATTTCACTGCAAATTGAAATTACAAAATCTTTTTCCGTATAAAAATTGTGTTCTTTATTTTTTATGATTTCAAAATCTATCGAATGTTTTTCAAACCAATTATTGCTTGGTTTATTGCTGTCATTTTCTCCGTAATAAAGTTTTATTGTTCCATTCGGAATTTTATCTTCATACCGCAGTCTTGTTGATGAAACTGCAAATAAATTTCTAACTTTTAATCCTTTTAAAGCTGCTTTCCAGCCAATTGTTCCGCCAATGCTAAAGGCTAAAACATCGATTTGATTCTTTTCTATTTTCAAAAGATTCTCTACTGCTTTCTCTATTCCGCCATTTACAAACTGATTATGTAAATTTTCTTCGGCATAATTGATTTTTTCAATTTCGCCCAATTCACAGCAATCATAATATTGAATTTCGAATTTATCTTTCAATAATTCAACATAATCAGAAACCCATTCTGATTTTTCTTTTCCCCACAAATCCGATAAAATGAGTAGTCTTGGTTTCATTAAAACTATGACACTTTTAAATTTTAAATATTAGCCTCAAAATCCTTTAATGCAACACCGTTTTCAAGTCTCCATTCCGTTTGACCATTAGCATTCCTTCCCATTAAAACAGCAGCAGCTGTTGAAGGGCTACTAAATATATAATCTTCTGTAAATTCATAATGATCAAGTTTATCCACAAGAACATTAGTATCAATAAGCTTTCGTCTATTATTTACAAGACTAGAACCTAAAGAATTAGTAATAATGTGAGCTGCTTTTGATCCTTTAAAAACTAAAAAACCATCTGATGTTGGCTCGCCTTGTCCATCTGCTCCTCTTGCTGCTTTGATAAAGAAAGATTCTTGTTTTTGCTTAGGTTTAAATATTCTTTTTTCATCGAATACTTTGTGGCCTAAAGTATTTACTAGTATTTTGACATATCCGATAAACTCTTCCATTTCTGCTCTATCAGACTCAGAAATTGATGATTGAGTTGGAATCAAAGAATTTTCAACTTTATATCTTTTAGTTTTTACTGCAATATCATGAAGTCTATTTTCTAAATATTTAACGTGAGCCTTATTTAGATTGTCATCTTTAGAAATAAAAACAATTGCTTCGTTCCAAAACTCTTTTCCACTTAGATGTTGCTTCAATCTATTAAAAACAGATTCGGCTTCTCCTATATAAACCAAATCATTATCGTCTTCATCTTTACCAAAAAGCAAATAGATTCCAGTATTAATCAAGTCATTTCTATCTGAACATTCTTTAATTTTTATTCTAGGGATTTTATAAGCTTTTCCAGTCCAATTGGAAAGTTCACAGCTCATTCTACCATTTGAATCACCATCAATCAAAAATATTTTTATTGTCTTTCCGTGTGCCATATCATTATTTAAAAAACTAAGATACTATTTTAACCCTAATCTAAAATTTCTGGGAAGAAATTCTCTCCTACAAACACAAAACCCACGGTTGAAACCGTGGGCTATTGCTGTACTAAAAAAGTCTATTTTGAAAAAATCATTACACCCCGAAAATTTCCTTCACACGAAACTTTAACTTTGGAAAAGCTGCGCTTTGCAAGGTGTTATTTTCGGTAAGTGGCTTTAAACCAATGTATTTATTTTTTTCCAGAACATAAATAAAAATAGTTTTTTGCATCGGGTTAACTATCCAATATTCTTTGACTCCATTTTCTTGATACAAATCAAATTTCAAATCCATTTCTTTACTGGAATTTCCCGGTGATAAAATTTCGACAATTAAATCCGGAGAACCCAAACAACCTTTATCATCTAATTTTTCGATATCGCAAATCACACATAAATCAGGCTGAACGACCGAAATAATTTGACTATCCAAAGTGCTGTTTTTGAAATTCACAAGCCGAACATCAAATGGAGCGGTGTACATTTTGCAAGAAGTTTTATGAAAAACTTTGTCAATTTGCCTAGCCAATGCCCAAGAAATATCCTGATGAGTACGACTTGGAGCTGGACTCATTTTGAAAATCTTCCCTTTTATCAATTCTACTCGCTCTGAAAATTGCCAAAGCAAATAATCCGCATACGTATAATTTTCTTTGGGATTCAGTTGGTTTATATTGGTAACAATAGTACTCATTCCTAGCTGCTTTAGAATACAAATTTAGTTAAATTGAAATTACAATAATATGTTTTTGAAATAATGTGATAATTAAACAATTGTTCTTGTGCTAGAAATCAAAACCCTTTATGAAAGCGCTTGCTCCAAATCAGCAATTACATCTGCTACGGTTTCGAGTCCTACGGATACACGCACCAAACCATCGGTAATGCTCACTGCCAATCTTTCCTCAACAGTTAATTTACTGTGAGTTGTAGATGCCGGATGCGTAACGATTGTTCTTGTATCTCCCAAATTTGGTGACAGCGAACACAATCTTATTTTATCCAGAAATGCTCTTCCTGCTTCGATTCCGCCTTTGATTTCGAAGGCAACAATGTTACCACCTAATTTCATTTGCTTTTTGGCAATTTCATATTGCGGATGTGATTTCAAGAAAGGATATTTAACGGTATTTACGTTTGGGTGGCTTTCTAAAAATTCAGCTACTTTCAATGCATTTTCACAATGTCTATCTAAACGAATTGCTAAGGTTTCTAAACTTTTGGACAATACCCAGGCATTAAATGGAGACAATGAAGGACCTGTAAGTCGAGAAAACAAATAGATTTTTTGAATCAATTCAGCATCACCAACAGTTATTCCGCCCAAAACTCTACCTTGACCATCCATTAATTTAGTAGCAGAATGCACTACCAAATGTGCTCCCCATTTTATAGGCTGCTGAATATATGGAGTAGCAAAACAGTTGTCAATAATCAAAATCAAATTATGTTTTTTGGCGATAGCTCCCAAAAGTTCCAAATCAATAATATCAACTGCAGGATTGGTTGGCGATTCTGCAAAAAGTATCTTTGTATTTGGTTTAATAAAATCCTCAATGGTTTCCGGTTTGGTAAGATCAAAATAAGAAGTTTCGATTCCCCACTTTGGAAAAAAATTGATAAACAAGGAATGAGTTGCTCCAAAAACACTGCTCGCAGAAACAATATGGTCGCCAGATTGCAACAAAGCTACAAAAGTAGAATATACCGCCGCCATACCGGATGCAAATGCAAAACCAGCCTCAGCCCCTTCCATTTTGCGAACTTTATCAATAAATTCGTTGGTATTTGGATTGCTGTATCGACTGTAAATATTTCTGTCTTTCTCATCTGCAAAAGAAGCACGCATATCTTCAGCATCTTCAAATACAAAACTGGATGTTAAGTAAAGAGGCACTGAATGCTCTAAAAATTGTGTTCTTTCTAATTGATTACGGATGGCTTGGGTTTCAAAACCAAATTCTTGTTCGTTCATAATAAGCCCCCTAACCCCCGAAGGGGGAATTGCAATGGGGTCGTTTTATTTGTTAATAATTTATTTAAACCTAAAATTTTCCTTTTTTAAAATAGATTTTACTAAAATCTATTTCGTTCCCCCTTCGGGGGTTAGGGGGCTTCCGTTCAAAACTACTTTGTAATGTATTGTTGCTGTTGGCTCCAATGTTTTAGAAACTGAGCAATATTTATCAAAAGACAATTGCGCCGCTTTGGCAGCTTTGTCTTCTTTAATATTTCCTTCCAAAGAAAAAACTATGTAAATATTTTTGAATGGTTTCGCTTCACCTAATTGAATGCGTTCGCCTTCTACCTCAGCTTTGAAAGAAGTAATTTCCTGACGCTGTTTCTTTAGAATCGAAATCATATCAATTCCACTGCAGCCTGCAACGCCCATTAATACTAATTCCATTGGGCTTGGCCCCATATCATCACCTCCAAATTCAGGACGTGCATCTACATTTACTATATGACCTCGTTCGTTTTTTAATTCGAAGTGGAAATTTTCGTTTACTCTGTTAAGTGTTATTTTCATTTTAGTTTATATTTAATTCTATAGCTGATTCTTTTTTTCTTTCTTCTAAAACTTTTACTTTACTCACAATATCTATATCTGTAATTCCTGACAGTAATAAATAAATACCTCCACCCCAAATACACAAGAGAAAAATACGATTAAAATTAATGATTCTTTTATAACATAAAGTTAATACCGAACCAACTAAAGTGCAATTCCATAATGCTGAAAATAACAAAACAAACATTATTGAGCCATTCATCCCTGGTATTATAACCGATTCGCTTTCGTTATTTGGATTTACATAAATCATGATTTTTTTACTTTCTTTTAGCTTATAAAACAACCCGCTATAATCTTCAAAATTACTCATGCTATAACCAAAAGCTATTCTGTTTCCAAAGTGTTTCTTTGACCCAATAATATAAGAATATTTAGCAATAATCTCATATGATTTCGTCCCTTTTGAATCTTTACTTGATTTAATATCAACTCTTTCAATATTAGCAGGAATTTGATTCCAATCCTCAGCTTGTTCAGTTTTATGAATATTTTTTATACTAAGAAACAAAGTCAATATACCTATTGCCAAAAAAGGAATCACCAATAATAATCCCCAACCACTATCTTTTACAAAACTCTTAAATCCCAATAATTTAAATTTATAATCTTAAATCTTATCCTTTATCTGATAATCTCAAAATATCACCAAAAACTCCTCTCGCTGTTACCGCTGATCCAGCTCCAGCACCTTGAATAACAATAGGTCGGTCTCCATAAGATTCCGTATAAATTTCGAAGAATGAATCCGAACCTTTCAATCCGCCAAGAGCGGTATCTTTAGGAACAGAAACCAGTTTTACTTCTAGATTTCCTTTATCATTTTGCAAGTCACCCGATAATTCCCCAATGTATCGTAACACGTGGTTTGGCTGTTGATCGGCTTTAATTTTATCATAAATAGGATCAAACTCTGACAATTTATTTAAGAAGTCAGAAACATCTCCTTCACGCAAATGCTCCGGAATTAAATTCTGAATCGAAATCTCCTCAAACTCATTTTGTAAATCCAATTCTCTCGCCAAAATCAATAATTTTCTACCCACGTCGTTTCCGCAAAGATCTTCTCTTGGATCAGGTTCTGTATAACCGTTATCGATCGCTTCTTTTAATATTTCGCTAAACGGAGCGTCTTTGGCAGAGAAATTATTGAATAAATAGCTCAAAGTCCCTGAGAAAACTCCTTTTATTTTAGTGATATTTTCACCCGAAAGATGCAACAATTTTATTGTATCAATCAAAGGTAAACCTGCACCAACATTGGTTTCATACAAATATGTTTTTTGATTGTCTTCCAATACTTGTCGCAATTCTTTATAAAACGAATAACTCAATGTATTCGCTACTTTATTGGACGAAATCAAGTCAAAACTGTTTTCTGCCAATTTGATATAATTCTCAACAAAAGAGGTACTTGCCGAGTTATCAATCGCAATCAAATTCTCCAAGTGATTCTCATTGGCATAAGCAATAACATCATCAATTGTATAAGAAGCTCCATTGGTTTGGATTTCATTTCTCCAGTTTGGAGAAACACCGTCTTTATTCAAAAGCACGCTTTTGGAATTGGCAATTGCAAAAACATTCAGCTTAATTCCTTTGCGTTTTTCGATAGCGCCTTGTGATTCTAAAATCTGATTAATTAATGTTCCACCCACTAATCCATGACCAAAAACTGCAATATTTATTTTCTTGGAAACCCCAAAAATTTCCCCATGAATAACGTTCAAAGCTTTGTTCAATTCCGATTTTTTAACCACCAAACTCACGTTTTTTCCTGTAACTGTGTTGTTGAAAAGGATAGGAACAATTTTATTTTTGATTAAAGCCGTGTAAGGTTTGTGAAACGTGCTCAAATCCTGCCCGATGATCGAAATCACCGAAACATTATCGGTAACTGTAATTTTATTTACATCTTTGGAATAAAAGTCATTTTCAAATTCACGTTCAAGTTCAATCATTGCTCGGGTTGCTTTATCGGCATCGACTACAATCCCAATTCCTCTTTCAGACGATCCCTGCGAAATAATACTAACGCTGATTTCGTTATCACCCATCACTTTGAAAATACGGGCGTCAACACCTGTTTTTCCTAGCAATCCTCTTCCTTCCAAATTCACCAAAGCTACATTTTCAAGAACCGAAAGCGTTTTGATCCCTTCTTTATTTGCATTTGAAGTAATTAAAGTTCCTTGATTTTCATGATTAAATGTGTTCAAAATACGAAGCGGGATATTTTTTTCCAACAAAGGAATGATTGTTTTTGCATGCAAAATAGTTGCTCCAAAATTGGCCAGCTCATTCGCTTCGTTAAAAGTCAAATGGTCTATTTTTTTGGCATCCAAAACCAAGTCAGGGTTGGCAGTATAGATTCCATCAACGTGTGTGTAATTTTGAAGTTCTGTTGCATCAAGATAATTCGCCAGCAATGAAGCCGTATAATTACTGCCGTTTCTTCCAAGAGTCGTCGCTTCATTTTTATTATTGGAACCAATAAAACCAGTAACAACATTTATTGTTTCTCCGTTATGCTCCTTAAAATAAGCAATCACATTTTTCTTCGAAAGCTGTTCAACTGGTTGTGCGTCTCCGTAATTAGAATCTGTTTTTATCAATTCTCTAGTATCGGCAAAATTTGCTTTTATACCGTTTTTAACTAAAATAGCAGTCAGTAATTTAGCCGAAATCAGCTCTCCTTTAGACAAAACCTCATCTTTGATTTTCACGCTGTAATCACCGATCAAACTCACGCCTTCAAAAAGTTTTTCCAGTTTACCGAACTCTTCAGACAAATCAACATCATAAACATCTTGCTGATAGTTTTTAAAATCCTCAAAAAGTGGCTTATAATTTCCGTTTTTTGAAGCCAAAGCCAATATATCTTCCAGTTCGTCCGTGGCGTTTCCACGTGCCGAAACTACAACTGCAATCTGCTCTCCGTTATTGACTTTTCCGGCAATAATTGCCACAACCTTATTGATTCCATCTCCGTTTGACAAAGACTTACCTCCAAATTTTAATATTTTCATTTTGATATATTTTTTTCAAGCTTAAAAATTCCTTTAAGCAAATTGTCTAGTTGTTTATATTCAATCAAGAAGGCGTCGTGTCCATGAATGGAATCAATTTCTTGGAACGTTACATTCTCTTTGTGCTTTTTTAATATTTCGTATGTTTCTTTATTTTCATTTACCGTAAAGAACAAATCCGAATTAATCCCGATAATATGAATATCTGCTTCAATTTTAGAAGCTACGGCAAGGAAAGACTCTCTATTTCTAGAAATGTCAATCGTTTTTAGTAATTGATTCATCAGCTTATAAGCCGAAAGCTGAAACCTTTTCTGCAGTTTCACTCCGTGATGGTTCAGCCAGCTTTCGATATTGAAGAGGGCTAATTCTTCATTAACCGTCCGATCAAATTTAGCCTTAAAAGATTCTGGCGTTCGATAGCACAACATGGCATGAATGCGGGCATCTTCTATTGGCTTTGCCGAATTATTCAAAATTTGTTCCTGCAGAAAACAATTGGCAATAAGCCAATCTGTCGATTTCCAGTCGGTTGCAATTGGGATTAAATGTTTAGTTATCTTTGGTTCCAATGCAGCAATTTCCCATGCAATTCCGCCACCTACAGAACCTCCAACAATAGCAAACAGCTGATTAATCTGAAGCTCTTTCAGCCCTTCGATAAAAAGTCTAGCAACATCTCTAGCCGTAAAATCCAAATAGTTTTCGATTATTGTATCGTCAAATCCATTTCCCGGCACATTAAAAGCCAGGATTGTATATTTATTCGTGTCTATCGTTCTGTTTTCGCCAATCAGTACATTCCACCAGCCTTTTGTTCCCACCACCTGCGAATTTCCGGTTAAGGCGTGATTAACCAAAACAATAGGTGCCGTATGCAATGCCAGGCCAAAAAGCTGATAGCTTAAATTGATTGAAGCAAAAAAAGCACCGCTTTCGGTAGTAAAATTTTGTATTGTAATTATTGTTGGTTTATTTTCCAATTTCAAATCTATTTTGATTTTTTGATTTGTACCTGGAAATATTATGAAGAAAGCTAGAAAAAACTAGATGAATTCTTGTGTTATCTTTCCACGTTGGGCGTGGTAGAATGCAGCACCTTCTTCGATAAATCGAAGGGTTGCTAAGGCTTCATCGGGTCTAATCCCTCGGCCTTTCTTTATAACATTTCAATACGTTTCTGAACTTAAAGGTGCAAATTAACTACAATTTTATGAAACGACCAAATAATTAATCAACTCTTCTTAAAAGCAGTCATTTCTCTTTACTAAAAAATTTGCCAAAAAATTCACTTATTCTCACGCATTTCTTTTAATTCCAAAAGAAATATGGCGTGTTTTATCCGTGAAGTTCTTGGCAAATAATTTTAACCTGAACATTTCCCGAGATACCAGTTTTGTGCTTCAAATGAAAAGAGTTTCATTCTCTTTTGAGTACATGTGAAACAATAAAGAGCTGTTACCCCTTTTCTCTTTCAAATCGAAGTTGTCGTCTACTTCAAATCTTGGGTGATCCAATTCTTTTTTAGGACTGAATGGCTCTACAATTATAGTTTTTGAAATTGTCCTTTTGAACAATCCTACTGTATTTCTGATGATGTCTGATATCGTTCTCATGATATTGTGTTTTTATAATTATTTTTTACTAACGGCTTATATTTATTTTTTTACTCTTTATTTTTTAGCAATATGAGTCTGTTTTCTAAAAAACTGCTTGACACTTTCTCTTTTGATGCAACAAAAAAAGATTGACAGACTGGCTGTGTGCGATGCCTTTGATTTTATTTTTTTAGAACTCATAACTTTCTTTTTTAACTTTTAATTTTAGTAAAACAAAAAACCCTTTTAGACACATATCCAAAAGGGTTTTAAGTTGTATTATAAACTTATACTTCTGGAATCAACGTATACAAAAACACACCATGGCGTACTTACGCATCATAATCTTCTTTGCCTGGCAAACGGTAATGTTAATCGTGTAAAGTTGGGGCATGCTTAATTATTGTTTTACCTATTCTTATTATTTTTTTAACCTGATTGATTTCAAAAAAAAAACCTCCCAAATTATTGAGAGGTTTTTTGCTATATATTATTTAATTTAAAATAAAGCTATATACACCTCCCCTTGCAGGTTTTCACCTGAATGGCTTTTTTAGACATATTGCATAAATTAAATCTCATTTTTCCTCTTTTTTATTTTGTTTCACAAATATCTAAACTTTTTTTCAATTTTCCAAACACTAACCGTAAATTTAATGATTAATAAATATTTAATTAAAACTATAACTGCTAAAAAATCAATGTTTTATAAAATATCCACACACAAACTTTGACAAATACTTGTGTTTTTTAACAAAATTTTCTTGTTTTTAAACTATTCCATAGCTAAAAACTATGCCAAAAACAGGAAATTCTGAAAAGAGATTTCATTTGTTTTTTATTATTTGTCCTGAAGCCAAGCTGACTTCTAATAAATTAATTTATCAATGCACTCCCCACGCTTCCAATTCCAAAAAGGATTACATTCACTTTAAGCGCTAGCATAAAGCTGATGTTTATGATAGTTAAAAATTGGCTTTAAAACATCTGACAGCTGATTGAATTCAATCAGATAAGCATCATGCCCGTGAATGGACTGAATTTGATGATAAAAAACATTTTGCTTTTTATTGGTCAATTCTCTGTAGGTTTTACGGGTTTCCTCGGCAATAAACAAATAATCTGAATCAACAGTTACAAGGTGAATATTGCTTTCAATTGCATTTGCCACTGTTAAAAAATCGGGTCTGTTTCTAGTTACATCAATTGTTTTAAGTAAATGATTCATCAGTTTATAAGCTGCCAATCGGTATCTGTTTTTCAATTTAAAACCGTGATCGAGTAACCAATTCTCAATTTTCTGAACCGATAATTCATCTAATTTACTTCTTCTAAACCTTTGATTTACATATTCTGGAGTTCTATATAATAAAGTAGCATGCAGACGAGCATCAACAATTGGATCATCTGAGTGATTTAGAATCTGATCTTGAATTAAGACATTTGCAATAACCCAATCCGTAGCTTTCCAGTCTGTTGCAATTGGAATTAAATTATCAATTTTGTCTGGCTGCAATGCGGCCATTTCCCATGCTATCGCTCCGCCTAAACTACCGCCAATTACTGCATAAACATTTTTTACTTTCAAGAAAAATAATCCTTCCCAAAAGATTCTCGCTATGTCTCGAACACTATAATCACGATAATTATCTATCAAATTATCAAGATTATCATCATATCCATTTCCTGGAATATTAAAAGCTATTACCGTAAAGTAGTCTGTATCTATTGCTCTATTTTCGCCGACGATACCATTCCACCATCCTTTTTCTCCAGTAACTTTAGAGTTTCCTGTCAAAGAATGATTCACTACTACAACGGGAGCAGTCCCTAATGGTCTCCCAAAAACGTGATAAAACAAAGGAAGATATGCCTTTTGTTTTCCTATTTCTAAATCAAAATTAAAGAGATCTATTTTTTCTAAATTTTCCATTTTCGAATATTTTAAAAATTAACATTAAGGTGAATTCGACTCCAATTGTAAGTAACTGCAAAAAAGCCTTATGCATCCTTTTAGCCCTGATCGAAGCGATATCCATTATTTTTTTTCTTTAAAAAAATAATGATTTAGCGAAGAGCAGGAACCATATAACCTAAAATGCCTGATATTACCCCTCCAAAAACAGCTAATCGAATTCGGTTTTTTGTAAAAACTACCTTAGACTAACAATCCAAGCAGCTAAGGCAGTTTTACTAACAAAAAAAAACATATTATCAAGCTAATTGTGGTGCTTTTAAGGTTTCAAAAACAGCTTTTAAGTCTGCTTTTAAATCCTCTATATCTTCAAGTCCAACTGATAGTCTTATTAAATCTTTGGTAACGCCTGTTGAAATTTGTTCCTCATCAGTCAATTGCTGATGGGTAGTGCTTGCAGGATGAATAATCAAAGATTTTGTATCCCCAATATTTGCCAGTAAGGAAAATAGTTTTGTATTATCGGCCACTTTTTTGGCAGCCTCAAAACCTGCTTTTAAACCAAAAGTTACCACGCCGCTTTGTCCTTTCGGCAAATATTTCTGCACTAAAATATAATATTTGCTCGATTTTAAACCCGGATAATTCACCCAAGCAACCTCATCCTGAATCTCTAGCCATTGCGCAAGCGCCAAAGCGTTTTCACTATGTCTTTTAATACGCACTTCTAAAGTTTCTAATCCCTGAATGATTTGGAAAGCATTAAAAGGACTCAATGCTGCGCCATAATCCCGCAGTCCTTCGATACGTGCTTTTGCAATGAAAGCAGCATTCCCTAATGCTTCATGATACACTAAACCATGATATCCTGCTGAAGGCTCCGTGAATTCAGGGAATTTTCCATTTGACCAGTCAAATTTCCCAGCATCAATGATTACTCCTCCTAATGAGGTTCCGTTTCCTGAAATATATTTGGTCAGAGAGTGAATAACAATATCCGCTCCATGCTCAATAGGATTCAATAAATATGGAGTAGCAACTGTATTGTCAACTATAAAAGGAACTTTGAATTTTTTGGCTTCTTCTGAGATTGCTTTTAAATTCAGTACATCTAATTTTGGGTTCCCTAGACTTTCTACAAAAAATGCTCTTGTATTTTGTTTAGCTGCACGTGTAAAATTTTCTGGGTCCGCAGCATCTACAAATGTGGTTGTAATCCCCAATCTTGGCAATGTTACTTTCAATAAATTATAAGTCCCTCCATATAAACTGCTGGATGCGACAATGTGATCTCCAGCTTTTAGCAATACAAGCAAAGCAGTCGATATTGCTGATGCTCCAGAGGCAGTAACTACAGCGCCGATTCCTCCTTCCAGAACAGCTAATCTTTTTTCTAAAATGTCGTTTGTCGGGTTATTTAATCGGGTATAAATATATCCCTCTTCGGCAAGGCCAAATAAATTGGCTGCATGATCTGAATTATTAAACACATACGAAGTTGTTTGATAAATTGGAACTGCTCTGGTTCCGCCATTTTTAGTTACGTCATGTCCTGCGTGTAATGCGTTTGTTGCAAATTTTTGTGTGCTCATGATTTTAAGTATTTAAATGTTATTTTATTAGTTTGTGTTTTAAAAAAATTCCTGAGAATAAAAAAACCCTTTTGGAACGTTTACCAAAAGGGCTTATAGTTAGACTATAACAAGGATCTAATCCTTCACTTTTGGCAATAGCAAATTGATATGCACATACACATCATACAACACATCATCATTTTGTTTCCTATTGTTTTCATCTATTTATTTTTTACTTATTGGTTTAAAACAAAAAACCTCTGCAGCTGGCAGAGGTCTATATTGTTATCTTTTTAAACTATACAATACTATAACTCCGCAGAAATTTTTCACATCTTACAACACATACCCTCTATCAATGATTTCATTCTCTTTCTATTTGATGGAACAAAAATGCAAACTATTTTTTAATCCACCAAGCGAAAATCAATTTATTTTCTTAAATTCTATAGAATTAGTATAGTTTGTTAAATTCCTCTTAATTAATTAAAAAAAGTAAAAGAATAATTTGCAAATCAAAATGGTTTCATACCTTTGCACCCGAAAACAAGAGGAAAAATTTGAACTGATTGCAACCTCTTCATAATGAAATGACTTCATTATGAGTGCTGAAAATTTTTCGGCATAAAAAATGCTAAAGCAGAAACTCTCCTTTAGCCTTTCCTGCAATTATTTTTTCTCGATTAATTTTTAAAATTTATAATTATTATGGCTTATTTATTTACGTCAGAATCTGTAAGTGAGGGACACCCAGACAAAGTTGCAGATCAAATTTCGGATGCATTAATTGATAACTTTTTGGCATTTGATGCTGACTCAAAAGTAGCTTGTGAGACGTTAGTAACTACAGGCCAGGTAATCTTGGCAGGTGAAGTAAAGTCGAATACTTACTTAGATGTACAACAAATTGCCCGTGAAGTGATTCGCAAAATTGGTTATACAAAAAGCGAATACATGTTTGAAGCCAATTCTTGCGGTATTCTTTCAGCTATTCACGAACAATCAGCAGATATTAATCAAGGTGTTGACAGAGCCAGCAAAGAAGAGCAAGGTGCTGGAGATCAAGGAATGATGTTTGGTTACGCAACAAATGAAACTGAAAATTACATGCCTTTGGCACTTGATTTATCTCATAAATTATTACAGGAATTAGCTATTTTGAGACGTGAAAATAACGAAATCACTTATTTACGTCCTGATGCAAAATCTCAGGTTACTTTAGAATACAGCGATGACAACAAGCCAACTCGTATTGATGCTATTGTAATTTCAACACAACACGATGATTTTGACGAAGAAGCCACTATGCTTGCTAAAATCAAAAAAGACATTATCGAAATATTAATTCCAAGAATCATTGCAAAAAATCCTGCTCACGCACATTTATTCAATGACAAAATTCAATACCATATTAACCCAACAGGGAAATTCGTAATTGGAGGACCTCATGGAGATACTGGATTGACTGGAAGAAAAATCATCGTTGATACTTACGGAGGAAAAGGAGCTCACGGTGGTGGTGCTTTTTCTGGAAAAGATCCAAGTAAAGTAGACAGAAGTGCTGCTTATGCTACACGTCATATTGCAAAAAATCTTGTTGCTGCAGGTGTTGCTGATGAGATTTTGGTACAAGTTTCGTATGCGATTGGAGTAGCAAAACCAATGGGTATTTTTATTGATACTTACGGAACATCTAAAGTAAACTTAACTAATGGTGAAATTGCCAAAAAAGTGGAAGCTATTTTTGATATGCGCCCTTACTTCATCGAACAACGCTTGAAGTTAAGAAACCCTATTTATAGTGAAACTGCTGCTTACGGACACATGGGACGTACGCCAGAAACAGTAACAAAAACATTCTCTGCTCCAGGCGGGTTATCTAAAACGGTAACTGTTGACTTATTTACTTGGGAAAAATTAGACTTTGTAGATCAAGTGAAAACTGCTTTTGGATTGTAAAAATCTAAATTTGATATAATACAAAAAACCATTCGGCAATCGAATGGTTTTTTTTTGAATATATTTCTCATCCAAAAGCGATAATCAAAAATTGAATCACAACTATTCCTTTAAAAAAAAACAAGCACCGTTCAGTCAGAAAGGTTTACTCTATAAACTTTAGCAAGAATAAAATTTTGAATTTATATTTCAAAAAATCATTCTATAAATATCATTGCTAAATCCAAATTTTATCTATTTTTACAAACTTATAAAATATGAATTATAAAATCCCAATATCGTAATGCACATAGCAATAGCTGGAAACATAGGTTCAGGAAAAACAACATTAACCCGTTTGTTAGCCAAACATTTTAAATGGGAACCTCATTTTGAAGAAGTAGTAGACAACCCTTATCTTGATGACTTTTACCATCAGATGGAACGCTGGTCATTTAATTTACAAATCTATTTCTTGAACAGCCGTTTCCGTCAAATCATGCAGATTAGAGAAAGCGGCAAAAAAATTATTCAGGATAGAACTATTTACGAAGATGCCCACATATTTGCTCCCAACCTTTATGCTATGGGATTGATGACAAGCCGAGATTTTGAAAACTATTCTTCTCTTTTTGAATTAATGGAATCTCATGTCGAAGCTCCCGATTTATTAATTTACTTAAGAAGTTCTATCCCTAACTTAGTTGGACAAATCCATAAACGCGGACGCGAATACGAAAACACTATTTCTATTGACTATTTAAGCCGACTTAACGAGCGTTATGAAGCTTGGGTACAAACCTATAAAAAAGGAAAAATCATGATTATCGATGTCGACAATATTAATTTTGTAGACAATCCTGAAGATTTAGGAAATATAATCAACCGTATCGATGCTGAGTTGAACGGGTTGTTTTAAACACAGATTTCACAAATTTACACAGATATAAAAGAAAATGCCTCTAAGAATATTTAGAGGCATTTTTTGTAATCGGTTAGACTGAATACTCCTATTTCAAGGCATCAATTTGTGCTTTTACTTCAGCTTCAGTTCCTTCAAAAACTGAAGTAGTTGTTTTACCGTTTTCGGTTTTGGTTACTGTACCTACTGTAACTCCGTTAGTTGTAGATAAGTTAACCTCAATTCGGTTTTTATTGTATTTGGTAGTATCAAAACAGTCCGTTTTTTGGTGTTTATATTTTCCATCCTTGTCATAATGAGACAAGCACATTTCTTTTTGCTCTGGAGAACATTTTAGGCTGTCACACATTTTTGCACATTCTTCTTTGGTCATTTTTGCACATTTGGACATGTCGCATTTCCCCATCATCATATTGCCATTATGCATAACGCATTTTTCCATCTTGATTTCTTTCTTTGCACAACAGCTGTCAGTCCCAATTGTACTGCTTCCGTTTCCTAAAATTGGGGCCATTACCAATCCAATTAGACACGTTAATTTAATCAAGATATTCATAGATGGCCCAGAAGTATCTTTGAATGGATCTCCAACAGTATCTCCAGTAACCGCAGCTTTATGCGCATCTGAACCTTTATATGTCATTTCTCCATTAATCATAACACCCGCTTCAAATGATTTTTTAGCATTGTCCCAAGCACCGCCGGCATTGTTTTGAAAAACAGCCCAAAGCACACCAGAAACGGTTACTCCGGCCATATAGCCTCCTAACATTTCGGCAATTAATTGATTGTTGTCTCCGTAGACCAATTTTCCTAAAAGGACAATTGCGATTGGAAAACCTATTGTTAAAATTCCTGGCAACATCATTTCGCGCAAAGCTGCCTTAGTCGAAATATCAACACATTTTGCATATTCCGGTTTACCGGTTCCTTCCATAATACCTGGAATTTCTTTGAACTGACGACGTACTTCATACACCATATCCATCGCCGCTTTTCCAACAGAATTCATTGCTAAAGCCGAGAAAACTACTGGTATCATTCCTCCAACGAATAGCATTGCTAATACAGGAGCTTTGAAAATATTAATTCCGTCAATACCCGTAAAAGTCACATAGGCGGCAAACAGAGCCAAAGATGTTAAAGCTGCCGAAGCAATAGCAAACCCTTTTCCAGTTGCTGCCGTTGTATTTCCTACTGAATCCAAAATATCAGTTCTAGTACGCACTTCTTTTGGCAGTTCACTCATTTCAGCAATTCCGCCTGCATTATCAGATATAGGGCCAAATGCATCGATTGCTAATTGCATTGCTGTCGTAGCCATCATCGCCGAAGCCGCTAATGCTACGCCATAAAATCCAGCCAAAGCATAAGATGCCCAAATAGCAGCAGCGAATAACAATACGGTTGGGAAAGTAGAAATCATTCCCGTTGCCAAACCTGCAATTACATTTGTTCCTGCTCCTGTGCTTGATTTTTGAACAATAGCCATTACTGGTTTTGTTCCTAAACCTGTATAATATTCGGTTACTGATGAAATCGCTCCACCTACAACTAAACCAATAAGTGTAGCATAAAAAACTCGCATAGATGAAATATCTTTTGATCCTTCACCAAAGAAAGACATGCTCATTGTTTCTGGAAGCATATACTGCACTAAGAAGAAACAAGATACTGCTGTTAAAACAATAGAAACCCAGTTTCCAATATTTAATGCTTTTTGAACTTGAGCTTCTTTAGCGTTCTCGTCTGTAATTTTAACTAACATGGTACCAATTATAGAAAACAAAATTCCAAAACCTGCAATTGCCATTGGTAATAATATAGGTCCTATTCCGCCAAAAGCGTCTTGAATGTTGCCTCCCATATCTTTTATCACATAATTCCCAAGAACCATAGCAGCCAAAACTGTTGCTACATACGACCCAAACAAATCGGCTCCCATTCCCGCAACGTCTCCTACATTATCTCCTACATTATCTGCAATTGTAGCAGGATTTCGAGGATCATCCTCTGGAATTCCAGCTTCTACTTTACCGACTAAATCAGCACCTACATCGGCTGCTTTGGTGTAAATTCCGCCGCCAACACGGGCAAACAATGCAATTGATTCAGCTCCAAGAGAAAAACCTGCCAAAGTTTCCAGAACAACTGTCATGTCTTCTGTCGAAGTCCATTCTCCATTCATGAAAATTCTGAAAAAAAGAATAAAAAAACCGGTTAAGCCCAAAACAGCTAAACCGGCTACACCTAATCCCATTACAGTTCCTCCGCCAAAAGACACTTTCAAAGCCTGCGGTAAACTAGTACGTGCGGCCTGAGTTGTTCTTACATTGGTTTTTGTTGCAATTTTCATTCCCATATTCCCTGCCAATGCTGAGAAAAATGCACCGAATACAAATGCAACTACTATTAATATATTTGTTTTAACTCCTGGAATGAAAGTGATACTTGCTAATACAACACTTGCGATTACTACAAAGACAGCCAACAGCCGGTATTCTGCCTTTAAGAAAGCCAGAGCTCCCTCATATATATAATCTGATATCTCTTTCATTTTGCCATCTCCAGGGTCTTGTTTTAATACCCAAGATCTTTTGATGAACATAAAAATAAGCCCTATTACTGCCATAATAATTGGCACATAAATCATAATTGAATTCATAAATATTTATTTTGGTTCGTTAATAAAAAAAATATAATGGATAGCAATTTAACGAAAAAAAGCAACACTCTTTGCAGAATGTTGCTTTTTTTATAAATTATAAGGGCAAAAATTATTTAATACTAAATAATCCTTCTGGTTTATTTGGAATATCATTAAAACGTTGCGTACATTCTTCGATAATTGCAAATGCTTCATTTATATCTCCCCAACCTTCAACGTCTACAACTTTGTTCTCCAAATCTTTGTAAACTTGGAAAAAATGCTCAATTTCCTTTAATAAGTGTGGATTGATATCAGAAAGGTTTTCTAACGAATTCCAAATTGGATCTGAAACTGGCACACAGATTATTTTTTCGTCTGGTCCTTTGTCATCTGCCATGTGGAAAACTCCAATAGGCTTTACTTCCATTACACAACCAGGAAAAGTTGGCTCATTAATCAAAACCAAAACATCCAATGGATCGCCATCTAATGCCAAAGTTTCAGGAATAAATCCATAATCAGCTGGGTACATCATCGAAGAAAATAACATTCTATCAAAACGCATTCTTCTAATTTCAAAATCGTACTCGTATTTATTTCTACTTCCTCTTGGTATTTCAATTAATACATCAAAAGTTTTTATTTTGTCTGCAGTCATTTTTTTTGTCTTTTCTTAATTTTATTAACGATTGCAAAAGTAATCAAACAATACTTTTTTGCAATAAAAAAAGACAATATATGACTATAAAGTTTTTGTTAATTAACAATTTAATACACAATTGTCCTCTTTCGCTTTTTTAAATAATAATGCCACAGCAAAAATGTCGCATAAGAGCGATATGGACTCCAATTAATAGTGATGGTTTCCATAATGGTTTTATCATGAATATCCAGCAGCTCTTTTATGGTATTGACGACAGCAATGTCGCCTAATGGAATTAAATCAGGCTCCTGCAGACAAAACATAAGGTAAATATCAATTGTCCAATTGCCTATTCCTTTAATCTTGATAAGCTCTTCACGAACTTGCTGTGCCGTTTTGTGAGGAAGGCTTTCCAAATCTATTTCTTTATTTAAAATAGCTGATGACAATGCCTTTATGTAGACCGTTTTTTGCCGGCTTACACCAAAAGCTCTGTATTGCTCATCAGAAACTAAAAGAAGTAATTCAGGTTTGAAAGTTGCATGTTCCGCTTTTATTTTTAAGAAAGTTGCTTTGGCCGAATCTATCGAAACTTGCTGTTCCAGAATTAACAACACTAAGGTTTCAAATCCTTGAGGTCTTTGCGGGATTGTCGGTAATCCATAGGTATCAATAATATCTTTGAAGATAGCATCCTTTTGAAAAAGATGGTCGATGGCTTGTTGCATAGTTTGATTTTTTAATTCAAATTTTGATTAATGCCTAATGCCCTAGCCCAGATGGAAGGGAAAATCCTTTTTTTAGGCTATTTTTCAGCCTAAAAAAGATTGGAATGACAGCTGGAAATAGCTCCTAAAAATAAAAACCAACCGATGCTTTTACTGCAAATTTATTAGTATTTGGCACATCAAGATAATTACCTCTCCAAGAAAAATCCAAACGAAATATTTTGAATATGTTTCCTATTCCTGCATTGTATTCCCAATAAATATCTTCTGGAGCTGTATATTCTAATCCCGAAGCATTAATAGCTCTATTGGCATCGCTAACAGTTCCATAAACACCTTTCACACCTATAATTTCTCTCCAATTGAGTTTTCGCATAAAAGGAATTCGGGCAAACAGCCTTCCGTTGAAATCATGATTCCACTGAAATGTGGCATATTTATCGGTAACAAATTCATAATAATTAAGATTACTAAAAGTGTTTTCGATAGTGAAAAAAGTCTGATTACCAGGTACTATACTCATTAATCCTAGTGGAACAGTACCAAAAGTTTTTCCGAGTTCCAAAATTAAATTGGTACGTCCCAATGGCCCAATAGTTATGGGTTGTTTGTAATATATTTCAACTTTTTTATAATTAAAATCACTATTCAGAATTCCTTTGTATCCTTGGCTGTAATTGACAAAGAACGTGGTGTACGGGCTGTTGGCTATGCTTCTTTCGACCCCATAAGCGATGGTTCGTCGATTAGGCGTCCACTCGGCCTGAATATTAAATTCCGACTGTGTGGTGTTGCTTTTTACAACACCATCAGGGTTTGCCGCTGAGGGTAAAGTGGTATAATAATCTAAACTAAAAACAGGCGATGCTGATTCCAGTGTTTTATAAGACAGCCCCGTTTGAAAAGTCAGGTTTTTTATGGGTTCTATGGCAATATAGGCGTTGGTCAAACCTATACTGGTTAATTTCCCATTAGACCCTGTGGTAAAAAAGGCTGATGAACCATAATTTCTGGCCAAAATATCATTGGTTGTCGTTAATTGAGAACCCAATTGTTCGATGTCGCGCCTGTTTCCTCCAGAAATAATTATTCGGTTTTTCTTGTCAATCATCCATTTTCCAGCAAAACCATATTTAAATTTATTGTCTCTTGCTCCATAAGCAATAAATGCCTGCACACGCCAAGGGTCATTGGGTCCAAAATAGGTTCGCGCTCCTAATCGAGTTTTAAAACCTTCGACTTCATTATAGCCAAAAGTGGAAAAAATAGGGCCAAAATCATAATTACCATAGTTCACATAACCACTCGCCAGCATCGTTACCAAACTGGTAATCTGCTTAAAGGCATTGACAGTTTTCAGTGTATCGAGCATTTTGTAAACTCCCTGCTCGTCTTTGGTTAATTTCTCAAATCGGTTCTCTTCCCAATATTCATCGCTCTTTTTATATATTTCGTTGTCAACAAAATTGACTTCTTCTTTATAAAACTTCTCAGGTTTTTCGATATTGAATTTATGGTTCTGATAATAAGTGGTTCGTTTTCCGTAAACACCTTTTGATTTTTCTTTTTTATTAAAGGCAAAATCAGACATCAGATAATCTTTGGTCAAAAGAAAAACAGAATCATTTAGAACTTCAAATTCCTGTTCTACATAAATATCTTTTACCCAGTTGATATTGGCACTTTTGGTAACTGCCATATTGATTTTCTTGATGGCAAATGTGGTGTCGTTTACCCAAAAATCACCTTTGAAAGTCAATTCATTTTTTCGTCTTGGGTAAAAAACAATGTTGTAACACCATTTTTTATCAATATATGCACTGTCTTTTAGCACATAATTATATACGTCAATTCCTGTTCTAGAAAGCGGGCTCGTAAAACTTTTATCAAATAAAGCAATGTAATTATTGTATATGTTATAATCTGAATACAAATCTTTTATGAATGATAATATTTGCTGGTTTCCATCAAAACCTGAAGTTTTACTGGCTTTAGTAATTTCTTTTACTTTAGGTATTTTGTTGTCTCCATAAACATCTACCAGTGCTTCATTGATAAAAATAGGCAGATATGTTTTTCCCGTCACTTTGGAAGTATCAACATGGTCAAATATAAATTCCATGCCTTTGAAAATCTTTTGTTTTCTGTAAGCGCTGTCAATGGAATTGATGTCAAATTCTACTTTTTCATACTTTTCCATTTGGTATTGAGCAAACTGATACAATCCGTTTTTGCGCTTTTTCTCCCAAATTTTTCGCAGAATATCGAGCGCAGGATTGTTTTTCTTTGAGGTTTTTCCAGCAAAAATAACTACTTCTTTCAAAGCCTGCTGTTCGCTTAATTCAATTGTAAAATTATAATTAACCGTTTTGGCAAGCGTAATTTCTTTGTCAGCAAAACCTATCGAAGTAATCAGCAATGTGGTATAGGAATTTGGAGATTCCATATAAAATCTTCCGTCCTCATTGGTTACAGTACCAATACTCGAATTTTTGAAAACAACATTTGCGTACGGAATAGGCTGTTTGAGTTTATCCACAACAATACCGCTCACTTTTGTCTGAGCAAAAATAGAATTTGTTGCAATAAAAATTAATACGATAACGGCTAATATTTTTCTCATGATGTATAAAAAAAAGCTTCATCAAAATTACAATTGATGAAGCTTTTTAAATAGTGATATTCAAATTATTATTTGTATAATACTTTCTTAACTGCTTTCACAACATCGGCAGCATTTGGCAACCATTCTTTCAATAATACTGGAGAATACGGAGCTGGAGTATCAGCAGTTGTAATACGTTGAATTGGCGCATCAAGGAAATCAAAAGCCTGCTCTTGAACAAGATAAGCAATCTCTGAAGATACACTTGCAAAAGGCCAAGCCTCTTCAAGAATTACTAATCTGTTTGTTTTTCTAACAGAAGTTAAAATCGCTTCATTGTCCATTGGACGAACAGTTCTCAAATCTATGATTTCACAAGATATACCTTCTTTTGCTAATTCATCTGCTGCGATATAAGCTTCTTTAATAATTTTTCCAAAAGAAACAATTGTTACATCTGTTCCTTCTCTTTTAATATCGGCAACTCCAATTGGAATAGTATATTCACCATCTGGCACTTCGCCTTTGTCACCATACATTTGCTCTGATTCCATGAAAATAACTGGGTCATTATCACGAATAGCCGATTTTAATAAACCTTTGGCATCATAAACATTTGATGGAACTATCACTTTAAGTCCTGGAGTATTTGCAAACCAGTTCTCGATAGCCTGAGAGTGTGTAGCTCCCAATTGTCCTGCCGAAGCAGTTGGTCCACGGAAAACGATAGGCACATTAAACTGACCGCCTGTCATCTGACGCATTTTGGCAGCGTTATTTATAATTTGATCAATTCCAACTAAACAGAAGTTGAAAGTCATATACTCAACAATCGGGCGGCAGCCGTTCATTGCCGATCCTACTGCAATTCCAGTAAAACCAAGTTCAGCAATTGGTGTATCGATTACTCTTTTTTCGCCAAATTCAGCCAGCATTCCTTTAGATGCTTTGTAAGCACCATTATATTCTGCTACCTCTTCACCCATTAAGTATATGGACTCATCGCGGCGCATTTCTTCGCTCATCGCTTCACAAATGGCCTCTCTAAATTGTATCGTTCTCATATTTATATAGTCTGTGTGTAATTTTTAGAAATGCAAAAATAATTATTTTAAATTACTTAAAAGCATAAAACTCTTTAAAATAACAAGGTTTTATACTATTGTTTTTTTTAGGAGCATTTTCCAGCTATTCGCTATATCTTTCTGTGGTCTCGTTAGAAAAAAAACGAGACCACAGAAAGGATGCCACTACTATCTGGGCTAGGAAGCCGCTGCAATAAAAACATATTACAATTGCAAAAACTATATGTTTGTAACAATTAAAACGAATAATGATACATTTTGTTTAAAAAACAATTCTTCAGAAACAATTTTGTTATTTCCATATTTCATTTTACTTTGAAAATAAAAAATGAATATATTTGCTTATGCCCCAAATGTTTAAAAGTATTATTTTTATAAGTTTTTTGTGTTTTTTTTGTGCTTCGACTGCACAAGTATCGAACCCAAAAAAAATGATATTACCAAAAAGCACCCCTCTTGAATTGCAGGAGAAGAGGGTGATTGCTGATGCTTTTAGTTTATTGAATAAGAACGAAGATAAGAAAGCCTATAAAACTGCCCACAGACTTTTAAAAGGTTCTAAGATAAAAGCCAGCCTGACCAATTCTAATTTGCTTTTGGCATTTTATTTCAACAAAAGATCGCAAATTGACTCCTCTCTTTTTTATACCCATCAAGCCTTAAGGCTTAATCCAATTGCAAATGATTCTCTTACTTGTCGTCTGTATTCACTAGGATATAATTTGATGGCAATTAATAATAAAAAAAGAGGCCTCCTTGGGGAAAGTAAAAAATGGCACATCAAAGGAATTGATATTTCTCAAAAATTCAATGAAACTGATTTGTATTATACACATGTGCACGGTTTAGCCCTAACTTATAGTGATTTGGGAGATTTCACTAATGCATTAAAACTATTTCAACAATGTCTTAATTACAAGCAAAGTGAAGAAATAATCATTGGGAGCTACATCAACATTGGCGACATTTACAGCATCTTAAAAGAATATGAAAAATCCAATTGGTATCTATACAAAGTAAAAACTTTGTGTGAGAAAGGGAATGATTTTCAGGCTAAAGCTGTTATCGCTTATAATTTAGGAACCAACTATCAATATCAAAATAAAATAGATGAAGCGATTTCGCTGTATAATGAAGCTATAGAAATTGCAGACAAAAACGAATTACCTCAAGTTGCCATCAATGCCCGACTTAGCGTTGGAAACATACTTTTAGAAAGAAAAAAAACAGAAGAAGCAAAAAGTATTTTTTCCAGTGCATTAAATGACGCTATAAAACTTGGCTACCTTACAGAGCAAGGTAACATTTACGACAACTTAAAAGAAATTTCCTTAGCTCAAAATGATTATAAAAATGCTTATACTTTTGCCGAAAAATCTTCGAAAATAAAGGATTCTATTGCGCATCTTCAAAAAGACAAAGAAATTAATGAGCTGGAAGTAAAATTCAAAACTTGGCAAAAAGAAAAAGAAATCAGCGTATTGCAAATCGAGAATAAAGCCAAAGCTTTAGAGATTGAAAATAAAGAAGAAGCGTTGGCATTTTTAAATCTTCAAAAAGAAATTAACAGAAAGGAAAACGAAAATAAAATCTTAAACCTGCATAACATTTCACAAAAAAAAGCCAGTGAAATTATTTCTCTAAAAAAAGACCAGCTCCTGAAAATGGCTGAAATCAATTGGCAAAAAGTAACCAAAAAAATAACACTCTATTCTTTCTTAGCTATTCTAATCCCTATTATTGGCTTACTCTTTTTATACTATCAAAGACTGAAAACTCAACGGCTGCTTAACCAAAACGAGAAAGAAATCAGTGAACAAAAAATAATTTCGCTCGTAAAAGACCAGGAATTGAAATTGATAAAAGCTACTGTAAAAGGTCAGGATAAAGCACGTACTAAAATTGCCAAAGAACTGCACGACAGCATTGGCGGGAATCTCGCAGCCATAAAACTACAGCTCAATACAATTGCAGCTAAACCCGATTCGGTTCAAAGTATTCAAAAACAGCTGGATGAAACCTATCAGCAGGTTCGTGATTTATCTCATAATTTAATTCCAGAGAAATTCAGTCAGAATAATTTTTGCAGTCTATTGGAAGAATATCAAAAGAATCTAGCGGGAATCAATAATCTGAAAACTTCCTTTACAGCTTATCCAAGAAATGAAATTGATTTGATAGCCGATAATTTACAAATGGAGATTTACAAAATCATTCAGGAATTGGTAACCAATACACTCAAACACGCCAAAGCAACTTCCATTGATTTACAGCTGAACTATATTGAAGACAACCTTAATATTTTATTTGAAGACAATGGAATTGGATTTGATCCTGCAAAAAAAGATACAGGAATTGGTTTCAAAAACATTAACAGCCGATTGGAAACTATTGCCGGATCAATGGAAATTGATTCAATGATAAAACGAGGAACTATTATAAACATTGAAATTCCTTTGAGTAATACACACTTTAAAACCAAGGCATAAATCATGGAAAAAATCAAAATTATTATTGCCGATGACCATACCATGTTTCTTCAGGGAATAGTTTCTTTATTAGAAAGCGAAGAAAATATTGCCATTTTAGGAAAAGCAGAAAATGGAAATGAAGTGTTCAAAATAATGGAAAACTGCATTCCTGACATTATACTGCTGGACATAAGTATGCCTGAAATGGATGGAATTGAAGTAAGCAAAATAGTAAAACAAAAATATCCTTTGGTCAAAATACTGATCGTAAGCACCCATAGCAATACTCAAATGATTGCCAAGCTAATTCGGATTGGCATTGACGGTTATTTACTGAAAAATGCCGAAAAGAAAGAACTTCTTCATGCGATTCAAACTATTCAAAATGGAGCAGTTTATTTTTGTAAAGAAGCTGCAGAAAAAAATGATGATAATAATTCGAAAATAAAAAGTGAAACCTCCCAAATAACCGAATTGAGCAGCAGGGAAAAAGAAATACTGGTACTTATTGCCCAAGAATTTACAGGAAATGAAATTGCCGAAAAAACTAACATTAGCCTCAATACTGTAAACACCCACCGTAGAAATTTACTATCTAAACTGAATGTAAAAAATACGGCGGGATTGGTAAAATATGCTATTGAATATGGCTTGTTGGATTAATTCATGCTATCTTTCATACCCTTTTCCAAAGCGGTAATTGAGTACAATGCCGTGAGTATTGATATTGTTGTACTCTTTTAAGGCATAACTATAATTATAGAGTAATTTAAAATTAGTTCCTATGTGAAATCCTGCTAGTAAACTAAGCGTTTCACTAGTTCTATAACCCGCACCAAATTCCATTTTATTCAAGTAATTAACCATCAGATTACAATCCACTTGAAGCGGCGCTCCCGAAACATACTTGACCAGCACACTCGGATTGACTAAAACTTCCTCTAATTGGGTGGTAAAAAAACGGTATCCAAAATAAGAATAATAAGCACTTTTTAGATTGATACCTCTTTCACTTGATACGGAAGATCCTAAGAGATTTGGAGCCGAAAGACCGAAGTAAATACGGTCTTTATTATACAAAAAACCAACTCCCAGAGTGGGAACAAATTCATTAATATTCTGCTGAAACTCGGGGTCATCCAGAATACCCAGACTTAACAAATCTTCTTTATACTGAATTCCTCCAGCCGTAATCCCAAAAGAAATAATGTTTGGATCATAGGCCCACCATCTTCCTTGGGCATATTCCGAATCAAAAAATATTTTATAAGAATACGATCCAAAAAAACTAGTAGCCGTAGTAACTCCAATTTGATCAACAGATACACCTGCTGCTAAGCCTAAATTCTTGGAGCGAAGCTGTGCGTTTACCGTTAGACTTAAATTTTGAGGACTTCCATCAACTGCATTAAAAAAACCAGAATTGACTAAAGTCGCATCTACGTCATCATAATAACCTGCGTGAGCTGGATTAATAATCACTGTGTTGTAACTATAATTGGCAAAAACAGGGGTTTGCTGTGCAAAAATTAAATTCGATTGCATTGAATACAAAAACACAATCACTGCTAAACTATATTTCTTAATCATTATTTATCGTTTTAAAACAAGGAATCCCTTAGTCTTTTTTAAATGATGTGCTCCTTCTATTTTTATATCAAAAAAGTAAGTTCCTTCAGGAAGCACATCTGCTCCGAGATTCCTTTTTTTGTTGGCAATACCACTAAAAACATTCGTCGCATTGTTGTAATTTTTGATATAGAAAACTAAATCGCCCCATCTATTATAAATGTAAACTTCGTTATTCGGATACTCTTCGATAGTATCAATTTTCCAAAAATCATTGATACCATCATCATTAGGCGACAATCCATATTTGGTATTGTCACTTTCTTGTTGCTCGACATAAACAGTTACAAAATCTCTTGCCGTACAACCTTCGTTATCATCTAGAACTACCTTATAAGTGGTCGTCTCCGTAGGGCTTGCAACAGGGTTGAGAATAAATGGATTGCTCAAGCTTGTGTCTGGACTCCAGCTAAAACTCCCCGTACTTGCTGTAATAGCCTCTAGCTCCACTTGTTCACCTTCTTTTATATAAACATCATTACCTGCGTTTACCGAAACTACTTTTTTGAACAATTTAAGAGAGCATTCTGAATTATTTCCACTCGCATCTCTGGCAGTAATTGTAACTGTCATTCCATCTGTAAAAACACTGCCTGCAATTGGACTTTGAGTGATTATCGGGCTGCTGTCGCGATTATCTGTCACGGTTATTAATTTTGTATAATCTGGGATTATTGCAGTCTTGCAGGAGACTGTTTGATCTGCCAAACATATTATTGCAGGAGCTTCTGTATCTGCTGTTTCATTTATTACAAAAGAGCAGGTTTCGGTATTTCCTGAAGCATCTTTGGCTGAAATGACAACAGCCATTCCGTTCACAAAAGCACTCCCGGCAACAGGGTTTTGAGTAATTACTGGAGAAGCATCACAGTTATCTGTTACCGTAACTAAACTCGAATAATCTGGTAAAGCATCCCCCAATGCTAGTGTTTGATTACCCGAGCATGTAACAACTGGTTTTATTATATCTGCAGAAGTATTTACTTTAAAACTGCATTCTGACTCATTATTTGAAGCGTCTTTCGCGGTCATTGTGATGGTCATTCCATCTACAAATGGACTTCCGGCCATAGGGCTTTGAGTAACTTTTGGCGAAGGATCTACATCATCCGTAACTATGATGGATAATGTGTAATCTGGAATCACAGCAGTTCCACAGGCTAATGTTTGATTACCAACACAAGTAATTACTGGCTTAATCACATCTGCTGAAGCGTTAACTTTAAAACTGCAAGTTTCAAAATTTCCTGATACATCTGTAGCTGTCATGGTTACAGTCATTCCATCAACAAAAGTACTTCCTGCAACAGGGTTTTGAGTAATTACTGGAGAAGCATCACAGTTATCAGTTACCGTTACTAAACTCGAATAATCTGACAAAACATCCCCCAATGCTAGTGTTTGATCACCGGAGCATGTAACAACTGGTTTCATTATATCTGCAGAAGTATTTACTTTAAAACTGCAAGCTGACTCATTATTTGAAGCGTCTTTGGCAGTCATTGTGATGGTCATTCCATCTACAAATGGACTTCCAGCCACAGGGCTTTGAGTAACTTTTGGCGAAGGATCTACATCATCCGTAACGGTAACAGAAGCCGTATAATCTGGAACTATAGTGCTGCCACATGACAAGGTTTGGTTACCAACACAAGTAATTATTGGCTTAGTTACATCAGCTGAAGCGTTAACTTTAAAACTACAAGTTTCAAAATTCCCTGATACATCTGCAGCGGTCATAGTCACCGTCATTCCGTTAACAAAAGCACTCCCTGCAATAGGATTTTGTGTAACTACAGGCGAAGCATCACAATTATCGGTTGCTGTTATTAAACTCGAGTAATCTGGCAAAGCATCCCCCAATGCTAGTGTTTGATCACCCGAGCATGTAACAACTGGTTTTATTATATCAGCAGAAGTATTTACTTTAAAACTGCAAGCTGACTCATTATTTGAAGCGTCTTTCGCGGTCATTGTGATGGTCATTCCATCTACAAATGAACTTCCGGCCACAGGGCTTTGAGTAACTTTTGGCGAAGGATCTACATCATCCGTAACGGTAACAGAAGCCGTATAATCTGGAACTATAGTGCTACCACATGACAAGGTTTGGCTACCAATACAAGTAATTACTGGCTTAGTCACATCTGCGGAAGCGTTAATTTTAAAACTACAAGTTGAAAAATTTCCTGAAACATCTGCAGCGGTCATGGTCACAGTCATCCCGTTAACAAAAGTGCTCCCAGCAACAGGGTTTTGAGTAATTACTGGAGAAGCATCACAGTTATCAGTTACTGTTACTAAACTCGAATAATCTGGTAAAGCATCCCCCAATGCTAGTGTTTGATTACCCGAGCATGTAACAACTGGTTTTATTATATCTGCAGAAGTTTTTACTTTAAAACTGCAATCTGACTCATTATTTGAAGCGT
>CAUPKP010000009.1:0-165815 GCA_963511795.1 uncultured Flavobacterium sp. | reverse complement strand
TTTTAAATCTTCAATTATTTTTATATTTGCTTCTACCATTGAGTTTTTGTTTTTTAGTCAATTACAAAGAACCTATTTTAGGTTTGTAACTCAATGGTTTTTATTTTGTTACCCCTTAACTTAATGACATTGGGATAGAAGTAAGCTACCGAAGTAGCACGGATAGCCCGACCGCATTAAGAAAAGGGGCAACTAGCACGTGTGCTGAGTTGCCCTTTTTCTTAATGTGGTCACGCCCAAAATGTTTAACAAAAACTGAAACCTACTCATACCGCAGCGCCTCAATAGGATCTAGATTTGCCGATTTTACCGAAGGATACAGCCCAGATACAACAGCAACAATAAAGCTCGTTATAAAAGCGGCTATGATCGCTCCCCAAGGAATTACAAAGGCAAAGTCCATTAAGCTCGAAATTACAAAACCGATTAAGATTCCAAAAACAATTCCGACAAAACCGCCTATCTGCCCAATGAGCAGTGTCTCAATAAAAAACTGAAAGGCAATAGTAGTCTTTTTGGCACCCAAAGCTTTTCGCACTCCGATTTCTCGGGTACGTTCCGTTACAGAAACGATCATAATATTCATCAAAGCGATAGACGATCCTAAGATGGTAATAATTCCGATGAGCCAGGAAGCCATGCCTAAATATTGCGTGATGCTCATTATTTTATTGATTAAATCATCGCTTCGTTCTATTCCAAAATTATTCTCTTTTACAGGGCTTAATTTGCGGATTCTTCGCATCGAGCTAATGGCATAGTCGGTTGCTTGGTCTAATAATTCTTTTTTACCGACCATTACGCTCACCGAATAGTTAATGTTGGGAGCTGTAAACAAAGAACGGGCAACTTGTATAGGAATCATAACCCTTAAATCCTGACTATTCCCAAAAGTAGAACCTTTCTCTTTTAGAACACCGATTACTTTAAATTTGGCACCTCTTATAGAAAGGGTTTTGCCAATAGGGTTTACGTCTTTCAGGATTCCTTTTTCAAAATCGGAACCAACTACACATGTATAAGTGTTGTTTGAAATGTCAAAATTGGTAAAATTTCTTCCCGAACTGGTTTCCAGACCCGAATTATTCAAAAAATGGTCATCGACACCCAGAACACTTATTTCGGGATCAGTCTTCAGGCCTTCATATCGTACTTCGGCAGTTGATGTAGCGGTAAAGGATAATGACGTTTCGGTCATCGGGTAATTATATTTATTCTTGAAAGCCACCGCTTCGGGATAGGAAATGATAGGATTTATGATTTCACGTTCCCCGCCGCCGCGTCTTCTGGAATTGCTTTCGTATTGATTAATGTTAAACGTATTGGCACCCATCGAAGCAAAATCTGATGATAATGTGTTCTCCAGTGCCGCCACAACGGTCAGGATTCCAACCAAGGCCGTTATACCAATAGCAATAATCAGCACCGTTAATGTGGTTCGCAGTAACTGAGTTCGGATAGAACCCAAAGCGATTCGGATATTTTCTTTGAATAGTTTTAGCATAGTAATCGTTTGACACGAAAATACAATTTTTGTTACAAAAAGTATTTGAGAAATTTAGCTGTTTTTTAGGAGCTAATTCCTGCTGTTCGCTCTTTTATTAACCGCAAGGGGCGCTAAAATTTTAGTACTTTGTCTATATTCCGCAAGGTTCGCGAAGCTTTGCGAACCTTGCGTTTTTTAAGAAAGCCAAAATCTTTGCGTTCCTTGCGGTTAAAATTATTTATTGGAATCACTTAGAGTTGGATTAAATTAAATCACAAATTTTTGAAACGTAATTATTTTAAAAGTGAGATATTTGCAAAATGATTTAGAATTACGTTTTCGATTAAGTAGTTACTTGAATCTGAAATCTAATAATCTAAAAATCCAAGAATCTAATAATCTAAATAAATGGCTTCAAAACCGAGCATTCCAAAAGGAACCAGAGATTTTTCACCTGCTGAGGTGGCAAAAAGACAATACATTATCCAGATCATAAAAAGCAATTTCGAGAAATTTGGATTCCAGCCTATAGAAACTCCTTCATTCGAAAACTCCGAAACCTTAATGGGAAAATACGGAGAAGAAGGCGACCGATTGATTTTTAAAATATTGAATTCAGGTGATTTTTTGACAAAAGCCAATGAAACCCACTTGGAAGCCAAAGACAGTACGCGATTAACATCAAGCATTTCAGAGAAAGCCTTGCGTTATGACTTGACCGTTCCGTTTGCACGTTATGTAGTACAGCACCAAAACGAAATTGAATTCCCGTTCAAAAGATACCAAATCCAGCCAGTTTGGCGTGCCGACCGTCCGCAGAAAGGGCGTTTCAGAGAATTTTTTCAATGCGATGCTGATGTGGTGGGTTCTAAATCTCTTTGGCAGGAAGTAGAATTGGTACAATTGTACGATTCTGTTTTTACTGCTTTGGGATTGGCAGGCGTAACCATAAAAATCAATAACCGAAAAATACTTTCCGGTATTGCCGAAGTAATTGGCGCATCCGATAAACTGATTGACTTTACGGTAGCCTTAGACAAACTGGACAAAATAGGTGAGGACGGCGTAAAGAAAGAAATGATCGAAAAAGGAATTGCCGAAGAAGCGATTGCCAAAGTACAGCCGTTATTCAATTTTACAGGAACCATCTCTGAGAAAATCGAGAAACTTTCTGTTTTACTGTCTTCATCAGCCGAGGGAATGAAAGGTGTCGAAGAGCTCCGTTTTATCTGTGATAATGTTACCAATTTAGGATTGTCAACAGCCAGTTTAGATTTGGATGTAACATTGGCAAGAGGACTAAATTATTATACAGGCGCTATTTTTGAAGTAGCTGCGCCAAAAACAGTTTCCATGGGTTCCATCGGCGGAGGCGGACGCTACGATGATTTGACAGGTATTTTTGGATTGAAAAACATGAGCGGAGTTGGAATTTCTTTTGGACTTGACCGAATTTATTTGGTAGTCGAAGAGTTAGGATTGTTCCCGGAAGCGGTAACTTCTACTTCAAGAGCTTTGTTTATTAACTACGGCGAAAAAGAAGCTTTCTATTCGATGAAAGCCATCAAAGAATTGCGTGCCTCTGGAATTAAAGTAGAATTATATCCTGATAATGCCAAAGTCGCCAAACAATTCCAGCACGCCGATAAACGTTTTATTCCTTATGCAGTAATCGTAGGCGAGGAAGAGATGAATGACAATCAGTATAGTTTAAAAGACTTGGTTTCTGGAGAACAGAAAAAAGTAAGTTTAGACGAATTGAAAGAAATCTTGAAATAAAGAAAACTAAAAAATAAACCAAGCGATTGTTGAATAGTTATTGCTATTCTCAATCGCTTTTTTTGTTAAGGATGTTTTCAATTACTGTCGTTAGTGAGAATGGAGATGTAGTAAGTGTATTTTTGGCTAACCCATTTTATTTTTTTGTTCTAATTAGGGGAAACCGTATAGAATAGTAAAAATGGTTTTGTAAGTTTGATACTTATAATAATAAACCAAACTTCGTATATGCATCTACCTGTTGGGGAGATAGGTAAAAGTTTATTTTGTATATATATACTTAGTTAGCGGCAATTAACGGACTGAATCAAGAATCTAACGATAAATGGAAAACAAAGTAACTAAAACTACTAAAAGAAAAAAATCTAAACTAATATGGATATTTCTAAGGCCTGTTGCACTTATATTTTGCGTATCTATTATTAATGGAAAATTAATAGTTTTTTATAAGAAACATTTTTCGGATATTACCTATAATAACCAAAGCAGTGAAAAATTTTCTCATCAAGGATCTGACAAAATCTTTTATCCTGGTTCCAAAAAAAATGAACAGAATAACTATTCTAATCAAAAAAATCCTAATACTGATATTTATTGGAAAAATAGAGGGTACATCGCACGTCCAGAAAATTGGAAGGAAATTATTGAAGAAGAAAGCTTTCAAACACAAAATGATTTAGATAATCGTTCAAATCAACTAAATCCAAATAATGATTTATATTGGCAAAGTAGAGGCTACAACGAAAGACCAGATAGTTGGGAAAAAGAAACAAGTAATTCATCTAGTACTGAAATGGATAATCATGCAAATCAAATGAATCCAAATAACGAAGCATACTCGGCTAGTAGAAGGTAGTGGAAAATATTAACTGCCTACAACAGCTACAACGGATTTAGGCAACTGGCTTAATTGAAAGTTGGTTTAGTATTTGGGATGATTTGACAAATTTGAAAATAGGGCTTAATTTAGCCCCAAACCCGCTGTAGTAGTGGGACGGCGGTAATGGTCGCGCAACAAACCTAAAATATATATTATGAAATACATAACTCTATTTTTATTGGCGTTTTCGTTCAATGCTTGTTCACAGAATAAAACAACTCTTAAAGAAACAGAAACAGAAAATGCTATTCCCTTCAATGAGTTTGATATTTCATTAATAAGGCTAATTGCAACTCCTGAAAAATACGATGGAAAACAAGTTCAAGTTAGAGGATATTTAAACTTGGAATTTGAAGGAAATGCAATTTATTTGCACAAAGAAGATTATTCAAAAGCATTAACAGACAATGGTTTTTGGGTGAATTTTTCTAAAGAAATTGCTGAAAAGAAAAACCTCAGTGTTTACAATAAACAATATGTGATAATTGTTGGAACATTTGATATGAAATCTCTTGGTCACATGGGGCTATTTGGAGGAACAATAAAAAATATCACGCGATTGGATTTATGGAATCTTGATAACTAATAAGCACTACCGCTAACAGGTACAACGCATTTGGGCAATTGGCTTAATGGAAAGTTAGTTTAGTATTTGAAATGATTTCACAAATCTGAAAATAGAGGTTAATTTAATCCAAACCCGATTTAGTCCCAAAACATTCTGAAAAATGCTTAAAATTGTATTTATGAAAATCCTTATATTGTTTCTTTTCACATTTTTATCTTCTTCAGCCCAAAATTCCGTTGATTCAATAATCAAAATTGAATCAGCCAAACTCAATAAAAAAGGAATCTCAAATTTCTTTTTTATTGAAAAGTATTGTGTTGGTTGTATTAGTATTAGAAAGAGAGATGAACCAAAATGCGAAGTCGCTGGTAGTACAATTTATTTGTTTTGGAGAGATGAAAAAAAAGATTATGTTCAAAAACTTGATAAATGCTCTTCGCAGAAAAGGATTATTTCTAATGAAATAATGCAACTTTTTATTGATCATAAATTTAAATTAGAAAGTGAAAATATAAAATTGTATTCTACAAAACCAGATAGTATCGCTAACAATAAAATTTATTCTTTCCGCAGAACTGTTAGTCATTCGACATTCACAAAATTCTATTTTCAAACTAAAGACAAGGTTACTGTTAAGAAGATTGATGATTTTGATTTGACAACCAATAATTTTGAACCTAATGTTTATTTTGATACCAATAAAACGTTAATAATTGTAGGTTTAAAAAACATTTGTGAAAAATTAATTCAGAGAGAATATTAGCACTTCTCACATCAGCTACAACGGATTTCGGCAATTGGCTTAATGGAAAGCTGGTTTTGTACTTGGGATGATTTGTCAAATCCGAATAATGGGCTTAATTTATTCCCAAACCCACTGTGTTACCAGAATTTTAGACAATTGTAATTATGAAAAATCTAATTTATCTCCAAGTTCTTTTAATTTCTATAGCATCATTTGCTCAAGAACGTGGTTTTTATTCGATAAACGACATGAGTGCTGAAGAACCAAGATTTAGTTTTGGTGCTACAAAACATAGAACTGCATCAATTAGCTTGGGAGACATTAACAATGACGGAAAGATTGATGCTGTTGTAGCGAATGGACGGCATTGGCCTGAAACAAATTATATCTTCTACAATTCCGGCAAAGGTTTTAATACGATGACTGCATTAGATAATGCAAGCTCAACCAGCTATGCCGCTCAATTAGTAGACTTAGATAACGACGGCGATTTAGACATTGTCGAAATAAACGATAATGCACCTCATAAAATTTACACAAACGATGATTTAGGACACTTTAAATTTCATTCAGAAGTTGGGGAAGTTTCGAATGCCCGAAATATAGCATTGGGAGATCTGGACAATAACGGATTCATCGATTTCATTATAACCAACAGAGGGCAGCAGAATATGATTTGCTATAATAATGGAAAGCTGAATTTTGATTGTGTAAAATTACTAACTAATAAAAACTCTACCATTGATATTGCCATACAAGATTTAAATGGTGATAAACTGCCCGATTTGGTTCTTGCGAACAGAGACAATATTCCCAATGAAATTTTTATAAACAAAGGCAATCGGCAGTTTACAAAAAAACTTGATTTTGGCTCAGGAACTTTTGAAACCCGTTCTGTAGCAATAGCAGATATGAACAATGACGGAATTTTGGATATTGTTACCGGTAATATCAATAATTCCAATATTATCTATTTTGGAGATAAGAATTTCACTTTCAGCGAAACACTGCTTTTTGGCAGTAAGGACACGGATACCTATAGCATCGCCCTGGCCGATTTTAATAAAGATGGTTTTATGGATATTGTTACCGGTAATTACCTAAAACCAAACAGCGTTTTTATGAACTTTGATGGAAAAACTTTTGAGAAAATCGATTTGTCGGATAAGCCCTCAAGAACTTATGGTGTAACAGTAGGAGATATAAATGCTGACGGATGGATTGATATTGCAATAGCTAATTCGGATGATTTTAATCTTTACTATCTAAATATTTTTCATAAAAAAAAGCTAAATAATTGACGAAAACCTCAGGACTGTCCTGAGGTTTTTTGTTTGATTTAGTTGCTCTTTCTTTTATATTGATGAGCAGGATGATTGATGAAGAAACGTATTACCGAGTTTTATTTTGCAAACCGAAAAGTGGTCTAATTAAGATCCATCGTCTAATTAAGAATTCATAAATTACCCATGAGATTAAAAACGTGCCGATGGACATAATCGAAAATTTATAAAAAGAATTCCACTCTAAATTCATTAGATAATAGCCCAAAATAACCGTTATCGTTTGGTGAAGAATGTAAAAAGGATATACCGCTTCATTACAGTATGCTAATGTTTTACTTGGTTTGTTGAGGCAGCAGGAAGCATAGCCAAACAGTGTCAAGATCCATGACCAAAGTGAAAAGACTTTAATTAAAGCTTCAATAAAATGCCTGATGTAGCCGTCTTCAAAAGCGGTGATAATAAACATTAGCAATGTAAAACCAATGATACCGCATTTTAAATAAGTCTTTCTGTTTGTATCTACGGTTTTCCAAAAAGTTTCTTTTACGGAAATTAGCAAAAATCCAAAGAAGAATAAAGTAATGCTGTTAATAATCACAAACCAATCGCCAACCAAAGCATGAGTTTCTTCGAAAAAGGGTTCAATAAAAGCTTCTATAAAATACAACGGTACTATAAACCAGTATAGACTCCATCTGGTATTGCAAATTCTTGTGGCAGTTCTTAGGATAAAATTATTTGGGTTGTTTCTTAAAAATATAAAAACAGGAATCAACACCAATGAGAACAGCAGTAAATAGGGAATGAACCATAAATGATGCCAGCTTAAATTCCCCACAGGATATTCTCCAATAAAGGCTTGCGAAGGCCAAAAGTCAAAATAACTTCCTTTGATGATTCCTTTTGAAAGCTTTTCCAGATACACTTGCGGAGGTACGATGACCAGCATCCCAAAAATTAGCGGAAGCAGTAATTTTTTGGTTCTTTCAAAAGCGAATTGTACAGCTGTTCTTTTCGAAAGGGCATAGGAGGTTCCCATTCCGGAAATAACAAAAAGGATGGGCAACCGCCATTGGTTTAAAAACAGCATCGGATATTTAATCCATTCGTAAGTAATATTGTTTTTGATGTGAAACCCCCAATCAGCCACAAAAAACATTCCCACATGATAAAAAATGAGTAATCCAAATACTATTACTCTAAGCCAGTCCAAGTCATATCTACGCATAAGTTCTAATTTTTTTACAAATGTGTGAGCAAAAAATCAAGACTGCAAATTCTTGTTCTGAATCGCAAGGTTATGTGACGAAAGGCATTGTTCTGGGGCGGTTGGCAATGTTTTGGGATAAACAGCAAAGTGTTTTTATCGCGATGCGGTTGCAGTTTCGAACGATTGAATGAAGTTTCTGGAAACGGGTACGGTATCTGGGCAGTCTTTTAACTGTACTTTGTATCCCTGCGCATTTCCTGTTACTTTTTCGATGTAATTCAGATTTAATAGAACCGATCTATGAGTTTTAATGATAAACGGAAAAGCTCCCAGCTGTATTTCCAGATTTTTGATAGGAATGCGTTTGATCAGTTTTTGAATTTTTTCTTCTTTTTTGAGAAATATTTCAGCGTAGTTTCCTTCTGCTTTGGCGTAAATAAAATTGTGAATTTCGAAAACGAATTTCTCTGATTTAACTTCGGTTTCAATAGTGATCAATGTATTGTTTTGTGTTTCCTTCACATCCGTTATTGAAGAAGAAATACGGTCTGCTTTTTGACTGTTTTTTGTTTGCTGTCGGTTTAAATTAATCGAAAGAATGATGGGAGCAATGAAAACTCCAGCGATAAAGGAGTTGGAAATTTCTTCTATGAAATATTTCCAAGACCAATTCAGGGGATTGTTATAAATCAGGTCACGGATTAGAAATTGGGCAATGCCGGTAAAAAGAACCAGAAAGAAAACCAGGATGCATTCATTTTTGATTTTCCAGTCTTCAGTCGCTTTTGGAAACAGCCTGCAGATTAATGCAGCGCACAGCAATACCAATATAGGTGTGGAAGAATGGATGTAGCATATCCAAAAAAAATGCATTTTCTGCTCTTGTGGGTTTACGTCAAAAGGCTGGAGCATGTAATTGAAAAAAAGAGCAATCAAAAACAATACACCAGATATCTGAAGGAGTTTTTTGCCTTCATAATAAAAGGGATACGGCTGTTTCAGAAAGTTAAGAAGTGATGTTTTTAGAGTCATTTTTTTTCATCTTAACGAGTTGATATTTTTACTAATTTATTTATCCAGTATTTTTTGGGTGATGTAAAATCAATATAGAGTCTTCTTCTGACTGTGACAAACTGATGATTTTATTTCAAAACAAATATATGTATAATCGTACTAACAGCGGTAATTAATTAGGGAGCAATCTTAGTTCGTCGGACTCATAATTCATCAATATCGTTTTGCTGAATAGTTTTATTGAAGAAATGCGTTAGCCTTTTTTACGGGATGAATTTACTTTTTTCCAGCATCCAGTCGTAGATTTTATCTTCTCTAAAATAACGCTCCACACTGCCGTGATTCCCGCCTTTTACAATGGTAAAGGTGATATTGGCATCGGGATTGCAGGTTTGGATCGCTTTGACCATTTTTTTGGATTCTGATAATGGGACAATATAGTCTTTGTTTCCGTGTATAACCCATAAAGGAATTTTTGAGAGATTGTAAGCATCTTTTATATTTCCGCCTCCGCAAATGGCAACTGCAGCAGTGATTTTATCAGGATATTTGCCTGCAAAATCAAAAGTTCCGTAGCCTCCTAAACTCATGCCACATACATAAACTCTCGACAAATCGGTATTGTAATTGTTCTGCACATATTCTAAAAGCTTTAAGAGCTTTTCTGGATCCCAAGGGCCTGATGCCAGTTGAGGTGCAACCACAATAGCAGGTATTTCTTTCCCCGTTTCGATTGCCCGAATTACACCGTAACGTTTAACCCGATCCAAATTTGTTCCGGATAAGCTTTTCCCGTGTAAAAACAGAATAACAGGAGCTTTTTTATCCAATACATTCTGATTTGGCAGATTAATCCAGAAAGGATAGTCGGTTTGATCAGTAATCGCTTTTAGTTGTGCTTGTGCAGTAGGAATTGAGCAAAGAGTAAACAGGTAAAATAGAATTAGGGAACGCATTATTTTTTAATAAAGATTTGAGTTGGGTTTGCAAATTAAGTTTTTATAATGGTTGACCATAGTTTTTTTAGATTTTAATTGAGAAAAATAATGAACTGCTATTTATTTCATTGTCTTTTTCATAGAAGTAATTTGCTATGTATGAGTCCTAATAATCTGTATTATTAGATGATTTTTAATTTCATTTAAGTAGGAAAAAAAGAATATTAAATTTTGAAAACTTTTTAAAACTTATATTAAATTATTGATAATTAATTAATTTTTATCAGTTTTAAAATGCAAATAGTGTGAATAATACAATACTTAGTTAGAATTGTGTAACTCTTCTGGAAGCCAACACGGTCACCTTTGTTCGATAAAAACAATTAACTCTTAAAGCAAAATAAAATGAAAGCAAAAATTTTACTATTCACTTTTTCGATACTATGTATTGGACTAATTTCTGGCTGCGCAAGTGATGATTTTGAAGAAGTCATTGGTGTTTGTCCAGTGGTGGCGTCTACAATTCCAGCGGCTAATGCAGTAAATGTTCCAGTGGGGCAGACAATTTCCGCTACCTTCAATGAGGAAATGGATCCAAGTTCGATTAATTCAACCACATTTACAGTTGCTGGAACTGCACCGGTAGCAGGAACGGTTACTTACGCTGGTACAACAGCATCGTTCAAACCAACACTTCCGCTAGATGAGAATACAACCTATACAGCTAGAATTACTACAAAAGCAAAGGACTTAATGGGTAATTTTTTGCAGGTTGAATACGTATGGGCATTTTCAACAGGTACGATTTTAAGACCTGTAGTGATTACAACAGATCCTATTAATAATGCTGTCGCAGTGAAGTTTGATAAAACAATTTCGGCAACATTCAATATGGCTATGAATCCATCAACTTTAAATGCAACAACTTTTAAAGTTAATCAAGGACTCATTGCTGTAGCAGGAACGATTAGCTATACAGGTACTACAGTTTCTTTTGTGCCGACAAATCCTTTATTAGCTAATAGAATCTATACAGTAACTATAACTAAGGATGCTAAAAATTCATTAGATGCCGCAATGGCAGCAGATTATACTTGGAATTTTACAACAGATGTGGTACCAACAGTAACGGGGACAGATCCTAATAATAACGCTGTGGGTGTAGCCTTAAATCAAACTGTTACCGCAGATTTTAGTACTATAATGGATGCTGCTACAATCAGTACGGCCACATTTACTTTGAGACAAGGGACAACAACAATTCCAGGAACTGTTTCATATTCTGGTACTACAGCTTCCTTTAACCCAACAAACTCACTTGTAGTAGGTACAGTTTATACCGCTACAATTACAAATGGAGCTAAAAATGTCGCAGGGACTCCATTGGCTAGCGACTATGTTTGGCAGTTTACCACAATATTGACTCCTCCTGCACCAATAGTTGTTAATTTGGGTACAGCTGCTGTATTTGGAGCTTTTGGCGGAAATGCTGGAATTACAAATCAAGGATTAAATACGGTAATCAATAACGGAAGCATAGCGACCACTGCTGCTTCAACACTTATTACTGGGTTTCATGATGGTAATGGAATTTATACCGAGACACCTCTAAATGTAGGGAATGTGACTGGCGATATATTTGCTGCGCCTCCAGCTCCGGGAAATGCTACTTCATTTGCAGTAGCACAACAAGGACAGCTTGATGCAACTGCAGCCTATTTGAGTATTTCACCAGCTTCAAAACCGGGCGGTTCAGATCCAAATGCAGGTGAATTAGGCGGATTGACATTAGCTCCGGGTGTTTATAAATCAGCAAGCGGTACTTTCAAAATCAGTAATGGAGATCTTACACTTGATGCAAAAGGTGATCCAAATGCTACTTGGATTTTTCAAACGGCAGCTGGTCTGACAGTTGGAATCGCAGGTCCTACTGGTGCTAAAAGTGTAATACTAATAAATGGGGCTTTATCCAAAAATGTGTTTTGGTACGTAGGCAGTTCTGCAACTATTAATGGTGCCGGCGGCGGAACAATGGTTGGAACTATTATTGCGACATCGGGTGTTACTTTTTCTACTCCTGGGAATGCAGTACAGACGGTACTTAACGGAAGAGCCATATCATTAGTAGCATCTGTAACAATGGTAAATACTACGATTAATGTACCATAATATAATAATCTTATAAATAATATATCCCGTTTTCGGACGGGATTTATCTCAATAAAAATTTAACAACAAAACAGTTATAAAATGAAAGCTAAAATTAATTTAAAAAAGGAATTGTGTATAACATGTATTCCGAATAGCATTTCCTTAAAAAGTCTTCTGCTGTTGACTTTATTATGGTTATGTACACAAAATCCAGTTCAGGCTCAAGAAGTTCAGTATACAAAACCTTCTTGGTTCTTTGGTATTGCAGGTGGTGCCAACTTTAATTTTTATCGTGGTTCGACACACCAGCTTAATTCGAGTTTAACTCCTCCGGTTACCTTTCATGATGGAGATGGAATAGGGCTTTATTTGGCGCCGGTTATAGAATTTCATAAGCCGGATACAAGTTGGGGATTTATGTTTCAAGCAGGTTATGACAGCCGTAAAGGTTCTTTTGATCAAGTAATCACCCCTTGTGACTGCCCAGCAGATTTGTCTACAGATCTAAGTTATATTACAGTAGAACCTAGTATTCGTTTTGCTCCTTTCAAATCTAATTTTTATTTGTATGGAGGTCCTCGTTTGGCTTTCAATATGGATAAATCATTTAAGTATTCGTTAGGAATAAACCCTGCTTATCCAAATCAAGAGCCTACACCTCGTGTAGAAGGAGATTTTGATTCGGTAAACGAAACGCTTATTTCTATGCAGATAGGAGCGGGTTACGATATTCCGTTGTCTTCACAAAGTCATAAAACACAATTTGTTTTATCTCCTTTTGTGGCTTTCCATCCCTATTTTGGACAAAATCCACGCTCAACCGAAACCTGGAACGTAACCACGATCAGGGCAGGTGTTGCACTTAAATTTGGACAAGGAAGTCAAATTGTCGTTGCTGAAGCTGTAGAGCCTCAAGTTAAGTTTTCAGTATATGCACCTAAGAACATTCCTGGTGAACGCAGCGTAAGAGAAACATTTCCATTGCGAAATTATGTGTTTTATGATCTAGGGTCAAATCAGATACCAAGCCGTTACAAATTGTTACGAAAAGAAGAAGTGAAAGATTTTAATGAAGATCAGATCGCAGCTACTGCAGTTGTAAACCCATCTGGCCGTTCTGCAAGACAAATGACGGTTTATTATAATGTCATTAATATCCTTGGTGATCGAATGGTAAAAAATCCTTCAACATCAATTACTCTTGTAGGTTCATCAGAAAAAGGAGCCGAAGATGGTGCATTGATGGCAGAATCTATCAAAACTTATTTGGTTAATGTATTTGGAATAAATGCTGCAAGAATAACTGCTAAAGGGCAATTGAAGCCTAATATTCCATCGGAACAGCCGGGAGCAACAAAAGAACTAGAATTACTTCGCGAGGGTGACCGCAGGGTTTCGATAGAAAGTAATTCGCCTGAATTATTGATGGAATTTCAAAGCGGGCCAGATGCTCCGTTGAAACCACTAGAATTTACTGCAGTTCAAGAAGCGCCGATAGACAGCTATGTTACTATTGATGCAGCAGGATCAGGTGAAGCATATTCATCATGGTCGTTGGAAACTACAGATCCAGACGGGCAGATGAAAACTTTTGGACCTTATACTCAAGAGCAGGTAAAAATACCAGGTAAAAAAATCATGGGAACACGTGCCGAAGGTGATTACAAAGTAAAATTGATAGGTCAGACCAAAAGCGGTAAAGTAGTGACACAAGAAACTACAACCCATATGGTACTTTGGACTCCCTCTAAAACGGATGAAGGACTTAGATACAGCATCGTTTTTGAATTTAATAAATCAAAAGCAATTGCTATGTATGATAAATACCTGACTGAGGTTGTTGCTCCTAAAATACCAAAAGACGGAGTAGTTATCATTCATGGTCATACCGATATTATTGGAGAAGAATCGTATAATCTAAATTTATCTTTGGATAGAGCTAATGAAGTAAAAAACATTCTTGAGAAAGCATTATCCCAATCAGGCAGAAAAGATGTAAAATTTGAAGTGCATGGTTTAGGAGAAGATGAAAATGTATCTCCCTTTGAAAATAAATTTCCCGAAGAACGTTTTTATAACCGTACTGTGATAATTGACATTATTCCAGCTGTAAAATAAAAAATGTAATTCATTGAAAAATACTCTTTGGAGTTTAGAAAAGACAGGAACTTATAATAAGCCACTGAAAAAAATCACTTTTTAGAGAATAAAAAACGCTTGTAACAGGATTTTAAATATCCGTGTTATAAGCGTTTTTATTTTTAGCTGTTTTGAGGACTGTCTTATTCTATTTTGAAAAAATGGTTGTTAGAAATAATTTCTTTTAATGGTAACAGATCTTTCAGTTGTACCTTTTGCTGAAAAGCGGCTATATGGTTATCATGGTGTACATCTGAACCTACAAAATCATACATTCCTTTTTTCAAAAGTGTTTCCGCAATTTTTGTAATGTTGTTTCCATAATAACCTACTATTGATAATAAATTGAGTTGAAATAGACAGCCTGTTTTTTTAAGTTTTAGGTATTCATCAAAATTATTATGATAGAATAAATAGCGCTCAGGATGAGCTAAAACTGGTATGTAGCCCGCTATCTTGAGGTCAAAAAGAATGTTGTACAAATGAATAGGCGGGTTGATGTAAGACATTTCCACAAGAACATAATTATCTTTCAGAGTTAATAATTCTCCAGATTGGAATAACCGGACAAATTGGTCATCCATAAGATATTCAGCAGCAGCACGGAAAGGGATACTTATATTGTTTCTCTCTAGTTCTTTTACTGTGTTCGTTTTATTGGCAAGAATTTGTTCAAGGGTATTATCCCAAACATATTGGATGATATGTGGAGTAGTTATAAATTGAGAGAAGCCAAAGCTTAGAAGCTTTTGCGTAAGTCTTAAACTGTCATCAAATGTTTTGGCACCATCATCTATTCCAGGTAAAAGATGGGAGTGAATATCGACATGATTATCCGGGATGAGATCCTCGAGTATAGGTTTTGATTTAAAGAGTGTAAACATACTGCAAAGTTAAGGAAATAGTTTGTAGTCAATCTAGGGATTTGATAAGTAAATTTGAAAAAGTGAAGCAGATTTGATTCATTGAAAAATCATTTTGTTCGCTGTAAATGGAAATTATTTCAATTATAATGAGCTGATGTCGAATATTTTCACTCAATTTTATGAATAAATGCCAAATAGCCGCAGTATGATTTTTATTATATTTATTTTTTTTACGCTTTAAAAATAATTATTAATAATAAAAAGTAGGTTTTTACGGTATTTATGTTTTTTCATTTTTTTTTCATAAAAGGACTTGTTAAAAACATCATAATGTCTGTATATTTACACCAAATAGATGAAATTATTCAGCTCTAAAATGGGAGTTTGGAATGCGAAGCTGTATATAAGAGTGAGAGAAAGTTGATTAGGAGTTACAAAAAATGCAATCATCTTCAGTGTGTTTAATCTTGTTTCATGCTGGTCATAATGTTGGAAGTAGCAAAAAATGTTTTTCTATGAGTAATTTTACGAGGGAAGACTTTTAAGGATTTAGTAATAAAGTTAAATAGGTGAACAAAGAAAAGAAGATTTATATTGCCGGGCACAACGGAATGGTTGGCAGTGCTATTTGGCGTGCATTATTAGCTAAGGGATTTAATAATTTAATAGGAGCTTCTAGTAATGAATTAGATCTTAGGGATCAAAAAGCTGTGCGTGATTTTATTGCAAAAGAAAAGCCTGAAGTTATTATAGATGCAGCTGCACGAGTTGGGGGCATTCTTGCCAATAATGATTATCCATATCAATTTATTATGGAAAATATGCAGATCCAGAACAATCTGATTGATTCTGCTTTGAAAAATGGAGTAGAGAAGTTTATTTTCTTAGGGAGTTCTTGTATATATCCAAAATTGGCTCCTCAGCCATTAAAAGAAGATTATCTGCTGACAGATACACTTGAGCCAACTAATGAATGGTATGCCATAGCAAAAATAACAGGAGTTAAGACCTGTCAAGCCATTAGAAAACAATTTGGCAAAGATTATGTCAGCCTAATGCCAACAAATTTATACGGCACATATGATAATTTCGACTTAAATACTTCACATGTTTTGCCAGCTATGATCCGTAAATTTCATGAGGCAAAAGAAAATAATAATGCTGCGGTAACCCTTTGGGGCAGCGGTACTCCAATGCGTGAATTTTTGTTCGTTGATGATATGGCAAAAGCTGTTATTTTTGCATTAGAGAACAAGTTGCCCGAGTATTTATATAATGTTGGAACTGGAGAAGATCTGACAATTAAACAATTAGCAGAAACAATTCAGCAGATTACAGGACATAAAGGTGAAATTATCTGGGATTCCAGTAAGACAGATGGAACTCCAAGAAAATTAATGGATGTTTCAAAAATGCATGATTTAGGCTGGAAGCATCAGGTAAAACTTGCAGAAGGAATTCAAAAGACCTATGATTGGTTTTTAGAAAATATTGAGGCATTTAAGCAAGTGAAAATGTAATAAAAGTTTGGTTGTCAGAAAGTTAAATTAGAAATAAAATTAACAGTTTTGACTAATAAAATAAATAATTAGCAGTATAATAAATATATGAGCACACAAAAAACAGCACTTGTAACAGGAATTACAGGTCAGGACGGATCGTATTTAGCCGAATTATTATTAGAAAAAGGATATAAGGTACACGGAGTTAAAAGACGAGCATCTTCTTTTAATACGCAGCGAATTGATCATATTTATCAAGATCAGCATGAGGTACATGTTAATTTTAAGCTGCATTATGGTGATTTGACTGATTCAACAAATATCATTAGAATAATTCAGGAGGTACAGCCTGATGAGATTTATAATTTAGGAGCGATGTCTCATGTAAAGGTATCTTTTGATTCTCCCGAATATGTGGCGAATGTTGATGGATTAGGAACTTTACGAATTCTAGAAGCCGTAAGAATATTGGGCTTAACCAAAAAGACTAGAGTTTATCAAGCATCGACTTCTGAGCTTTATGGAGGTTTGGCAGAAAATAAAAATGAAAAAGGTTTTTATGATGAGAACTCTCCATTTTACCCGCGTTCTCCTTACGGTGCTGCCAAGATTTATGGTTTTTGGATTACGAAAAATTACAGAGAAGCTTATGATATGTTTGCTTGTAATGGTATCTTGTTTAATCATGAGTCTCCAAGACGTGGCGAAACTTTTGTTACACGTAAAATTACGATGGCAACGGCAGCTATTGTAAAAGGAAAACAGGACTGTCTATATCTGGGTAATCTAAATTCTCAAAGAGATTGGGGACATGCAAAAGACTATGTCGAAGCCATGTGGAGAATTTTACAGCAGGATGTGCCTGAAGATTATGTAATAGCAACAGGTGTGACTACCTATATTAGAGATTTCGTGATCATGTCTTTTGCAGAAATAGGAATTGAGTTAACTTTTGAAGGTGAAAATGAAAGTGAAACAGCTAAAATCGCAGCGTGTAATAATCCTTTATATCAGTTAGAAATAGGAAAAGTAGTGGTGCGTGTAGATCCGGAGTATTATCGTCCTACAGAAGTTGATCTTCTAATTGGGGATCCTACAAAATCTAAAACACAACTAGGCTGGAAACCAGAATATGATTTAGCCGCTTTGGTGAAGGAAATGGTAGCGAGTGATTTAAAATTGTTTTAAAGATTAATGTTTAAAGTATGACAATACAAAAGAATTTTGAATAATATGTTATGAGTATTCAACATGTAAAATTAAGATAAGAAGATATTGCGCCCCACACTACAGGATGAGGAAGTTTGAAATGCTAAGTTGTGTAGTAGTAAAAAAATATTTACACCAAATAGATGGATTTTTAGCTCTAAAAAAGGGGGACGGAATGAGAAGCTGTGTTTAAAAAATTGAATGCGAATATCTTTGGGGATTTTTAATTCAACAAATTATATATTTTGTTTTTGGGCAAATATATGCAGGATTACATTTTTTATTAGCGTTATTGATATCAATAATAATTGCAATTATTTCATTTGTTTATATAGAAAAACCTTTCATTGATTTAGGTAGAAAAACTCATCAATTTTGTGCGGATAAATTGGAATGTTTTTTTAACAATTCTGGAATTAGGATTAAAAATCTATAAGTATTACTGATTGGTTAATGGGGTTATGGATAGTTTTGAAAAATCACTCATAGATAAAACTGTAAAAATAGATGAGTCTTTCTGCTGAATAGTCGCAAGCTATTGGGGCATTAGTAATATAAATGAAATATAATATAATTTGAAACAAGTAAATAAAGTAATATTCAACATGGCCATTCTTTACGGAAGAATGCTATTGACAATTGGGGTCTCATTATACTCCACCAGATTAATTTTAAATGCTTTAGGGAGTACAGATTATGGTATTTTTAATTTAATAGCTGGCGTTATTGCAATGTTGGCTTTTCTTAATACTGCTATGGCAACATCTACTCAAAGATATCTTTCTTTTCATCAAGGACGTAATGATTCTGGTATGTTAAAGAAAATATTTGCCAATAGTTTATTGCTTCATATAGTAATAGGGTTTTTTATAGTGATAGGACTTGAAATTGCTTCATCTTTTCTTTTTGATGGTTTTCTTAATATTCCACATGATAGAATTGGAAGTGCAAAAAATATTTATCACTTTATGGTAGGATCTGTTTTTTTTACTATAATGCTTGTTCCCTTCATTTCTTCTCTAAATGCACATGAGAATATGCTTTGGATTGCAATTGTAAGTATTATTGAGGTTTTATTAAAACTTGCAATTGCAGTTTTTTTAACGAATGTTAGTATTGACAAACTTTCTCTTTATGGATTGTTGACTGCATCAGTTAGCTTGTTAGTTTTATTTTTGCATATGGGGTATTGTTTAAAAAAATATGAAGAATGTACTTTGCATAAATTTTGGTTAGTAGATAAGTCTTTAATGAAAGAATTATCTTCTTTTGCAGGATGGAATTTATTTGGTTCATTATGCACTTTAGGCAGAGTAGAAGGGTTTGCAATTTTATTTAATTTGTTTTTTGGGACATTAATTAATGCTGCTTATGGAATTGCTAATCAAGTGGCTGGACAGCTAAGTTTTTTTTCAGTTACTATGCTTCAGGCTTTGAATCCTCAAATAATGAAAAGTGAGGGAGCTGATAATCGCAATAGAATGTTGCGGCTTTCAATGATAGCAAGTAAATTTAGTTTTTTTCTATTAGCAGTATTGGCTATTCCAATTATTTTTGAAATGAATTCTATATTGAAATTTTGGCTCAAAAATGTACCTGAATTTACAGTCATGTTTTGTCGATTAATTTTGATTGGAATAATGGTAAATCAATTAACGATTGGACTTCAATCCGCTTTGCAAGCTACAGGTAAGATAAAAGCATATCAAATAATTGTAGGTTTTTTAATTTTATTTAATTTACCATTAGCCTATTTTTTGTTAAAACAAGGTTTTTCAGTTTATTCTGCTTTAATAAGTTATATATTGATTGAATTTGTTGCGTGTTCTTTACGAATTCTTTTTTTAAAAAAAATTGCTGGACTGTCTATTTTGGAATACTTATCAAGAGTAATTTTCAGAGAAGTAATACCTGTACTTTGCAGTGTTTCAGTTTGTTTTTTAGTAATGAAAAATTTTGATATGAAATATCGTTTTTTAATTACAATTTTTTTATCAAGTATTACATTTATCTGCAGTATATACTTTGTAGGACTATGTAAGGACGAGAAAGACCTAATAAAAAATATTTTTTTGAATTTAATAAAAAAAATAAAGTTTAAAAAAATTTCTAACATATAACTTAATGGAATATATTTATTTTAAAGACCCAAAAGGTAATTTTGGGGATGATTTAAACGGCTGGTTATGGCCACAACTTTTTGGTGAAGAAAATTCAAAAAATGATAATGCTTTTTTGGGTATAGGGTCAATACTTTTCAATGATCATAAAATAATTACTGATTTAGGAGATAGAAAAAAAATTGTGTTCGGCACAGGTATAAGGCCTACTTATGAATCTTTTAGATACAATAAAACTTGGGATGTCCGATTTTTGCGCGGTCCATTGTCGTCATATTCATTTAATAATGAATATGATTATGTTACAGATGCGGCTTATGCTTTGAGTTTTATTAATAAATATGATTGTTTAAAAAACACTGAAAAAAAATATGAGGTAAGCGTTATGCCATATTTTAGATCAATTAAGTACTTTGATTGGCAGGCTATATGTGATAAATTGGGTTTTCATTATATTTCACCATTGAGTGAAAACGGCGTTGAATTTACGTTAAGCGAGATAGCAGCCTCAAAATACCTTATAACAGAGGCTATGCACGGTGCTATTCTTGCAGATGTTTTAAGGGTCCCTTGGAATAGATATGTACTTACAACGCCAGTTACTGAGGGGGCTATGGTTTCAGAATTCAAATGGATGGATTGGTTATATTCTGTAGGTCTTAATAATGTAAGTGCCACTTTTATTAAATTTAACAGAAAAACATTCCTGAATGAATGGTTTAAAAAAATGAGTAATAACGTTTTAGACGTTGAGTTTGTTTTTAAACGGAAAATAGTTGCAGAAATCATATCAAAACTTGGTGCGGTCAATCAATTCTATCTCTCAAATGATAATGATTTATCTGTTATCAATTCAAAATTATTTGCAAAAATTGAAGAATTAAAAAATGAACTGCTTTAGTTTTTTCAAATAATATTTTTGTGATATCTTAAAATATGTATAAATTTCAGATTTTATTTTCAATTATTGTTTTTCAATTACTTAGGGCAGTATTGAATAAAAAGAAAATTGGATCAAAATATTTAATAGTTAGTTTTTTTATAATTACGATTCCATTTGAATTTCAATGGACTTTGATTGAACGTAATTTCAAAACAGGGTTAGGCACATTGGGAACAAGCTTGAAAGTAATAATTCCTTTGGTATTGTTTTTAATGCTTTTTGTGGCACCAAACCGTAAAATTGTAGCAAAAATAAAGTTTTCAATATGGAGTAAACTTATGATGCTTGTCATTCTGATATCATTAGTTAATCCTTTTAATAAGGCCGTATTTGGAACTATTATATTTTCTTCTTTTGTATTGTGTCATTTTTTATTTTTTATTTATATTTTTAAAACATTTACTCAAAAAGAAGTTATTCATGGTTTTTTTGATGGTTTTTTCATTCTTTGTGTCTTACAGTTTGTTTTGGCAATTTGTTTTCCTCTTTTAGGAATTAGAGAAGTTACTACCTTGTTTCACTCAACTGCTGGAGAATGGGCAACAAGAATGGATACTCGCTCAGGTGCGGTTGGTATTTTTACGGCTCCGGGTAATCTTGCTTTGTTTACGACAATTGCTTCTTCTTTTTTTCTTGGATGTTATTTAAATAATTTTAAGAAAAAACAAAGTTTAATTGTTCTGTTAGTTAATATGGTAACATTAATATTGACTTATTCTAGAACTTCTTATTTGGCATTTATTATTGTTATTTTCTTAGTGTACTTTATTTTTAAAAATGCGAGAATGAAAATTTTTACTTTGGGTAATTTTTTTAAATATATAGCACCAATGCTAGCGGTTTTAGTATATGTTGTCTTTTTCTCTCCTTTAAGTAATATTTTTTTAAAAAGCGATGCAGATGAAATGCTTGATGCTAGAATGGTGCATTGGTTTATGGGTTTTCAAATTTTTAATTCGTCTCCTATAATAGGCGTTGGATTAAATTCTCACTTAGAGTATATGTTTTCTCATTTTAATTTGTTTGGAGGAATGGTTATAGATGGCTTTTTTTGGGAAAATCCTATTCATAATATTCATTTAATTGTCTTAGTGGAAACTGGTTTAATAGGTTTTGTTTTTTGGATACTTTTTATATTTAGTAATATTTCAAAATCAAAGAAAGATATTGCCCATGAGAGAAATGAAATTTTTGCAGCAACACAAATTGGTATGCTGGTAGGTATAGTGATATATGGTATAAGTGGATGGGCGCCTTTTTCTAGCGGAATTTTACCTTTTATTTTAATGATTTCGTTTTTTGCAATACAGTTTAGAAATACAATAAAATATTAATTTAACTAATAGTTTGAATTAATTGTTTAAATAAGCTTGTCTATGATTTATCCATCTAAACATTGTAATTTACCTCAAATAGGAGTTTTTGTTTTAAAATAATAATCTGTTAAAAATAATAGCAATTGGAAAAATTAAATATTTTAATAGTATCTAGTATATTGCCTTATCCACTAAACAATGGTGGGGCACAAGCGCAATTTCATATAATTGATAATCTCCGTCAAGTGGTTGATATTTCAATACTAGTAATTATTCATAAAAATATGAACACTGTTGAAAACCTTGAAAAGTTAAAGTTAATTTGGCCTGATGTTAAATTTATTCCTTATTATTCTAATTGGAGAGATTATAATTTTATTACAATTATGACAAAAATAGTATTAAAAATAAAATCTCTTTTCGGTTTAAAAACAAATTTTAATGATAGTCTAAGCGAAATGTCTGGTGATTTTTTTACAAATAATTTTTTAACTTTTGTTCAGGATATAGTAAATGAAAGCAACTATGACATTATACAAAGTGAGTTTTATCCTTTTATGGGATTAATATATTCAATAGAGAGTGATGCTAAAAAAGTATTTATTCAGCATGAGATAAATTTTGTAAAAAACAAAATATTTATGGATATGTATCCAACAAATATATTTGATCAGTATTTATTTAAAAAGAATAAATCATTAGAAATTGCTACTATGAATGAGTATGATGCGGTCATTGCATTGACAGAAGTTGATAAAATGAAACTAATGGAGGCTGGTATTGTTACAGAAATTTTTTCTTCTCCGGGTGGGATTAAATTTAAAAACAAAGAAAATTTTAATTTTGAATTTAATAATAAAATTGTTTTTTTAGGAGGGTATAAGCATTATCCAAATGTTGATGCAGTTGATTGGTATCTTTCTGAAATTTGGGAGAAAGTATTATTGGGAAATCCAATGTTAGAATTCCATATTGTTGGTATTTGGCCTAAAGATATTATAAAAAATTATGAAAAAAAGTATATTAAAATATTTTTTCACGGCTTTGTACCTGATTTAGCTGAGGTTTTATATAATGCTATTGTTGTAGTTCCGCTAAGGATCGGAAGCGGCATGAGGATGAAAATCATTGAAGCTGTGAATTATGGATGTCCAGTTATAACAACTTCTATTGGTGTAGAAGGTTTAGATTTTATTGATGGATTTGATTGTATTATAAAAGACGAACCTAATAGTATTGCTTCAGAAATAGCTGAATTGTCTTTAAATCCAACAAAACAAAATTATTATATTAATAATTCAAAAGATACTTTCGTTAGAAATTATTCTATTGATATATTATCTCAAAAGAGATTTTCAATATATAAATCATTGGTTAGTTAACTGTTCGTATTTAATTGCAATAGAGCTTTTAATATGTTATAAAAAAATAAAAAATTTATTGGTTCTGATTAAAAAATCAATGTTTAAGGGGTGATTTCCATTTGTTGGGTTTTCAAATCCAGATGTAAAATTATAAGGCATAGAACATTTTATGTATGACAAAAATGAACTAGAGCAAAATACCAATTTGCGGATTTTAAATATTATGAAAAGCAGCTACTTATTAAGCACAACTTCACTTAAGACGTATGTTCAAATGAATATTTAGTTTCTATGAATTAAAGTGATTGTAATAAACAAATATTATAAAGAAAATGAAAGGATTATCAATTATTGTAACATATTATAAAGGCGAAAAATATATTTTCAAATGCTTGAATTCTATTATGTTTTCTGCGGAAAAATCTGAGAATAAAATATCTTTTGAAATAATATTGGTAATTGATTCTATTGAAGATTCTGAAGCTGTATGTCAAAAAATTAAAAATGAATATGCGGAATCTAAAATAGATTTGAATATTTTTATAAATGAAAAAAATCTAGGTGTTTCAGCATCTAGAAATTTTGGATTACTAAAATCAAAATTTGAATATTTTACAATTATTGATCAGGATGATTACGTGTTGCCAAATTATTTTACTGAAATAGAGGCAAATCTTAATGGTTTATATTCGGCTTATATAATTAATGGATACATAAATTATGAAAATGAAAATAAAAAAATTCCAATTTATTATTTTAAGCCTAGATTTACTTTTAAAAGTATATTAAAGAAAAATACACTTATTTATACACCTGGTTTAGTTATTTTTAATTCAAAATTTGTTGCAAAATCAAACTTTTTCATCGAAACTTCAAAGCAATACAAAGGATGTGATGACTGGGCAGCATATTTGAATTTGCTGATAAATAATCATGACTCTACATATAAGTATATAAATAGTAAAGTTTTTATATACTCATTACACTCTGATAATTATAGTAATAAAATTGATGAGATGATTTACTCTTCAATTTCAGTCTTAGATTGTTTAAAAAAACTTAAATTTTTAGATTATAAAAACAGGAAATTGATTGATTATTCTTATTCAATGCAGCAATTTTATCTTGCAAAAGATTTTAAAAAAGTTAAAAAAAGTACTCTTTTAAAAGAATTCCCAAGACAATTTATGAGCCACTATTTTTTTTCTTTTTTTTCTTTGGATAGACAAAATCGTTTAATATTTAATTTGCGAAAATTTTTCTAAAGCATATTAAAGATAATAAATATGAAGAACTACTAAATATCAGTTTCTTTACCAACAATCATTAAACAAGGAAAATTGATTTGGTATAAACCTGAAAAATATAGTATATACAGAGTGATTTTAAACTTAAGAGAGACAATTTTTTTTTCATTTAGCTATGAACCTAGAAAAACGATCTTAATGTTGGTTGCTATTTACTTAAAGATTCACTTTGTTTAATGAGAAATCAAAATTTAGAAAAAGCTTATTTTTTTAAGCTATAACAACGATAATACTATAAAGAATGAAAGTACTCTTAGCTCATAAATTTCATAAATATACTGGTGGAGCGGATGTGTTCTATTTAGAAGTCGGCAGGGTTTTAGAAAAAAACGGACACGATGTTGCTTATTTTTCAACTGTCGATGAAGAAACAATAGACAATGATTATAAGAAATATTTTATTAAAGCGCCAGATTTTAAATCAAAAAGCATACTTAAAAAAATAAATGCATTCTCAAAAGTTCCATACAATTTTGATGCAAAAAAGAATTTCACTAAATTGATTGAAGATTTTAAACCTGATATTATTCATGCTTTTGGTGTAATTACGCAAATATCACCTTCAATATTCGATGTTGCTAAAAAAATGAATGTTCCTTTGGTTGTTTCAATGAATGATTATAAACATATTTGCCCTAACTATAAGCTTTTTCATCATAATAAAATATGTGAGGATTGTAAAATGAATCGTTTTTACAAAGCAGTTATTAATAAGTGTAGTCACGATTCTTTTAGTTTTAGTTTAGCTAGTTCAATCGAATCGTATTTGCACTCATGGTTAAATATTTATAGAAAAAATATTGATCTTTTTCTTTTTGCATCTGATTTTATGGCTTACAAGACTGAAGATTTTTGGGGTGCAAAAACCTTTAAATGGGGAAAATTGATGAATCCATTTAATATTCCAATTCGTGAACCTAATACTCTAAAGGGTAATTATGGTTTATATTTTGGTAGGTTAATCGAGGAGAAGGGGGTTCATCTTATTATTGAGTCGTTAAAATTGCATAAGGATTTGCCTTTTAAGATTGTCGGGAATGGACCTCAATTGGATGAATTACAAAAGATGGTAGAATTATATAATTTAAAAAATATTGAATTTCTTGGCTCAAAATGGGGTGATGAATTAGACGATATTTTGTATAATGCAAAATTTGTTATAGTACCATCAATTTGGCATGAAAATTTTCCATATGTTATATTGCAAAGTTTTGCAGCAGGTGTGCCTGTGATTGGTTCATCTGTGGGTGGTATACCGGAATTGTTAGGTGAAGAGAGAGGTGTTTTGTTTGATCCTCAAAAAATAGAGTCTCTTTCAGAAGCTATAAGCTTTTTGTGTAATGATGAAATTAATTCAGAAAGAATTGGAAACAATGGGAGAAATTATGTTTTAGAAAATTTCAATGATGAAAATTTTTATCAGTCAATAGTTATTAATTATAATTCTATTATCAAATGAATATTCTTGTTATAGGTGGAAATGGTTTCATTGGGTCGCATTTAATTGACTATCTTGTTGAAAATAACCATTCAGTACGCGTTTTTGATCATGGTCATGAAAAATTTCGTTCTCCAAACCCTAAAATTGATTATCGGATAGGAGAAATTGGAGATGTAGCTTATTTATATGAAGCTATGTTAAATATTGATGTTGTTTTTCACTTGGCTTCTGGATCTGTTCCTAGTTCGTCCAATCTTGATATAGAGATTGATATTACTAAGAATGTGTTTCCTACTATATCGATTTTGAATAATATGGTTAAGTTAAAAATAAAGAAAATTATTTATTTCTCTTCTGGTGGAGCAGTTTATGGAGAAGTTGATGATTTACCCATAAAAGAATCGAATGCATTAAATCCTATTTCTTCTTATGGTATTACTAAATTGACAATTGAAAGTTATATTAAGCTTTATAGCAGAAATCATTCAATAGAGTATTTAATAATACGTCCCTCTAATCCATATGGTCCGCGTCAGGGACATTTTTTAGCCCAAGGAGTAATTTCTACCTTTTTGAGGAAGATAAATAAAAATGACAGTCTAACTATATATGGTGATGGAGAGAATAAAAAGGATTATATTTTTGTGGAAGATTTAGTTAAGTATGTGTATTCTCTTTTTTCAAAATCCAAAACGGGTATTTATAACGTTGGGAGTGGAAATGGTGTTTCAATAAATGATATTATAGGTATTATTCAAGAAATTACACAAGAGAATTGCAAAATAGAATTTGTAGAATCAAAAAACTATGATGTTAAAGATTTTGCGTTGGATATTTCTAAAGTTAAAAATGAAACTGAAAAAGATTATAATACAGATATTAAAAAAGGAATTGAGAAAACTTGGAATTGGTTAAAAAGTGAATCAAGTTTTAAGTAATTTATAATTTTCTATTGATAAAGGACTATTAATGGTTTATTAGTTTTGAATAATTATTTATAAGCATAATAAATACAAACAGAAATTGGGTTTCATTACTTCCCATTTTATAACTTTGATTCTTTCCTAGACGCTAAAGTTGAGAATAATAAAAAAGGAGATTTTTTTTATATTCGGGAAGATTGTCAAAAGTAAAGAGATTAAAGACATTAGTACAGGCGTTTTCTAAATTTCCTAATGTTAAATTAAAAATTGCTGGTACAGGTGAGGAAATGGATGCATTGAGGCTATTAGCTACTGATAATATTGAGTTTTTAGGTTTTCTAAAGGGATCTGAATTAAAACATAATTTCGAACACTTCTTTTGTAATAATTCCATTTGAATGGTATGAAAACAATCGAATATTAGTTATTGAGGCTTTGACTCTAGGAAAACCTGTAATTGGGGTAAATATTTGATGGAATCTCAGAAATAGTAATTGAAAACACATTAGCGGTTTCTTTTTTTAGCGGGTTCTTTAGAAGAACTCAGGTTGGCTGTTTTAAAAGCTGATTAATTAAATGAGGATGATTATCTATCTTTATCATCGACTTCAAGAAAATTTGCTGAAGACCATTTTTCGCCTCAGTACCACTATGATTCCTTAATGAAAATTTATAATAATCTAAATAAGGAAGGAGATTAACGGAATAATACTCAAAATTTATATAGAATAATTCATATAACAATAGGGGGAAAATAAGATTTTTTAATGTATTAATACGCTTCAATAAACTATGTATACAGCTTGGAGTATTAATCTTTATTAGATTTTCTTCTTTATGGTTTTCATATGTTGAATTATACACGCTTAGTTATGAGGAAATTTTTTCTTTTGCTGATATTTATAATAAATGGATACTCACAAAAGATTTATTTTATTTCTCAATCTGGCAATGATCTAAATACGGGGACATCGGTTAACAACCCATGGAAAACCCTTAAAGACTTTCAGCAAGGGAACACTTATTTATTCCATGCCAGTGATACATTTTATCTAAATATCCCTAGAATAAAAATTGAAGACAGTTTACCAACAACCTTATCGTCTTATGGAAAAGGTACTAAACCTTTGATAAGTGGATATCGTATCATATCTCCAAATATGATTTTCCCTACTAATTTTCAAAATGTCTGGCAAGTAGCTATAAATAGCAATTTGTTAGGAGGGTTAAAATCCGATGAAAATGAAAATGTTGGATTTCTGGTGATTAAGGGAGAAATTTATGGTAATAAGTGTAAAGCGTTAAATTTGTTAAAAAAAGATGGTGATTTTTATGATGAGAAAGGAATCTTATATATTTATGCATTACTGAAACCCAACAACAAGATATATTTTGCCTGTAGGGGAAATATTATAACTTTAAGTAATAACTTGACAATATCGAATCTAAGAGTTGAAGGGAGTGGTAGTCATGGTGTTCAAGGAGTAAATGTAAGAAATGTAAGATTGAAAAATCTCGATATTAAGAATATTGGAGGTGCTTATCTTAAAGGATTTGGAGATGGTTTCATTAGGTATGGTAATGGAATTGAATTTTGGGAAAGCGCTGCTAATTGCTATGTTGGATATTGTTCTATTAAAAATGTTTATGATGCAGCATTTACTGCACAGGGTAGAAGTCTATTAAAAGTGTTTTCTAATATTATTTTTAGGAACAACAGTATTTCTTACTGTGAACAGGCAATAGAGTTCTGGCAGGAGCATTGTTTTGATGGATTTAAAGAATGTTCTTTTTCCAATAATAAATCCATGTATGCTGGTTATGGGTGGTCGCATGAAGTAAGACCAGATACTAGTGCAGGGGTTCATGTATTAGTTTATTTTCCACTACTTGGTAAATCAGGTGTTAAAATAAATGATAATAGTTTTACAAATGGTCGAACAGCCTCTTTAAGATTACCGGTAGATTTTAATAAAAATAATTGTTTGTCTTTAGATAATAATTCCTATTATGGCAATAACGATAAGTTTATTTATTATAATAATGGAAAGATTATGAGTATAAGTGACTTCAAGTCGAACGTTTCAAAAGAGTAGTTCTCAAACTTTAATAATTTATATAGATGAAAATAGCAGTTTTGGGTACAAGAGGTATTCCTAATCATTACGGTGGTTTCGAGCAATGTGCTGAGTATCTTGCTTTAGGGTTAGTGAATAGAGGATTTGAAGTAGTTGTTTACAATTCACATAATCATCCCTATCAGGAAAAAGAATGGAATGGTGTTCAAATAGTGCATTCTTACGATCCTGAGCATAAACTAGGCACGGCTGGTCAGTTTATTTATGATTTGAATTGTATTTGGGATGTTAGAAAACGAAATTGTGATATTGTTTTACAATTAGGCTATACCAGCAGTTCGATTTGGGGGTGGTTGATGCCCAAAAAAGCAGTAATTACAACTAATATGGATGGTTTAGAATGGAAGAGAACAAAATACTCTGAAAAAGTAAAAAAATTTCTTAAATATGCTGAATCATTAGGAGTAAAATATAGTGATCATCTAATCTCTGATTCTATTGGTATTCAAGACTATTTGAAAGAGACTTATAAAGTGTCCTCTACTTACATAGCTTATGGCGCATCATTATTCCAAAATAATGATGTTGCAATACTTAGTGGCTATGATCTGCAACCTCATGAATACGATATGTTAATCGCGAGATTAGAACCAGAAAATAGTATTGAAATTATTTTGGATGGAGTTGCGAAAGCAAATCTTGAACGTCCGTTTTTAGTAATTGGAAATCATGAAACTTTTTATGGTAATTATTTAAAGAACAAATTTTCAAATTTTTCTCAGATTAAATTTATTGGAGGTATATATAATATTGATATTTTAAACAATTTACGTTATTATTCTAATATTTATTTTCATGGACATACCGTTGGGGGTACAAATCCTTCATTGTTAGAGGCTATGGCTTCAAATAGTTTAATTTGTGCCAATAATAATGATTTTAATCGATACATTTTGGGTAATGATGCGATTTACTTTAATGATGCAAATGATGTAACCAATCATTTGCTGAATACAAAATATTGTGGTAACAATTTTCAATCTATGTTGATTGAGAATACAAATAAAATAAAGAATATTTATGATTGGGAACTTATAATAGATCAATATGCAAAACATTTTGTTAGTATTTTAAAATAATAACCTTAACTTTTGCCAAATTTGCTCAGTAGCTATTCTAAAAAATGTTTGTAATATTAAAGAATTAGTTATGTATAGTAAGCATTATTATTGAAGTATATCCCATAATTTAGATACCGTTTCAAATCAAATAATTTATGAAAAAAAAAATTACCGATAGAGTTTTATTTGTATTACTAAGCGTAATCAGTTTTTATTCTTGTAGTACTGAACAAAATTTTAATTCTTCTCTGCCAGATTATGATCATCGGCCATCAGATTTTAAATATGATGTTGTGATTTATGGAGGAACATCAGCAGGTATTATAGCTGCAGAACAGGCTATTAATATGGGTAAATCAGTAATTGTGATTTCAGCATCAAAGCGAGTAGGCGGTATGACAACTAACGGCTTAGGAAATACAGATGTTGGGAAAGCTTCAGCTATTGGGGGATTAGCGTTAGATTTTTATAAAAGAGTTGGTGCTAATTATCATTTTGGTGGTCCAAAATGGACTTTTGAGCCTAATGTGGCGTTAAAAGTTTTTAGTGATATAATAATCGATAAAAAAATAAATGTTGTTTATAACGAGCGACTTTCATTAGTTGACGGCGTAAGTAAAGATTCTGATGGAATAATCAAAAGTATTACAATGGAATCTGGCAAAATTATTTATGGGAATTTTTTTATTGATGCAACTTATGAAGGGGATTTAATGGCAAATTCTGGAGTTTCTTATGTTGTTGGCAGAGAAAGTAATAGCACTTATGGTGAGACTAAAAATGGTATAACTGGAATTTCTGATGTTAATATAGTTGATCCTTATATTGTTAAAGGTAAACCTCAAAGTGGTATATTACCTAGACTAATGCATATATCTAATATTCCTCCAATGGGTGAGGGAGATAATAATGTTATGCCTTATAATTTTCGTTTGTGTATTACTAATATTCCTGAAAATAGAGTTCTTATTAATAAACCAGAGGGATATGACCCTATGGAATATGAACTCTTAGTTAGATCAATTGCTAACGACCCTTCTTTACCAAACTGGACTATAATGCCTATCCCTGGAAATAAATATGATATGAACAATTGGGGCGCATTTTCTTCTGATTACTCAGGTATGAACCGTCTTTATCCAGACGGAGATTATGCAGTCAGAGAGGATATAAGGAAGCAACATGAGTTATATCTCAAAGGTTTAATTTGGACTTTGCAAAACGATTTGCGTATTCCAGATTCCTATAGAAGTCAATATGTTGGGTATGGATTGGCTAAAGATGAATTTACAGAAAATAATAACTGGCCATTAGAAATGTATGTCCGGGAAGCACGTAGAATGATAGGTACTTATGTTATGACGGAATCTTCAATAATAAAAAAAAGTGTTACTGATGTGGTTTGTTTAGGATCTTATCCAATGGATTCACATATTGTTCAGTTAGTTTTTATCCCGAACAGGAGAGTTAATTTTGAGGGGTCTTTGTTCATAGAAGTTAATGAACCTTATGGTATAAGTTATAATGCACTTTTACCCCAAAGGAGTGAATGTAAAAATCTATTAGTTCCAGTTTGTATTTCCTCTTCGCATGTAGCATTTTCTTCGATGAGAATGGAACCTCAATTCATGATGTTAGGTCAAGCTGCAGCTACGGCTGCCTGTATTGCAATTGATAAAAAAATTTCTGACCTACATGATATTAAAATTTCTGATCTTCAAAACAGACTGTTGCTTGATGGGCAAGTTTTGAAATAAGACTCTTATCCTAGATATAAAGCAATTATTATAGCAATTAAAAAATCCCACTGTAAATAATAATTATTAATTTTTTTATATGTCAATTTTACAAAAATTAAATAACCATAATTTTTCCCGTTATTTCAAACTCATATTTGTTTTTTGGGATATTATTTTGTTAAATACTGCTATAGTGCTTTCCGCTTTATGCAGGTTTGGAAATATAGAACATCTTTTCTTAAGAGAAGTACAGACAGTTTCATTATTAGGGAATATTTTATGGATTGGATTATTACTGCATCGTGATTCTTATAGAATTGTTCGGGTTGAGTCAATAGAATCTATTTTAAAAAGAACTACAATGAAGATAGTAGTTCATGCGGCTTTAATTGCTGTATTTGTTGGTTTCTTAAGATATCCCAACATTTCAAATCTCAGGTTATCATATTTTTATATTTTTTTCTTTTGCCTTTTAATGATTTCAAGATATTTAAGTATGAGGCTTTTAGGATATATAAGGTCTAAAGGCTATAATTTTAGAAACTTTATTATTGTAGGAGCGAATGATACAGGAGAGAGAATTCGTAAAATACTGGCAAGAGACTTGACGTACGGTTATCGCTTTTTAGGTTTTTTTGATGAAAAGGTAGATCCTTTTGCTTTTATATCTTCTCCGATTTTAGGAGATTTTGACTATATTGAAGAGTTTCTTTTTAAGAAGCAGGTCGATGAGATGTATGTTGCATTGCATATTGATAATATTGCAGTTATTAACAAACTAATTCAAATTTGTGAGCATCACATGGTGCGTATTAAATTTATACCTGACTTTCAGCTGTATACTAAGTCAAGTAAAGTTGAAATTTCTTTTTATGAGAATACGCCAGTATTGATGTTTCGCAGTGAACCTTTAGAGTATACAGTAAACCGTATAGTAAAAAAAATATTTGATATTTTCTTTTCTTTAGCTGTGATTTTATTGATATTTCCTTGGCTTTTTCCTCTTTTGATGTTAATTATAAAAATGGAATCACCAGGACCGGTTTTTTTTACACAAGAGCGCACAGGAAGAGATAATAAACCTTTCAAATGTTTAAAATTTAGAAGCATGAGGGTTAATGACTCTTCTAATAATTTACAGGCACAAAAAGGAGACAGCCGTTTAACAAAATCTGGAGCCTTTATTCGTAAAACCAGTATTGATGAGCTGCCTCAATTTTTTAATGTGCTTTGGGGAGATATGTCCGTGGTAGGGCCAAGGCCGCATATGGTTAATCATACGATACAGTATACAGGATTAATTAATCATTATCTGGTTCGTCAATATGCTAAACCAGGAATTACTGGCTGGGCACAGATAAACGGATACCGTGGAGAGACAAAAGAGCTAATTGATATGGAGAATAGAGTAGATTTTGATATTTGGTATATTGAGAACTGGAGTTTGGTGCTTGACATAAAAATCATCGTAAAAACAGTTGTGAATATTTTTAAAGGAGAAGAGAATGCCTATTAAATTTTTAACTTGATTTAAAAAAGAAAAAAATTAGTAAGCATATATTTCTCCCAAAATTCTTAATTGAAGATGAATAAATTTTTAAATCCCTATATTTGTCAACTAAAATTATAAGTCTAATGAAATTGATATTTTCTTTTTTTATAAAGATAACGGGTATTTTATCACTGTTATTTTTATTTAATGCTTGTGCTTCAAAGCAAGATGTTGTCTATTATCAGAATATTGAGGGAATACCATCTCAAAAAAATGCGAATAGTTACGAAATAAAAATTAAGCCTGATGACTTATTGTCAATTATAGTATCAGCAGAAGATCCTGAAATTGCTGTTCCGTTCAATTTGCATACTGTAAGTGTGGTTAGCCCAAGCAGACAGGATGTTTACCGCGGACAAGAAACAATGCAGCTGTATCTAGTTGATTCCAATGGAAATATAGAGTTTCCTGTTTTGGGAAAGCTAAATGTGGGTGGTTTAACCCGCACAGAAGTACAAAAAATGTTTTATGATAAAATAGCTGCTTATATTAAAAATCCAATTATTAACTTTCGTGTAATGAATTTTAAAATTTCAGTGCAGGGAGAAGTTACTTTGCCGGGAATCTATACTATTTCATCTGAAAGAATTACTCTAATTGAAGCTTTGGCTATGGCAAAAGATTTGACTATTTATGGTAAAAGGAATAATATACTAATTATTAGGGAGGTCGATGGTGTTAAAACCTATAATAGGGTAGATATAACTAAGGCAGATTTTATCAATTCTCCTTTTTACTATTTAATGCAAAATGATGTAATTTATGTGGAACCCAATAAAAATAAGATAAATGGAGCTGCTGTTGGGCCTAATACAGGAGTGCTTATTTCTATTACCTCTTTGATTATTACAATTATTACATTAATAGTCACTTCTTCAAACTAAAATTTTTAAATGGGAAATAATAATAGCTTCAATGATGATTTAGAGAATGATTTTGATTTAAAATCATTTTTTGACAAATATTTAATTCACTGGAAATGGTTTGGGGTAGGAGTCAGCATTAGTTTGATTCTAGCCTTTTTATATTTAAGATATACCATACCTCAATATCAAGCTTCTACTACAATTTTGGTAAAAGATGAAAAAAAAGGAGGTATGCTTTCTGAACTTTCTGCTTTTGCTGATATAGGAGGAATAGCTGGAGGAATGAAAAGTAATGTTGATAATGAAATAGAAATTTTAAAATCACGAACATTAGTAGAAAGTACAATAAAGGAGTTGAACCTTACTGTAAGTATATTTGTTAAGGGAAATATAACGGATAAAGAGATTTACGGTGAGGCTCCTATCGAAATCACATTAGTAAATCCTGAAAAGCGTCTTTATAAAAGTAAAATGAATTTAAATTATAAGGAGTTAACTTCAGATACTTTCGAGCTTAGAATTGAATTACTTGATGAAAATTCAAAAATATTTTCAACTGCTTCTAGTTCTAAATTCCATTATGGTCAATTAATCCCTACCCAAAATGGACAAGTGATTATTAATAAAAATAAATTCATAACAAAGCCAAATAATGAATTAGGTAGGGATATTAGTATAGTGATTAGCCCGCTTGAAGATATAGTTGATAGATATAGAGAAAGGTTAATAGTGAATTCTATAAGTAAAACCAGTAGTGTTGTAGAAATTTTAATAAAAGATCCAGTTGTGAAGAAAGCTGAGGATTTTCTTGATAATTTGATAGCGATTTATAATAATAACGCAGCGACCGATAAGAATTTTATAGCTGAGAACACTTCTGAATTTATAAATAACAGATTAGATATAATTACGCAGGAATTGGATGGAGTAGAAAAGAATGTGGAGAGTTTTAAGACATCTAATAAAATAACGGATATTGATTCAGAGGCTAAACTTTATGTAGTAGGATCAGAAGAATATGTTAAAAAAGGCGTAGAAACAGAAATTCAGTTGAATATGGTTTCTTCTATGTTGAATTTTATTAAGAAAAGCACGAGTTCAGATTTGCTTCCGGCTAACATTATCAGCAATCAGGGTGATGCAGGTAATTTAATTAATTCTTATAATACATTAATATTAGATCGTAACAGGATTTTAAAATCAGCTACTCCTGAAAATCCATCAGTAATTAAATTAGATCAGCAGATTGCTTCACTAAAATCAAATGTTACGGCTAGTCTGTTGAGAATCCAGTCCAACTTAACTATTGAAAAGAATGATTTAAAACAAAGTGAGGGTGTTCTGAATGCCAAAATTGGAAAGATTCCAGTTCAGGAACACCAGTTTAGAGTAATTGCCAGACAGCAGAAAGTTAAAGAAGAATTGTATTTGTATTTGCTGCAGAAAAGAGAGGAAACTGCTATTTCGTTAGCTGCAACGGAACCAAATGCCCGCGTGATTGATGCCGGTAAAGCTTTGAAAATACCCATTTCTCCAAAGAAAAGAATTATTTATTTAGCAGCCCTATTGTTAGGTTTGTTTATTCCTTTTGGAATTATTTATGTAATTGATTTGTTAGATACTAAAATAAAAAGCAGGTTAGATTTGGAAGGGAAGACTATGATTCCTTTTATTGGAGATGTGCCTACTTCTGATTCGCCTTCGGATATTATAAAATCCGAAAGCCGAACAAGTTCTGCTGAGGCTTTGCGAATTATCAGAACTAATCTAGAATTTATATTAAGCAAGGCAGATGAAAACAAAGCTAAAACTATATTTCTAACCTCTACTTTTCCTAAAGAAGGCAAGACCTTTGTGTCTGCTAATCTTGCTGGGACTTTTGCCCTATCAGGTAAAAAAGTATTACTGATTGGAATGGATATCAGGAATCCAAGATTAGATGAGTATTTTGCTTTGCCAGAGAGAGGTTTTACTAATTATTTATCATCGAAAGATTTAAAATTGGATGACTTAATTGTTAAGCAAGATGGTTTTGATAATTTTTACATTCTTCCTGCTGGAGTAATTCCGCCTAATCCAGCAGAATTGTTAATGAGTAAGAAAGTAGATAATCTTTTTCAAACTCTTAGAACACAATATGATTATATTATTGTTGATACTGCTCCTGTAAGTTTAGTTACAGATACGCTTTTGATTGCTAAACATGCTGACTGTTTTATCTATGTTGCTCGTGCTAACTTTTTGGAAAAACGTATGCTCAATATTCCTAATGAATTGTATAAAGGGAATAAGCTGCCAAATATGTGCTTACTGCTAAATGATACTGACTCGACAAAGGGATATGGATATGGATATGGATATGGTGTTAATGTTAAAAAAGTTTCTTGGTATAATAAAATATGGAGAAGATAATTTATAGTTAAGATATTCTTTGAAGCAAAAGAGTTGCAACTTTTTTAATGACGGAGCAACTGTAAAGTTCGTTATTTTTTCATACTTTAAAAGTCTTATTGTTTTCAATAAAACCCCCTTAATCATCAATTGATTAAGGGGGTTTCTTTGTGAAAGACGGAGCTGAACTGGTAATATCTGGGGTTATAAAAATTGGAATTCAGTCCTTTTATTTTGTAATAAACTGATTTTAGTTTTTTTTTTGACAAAAAATGGTTTTGTGACTTTTTTTACATTTCCACACTTGTATTGCTCACCTTAGCTATTTTAGCGTAATAGCTATTTGGTTTAAATTTGTAGTTTCTAAATAACAAAGAGATGATTATTATGTCCAGTTTTTTAGTAGAAAAACTAGATGTTCTTTGTGCTGAAGCTTAATTAAAATTTGGTTTATTTCTTCCGTTCCAAATTGTCAACGGCTGAAATCTGGTCAAGTATATTGGTTTGATTGGGCGAAATGTAGTTTTTTACTTCACTGGTGTTTTCTTTCTTAAAAAGCATGTCTAATGCATTGTACAGTTTTAATAAAACATCTTTATCTTCTTTTTCAATCTGTAAAGCAGTATTGAAATTGAAAACATAATTATTCGAATTTCGTACTTCTACTTTTATCGTTTTTGATGTGATTTTAAATTTGACAATATCCATTTTTATTTATAAATTAATTAGTTTACAAAAATGCTATTTTAACGGCAGTTACGGTAACTATTTTTGATATTTTTTTATACAGAGGAAATCATATAGTTTTTGTGACTATCAATTCTTGAAATCTAAAAATATAGCATTCTTACTTTATTTTATCTAAATATCTCATTTTTAATTGTAATTCCTTAAATGAGATGTCTTATTATAAATGATTGGGTTAGTAACACTACTCTTCATTAATTTAATTCCTCACTCGAGAGTTTTGAAGTTGATGTTTTCTAAACAAAATCCCAACAAAAAACCCTTAAACATTTGATGTTTAAGGGTTTGTTTTTGTAGCGAAGACGGGAGTTGAACCCGTGACCTCAGGGTTATGAAAATTGAAATTTGTTTATTTTAAGCTTGTAATCAATTGATTATTAATTAATTGTATTTTCTATAAAAATAGGTTTTGTGCTGATTTTTGGGTTTTCATCACTCTGTTTCCTCACTTGAGCTTATTCTAATGTTTCGTAATCAATTTACTCTGATCTCTGAATTCACTTGGAGTGAATCCCATTTTTCGCTTGAAGGTTCTGTTGAAATTTGAGATATTATTAAATCCGCTATCATAACAAATCTCTTTGATGGATTCTTCAGATTCAAATAATAATCTGGCGGCTAAACCTAGTCTCAAGTCAGTGATATAATCAGAAAAAGAACTGTTTGTGCATTTTTTAAAATAATGGCTAAAAGCAGATTCGGACATATTTACAAGATCTGCAGCTTCTTTAAGCTGAATTTTATTCTGTAAATTCTCTTTTATAAAATCATTTACTTTTTCTATTCTTTGGCTTTCTGGAAAGCTGTAATAATCAATATAAGAATGTGATGCCAGAGTTTTGGTGTTTTTGGCAATTGCTAAATCATGTAATATGGAAAGAAAATTTAAAAGCGAATCAAAATCCTGTGAATCTGATAACTGCAGTATTTTGGGTTTTAAGGCCTCAATGGTTTCTTTAGAAAAAGCAATTCCCCTTTTCGATCGTTCCAGTAATTCTCTGATTGGGATAGCGAGCTTTCTGTTTAATGTATTTTCTGAAAACAGATTTTCATGAAATTGAATCGTAACCACATGTGCATCATTGTTTTCTTTGATACCTGTCCATAAGTGTGGCGTATTTGGACCTATAATAGCCAAATCACAATCGGTGTATTCAACAACAGAATCTCCTATAATTCTTTTCCCAGAAGAATTTAAAACTAAGTTCAATTCGATTTCAGGATGAAAATGTAATGGAAAATCAAATTTTGCATTCGTGTGATTTAATACAATAAAGAAGTCATCATCTGAAATTGGTACTAATTCTCTTAGGATATTGCGCTTTTCGTTCATAATAGTATTATTATATTTCATTATAGTGGTAATCAACTTGCTCAAAAATAAGGTTTATTTTTTTGTTATGCGTAATTTTTGATATAATTAAAAATAATTTCTTCATATAAAGCCTATTTTTTTAATTAAAAGTATTATTACTTATTCATAATAGTATTATCATTCGATTGTATTTACAAAACCGTTACGAAAACGAAGTAGTTAATTTGCCCTGAAACTATTAACTAATCTTTTAACCAAAAAACACAAATGAAAAAAAAATGGACAAAAAGCATACTTTTTTGTATTCTATTAATTAGTTCGCTAACGGCGTTTAGTCAGAATATAATAAAAGGTACAGTCACAGACGAAACTGGTCTGAGCGTATCAGGAGTAAATATTACTGTAGTGGGTTCTACTAAAACAGTTTCTACTGATTTCGATGGAAAATTTGAAATAAACGCTCCTGATAATTCAATTTTATCTTTTACTTTTTTGGGTTTTGATCCTCAAAAAATTTCTCCAGCGGGAAGAACTACATTAAATGTTGTTTTGAAATCATCTTCAGAAAATCTAAAAGAGATTGTAGTAGTTGGATACGGTTCTGTTAAAAGAGCAGATCTTACCGGTTCAGTTAGTACAATTAAAACTAAGGCTTTAGAAGATATCCCTTCTAACTCAGTTGAGCAGGTTTTGCAGGGACGTGTTGCCGGTCTGCAGGTAACAACTTCTCAGGATCCTGGTTCTTCTTCAACCGTTAGAATTAGGGGTGGAAGCTCACTCAGAGGGTCGAATGCGCCACTTGTGGTTTTAGACGGTTTTCCTTTGGGAGATGCAGGAGACTTAAAACAAGTAAATGTTGCTGATATCGAAAAAGTAGATGTATTGAAAGATGCTTCGGCTTCAGCGATTTATGGTTCCAGGGGTGCCAATGGTGTAATTATTATTACAACTAAATCAGCAAAGAAGGGAAAAACTCAAATTTTAGTGCAGCAACAATCGACAGTTTCTGAATTTAATTCGGAGCTAAATTTATGGAGAGATCCAGTTTTAATGGCACAATTGAGTAATGAAGGCCGAATCAACGGCGGACAAACGCCTCTTTATGTTGGTGCAAAAAATTCCAATGGTGTTTATTATCCATCTATTCAGGAATTAGAGACAGGCTCTTGGCCTTATTTTACTAAATGGGATGATGTAGCTTTTAGAAGTGCGCCATTAGGGAATAATACTACCGTAAGCATAAACAGCGGTACAGATAAAACAAGTTTCAATTTAAGTGGTAATTATTACAGTGAGGAAGGTGTTTTTGTAAAAGACTGCTATAGTAAAGGCGGTTATAATCTACGTATTAAACACGACGTTTTTGACAATTTTACAGTACGATTCTCAAATATTATAAGTAAAGGAAAAAGAAATTCGAATGGGGGATTAGCTTACTGGAGAAACCCGATTTTTCCGGTTTATGACGATAAGGGTGATTATTATATGATTGGCGACAATGATTATACGCATCCAGTTGCGATTACAAATCTGCGTCAAAATGAAACTAAAACAACTGATGTAATAAGTTCAGCTTCATTAGAATGGCAGGTAATTCCTTCCCTGCGATTAACTTCAAGGCTGAATTATAAATATGGTTCTTCTATAAATGATCAATTTTATCCAAGTAAATATACAGAAACTGGAGATTTTAATAATGGAGCTGGATATATCAATAACTGGCAGGGAGAAAATTTTGTTTCTGAAACTTTTGCCAACTATAACAAAACTTTCAATAAACATGAATTAGGTGTAACTGGAGGGTTTACTTATGAAAATTACGTGTCTAGAAGTTCCGGACTTGGCGCATTTGATTTTGTAAATGAAACTTTAGGAAATGAAAATATGGGTTCAGGAAATCCTGAACGCAATACTGTTTCCAATGGTAAAATTCAAACCGAATTAGTGTCTGGAATATTCAGAATGAACTACGGATATGATGATAAATACCTAATGACAGTTACAGGCCGTACCGATGGTTCTTCAAAATTTGGTAAAAATAATCAATGGGCATTTTTTCCTTCGGGAGCTTTGAGCTGGAAAGCGCATAACGAAGAATTTATTAAAAACTTAAACACTTTTGATGAATTGAAATTCCGTGTGAGTTATGGAGTTTCAGGGAATCAGGGAATTAGTCCTTATCAAACATTAAGCCGTTATGGAGTTAGCCAATATTATGATAATGGAAGCTGGGTTTCGGCAATAGGACCAGGTTACCAAGTGGGAACAACGGGTCAGGATGGTATTGAAAAACTTTGGGGAGGGATTCCTAACCCAGACTTGAAATGGGAAACTACAGCCCAAAGCGACTTTGGAGTTGATATGGCGATTTTTAAGAATCGTTTACACCTTGTTTTTGACTATTACAACAAACGTACAAAAGACCTTTTAAGAGAAAGAATCTTAACACCTTCGTCTGGATATGACAGGATCTGGGTAAATGATGGAGAACTTACAAATAAAGGTTTTGAGGTTACGCTTGATGGAGATATCTACAAAAACAAAGATTGGACGATTAATTCTTCAGTAGTGTTTTCTAAAAATAAAAATGAAATAGTAAGTCTAGGATCTGTAACGCAATCTGGTTTAAATGTAGATCCCAACACAGGAATGCAATACGAATACTCAGGGAACAGTTTAGAACAATTCAGACAATTTCCAAATTTATTAGCCATTGGTCAGCCGGTAAATATTTTCTACGGATATAAAACACAAGGTATTGTTCAGAATTTGCAAGAGGGAATTAATGCAGGTTTAGACGGGCAATTGGCGCAGGCTGGAGAATTCAAATATGTAGATATTAATGGAGATGGAGTTGTAGATACAAAAGACCAAACCATAATCGGAAATCCAAATCCTGATTTTATGGCGAGTTTAAATCTTAGTGTAAAATACAAACAGTTTGATGCCAGTATCTTTTTTAACGGAGTTTTTGGTCAGGATGTATTGGATACGCAAGCTTTTAATCAGCCAAGTAATGCACCGCTTCGCTGGACACTTGATAATCCAACAAATGAATATCCGAGTCTGAGAGACGGAAGAACCTTAAAGCTTTCGGACTGGTGGATTAAAGATGGATCATTTGTCAGAATCCAGAATATTACGGTTGGTTATACTTTGAAACCTGTTAAAAGCACTATTCAGAGTTTACGATTATATCTAAACGCTAATAACGTGTACACGTTTACCAAATTTGACGGTTACGATCCTGAAGTAGGAACTGATGGAATTTACTGGGGAGGATATCCTAGACTTAGCAAATGGACCTTAGGATTAGATTTAACTTTTTAAAATATTACGATGAAAACAAGATATAAAATAATAACAATGGCTCTTTTAATGAGTGCATTTGCATGTGACTTAAATGAAGAACCTTACGGGTTTTATTCCGAAGAAAATTTCTATAAAACAGCCTCTGATGCAGAATCAGCAGTTGATTATGCTTATGATGCTTTAACATTCTTGGAATATTCGCGTGCGATATTTTTTGTTGGAGATCTCCCAACAGAAGAATGCGGGCCAAAAGGGGACGAAGCCGCAGATAATCAAAATTTAGACAAATGGCAGGTTGGAACTTTCAGCACAAACAGAATGCTGGGCAATTATTTTAAGTACGCTTATATTGCTATAAATAGAGCGAATGCGGTCATTAAAAATGTGCCTGACGGAAATTTTGAGCAGGATTTAAAAGACAGATACCTTGGGGAAGCTTATTTTCTAAGAGCGTGGAATTACTTTAATCTGGTGAAAAATTTCGGAAAAGTTCCAATGCATACTACTGTTGTTGAAACAGTAAGTCAAACTGCCGCACCAATGGCAAAAGATCTTGACGAAGTTTATGATTTTATTATTGCAGATTCAGAAAAAGCCATTGCATTATTAAAAGTAAATCAGGCTTTAGGACGTGCTGATAAAGTAGCGGCTCAGGCGTTACTGGCAAAAGTATATTTGTATATAGCTTCTTCAAAAGAGCATAGTGTACCGCTTTATACAGCAATGAAGAAAGATGCTGCAGCAATGTACCAGTTAGCGGCAAAGAACGCAAATGATGTTATTACAGGTCAAAGCGTGTATGGTTTTGAGAACAATTTATTGAGCATTTATGATGTTGAAAAACCATTAGGCAAAGAAAATATCTTCTTGCTTTCTATGGATAGAACTGGAGCAACAGAAGGGGATTATTCTAAAATTTCAAAACTGTTTATTCCTTATATCGACGGTGCGACAATTTATCTGAAAAATCCAGATAACACCTATACAAAATCACATGACGGATGGAATGTTTTTCAAACATTAACTGGTTTTTATAACAGTTATGATAATGCTGATAAAAGAAAAACAGAATTATTTGTTACTACAACTTATAATGAATCAGGAGTGGTTTCGGCTCAATATCCAGGAAAAATTATTTATCCTTTTACACGTAAGTATATAGATCCAAACTTTATTGGTGACAAAACAAGTACCAAACCTTTTTTAATTCGCTTTAGCGAAGTGGCACTTACTTATGCTGAAGCTGCCGGACCGACAACTGCGTCTTACGCTTTAGTAAACCAAATTAGAAACAGAGCTGGTTTAGGAAATCTAGCGCCAGGATTAAGCTTGGAAAATTTCAGATTAGCAGTATGGAATGAGCGTGCCTTCGAATTGGCTTTAGAAGGAAATCGTCTGTATGATTTACGACGTTTTAATAAAGTTTCTCAGGTAGTTCCTGAAGCCGCAGGAATTACTGCTGAGCAGGCTGCTTTTTATCCGATACCACAGACGGAAATTGATTTGAACACAGGTTTATAATTCTTAAAAATAAATAATTATGAAAAAAATACTATATGTCCTGTTCGTTGTCATTGCTTTGACACAATCAGGTTGTCAAAACGATCCTTTGGAAGATATTGAAGAAGGAAATTGGAATAATGAGCGTAATGTTTTAGAAATAAAATTCGAAAATCAAGTCGGTAAGGCTCAAATTGTTCGTGTTGATGATCAGACTGGCACAATAAATTTAGCCATTAATGTTGGTGCGGTTCCTAATTTGAGCCATATCGTGATTAAAGAAATGGTTTTATCTTATGGAGGAAAATCATCTGTAAACGAAGGCGAAGCGCTAAACTTTGAAAATGCGCAAAACAGTGCCACATTAACCGTTACTTCTCCAACTGGAAAATCAAGAAATTATACCGTTGTAGCGAGTTCTTTTAGAGAATCACTTGTTGGAACTTATGATGTAGATAATTTAATTGTGTATGGCGGAACTGGTCCAGAATATGGTGGCGGGGCTGTATTGGCAATGACTGACAAACCTTGGATTTGGTCAGCAACAGCAGGACCGGACAAAGAATTAGATAATCAGCTTGTTTTTGAGATGACTGGAATTACTGAAGATGGAAATACGTACGGAAAAGTTACAAACACAGCAGGGGCTGATGGTAAATATGCGGACTTTATTTATATAGGAACACCTCAAACAGATGTAAAAAATTTTTACAGACAAATTCCAATCGGAGAAGGTAAATGGTCAAGAAATTATGCTAATGGAACCATCACTTTTACGTTTGCTGATGGTACAACTAGAGTGGGAACATTTGAAAGAGCCGGAATTGAAAATCTAGGAAACGGAAAGACAAAAACAATTGCAAACAATGCTTTCGCTTTTAATTTAAACGGCACCGACGATTGGTCTAAAATTTATACGGATTATGACAAATTCGTAAAAAAACCAAGACGTTTTTGGATTGATGTAACCAAAAAAAATTAAGTCTAAAAATGTCACAACAATTTTATGAAACAAACAGTTTTTAAAATTATCATATCATTTTGGTTAGTGACAGCAGTAATCAGTTGCTCGGCTTTGTCCGATGCAACTGTTGCTGTTGATAACAATACCATTATAAATCCTAATTATATTGGTAATGGAGTTCAGTGGGATCCTTACCAATTAGATTATGGAGAGAAGCAGTTGAAAATTTCTTCGGAAGATTGGCAAAAATTATATTCCCGTCTTGATTTTATGCAACCGCAATTCATAAGAGTGATGATCAATACCACTTCGGTGATTGAAAACGGTGTTCTAAACGAGACGAAGAATTATGAAAATATTGCTCCAATTCTTGAATATTGCCAGTCTCGAAATGTAAAAGTGGTTTTAGGAGATTGGGGAGATCGTATGGTTAATAGTAAAACCAATACCATTTCTGAAAATAATCTAAAACTAGCTGCAGAATACCTTGATTTTTTAGTGAATAAAAAAGGTTTTAGCTGTATTCATTATTACAATATGATTAATGAACCAAACGGATTTTGGGCAGCAACAGATGAAAATTACGATCTCTGGAAAAATGCAGCACAGTACTTTTGGTCTGAGCTTAAAGTATTGAATCTCGATAAAAAAGTTTCTTTAATGGGACCAGATATTGCGATTTGGAAAGCAGATAAAGTGGATTGGATTACCAACTCGGTTAAAGATCTTGACAATGCAATTGGTGTTTATGATATTCATACCTATCCGTCAAAAATAACGGTGAATTCGGGAGAGTATACTTCGATTTTAAAAGCATATAAAGATGCCACTCCCAAAGGAAAACCTATCGTTATGGGCGAAATCGGATTCAAGTTTGTCGAAAAACAGGACGAAGCTTTGATGAACGAAAACATCGCAAGAGCGAAAGCAAAACCATACGCTTCTGCTGAAGATTCTCAAATGTTTGTATATGATTATGTTTATGGTTCTGATATGGCCGACGCTTTGATTCAGACTGTAAATTCGGGTTATTCCGGTTCTATTGCATGGATGTTAGATGATGCCATGCATGCCAAAGAGCAAAAAAATAAATTGAAAGTCTGGGGATTCTGGAATATTCTGGGAGACGAATATTTTGGTAAAGAGGAGGAAGTAGTTCGACCGTGGTTTTATGCTTGGTCGTTGCTTACCAAATATATGCCGACCGGTTGTCAGGTACATCAAGTTTCAGTTGCCGGAAATCCAAATATTAAAGCGGTTTCAGTTTCAAAAGATGGCAAAAATATGATTGCAATTGTCAATGTTTCGGCTAAAGAAATAAAGATCAATCTAACTTCAAAAGAGCTTCCGATTTTAAATAAATTAAAAAGATTTGTTTACGCCAAAGACAAATTAAAACTTGAGGGTGATCATAATCTTCTTCCAAATAAAACCAATATCACTTTAGATTTAAAGAAGAAAACCTACGATACAATACCAGCAGAAGGCCTTTTGGTATTAACCAATTTTGAATATTAATCTTAAAAACATGACTATGAAATCAATATATGCAATTCTCTTTACGATGAGCTTGTTTTGCATTGGATGTTCTTCTTCTGATGACAGCAATGATCCAGGCGGTAATGAACCCGATGTTCCAGCTTCGGTAACGCTTCAATTGACAGATGCTAGCGCTACGCCCGAAACCAAAGCTTTATACTCTAACTTATGGAGAATTCAGGAAAAAGGAACCATGTTCGGTCATCACGATGATTTATTGTATGGAAGAAACTGGATGACTCAGGCTGGGCGTTCTGATATTAAAGATGTCTGCGGTGATTATCCGGGAGTTTTCAGTGTTGATTTTGCCGAGATTATGGATGACAGAAGTGCAACATCGACATTAAATAACGACAGAGCCAGAGTAATTAAAGAAGCCAGAGAAAGAGGCGAAGTAATTACCGCCTGCTGTCATTTGAATAATCCGTTAACGGGCGGTGACAGCTGGGACAATTCTAAAAATACCGTTGTAAAAGAAATCTTAACTGACGGAAGCGCAACCAATATCAAGTTCAATTCATGGTTAGACAAACTAGCCAATTTTGCCAATAATTTAAAAGACAGCAACGGAAAAGTAATTCCAATTATTTTTCGCCCTTTTCACGAACATACACAGACTTGGTCATGGTGGGGTTCTAGTGCGACAACGCAGCAGGAATTTATAGGTTTATGGAAATATACTATTGATTATCTTAAAAATAAAAAAGGTGTTCATAGTTTTATCTACGCCATTTCGCCTCAATTAGACCAGCAGGGAACAGTTGATAATTTCTTGTTTAGATGGCCTGGCGATAATTATGTAGACTTTTTAGGCTGGGACAGTTATCACGGAACCAACACAGCGGCTTTTAGTACGAATCTTCGAAATCTGGCTTCTCTTTCACAGCAAAAATTAAAACCATGCGGCGTGACAGAAACAGGAATTGAAGGAATTGTAAAAAGCGGTGCTGCGTATGACACCTATTGGACAAATGAAATCAGTATTCCGCTTACAGGAAGAAAGGTTAGTATGGTCGTTATGTGGCGAAACAAATACGATCCTTCTCATGAAGGCAGTCATTTTTATGCACCTTTTGCAGGGCATAGTTCTGAGGCAAATTTCAAATTACTGTATGCAAGTCCGAATATGATTTTCAGTAAAAAACTGCCAAGCATGTATACTATGGCACCGAACACAATAGTAAAATAAAAACCAAAATATAATAATCAAAATGAAATTAATTAAGTGCACCCAAAACCCAGTCTTAAGTCCAAATCCTGATAATTATTGGGAAAATCTTGTCGTTTGTAATCCAGGAGTTTGGTATGAAAACGGTACTTTTTATATGTTGTACAGAGCAGCAGGAGATGATGAACAGCATTTTATTCGTGTTGGTTTGGCAACAAGTACGGATGGTGTTAATTTTAAAAGAGAATCAGACGAACCTGTTTTTGGACCAAGCAGTAACGGACCGGATATGGGCGGTGTTGAAGATCCTAGAATTATCAAATTTGGAAATGAATATTATGTTACTTACGCTTACAGACCTTTTCCTCCTGGACGTTACTGGACATTTCCTCACGATGTAATCAATCTTCCAGAAACGGGTGAGGATGCGCCGGCAGTGTACAAAAAAAACATTGCTAATTCAGGTTTGGCTGTAACGACTGATTTTAAAAACTTTAGAAGATTAGGGCGAATCACCACTTCGAACCTTGATGATCGCGATGTTATTTTATTTCCAGAGAAAATTAAAGGGAAATATGCCATGCTGCACCGTCCAAAACAATGGGTCGGAAAAGAATACGGTTGTGACTACCCGTCAATTTGGATTCGCTATTCTGATGATTTAATGGTTTGGGAAGAAGAAAGTACACTTTTATTAAGTGGTATAAATGGCACTTGGGAAGAAAAAATTGGTGGAAGCACACCACCGCTTCGCACAGATGACGGCTGGCTTTTAATTTATCACGGAGTGGAAAATGGTGGGAACGGTTATTACAGAGTAGGTGTGGCTTTATTAGATTTAGAAGACCCTACAAAAGTAATTTCCCGTTTAGAAAACTGGATTATGGAACCGGAACATGATTATGAAATCGAAGGATTTTATAAAGGTTGTGTTTTTCCTACAGGTAATATGATTGTCGATAATATTTTATATGTTTATTACGGCGCAGCTGATAAATACGTTGGATTAGCAACCTGCGATATCAATGAATTATTGCAAACTTTAAAAGATTCCTAAAATGAAAATTCAAAATAGCATTGTACTGTTTTGTGTATTGATTGGCTTTTCGGCTATGAGCCAAAGTAAAATTCCTGTGGTTTCAATTCATCCGAATGAAATAATTTCGAATGAATTTATCGGAAGCGGCATTGAATTTTCGGCATATCCTCATGCCGATACCGATGACTCGCAATGGGGTAAACTAATGACCGACGAAAAATGGCAGTTGGTTTTTGACCGTGTTTCGTTCATTAAACCTAAAATTGCCAGAGTTATGGATCAGGCAAATTGGAGATATTTGAAAGGTTTTGATGCTTCTGGAAACCCGATTGTAGATTTCGAAAGCGATCAAATGAAGGCTTTGTACAAGCTTTTGGATTATTGCGAGAAAAATAAAATCATTGTGATTTTAGGAGAATGGGGTCAGCCGTACAAACTGCATGATACCCATTTGAATCTGCAGAATAGTTTTACTGGTGCCAATGATCCAAAATGGATTGATTTGATTGTTAAAAATCTAAATCATTTAATCAATGTAAAAAAATACAGCTGTATTAAATATTACAATTTGGTAAATGAGCCAAACGGAGATTGGGCAACCACTGACGGAGATTTTCAGCAATGGAAAGAAGGAATCGAACTGCTTCATAAATCAATTGCAAAAGCAGGATTAGATAAAAAGATTTCAATCATTGGGCCGGATGCAACAGATTTCAATAACCCAAGGTCAAAATATAAAGGTTTGGATTGGGCAAAACAGACAGCATTCCAGATTCCAAATTTAGTTTCGGCTTATGATGTTCATGATTACCCTTCAAAAGAAAGCATTCGCTCTGGAGAATTTCAGAAGAAGTTTAGCGATTTAGTTCGATTCACAGATTCAGTTCACAAGAAACCTTTTATTTTAGGAGAATTAGGATTGAAAGGGGAACCATCGTCAAAAGAACATTTGGGAGATAAATTCACAAGTGTCGACAGTCAGCTTTCTGTTTACGATTATGATTACGGAGTTGATATAGCAGATGCTTTGATTCAATCTATAAACAGCGGATTTGATGCAATAGTTGCTTGGGATTTAGACGATGCGATGCACACTAAAGATGATAAAGGCGATAAACACCAGCTGAAACGCTGGGGAATGTTCAACAGTTTAGGAAAAGACTTGACGGATGATAAATCGGATGAAAACTTACGTCCGTGGTTTTATACTTGGTCGATTATGACGCGTAATTTTACCGGTGATATGAAAATCGTAAAAATCAATAATTTGAATATCGAAAAAGTTCGCGCCACTGTTGGAATCACTAAGTCAGGAGATTTTACAATTGCGATTGCAAACAACAGCGACAAAGAAGTCAATTTTACAATTGATACTAAAAATTTGAAACTGAAATCGAAAGTAATCAAGTATTTATACAGTGAAAATAAACGTCCTGTTGATGCAAAAGGATATCCTGTTCCGTCAGAAAAAATCAATTTAAAAGCTGATGGTATCCAAGTTTCCATTCCTGCAAAAAGCGTTATTCTTTACACTTCATACCAACAATAAATTATGCTAAATTTAAATATAATCGACTTAGTCGTACTCGTATTATACATCATCTTTATTGTTTGGTGGGGATTAAAAAATAGTAAATCAAGTGATTCTGATGCTTATTTTTTGGCAGGAAGAGATTTAAAATGGCCAATGGTTGGTCTTTCTCTTTTTGCTGCCAGTATTTCGAGCTCGACTTTAATGGGAAACTCGGGTGAAGGTTTTATAAACGGAATTGCAGTTTTCAATTACAATTGGATTTCGATATTGGTGATGGTTTTCTTCGCCATCTTTTTTCTTCCTTTTTATATTAAATCTGGAATTTTTACAATGCCGGAATTTTTGGAAAGAAGATTTGATGTAAGATCAAGAACTTATTTTTCATTTATAACCATCGTGGGAAATATATTTTTGGATGCTTCGGCAACATTATATGCAGGAGCCTTAATTATTAATATGATTTTTCCAGGTGTCGATATGATGCTGCTTATCATTGGAATGGGTATAGTTGCAGGAAGTTACACTATTATTGGTGGACTATCATCTGTAATTAATACTGAGGTAATACAAGCTTTTGTACTTATAATAGGATCAACTTTATTAGCATTTTTTGCTATGGATTCTATTGGAGGATGGGATGCTTTTTATACACAGTTTCAAGATGGAGTTTGGCTGAAACTGACAAGATCCATGGATGATCCTACCGTTCCGTGGTTGGGAATGTGGGTTGGGATTCCAATTTTAGGATTTTATTTCTGGGGTAACAATCAGGTTATGGTGCAGCGCGTGTTGTCGGCAAAATCAATCGATCATGGCCGAAAAGGTGTTTTGCTGGTTGGTTTTCTGTATTTATTTACTCTTTTCATATTCATATTTCCAGGTTTAATTGCAAGAGGAATCAATCTTTTTGGAGTAGAGAATTTGCCGCATGAAATCATTAGCGGAAGCGAATTGAAATCAAAATACGGAATCAATACAGATCAGGTTTATCCGAGGTTAATCAGCAAAGTATTGCCAGTTGGTTTAATCGGAATTATATTGTCTGCGATGATTTCGGCCTTGACATCTGCCTTAAGCGCCACTTTAAATTCGGTTTCAACTTTATTTACGATGGATTTTTACAGCAAGTTTGATAAAAATGCAACAAGTGAAAAGAAGGTAAAAGTGGGGAAAATTACGGCTGTAGTAACTTTAGTAATTGCTATTTTATGGGCGCCGTATATTGGTAAATTCGATTCTTTAATCGCCTATTATCAAGAGATTCTTTCCTATTTGGCGCCGCCGGTTGTGGGAACTTTTTTCTTGGGATTATTCTGGAAACGTTCCAATGCTATTGGAGCTTTCAGCGGATTAATGTCAGGATTGTTTATTGCTATGGTCATTATGCTTGCTAAATATGTTTTAGGTTTCGAATTAGGACTTCACTTTTTATTATTAGCACCAATTATTTTGGTTTTAAGCGTTATGGTCAATGTTGTAGTCAGTTTATCTTCGGCACCTCCGCCAGAAGAAAAAATAAAAGACAATACTTGGACGAAAGCCATTTGGATTGAAGAATCAATCGCCTTAAAAGACGTGGTCTGGTATAAGAATTTCCGCTTACAGGCATTGCTGCTGATTTTGGCCTGCTTCGGAATGTATGCTTTGTTCTATTAAATGAAATAAAAATCAACTAATGAAAAAGTTAAAATTCGCAGTACTGTTTTTAATCATTTTTGGATTAAAAACAAGTGCTCAGGACTCTAATGCTTCTATCGAAAAAAAGATAGAGATTCTCTTGAATAAAATGACTTTACAAGAAAAAATGGGACAAATGAATCAGCTTTCTGCTGATGATATGGAAACCAATTATAAAGTTATTCAGCAGGGGATGGCAGGTTCGGTTTTGAGTATTACCAATCCCGAAATTGCCAACAAAGCACAAAGAATTGCTGTTGAACAAACAAGATTAGGAATTCCGTTAATTTTTGGACGTGATGTGATTCATGGTTTCAAAACAATATTTCCTATTCCTCTGGGACAGGCTGCAAGTTTTAATCCAGATTTGGTTGAAAAAGCGGCACGCATTGCAGCAATTGAGGCTTCCGAAACTGGAATTCGCTGGACATTTGCGCCAATGATAGATATTGCCCGTGATCCTCGATGGGGACGAATTGCTGAAAGCTGCGGTGAAGATCCTTATCTGACTTCCGTAATGGGAGTTGCGATGATAAACGGTTTTCAAGGTAAAGATTTATCTGATCCAAGTTCAATTGCAGCCTGCGCCAAACATTTTGCAGGATACGGTGCGGCCGAAGGCGGACGTGATTATAATACAACAGCAATTACAGAACGCCAGTTTAGAAATGTCTATTTAGTGCCGTTTGAACAAGCAGTAAAAAAAGCAAATCTTGCGACGATCATGACCGCTTTTAATGCGAACGATGGAATTCCTTCATCTGGAAATGAATTTTTATTGAAGCAGGTGCTTCGTAAAGAATGGAATTTTAAAGGCTTTGTGGTTTCAGACTGGGCTTCGATTACTGAAATGGTAGATCACGGGTTTAGTGCGGATAATAAAGAAGCTGCAGAAAAAGCGATTAATGCAGGCGTTGACATGGAAATGGTAAGCGGCACTTATGTAGGATATATTGAAACGCTTTTGAAAGAAAAGAAAATTTCAATCGAAACGATTAATGATGAAGTGCGTAATATTTTAAGAGTAAAATTCAAATTAGGTCTTTTCGAAAATCCTTATGTAAAAGGAAATACCAAGGAAGTATTTTATAAAGAAGAACATTTGAAGTTAGCCGAGAAATTGGCGGAAGAATCGGTTGTTTTGTTAAAAAATGATGCACAGGTTTTACCTCTTAAAAATCCAAAAACAATAGCCGTTTTTGGTCCGCTGGCCGATGCTCCTCACGATCAGATGGGAACTTGGGTTTTTGACGGAGACAAAAGCCATACTGTAACACCTCTTTTTGCCCTAAAAGAAAAATACGGAAAATATGTCAATATTATTTATGAACCCATTCTAAAATTTTCAAGAGATAAAGACTCAACTGGTTTTGAAAAAGCTCGAAAAATTGCCGAAGAAGCAGATGTGGTGTTACTGTTTTTGGGTGAAGAATCCATACTTTCAGGAGAAGCACACAGTTTGTCTGATTTGAATTTGCAGGGAATTCAATCGGAGCTTTTATCGGCTTTAGCCAAAACAAAAATACCGTTAGTTACAATTATAATGGCGGGAAGACCGTTGACGATTGAAGAAGAAGTCAAACAATCCAACGCTGTTTTGTATGCCTGGCATCCAGGCACAATGGGCGGATCAGCAATTGTGAATTTGTTGTTTGGAAAAGCAAATACTTCGGGAAAACTACCTATCACTTTTCCTAAAAATGTAGGTCAGATTCCGATATATTACAATCATTTAAAAACGGGACGCCCTGCAAATGGCAGTGAATTGGGTTTGAATACTATTCCTGTTGAGGCTTCACAGACCTCTCTTGGAAATAAATCTTATTATTTGGACAGTGGCAACGATCCGTTATTCCCGTTTGGTTTTGGATTATCGTATACCGCTTTTGAGTTCGGCAAAATTTCACTTTCTAAAACAGTTTTGAAGAAAGAAAATACACTTGAAATCTCGTTTTCTTTGAAGAATGCAGGGAACTATCAAGGAACCGAAATTGTCCAGCTTTATATCAGAGATATATCAGCCTCGATTGCTCTCCCAATAAGAGAACTTAAAAATTTTCAAAGAATTGATTTAGAATCTGGAGAAGAAAAGTTGGTGACATTTAAGCTTCCAATATCTGATTTAGCTTTTTACGGAATTGATATGAAGAAAAAAGTCGAAGCCGGAAAATTTGATTTATGGATTGGAAGTAATAGTATTTCTGGCGAAAAAGTTTCATTCGAAGTAAAATAAAAGAAAGATGAAAAAATATATTTATGTTTTGGTTTTATCCATGTTGCCGTTTTTATCAAATGCACAAGACTTTATAAAAGTTGAAAATGGAAAATTAATTAAAGATGGAAAACAGTACCGCTATGTTGGAACTAATTTTTGGTACGGAATGAATTTAGCAGTTTCCGATAAAGAAAGACTGATTAGAGAATTAGATCGATTGAATGCGCTGGGAGTTAAAAACCTTAGAATTCTTGCAGGTTCCGAAGGAAGTCTAAAAACACCTTGGTCGGTTCAGCCGACTATGCAGAAAGAACCTGGAATCTATAATGAGGAACTTTGGATTGGTCTGGATTTTTTATTAGCAGAAATGAAGAAGCGTGATATGACAGCAGTTGTATGTTTGAATAATTTCTGGCCTTGGTCTGGAGGTTTTGCGCAGTACGTTTCATGGACAAATAAAAACGAATCAATTCCGTATCCGCCACCTGCAGAAAATGGTGATTGGAGAACCTATCAGCAATATTCGGCTCGTTTTTATAGTGATAAACCTGCTAAACAGTGGTTTGAGAATCACATAGAGAAAGTGATTAATAGAATTAACACAGTCAATAAACTTCCATATAAAAAGGATACTACTATTATGGCTTGGCAATTGGCCAATGAACCAGAAGGAAGCAATAATGTTGCCGATTATAGAAAATGGATTCACGAAACAGCTAAATTCATTAAGGGCTTAGATTCAAATCATCTGGTGTCAATTGGCTCCGAAGGAAATACGCCTTCTCCAGCAAACGGAACTAATTTTGAGAAAGATCACCAGAGTCAGTATATTGATTACTGCACTTTTCATCTTTGGGTTCAAAATTGGGGCTGGTATGATCCGCTCAAAGCGAAAGAAACATATAGTTATGCTGTTGAAAAAGCAAACAGTTACATTGATGAACATGTCAAAATAGCTCAAAAACTCAACAAACCGATTGTCTTGGAAGAATTTGGAATCTCTAGAGATGAAAACAGTTACAAATCCAATTCACCGGTGCAGATCAGAGATGAATATTATAAAATGATTTTCGATAAAATATATTCTTTAAGCAAAACAGTTCCGCAGGTTGCAGGTGTTAATTTTTGGGCTTGGGGAGGCGAGGGCAGACCAAAATTGCCTATGAGCATCTGGAAACTGGGAGATGATTTAATTGGAGACCCACCGCATGAATATCAAGGCTGGTATTCTGTGTATGATACTGATATAAGTACCATTCATGTTATAGAAAATTCTACTCTATTGTTTAATTATTAAATTCTGCAAATGAAATTATTCAAGAGAATAAAAAAGGTGATTTTCATAATTGTCCTATTAATTTCAAATTCAATTATTTCACAGCAATTATACGAGACAAAAAAGGATATTTCTTATTATGAAGAATTACCAGTGACTAAGGATAATTATAAGAATTCCAAATGTAAGTTGGATTTGTATTATCCAAAAGGGAAAAAAGATTTTGCCACAATTGTATGGTTTCATGGTGGAGGGCTAACTTCTGGTAAAAAAGAGATTCCACAAGAGTTACTTGATAAAGGATATGCGGTTGTAGGGGTTGAGTATCGCTTATCCCCAAAAGTAAATTCTCCCGTCTATATTGAAGATGCGGCAACAGCTGTAGCGTGGGTTTTAAACATATTATTGAATTTGGAGGTAATTCTAACTTGATTTTTTTATCTGGTCATTCTGCCGGTGGATATCTGGATTTGATGATTTCGTTAGACAAAAAGTATCTTCAAAAATACAATATAAATGCTAACAGTATTGCAGGAGTTATTCCATTAAGTCCACAGGTCATTACTCACTTTACTGTCCGAAAAGAGTATGGTGTAGAAAACTCTCAACCAATAATTGATGAGTTTGCTCCATTGTACTTTGTTAGAAGTGATGTACCTAGGATTTTGCTGGTAACAGGTGACCCAGAAATGGAATTATTTGGAAGATATGAGGAAAACCTTTACTTCTGGCGAATGATGAAATTAGTAGGTAATAAACAAACTACTTTAAATAAATTAGACGGTTTTGATCATGGAAACATGGTAAAACCTGGAATTCTGCTTCTTTTGAATGAAGTTCATAAAATAGTGCAGGAAAGAAATAATTTAAAATGATTGACATTTTTTTTTAAATGTAATAAGACTTAAATATGATCTTGATTAATTGTTTTTTGAGATCTAAAGTTAATATATCGACACCATATCATTATAAATCACAAGGAAAACTATTATGGTGTGCAAGGAATCTGGCCAAAGTTGATAATAGATAACCTCTGAAAAACGGAACTTTTTTGAACGCTATTTTTGAAAATTATTTTCAGACAAATTTAAACAGCTGAAAATGCTTTAATGTAATACTTGTTATTGGGATAAAATTATTTAAAGTTATTATAAATTCTAAAAAAAAATATGAAGAAGAAAATCTGCATTGCAATGCTAACTGCGCTGGGTTGTTTCTCAAGCTGCCAAGAATCAGGAATCGAATCCGATTCCAAATCAGACTCCAAATTAATTAGTTCTGTTAAGAATATCACATCAAGAGTAGTCCTCCCAGCCAAGACTTTGGGTGGTTTAGCTATTGGTGGAAATAAATTCTATGTCAATGGTAAAGAGATTTTTTTTAACGGGATCAATACTGCCTGGCAAAAACAAAACGATTACAGCTTAGATTACCTAGACAGAAATTATAATCCTTCATATTGGAATAGTGAATTTGAACGTTACAACCAAAACCATATAAATTTAGCCCGAATATGGTTGAATGGCTCTGGAGCTTATGCGCCAGGTTTTGATAGTAATGGATATGTTTTGAGTCCAAGTGCAACTTACCTAGCAGATCTTGACGCGTTAATCCAAAAAGGGGTAGATTGGAATTGTTATATCATGCCAACTTTATTATCATTTGATATGGCCAAAGGGAGCAAAGCAACTCAGTTCCGCAACATGATTAAAGACGTTAATAAGACCAACTCATATATTAACAATTACCTGATCCCGATAGTGAAGCGATATAATAACGTAACAAACATTATGGGGTATGATCTTTGCAACGAACCCGAGCATTTTTGGCGTGATAACAATTGTGGACCTATTGATAGAAATTCGGTGATCAGGTTCCTGGCTATGTGTTCTGCTGCTATTCATAAAAACTCAAGTAAATTTGTCACTGTAGGATCTATGTGGATCTGTTTTAACAGCGATAGATATATAGGCTTTAATACTTATACAGGTGATAATCGTTATACTGGAAATAATTACAGTAACAGTTCGCTTCAAGCACAATTTAACGATTCTTCTGCATATCTAGATTTTTGGTCAACTCATTGGTATCAATGGCAGGGTGGTAGTAGCGGTCCTTTTGCAACATCAATAGGTTATTGGTATGAGAATGGTAATAAACCATCTGTTATAGGGGAAACATACGGAGGAGATGTAAATAACTCTACTCCTCTAAATAGTGGCAATTTTAATATTACCATGGCAAACTATTATTTGCAATCTTATCAAAACGGATATGCCGGGGTGTGTGGCTGGAAAAACCCATGGGAAAATGATAATTATGGAACTTTTAATGGTGTAGCTAAGGGAACGAATGCTTTTTACACAGCCCATCCAACATTGGTAAATCCATAAATATAGATAGGTAATACTCTATGATTTAGGTACGTATTACCCTACATGCTTTCGTCAGTTAAAACAATTATAATCAGTATCTACCTCATTATTTTATTAAATAAAAAAAAGAACAAATTTTGATTAGTTAATGATATAACCCTTCTAAAAACAATTTAAATTATAAAAAATGAATTTTAATATTTCAAATGAAACTGCAAAGTCAACCGTTTTTGAGCAAATCGCAACTGAATTGAAAAAAGAAAATTTTACAAACATAAAAGAAGATCAATCTAGACCATGGGGTGTTTTTTTGTAATTGATGAAAATCAGGCAGCAGAATTTGCAACCAAATTTTTTCCTCATCTTGATATGGAAAGCATTAAAATCACAAACAAATTAAGTCCAAAATTTTTGGTAGTAGCCCCAAATAAAAGATTATCATGGCAGTATCACTTTCGCAGATCTGAAATTTGGAAAGTAATTGCTTGAATTGTAGGAGTAAAAACAAGTTCAACTGATGAACAAGGAGATATTCAAAAATTAGAAGAAGGTAATTTTATTCAATTAGATAAAGGAGAGCGTCACCGTTTGATTGGTTTAGATTCTTGGAGTATTGTCGCTGAGATTTGGCAAGATACCGACCCTGAGCAACCTTCTGACGAAGATGACATTGTTCGTTTACAAGATGATTTTGGAAGATAAATAGATGAAAATTGAACTGGAAAATATTTTTTTACTTCAGAAAGTATGAAATAGTAACGTTAACACTGAGGTCTGATTTCGTATTAGTCACATTGGTAAGGTTTTAGATTTTATTTCTTATGAAATTCCTCACTTGAGCTCTTTACCAAGTGAGGATTTTTTTTAAATAAAAAACCCTTAAACATTTGATGTTTAAGGGTTTGTTTTTGTAGCGAAGACGGGAGTTGAACCCGTGACCTCAGGGTTATGAAAACTGAAATTTGATCTTTTTTATTTCATAACATATTGATTTGTAGTATTTTGTAATTTTTTTAAAATTTGGTTTTGTGTTGTTTTTTGGGTTTTCCTCACTCGAGTTCCTCACTTGAGATTAGGATTGATTTTATGTTTAATAGTGTTTATTTTTTATTGGTCTAAGATTTAGTTTAAAACTATTTACTTTAGTTTCTAAAATTTTATGTATTAAAGATTTTGTATCTGTCTTCCAAAAGAGTTTTATATTTTTCTTTGTATTGGTGAGACAAAAACGAATTCTCTATCCATTCTAAAGCAATGGTTTTATTTTTCAGGAAACGCTTTTTAATTCCTCTAATTTGTTTTTCATTTAGGTCTAACAATTTTCCTAATTGTTCAAAATTTTCCCATTTGATCCTTTTCTTTTTTCCTTCCAGAGTTAAAGCTAATTCTTCAGTATCATCCGGATTGATTATTGCTACGTTTAACAGATCATATGCTGGTGATAATATCCATTGATCTGCTTTATTGATCATCGAAAAGTTTTTTAAATGCATATCGTTGTTGCCTGTAAGAAAGCTAAAAATAGCTAATTCCAGAAAGTACACTTTATCCAATAAAGTATTATCTGAATATTCATTTAGAGCTTTACCTATTTTTTCCATTGAACTTTTGTATTTATCAAAAGCTTCAGTAATCTGAAACATATCGAGCATATGAATTTTTTCGTCAGTATCGGTTCGATCTATGCGTTTGGTAATATAGGAAAGCTCTCCAGATTGTAATCTAATTAAACTTGATTTTACAACATTGATATCAAAAGCTTCTGCAATACGCATTGTTAGATGTTCGTTTTCCGGCATTTCAGGAAAATGGTCGGAAGGTGGTTTGAAAATATAATTTCCGCCCAATGCACCTACCACAGTAAGACGTCCTTTATTTCCTTCTTGAATGGTATCGTTTACTAATGATAAGGAAAGTTTAGGCTGCACTCCTGGAACGGCAATACTTCTTTCTACCACATTTTTCGCTAATTCCGCCATCTGTGTCATAGAATGTTCGAATAAAGGCTGTTGTTTGGTTCCGAAGAAATCCAAAGTACAATACTCGTGAAAATCGCCACTAGTAGCTTCATCCAATGCTTTGTAGCAATACAAACATTTTTTATTATTCATTTTCTTGTGGTATTGGTTGAACGCTTACTGCTCCTATACAGCTTTGGCAGCAAGCCAAAAGAAGTCCCATACGATCATTTTGATTGATTTTCCAATTTTTTGAAGCAATGTCTAATAGCCATCCTTCAGGAATCAATCCTTCAAAAAATGGAAATAGACGTTTTTCAGTATAGGGTTTTGTTCTTACTGGAATAGTAAACGAGAGAAACTGTCTGGGATGTTCTTGAACATATTTTTCTTCGTATTGAAAAACATATTCACCTTCGTCAGTTTCTGTAAGTATTCCTGCTAAGAGATCTTTATAGTATATCGCAGCTTTTCTCATCGCTATTGTCTGCTGTTTTTAGATAATTCTCTGGTATTTGTAGGTGCTAAGGTGTGCCCAAACATTTTAAGTACTTGGTTTACCTTTTCTAGATTAAGGTTTTCTTTGCCTTGCTCAATTTTTCGGATTACTGTAAGCGCTACTCCTGCACGTTCAGCAAATGCTTCTTGAGTCAGGTTGGCTTCTTTTCTTTTCTGCTTTACAAAATTTGCTAATGCTGTCATAATTATATGTTTTAACAACGAATTCAAACAAAAGTAGTGAATTATATGTAAAAGCATATATTTTAAATTAAAAACATTTTTTTATATGTTAAGGCGTATAATTTTGTAAATATATTTTTGTTCTAATGGATATTTGGAAGTTCAAGTGGCAAAACACGAACTAAAAGCTGTACTTGTTTACGATAAATTTCTTTTGCACCTAAAGCCATTCTGGAACTGTTATTTTATATTTAGTATTTAATTTTCCACCCTTTATTATCATACGGTTCCCTGAGCCTAAAGATATTGTTTCTTTATTCAATTTGTCTAACCAAACATAATTTTGACGTTCTGCGAACCAAAAGAAAAGGCGCTTTACTTTTATGTTTTTACAAGATTGTAATGCCTTTTGAAGATTTCGAGGAGACAAAGTTGTTAATCCCTGCATTAATTGATCAGCGTGTTCAAAAGTTGTTTTTTGTGGAACTTCTAATAATACTTCGAGATAAGCTCTTTCTGGCGAGGATATTATTACTTTTCTGTCATCATTATCCCAATCTCTTTTTAATGTAAATTGGTGCATTTCTTGATCTTGTTTTGTAAACAAATTATTACTTGTGTGTCTCACAAATTTCACATTCATATCTAAATTTTTAACCCATTCAGGAATTAAATCATTACCAAATAAGTAGACTATTTTATTTTCTGAAAGTGATAGGTAATGTGATAATCCCTGCACTTCAAGTGCAGTTAGACCACCAACTACCAAATCTGTTTTTAGTATTGATTGTAACGAAAACACTATCGACTGCCAAGATATTTTGGAAATATTTCGAACATAAACACCTTTGCTTATGGATTCCAGTTGATTGCTTTTGACCAAATTGTCTATTGCGTGACGAGTGAAATTATTTTCCATAAGCCACTTATGAGTAGTTATTAAACCCTCTGGCATTATTTCATATAATTCTTTTCGTCGTATTACATTTGTTGCCATAATTTAAATATTTGTCATATTGCGGTGTTTATCGCCGTTATGCAAAGGTAATTTAAATTACTTAGTTTGAAAAATATTGTTTTAACGGCGTTTATCGCCGTTATTATTATAATTATTAAATATTTTCAATAAAAACAGAGGCCTTGTTTAAATAAAAAAGTTTATCAAGTTAGTGTCTTCTCAAGTAAATCTTTCCGCTTTTAATTTATCCTATCGCTTCTTTTTTTGGGCAGTATTTTCAATATTATCCATTATTGCTTTATTATGAATATTTGCTAATTTAATCAGTTGAATTCCTCGAGGCTCTGCCTCGGGGTTACAGAGGAAAGTTTGAAAACCTAAGGTTTCAAAAAACTAAAAATTTACTTTCTTCGGATTGATGCCTCGATGGCTCTGCCTCGGGGTAATTCATTTTTTTTATGGAATAGAGAAAGTGATTCAATAATTATTGGTGCGAATAACATCATTTTAATTTGATGTCCAATTATCAAATCTTGATATTTTATATTATGTAAGTATAGACACTTGAATTTAAGAAGTAAAACAACAATTATACCGACATTCATTGCTTTTATAAAAACTCATTAGTGAATGTTTATTTATTTCATCCACTATTAACAAATATTGAATTAAGAATAAATTGAAATTGTATCTGCTTAACTTCCTTTCGAAATCTTTTCGATTCCTCACTGAAGCACCTCACTGAAGTCCTCACTTGAGTTATATGAAGTCTAGATTTACGAAACAAAATTCAAATAAAAAACCCTTAAACATTTGATGTTTAAGGGTTTGTTTTTGTAGCGAAGACGGGAGTTGAACCCGTGACCTCAGGGTTATGAATCCTGCGCTCTAACCGACTGAGCTACCTCGCCATATTCGGGATATTTCCTATCCCTGAATGCGGGTGCAAATATAAAACAATAATTAGAGTTTGCAAGCAAAAAGTAATAAAAAATTTTTTTTTGAAAAGGTTTTTTTTTTGAAGTAATAATCTATATATTTCGCAAACAAAAAAAACAGTATTCAATGAGTTTAAAAGTGCGTTACGAAATCGAATTCCCCATAAATTCTTCCCCCCAATTGTTGTATCAATATATTTCAACACCTTCCGGTCTATCTGAATGGTTCGCTGATAATGTAAATTCTCGCGGTGAGTTTTTTACTTTTATTTGGAATGATTCGCAGGAGAAAGCCAGACTAGCGTCAAAAAAGTCTGGAGAAAAAGTAAAATTTAAATGGGTAGACGAGAATAATAAGGATACCGAATATTTTTTCGAATTGAACATTTTAGTAGACGAATTAACAAAGGATGTATCCTTAATGGTTGTTGATTTTGCTAGTAAAGAAGAAGTTGAAGAAGCTACTCAATTGTGGGAAAATCAAATTTCAGATTTAAAACATGTTATAGGTTCGGTATAGCAGAATTGTATATTATGACTTATATTTGTCACGCTTTTTGGCGTGACTTTTTTTAAATACAGTATGGTAAATTTTAATGGTGCAATTGTGTCTGAAGATGCAATTGTTTTAGTGCAGAATAGAGGGTTTTTATATGGTGATGCGGTTTTTGAAACGGTAAAAATTGTAAACGAAAAAATCCTGTTTCTGGAAGATCATTACTTCCGATTAATGTCTTCTATGCGTGTGATCCGAATGGAAATTCCAATGAATTTTACTTTAGAATATTTGGAAGAGCAGATTCTTTCGTTGGTTAAAAACAACAAAATTGCCTTATCTGCGAGAGCACGAATAACGGTTTACAGAAATGATGGAGGGTATTATTTGCCGCAGAATAATACAGTTTCTTTTTTGATAAAGGCTTCTGTGCTCGAAAACAAGGAATATTCGCTTAATGGGCAGGAGTATGAGGTTGATTTGTATAAAGATTTCTATGTTACTAAACAGCTGTTGTCTTCGATTAAAACAACTAACCGATTGATAAATATAACTGGAAGTATTTATGCACATGAAAATGGGCTGGATAATTGTATTTTATTAAATGACAGCAAGAATGTTGTTGAAGCATTACAGGGCAATATTTTCATGCTTACGGGCAATAAATTAATTACCCCTCCAGTTTCAGAAGGCTGTTTGAATGGTGTTATGCGAAAGCAGATTCTAGGATTAGCCAAGAAAATCGAAAGTATTGAAGTCGCTGAAGAAATAATTTCTCCGTTTGATCTTCAAAAAGCGGATGAATTGTTTGTGACTAATGTTATTAAAGGAATACAGCCGATTACAAAATACAGAAAAAAAGAATTTTCGATAGAAATTTCCAAAGCTTTGGTAGCAGCGCTGAATAAAAGCTTAAGCTTAGTTTAAATAGGGATTTTCGGGAGCATTGGACCAAATAAGGTATTCACCTCCCAATTCCATAATTTGTTCTTTCCAGAAGTGAAGTGTTGATTTTCCGATTATCTTATTCTCGTAGCTGTTTTTAGTAATAATCCATGAATTGGCTTTCATTTCATCTTCAAGCTGGTGCTCTTCCCATCCTGTGTACCCCAAAAAGAAGCGGATGTTTTCTTTTTTGATTTGACCGCTGTTGATGAGGTCTTTGGTAGAATCAAAGTCTCCTCCCCAATAAATTCCATTGGATATTTCAATACTGTTGGGTATCAATTTCGGAATATTATGAATGAAGTACAAGTTGTCTTGTTCTACAGGGCCGCCATTGAATATTTTGAAATTAGCATTAATTTCAGGAATCAAATCATTGATTGTATATTTCAGCGGTTTGTTCATAATAAAACCTACGGAGCCTTCTTGGTTATGATCCGCTAATAGGATTACAGATCGATTAAATGACAAATCTCCTATTATTGATGGCTCAGCAATAAGTAAATACCCTTTTTTTAATTTTTCTGAAATCATAAGGCTATATTTTTAATTAAATTTAAGAAAAATTAAATAGAATAACCAAATTTTTTGAATCATATTCGTTTAAAAGCACAAAAAAACCTTCCAATTGGAAGGTTTAATTATATGAAATAAACTATAAATTAGTTTACAGCTCCTTCTAAATCAGCTCCAGCTTTGAATTTCACAACATTCTTTGCAGCGATTTGAATTGTTTTTCCAGTTTGAGGATTTCTTCCGTCTCTTGCAGCTCTTGAAGATACAGACCAAGATCCAAATCCTACTAAAGATACTTTACCACCTTTTTTCAAAGTACCACCTACATTTCCTAAAAATGATTCAAGCGCTAATTTTGCAGCTGCTTTTGTAATTCCTGCGTCTGCAGCGATAGCGTCGATTAATTCTGATTTGTTCATAATAATGGATGTTAATTGTTGGTTAAAATAATTGTTAATAGAACAAAATTAGCAGGAAATACGGTGTATGCAAATGTTTTATACAAAATTAGCATATTTTGTTAATAACTTACTTTCTTTGTTCATAAAGTAGGATAAAATTCTGAAATAAATACCCTCTAGCCCTTGTTTTTATTGATATTAATAAGCTTTTGCACTTTCCGAGAAAGTAATCCCGTTTAATAATTCTGCTGTAGTCATTTTCTTTTTCCCTGGAAATTGCAGGCCTACTATTTGAATATAACCTTCATCCACAGCAATTCTTATTTCTTTTTTGGTGCAGATTAGAGTACCGATTTCATGACTGTGTTTTTCTAAAATTGCGTTGGCTTCGTAGATTTTTACATTCCATTCTTGATCCTTGTCTGTAAAATAACTCCAAGCAGCAGGGTATGGGCTTAATCCTCTAATAAGGTTGTGGATATCTGTCGTTGATTTTGACCAGTCAATTTTACAATTTTCTTTATTTAGCTTATAAGCAGTTTTAATGTCTGAAGCGTCATTTTGAATGGTAGTTGTTACATTGCCGCTTTCGATTAATTTCAGAGTATCAATAACAGTATCACATCCCAAATGCATCAAACGGTCGTGAAGCTGTCCTGCATTCTCGTCACTGTCAATTGCTGTTTCACTGCTCAAGATCATCGCACCAGTATCTATTTTGTCATCAATAAAAAAGGTAGTGACTCCAGTTTTAGTTTCTCCATTAATAATAGCCCAATTAATTGGTGCTGCTCCTCTATAATTAGGAAGCAATGAAGCGTGTAGATTAAATGTTCCCAAAGCTGGCATTTCCCATACTGCTTTTGGTAGCATTCTAAATGCAACAACGATTTGTAAATTAGCCTGCAGTGATTTTAATTCTTCAAGAAAAGCTTCGTCCTTTAAATTAGCAGGCTGTAATAAGTGTAATTTATTTTCTAAAGCATATTCTTTTACAGCCGAATATTTTATTTTTTGTCCTCGGCCGGCTGGTTTGTCTGCAGCGGTGATTACGCCTGCTACTTCGTAATTGTTTTTGATTATGGTATCTAGAATTCCAACTGCAAATTCCGGAGTTCCCATAAATATAATTCTTAATTTTTCCATCAGGTTTTTAAAGTGTATTTGTTGTTTTTTTGAATTATTAAAAAATCATCTTCTAATAATTGCTGCAGTACAAAGATAACATCGTCGGCTGTATTTTTGGTCTTGTTTTGAATTTCTCTAGAACTTAAACCTTCATTTTGCAATAAGGCTACAATTTTTTTAGAAAGAGCATTAAAATCTTTTTTTGATTTTGTTAGTGTAATGCAGTAAGAGCAGATACCGCAATTGGCAGTTGCTTTTTCTCCAAAATAGTCTAAAATCATTTTGCTTTTGCAGTTGTTTTTATCTGAAGCATATTTCAGTACCGATTGTAATTGCTCTTTTTTGAGTTCATTTTGTCGAACTAAATGTTTCGAAACTTTATTAATGGTTCTTTCATCTTCCCGAATTTCATTGAAAATTAAAACAGCATCATTGTTTTTTGAATGATAATCTATAATTTCTTTTTCTTTTAATTTATGTAATACGGCTAGTATTGCTGCCTCCGAGTGGTTTGATTTTTTAGCAATCAATGATAGATTAAATGCAGTCTGCATTTCATAAACACCGGGATATGTTCTAAGGATAGTCAATATAATCTCCTCGTCATTTGGATTCAAGCTGGTATATCGAATAACTTCTTTAGACGGAATAATGAACTGTAAAGTAATTTTTTCTGAAAATTCCTGAGACAAAGTTATAATTCCCTGCCCGTCTAAAAAACGCATGGCGTTGAACGTTTTTAGTGTTGGGAAATCATATTTATGACAAAAATGATTCAAATTAAACATGAATTCTTCGTTTATCCCTTCGCCATAAGCTATTTGAAAATAGTTGCAGAGCTTGATGTACATAGTTGTCAAAAACGCTTTATCAGGCAAAACTTTTATAAATTGATTTTCGGCCTGAATAATGTCCGACGGACTGGTTAGTAAAACGGCGAAAGCTTTCTCTCCGTTTCGACCGGAACGTCCTGCTTCCTGGTAATAGTTTTCTATGTTTTCGGGCAGCTGGATGTGAATTACGGTTTTAACATTGGGTTTGTCGATTCCCATTCCAAACGCATTGGTAGCAACAATAACCTGCGCTTTTTCTTCCATCCATAGCAGCATGTTTTTGTCTTTCTCTCTGGAAGTAAGTCCGCCATGATAATAAGTGGCACGAAATCCTAAAGTTTGTAATTGAGCGGAAATCTCCAAACAGGCTTTTCGGTTTCGAACATATATAATAGAAGGCTGTGGATTTTTTTTAAGAATCTGCTCAATTCGAAAAAGTCTGTCTTCAACCTCAAAAACCATATAAGCAATATTCTTTCTGGCAAAAGATTTTTCAAACTGAACAGGATTCTGCATTCCTAATTCGGTGATAATATCTTCTTTTACCCGAGGAGTTGCCGTTGCGGTCAAGGCTAAGAAAGGAACTTTCGGAAAATGTTTTTTTAATTCTGAAATTTTCAAATAAGCCGGACGAAAATCGTGCCCCCATTGCGAAACACAATGCGCCTCGTCAATAGTTATTAGGTTTATGGGAAGATTTTTTATTCGATCCAGAATCCAGTCCGATTGTAGTCGCTCGGGAGAAACATACAGGAATTTATAATTTCCAAATTGACAATTATCCAATAAATCGATAATTTCATCTTGCTTTATGCCTCCGGTCAGAGCAATGGCTTTAATGCCTCGATTTTGTAAATTGGCCACTTGGTCTTTCATCAGTGCCACCAAAGGCGAAACGACCAAGCAGATTCCTTCATTCATAAGAGCCGGTACCTGAAAACAAATCGATTTTCCGCCACCAGTTGGCATCAGCGCAAAAGTATCATGACCTTCCAAAACCGAATCAATAATTTCGTTTTGCAACGATCTGAAGGTATCGTGACGCCAATATTTTTGAAGAATTGCTAATGCTGTTGGCATTATTTTTCGTTTAGATTTGTACTAATTTACAATATTGAAATTCAATAATTGCTAAATTTTATCTAATATAAAAAGAATTCTGTTATCAATGCTGTCTTTTGGTACTTCAATTAAGTCGTAGCCGTAATTAACGTAGGTTTGTTTAAGATGTTCTTGTATTTCTTTTGCCTGATCAAAGTTTTCATAACGTTCACTGTCACTCTCATAAATCTCCTCCCAAGGCGGAAGAATGAAAATTTTAGTATACACATTTTCTTTGCAGGCATCAGTAAAATGATTAGGGTAATCATCACCAATATAATCTAAGTAAGCCACAACATCGGGGATACCGCGGTCAATAAATACCCATTGATGAGGTTCATTTTGGGCGTTATTGAATTGCTTAATTCGGCCGTCAAGCAGCATTTGGCTGAACAATAAAGGGTCTTCGAGAAACAATTGTTCAATACCTCGCTTTTGAGCTTCAAGGGTAACTTCACGGGAAATCTCAGGATAACAGCAATATCCTTTGGCAACCAAGCCATTAATAATAGAACTTTTTCCCGTACCAGGACCGCCAATGATAACAATAATTTCTTTCTGCACGTTTTCGAATTAAGCGGCAAAAATACTCAAACTTATTGGTTTTTGAAACCTTTATTTAGGACTAATTAAAAGCTAATAATAAGGAGCGAAACAATAGGCTTTTTCAGGAAATATGGATTCCTGCTGTCCGCTGTATTCCCGATTAACAAAAACTACGGCAAAAAGCCTTGTTTTTCTAAATCGGGAGATGTCGCTTCCATCAGGGCTAGGTAGGAATTATGTTTTTTTTGGAAACATAGTACAAAAAGCAGGTGCTAAAATCTTTATTATATGTTCTGTAATTTTTTAAAAACATTCGCATGTGCTTTAAAAACGACCGTAGATTCGCTTTTTTAAAACTGAATTTTGTGATTATAGTGAAATTAATATGTACTGATTACTCTGAACAAGGTTAATTCAGAAGGAGTTTTTTATTAAAATCTGCGAATCTGCGGTAAAAATAACTCAGGAGTTTGTCCTGCTATATTCTTTATCATAAAATCTAAAATCTAAAATCTAAAACGTATATTTGCCTTTATTTTTTATTTAAGAATGAGCGACGACAACGAAAAAAAAACTGCTGAGTTTTACGAAAGACTGAAAACCGAATTAGATAATAGTAATTCTTGGCCTGCACAATATTTGTTTAAATTTATAGTACCAACAAACGAGGAAAATATCCTGAAAGTGGAAAATGCCTTCAACTGTATGGGAGCTGTAATCAAAACAACAAAATCCAAAACCGGAAAATTCACCAGTATTTCTGTAGATGTAACGGTCAAAGATTCTCAAGAAATAATAGATAAGTACCAAGAATTATCCACAATAGAAGGTATAGTTTCCTTATAATTATGATCGAAAAATATATAAAAGAAAATGCGAATGATGTCGTTTTCAACTTGGAATACAATTCCGAAAGAGAACATTTAATCATTCCGGAGTACGGCCGTCATCTGCAAAAATTGATTGAGCAGGCTACTATTATTGAAGATGATGAAAAACGCAACAAAGCGGCAAAATACATCATTCAGGTAATGGGAAGCTTAAATCCTCACTTGCGTGATGTACCCGATTTTCAGCATAAACTTTGGGATCAGCTTTTTATCATGTCTGATTTTAAATTAATGGCCGATTCTCCTTATCCAATACCTTCAAGAGAAGTACTGCAGCTTAAGCCGGATGTTTTAAAGTACCCGCAAAATTTTCCGAAATACAGGTATTATGGAAACAATATCAAATATATGATAGATGTGGCCAACAAATGGGAGGAAGGCGAAATGAAAAGCGCATTGGTAAAAGTAATTGCCAATCACATGAAAAAATCCTATTTGAGCTGGAATAAAGATACCGTAAAAGACGATGTAATTTTCGAACATCTTTTTGAGTTATCAGACGGGAAGCTGGATTTACTGCAAAGTTCAGAAGAATTATTAAACACTACCGATTTGCTAAGAACCAATAAAAGGGTTTCTAATAAAATAGGCGTTGCAGGACAGCCAAAAATTCAAAGCAACAAGAATAATAAAAACGGAAAACCAAAACCGTTTCAAAAGAAATAATTTATTAAAAAGAGGCTAAGTTACTAAGTAGCTAAGTTACTAAGATGTTGGACAGAATTGTTCATAGAAATCTTAAAAACTCAGAAACTAAGAAACTTAGAGACTCAGAAACTCAAAAAAAAGCATGGAAGTTTTCAAAATCGAAGGAGGAACACGTTTAAAAGGAGAAGTAATACCACAAGGTGCTAAAAATGAAGCATTGCAAATTCTATGCGCAGTACTTTTAACTCCAGAAAAAGTAACAATCAACAATATCCCAGATATTATCGATATCAATAAATTGATAACATTGTTGGGGAATTTGGGAGTTAAAATAGAGAAATTAGGACATGGTTCTTATACTTTTCAATGTGATGAGGTAAATGTTGGATACTTGGAAACAGAAGCTTTCAAGAAAGAAGGCGGATCTCTTCGTGGTTCTATTATGATTGTTGGCCCGCTTTTGGCTCGTTTTGGAAAAGGATATATCCCAAAACCAGGAGGAGATAAAATTGGACGACGCAGATTGGATACCCACTTTGAAGGATTCATCAATCTTGGAGCAAAATTCAGATATAATAGAGAAGACCATTTTTATGGAGTTGAAGCTCCAGAAGGACTTACTGGTTCTGATATGTTATTAGATGAAGCATCTGTAACAGGAACTGCAAATATTGTAATGGCAGCAGTTTTGGCCAAAGGGAGAACAACAGTTTACAATGCTGCATGTGAGCCTTACTTACAGCAGCTTTGTAAAATGCTGAATTCTATGGGAGCAAATATCACAGGTGTTGGTTCTAATTTATTGACTATCGAAGGAGTTGAGAAACTTGGAGGCTGTACTCATAGAATTTTACCGGATATGATCGAAATCGGTTCTTGGATTGGTCTTGCGGCTATGACAAGAAGTGAAATTACTATTAAGGATGTAAGCTGGGAAAATCTAGGAGTTATTCCAAGTGTTTTTAGAAAATTAGGAATTACTCTTGAAAAAAGAGGAGACGATATTTATATTCCAGAACATAAAGACGGTTACGAAGTAAAAACAGATATCGATGGTTCGATTCTTACTATTGCCGATGCGCCTTGGCCTGGATTTACTCCCGATTTATTGAGCATTGTTTTGGTAGTTGCTACGCAAGCCAAAGGCGATGTTTTGATTCACCAAAAAATGTTTGAAAGCCGTTTGTTCTTCGTCGATAAATTAATTGATATGGGAGCAAAAATCATGTTGTGTGATCCGCATAGAGCTGTTGTTATTGGACATGATTTTAAATCTACTCTAAAAGCAACAACAATGTCTTCTCCAGATATTCGTGCAGGAATCTCATTACTGATTGCGGCGCTTTCTGCAAAAGGAACGAGTACTATTCAGAATATTGAGCAAATTGACAGAGGATATGAGCGTATAGACGAACGATTAAGAGCAATTGGAGCTAAAATAGTTCGAGAAAAACAAAAATAATAATTTTGAAAAAACGCTTAAAAATAAATTTAAGCGTTTTTTTTTACTGTTTAGATTCAAAATTTACTGCGGTAAATTATAAACTTAAATAGTATTTACATTAAAAAAATAAAACATGTCTAACGTAGAAAAAGCGGTAAAAGCGACTTATTTTAGTATAATTGGCAATACTTTTTTGGCTCTTATTAAAGGATTAGCCGGATTTTTCGGAAATTCGTATGCTTTAATTGCTGATGCCATAGAATCAACTGCCGATATTTTTGCATCATTTTTAGTTTTGTTTGGCATAAAATATTCCAGCCGGCCGGCTGATGAAAATCATCCATACGGTCATGGAAGAGCCGAGCCGTTGATAACCTTTTTGGTTGTAGGTTTCTTGATCACATCGGCTACAATTATTGGGTATGAAAGTATAATGAATATTCAAACCCCGCATGAATTGCCAAAGCCGTGGACGCTTTATGTACTTGGCGCGATTATTCTTTGGAAAGAATATTCGTTTCGATTGGTGATGAAAAGGAGTAAGGAAACGAATAGTTCATCTCTCAAAGCCGATGCCTGGCATCACAGGAGCGATGCGCTGACTTCGATTGCTGCGTTTATTGGGATTTCAATTGCATTGTTTTTGGGAAAAGGATATGAATCTGCCGATGATTGGGCGGCACTGTTTGCTTCGGCTTTTATACTTTATAACAGTTATTTAATTTTTAGACCAGCACTTGGAGAAATCATGGACGAACATTTATATGATGATTTGGTTGAGGAAATCAGGCAGGTTTCTCATCAAGTGGATGGAATTATAGATACTGAAAAATGTTTTATCCGAAAAGCAGGAATGAAATATCATGTTGATCTTCATGCACGTGTAAATGGGGATATATCCGTAAAAGAAGGTCACGATTTGTGTCATAAACTCAAGGATACACTACAGGAGGAAATACCAGAACTGGGTCATGTTTTAATACATATTGAGCCTAATTAAATAGATTTAGTTCAAAAAGCAAAACCAATACAGTTTTAATAGTATTGGTTTTTTTATTGCTACTTTGATTTTAGAACTTGAACTACTTAGTTTATTCTAATTTTGTTTGCTCGCGTGAGGGATTGAAGTGGAGCTCTTTTTTATTTGGCTTTTTTGCCAAATAAAAAAAGCGGGAACGGAAAGCCCGACCCGGAGTCTCGTCTTTTTCGACGAGACGGAGGGGTACGCCCATATGAAGTAAGTGGCTTTTAATCTAATTCATGAATTTTATCCCAACAATTACACCTTCATTTTGGAATCCGTTTTGATAGGAACGCACATAATCGATGCGGAACATTTTTAATTTTCCAAAACCCAAGTTGTCCAAGCCTACACTGTACTCTGAATAAGGATTGGTATTTGGCACTGCCAGTAAATGATAGCCCACAACTAAGTTTGATTTTAGCAGATTTAACAAAGGTATTTTGTTCATTATAAATCCTCTGTCATTGTGCTCAGTGTGGAATTCCAAATAGCTGTCATTGGTGCTGTTTGTGTAATAAGGCATTAAATTAAATACATTCAGATAATTTCCAGTAAGTCCAGCATAGGTTTGGTTTCCATTGAAATGCTGGTAATCCATAAAAGCAATATTTTCGGCATTAAAGAATTTTCCAGCTTTTAGGCTTAATCCAAAATCTCCTTTATTATCAAAAGTATGGCTGTATTTTAGTTGTGTATTGATATTGGTAAATTCATATTTTTTTTCGGTTCCGGCAAATCCTTTCTCCAGTCCTAAGTATAATGTGGGGTATTTATTGCTTCTAATGTTGTGTTTTCCATCCGGTCTTGAAGCGTATTTATTGCCGAAATTTATTTTGGCAGTCAAATTTAGTTTAGCCAAACTGTGTTTTTCGAAACCAGGATTAGTATAGTCAAGCGGATCTAAGGGATTATTGGAAAAATATATGTCCTCTTTATTAAAAAAAGAAAAATCGGTTGTGTTGAATAATGGTTTTCGCTGTTCATAATCGATTTTTCCTTTTAGATAAACACCGTTTGCGACATCTTGACCGTATTCAATTTCGGCAAATTCCAAATTATATAATTTCATGTAATTGTCCTTAAAAAACAGCGTACTGATCGAGTTTATAAATGGGCTGATGGGTTCGTCCCGATTAAACTGCTGTACTGTGCTTCCGCCGGCAACTTTTATATTCGCATAATTTTGATTGTTGAATTGGTGCCAATATTTTCCGCTAACACGAAGGCGATCTTCTGAAAAGCCATAATTGATTTTTACATCGATGTTGGTTTGGCGTCCTTTTTCTTCCTGCTTCCAGTTGGCATATGAAAAACCGGTATCAAAGTTCCATCCCTGCACCGTATTGAAACTTAGTGAGGTTAGGTCAAGCAAGCCTTTATATTCCAAAGAGAATTTTTTTGAACTGCTTTTGTACGTATAACCAGTGATAGGGTCAAAGAATTTAAACTTGTTGTCTTTTTTATCAATCGAATCTAAGTATTTGGGAGAGTTACGAACTTTATGAATGCTGTCTTTCCTTATATAATCTGTGATTTCTTCGGTTGTTAAAGGAATGGGTCTGTTTGCGTTCCAGAAAACAGTGTCTTTTTTATTCGAATTTATATCGACGGTGGTGATTTCATTGGTGAATGTTTTTTTGTCAAAGGAATCAACAAATTCATAATTGTTGTAAACGTAAGTGTACTGTCCGTTGAATTTAATTCCAAATATTCCAGCACTAAATTCAAGACTTTGTGTGTTTTTTGCCCAAATTTTGTTGTTTTTATTGTAGCTGAAGTTTTGCTTCAACGTCATTACATCGATAAATTCTTCCTTCATTCGGTAGCCTTTTATATCTAAATCGATGGCATAAATAGCCCAAGAATTATCCAGAATATAAATATAACCTTCAAAAACTGGCTCTTTATCTCTTTTGGCAATGACTTTTATTTTATTGATTGTCTGGTTGTTTTCATCTGTAAAAGTGCTTTCCAATTTATACTTATAATAATTGAATGCATTATCTGCTATTGGAGAAATCATATTAATGCCAAAACGGATAGTATTATCATAAAAATCATAAAAAGAAGATCTTGCAGTATTGTAGGCATATCCTTTGTTGTCTCCGCTTACTTTTGAAGCCGTAACAACTTCCTTCAGATTGTTTGGCTTTTCAAAAGTAATTTTAGAAAATGTTTCAGAGAGTGATATGATTCCAGTTCCAGTAGAGTCTAATGCGCCATTCATGTCGCCTATCTTCTGACCGAATATTTTTTTAGGAGCGTTTTTTAATTTGAAAATCCCTTTCGAATAAAAATCCGCTTTAAAGCGCGAAGTTTTGCTGGTGTTTTCTTTTTTATTGGCAATTGCTTTTTTTATGATTGTATTTGCTGGATTGTCTTTTGTATTAATCACTACTTCATTAAGAGAGTAGCTTTCTTCAATCATTTTTACATCCAAAGGAGATGTGGATTTATCTGCTGGAATTTCTATTTTTTGAGTTTTGTATCCCAAATACTGGAAAACAATTTTATTCTTGCCAGAAGATTTTAAATGGAGCTGATATTTTCCCTGCTCGTTTGTAATTGTTCCATTATAGGTGTTTTCTTCAAAAACATTAATAAACGGTAATGGATTCCCCTTTTCGTCCGTAACGGTGCCTTTTATTTGGGCAGTCGCATGAATGGACAGTAATAGTAAAAAGTACAAAAAAGCGTTTTTCATAAATTTAGTTTTTTATGTTTGACGCTTTTTTGTAAGTATGTTACGCGAAAAATGAGGTGATTTTGTTAAAGTTTACATAAAAGTATTACAAATAGGACTGAATAGCCAAATCATAGCTTTTTAGACCAAACCCTAAAATTACGCCTTTAGCATTTCCAGATATATAGGATTGATGCCTGAAACTTTCACGCCCATAAGTGTTTGAGATATGAACTTCAATTACTGGAGTGGTAACTGCTTTTACAGCATCGCCAATCCCGACAGAAGTGTGAGTATAGGCACCCGCGTTAAGGATTATGCCGTCATAGCTGAATCCTAATTCCTGTATTTTTCCAATTAATTCTCCTTCAATATTGCTTTGATAATAGATTAATTCTAATTGAGGAAATTTGTTTTTTAAAATTTCAAAATAATCTTCAAATGTTTGAGAGCCGTAAATTTCGGGTTCTCTTTTTCCAAGTAAATTTAAGTTTGGACCATTAAGGATGGCAATTTTCATAATTTTAGTTTTTGTAAAAATAAATAATCCCTATCGAATTTGAATGCGATTTTGATAAAATCTGTGTTTTTTTGAGAACGATTAGCTTGATGTTATTTTAATAAGTAAAACCCTTTTTTATTATTTTGTAAGAACAGTATAATTTTATTAAACATCTTGTTTTGAGTAGTTTGTGTTTAAGCGGTCTTTTTTTAGGAATTCAATCCAGTTGTTAATTTACATTTCATTAACATAATAATGGTTGTTTTTTCGTACATTCGAATTAGTATTAACAAACAAAATAAAAAAAATGAAAAAGATTATTTTATTATTAGTAACAGTATTTGCTATTAATTTTGCGAATGCTCAAGAAACTACAATGCCTAAAGCTACTTTTTCTAAAGGAGATATGTGGATAGAAGGCGGGATTAGTTTAACGACTGGAGACAGTAATAATGATTATTTTGCAGTGACTCCAAAAGTTGGTTATTTTTTGGATGAAAAATGGGCCATTGGTGCAGATATTAATTATTCATCTGTTTCTTATTTGCCAAACAGTAATAATCTTGATAAATCAAGTTCGTTTGGGATTGGAGGATTTGCGAGATATTATTTCTTGAGCTTAGGGAATTTTAAAGCTTATGGAGAAGCTGGGTTAGGTTATAACCATTCAAAATTGGACTATTTAAATGGTACGTCTGATACTAATAATGGTATTAAGGCTAATATTGATTTGGGAATTAATTATTTTTTCACTCCAAAATGGGCCGCAACTTTTACTTTAGCCGAAGTTTTGAGTTACAATAACGCCAGCCCTGAAAATGGAGATAGTACAAGTGATTTAGTAATCAATGTTAACTTGTTTAATAATATTTTTGCACAGCCAAAATTTGGATTACTTTACAAATGGTAGTTTAAAACAGTTGTTATTTTATGTAAACCTCTCATTTGGGAGGTTTTTTTATGGCTTAAAATAACTTTTTACTCAGTTTAAATTTACACTATGAGATTTTTTAATTGTACTTATTTGAAAATTCAATATCGCTGAATAATAGCATATTAATGTTATTTGTGTCTTAAAAATAAGAAAGATACTGTTTTTATTTGCTTAAAATTATTTTTTTGTAATACATTTACATAAAAATAACTCACAACAAAAAAGAAAAAAAATGAAAAAAATTGTTTTAGCAGCAGTAGCTGTAATGGCATTTGGATTTGCAAATGCGCAAGAGCAAACAAAAAAAGGTAAGTGGTTAATTGAGGCTAACACGGCTTTTGGTGCACCTATGTCTGGTAACACAAGTTTCCAATTAGCTTCTGCTGATGGAGAAACTCAGTGGAATTTAGGAGCTGAAGGAGGTTACTTTGTGGCAGACAATTTAGCTGTTAAGGCAGGTTTAGGTTATGGGGATTTAGGGACTAATATTTTTTCTTACAAGTTAGGAGCGAAATATTATTTGCTAAATAAATTTCCTCTTGAAGCTTCTTTTACTGGTGCAAGTATAGAAGATGCTCCCGAAAATCCTTTATATTTAGGATTACAAGGAGGATATGCTTGGTTTTTAGGTCCAAATGTTTCTATTGAGCCAGGTCTTCGTTATAATATTTCTTTAAATGATGATTATTCTAAGGAAGGCATTTTTCAGCTTAATATTGGATTTGCATTACATTTCTAATCGTTGTCAGAAATTAAAATTAAGCCTCTCAATTTGGGAGGTTTTTTTATGCCTAAAAATATCTTTACTTTGTCATTATGAATTGGGAATCGTATCTAAAAAATTATCAATCGTATCTAAAAATTGAAAGAGGTTTGTCAAAAAATACAATTGACAATTATTCCTTCGATATTGAGCGTTTGTGTTCGTTTTTATCGCAAAACTCTATTTCTGTTTCACCTATAGCTATTAATGAAGAAACTTTGCAGCAATTTATTTATTCAGTTTCCAAAGAAGTAAATCCAAGATCGCAGGCTAGAATTATTTCCGGGCTAAAAAGTTTTTTCTCGTATCTAATATTTGAAGATTTTAGAAATGATAATCCTTTAGAATTAATAGAATCTCCAAAAACAGGACGTAAATTACCCGATACTTTGGCTGTTGAAGAAATAGATGCGCTTATCTCAGCAATTGATTTGAGTTCGAACGAAGGAGAGCGCAATAGAGCTTTATTGGAAACTTTATACGGTTGCGGACTTCGGGTTTCTGAATTGGTTTCCTTAAAAATATCCGATTTGTTTTTTGAAGAAGGATTTATAAAAATTACCGGAAAAGGAAATAAGCAGCGTTTTGTACCAGTTGGTGATTTGACGCAAAAATATATAGAGATTTATAAAAATGAAGTAAGAGTTCATCTGAATATTCAAAAAGGGTTTGATGACACCTTGTTTTTGAACAGAAGAGGAAAGCAATTGACACGAGCCATGATTTTTACAATTATTAAAGATTTGGCAATAAAAATCGATTTAAATAAAAAAATCAGCCCGCATACATTCCGGCATTCTTTTGCTACACATTTGTTAGAGAATGGAGCCGATCTGCGTTCGATACAATTAATGCTCGGTCATGAATCTATTACAACAACAGAAATTTATGTTCATTTGGACCGAAAATATTTAACCGAAGTTATTAATGCCTATCATCCCAGAAAGTAATTTTATAATAATTCATCGTTTTGTAATAATATCTATTTAAGTTTCAATATTTTTGTTATTGCATCAAAGAAGTGTCGAGATAATGATTTTTACAGCCAATAAAACCCCCGAAGATTTAAATAAACTATATGAAAGTCTGATAAAACAGCTTCCTAATATTATTTTTCAGATAAGGGTAAATTCTCTTAAACAGATTACCGTTGATTTTTTGAGTAAACCAATTGAAATTCTTGATGAATTCTCAATACATGAATTTCTGGAAGATTCCTACAACTTGTCCAATTACAAAATTTATGAACCAGATCTAAAAATGTTTTTGGATTCATACGAAAAGGCTATTTGCAGTAATGAGAAATGGGAAATTGATTTTAGATTACTTATGCCTGAAAGCGGTTATAAATGGATTCGTATTGACGCAACACCTAAAAAGAATGATCATAACGAAATAGTTTTTTATGGATTAATTTCGGATATAACGATAGTAAAAGAACAGGAAATTAGATTGAAAGTTGCTGATGAAAGATATCATTTTGCTGTGCAGGCTTCGGATAGAGGGGTTTGGGATTGGGATTTGATTACTAATAAAGTGTATTATTCTTCGGAGTCGATGAAGATATTGGAGCTGACAGAATCTGATTTGGTTGCTTCTCCAGAAGAATGGGACGAAAGGGTTCATCCTGATGATCGTGAAGAGTATTACGGAAACATCAATCTGCATTTTGAAAACAAAATACCTTTTTATGAAACCTGTCATCGAGTTTTGTGTTCAGGAAAATACAAATGGATTCTGGACAGAGGTAAAGTTATTGAAAGAGATGAAAAAGGTAAACCTTTGCGTATTGTAGGGACTCATACCGATATTTCTGAACAAAAAGAGAAAGAGATTGAGTTAGCCAAAATGCTTGAAATTGTAAATACTCAAAATAATAAACTGCTTAATTTTGCACATATTGTTTCTCATAATTTAAGAACGCACAGCGGTAATATAAAATCATTATTAGATTTGCACAAAGAAGCTCTTTTGTCAGAATCCGATGCTTTGAACAATATCCAAATTGTCTCAGACGAGCTGTTCTCTACAATTGAAAGCCTGAATGATCTGGTGAGTGTTTATACAGAGAGAGAGAATAATATGCAGCTTCTAAAAATCAATTGCTTTATTGATAAAGTTTTAGATGTTCTGTATGAATCTATTAAGCAAAAAGGAATTCAAGTTTTGAATTATGTTCCTAATTCGGTAAAAATACTTTGCATACCCGCTTATTTAGAGAGTATTATGCTGAATTTAGTGACCAACGGAATTAAATATTCAGATCCAAATAAAGAGGCTAAAATCGTATTTACTGCTGAAACAAATGATGATTTTGTGATTTTGAATGTTATAGACAACGGATTGGGAATCGATTTAGAGAAACACAAAGATTCTATTTTTGGATTGTATAAAACATTTCATAGAAATAATGATGCCAGAGGAGTTGGTCTGTATTTGACTAAAAATCAGATTGAAAATATGGGCGGTAAAATTGAAGTAGAAAGTAATCTTAATTTGGGAACAACTTTCAAAGTTTATTTTAAAAAGGAATAATTTCTTAACTGATTATTTGTTTTAGAAATTCTACCAATCAATAAAAAATCCAAATTCCAATTAATAAATTGGAATTTGGATTTTTAGTATTTAAATCTCTTTTATGAAGAAAGACAGAGTTTTACTTGGCTATATTCACCGCTCTGGTTTCTCTGATTACAGTAACTTTAACCTGACCAGGGTAAGTCATTTCAGTTTGAATTTTTTGAGAAATTTCAAAAGATAAATTAGCTGCATTATCATCAGATACTTTTTCGCTTTCTACAATTACACGAAGTTCTCTACCAGCTTGAATTGCGTAAGCATTTTTCACTCCGCTGAATCCGTAAGCTACTTCTTCAAGATCTTTTAAACGCTGAATATAAGAGTCTAAAACTTGTCGTCTTGCGCCAGGTCTTGCACCCGAAATAGCATCACAAACCTGTACGATAGGTGATAATAATGATTTCATTTCTATTTCATCGTGGTGAGCTCCAATAGCGTTGCAAACTTCTTCTTTTTCGCCAAATTTCTCAGCCCACTGCATTCCTAACAAAGCGTGCGGTAAATCACTTTCTGCATCCGGCACTTTACCTATATCGTGAAGCAATCCAGCTCTTTTAGCTAGTTTTACATTCAGTCCTAATTCGGCTGCCATGATACCGCAAAGTTTAGAAACTTCACGAGAGTGCTGCAGTAAATTTTGTCCATATGAAGAACGGTATTTCATTCGTCCCACTACTTTTATCAATTCTGGGTGTAAACCGTGAATTCCTAAATCAATAACAGTACGCTTACCTACTTCGATGATTTCGTCATCAATTTGTTTAGTTGTTTTAGCAACTACTTCTTCGATACGTGCTGGGTGAATACGTCCGTCTGTAACTAATTTATGCAAAGCCAAACGGGCAATTTCTCTACGTACAGGATCAAAACAAGAAAGAATAATCGCTTCCGGTGTATCGTCAACAATAATCTCAACTCCAGTTGCAGCTTCAAGCGCACGGATGTTTCTTCCTTCACGTCCAATGATTCGGCCTTTTACATCATCTGATTCAATGTTGAAAACAGAAACGCAGTTTTCTACTGCTTCTTCAGTTCCAACTCTTTGGATTGTGTTGATGATGATTTTTTTGGCTTCCTGTTGTGCAGTTAATTTTGCCTCTTCGATAGTGTCTTGAATATGAGACATTGCCTTGCTTTTTGCTTCGGCTTTTAATCCTTCCACAAGCTGGTCTTTGGCTTCTTCGGCAGACAATCCAGAAATTACTTCTAATTGCTGTAACTGGCTTTTGTGCAGTTTGTCAACCTCAAGTTGCTTTTTCTCTAAATTTTCGATTTTCGATTCATATTCAGCCGTTTTAGCTTCAAAATCATCGTTAACTTTTTTAGCTTTTGATAATTCATTTGAAATCTGAGATTCTTTGTCACGAACTCTTTTTTCTACTTCAGCTACTTTCTTGTCTCTGGCTAGAATTACCTGTTCGTGCTCTGATTTTAATTCAATGAATTTTTCTTTTGCTTGAAGAATTTTATCTTTTTTAATGTTTTCTGCCTCAAGATTGGCGTCTTTTAGTATAGAAGCGGCTTCTTTTTTTGCGCTTTTAATTAAATTAGAGATGTTGCTTTTTTCTATGATTTTGGCAATGCCAAATCCTAGTGCAATACCTGTAATTCCTGAAATAATTATTGTTATGATGTCCATGTTTGTTAAAAATTTATATATAAAAAAAGCCTACATTAGAAGTTGTATAAACTCGAAAAGACAAGTTTTGAGCTAACTCACTGTTCAAGTTTCCTCGCCGAAGCGTGGCATGCTTTAGTAGTGATGATTTGCTCATTCTAAATTGTTAGTGTTGAGTTTACCAATATGAACTAATGTAGGCAGTATCTTAGTCTTTGTAAAGAACGTTCAATTTTCGAGATATTCGTCTAAAAGCAAATTGATTTTATTCAATCTTTCGATGGCTTCTTCACCATTTATAGCATTGTCAATCTGTTTTTGTTCAGCTTGAGAAGCAAATTGTAAAGCGCACATTGCTAATACATCCTGTTTATCTCTTACAGCATAATTTTCTTCAAATTGCTTAATCATCGCATCAATTTTTTTAGAAGCACTTCTTAATCCTTCTTCCTGAGAGATATCTACCGTTAACGGGTAAACTCTGTCTGCAATTGATATTTTAATTTTAAGCTTTTCGTCCATGTGTATTTTATTAATCTGATAGCTGGGCTATGCAGTAATCAATTTCACGAATTATTGAATTTATTTTAAGCTTTGTATCTCTTTTATTGTCGTCACTGCCCAGTAATGCATTGGCCATTTTGAGTGTTTCTAATTGTGTTTTTAACGCTTCAGCCTCTTTAGATTGATTTTGTATTAACACTGCAGCATTTTTTAACTCTAATCGTAAATCTTGATTGTTTTTCTCTAAACTTTCTATTTTTAGAAAAAGTTTTCCAATCTTATTTTCAAGAGTATCAATTATTTCTGCAATCACACTCATTATAATTCCTATTCATTACTTAATCTTACAAAGTTAGTATTCCTTTTTATTATTACAATATTTTATTGATTTTTTTACGTTAAAATAATCAATATTCTGAAAATCAATTTGTTGTGTTTTGGTTTGATTTTACCTTGTAGATTTTGCCTGCTTTTTTTATCTTAGCAGAAATGTAATCTATGAAACTTTCTTTTTTTTTAATACTATTTACTACAATTGTTTTTGCTCAAACTGATTATCCAAAAGACTCTTTTCGTTCGCCTCTTGATATTCCTTTGAAGTTATCTGGAAATTTTGGAGAATTGAGACCCAACCATTTTCATGCGGGTTTTGATATGAAGACCCTTCAAAGAGAAGGACTTAATGTTTATGCAGTTGCAGATGGATATGTGTCCAGGATTAAGATTTCTACTTTCGGTAATGGAAAAACAATTTATATCGATCATCCAAATGGTTTTACTTCGGTATACGGACATTTGCAGAAAGCCACCGATTCGATCGAAAGCTTTATAAAGAAAACGCATTATAAAGAACAGTCTTTTGAAATTGAAATGTATTTTAAACCGAATCAGATGCCTGTAAAAAAAGGGCAAATTATAGCTCTTTCTGGGAACAGCGGTGCTTCTGAAGGTCCTCATCTGCATTTCGAGTTTAGAGATACAAAAACGGAGAAAATAATAAATCCAATGTTTTTTGGTTTTGATGCTTTGCTCCAAGACACTAAGAAACCGATAGTGTCTAATTTGTATGTTTATCCTCTGGATGCTAAAACAACTGTAAATCATTCGCAGCGACGCATTCCAATTAATTTATCTCTGCAAAAAGACGGTACTTATTTGGCAGATAAAGTGGCAGCGAATGGTAAAATTGGTTTTGGTATTGCCGCTTATGATTATGATGATGTGTCGTTTAATAAAAACGGTGTGTTTAATGTGGATTTGTCTAATAATGGAAAATCTGTTTTCGGATACCAATTCAATACTTATTCTTTTGACGAAATGCGTTATATAAATGCGTTAATCGATTATTCATTTTATAAAAAAACAAGCCAAAGGATTCAAAAGCTGTTCATGAATCCGCCTTATAATTTGAGTATTATAAAGACTGATGAAACAAATGGAGTTATTAACGTACTTCCTAATTTGACTTCGGTTTGCAATTTGGAAGTTTCAGACTTTTACGGAAATAAAACGGTAATTGCTATTCCGGTTGAGTATGACTCTCTTTCTACAGTAATCGAAAAAGAGCCAGTTGTGGCAAATTATGTTGTAAAAGCATCCAAGGACTGTTTTTTTGAGAAAGATAAAAGTTCTGTTTTTTTTCCTGCTGGAACATTCTATGATGACTTTAATTTAAATTTTGATGTAAAAAATAATGTATTAACAGTGCATGATGATACTGTTCCTCCCCATTCTAATTTTACAATTTCGATAGAAAATGACCGTCATGCTGATAAAAAAGATAAAGTTTTTATAGGCCGAATTTCGGGGAACGGAGTAAGTTATAATTCTACTCGTGAAAAGAATAATGTTTATGAAACCAGAGTTAAAACTTTAGGTCAATATAAGCTAGTTTTGGATACGGTAGCGCCGGTGATTACTGTTTCAAAAGCGATTGCAGGCAAAAGGCTGGATAATCAGAAGGTTCTTCAAGTAAAAATTTCAGATGGTTTGTCTGGAATAAAATCCTACAATGGTTATCTGAACGGAAAATGGATTTTGATGGAATACGACAACAAAACACATCTTTTAACTCATTATTTTAGTGATGGAATAGTTGCTGAAGGGGATAATGAATTTAAGGTGACGGTAGTTGATAATGTAGGGAATTCTGCTACCTTTGAAACGCATTTTTTAAGAAATCAAAAATAATAAAAACAAAACCAATTGAATATTTTTAAATCCCTGTGCTGTTTTATTTTTTTGTGGATGGGAATGGCTTCATTTGCTCAATCGGCTTTTGTTAAAGGAGTTATTTTGGACAAAAAAAATATTCCTGTTGAAGGTGCAAATGTGACTTCTGCGAATAATAGTACTCAGACTAACGAAAAGGGATTTTATCAGATTGCTATTCCATCCAATCAAAATGCTACAGTCGAATTTACTCATGTTTCGTTAAAAAAAGCCACTCTGAAAATTTCTTTACTGCCTAATGAAGTATATGTATTTAATATGTATATGAATGATCAGGCAGAACAGATGGGGGAAGTTGTTATAAATAATAATAAAAAATCGGTTCAAGGGATTCTTACTTTTGAAGCCAAAGATATTCGGTTTATTCCAGGTGCCAATGCTGGTATAGAAAATGTCTTAAAGACATTACCCGGAGTCAATTCTAATAATGAACTAAGCACTCAGTACAGTGTTCGAGGTGGTAATTATGATGAAAACTTGGTTTATGTTAATGAGATCGAAGTGTATCGTCCTTTTTTAATACGTTCAGGACAGCAGGAAGGATTGAGTTTTGTGAATACAGATTTGGTTCAGAATATTGATTTTTCAGCGGGAGGTTTTCAGGCAAAATATGGTGATAAAATGTCTTCCGTTTTAGATATAACCTATAGAAATCCAACACAGTTTGGTGCAGCGCTCGAAATGAGTTTTCTAGGAGGAAGTCTTGCTTTTGATGCAGTTTCCAAAGATAAAAAATGGTCTGCAGTTACCGGAATCAGATATAGAAACAACAGTCTTCTTGTAAATAGTCAAGATACCCAAACGAATTACACTCCAACTTTTGCAGATATTCAAACCAATATCAATTATCAGGCTTCAGCCAAATGGCAATGGAGTTTTTTGGGGAATATTTCGCAGAATAAATATTTATACGAACCTCTTACACGCCAGACTAATTTTGGTACTGCTAGTGAGCCTATGGCACTTGCTGTTTATTATCAAGGTAAAGAAAAGGATATTTACAAAACTTATTTTGGAGCGGTAAAAACTGCATATCAGGTGAACGATTACTTTTCTTTAAAATTTATTGGATCTGTTTTTCATACAGTTGAACAGGAATATTTTGATATTTATGCACAATATAGATTGGGCGAAGTAGATACGAATATTGGTTCTGATACCTATGGAGATATTCAGTTTTCGAGAGGAGCTGGTTCGCAGCTCAATCATGCCCGTAACGATTTGGATGCTTTAATTGCCAATTTTGAGGTAAAAGGTTTGAATAATTGGAAACAAAATCAAATCGAATGGGGAGTAAAATACACTCGGGAATCGATTCGCGACCGAATTTCGGAATGGGAAGTGATTGACTCTGCAGGTTTTTCAATAAGACCGCCAATTGTATTAACTAAAAACAATGAACCTTATCAGCCTTATTCTGGATTGTTAATTCCTTATCAGTCAGTAAGGGCTATTAATTTTACTGATATTGATCGATTTTCGGCTTATGGGCAATGGAGCCGGAAAGATAATCTAGGAGCAAGCCAAATATGGTACAATTTGGGTATGCGAATGCAAAGCTGGGAAGTTTCTGGTGATAATTTGAATGGTAAAGTTCAAACTGTTTTTAGTCCAAGAGCGCAATTTGCTATAAAACCAGATTGGAAAAAAGAAATGCTTTTCAGATTTACGATTGGAATTTACAATCAGCCTCCATTTTATAGGGAGTTAAGGGATTATGACGGAGTAGTTCTGCCAGACACCCAAGCCCAAAAATCACTAAATATTGTTTTGGGGAACGATTATAGTTTCAAAATGTGGCAGCGTCCTTTTAAGTTAGTGACTGAAGCTTATTATAAAAGTATGACAGATGTAAACACTTATACAGTGGACAATGTCAGAATCCGATATGCTGCCAATAATAATGCCATTGCATATGCACAAGGAGTAGATGTTCGGCTTAATGGTGAGTTTGTTCCTGGAACCGATTCCTGGATTAGTATTGGTTATCTAAAAACAGAAGAGAATATTGATGACAAAGGATATATCGCAAGGCCAACGGACCAACGGTTGAAATTTGGTCTTTTGTTTCAGGATTATATGCCAAAGATTCCGAGTTTAAAGCTGTATCTTAATTTAGTTTACAATACGGGATTGCCAGGTGGATCTCCTTCGTATGCAGATCCGTATTTGTACCAAAACCGACTGAATGATTACCGCAGAGTAGATGTTGGTTTTTCTAAAGTCTTTATTGATCAAAATATTGGAAAATCGGGTAAGAAATTTTTAAAGAGTTTAAAAGAGTTATCTTTAGGTTTTGAGATTTTTAATCTTTTTAACAACCAGAATGCGATAACAAATACATGGGTTCGGGATGTATATACCAAAACAGAATATGCGATTCCTAATTATATGACAACCAGAGTTTTTAATTTGAAGTTGAATGCGAGGTTATAGAAAGAAAATTTTTTACGTACCAGGAATGATTTCTTTAATTTTTATTCCTTTGTCGTGTATTGTTTTTTTTATAAAACAGATTCTTTTACTGTTTATGGAGGAATGGATTTAACTTTGCCAGATCCTGAGTCTTTTTCAGAATATAAAGTGTCCAGTCTAAGAAAATATAAAGAGTTTGATTTTAATGGGAGTAAGCCAAACGAGGAGAACCTAGACGAATTAAAGTTTTTTTTGCGAAAATTAGTAAAAGAATCGGATACTATAAATGGGGCTAAAGTTTATTTAGGTTCAAAAACTCAATATGATGTTTTTATTAATGTAATTAATATTATTGAGACTGAAAAAGTACCGACTTGGGGACTTTTTAAAGATGATTTATATATATTAGGAAGTAATAACAAACCAAAAATAGATAAAAGTAGAATAACTGGAACAAGGATGAATTGCGGCACATCTGAATGGATGAGAGAAGAAAATTTGAGAATGCAAGAAAATAGAAGAGTTGAAGAAGAACTTCAATTTCAGATTTCTTTCTTTAAAAAACAATGGATTCTTTTTCTTGGTTATTCTGGAATTGTACTTCTAAATATTTTTACTTTAGTAAAATTCAATAAAAACAGATAATACAATCAAAAATCTTATATTTGATAACAGTTTATAACTACTCAAAATGAAAAAGCATTTAAAATATATCACAATACTTATACTAGTCGTTTTAGCGGGCTGTAAAGAAGAAGCAGAAAAGCCGAAAGTGACTTACGATGCTTCAAAAGCTGGGCGTGAACTTACTAAAGCCGATTCGACTCAAATAAAAATTGCTGATCTGCCGATACAGATGCAGGGGACGGGCTATCTTATTCATCCAGTGGGTGATTTGAGCGTTTATGAAAAAGGATCTAAAAACAAATACGGCTCGTCGAGTGTGAATGATTTGAGTTTTACGATATCAAATGCTTCCGAATATGAAATTACAGGTTATCTGCAGAATCTTAAATTTCAAAAAATAGGTTCCGATTCCATAAAAGCATTAACGGATAAACCTGTTTTGATTCAAACTGCTACTTATTTAAAAACAGTTTCGGACAGAACCAAAAACCAAATTATGGTCTATTCGATGATGGATATGGATACCAATAAAGACGGAAAGCTTGATGTAAGCGATATCAAAACATTGTATTTGAGTAAAATTGGCGGGGAAAAATTCACCAAAGTTTCTACCGATTTTCAGGAGCTGATTGACTGGAACTTAATTGAATCACAAAACCGTCTGTATTTTAGAACTGTTGAAGATACTAACAAAAACGGAAAATTTGACAGTAAAGATGTAGTGCACTATAGCTATATCAATTTAGCAGATAAAGACTGGAAAGTAGAGAGTTATGATCCAATATAAAAGCTAAATCAAAATATCACTTTCCAGATCGGATTTCTCTATTTTAAAATCAAAGCCCAGTTGTTTTACCAATTGAATAACCAAATTTTTGTACCAATTCTCTGATTTGGGATGAATGTAGATTTTCTCAATCAATTGGTTGATATCTACGTTTATTTTTAGACCATCATTTAACTTGATATTGCTGTCGGTCACATCAGTAATGATTCGTACCTCGCGTTCATACTGAAAACTTTTTCGTTTGAACAAAAAAGGAAAGAAAAAATCATCAAACGGAATGTATTCTTTTTTGTAATCGATATAATTCACTTCGCCAATATACTGATCAAAATTATTCTCAGGATTCAATGCCTTTTGTAATCTTCCAATTGTTGATTGAATAGCTAATCCTTCGCTGTTTTGGGTAAAAATCTGCCACATCGCAAAAGATTCATATTCATTGATGTGCCAGCTGCTAACAGCGACTTTCTCCCTATGGGTTTTGTAGTAACTTAAAAAGTCTGGATTGTTTATGGAAAGTTTTTTGATTTCTTCAAATGTAGGTTCACTAAATGTACCTTCGTATTGGTCCTCAAATTTGTCCGAACGAGACATAAAGAGTTTTTTCGAAAGCAATAAATCTAGAAATTTTGACAAGTCCAGATATTTCCAGACAACTGTGTCTGGATCTTCTGGAAGTGTTATGTTTTTGTTGTCGAGATACATTGCGTTTTGATTTAAAATGAAATAATTTAAAGATTTTGCGGTTGTCAAAAAAACTTTAAGTGCTTCGTCATTTCGCTATGACTCGGTTCAAAATACGGTATTTTAATTAGGATTCAAATGACTGCATTGTTACTAATTTGTTATAACTGCCATTCATTGCAATAAGTTCTTCGTGAGTTCCTTGCTCCACGATTTTTCCTTTCTTCATAACAACAATTAAATCTGCTTTTTGAATAGTCGAAAGACGGTGTGCAATTACGATTGAAGTTCTGTTCTGCATCATGTTTTCGAGAGCGACTTGTACAAATTTTTCGCTTTCGGTATCCAAGGCTGAAGTTGCTTCGTCCAAAATCATAATTGGAGGATTTTTCAAAACTGCACGGGCAATAGAAAGACGCTGTTTTTGACCGCCGGAAAGTTTGTTTCCGCTATCACCAATATTGGTGTAGATTCCAAGAGGTAAATTTTGGACGAATTCATAAGCATTAGCAATTTTCAAAGCTTCTATAATTTCGTCATCGGTTGCATCCAATTTTCCTAATGAGATATTGGCTTTTATAGTGTCATTAAATAAGATACTGTCTTGGGTTACCAATCCCATCAAACCCCGCAAAGATTGTAGATTCAAATCTTTTATGGCAATTCCGTCAATTGAAATTGTTCCTTCATGAACATCATAGAAACGGGTCAATAAATTTGCAATAGTACTTTTTCCGCTTCCTGATTGTCCTACAAGAGCAACAGTCTGGCCTTTTTTTACAGTAAGAGAAAAGTTTTTTAGAACGTTTTCATCTTCATATTTAAAATTGATATTCTGAATCGCAATTTCCGAATCGAAAGAGGTTTTTTCTACTGCATCGATTTTGCTGGTTATTGGGTTTTCCTGATCCAGAATTTCCAAAACACGTTCTGCTGCTGCGTTTCCTCTTTTTACTCCGTACGAAGCTTTCGAAATTGCTTTTGCTGGCGTTAGGATATTGTAAGCCAATCCCATGTAGGCAATAAAGTCAGCACCTGCAAGGGTTTTGTCGATCAAAACCATTTGGCCTCCGTACCAAAGTAATATAGCAATTACAGTAATTCCCATAAATTCACTCGCAGGAGATGCCAAGTTTTGGCGGTTGCCAATACTGTTTGATAAACTAAAAAAGCGTTCTGTAGAATTTTGAAAAACGGTATTAAAATAGTTTTCAGAATTATATCCTTTTACGACTTTCAAGCCACCGATTGTTTCCTCTAAAGTCGATAAAAAAGTGCCTTGTTCCTGTTGTGCTTTTGTTGATTGTTTCTTCAGCTGTTTTCCAATTAATGAAATTATATACCCGGAAACTGGAATAAAAATAAAAACAAATATGGTTAGTTTGGCACTAATAATCAGCATGGCGCTTATTGTAAAAATTATGGTGAGAGGTTCTTTTACAATAAGCTCAAGTATAGCCAAAAAGGAGTTTTGTACTTCGTTTACATCGGCTGAGATTCTAGAAATTACATCTCCTTTTCTTTTTTCAGAATAAAAAGCTAATGGCAGTTCTAATGTTTTTTTATACAAAGCATTCCGCATATCTCTTAAAACACCATTTCGTAAAAATGTAATAAAAAACATAGCTAAATAATCGGCTAAGTTTTTTAATAAAAAGATAGAAATAATAATCGCTACCATTATAAATAAAATATAACCGGGTTCATGAGTGCCTTTTGTTGAGGTAATATAATAGCTCAAATAATTATCACCATATTCTTTGATTTTTAGAATTCCTTCAAATACTGGTTTTACTTTGTTTTCTTTTGTTTTGTCAAACAACACCTGAAGCATTGGTATTAAAGCAATGAAAGAAAGTGTACTAAAGAGTGCATACAATACGTTAAAAAAAATATTTAAAAATGCATATTTTTTATACGGATAGATAAAAGGAACTATTTTTTTAAAATTGCTCATTATTAAAGTTATTATTTAGGCATTAAAACCCGGCAATTATAGAAAATGCCGGGTTTATTTTTTATTTAAAGCAATAGTTTTTTAGCTCAATTGCATTGCAGTAATTATATTTTTGATTTTTTCATCTAAGACCTGCTCAACTTTAGTGAAGTTTTCAACTGAGTCTAATTCTGTTTTTACGCTGATGTAAAATTTAATTTTAGGCTCAGTTCCGCTTGGTCTTGCGCAAATTTTAGAACCATCTTCGGTGTAGTAAATCAATACATCTGCTTTTGGCATATCTATAGTTTCTTCTTCGCTGGTAAACAAGTTTTTTGCAATTGATGATTTATAATCTTCCACCAATACAACTCTTTGACCATTAATTTCTTTCAAAGGATTTTCACGCAAAGAAATCATCATTTGATTGATTTCAGCTAAACCTTCCATCCCCTTTTTAGTAATAGAAATTAAGTGTTCTTTGTAAAAACCGTGTTCTACATAAAGTTTCAATAATTCTTTATAAACCGTGCTTCCGTTAGCTTTGGCCTGAGCTGCTAATTCGCAAATCAATAAAGTAGCAGCAACAGCATCTTTATCGCGAACTGCATCACCTACCATGTATCCAAAACTTTCTTCTCCACCGCCAATGAATTCCAATTCTGGAAAATCCTTAATCATTTTGGCGATCCATTTGAAGCCAGTAAGACCAACTTTAAATCCAACTTCATAAGCAGAAGCCAATTCCATAATCATTGGAGTAGAAACAATCGTAGAACCTACGAATTGTTTTCCGTTAATTTTGCCAGCTTTTTTCCATTCTTCTAATAGAAAAGCAGTCATTAAAATCATGGTTTGATTTCCGTTCAACAAAATCATTTTGCCTTCATTGTTTCGAACAGCAACACCCAAGCGGTCACAATCAGGATCTGTTCCAACAACAATATCGGAGTTGGTTTTGTCTGCCAATGCCAATGCCAATGTCAAAGCTTCGGGTTCTTCAGGATTTGGAGATTTTACAGTCGGGAAATCACCATTTGGAACTCTTTGCTCTTCAACAATATTTACATTTTTATAACCAGCCTGTGCAAAAGTTTCAGGAACAGCGGTAATCGAAGTTCCGTGAAGAGAAGTAAATACAATCTTCAGATTGTCTTTCGCTTCTTGTGATGTTCCAAAACCAGCGTTTTCGATAGTCGATTTTATAAATGCTTGATCAACTTCGACATCAATATATTGAATCAAATCTTCGTTTGCGTCAAATTTGATTTGGCTGTAATTCAATTTTTCAATGGTATCGATAATATCGCCGTCTTGAGGAGGAACAATTTGCCCGCCATCTTCCCAATATACTTTGTAGCCATTATATTCTGGAGGATTGTGAGATGCCGTTAATACAATTCCGCATTGACAGCCTAAATATTTCAGAGCAAAAGACAATTCTGGAGTAGGTCGCAAATCCGAAAATAAATAAACCTGAATACCATTTGCAGAGAAAACATCGGCAACTACTTTCGCCAAAGATTTACTGTTATGACGACAGTCAAAAGCAATAACCGCTTTTATCGGCTGGTTTGGAAAAACTTTATGCAGATAATCCGAAAGTCCCTGAGTGCTTTTCCCAAGTGTATATTTGTTGATGCGGTTGTTTCCAACTCCCATTACACCACGCATTCCTCCGGTTCCGAATTCCAAATTTTTATAAAAACTCTCTTCTAAATCTTTTGGCGAAGTCGTCATTAATTCTTTTATGGCAACTTGAGTTTCATTGTCAAACGTAGGTGTTAACCATTCGTTTACTGCATCTAAAATGTTTTGTGCTATGTGCATTATATATTTAGTTTAAGTTGTTAATCTGTTTTTCAGGAGCTAATCCTGCTATCCGCTATAATCTTTTTCTCTTAAATCTTTTTTTCCAAGAACCGTCAGGAGCTTCCTCCGGTCGCTCTGCCCGTTCAGGAAAAAATAGATTTATTCAAAAAAGGATTTCCGCTGCTATCAGGGCTAAACCCGTAAACCCGGAAATTTTGTTTTTATAACCTATTCCTTTCGCCTCTATCCCTTGGAGAGGGGCTGGGTTGAGGTTTTTAAAAATTCACCTCAGTCGAAACTTTGTAACGTTCCTCGTTGTTTTTGGTTCTCAAAATAATTTCTCCAAGAAACCCTGCCAAAAACAATTGCGTTCCCAAAACCATTGTTGTCAATGCAATGAAAAACCATGGATTGGTAGTTACCAGGCTATAGCGCATTCCCATATACATATGGTATAGTTTTGAAACCCCAATATATCCAGCCAATAAGAATCCCACAATAAACATAAAGGAACCTATGGCGCCGAATAAATGCATTGGTCTTTTTCCAAATCGGGAAAGAAACCAAATCGTTATTAAATCCAAGAAACCATTGATGAAACGTTCCATCCCAAATTTGGTTTCTCCATATTTTCTTGCTTGATGCTGTACAATTTTTTCGCCAATTTTGCCAAAACCGGCATTCTTGGCCAAAACAGGAATGTATCTATGCATTTCACCAGATACTTCAATGTTTTTTACTACCACATTTTTGTATGCTTTCAGTCCGCAGTTAAAATCATTCAATTCCACTCCGGATGTTTTTCTGGCTGCCCAATTAAATAGTTTAGACGGAATATTTTTTGCCACAACAGAGTCGTAACGTTTCTTTTTCCAGCCCGAAACCAAGTCATATTTTTCTTTGCTAATCATTTCGTATAAACCGGGAATCTCGTCCGGACTATCCTGCAGATCGGCATCCATAGTGATGATCACATCCCCTTTTGCCTTAGCAAAACCAGCATGTAAAGCTTGTGATTTTCCAAAATTTTTCATGAAACGAATCCCCTTTACATTAGGATTCTCAGTAGCAAATCCTGATATAATGTTCCAGGATTCATCTGTACTTCCGTCATCCAGAAAAATGATTTCGTAACTATAATTGTTCGATTTCATAGTTGAAATGATCCAAGTGTACAATTCTTGTAAAGATTCCTCTTCGTTAAGAAGCGGTATGAGTATTGATAAATTCATTTAAATTTTTTATTCTTTTGTAGTTTTGCTTTTAAAAAAGGCCGCTAAAATTAATCCTAAAATTGAGTAAAGAGCAAGACTAAAAACTAATCCTTTTAGTTGTTCTAAAGTTGAAAAAGGGTTGGTTTCTCTCATTTTCGCTAACGCTTCATTTACGGCAGAGGCAGGTGTTCCAAATTTTTGTAACATTTCAGCCATATATTTTATGAGATATTCGCTTATAGTTTCTTTTGCTTCAGGGTCAATTACATTAAATAATAGAATGCTGAATAATGTTGAAATTAAAATAGCTGTTAAAACGGCAATAAAATAAGTTGTAAATGCATCTTTAAAGGAGAAAAAACCATTAAGATCTTTTTTGGTTTTTACAAGTAATATGATACTAACAATCAAGTTAATTACAAATATTGACGGACCTGTCCAGTTCGAAACAAATAATTTCAAGTCAATTGAATACATCGTAGCTGTAATTAATGCTAAAATAACACCTAAGGCAATTCCGTAAGTAATCCCGTTCTTTTTAATAGCTTCATTAATCATATTTCTATATGTTTTAAAATTAATTCACAAATATAGCAATTCCCAATATAATGGCGTGTATAAAATGTTTTTTAGGCTATATAAAAAAAACAGAGTAAAGGTTTGTATATTAAAAAATAAGTGTAAATTTGCAAACTCAAAATAATATTGTAAAACAAAAAGTTATAGCGGGTTTATACCTTTTCTGTTAGAAGAAAAGCTTCAAGACAAGTTATAATTAACAAATAAAAAAGATTCAAGATGAAAAAAGGTGTACACCCAGAAAATTACAGATTAGTTGCTTTTAAAGACATGTCAAATGAAGATGTTTTTATCACTAAATCTACTGCTGATACTAGAGAAACTATTATTCACGAAGGTGTTGAATATCCAGTTGTAAAAATGGAGATTTCTAGAACTTCTCACCCTTTTTACACAGGTAAATCTAAACTTATCGATACTGCAGGACGTATTGATAAATTCAAAACTAAATACGCTAAACACGTTAAATAATTTTAACTGGTTTTCAAATATTTCTAAAGCCTCGCAATTTGCGGGGCTTTTTTTATGAAATGAAGTTTCCTTTCTTTTGTTATGAGATGTTATGGCTCAGCAAACATTTAAAAATAATTGTAACTTTGCTGTGATAACCAAATCACATTTTAACAATTTACAATTTAATTTATGAATTATATACTTTTTGACGGTCCCGCTCGAAATGCATTGTTACCCTTTACTTTTACCCGTCCTGTAGCCGATATTTTGGTTGGAATTATGACCATCCGCCAAAAATGGGAAGCGCATTTGAGATCCACAACGACAACGGTAACCGAGGAATATTTGTCAGAGAAATTTCCAATGGTAGAGTTGGAGGAAAATGTAATGATTAATGCTTCTTTTCTGCCAAATAATGTTTTGGCTGAAATGGTTAGTAATCTTGGACCCAATCAGGCAATTTTCAAAGGGGATGATGTCATTGCTTTTTATGCGGATGATCAACAGGAAGTAGATTTTGATACTTACGAAATTCTCGAATACAGTGAAGATTGTATAACGATAGAAAATACTTGGGATATTTTTTCCAAAAATGATTTGGCAATTCGTGAAGATTTTGAGTTTTTAACAGCCGATAGGAAATCACAGCCAATACCAAAAAGTGTAAATGTAATATCTCCTGAAAATGTTTTTATTGAAGAAGGAGCCAAATTAGAGTTTGTTACTTTGAATGCTTCGACAGGGTCAATATATATAGGTAAAGATTCTGAAATTATGGAAGGCTCTATCATTCGCGGGCCATTTGCTTTATGCGAAAATGCACAGGTAAAAATGGGAGCCAAAGTGTATGGTGCTACTACAGTCGGACCTTATTCAAGAATAGGGGGAGAGGTAAAAAATGCAGTTCTTTTTGCTTATTCAAATAAAGGACACGATGGATTTCTTGGAGATTCAGTGTTGGGAGAATGGTGTAATATTGGAGCCGACAGCAATAATTCCAATCTAAAAAACAATTACGAAGAAGTAAAATTGTGGAGCTATGAAACCGAAAGTTTTGCTAAAACAGGTCTTCAGTTTTGCGGACTGATGATGGGTGATCATAGTAAGTGCGGTATCAATACGATGTTCAACACAGGAACCGTGGTAGGAGTGAGCGTTAATATTTTTGGAAGCGGTTTTCCCCGCAATTTCGTACCAAGTTTTTCTTGGGGAGGAGCTACAGGATTTACTACTTATGTTACCAAAAAAGCTTTTGAAACCGCAAGATTAGTAATGAGCCGAAGAAATGTAGATTTTGATGAAAAGGAAGCAGCAATCTTGGAACATATTTTTGAGGAATCAAAAAAGTGGAGAAAGGAATAGTTTTTCAAATAAAAACTCAAACAGAATAATTTTAACCGCAAAATAGCTAATTTTTAATAGGCTAATTTGTGGTTTTTTTTTGTGTTCAGTCAAAAAAATAACCATTGTCTAATGCTCTAATTAACCTATCTTTGCGCCTTCAAAAAAAATGTTCAGTTTAATAATCACAGCTTTAAACTTTTGAACATTAAACTTTAAACAAAAATAATGATTACAATTAACGATATTTCGGTTCAATTTGGAGGGACTACACTTTTTAGTGATGTTTCTTTTGCAATAAATGAAAATGATAAAATTGCCCTTATGGGTAAAAATGGTGCAGGTAAATCAACACTTTTGAAAATTATTGCAGGACAGGGAAAACCTTCTACAGGAAATGTTTCTGTGCCAAAAGATGCGGTTGTCGCTTATCTTCCACAGCATTTATTGACTACAGATGGCGCTACGGTGATGGAAGAGGCTTCAAAAGCTTTTGGCGAAATCTTTAGCATGAAATCCGAAATAGATGAAATTAATGAGCAATTGACTATCCGTACCGATTATGAAAGTGATGCGTATATGAAATTGATCGAAAGAGTTTCTGATTTAAGTGAAAAATATTATGCTATTGAGGAAGTCAATTATGAAGCTGAAGTAGAGAAAATTTTAATTGGTTTAGGTTTTGTTCGTGAAGATTTTACTCGCCAGACTTCTGAGTTTTCTGGAGGCTGGAGAATGAGAATCGAATTGGCTAAAATCCTTTTGAAAAAACCAGATTTAATTTTACTGGATGAGCCTACGAATCACATGGATATTGAAAGTATTCAATGGCTAGAGGACTTCTTGATTAATTCGGCCAAAGCGGTTGTAGTTATTTCACACGATAGAGCTTTTGTAGATAATATTACTAACCGTACTATTGAGGTGACAATGGGCCGTATTTATGATTATAAAGCCAAATATACTCACTATTTAGAGTTAAGAAAAGACCGTCGTATTCATCAGCAAAAAGCGTATGATGAGCAGCAAAAAATGATTGCTGATAATAGAACTTTTATCGACCGGTTTAAAGGGACGTTTTCTAAAACAGATGCAGTTCAGTCGAGAGTGAAAATGCTTGAAAAATTAGTTATTGTTCAGGTTGATGAAGTGGATACTTCGGCATTGAAATTAAAATTCCCGCCGGCAGCACGTTCTGGGCAATATCCTGTTATTGTAAAAGATATGTCTAAATCGTATGGTGATCATGTGGTTTTCAAAGATGCAAATATTGTTATCGAAAGAGGGCAAAAAGTAGCTTTTGTTGGGAAAAATGGAGAAGGAAAGTCAACAATGATTAAAGCTATAATGAAAGAGTTTGGTCCAGATAGCGGTTCTGTTGAAATTGGTCATAATTCTCAAATTGGCTATTTTGCCCAAAATCAAGCGGCGTTATTGGATGAAAATGCTACTATTTTTGAAACTATAGATGATATTGCTGTTGGTGATGTAAGAACGCAGATAAAGAATATTCTTGGAGCTTTTATGTTTCATGGAGATGATATTACCAAGAAAGTGAAGGTGCTTTCTGGTGGAGAAAAAACTCGTTTGGCAATGATTAAATTGTTGCTTGAACCAGTAAACTTATTAATTCTGGATGAGCCTTCGAATCACTTGGACATGAAAACCAAAGATATTATCAAGGATGCTTTACGTGATTTTGACGGAACTTTGATTTTAGTTTCTCACGATAGAGATTTCCTTGACGGTTTGGCTACCAAAGTTTTTGAATTTGGGAACAAACGTGTTGTAGAGCATTTTGAAGATATTACAGGTTTCTTGGCTCACAAGAAAATGGACAGTATGAAAGAGATTGAAAAATAGATTTATTTTTTTAAAAGAAAAACAAAAGGCAAGAGTTTAATTTCTCTTGCCTTTGTAGTTTATAGTACACTTTTTAGAACTGTTTTTTTCTTAAAATACAAAGCTATGTATGCCCAAATAGCACAAACACTTCCTATAATAATCATATTTTTGATGGAATCCCAAGTTTGTGAAAGCGTGCCATTTTCAATAATTAATATTCTAAAAGCTTTCAAAAAATGTGTTAACGGAATTACATTAGCAACGCCTTGAACCCAATTAGGCATTTGGCTTAATGGCCAGCTGAATCCGCTCAGTATGAAACTTGGAGTAGCTATGACCATCAAAATTTCTGTAGCTTTAAGTTGGTTTGGAATTAGGATGCTCACTAATATTCCGATGAATGAAACAGATAGCACAAAGATACCTGCCACAAAGGTGAGCTGCAGTAAATTTTCGAAAAATGGTATTCTGAAATAAAAGGTAAAGAACCAATAGAGAAGCCAAACTCCAAAACTCATAATAAGGTAAGGAATGATTTTTATGCTCATCATTTTTAAAACAGAAGGGCATTGGTCGACTAAAATTCTAAAAGTTCCATTCTCAAATTCAGAGGCAAAAGATAAGGCTAATGCTAATAGCATTACTTGTTGCAAAACGGCCGCTAAAACACCGGGCCATAAGTAGTATAAGTAGTTGCTGCTGCGGTTATTTTTTTTGACAAAAGTTGTTTTAAAAGGTTCATATTCTGACGCTAATAATTTTTCAGAGATTCCTTGCTTGCGTAAAGTTTCCATTTGCACGCCAACTTTTAAGGTGCCTAAGCAGACTTGTATAGCATTAGACGAAAAATTTGCAGTTAAAATATTGGCGGTATTAACAATAGTAATAATTTCTGGATACCGTTTGGTGAGCACCATTTTTTGAAAATCTTTTGGAATAATTACGATGCAATTGGCTTCATTGTCTATAGCAATTTTTGAAAGGTCATTTTTGTCGAATAAAAGTGCTTTAATAATTATAACTTCATCATCATTAAACATTTCAATAGCTTTTGCACTCATTTCAGATTGATCCATATCAACTACGATAATAGGTAAATCTGTTGCTTTTCCTTTGCTATAGACATATCCTAACAATACGGCATACAATAAAGGCGCTCCTATAAATAGCATTCGTAAGATTTTATTTTGCCAAAATAATTGAAATTCTCTTTTTAAGAGGGAAAAGAAATTTTGCATAATTATAATGATAAAGTTACAGTTGTTTTTGTAATTAAATCTTTGGATTCAGAATTGTCCATTGGAGTAATCCGCACTTCGAATAAACTTTCCTGTAATTCATAATCAGGATAAGCGGTTGCAATGTTTCCGTATGCACCCAATTGTTTAATGATAGTGATTTTTCCTTTTATTTTTTTATCAGAATTTGGAATGCCAACACTAATTTCTTGTCCTTTTTTGAATCCAGAAAGCTGGCTCTCCTGAACTGTAAATCGAAAGTAGGTGCTGTTGCTTATATAGCCATTAAATAAGGTATAACCAGGTAAAGCCAACTCTCCCAAATTAAGAGTGATAGTTTCAATACTCATATCTTGTGGAGCTATAACATAACGTTCTTTGTTGGCAGATTCTACTTCCTGCAAAGCGCCGTAGGCTCTGTCTTGCTGTCCTAATGCCATCGTTTGCTGTTCGATTCTTGCGCCCTTTCTTGCTTCGTCAATTTCAGCTAAAACGGCATTGTATTGTGCTTGAGCACCTTGATATTTAGCAAAAGTTTCATCAAAAGTTTGTTGGGAAACCAAGGAGTCTTTGAGCATGCTGCTTAATCTATTGATTGATTTTTGAGCAAATTCATATTGCTCTTTCAATCCCATTTTTTTTGCTTCCAATTGTTTGATTTGGTTGTCTGTTGCGCCTTTCAAGACCATAGAATATTGCGCTTTTGCACTAACAACAGCACCTTCGGCTTGGCTTTTTTTGGCATCTACTTCTGGAATGTCAAGTATAGCGAGAGTATCGCCTTTTTGAACAAGATCACCTTCTTTTACGAATATTTTAATTATTTTACCAGGAATCTTACTGACTATTGCAATTTGCTCATTTTCTACTTTTCCTTGTAAAAGCCTACTGTTTTTGGGTTTGCTACAGCTAAATACAATCGCTGCAAGGAATAGTACGGTGATAGCTCTTTTCATAAATAATGTTTATTTAGATAATTTTTTAGACAATTCTCCAGTAGTTATAATAGTTTCAATAGCGGCTAAACGTTCTTCTATTAGGGTGTTTAATTTGGTAGTTGATACTTTGTAAGAATCATTCTCGGCTTCTAATAGTTCGGAGACATTGATAAGTCCTTCTTTGTATTGTTTGGAAGCTAAGTTTAAATTGTTTTTGGCAACTTTTTCTTGTTGGTTAGAGATTTCAATTTTTTTCATCAAAACATCATAATTAACCCTATTGTTTTCTAGCAGTAATTGCAGTTTTTGTTTGGTGTCATCAATTTGGTTCTGAACTTTTTCGATATTCAATTTGGCTTCATGTACTTTGTGTTCTCTTTCAAAACCAGAAAAAATTTCCCATTTCAAAGCGGCTCCAGCCATTAACAATGGATTTAAAGAAAATTCATTTACCCCCAGACTTACAGGCTGGTTTATAATAGGAACTGTCGAAGTTGTTCCTTTCAAATCAAATATACTGGAATAAGTAATACCTCCAAAAGCACCAATGGTAGGCAGGTATGTGCCTTTTTCTTTTTTTAATAAATACTCACTTGCCAGTTTGAATGATTCCAAGGCTTTTATTTCTTGTTTGTTGTCTGTGTTTAAATTAGTATCAACAAGTACATAAGGAACAATTTCGTACTGAACTGCATTAATTTCTGCGTTGGAATAACCCGTTAAGTATTCGAGTTTTTTGTAGAGTAGCGCTCGTTTTCCGTTTAATTCAATTCTTTTGGATTCTAATTCCAATAAAGCCAGTTTTAGTTTATCCCTGTCATAAGGAATGGCAAGTCCTAATTCAATTGCTCTAGAAACTCTTTTGGTTTCGGTGTTCAGCCTTTTATCGCTGTCATTAATTAGTTTCTCGGTTTCGTTGATTAGTTTTAATTGATCAAAAGTGTTAATTACATCTTTGATAATGGCATCTTTCTCGGAGTCTTTTAAGTAAGCAGTTCCAATGGCTTTTTGTTTAACTGCATTGGCGCCATTGGGTATCTGCATGCCGCTAAATAATACACTTTTTGCCATAACACTGCCTATAAAAAAATTACCCGAATTATCAAATGTTCCTTTGTCTTTAAATAATGGAATATTTCCAACGGTTGTACTTGGGAAATCCAAAGTTAAGCTGCTGTCAAAATACGAATAGAGTGCGTAGGCTTCTACAGTTGGGATGTATTTATTGAGAATTCCTTTTTCCTGTAGATTTAATTTTTCTATTTCTATTGTCGAATTTTTAAGCGAAATGTTTTTATCTATAGCTTTATTTATGGCTTCCTCAAGACTTTTAGAAACTATTATCTGAGAGTGTAGATTAGTAAGAGATAAACAAAAAATGGATAGGTAAATAATTTTCTTATTCATTAAAATTGATTTCATAATCTTATAAACTTTAGAAAATGTACAATGCTTAATTATATAAATTTAAATAAAAGATAATTATTGTAGTATTATTCTCTTTTTATTTAATATTTTTTGTTAATTCATATGAACTTCTTAACCATATCCAAAACGTTTGTATTTAATCATTTTAGAGAATTACATCCAAGCAAAAGACACATTGCCGCAAAACCACAATTAATAACATTGTCTCACTATATTCAGGCATTATAGTAATTATTTGGATTGTCAACATGGTGATTGAATGTGAAAAGAGACATCATTCAAGCAATTAAAGTAATGGCACATACAGGAAGCCAAGTTCCTTTTTTGATAAACAATGCAGGAATATCGCAAGAAGATAACACTGCTGCATTGTAGAAAGTATGTTGTACACACAAAAATAGATGTAAGCAAAATTCCAAATATCATAAGCAATTATTCAAATTACGAGAATGTCTGGTTAAATCATATTTTTACATTGTTTTTAGCTGCAATTATACCCAACCATTTGTATATGGTTATTTTAGACAGTATACCCACCAAACCGTTGAGATAATTTTAGATTTTGCAATTTTGTTAACCAAGTTCAAAATCTCCTGTTACGGCTTCTAATATGTTTGTCGCAAGAATTAATGCAGGAAAATAAGTCAGTTTTTTTTCGCCTATTTGCTATGCTTAAATAACTTTAAAAATAAGAACTCCTGCGATTGCACAATACAATTTGGATGTGTGAAACCAGATGTTAATGATAGTATCTGGATGATATGTGGCTGTTGACGAAATCGTGAAATTTTATATTCCTGCAGCACCTGTAAAAAACAATAATCGAAAGCCATTTTGACCTTTTAAATACTTCGTTCAGAATTAATAATCCAAGAAAAATTGATAACACATGAATGATTTTTTCCATAAGATTGTTTTTTGTTAATAATGATGATTATAAATATAGTATTTAATATTAAAATCGACAATAAGTTTATGTAATAATCTAGTAATAAGGTAATTATTAACTTTTGTTTAATTGTTTTTTTTGAAAGAGGCTGGTAATTATTATTTTTGAAATGCTAGTATATGATAGCTTTTAAAAGCGTTATTTGCTAATGATTATGGATAACAACAGTTATAAATTTTGTTTTTTGGAAACAGCTAATGGTGTGTTTTAATTGATTTATAGAAAATAAATTATACTTTCAAGCTTTTTTTCTGGGTAAACACTTGTTAATATTGCTTTTGTATTATTTAATCAGGGATATTTGCTATAAGTTTGTTTGTGAAATTTGCAAACTAAATAAACGAAATAAAATAAAATGTTTGTTTTAATTTTTCAAACCTAAATATTTTCAAGATATGTGCAAGCATAATTAATTTTTTTAAAAGAATAGAGTCCGCAAAGGTGTTAGCAAATCCGATTTGTATTCCATTTTAAAGTAATTTATATGTATTGAGTCTTTAAAAAGGGTAAGAGGGATAACAATTTCTTTCAACCGCAATTTGTATTTAATAATAACTGATTTCGTATTATTTCTTTAGTTTAAGGAGTACTATATTTAGAAAATAAGTAACACAAAAGAACAATTGATATCCTTAAATCCAATAGAGGTTCTTTTATAAATATAACAAACTATAGTGAGAGCTTTAATTAATTTTCTTTTTCAAAAAATATTTGTAATTAAAAAAATATTTTAAACGCTGTATAATCTCAAATCATAATCGTAAATAAAGAATGTACTTTTTTTTATTACGGTAATAAATTCTTAAAACAATAAAAACCCTATGGAAAAAGAAATGAAGGATAATCTACCATTATGGTGTATTATTTCACCAATTTTCACTTGTATAATTTATTTTGGGTTGCAATTGGACTTTGGTGGTTGGTATTTAATAATCTTAGCAGCAAGTTTGATAGTATGTATTTTAGCAGCAGTTCATCATGCCGAAGTTATTGCTCTAAGTGTTGGAGAACCTTTAGGAACTTTAGTATTGGCCATAGCTATAACTACGATCGAAGTGGCATTGATAGTTTCTTTAATGTTAGCTGGAGGAAAAGACTCGGCTGTTTTGGCTAGAGATACCATATTTGCTTCGGAAATGATTATTATTAATGGTATTGTTGGAGGCTGTTTATTGATAGGCGGAATAAAGTTTAAAGAACAAAAATACCGATTGGATGGAGTTAGTGCAGCTTTAACAATACTGACGGCTATTTCTGTATTAACCCTCATATTGCCCAATTATACTACTAGTATTAAAGGACCTGTTTATAATTCAAATCAGTTGGTTTTTGTTGCAATAATCTCTTTAATATTATATGGCGCATTTTTATTAATGCAAACCGTTAAGCATCGTGATTATTTTTTACCTGTAAACAAAGAAGCGAAAGAAGAAATTCATGAAGTTCCACCTTCCAAAAAAGTAAGTATAATTAGCTCAATACTTTTATTTATAAGTTTGGTTGCAGTTGTACTATCGGCTAAAGCTTTATCACCAAGTGTTGAAGCAGGAATCGATTCGGCAGGTGCACCAAAATCTGTAGTTGGGATTATAATAGCAATGGTGGTTTTATTGCCCGAAGGGTTATCTGCTCTACACGCTGCTCGAAAAAACCGTTTGCAGTCCAGTTTGAATTTAGCATTGGGATCTGCCCTGGCTAGTATAGGATTAACAATTCCTGCTGTTGCTTTTGTTTCCTTATATTATGATCTGCCTCTTACTTTAGGGATTGATGTAAAATCCACGGTTTTATTTATTCTTTCACTTTTTATATTGTCACTTTCATTACGAACAGGTAAGACGACTTCCATTCAAGGAGTGGTTTTATTGGTAATATTTTCGGTCTATTTATTTACAACAATAATACCTTAGATTGGTTTTTTTTTTAACGGAAATTTGTTTTATCAATATAAAATTAAAGATTTTTAAGCAGTAGATGAAAGCAAATAAGTTTGTATAATAACTATTAAATAATAAAATCATGAAAAACAATAAAACATTTTTTTTATCAATACTTGTATTATTGCTTGTTGGAAATACAATAGCTGGTCAATCGAATTCATCCAGCCAAGAATTAAAAAAACTTATAGATACCGATACTAAAAGATTGATAGAAATGTTCAAAGACATACATGCAAATCCGGAATTAGGTTTCATGGAGGTACGAACAGCTGCTATTGTTGCCAAAGAATTAAAAGCTTTAGGATTTGAGGTTAAAACAGGAATTGGTAAAACAGGTGTAGTTGGTATTTTTAAAAACGATGGAGGTCCTATTGTAATGTATCGCGCTGATATGGATTGTAATTCAGTTCAAGAAACGACTGGAATTGCCTATGAAAATAAAAAATTAGTAAAAAATAGAGCAGGTGAAGATGTACCTGCAATGCACGCCTGCGGACACGATGCTCATACAACCTGGATGTTAGGTATTGCTAAAGCTATGGTAGTTTTAAAAAAGTCCTGGAGTGGAACTTTGGTAATGGTTGGGCAACCCGCTGAAGAATTGGGTGAAGGGGCAGAAGCTATGATTAATGACAAAATGTATGAAAAAGGAATTCCTATACCGGATTATTTATTTGGCATGCACACAGCTCCGTTCCCAGTTGGTTATATTTCAAATGGAAGCGGAAAAAGGATGGCTGGTATGGACGTGCTAGATGTTACATTTTATGGAATTGGCGGTCATGGATCTTCTCCTCATGTTGCAAAAGATCCAATTTTGATGGGTGCAGCGGCAGTTATTGAATATCAAACCATAATAAGTCGAGCCATTGACCCGCAAAACGCAGCTGTGATAACTGTAGGTTCTTTTCAATCGGGTATAGATAATAATGTAATTCCTGGTTCGGCATTGTTAAAGCTTAATCTACGGTGGTTTAATGAACAAGACCGTAACCTAATGCTAAACGGCATTAAACGCATAAATGAAAGTATTGCCTTTGCGTATGATTTGCCTAAAGAGTTGTACCCAACACTAACCATGAAAGGAATGGCATATCCACTAGTAAACAATGAAGTTATGGTAGACAAAGTAAACAAAGCATTAGAAACGGTTATTGCGCCAGATAAAAACATGAAAAATATTCCAGCAGTTATGGGGTCTGAAGATTTTCATCATTTAGTAATACACAATCCAAAGCCTATATATGACTATATGTTGGTTGGCATAGCAAACAAAGAAGCATCAGCAAAAGCTGCAAAAGAAGGTAAAATGTTTCCGTTTTTTAATCATAACAGTAACTTTGAAATAGATTTGAGTGCCATTCCTCTGGGTGTAACTCTTGGAACAACCGCTTTGTTAGAAATATTTAAAAAGTAAAAACTGAACTTTATTAAAGTATTGAAGATGATTAAAGTTAAAAATTGAAAAGGGCTAGATCTGAATAAAACCCATATAAATCTAGTGAAATATTTTTTTGAAAAAGTTTGCAATTTATCGCTTTATCTTAATGCTTTTTTTACAATTGCTTTTATAATCAAATATTTTTGATAATTAAACCTTTGTTGTTTTAATTGGTCAAACGACAAAAGTTAGCGATTTAAATTTATATAAAGACTTTATTATGAAAAAAAGAATCTATTATTTAGTATTCATATTGGCTAGTTTTATTGGTTATACAGGATATTCACAATCCTATGAAGAACCAGAAGCTTTGGGCTTGCCTGGCGATAATTTAAACCTATATGCGGTTTTGGATATTTTTCAGAAATCAGCCACTATCGAGAAATTTGAACAGTCATTAAATGATGATAGCTCTAAAATCAATAATCTGGATCTGGATAATGATGGTAAAGTTGATTTTATTAAAGTAAAAACTGAAAAAGAGGGTGATAACTTTATGTTTGTCCTTCAGGTTGAACTCAACAAAAATGATGTGCAAGATGTGGCTGTGGTTTTTGTAAACAAAGATAAAAGCAAGAAAATTACAATTCAAATAGTTGGTGATGAAAACTTATACGGCAAAAATTATGTGGTAGAGCCCCTTGATTCAAAAAATGCGACAACTACCGCAAATCCGGGTTATACAGGTACTGAAACAGTTACTGTAGCTGCAGCACCAGTAAGTGTTGCAGTAAGCCCTGTAGTGGTGTATTTGTATTCACCAGTTTATGTGCCATATTACCCACCTTATTATTATGGATACTACCCACCTTATTTTAGACCATGGGCACCATTGTATTTTAGTGTTTACTATCATAATCATTACCATTATCACAATCATTATTATAGGCCACCTTATTATCATTACCCATCTCATTATAATAATTATTATTCCAGAAGAAGCACATCTGTTGTAGTGGTTAACAACACGAGAAATGGTAATTATAAAAGAACTTATAATGGTAATAATTATAGAAAGCCAAATAACCCAACAACAAGACCATCAACAAGACCGAATAATCGTCCAACTACACCTTCATCACGACCGACGTCTTCATCGACAGCGCGTCCTTCGGCTCGTCCAACTGCACCTTCAACTCGCCCTGCATCACCATCGACAGCGCGTCCTTCGACTAGTCCAACTAGGCCTTCAACTCGACCTGTATCACCTTCAAAAACGCGTCCTGCAACACCGACAGCTCGTCCAGTGGCACCAGTATCACGCCCTGCGTCTACAACCAGATCGTCAAATCAGACTGCTAGACCAGCGAACACGCGTAGTTCAAGCAATCAGTCTAATGAAAGACAGTCTTCGCAAAGAAATAGATAGAAATAAAAATGACATATAACAAAAGAGCCAGTTTATTTAATAAACTGGCTCTTTTGTTATATGCGTATTCCTGGCGGAAGTAATACTTTGTAGGCTGGATTTTTTTTGAAGAAAGCTACTGTTTTTGGGAGAATAGGTACTACTTTTAATCTCTTCTCAATAGCGATTTCCATGATGTTTTTTAGAAAATTAGAAATAAATTCTTCATCATTATAATTTTCAGGAACATTAATTTTGGTTAGAAATATTTTTTTCTCTTGAAATGAGTATTCTAAAGAAACTATTCCAGCTTCTGTTTTTGTTTCAAATTGTCTGGCAAAAGCATTGTCCTTAATTTCTAATTTTGTTATAGTTTCCATTTTTATGCTGTTTGTGAAAGGATGAGTAAATGTTTATGGAGTTTAAGAATGTACTATAAATAAAACGCAAAGGTAACAATTTGATATTCAGGGATGATGATTTTTGTGATTAACTTAATAAACTAAATTTTGAAGCTCGTGTTTTGGTAAAAGTAAAGCTGTTTTAAAACTTTGTGAAAAATCAATTTATTTTCATTAAAAATAGGAGAAGTAATGGATAGATAAGTGTAAAAAAATTAACTTTAAGAATTATAAGAGAAGGTGTTTTTGTTTTGATTTCTCTAAATAAAATAAGTTAATATGAATAAGATTCCGGTTTATTTTATGCCAGGTTTGGCAGCTAGTATTGCAATTTTTGAAAGAATAAAACTTCCTGAATCTGAATTTGAAATGTTTTTTTTGGAATGGGAAATCCCAAATGACAAAGAGACTCTACAAGAATATGCTAAACGAATGACTCAAAAGATTGTGCATGAAAACCCAGTTTTGATAGGAGTTTCTTTTGGGGGTATTTTGGTTCAGGAAATGGCGAGTTTTATTACAGTTCGAAAAGTTATAATTATTTCGAGCGTAAAATGTAATTTGGAATTTCCAAAAAGAATGGTTTTGGCTAAAAGCACTAAAGCATATAAGTTGATCCCGATAGGTTTGGTTCAAAATATAGAGAGTCTCGCTAAATTCTCATTTGGGAAAAAAGTGAATGAAAGGCTTAAATTATATGAAAAATTCCTTTCGGTAAGAGATAAGCGCTATTTGGATTGGGCAATTGAGCAGGTTGTTTTATGGGAAAGAAAAGTAGTTAATGCTGATGTAGTCCACATTCATGGAGATGCTGATGATGTTTTTCCAATTAAATATATTAAAGACTGCATTGTTGTGTCGGGAGGAACTCACGTTATGATTCTTAATAAATACAGATGGCTGAATGTTAATTTGCCACGTATTATTTTAGAGAGTAATTGAGTGAGGTGTGAAGAAAGTTTTCTTCCTAAAATGTAAATTATTAATTTGTAGTAAAAGCTTCGTTTTTAGGCGCTGCCTTGACAAGGTTTTCATTAATATCTTTGCTGAAGTAATTATAGCTGGTTATAATTGCTTCTTTTATAGGAGTTTTTAATTTGATTTTATTATCAAAATGTTTAACGTTAACAACATTTTTGTTTTCATCAACGAATATAGAAGTAGGAAAACCTAGTGTGTGCTTAATAGTGGAAACTATATGTGAGTCTTTGGAGTAATATTCATTTGCATAGCAAACCTTTATATGATCGTTGAATTTGTTGGCTATGTTTTTTAAATCATTTTTTTTGTCCCAAAAGACTACGATGAACTGCAGGTCATTACGATGTTCTTTCGCAAGTATATTTAGTGCAGGAATTTCCCCTTTTGGAATTACACACCAGGAAGCGTAGGTGATAATAAATATAGGTTTGCTGATTCGGTTAATTTTTACGTTTTTTTCTTTGTAAACTTTAAGACTGAAATCGTCAAACTTTGTACCAATGAGTTTTGTTTTTACTAAAGAATCAAAAAGTTTTTTTCCTTCCTTAATATCATTGCTTTCATAAGCTTTATTAGATGCTTTTTTATAAGGTTTAATATTTTCTTTTATTGCGTCACTGAAATACATAATTGTATCTTGACCGTATGAGGGATACAGGCTGAACAGAAACAATAAGGAGAGTAGTGTTTTAGGCATAAAATATTAAAATTTAGGGCATTAGCAAAAATATAAAATGTTTATAACATTTTGACAACTTTAACGATTAAAGACGAATAAATCCGCTTAAATGGGTTAAAGATATAAAAAAAGCGTTCTAAATTCAATTAGAACGCTTCTTTGTAAATAAAATTGTAAAATTATATTTTTTTCATCTGCTCTTTCATCATAGTTATTTGCTCCTTCAGCATGTTTTGTTTATCTAGCTTTTTTGCTTCGTTTAATAAAGTAGTAGCTTCAAGTTTTCTTCTGCGGGACATTGCAACTCCGGCCAGATTTAATTTAGCAACTGCCAAATCCATATCCATAGACAGACCAAGTTCGATTGCTTTTTTGAAGTATTTCTCAGCCTGATTGATGTTTGTCTGTGAAAGCATGATTCCATGTAAGTAATTGAAATAACCCTGCTGTTTTCTAACTAGGGCAGTTTCCGGGTTTTTGATATAAGCTAGCCATTTTTTAGCACCTTCGAAGTCTTGTTTTCTAAGTTTTAAGAAGGCAAGCAGGATAAACTCGTTTTTGAAATATAAAAAAATAGGGATTCCGGATAATAAAATAAGGAAGATTCCATTACCTGTGTAGTTGTCAGTAATCAGATAGATACCAGTGACTATAAGAAGTCCAGCGATAATAAATTTAATATTTTTGTGAAACATAATGTATAAAGATTTAAGGTTGCAAAGATAGTAAAAGGAATTAAAAATATTTTTTAAAAACTGCTTGCCAGAAAAAAAAGTCTTTGTATATTTGCACTCGGTTTTAGAATAACGGTTATTCAAAAATAAACAGACACTTAATTAAGATTTTAAATATACAAAGCAATGAGCAAAAGAACGTTTCAACCATCGAAAAGAAAAAGAAGAAATAAACACGGATTTATGGATAGAATGGCTTCTGCTAATGGAAGAAAAGTTCTAGCGCGTAGAAGAGCTAAAGGAAGACATAAATTGACTGTTTCTTCTGAACCAAGACACAAAAAATAATGTTTGAATAAACATCTATAAGGCGTTACTTTTTTTAGTATCGCCTTTTTTTATACCCAAGCGGTACTGCAGTTTAAAAGTTTGATATTTGGTTTTTTCTAACAAATTTCAAATTCTAAGTGATAAAAATATAACTACAATAATAAAAAAAATGCCAAAAGACACATCCATTAAATCCGTTTTAATAATTGGTTCAGGTCCGATTGTAATTGGTCAAGCATGCGAATTTGATTATGCTGGATCCCAATCTGCCCGTTCGATCCGTGAAGAAGGAATTGAAGTAATTTTGATTAACTCCAATCCGGCTACAATTATGACAGATCCTTCAATGGCGGATCATGTTTATTTGAAACCCTTAACGACTAAATCGATTATTGAAATTCTAAAAGCTCACCCGCAGATTGATGCTGTTTTGCCAACAATGGGAGGACAGACTGCTTTGAATTTATGTTTGGAAGCTGACGAGAAAGGGATTTGGCAGGATTTTGGAGTACGAATGATTGGTGTAGATGTAAATGCCATCAATATTACTGAAGATAGAGAGCAGTTCAAACAATTGCTTCAAAAAATAAATGTTCCTACTGCACCGGCAAAAACTGCTACTTCTTTCTTGGAAGGAAAAGAAATTGCACAGGAATTTGGATTTCCATTAGTAATTCGTCCGTCTTTTACTCTTGGAGGAACAGGAGCAGCATTTGTACATACCAAAGAAGAATTTGACGAAAAACTTACTTACGGATTAGAAATGTCTCCTATACACGAAGTTTTGATTGACAAAGCTTTGATAGGATGGAAAGAATACGAACTAGAGTTGTTGAGAGATAAAAACGACAATGTTGTGATTATCTGTTCTATCGAAAATATGGATCCAATGGGAATTCATACTGGAGATTCAATTACTGTGGCACCAGCAATGACTTTATCGGATACAACATTTCAAAAATTACGTGATTACGCTATCTTAATGATGCGCAGTATCGGAAACTTTGCAGGAGGATGTAACGTACAGTTTGCTGTTTCGCCAGATGAAAAAGAAGATATCGTGGCGATTGAAATTAATCCTCGTGTGTCTCGTTCATCAGCTTTGGCATCAAAAGCAACAGGTTACCCAATTGCAAAAATTGCTTCTAAACTGGCTTTAGGATACAACCTTGACGAATTACAAAATCAAATTACAAAATCAACTTCAGCTTTATTCGAGCCGACTTTGGATTATGTAATTGTAAAAATACCGCGTTGGAACTTTGATAAATTTGAAGGAGCTGACAGGACTTTGGGACTTCAAATGAAATCGGTAGGAGAGGTAATGGGAATTGGACGTTCGTTCCAAGAAGCTTTACACAAAGCTACTCAATCATTGGAAATCAAAAGAAATGGTCTTGGTGCAGACGGAAAAGGATATACAAACTACGAGCAAATTATCGAGAAACTGACTTTTGCTAGCTGGGATCGTGTTTTTGTAATTTATGATGCTATCGCAATGGGAATTCCATTGAGCCGTATTCATGAAATCACTAAAATAGATATGTGGTTCTTGAAACAATATGAAGAGCTTTATGTTTTAGAAAAAGAAATTTCTAATTATTCAGTACAATCTTTACCAAAAGAATTATTGCTTGAAGCGAAACAAAAAGGTTTTGCAGACAGACAGATTGCACATATGACGGGTTCTAAGGAGAGTGAAGTGCATTCTTTGCGTATGACAATGAATATTAACCGTGTATTTAAACTGGTTGATACTTGTGCGGCAGAGTTTCAGGCCAAAACACCTTATTATTACTCTACTTTTGAAGCTGAAATTGAAAAAGCTAACGGAGAACGTTATGTGGACAATGAAAGTGTTGTAACTGATAAAAAGAAAATAGTAGTTCTTGGTTCGGGACCAAACCGAATAGGACAAGGAATCGAGTTTGATTATTCTTGTGTACACGGGGTTCTTGCAGCTAAAGAATGCGGTTATGAAACCATCATGATCAACTGTAATCCAGAAACGGTTTCAACTGATTTTGATACTGCCGATAAATTGTATTTTGAGCCAGTATTCTGGGAACATATTTACGATATCATCCAACACGAAAAACCAGAAGGTGTTATCGTGCAGTTAGGTGGCCAAACTGCCTTGAAATTGGCTGAAAAACTGTCTAAATACGGAGTGAAAATTATAGGAACAAGTTTTGATGCTTTGGATTTAGCCGAAGACAGAGGACGTTTCTCTGACTTGCTTAGAGAATTAAAAATTCCTTTCCCGCAATTTGGAATTGCGGAAACTGCTGATGAAGCTTCTGCTTTGGCAGATACTTTGGACTTTCCGTTATTGATTCGTCCTTCTTATGTATTAGGCGGTCAGGGAATGAAAATCGTAATCAACAAAAAAGAATTAGAAGAACACGTTATCAACTTGCTGAAACAGATTCCAGGTAATAAATTGCTTTTAGACCATTATTTGGCTGGAGCAATCGAAGCAGAAGCGGATGCGATTTGTGATGCTGATGGTAATGTGTATATCATAGGAATTATGGAGCATATCGAACCTTGCGGAGTACACTCGGGGGACAGTAATGCTACTTTGCCACCGTTTAACTTGGGTGAATTTGTGATGCAGCAAATCAAAGATCATACTTTTAAAATTGCTAAAGCTTTAAAAACTGTTGGTTTGATTAACATTCAGTTTGCGATAAAAGATGATACGGTTTATATTATTGAAGCGAATCCAAGAGCTTCTCGTACGGTTCCGTTTATTGCAAAAGCTTATGGAGAGCCTTATGTAAACTATGCTACCAAAGTAATGTTAGGACACAATAAAGTAACTGACTTTACTTTCAATCCACAATTGAAAGGATACGCGATTAAACAGCCGGTTTTCTCTTTCAGCAAATTCCAAAATGTGAACAAAGCATTAGGACCAGAAATGAAATCAACAGGAGAAAGCATCTTGTTTATTGATGACTTGAAAGACGACCAATTCTACGAATTGTACTCAAGAAGAAAAATGTATTTGAGTAAATAATCTCAGATTTAATTATAAAGAAAAGCTCCAATGAAAATTGGAGCTTTTTTTGTTCCTGTACTGATTTTATTTAGTAAGTGACATCATACTTATAGTTAAAAGTTCCATCTGTTATTTTTGTTGTAACAGGATTAGAAGCGCTTACCGGTTTTGAGTAATCCTCCACACAATTAAAAGAAAAAGTTCCCGCCACAGTTTTCGCGGTTAAGTCAATTGAAGTAATAGATAAACTACCTTCTATTGCATATTGAGACTTTCCTTTGCTGTTAAGAGATACTTCAATTTGTGTTTTTGAAGCGTCATAAGTAGTTAATGTGATAGGGTAAGTTCCAACCTTAAGGTCACTTCTTTTAATGTAAAGTCTAATTTCATCTATTACATTTTTTCTTCCTGCTAACTGAACATATTCCGTCGCTGGATAATAATCAAATAATGGTTTAGTTGCATAATTTGAGTTAAATGGATTATTCATTTCCCATAAAGTTCCGTCAACTTTTGCAGTCATTGCAAATTTTGATGTAGGTGTTTCAGGATCATTTGGAGAGTCATTGTCGCTTGAACAGCTGTTTAAAACGAGAAGTGAAAAAAGGAAAAGGATTTTTAGGGTTTTCATTATTTGTTTTTTTAATTAAGTGCCAAATGTAAATAAATAATTGTTAATTATTTTGAGATTATATAAAGAAATAATCATTAAAAGCATAAAAAAAAGCTCTATAATTAGAGCTTTTTAGTTAGATAATTTGGAAGTTATTTTGTGAATTTTAAGATATTATTCATTAGTGAATGACATATTATCTCTAGTGTTTTTCTGAACAGAAATAGCACCAAACAGCGCTAATAAAAAAGCAAAAGCATAAAAACCTTTTTCGCTGGGCAAAATTGTAGCATTCCAAAGTCCAACTGTTAATAATACGATTGATAGAATAGTTCCAAACCAGCAAATTCCATAATAAATATCTGTTACAGCAAGGTTTTCAAGCCTGTCTCTTACACTTTTTTGCAATGAAACCACAGCAAAAAGGCCAAACATTAAAACAGTGAAATAATACCCTTTTTCATTTAAAAGCATTTCAGCTCTGGCAAGTCCAGCTATAAATCCAACTGTCCCAGCTCCAAGAGCTACCCAAGATGCCGCTATAAAGGCATTCGATGTTTTTTGTACCATGTTTAATTTGTTTTTATTAGTATTTTGAAAAAATTCCCGAATCTGTAGCCGTCCAAAAACAGCATTTTTGACCACTGGCTTTTAGAGCACTGTTTGCCCAGGTATTGCAGGTGTGAAATAAACTATAGCTTCCTTTAGCTTCATAGAAAGCATCAGTTTTTCCATAATTAGCATCAGTTTTGATGTTTAAAAAATTACTAGAAGCATCCTTTTGGAAACTTTCGTCAATATATTTTATTAAGCGGCCGTATTGTTCTTTGCTTATAATCATTTTTTTGCAATCATCACCTTCGGTCATTTTTTTGTAATAGGTTGCATGAATTGCAGAAGTGCTTAAACCCGTGGCAGCTTTTAATGCAACCGAAGCTTTTAAATCTGACCATTCGGGAGTTTCAAGATAAAAACCTTTATCACCCCATCCCATAGACAAATATTTATAAGTGGAATCAGCAATTTTTGTGTTTTCAAATTTTACTTGTTTGCTCCAGTCAATTTGTTCATTTTTTATCGGTACTACGATATCTGTATGAACACCATTGGTCAAAATATAAACTTCGACTTCGGGTTTTGTGTCCGGTTCTTGATTTATTGTGATTTTAGGAAGGGAGATTACTGCTATTATGTATAGAAATATAAATCCAAAGAATGCCAAAAATATTTTGAGAGTAATTTTTAATGCTTTTTTCAAAGAATATTGTTTTATGATTTATTTGATAGGATTGTATTGTCCAGATACAAAAATAAATAAATTAACATCTTATCAAAATAAAAAACAATATATTATTAAGTATAATCTTTCGTGTGTTATTATGGATGAAGGGTTTGATTGGATTTAGCTTTTGGTTCAGTTGAGAATAAACTTTTTTCATATAATTAACATGAATTCGAATATCATTGGCTTCCTTTTTTTGATGATTACAAAAAGGCAGAAAACTTGTTTCTTAGCCCCGATTACTTCACTATACTTTTATTCTTATAGGAGTTCAGTGAACTTCGTTTGTAGTGAAAATCCTTGGAAGCCGATGTTCGGCTTGCAAGATTGTAGCGGATTGCTTCGCCAGTTCAGCTTTCAGCCTCGTGTGCGGGACAACTGTTGATGAAATATCAAACGTTTTTGCTCCAAAAAATTAATAATCAAGTTGAGGTTATTAGTTTTTTTTAATACTAAGCAATATTCTCTAATCCGCCAGGGAAAGGGCGATAAGCATAATAATGTAAAACTTCTTCGATAGCCATTTTTAAAGCTTCATTTATGGGGAGCAGAATTGTTGCGAGCCTATGATCTATGGTTGAAAGGCGCATGTAATAATCTGAGAAAATAGGAACATAAAGTCCTTTGCTGATATCCTCTTCGGTGTTGTTGTAGCTTTCCTGCTGATTTTCTTTTATGATTTTGCAGGTGTTTAACCGCAGCTTGCCATATTTGTCTCTGCTGGCAGCATATCCAAAAAGCCTGCAGATTAATCCTCGGTATTTGTAATTAGTACATCTGCCTTTTTTATTGTCGACAATAGAAAGTGATTGGTACAAATGGCAAAAGGTATTGGTTTTGGAATTGAGTTCTTCTAAAGTGGTTTCGGCTATTCCATTTAAAAATAAATAAAAGGCCCACGGTAAAAATTCCAAAGGCGAAGCATCTATGTTTGGTTTTGAACAGCACTGACCACAACCGCTATTGCAATGCAAATTAGTTTCGGATTTGAAATCAGTTATTTCATTCTCGAGGCGATCAAATAATTCTTCAACTAACTGAACTTTGTGTTCTATAGACATTATTTTTTGTCTAATGTACGCTATTAAATACCGTTAGGGCTGTAATCTGTTTTTACTTACTTATTTTTATGTTTTTAAATGAAAATACTCTTGATAGGATTCTAATTTTCTCGCATAAAATCAAAGGCTCCTTTACGAAGCTGTATTCCGTATTCGAGATAGGCTTTCATGCAGGCAAGAAAATTTGCCCAGCCTTCTGTGTTTCCTAGTGCCCATCTCAGATTGGCTTCATTGTATAGTTTACCGTCTTCGGTTACTTTTACTACGGTGCTTTTGTCGGGCTGTTCTTCCAATAAAATTTTCACGACAGTTTCCGGATCCCAAACAAATGAAATCGAACCGTTGATTTCTGTCTTGATGTCTTTTACGGGAACTTCTACAGGGAATTCAGGAAATTTCCAAATCAATTCTTTTCCTGTTTCAAGTCGTCCGCTACTTTCCGATATGAAATATTTTGTCATTTTTTCGGGATTTACAATTCCTTCAAAAACTTCTTCTATCGGTTTTTGAATCTGTATCGTGGCTTTGGCTATCAATTTCATAAAATTAAAATTTTGTAATTATTTCTTTTTGAGTTTTTCCTTAAAGAAATCAATGGTTCTAGTCCAAGATAATGTGGCAGCAGTTTCGTCATATCTAGGAGTGGTATTGTTGTGAAAACCGTGGTTTACTCCCGGATAGAAATAAGCAGTATTTTCGACTTTGTTTTTTTTGAGTATTGCTTCGTAAGCAGGCCAGCCCTCATTTACGCGAGTGTCCAAACCTGCATAATTCAGTAAAAGAGGAGTTGTTATTTTTTCGGCTTCTTCCGCAGTTGGCTGTCCTCCGTAATAAGGAACAGCAGCTGATAAAGAAGGGATTTTGACCGCCATCATATTGGATATCCAGCCTCCAAAACAAAATCCGACAACACCTACATAACCATTACAGTCTTTGTGGGATTTTAGATATTCATAGGCGGCAATAAAGTCTTCGAGCATTTCTTCGCGGGTGCGTTTTTTCTGCAGTTCTCTTCCTGCATCATCATTTCCGGGATAACCTCCCAGAGGTGATAGCGCATCGGGTGCTAAGGTAATGAAGCCTTCCACAGCCGCTCTTCTTCCTACATCTTCAATATAAGGATTAAGCCCTCGATTCTCGTGAACGACAATTATCCCGGGTAATTTCTTTTTGGTTCCTGTTGGCTGTGATAAAAGTCCTTTGATTGCTCCTCCGCCTTTTGGCGATTGATAGGTTATGTATTCTGATTTTAGCCGTGGGTCATCGGGTTTGATTGTGATAGAGTCCACATAATTAGGAGTCATAAAACTAAGGAGCGACGGAACAGTTAAGCTTCCTATTGCAAAAATTGACAGTTTTTCAATAAATTGTCTTCTCTCTATTTTGTTATGGGCATAGTCATCGTACAAATCAAAAACTTCTTGACTTATATCTTCCTTAGTTAGCTTTTTCATGTTTTTTTATTTGATTCAACTAATTTAGAAAAAAAAGCAATTGTTTTTGAATTTGGCATGAATGTTTTGCATTAACAAATTTCCATCATTAGTATGAACCTTTTTTAAAATAAATATATAACACTTTAATTTTTAATGACTTTGAATGTTTTCTCCGTAGTTCCATAAGTGACGATCGCTGTGTAAATTCCAGTGGCTAAATGATTATCAATCGTAATATTTTGATTGGTGAAAAAATCATTGCTCGAAAAGCAGACAATACCTTTCATGTCAACTATTTTAAGCTGAATAGGTTCAGTAGTCGGGGATTTTATTTGAATTTTTGTCTCGGATGTAAAAGGATTTGGATAAAAAACCACGGCATTATTTTTTAGGGCTTCATCTGGAATTCCAAGAGTGCTTTCATCAACGGCATCTATATAATTGAAATTGAAATTTGATTTGTAGTGAATTTTAATATAATTTTCTCCTTGCGGAAGGTTTATTCCATTAACGATTTTGTCAGTGTAGATTTGCAGGCCTCCTGTGGCATTAAAAGTTTCGTCAGTTTTTACAATCACACCATTAACACTGATGTCAAAAATGCCATTATTTAATGATGCCACTCTAAAGGTCATTTGGTATGAACCATTTTTTGCTACATTGATCATATATTCGCCCCAATCACCATTGTTAGTAAAACATACATTTTGAGTAGTACCTCCATCAGTTGTGTTTTGCAGTCCAGTTCCTTTGCGGCGGTAATGTTTGTTAGCAGTAATTCGGCCTGGGACATTCATTTTTTTAGTGCTATAAGGAACGTTGAGATAGGCAGTTCCTATAGGTCTGATTGTTCCGCTGGATGCGCCAAGCAATTGTCCTTCCAGCATATCTGTCCAGTTTGCGGGAACTCTACAGGTAAACCAAGAGTAGCGGTAGATGTCAGGATCATCTTCAAAAGCGGTTACAATTTGTTTCATGAAATTGGTTTTGTCTGTAGCAGATTGTATCACTCTGTTAGCAAATTCGGTTACCCAAATTGGGATGTTGTATTTTTTTAGTAAAGAAGTAACTCCAACAATATCTCCTGCAGTTGCATCATAAGTGTGAAAAGAAATATAATCTACTTTGCAGGTTGGGCAAAGACGGAAAAACTCATCATGCCAAGCAATTGGACTCGAATATCCACCATAGTTGGAAGGTACATTATATGCTGGAGAAGCACTTACGATTTCTAAACCTTTTGAGGCTGCAATTTTTTCGATATTTGGCCAGGCATTTACGGCCTCCTGCGGTGTTAATCTTGCTCCATCATTAAAATTTGGTTCATTAAAGGCTAATAAATATTTGGCACCAGATTTTATAGTAGCAATAAAAGCATCTGGATTGTCAATTTTACCCCATGCCATTGGTACAAATTCTACTCCCAGAGTTTCGTAATCGGCGTTAATTGCAGATTCGGGTGTGGGCGACCAATTGTACCACCAAGAAATACCGGGTTTCAAAGCATTCATGTCAGCAACAGAATGATGACCATAAGCTACACCTCTTTTTGGGCTTACTTGTGCATGACAGTGGTTGTAAAATAAGGAACTGATTACTACAATGATATAGATTATTATTTTAAGCATAAAGCGTTTAATATTTTGTTAAAAATGGATATTTCAAAAGTACTTTAAAGACAAACTTTTTGTAAAATAAAAATCTTATCAAAAACACATCAGACTTGCTTTAAAGTTCATTTGATTTTGTTCAGTATTTACTAAAAGAATGGCTTTAAGCAGGTTTCTATGCTTCATAACTGAAAACATTTCTTTACTTTTGTGCCAACCAAAATTTGAACTATGTACAAGATTTTTATACGCCCTATTCTTTTTTGTTTTGATCCGGAAAAAGTGCATTATTTTACTTTTTCATTGATTAGAACAGTTTCAAAAATCCCAGGATTTCCATCTTTATTTCGATTTTTATATCAAGTAAATGATAAAAGATTAGAAACTGAAGTTTTTGGATTAAAGTTTAAAAATCCGGTAGGTTTAGCCGCTGGTTTTGATAAAGATGCCAGTTTGTATAATGAGCTTTCTAATTTTGGTTTTGGTTCCATTGAAATTGGAACTTTAACTCCTAAAGCACAGCCTGGTAATGATAAAAAACGTTTATTCCGTTTAAAAGAAGATTCTGCAATTATTAACAGAATGGGATTTAATAACGGCGGAGTTCTTGATGCAGTTGAGCGTTTAAAGAAAAATAAAGGCGTTTTAATAGGCGGAAATATTGGAAAAAATAAAGTAACTCCTAACGAAGAAGCAACTTCTGATTATGAAATTTGCTTTGATGCATTATATGATCATGTTGACTATTTTGTTGTAAATGTGAGTTCACCTAATACTCCTAATCTTAGAGAGTTGCAGGAGAAAGAGCCACTTACCCAATTACTGCAGACTTTACAAAATAAGAATTTGGCAAAGCCAAAACAAAAGCCGGTATTGCTTAAAATTGCTCCAGATCTTACTGATGAACAATTATTGGATATTATCGATATAGTAAAAGAAACAAAGATTGCAGGTGTAATTGCTACAAATACAACCATTTCCCGCAAGGCATTAAAATCTTGCAGCCAAACAGAAACTGGCGGTCTTTCAGGTAAACCGTTAACATCAAGGTCAACCGAAGTGATTCGTTTTCTGTCTGAAAAAAGCAATAAAGCATTTCCAATTATTGGAGTAGGAGGAATACATTCTGCCGAAGATGCTTTAGAAAAATTAGAAGCAGGTGCCAGCCTTCTTCAATTATATACTGGTTTTATTTACGAAGGTCCGGCATTGGTTAAGGAAATAAATAAAGCGATTTTGTCAAAAAAATAATCCGAATAACGATTTTCTTTCTTTGTAACTCAAAACCTTTTTATATATTTGAAACCCACATAAAAAAGGTTTTTCTTCCGATGAGATGAAAAAGTGGGTTCCTGACAACCAAAATTTAAATACTTTTTCGGAAGAATGTTATGGAGGCAATAAAAATTATCGAATGTCCGCGAGATGCTATGCAAGGTATAAAAGCCTTTATTCCTGCTGAAAGAAAGGCCGCTTATATACAGGCTTTGCTAAGAGTTGGTTTTGATTCAATCGATTTTGGAAGCTTTGTTTCGGCAAAAGCCATACCTCAAATGCAGGATACCGCCGAAGTTTTGGAACTTCTTGATTTATCTAAAACAAAAAGCAAATTACTGGCTATTATTGCCAATGTTCAAGGTGCCGCTTTAGCCTCAGAATATAGCGCAATTCAATATTTGGGATTCCCTTTTTCGATTTCAGAAAATTTTCAGATGCGGAATACGCATAAAACAATAGCCGAATCTTTGGTTGCACTGGATGAGATTTTAAATATAGCAGATAAAACGAACAAAGAAGCTATTGCTTACCTTTCTATGGGATTTGGAAATCCTTATGGAGACCCATGGAATGTTGAAATTGTAGCACAATGGACCGAAAAATTAGCTGGAATGGGAGTGAAAATTTTATCCCTTTCTGACACAGTCGGAAGTTCTACTCCTGAGGTGATTGAATATTTATTTTCTAATTTAATTCCGCAATACCCACAAATTGAGTTCGGAGCACATCTTCATACAACACCCGATAAATGGCTGGAAAAAATTGATGCTGCTTATAAGGGGGGATGCCGCCGTTATGATGGAGCAATTCAAGGATTTGGAGGCTGTCCTATGGCTTCTGATAATCTGACTGGAAATATGCCGACTGAGAAATTACTTTCCTATTTTACAGTTCAAAAAGAAAATACCAACTGCAGTCCAATGAGTTTTGAAAGTGCTTATAATGAAGCTTCAAAATTATTTGGCGAGTTTCATTAATTCCAGTTTATTTTTAAGTTGTTAATTATAAGATGTTCTAAGTTTTTTCGTTACTTTAGTATAATTCAATTTTTTTTGCAAATTGCTTTCTAAAATTAAAATAACGAGATATGAAATTTACTTTTTTCAAAAAAATTATTTTAATTACTACAATTGTATGTTGTCTTTCTTCGTGCAGCAGTGATTTGGACTTTGATCAAGTCAATGACTTTAATGTGCAGCCTACTTTTATTGGGAATTTGGCTTACATGAATATAAAAGCTTCCGATTTTATTTCAAACGGAACTGAGACCCCCATTTTTTCTTATACTTCTGATGTTGATGTTTTGGGCGAACCTTTTATCGAAGAGAATTTGGTTAAAACTGAATTATATTTTAGAATTAAAAATACAATTAATAGAGCTTATGCTTTTAATGTCACTTTTTTAAATAATAATGGGGCGCCAATTTATAATATAAGAATGGATGTTCCAGCGTATAGTGGAACCGAAACTATTGTCGAGAAAACGGAAACATTTACTGCAGCTAATATAGATATATTGAAAAATACTGCCAAAATGGTTTTTTCTGTCAGGATGTTTTCTGGACCGCCAATAACTGCTGCTACACCGGGGAGAGTAGAGCTTAGTTCAGGTATAATTGCTTATTTTGATATAAGATGAGAAAAACAATTGTCCTTTTGAGCTTCTTTTTCTCTTTCTACAGTTTTTCTCAGAACAAAGAGATTTTATATAATTTCACGCCTCAGCCACAAAGTTTATTAACGAACCCTGGCGCAGATGTAAAATATAAATGGTTTTTTGGAGTGCCTTTATTATCTGGTATTTCAGCTAATGTGGGTTCGACAGGATTTGATGCTTACAGTTTATTTGCAGATGATGGTGTAGATTTTTCCACCAAAGTCAAGAATACGGTTGCTTCAACCAACAGTAACGATTATGTAACAGCCAATCAGCAGCTCGAAATATTTACCGCTGGATTTCGTGTAGGAGGAGAGGAAAGCAAATCCTATATCTCTTTTGGAATGTATCAGGAACTGGATTCTTTTATTTATGTTCCTACTGATCCAGCGATATTATCATTGTATGGGAACAAAGATTATCTGGGAAAGTCATTTGATTTGGGTGATTTGAATGTGAAAGCTGAGCTTTTATCAGTTTTTCATGTTGGATTTAATAAACAAGTCAATGAGAAGCTTATTCTTGGAGCTAGGGCAAAAATTTATTCCAGTATTTTTAACGGAACATCAACTCATAACTCAGGTTATTTTGTCACTGCTCAAGATGATAATTTGATTTATAATCAGTCAATATGGTCTAATATAGAACTTAATACATCAGGATTGTCTAAGTATTTGGATGAAAATTATGATGGAGATATTGCCAGTGATATGAGGGATGATATTGCTAAAAGAGCTTTTTTTGGAGGGAATCTAGGGTTAGGATTAGATTTAGGACTTACGTATTATCCCAAACGAAATATACAACTAACCGCCAGTTTAGTAGATATAGGCTACATCAGCCATTCCAAAGATGTAGAAAGTTATACCTTAAAAGGAAAATATGATTATAAAGGAGTAATTACTGATTTCAATTCGGCGGGAACTGTGGGAGATGCTTACGAAGAATTTAGGGAAGCGATTCCTTTGGATACTTTATATCATAAATATACAACAATGCGTCCTTTGAAGTTTTATTCTTCATTTCAATACTCATTTGAAGAAGACAGATCGGAAGAATGTAATTGTACAGTTGATGAAGATTCATGGTATCGAAGCGCGTTAGGATTGCAGTTATTTGCTATGAGTACTCCAAAAGACCCTATGTTTGCCTTGACAGGATATTACAGAAGAAGGATCTTTGATGGACTGCAAATGAAAGCGACCTACACTGTTGATTCGTATTCGGCTAAAAACATAGGATTAGGACTGACAGCCAATATTGGCGTTTTTAATTTCTATGTATTAGCAGATAATCTTCTGGAGTATAAAGATATTTCTAAGGCAAATGCCCTGACTTTTCAAATAGGATTTAATATTATTTCGGGAGGAAGCAGTAAATAGGATATTATTTTTCGGTATTCCTTCTTCTAAAAAGTTTAAAAATTTCAATCCAAAACACAGAAATAAAACCTATTAGTGCGCTAAATCCTATTTTTGAAAAACTAATAGTTTCAAATAGGAAAAAAGTTCTAAAGAGAGGAACAATCAATAAAGAAGCCGTTATTAACAGTGTTAATCCAATAATGAGCGGAACTAAATTGTTTTTGTATTTTAATGTCGTAAATATAGAATAATAGAAAGAACGATTGGTAAGCGTCAGAAAGATATTAGCCGATATCAATGTTAGAAAAATCATAGTTCGTGTAAGTGGTTCTGAAAATTCATTCTTTATGCTGTATTGGTAAATAAATAAAAGACCAAGCGTAATTATAAGCCCTTGTACAATACTAATCGTAATTTCTTTTAGATTGAAAAAGGTATTGGTAAAAGGACGTGGCTTTTGTTTCATTAAATTAGGTTCCATAGGCTCATTTTCATAAATTATGGAACACGTTGGCCCCATAATAATTTCCAAAAAAATAATATGAACAGGTGAAAAAATATTGGGATAAATCCATCCTAAAACCAATGGGATGAACACAATCATGATAATAGGAATATGAATGGATATAATGTACTGAATCGCTTTTTTTAGATTAATATAAATTTTTCGTCCCATGGCTATTGCTTCTGTCATTTTGGAAAAATCATCATCAATCAAGATTAAATTGGCTGCCTGTTTGGCAATTTCAGTTCCTTTTTTTCCCATTGCAATACCGATATGAGCCGATTTTAATGCAGGGCCGTCATTTACTCCATCGCCTGTCATGGCTACAATTTGGTTGTTTTCTTTTAAAGCTTTTATGATTTTTAATTTGGCTTCGGGAAACATTCGTGTGAAAATTGAAGTCTCCATAACTTTTTCTTTTAAAGTGACATCATCCATCATCATGAGTTCATCTCCGTTTAGAATTTTTCCGGAGTTTTTAAAGCCAATTTGATTGGCAATAGTTGAAGTTGTTAATGCATTATCTCCAGTAACGATTTTTACTTGAATTCCGGCTGTGTAAAAAGTCTCGAAAACTTCTTTGATATTGGCTTTTGGAGGATCATAAAAGGCAACAAGCCCTTTAAAATCAAACAAAAATTCCTGTTGTGTTTTTGGATAATCACTTCCTGAAAAATTAGCAATTCCAACTCCCAAAACACGATAGCCTTTTTCAGCCATCGACTGCATGGCTTTTAGGATTTGATTGGTTTGTTTTTCGGATAAGGCGGAACAAGTAATTAAGGCTTCGGGAGCACCTTTGGCAGCTATGATTCGGTCTCCTTTTTGGTTTTTAAAAATATGAGTCATCATAGGCGGTTTTCCGCTTAAAGGATATTCATGCACCATCGAGTAATTAGGACGCTCATCTTTGATTCCTATTTTTGCGTAAGCATCGTGCAGCGCTATTTCCATAGCATCAAAAGGAATCGGTTCGCTGGACCACATTGATAGGCTGATTAATTCTTCTTCGTTTACAGATAAACTATTGCTCTCATTTTTATTGAAATTACCATTGTCATTGAAATTATCCTTTAGGGAATCTTCTTCTAATAAATACCATTGTGCCAGACTCATTTTGTTTTCGGTAATGGTTCCTGTTTTGTCTGTACAGATTACAGTGGCACTTCCCAGTGTTTCTACAGTTTTTGTTTGTTTGACGATGATCCCCATTTTCATTAACCGCCAAGCGCCCAGAGCCATAAATGTGGCAAAAGCTACCGGAATTTCTTCTGGAATAATGCTCATTGCTAAGGTTAGTGCTTTTAGCAGACTGTCCAAAACGATTTTTGAATTATAGTAATTGATTCCCCAAACTAGAAGAAAAATAACTAAGCCAATAAGAGACATTTTTGTAACAAAATTTCCAATCTGAATTTGCAGAGGTGTCTTTTCTTCGGCTATATCGTCCAGACTTTTTCCAATTTTGCCTAATTGAGTTTGGCTTCCAATTGCGGTTACTTTGCAGATAGCCAATCCGGAGGCAACAATTGTTCCTTGAAAAACTTGATTATTTTCGCTTTTTTCATTTTTAAAAACTGCTAATGATTCTCCTGTGATTATCGATTCGTTTGCTGAAAAATCATTCGACTGAATGATGATACCATCAGCAGGAATAAAAGTACCCTCTTCGCATTGAATACAATCACCCAAAACAATTTCTTCAGAAGGTATTTCTATGAGTTCGCTATCTCTAATGACTTTGCTTTTGGGCTGTGTTAATTTATGAAGGGCTTCGATAGCGTTCCTGCTTTTGGATTCCTGATAAAGTGAAATGGTTGACACCAGTAAAATTGCGACAGCCATAAATATTCCGTTAGCAAAATCGGCAGTTATAAAATAAATACTCGCAGCGGTAAGTAATAATAAGAACATAGGTTCTTTTATCATTTCAATTATAGAAGAAAGTAAGTTGTTTTTCTTTTGGTGTTCTATGGAATTTAAGCCGTTTTGGGTTCTGGATTGTTCAACTTCAATTTTGTTTAATCCTGAAATAGAGTCGTTTGTTACTGACATAATTGCGAAGTGTAGTTATAAAAAAAATAAGACTTTAACTTATTTTCAACATGCAATTTAAAAATAAAAAAAAGGAGTAAAGTGTTTTTTAGCTTAAGATTGTCTATATTTGCACGCAATTCAACTACAAATTGCAACATGAAAGCACACGACTCTAAGATTATCGGCGAAGGTTTAACTTACGATGATGTATTATTAGTTCCTAATTACTCAAATGTTCTTCCCCGCGAAGTGAGTATCCAATCAAAATTTTCCAGAAATATTACACTTAATGTTCCTATTGTATCTGCCGCTATGGATACAGTTACCGAAAGTTCTATGGCAATCGCTATGGCACAAGAAGGCGGAATAGGTGTTTTGCATAAAAACATGACAATCGAACAGCAGGCTGCCAAAGTACGAAAAGTAAAACGTGCTGAGTCTGGAATGATTATCGATCCTGTTACTTTATTACTGAATTCAACTGTTGCCGATGCTAAAAGTGCGATGAGAGAATATGGTATTGGCGGTATTCCAATCGTTGATGAAAATAAAATCTTAAAAGGAATTGTTACCAACAGGGATTTGCGTTTTGAAAAAAACGGTGCAAGACCTATTGTTGAAGTAATGACCAGTCAAAATTTAGTAACTGTTGCTGAAGGAACTTCATTGGAAGAAGCTGAGGTAGTATTACAAGGCCATAAAATTGAAAAACTGCCAGTAGTTAATGATAAAAATGAGCTGGTTGGTTTAATCACTTTTAGAGATATTACCAAATTAACTCAAAAACCAAATGCCAATAAAGATAAATTTGGGCGATTGAGAGTAGCTGCCGCTTTGGGAGTTACTGCCGATGCTGTTGAAAGAGCAACTGCTCTGGTAAACGCAGGCGTTGATGCTGTAATTATTGATACTGCTCACGGGCATACTCAAGGTGTGGTTGATGTGTTGAAAGCTGTAAAAGCTAAATTCCCCGAACTTGATGTAATCGTTGGTAATATTGCAACGCCGGAAGCTGCTTTATTTTTAGTAGAAAATGGTGCCGATGGTGTAAAAGTAGGAATAGGACCTGGTTCTATTTGTACAACAAGAGTTGTTGCAGGGGTTGGATTTCCTCAGTTTTCTGCAGTTCTTGAAGTTGCTGCCGCTATAAAAGGGACAGGAGTTCCTGTAATTGCCGATGGCGGAATTCGTTACACAGGAGATATTCCTAAAGCGATTGCAGCAGGAGCCGACAGTGTAATGCTAGGTTCATTATTAGCAGGAACGATGGAATCACCAGGAGAAACTATCATTTTTGAAGGAAGAAAATTCAAATCTTACAGAGGAATGGGTTCTGTTGAAGCCATGCAGGAAGGATCGAAAGACCGTTATTTCCAAGATGTGGAAGACGATGTCAAAAAACTTGTTCCAGAAGGTATCGTTGGACGTGTACCTTATAAAGGTGAGTTGAACGAAAGCATGCAGCAATTCATTGGCGGACTTCGTGCCGGTATGGGATACTGCGGTTCTAAGGATATTGCGACTTTGCAAAATACAGGTCGTTTTGTTCGTATCACCGCTAGCGGAATCAACGAAAGCCATCCGCATGATGTAACAATCACAAAAGAAGCTCCGAATTATTCGAGATAAAAAAATAATTTATATAATAAATCCTCACTTAGTTCTATAAGAAGAACTTTAAGTGAGGATTTTTCTTTTTGTGGTATTTTTTAAGATATTTTGTAATTCAATTGTTTTGATTTACAATTTTTTGGTAATTTCTTTTTTGTATTTATTAAGTAATGCTTTCGTCATACCTAAATTTGCTCTGGCAGAATCTACGGCCAAATAGATAAAATATTCGTTATTGTCTGCTACATCAATAATGTGAATTTGTGATGACAAATTAATCAAAATATCATCGATAGTATCGTTTAGTCCTAATGCGTTTATTGCATTTAGTTTTGCTTTTACTACTTCAAGATTGAAGGCTGATGCTAATTCTGGATCAAAATCTGCTACAGATGAATTGGAATAATATGAAATTCCACTTTTAATTTCGGTTACTGCAACTGCAATATATCCTGGTACATTTTGTTTTAACTCTTCTCCGAATTGTTTTAAATAATCTGACATGTGATGGCTGTTTTTAATTTTCTTCTGCAAATTTAGGCTGACTCTTTGTTTTTATTTCAATTATCCTTGTAGATAGAAATCTACAAGGATGATTTTTACGAATAACGATGCTTTATTGTTGTGTTTCTATATAATTATTAATAATTTCTTGTTTTTTGGTTTGTTTTTCTTTTATTTATTGCAAATCCTTGTTTTGTGTTAAATCTTTGTTTTTTAGATTGTTAAAATATACTTAAAATAGTATTTGCTGTAATTTATATTGGCTTTATAAAGTATTTTTGCTTCTTTTTTTCTTTAATAGTCACAAATAATTATGTTTTCTTGATGAAGCATTTCTACAAAATCTTAAATTAATAATGGTCTTATTCATAAGTTTTTTTAAAAAGATTTTGAGTATAAATAATATAATAACATAATGAATTTAAAATCGAAGTCTGTCTTTAATCTTGTTGTACTTGTTCTTTTAAAAATTGTACTGCTTTATTTAATTTTCATTCAATTTAACAGTACTAGCGTGTTGATTCAATATATCGATGCAGATACCCTTAATCAAAAAACTTTGACCGATTTAGGAAATTTGAAAGAGGGATTGAATTTGAGTCAAACTTTATTTAAGGAGGTGAAAAATATAAACGATTACAATAAATCTATTAAAACTTCCATTTCTAGGTTGAACCAAATTCAAGAAAATTACAAATCTTCTGTTGCTTACAAAACGATTATAAAGAATGACTTGTTAGCAAAAAAAATAAATTTGCTAAATGAACAGACGACCTCTTTAAGCAAATCTTTAGAGAAGAATTTTAACTACTATATTAAAAGCAAATCGGATTCGGATACTGGAGTAATAAATGAAAATGAATTTCTATTGAAATGTCAAAAGAGCACTAATTCATTACTCCATTTGACCAATCAATATGAGAATTTAATCCATCAATTTGCAAAGAAATACAACAGTTTTTTTCTAAAACAAAGCAGTGAAGAGGAGACAACAAAAAGGAATCTTACTTATGTGATAGCCTTTTTTAGTCTAGTGCTATTATTGTTTCTGATTAATTATATTTCTGAAGTGTTTCGAGTAAAGGATAAGCTGGACGAAGCGAATGTTAAAATTCAAGGCGATTTGATTTTGAAAAACAAGATTTTATCGCTTTTAACTCATGAAATAAAAACTCCAGTAAGTGTAATCAATATGTCAAGTTTTTTGATTTCAGAAAAAATGCAGGATCAAGAGGTAAAAGACATTTTCGGATCCATTCAATATTCTTCAAACGCATTAACATTGATAGCCAATCAGGCATTAGAACTTGTAAAACTTGATAATAACGAAGATTTAGTTTTTGATCCATCTCGATTTGATATTCATTTTGAAATTAAACAAATTGTAAAATCACTTCAAGTAGTAGCTTCATCTTCGCAGATACAATTACAATTGCACACTAATTTTCAAGAACCATTTTTTGTTTGGTATGACAAAGTTAGATTGTATCAATTGCTTTATAACTTGCTTGGAAATGCACTGAAATTTGCTAATCATAGAATAGAAATCAGTGTAAATAAAATAGCTGATTCGCTTTTTTTCGAAATTGTGGATGATGGTCAAGGAATGAGTGAAGCCGAATTGAAACACGTTTTCGAATTAAATTACCAAGGTAAACAAAGCCAAGTCGATACTTTGAGTATGGGGCTAGGGATGCATTTGTGTAAACGCATTATAGAAAAAAGCAGCGGAACAATAGCAGTTAGTAATTTAGAACAAACTGGTTTGAAAGTTAATTTCAAACTTGACTTTTTAAATGTGTCAAATGCGATTGCTTACAATTAGTCTAATAGAAATATGAAGTGTCTTATTGCAGATGACCATTGGATTGTTAGAAAAGGAATGATTTCTATTATTGAAAATCATTTTTCAGAATTGGTTTTTGATCAGGCTTCTAGTATTGCCGAAATTTTTTCATTTCTCAAAAAAAATCAATATAGTTTACTTTTTTTGGATTTTTGTTATTTGGACGGTACTTTAAAAGATGTGATTTCAGAAATTAAATCTATATCGAATCCTGCCAGGATTGTTGTAATGTCTTCTTCTATTACTTATTTTGACTATCTAGTTATAAAGCCACATGTAAATGTCATCTTGTCTAAGCATAATACCCAAGCTTCAATTATAAGCAATCTGCATAAAATGTTTTCCAGCGAAGAAAGTTTTATGACTAGTTATCATCAGCCTTTTTTTGACAAAGTAGATTTATTGTCTGATAGAGAATTAGAAATTGTAAAACTAATTATAAGTGGCTACGGCAATAAGGAAATGGTAAACAAATTGGGATTAAAGGAAAATACTATTTCTACTATGAGAAAACGTGCCTTCGATAAATTACAAATAGATAACAATGTTGAACTGATCAATTTTTTTATGCAAAGTGTTTTGTAGCATTTTGCACAATAAACTGTTTTTTTTATTCCTTCCAATACTAACTCGAAATTTATAATGATATTAAATAAGTATTTAGAAAATTACAAAAACTTTCCAAGGGAAATTTGGATTATTACTATCGTAAGTTTTATAAATAGGGCAGGAACTATGGTTGTTCCATTTCTCTCTAAATATATGAAAGAATCTTTAGGGTTTTCTTATTCTCAAGTAGGTTGGATAATGGTTTGTTTTGGTGTTGGGTCGCTTGTTGGTACATTTATAAGCGGGAAACTCGCCGATAAGTTTGGGGCTTACAAAGTAATGATTTTTAGTCTTTTTGTAAGCGGATTTATCTTTATGGGGTTGCAATTTGTTACTGATTTTGAAATGTTATGTTTCTCGATATTTATGTTAACCACTATTGCCGATATGTTCCGACCAGCAATGATGGTAACCATGAATAATTACTTAACCAAAAAAAACAGGGTAAAAGCACTTGCTTTAGTTCGTTCTGCAAGTAATGTTGGCTTTGTTTTTGGTCCACTTTTGGGTGGATTATTGATAGCTGTTTCGGATTACAATTCTTTGTTTGTAATAGATGGTCTGACTTGTATAGTTTCGATTTTGATATTTGCTTATTTTGTAAAAGAAAAACAGACTTTGTATAAACTCAAATTCAAACATTTGGAAACTAATAATTGGGCACCTCTGCAAGACAAACCCTTTTTAATTCATTGGGTAATAACGATGATTTCGGCAGTTTTGTTTTTTCAAATATTTACGGTTTTACCTATTTATCACAAAGTTCAATTTGGTTTAAATGAGTTTGAAAGTGGTTTGATATTAAGTTTTTATGGTTTGCTCTTGTTTTTATTTGAATTACCTGTCGTCAGTTATGTAGAAAACAGGAAATTCAAGAAAACCTTAGTTATATTAGCAGGTTTGGTTTGTATAGGTTTAAGCTTCTTATTACTTGCAATAATTGATTCCATGTTTGTATTGATTTTTGCTACTTTTTTGATGGGTATTGGTGGTATGTTAACTTTTCCGTTTGCGAGTGCCTTTGTTTCTGATAGAAGTTTTAAAAGTAAAGAGGGGATTTTTATGTCAATTTTTCAAATGAGTTATGGCTTTGCTCATGTTTTTAGTGCCAAAACAGCTTTATCTATTGTAGATGTATATGGTTTTAGAGCCAATTGGATATTTAATGTTGGACTTGCTTTTATTGCAGTATTGCTTTCTTGGTATTTGTATAAAGTGGTGGAGATTACTATAAGAAAAACAAAAGAAAATATTGTAAATTCTTTATTTAAAGCATCTTAAAAATCTATTATTGATGACAACCAGTACAAATTTGAGTATTGTTGAAATTAGACCCAATGAGTTTGCTTCTGTGGAAAGTATAATACGTGAATCCCAATTGATAGATGATTTATTGAGTATAGATCAAGCAATTGGATTTATAAAAAGTAAATTGGACAGGAATAAAGTGAAGATTTTTGCTTTTAAAAATAAACAAAATCATTATGTCGCTTTTGTGGTTTTAGTGGCTGTAGTGGACTGTTATTCTGTAGTGAAATACAACTGGCACATCTCATATCTCTATGTTCAGAAAGAATACAGAAGAAATAAAATTGCTCTTCAATTAATGCAAAAGTGTATTGAATATTCTATTTATACTAGGGTTAATTTCTTGACTTTAAATACAGGAGTTCGTAATACTTCCGCACAAAAGTTATATCAATCTTTGGGCTTTGAAAAAAGGGGTTTTCTAGCAAGCTATTATTACTATCAATTGAATATTTTTGATTTAAGTGCTAATAATCCTTAAAAAAAAGGATAAAAAAAGAGCTCCACCACAAACGAAGTTCACTGAACTCCGATTTAAATAAAAATTAAGTGAGGTAATCCCTCACGCAGAGTAGTTTTGAACAAATAGATCAATTATTTTTTCAGGATTCCTTTGTCCACACTTTCGTTAATTAAATTTTCAGCATAATTCCAAATGGTTGTTGAGCCCTCTTTAATTACCTTTTTCTTATCATAAACTTTTTGATATGGGACATTATATTCAATCCATGTTCCGCCGTTGTTTGATGTGTTTTGTAATAGTGGTTCAAACCTGTCCATCGATTTTGCAAATTTTGCTTCATCCGTGATTCCATCTTCAAATTCCTGCCAAACTGCAATAAATTCTTCTGCTTGTTCTGTTGGCAGAAGCCCGAAAATCCGTTTTGCAGCAATAAGTTCTTCATCTGTATTTGTATGGCATTTTGTAGTGTCGTACAGAAAAATATCGCCAGCATCAATTTCTACAATGTCGTGGATTAAAACCATTTTCAAAACTTTAAGAACGTCAATTGGTTTGTCCGAATGTTCCGCTAATACAATTGTCATCATTGCCAAATGCCAGCTATGCTCTGCGTCATTTTCACATCTGTCGCTGTTGAATAATTTAGTTTTGCGCTGAATGTATTTCAACTTGTCAATCTCTTTTATGAAACTTACCTGTTTTAATAAATTGTCTGTCTGCATTGATTTATGGATTTTTAGATGTTTTTTTATTACTTTGGAATTCTTTAAAGTTGTCCTGCTACATGAGCTATCTTCGGATTTGCTAAATTTCCAAAATACAAAACCAACTTTTCATTAAGCCAATTGCCTAAATCCGTTGTAGCTGTTAGCGGTAGTTATAATACATTCTTAATTTTTATACTTTTTAAATTCTGTTCAGATTTAGTAAGTAATTGGTCAATTTGTTTTTCAATTTCGCTAAAATCTTTTTTGTCGATTAAACAATTCTGCCATCCAGGTTTAACCGGGATTCCGTTTTGTTCAATCCAAGCAATATTTATAAAATTCCAAAGAGATGAATCAACACCTTTTGCTGTAAATGTTGGCTGAATAATAATTGCTTTTTTTATTTGATTCTCACACCAATCAATTCTTCTTTCCTCAAAGGCTACCATTTCTCTTGGAAAATGTGGCCTGTCTTTCGACAAAGTTGCATTAAGTTTTATTGCAAAACTGTACAGTTTGTCATCAATTGTCTGGAACTTATTCATTTTATTTTTTATCTCAATACTGGAAAATGCTCATAATGTTCTGGTATGATAGTGGGTTTGGGAATTAATTAAGCCCATTATTCGGATTTGCTAAAACATCACAAATACAAAACCAACTTCCCATTAAGCCAATTGCCCAAATTCGTTGTAGTGCTGTTGTACGTTCGGTATTTTGGTTGTTTTAGAATTCTATTTTCATAGTTTTTCCGTCAATATATTTGCCTTTAGAAATGCTAATTTTCAATTTTTGTTCTTCGGAAAATCCTATTGTTTCTCCGTCTTTTAAAGTGACATTAGAAATTAAAATATAGTTTACAAGATTTGTCAGCATTTCGTTTATTTCTTCAACTGAATGTTTTGAATTCAAAATTTCAATTTCTGTTTTATTAAAATCACTAAGTCCATAAGTATACATTGAGTTTTTTTCATTCTCTTTTCTTATGCCGAAATAAATCCAATTATACAATGGTAGACTTTCTTCACTTATTTCATTAGTTACTGACTGATAGAACTCTTTTTTCAATAAAAGTGTTCTGCCTCCAATATAAATTCCTAATGATTTACTATTATTCAAGACAGATGAAGCAATTTTATTATAAAGTAAATTTTCTTTAATTGGATCTTTGCCGGCATTCATTATTGACAAAATTATATGTCCTTTATGTTTAGTTGCTTCCTCTTTTCCGTTTTTCCAGAAGTAATTATATTCAGCAGTTGTTTCAATTTCGTCTCCAGGAATTGCAACATCCATATTTGCAATTGCAATTTTGTAACCATCAATTACTAACACTGAAGTTTCATTATTTGATTCTCTATCATCAACTTTTAGATTCCATTTTTCTTTCAATTCGGAAACTACTTTTTTTATATTCATTGAATTAGTTTCTTCTAAAAGTACCATTCCTAAAATATTCTTACTTGTTTCTGATTTTTTCTCTTTCTTGAAAAAACTAAATAATCCCATAAATATAATTACACTAAAAATTAATATTAAAATTCTTCTCATTGTGACTTCGTTTGGTATTGCTGACGCACAATTCGCTTACATGTCAGATAATTTCCAACTATTATTCCAAAAAAGGAATGCTATGTCAGATAACTATCAGAGTTTATTCTCTTCAAATGTATAAAAAAAGCATTACAAATTTTAATGGTTTTTACTTTTAAAGGCTTCTTAAAATGAAAAATCTCTTGCCTAGCCCCGATAGAAGTGGAAATCCTTATATGTCTCGTCTTTTGGGACGAGACTTATAAGATTGCAACAGATAGCGGGAGTAAAGCTGTTATGAAAAACTACAGTTCTGCTCCTAAAAAAAAACACCAGCCTTTCGACCAGTGTTCTTGTTTTAATTATTTAATCATGAGCCAGATCCCATAATAGCTTTTTATCGCCAACAATCCATAGGATATCGTCTTTTTCCAGAATGACATTCGATTCTGGGTTTAGGAAGCGTTGTCCTCTTTTTTCGATGCCTACAATTACACCTTTTGTTTTTTCGCGAAGCTTAGATTCTTTGATGCTTTTGCCATGAAAAACATGATTTTTTAATTCGATTTGACGCAAAACGATATCGGGTTCCACTATTTCGGGGGAGACATCCATTTCATGCTGATCTAAGTATTTTTTGAATTCCTGCACTTGAGCATCGGTTCCAATAACGCAGATTTCATCTCCGGGAAAAATGCGCTCGTTTGCCTCGGGAATGTGTATCATGACATCGCCTCTTTTTATCGAAACAATGTTGATTCCTAAATTTTCCCTGATTTGCAGTTTTTTTAATGATTCACCTGCGATATTGGATTGAGCTGCAATATCAAATGCTGCCATGTGACCATCCCAAGGTGATAAATCGCTTCGGCTTCTTTTGGTTTTTTCAATTTCCCTGTCGTTTAAATTGGCTAGAAAATGATTTTCGATTTTGTGGTATTGAATGTGTAATTTTCTCTGGAAAATTAAATAGATTGCCACTGCAATAATTAATACAATCAAAGCAACTTTTGGGGAGAAAAATGTATTTACCAATAAGCCGATAAAGAATATGGACAGTAAAATGCGGATGAAAAACAGCATCGTCAGCGGACCGCGTGATTTACGGTCGTGCATTAACTGTTCCACCTCGGCAGTCGCCACACGACGAAAGGCAAGTGCCCATAAAAATGGCGATAATAGTACCAGAATTATCAAAGCTCCCAGTGAATTTCCTAAATGGTAATCGTTCACTAACGGGAGAATAAATCGGGAAGAAAGCAGGATAATCGCAAGAATAATGACCACCAGCACAATGACCTGAATCAAAAAGGCATTGATTACTGTCTGCCATAAACTTACTGTTTTTATCGCTTGAGTACTGGCAGAGTAGCGTTCGATACGTTTCGTCCATTTACGGGGCAGTTTATGTGCTAAATATTCTGAAAAAGGCAGCGAATATTTAATCATGAACGGAGTTGTAAAAACTGTTACCGCCGAAACTGCGACGACAATCGGATATAAAAAAGTATTGGTAGCTTTCAGCGTTACTCCCAAAGTCGCAATAATAAACGAGAATTCCCCAATTTGGGATAAACTCATACCAGTTCGGATAGAATCTTTCAAAGGCTGTCCTGATAATAAAGCACCAAAAGTGGAACTGATGGACTGACCAAAAATAGTGACAACGGAGAGAACAATTACTGGTATGGCATGTTCATATAAGGCATCAGGATTAATTAACATGCCGACAGAAACAAAAAATACTGCCCCGAAAAAATCTTTCACGGGTTTTATAAGATGTTCAATATGTTCGGCCTGAGTAGTTTCGGCAATTATAGATCCCATAATAAAAGCACCAAGAGCTGGCGAAAAACCTGCATTAGCAGCCAAAATTACCATCATCAAGCAAAGTGCCAGTGAAATAATAAGCAGCATTTCGTCTGTGAGCAGGTGTTTGGTTTTTTTGAGTAGGGTTGGGATAAGGAAAATACCGCCCAAAAACCAAAGTACAAGGAAAAACATGAGTTTGAGCACAGACATTAAAAGTGCGCTTCCAGAAAACTGATTGCTCACCGCTATTGTCGATAATAATACCATCATTAAAATGGCAATAATGTCCTGGACAATTAGCGAACCAATAACGATTCCTGCAAACTTTTGAGTCTTAACGCCTAATTCGTCAAATGATTTTAAAATTATGGTCGTGGATGATATCGAGAGAATCACACCCAGAAATATACTGTCCATCGTTGGCCAGCCCAGCCATTGTCCTACACTGTAACCGATGAGGCACATGCTTATAATTTGAATTCCGGCAGTGATAGAGGCAGTACCGCCGACTTTCATCAGTTTTTTAAAACTAAATTCTAATCCCAGACTGAACAATAAAAAGATGATTCCAATTTCGGCCCAGACTTCAACACTTTTAATGTCTTTTACCGATGGGAAAAAATCAAAATGGTTTCCTGCCAAAAAACCTGCAATCAGATACCCAAGAACCAAAGGCTGTTTTAGTTTTCTAAATATTAAAACAGCAATTCCTGCCGTCATTAGTATTAATCCTAAATCGGTTATTAAAGGTTCAAGGTGTTGTGTTGTTTCAGATGCTTCAGCTAATAGACTCATGAAATTATGCTTTTTATGGAAACTGTTATGATGAAAATATCATTAATGGCTAATTTACAAAAAAAGAAAATTCTTTATGACTTGGTTTTTTCGTTATTTAATTTAAAGTCAAAAAAAAAGCTATCCTAGAAAAGATAGCTTTTGATTTGATATAGCTGGTATTTATTAAATTCCTATAAAATTACTTGGAGTAATCTGCATTAATTCTGCTTTGATTTCTTCAGAAACTTCTAAAGTTGCTATAAAAGCATGAATAGAATCTTTGGTTATTGCTTCGTTGGTTCTTGTCAAGCCTTTCAGGGCTTCATAAGGATTTGGGTAAGCTTCACGTCTTAAAATTGTCTGAATCGCTTCGGCTACAACAGCCCAGTTTTTCTCTAAATCTTCGTGGAACTTAGATTCGTTCAATAATAATTTGTTCAAACCTTTCAGTGTAGCTTCAAAAGAAATGATTGTATGTCCCATTGGCACACCAATGTTTCTTAAAACGGTACTGTCTGTCAAATCACGCTGTAATCTTGAAACTGGTAATTTAGCAGATAAATGTTCGAAAATAGCATTAGCAATTCCTAAGTTTCCTTCAGAGTTTTCAAAATCAATCGGGTTTACTTTGTGTGGCATAGCCGATGAACCAATCTCTCCCGCTTTTATTTTTTGCTTGAAATATTCCATTGAAACATACGTCCAAATATCTCTGTCTAAATCTATAATGATAGTGTTGATTCTTTTTAAAGCATCAAAAAAGGCAGCAAAATGATCGTAATGCTCGATTTGAGTTGTTGGGAACGAATGGTGTAATCCTAAGTTTTCTTGAACAAATTTGGTTCCAAATTGTTTCCAGTCAATCTGCGGATACGCTACATGATGAGCATTATAATTTCCTGTAGCTCCGCCAAATTTGGCAGCAAAAGGAATGTTGAATAACAAACGCATTTGCTCTTCAATACGTTCTACAAATACAGCAATTTCTTTACCCAAACGAGTTGGAGACGCTGGCTGTCCGTGTGTGCGGGCCAACATAGGAATGGCTGCCCATTCTTGACTCAAATCTTTTAATTTGGATGTCAAAGCAATTAATGATGGCGTATACACTTGTTCAAAAGCATCTTTTGTTGAAAGTGGAATTGCAGTATTATTGATGTCTTGGGAAGTTAATCCAAAGTGGATAAACTCTTTATACTCGGACAAACCCAGTTTTTCAAAAGCATCTTTGATAAAATACTCAACTGCTTTTACGTCGTGGTTGGTTACTTTTTCGGTTTCTTTTATCCAAAGTGCGTCCTCGGTAGAGAAATTTTTATAAATGTCACGTAAACTGTCAAATAAATTAGGGTTTACGTTTTTTAATTGTGGTAAAGGTGTTTCGCATAAAGCAATGAAATATTCGATTTCAATTAATACACGGTATTTGATTAATGCTTCTTCAGAGAAAAAAGGAGCTAGTGTTAATGTCTTATTTCTATAACGGCCGTCGATTGGTGATATAGCATTCAATTCGTTTAGAGTAGTCATTTTTATGTTGTTTTTTCGAAAGGCACAAATATAAAGAGAATTTAGGGATTAGGGGTATGAAATTTAAGGTTTGACAAAGAAATTAGTTAGAAAAATAACTGCTTTTCTATGTAAATAAAAAATTTGAAAAATTATAAAATTGCTTTTTTTTAAAAGTACTTTGAAATTATAGTTATATTTGTTTAACAAATACAAATTATAGATGAACAATATTAAAAATGTTTTCAGTATCAAGGATCTTGAAAATCTTTCGGGCATAAAAGCACACACAATCCGAATTTGGGAAAAAAGATACAATGTTCTGCAACCTATGCGTACTGATACTAATATACGTTTGTATTCTTTGCCAAGCCTTCAAAAATTATTGAATATTACCCTGCTGCATGATTATGGATATAAAATTTCAAAAATTGCAACTTTTACAGATGATAAAATAGTCGAAATGACACGTCAGATTGTTTCGAATAAAAATGCTAAAAATCATGCTGTCAATGCTTTTAAGATGGCTATGATGAATTTTGACCAAGAACTTTTTTCGAATACTTACAATTGGCTGAAGGAAGAAAAATCTTTTAAGGAAATTTTCCATCAGGTATTTATTCCATTGATGGAAGAGATTGGTCTGTTGTGGCAAACGGATACGATAACTCCCGCCCACGAACACTTTATCAGCTGTTTGATATTGAAGAAAATATTAGTCAATATTGAAAAAGCAGAAGAAGTAAAGCCGATAAATACTGATAAGGTTTATGTACTGTCGCTTCCTCTCAATGAAATTCATTCGTTAGGATTGGTGTATCTGAACTATGAAATAGTTTCAAAAGGATATAAAGTTGTTTATCTAGGTGAGAGTCTGCCGTTAGATAATCTTAAAGATTTAAAGAAGCATTTCAATTCAATTGTTTTTCTTTCCTATTTTTCGACACAGCCAGACCGAGAATATGTCAATGATTATGTAAAGGCTATGGGAGAAGTTTTATTGGGTGAGGGTTCTCAAATCTGGCTGATTGGTAAGATGACTCAGTTTATAGATTGTAATCCACTTCCTACTGATGTTAAAATTTTTAATTCGATTCTTGATTTAACAGAAAACATTTGATTTTTTGTTTAATATTTTTGTACTTTTGTTAAACAAATGAAAAAAACAATATCAATAATAGGTTCTGGGTTTTCGGCAATGGCTGCATCATGTTATTTGGCAAAAAGTGGTCATAAAGTAACAGTTTATGAAAAAAATGAATCATTAGGAGGAAGAGCCAGGCAATTAAAAGCCGAAGGTTTTACTTTTGACATGGGACCAAGCTGGTATTGGATGCCCGATGTTTTTGAACGTTTCTTTGCTGATTTTGACAAAAAGACAACTGATTATTATGAGCTAGTGAAACTGTCACCAGCTTACCGTGTTTATTATGGTATCGATGATTTTATTGCAATAGCTGATAATCTGCCACAAATTGTAGCTGATTTTGAAGCTATCGAAAAAGGAAGCGGACAAATTCTGAAGGAGTTTATGTATGAAGCCAAAAGCAATTATGATATAGCTATCAAAGAATTAGTGTATCGTCCGGGTGTTTATCCATTAGAATTGGTAACTTTAGAGACGGCTAAAAAAATCGGTCAGTTTTTTAGCAATATCAGTAAAGACATTAGAAAAAAATTCAAAAACGAAAGACTCATTCACATACTGGAATTTCCCGTTTTGTTTCTTGGCGCAAAACCATCCGATACGCCTTCGTTTTATAGCTTCATGAACTATGCCGATTTCGGGTTGGGTACTTGGCATCCAAAAACGGGAATGTTTGATGTAGTGCGGGCGATGGAAAGTCTGGCAAGAGAATTAGGCGTCAATTTTGTAACCAATGCCAATATTGAAAAAATTAATGTCGAAAATAAAATAGCCCGATCAATTGTGGTAAATGGAAAAACAATTCCATCCAATATCATTTTGAGCGGTGCCGATTACCATCATACTGAAACGTTATTGGATATAAAACACAGAGTCTATTCTGAAAAGTATTGGGACAGCAGAGTTTTTGCTCCATCGTCATTATTGTTTTATGTGGGATTCAATAAAAAAATAAAAAATATTTCGCATCACGCTTTGTTCTTTGATGTAGATTTTGAACAGCATGCCAAAGACATTTATGACGAACCGCAATGGCCAAAGGAACCTTTGTTTTATGCTAATTTTCCATCGCTGACAGATAAAACAGCTGCTCCCGAAGGTATGGAGTCAGGTTTTTTTCTTGTACCGCTTGCGCCTGGAATTGAAGATACGGAGGAGTTAAGAGATCAATATTTTGATAAAATAATAGAACGTTTCGAAATTTTGACACAGCAAACGGTAAAAAGTAACATTGTATTCAAACAGTCTTTTTGCAAAAATGACTTCGTTTCAGAATACAATTCATACAAGGGAAATGCTTACGGAATGGCAAATACGCTTTTGCAGACAGCCTTTTTGAGACCAAAATTAAAAAGTTCCAAAGTGAAAAATTTATATTTTACGGGACAATTAACAGTTCCTGGTCCGGGCGTTCCTCCAGCATTGATTTCTGGGAAACTGGTATCCGAATTAATAGATAAACAACTTTTTAAATCATAACATATGAAGCAATTATTTGACGATGTGTCCTTCAAGTGCAGTAAATTAGTTACCAAGAATTACAGCACTTCGTTTTCTATGGCGGTTTATATGTTGGCACCCAGCATTCGTGATGCCATTTACAGCGTATATGGATTTGTGCGTTTTGCCGATGAGATTGTGGATTCTTTTCACGGTTATGACAAAGAAAATCTAATCAATGATTTTGAAGCCGAATATTACAAAGCCATGAAAGCCGGCATCAGTTTGAATCCGATTTTGAATTCTTTTCAGCAAACGGTAAAGGAGTATAACATATCGGATGATATGATACAGTCCTTTCTTAAAAGCATGAAACTCGATTTAGTCAAATCCGATTATCAAAGCAAAGAAGAATATAACGAGTACATTTATGGCTCTGCAGATGTGGTAGGATTGATGTGTCTCAAAGTTTTTGTCAAAGGGGATGAAGCTAGATACAATCAGCTAAAAGACGAAGCGATGCGATTGGGTTCTGCTTTTCAAAAAGTAAATTTCCTTAGGGATTTAAAAGACGATAATTTACTGTTGAACCGTAATTATTTTCCAGGTGTTGATTTGAAATCTTTTGATGAAAATTCAAAAAAAGCAATTATTGAAGAAATCGAAGAAGATTTTAGAGTTGCCTATCAAGGAATCATCAAATTGCCTTTGGAAGCTAAATTTGGTGTTTATACTGCCTTTGTTTATTATAAAAAATTGCTCAAAAAACTAGCGAATACACCTTGTCACGAAATTGGAAATACAAGAATTCGGGTTTCTAATTATTCCAAAGCAGGATTATTAGCGCAGTCTTTCGTATCATACAAATTGAAATTGGTATAATATCAAACGCAAATTTTTTTAATTTAATAAAAAAGAATATGATTTCCTTTCTGATTTTTTTAGGCGTTTTTTTATTCATGGAATGTGTCACTTGGCTCATGCATAAATATGTTATGCATGGACTCATGTGGTATTTTCACGCCGACCATCATCAGCCAAAATATGAGCATACATTTGAGCGCAACGACATATTTTTTGTCATTTTTGCCATTCCAAGTATTGTGCTTTTTTATTTTGGAGTGCAGGGCGGAATGAATTATCTATTTTTTATTGGACTTGGAATAACAGCTTATGGTTTTTGCTATTTTATGATTCACGATGTATTGATTCATCAGCGTTTCAAATGGTTCAAAAACACCAAAAACAAATATTTAGTTGGCTTGCGGAAAGCTCACAAAGTGCATCACAAACATTTGGGTAAAGAGCATGGAGAATGTTTTGGAATGTTGTTCGTGCCTTTCAAATATTATAAAATATAGTATGTCTTTATATCTCTTTTTAAATATAGCTTCCTTTTTAATTCCGTTTTTATACAGTTTCGAAAAAAGAATGAAATACAGTAACCGCTGGAAAGTAATTTTACCTGCACTGATTATTACAGCACTCTTTTTTATCATTTGGGATATTATTTTTACCAAAATAGGAGTTTGGAGTTTTAACCCAAGATACCATTACGGAATAGAATTTTTTGGTCTGCCAATAGAGGAGTGGCTTTTCTTTATTTGTATTCCTTACGCTAGTATATTTATACATTTTTCTTTTCAGTATTTCTTACCCAATGTGGGTTTAAGTGATACTGCTGTAAAAAAGATTTATTGGTTTTTGATGATTCTCATTGTTCCGGTAACGGTGTTGAATTTTGATAAATGGTACACTTTTGTCAATTTTAGTGTGTTTATTTTAGTATTGACAGTAGCCGTTTTTAAGTTTCCTAAGATTTTAAAAACCTATTTTATTACTTTTTTAATCATTTTGATTCCTTTTTTAATCGTAAACGGAATTCTTACAGGAAGTTTCATAGATGAACCGGTTGTTTTCTATAATAACAACGAAAATTTAAGCATTCGCTTAGGAACAATACCTGTCGAAGATGTTGGTTATGCTTTTACAATGCTGTTAATGAGTTTAGTTTTAATTGAAATATTGGATAAAAAAAATGAAAGTGTATAAAAAAGAAAGTGTACAGCACATCAATGCAACTTTGGACGAATGCTGGACCTTTTTCTCCAGCCCGGAAAATCTGCAGAAAATTACCCCAAAAAGCATGGGATTCGAAATTACCGATTTTGATAATCAATCGATGTATGCGGGGCAGATTATTCAATATAAAGTTTCTCCTCTTTTGGGATTAAAATTAAATTGGGTCACCGAGATTACCAAAGTTCAAGACAAAGCTTATTTTATTGATGAGCAGCGTTTCGGGCCTTATATTTTTTGGCATCACAAGCATTTTTTTGAAGCAACCCCAAACGGAGTCAAAATGACCGATGTAGTTCATTATGCATTACCATTCGGCTTTGTGGGCAGAATCTTAAATGCTTTAATTGTTAAAAATAAACTGAAAGAAATTTTCGATTTCCGTCATGTAAAAGTCGATCAGATTTTTAATTGGTAACTTTTATAAGTTTCATAGTTTCTAAGAATCTAAGATTTTAGGAAGGAGAAATAATTTTTGAAATACTAGAATTAATAACAATAGTACAGAAGTTTAGAATCTCAGTAACTTAGATTTTAGAAACTTAAAAAGAAAATGACAAAACAAGAAGTATCAATATTTTGGTTTCGACGCGATTTGCGTCTTGATGATAATGCAGCGTTGTACCATGCTTTACAATCTGAACATCCAGTAATTCCGTTGTTTATTTTTGATACAGATATTCTGAATAGCTTACCAAAAAATGATGCCCGTGTTGGTTTTATACACGAATCACTCAGTAAAATAAATGCGCTGCTCAATACCGTTGGGAGTTCACTTTTAATCAAAAACGGAACGACAGCTGAAGTTTGGAAATCACTTTTCGATGAGTTTACTGTTTCGGCAGTTTTCTTCAATAAAGATTATGAACCCTTTGCTATCAAAAGAGACTTGGCTGTCGAGGCATTAGCAAAAGCTAATAATGCGTTCTGTTTTTCTTTCAAAGATCAAGTCATTTTTGAAGAAAAAGAAATCTCCAAATCCGATGGATTGCCCTATACTGTTTATACACCTTACAAAAATAAATGGCTGGAAAAATACAAATCGGAATTACCGCTTCGAGAATATGACACTCAAAATTACTTATCCAGTTTTCATAAAAAACTTTTTGATTTTCCAAGCCTAGAGCAAATAGGTTTCCAAGAAAGCGACATAAAAGTGAAATCATATAATTTAATGCAGATTGCAAATTATCACGAGACTCGAGATTTTCCAGCAATGGACAGTACTTCGTATTTATCACCCCATTTGCGTTTTGGAACAGTTAGTATTCGGAAATTAGTCAATTGGGCGGTTCGGAAAAACGATGTTTTTTTGAGCGAATTGATATGGAGAGAGTTTTTTATGCAAATCCTATTTAGCTTCCCTAAAGTAGTTACTCATAATTTCAAATCGGCTTATGATGGGATACAATGGCGCAACAATGAGGAAGATTTCAAGCGCTGGTGTACAGGAACTACGGGTTATCCTATGGTTGATGCAGGAATGCGTCAGCTCAACGAAACTGGCTATATGCACAATAGAGTACGTATGGTGACGGCTAGTTTTTTATGCAAACATTTACTAATCAATTGGCAATGGGGCGAAGCCTATTTTGCAGAAAAATTGTTGGATTATGATTTGTCGGCCAATGTTGGGAACTGGCAATGGGCCGCTGGAACAGGTTGTGATGCATCACCCTATTTTAGGGTTTTTAATCCAGATATCCAGCTGAAAAAATTTGATGAAAAAGGAATCTACATCCGTAAATGGATTCCTGAATTTGATTTAGGTTACGGACAGCCGATGGTTGATCATGCTTTTGCCAGAGACCGAGCTGTCGCCACTTATAAAGCGGGAATTTTGAAATGATTATTTTATCAGTTTATGGAGCATTCCATTAAAAATAAACCCATGAAAAGGCAAAACGGAATACCAATATAATTTTCCCCAAATACCTTCGGGTCTGAAAGTTGCTGATTGGTACAAAGTGTTATTGATGATTTTGAATTCTAGCCAGGCTTCACCGGGAAGTTTCATTTCGGCATAGAGAATGAGTTTGCCTTCGTCTTTGTTGGCATACAAGACCCGCCAAAAATCTAATGCATCACCAGCATGAATGTCGTGTTTATTCGTGCGTCCTCTTCGCGAACCGACACCACCAAAAAGTTTATCAATAAATCCGCGTAACTCCCACAGCCAATCGCCGTAATACCAACCAGTTTCACCGCCAATGGACCAAATTTGGTTAATAGTAAAGGCTCGGTCTTGGATTTCCATTTTTCTTCTGTCGATAAAGCAGTTTTTCTTCGGTACTTTGAGATAGTCGCTTACGTTGCCTACAAATTGACCACTAATCATAGCGTCTTTCCAACTAGAAACAATAGTATCATTGTCAATTTTGACCAAGGCTTTGGATAAAGCCATTTCATAAGGCATAGGGGTAATATTCAAAATTGAATTGATGCTGTTGTCACGGCAAATTACTTCGACTTTCATACTGCTCACCAAAGCAGATGCTAATTTATAGGAGGTTGAGGTTACAAAATAAAGCCAATAAGAAGATAATTTTGGTGTCATAACAGGCACGGTGTAAATATATCTTTTGAGATGAATGGCTTTGGCAAAGCCTAAAAGCATTTCTTTGTAAGTGAGAATATCGGGACCACCAATATCAAAACTTTGATTATAAGTTAATTGATTCAAGAGTGATTTTGTCAAAAAACTTAAAACATCGGCGATGGCTATAGGCTGGCACTTGGTGTTGAGCCATTTTGGGGTAACCATTATAGGCAGCTTTTGAACTAGATCCCGAATGATTTCAAAAGATGCACTACCAGATCCTACGATGATTCCTGCTCTCAATGTAGTTGTGGCAAAGGTTCCCTTATTTAAAACCTGTTCTACCGCTTTTCGTGACGAAAGATGTTTAGAAAGCGATTGGTCATTAACGATTCCGCTTAAATAAATGACTTGTTTGGCATTCGTCTTATTAATTCGTTCTACAAAATTTTCAGCTGAAATTCGTTCCAATTCATCATAATTACTAGCCGATCCAGACATGGAATGGATTAAATAATATGTGGCATCGATGTCTTTTGGTATGTTTTCTAAAGTTTCTTTTTTTAAGAAATCAACTTCTATGACTTTTACCTTTTTTTCAAATTCTTTTGGACAAAAAAAACGCTGTTTGTCCCGCACGCAACAAATAACATCGTGACCTTGTTCCACCAAAATAGGTAAAAGTCGTTTGCCTACATAACCTGTTGCTCCTGTTAAAAGAATTTTCATGTTTTATTGATATTAATTTTATTAGAACTTTACCTTTAAAAATGCCTTCTAAAAAAAAACACGAATTTTACGAATTAGAAGTAATATTCGTGGCAGTTAAACTATTTCTTATCGGTTTTTTTAATGATTTAGCTCAATTTGTTTGAGACGAGACTTATAAATTCTTTTCTGGTTTTGTCTTTTTCGAACGCACCTGTAAAAGAAGAAGTTGTTGTTACCGAATTTTGTTTTTGAATTCCGCGCATTTGCATGCACATGTGTTGTGCTTCGATGACAACAGCAACACCAAGCGGATTCAATGCTTCTTGTATACAATTTTTAATCTGGTCGGTTAATCGCTCTTGTACCTGCATTCTTCTGGCAAAAGCATCGACAATTCTTGGGATTTTACTTAAGCCAACTATTTTCCCGTTGGGGATGTAAGCAATATGGGCTTTGCCAAAAAAGGGCAGCATGTGGTGTTCACACATCGAATATACTTCTATATCTTTTACTACAATCATTTGTTTGTGGTCTTCAGAAAACAATGCCGATTTTAATATGTTTAACGGATCTAATTCATAGCCGTGTGTTAAATACTGCATTGCTTTTGCAACTCTTTCGGGAGTTTTTTCGAGTCCTTCTCTCATTACGTCTTCGCCGAGATCACCAATAATTTTTTTATAGTTTTGGGCTAGCTGTTCTGTTATTTCGGTGTCGTATTGTTCGATTTTCTCGTAACTTCTCATTTCTTTTATCATCTTTTTTTGCTGTTTTTTTATTAAATTTTAAAACTTACGATTCCATAATCCATTTCAAAAACTTGACCCGAAATGGATTTTGCATTTTCGGAGATTAAATAATTGGCCATTTCGGCAACCTCACTGGGTTTTAAATAATTTTTCATTGGGTGGCGTTCCATCATATTTTCTTTCATGCGATCGTTTCTGAGGATATTTGCCGAAAGCGAAGTTTCGGTGATGGTAGGAGCGATAGCGTTTACACGAACAACCGAAGCCAATTCGGCACCAAGGGATTTTACCAATCCTTCAATTCCTGCTTTTGCGGTAGCGATACTGGCATGAAAAGGCATTCCTAATTTGGCGGCAACAGTGCTAAACAATACAATTGACGGATTATTTCCTTTTTTTAAGGCAGGTAAATATTTCTGAATTGCTTTTACAGCACCAATAACGTTAATTTCAAAATCATTTCTAAAATCGTCCAGATTTAAACTCAAAATGGGTTTCAGCGTAATCGAACCAGGGCAATAAATGAGAACATCTACGGCTTCAATTTCGGGTAAATCATCTTCAAGAATTGAAATGGGGTAATGAATTAAGTTAGGATGCGTGATATCAGGAGCAGTTCGGCTGATGTTGTACACTTTGTTATTTTCCAATTGCTGCAATAGGATAGCGCTTCCAATTCCTTTGCTTCCGCCAATGATTACTATGTTTCGCATATTTTTTCTTTAATTATCTTTTTGAGATTTTATTGCTGTTGATTTGTCTTTGTCTCGAACATTTGAATCGGCCTTCTTGAAAGTTTCTTAATTTCTCGTGTTTTGTTTTTCGGCCTTGCACACGTTCGCGCCACATTTTGAAACTTGACGGCTTCATTTCGGCACGCATAAGGTTAATAACTTCTTGTTCTTTTAAACCAAATTGTATATGAATTGCATCAAAAGTGGTTCTGTCTTCCCAAGCCATTTCTATAATTCGGTCTATTTCTATTGGTGTTAGTGTAATTTGTAAATTCATCCTATACAATTTTGGTATTAGTCACTATCTCCGACATCGGCCATAGTGTGTAATTTTAAGATTCTGTTATTTTCTTCTTTCACCAGCGGATTCTTTTTCATATTCCACAAAAAATCGCTCGCGTGTTTTCTAGTTCTCTCTATATTAACTATTGGTTTTGGATAATCCACGCCCAAATCAAAATTGCTAAACTTTTGGTCTAAAAATGTCATTTTAGAAGGATTGTGAATAAATGGAATAGGCAGATTTTGTAACTCCGGAACCCATTTTTTTATAAACTCTCCATTAGGATCATGCTCTAAACTATTTTTTAGCGGATTGTAAATACGTAACATATTAATTCCAGTTTCACCTGCTTGCATCTGCAGTTGCGGATAATGAATTCCAGGTTCAAAATCCAGAAACATTTGTGACAAATGCGGTGCCGCTTCCTGCCAAGGCTGCCATAAATTATGGGTAAAAAAGGAAACCACCATGGCTCGCATTCTGAAATTTAAATAACCTGTTTGGTTCAGGCATCGCATGCAGGCATCTATTATGGGGAATCCTGTTTGTCCTGTTTGCCAAGCTTGTATGTGAGAATGATTTATTTTCTTTTTTAAAGTATGGTATCCTTTATTGACACTTTCAAACTCCATGATTTCTTCCATTTCAAATTTTTGAATAAAATGGGCTTGCCATGTTAATCTTGAGACAAAAGAATCTATTTGTTTTTTGTTATTGCTAATGAATCGAAAATTGGCAGCCTGCTGCAATACTTGTCTTGAGGATAAATTTCCCCAGGCAATATAAGGAGATAACCGGCTGCAGCTTTTTCTTGCTAATAATGGCTTCGAAATATTCCTATTGTAATCCTGATAGCGATGATAAAAAAAACTTTCCAAATACTTATTGCCCATACTAGTTCCTCCTTTTTGAAAAACATCATTTGGAATGGTTTCTAATGAAACTGTTTCAAAACTATTTTCTAAAATCTTAATGCTTTCTAGGGGCATAAAATTTTGAGATTTACCTTCAAAAACAAACTGTTTGGAATTCATATAATCTTCCCAAAGTTTTACCCAGTTTTTTCTATTTTCTAATGCTCTAAAAATGCCATTATTGATGTTCTCTTTCCAATGGATAATATTGTTTTTGCAAAAGCGTTTAAATGATTTGTCTCTTTCATAAGTAATTTTTATGCCGGTCTCCTGATGTGAAAACACAGTGTCAATTTTGTAAATTTCCTGGATGGAATTGATAATTGAAATCACTTCGCCCGAAACGCTTAAAACTTTAGTGTTTAAAGGAACAAGCTGCTGGTTGATGTCTTTAATAGATTGTTTGATAAAGTCCCAATGTCTGTCGCTGTAATGACCATCATTTCGTAACGAGTTTTCAAAAACATACAATAACAAGGTTGGTTTATTGGATTGAATGGCATTGAAAATGGCTTCGTTATCCTGTAAACGGAGATCTCTTTTGAACCAAACAATATTAATATGACTTTTATAAGTGTTCATTTTTTGCTAATTGCTTTTATTTCTCCTGCATCTTTCACTGCAATATTTCACGTCATCCCAAACGGTCGCCCATTTTTTACGCCAATTAAAGGGACGTTTACATACCAAACATATTTTAGACGGTAATTCTGATTTCTTCAAATCGCTACTCGTATTTTTTATATTGATTCACTATAATATTAGCTTTCAAATCAAATAACAAATTGTATAAGCCAAAAAAGGTACGGTTCATATAGATAAAATGTTTGGAACCGCGGTTGCCGTTCATTTTTTTTAAGTTAGTATCTTTTGAAAATCGCTCCCCAAGCTGTGCAATGTTTCCAAAGAATTCAGCATCCGAAAAATCAAATGTTTCTCCTTGAAATGGCTGGGTGAAAAGTGATAATAAATCATAAAACATTTGAGTGAAATAGGCAATTTCTTCGGTAGAATCATCTGGTCTTAGGATTTCTAATTCAAAAAGTTTCTTGTTGAATAATTCTGGGTTGTCGAGTATTTTTGGGTTTACCAATTCAAAGTAAGGAATGTAAAAGTCATCTGGAATTTTCTTCATGCATCCAAAATCCAAAGCTACCAATTGATTATTATCGTTAACCAAAAAATTACCGGGATGAGGGTCGGCATGCACTTTTTTCAAAATATGAATCTGATACATATAAAAATCCCATAGAGCTTGTCCCAGTTGGTTTCCTAATTCGTTATTTTCGTTTTTAGCAGTAAATTCAGAAAGATGAATTCCTGTCATCCAGTCCATCGTGATGATTTTCTCTGATGAAAATTCAGGGTAATATTCGGGAAAAGCCAAATGCTCTATTTTCTTGCAGGCTGCAACGACTTCTTGACTTTGTTGAAGTTCTAGTAGGTAATTGGTTTCTTCGATCAATTTATCTTCTACTTCCTTGAAATATTTATCGGAGTCTTTGCCTTGAAGATTAAACATCCGAATCGCTATTGGTTTTACCAAAGCCAAGTCCGATGAAATACTATTGGCAACACCTGGATACTGAATTTTTACGGCCAGTTTTTTGCCGTTTTTTACAGCAATATGCACTTGTCCAATACTGGCAGCGTTAACCGAATTAGCATTGAATTCGTCAAAAATTTCATAAGGCGTTTTTCCTAAGTTGGTTTTAAACGTTTTCAAAACCAATGGAGCCGAAAGCGGAGGTACTGAAAACTGGGACAGCGAAAATTTCTCTACATAAGCTTGTGGCAGGAAACTTTTGTCCATACTCAGCATTTGAGCCACTTTGAGAGCACTTCCTTTTAAACTCTTCAAACCATCATAAATATCTTCTGCATTATTTTCGTTGAGTTTATCGCGGGTCAAATCAGAATTCACCATTTTTTCTCCGTAATATTTCAAATAATTCACACCTACTTTGGCGCCGGTCTGCACTAGTTTTGAAGCTCTTTCGATTTTGGAAGTTGGGATGTAGTCTATTGTTTTCATTATTTGTTTTTTATTTTTTCTTTGAAAATGAATTTTCCAAAATCAATCAGGCTGTCTATTGGTGTAATATTTATTAATTCGAAAGAAACCTTAACCGATTTTTCGATGTAGATATCGGTTTTCTCAAATGAAGGAGAAGTATCTTCCATCCAAAATTTCAGTGTTAATAAAAATTGAATCCAAAATGATTCGGTTAATGCTTTTTCTTGATATTGCTGTAGTTTTTCAATTTTAATGCGGAAATCGTCTGTGATTATTTCGGAGATGTATTCCTTGAATCTATTTCTAAAATCGGACAGAATCATTAGATTTTTCAGTTGATTTTGATGTTGTTTTAACGTCATGGTCACATAACTTCTATTGGCAGTAATTAATTCAAAAAAAGTAAAATAAAAGCTCAAGAGTTTGGTTTTCATATCGTAACTTTCGTAATTATCGTCTTTGTGCAAAAGCTCGATTGTTTTGTGAAAAAAGATATTGAATATTTCTTTTTCGATACTTTCCAGCGTACCAAAAAAAGTATAGAATTCTGCTTCTGTAAAACCATTCACTTTCGAAAAATGAAATACAGACTTTGGTCTCTCATTATTTTCTAAAGTATAGTTCATATACATTGATACAATGAGGTCTTTTGTTAAAGTTGTTTTTTTAGCTGCCATGTTTTTAAGTTTTATTTGTGTATAAAGGTAAGAATGTTTAACGTATCGTTAATAATGTTAAACAAAATATTAACTTATATTTGTATAGTTATAATTGATTGCCCCTAATTTTTAAAGTAATGAAAAAGAATGTTTTAATAACAGGCGGTACCGGTTTTATCGGAAGGTATCTTACTGAAGAATTAGTGGAAAGAGGTTATACAGTTTCCATACTTACCAGAAACAGTAAACCAAATACAGAAAGTGTTTCCTATTATATTTGGGATGTTACGACACAAAGTATTGAGGAATCATCGGTTAACAATGCCGATTATATTATTCATTTAGCGGGTGAAAATATAGCCGAAGAAAAATGGACTTCCAAAAGAAAAGCTGCAATTCAAGACAGCCGCACACAATCTGCGCAATTGATTTATGATACTTTAAAAAAGCTGAATAAACGAGTTGATGCGTTTGTATCGGCTTCGGGGATTGGGTATTATGGTTCGGTTAATGGCGAAGGTATTTGTACTGAAAATACTTTGCCAGCAAATGATTTTGTTGGAACTGTTTGTCAGGAATGGGAAAAATCGGCTGATCTGATGTTGGGACTGGGCATTCGTACAGTAAAAATCCGAACTGGTTTAGTCTTGGGAAAAAACGAAGGAATATTAAAAAAACTAAGCCCAATTTTTAAAAAGGGTTTAGGAAGCGTTTTGGGTTCAGGAAAACAGTATATGCCTTGGATTCATGTGCATGATTTATGCATAATGTATATTGAAGCTATTGAAAATAAAAAAATGACTGGTTCTTATAATGCTACAATTAATGACAGTACAACGAATTTAATTTTCTCTAAAGAATTAGCGAATTTTTATGGTTTTTCGATTTGGCTTCCTAATGTCCCAGCTTTTTTAATCCGACTGATGCTTGGGGAAAGGGCATCACTGCTTTTGACAGGAAGAAGAGTTTCTTCGGATAAAGTTAAAAAACTGGGATTTAGATTTCAATATAAAAATCTCAAAAAGACACTGAAAGACACGTTGAAATAGCGATTGCTGTTTGAAAGTAAAGACTAGTTTAAAATACAAACAACTTGTGTATTTACGTTTTTTGAAATTTTTGCAATTACAATAGTTGGGATTTCAATGTTGAAATCATCTGTGTTGAGTGTGAAATTGGATTTTATCTGGATTCCGTTTCCAGCCTTTTTAATTTTTGCAAGAACATTTATCATTCGGGATTGTCCGTGAATTGTTATTTTTCCTCTTATAAAAAAATCTTTCTCTTCTTCGGTGATTGCCTTTAAGTCAAATTTTTCTATAACACCTTTAAATGCAGCTTTGGAGTAGCGGTCACTTTCCATGTAATTGCTATTGAAATGCTCCCGCATCAAATCTCTTTTGAATTTAAATTTCTTAATAACGGCTGTAAAAGTTATTTCGCTTTTATTTGGGATCAGTGTACAGTGTACGTCATCATTTTTGGCCTCTACGGCCTCAAATAAAGGAACAGATGCTTCAAAGTAAATGGAACATTTGGATGAGCTGAATTTGTTTTGTGCATCAATGGGATAAAGGACTAATAATAGTGCTAATAGAGTAAAATTTTTCATAATCTTTCTATTAAAGGTTGTACTTAAAGTTACGATATATTTATGGCAACAGTCTTAAAATTGCGCCAAAAAAAAAGACCAATATGAAAAGAATTGATCTTTTGATATTGGTCTTTTTAAATAGATTTTTTGAATAAGGGCAAAGACTCACAATATTAACTCTGTAGCCCCGATGGAAGTGGAAATCCTTGTGGGCTTGGGTTCAGCCCGCAAGATTACTTCGTCAGTTCGCTATCGCTCGTGTGCAGTGGACAGCGGGAACTATATAACCAAAAGTGCCCAATTTTTCTGCTCCAAAAAGTAATTATATTTTCCTGCTGTATTCAACTTAGAATTTTAGGTGATTAGAACCTTAGTAACTTTAAATAAAAATTAATCCAAATTAATCTGGATATTGTATTTTTTTAGCCCTTCCAATGTTTCTTTTGAAGTGTAATTAAACTCTTCTTCGTGTAACTCGCGTTCTTTTTTCAGAGCGATTTGTTTTAGTGAATTACAGAAACGTTTTACATCTTCAAAATTGGATAGAATTAAACCGGGAACGGGTACACTGTTGCCTTCGTTGTCCTTGGCCACCATTGTGAAATAAGAAGAATTGCAATGTTTCTTATGACCTGTCTGAATGTTTTCGGCCTCAACACGAATGCCGACAATCATCGAACTTTTCCCAACATAATTCACAGAAGCTTTCATCGTCACGAGTTCCCCTACTTCGATAGGTTTTAAAAAATTCACCGTATCGACGGATGCCGTTACACAATAATTTCCGGAAAATTTGGAACCGCAGGCAAATGCTATTTGATCTAAAAGTGATAAAATATAGCCTCCGTGAATTTTTCCGCTAAAATTGGTGTGTGAGGGAAGCATCAATACTGATATGCTGACATGAGATGAAGAAACTGTTTTGTATATTTTTTCCATAGATTAATTTTGATTGAAAGGGGATTTTTCCTTTTGTATTGTTTTAATAAAATATCTGGTTTCTCCCCACCAGACAAAGGTTCTGTATTTTTCAACATAAGTAAGTTTGACATATTGTCCCTGCAGGTTTTTCATTTTTTCGATTACCTCTTTGTCGCTGTCCAATATTGAAAATTTGAAAATTTGTACTCCAGAGATTCCTTGACTCAATTCTCCTTCCCATGTTTTTATGAGAACACCTTTATGACTTAATCGGATCAATTCTCCAGAGCGAATGCCTTCGCTAACGGTTACATAATAGATAAATGCAAAATAACTTAGGAATCCAATGCCGATTAATGCTACAATTATTGCTACAATTTTTTTCATATTAAAATTAATTTAAAAGTGAGCTTTCGTCAGTTTCGGCTCTTTTTAGAATGCTTTCCGGAAGTGCTTTTTTAGCTTTGGCACCCATTTTTTTGAGTTTTTCGACGCTTGTGATTAGGTTTCCTTTTCCTTCTACAAGTTTATTCATGGCGCCTTGATATTCTACTTTACTCTCTTCTATTTTTTTGCCAATCTTAATTAAATCGGCAACAAAACCTTCAAATTTATCATACAATGCGCCAGCTTGTCTTGCTATTTCAAAGGCATTTTCCTGTTGTTTCTGGTTTGCCCACATACTGTCAATGGTGCGTAAAGTGGCCAGCAGGGTAGAAGGTGTCACAATCACTATGTTTTTTTCGAAAGCTTTGTTGTATAAAGCCGTGTCTTCGTTTAGTGCCAATGCAAAAGCGGGTTCCATTGGTATAAAAAGCAAGACAAAATCAGGGCTTTCTATCTGGTACAAATCGTGATAATTTTTTGCTCCCAATTGATCCACGTGGCTTTTTATAGAATTGACGTGTTCTCTTAAAAAGGTTTTCTTTAAAATTTCGTCTTCTTCATTGATGTATTTTTCATAAGCCGTAAGGGAAACTTTAGAATCGACAATCATCTTTTTCCCGTCAGGAAGATTGATGACAACGTCTGGGAAAACGCGCAGTCCTTCCTGATTGACGTGTGATTGCTGTACATGGTATTCTCTGTCTTTTTCCAGCCCTGATTTTTCCAGTACGCGTTCCAGTACCAGTTCTCCCCAGTTTCCCTGCATTTTACTGTCACCTTTAAGCGCTTTAGTAAGATTCAGGGTTTCTTTGCTCATTTGAATATTCATTTCGCTTAGGCCTATAATCTGCTGGCGTAAAGCGGCGTGGTAATCGATGCTTTCTTTGTGGGTGTCTTCTACTTTCTTTTCGAATAACTGAATTTTATCCTGCAGGGGTGTCAAGATATTTTTCATGTTTTCTTTGTTTTGCTCCGTAAATTTATTCGATTTTTCGTCTAATATTTTATTGGCAAGATTCTCAAATTCTTTGGTGAATTTTTCCTGAAGTTTCTCGACTTCGTCTTTTTGTTCTTTGTTGCGTTCCCAAAGATTTTCAAAATCGACTTCTTTTTTAGAAAGCTGAATGGCTAAACTGTCTTTCTCATTTCGGATATTTTCTTTCTCAGAATTTGATAGTTCAAGCTGTTTTTCGAATGTGTTTTTATCCAGTAAAAACTGTTCTTTCTGCTGGTTTAATTGAGAATTAAGCGCGATTAATTTTTCTTCCAGACTTACTTTTTCCGATTGAAATCGAGCAGAAAATAGGAGTTTGCCAATGAAAACGCCTATTGTAAGCGCGATAATAAAAACTACTAATAAAGGAAGAATTGTTAACATAGATATTTCTTTTTTTTAAAATGTAAAAGTACGCATTAATACGTAGTACTTAATTTTAAAAAATGAAATTTCACGAATTATTAAAAATCTAATGCTAAATCAACAATTTTATTTTTTTAATAATGACGCAACCATTTTAGAAATGAGCCATCTTACTAGTATATAAATTAATTAAAAGTAAATATGAAACGTTTTATTTTAATAGCTCTTGCAGCTCTTAGTTTTTATTCCTGTACGGATCCGATTGATAATGATAGTGCCCAAAATTGTGGCGATGTAAGAAATGTGGCTTATGAAAATTTTAAATATTGCACACAGCTAAAAGAGAATCCAACAAAACCTATTTATGTACTAATAAACTCAAATGAAGAACTGCAAAAGCATTTTGCTGCTTGCGATGTTAGTGCTTTACCTGATTTTACCCAAAAGAGAGTGTTAGGGCTTTTGGCAGGACCTAAACCTTCGTCTGGGTATGATATAAAAATTGAATCTGTAATTGAAGATGACTGTCAAATTCTGGTTCAGTATTCTGAAAAAGGGCCTGGTGCAGCTACTGTAATCACATATCCTTCAGATTATATTGTACTTCCAAAATCGAATAAACCTATTTTATTCTCTAAAGTAACTTCAAATATTGATTATGCTGTTGTTGGTACTTATTTCGGACAATGTACAGGGGCAGACTGCTATCAGTTTTATAAAATAGAAAATCACAAAGTAACTAAATATCCAACAGTGACTAATTTTCCTGTTGAGTTTAACCAAACTAATTATAGAGCATTAATTTTTAAAGATGATTTTGCATCTTTTATTTCAAAAATACCAACCGAAATAAAAAATATAAAAGGACAGACCAAAACATTTGGTTCACCAGATGCTCATGATCAAGGCGGTGTATACTTAGAGTGGAGTCAAGGAGGAGTTGTAACCAAAATATATTTGGATACTGATAACACTGCAGATCAAACTGCTGATGTTATTGCATTCAAGAAAGTGATTCAGGACAAAGTAGCGTTATTAAAAACTAAATCGTAATACATTTTGATTCCGCTGAATTTTGTTTTAGCGGAATCATTTTTTTTTTAAAATGAGGATATGCAAATACCTCAATAGCTAATAGACAATCAAGATTAACCAAATAATAACCAACGTATGAGAAAAATATTTTTTATTTTTTTTATAATTTTTTCCCTTTCTTCCTGTACTTATGAGGATTCCCGTTTTAGACGAATTTCCAAAGAGGAAGCTATGGAAAGCTGGGCTTGGAAAATTTTTATTTTTACTGACGAAGGAGAGTTTCAATCTGCTGAATCAGAAGTGAATAAAATTCAGAATAGTATAGAAGAGAAACCTATTTTTGCAGAAGATATTTGGAAATTGAATCTAAAAGATGATTTGTTTTTAAAACATCATGAAGTAGCGTTAGAAGAGGAAGCAGATTATGCTAATTTTGAAATAGCCAAGAGAAAAAAATAATAAACCAACACCAAAATTCTTGAAAGAGAACTTAGACCAGTATATTAGGAAATGTGCCGATAATGACCGGGAAGCACAACTGAAAATCTATCAGTTGTTTTCTCCTGTGCTTTATGGTCTGTGTCTAAAATATATGCGGAATGAAGATGATGCCAAAGATGTTTTTCAAGAAGCCTTTGTAATTGCTTTTCAAAAAATTGGACAATACAAATTTGAAGGAAGTTTTGAAGGTTGGATCAAGCGAATTTTTATCAATAAATTGTTAGAAACGTTAAAGAAGAAGAAAAAAGGAGTTTTGTTCTTGGATGTCTTTGAAACTGATATTGCTGATGAAGAAGAATTAGAATTAGCACCAATTGAACAGGAAAAATTATTAGAATATATTCAAGAATTACCAGATCAATACCGAATGGTTTTTAATTTATATGTTTTCGAAAAAATGAAGCATAAAGAGATTGCTGCATTACTTGGAATAAGTGAAGGTACATCTAAATCAAATTTGAACAGAGCCAAGAGTATTTTGAAAAAAAAAATATTGATGGTTGTGAATTCTAAAATAGCATGAAATTGAAATTTTATTTAGGTAAAATAAAGAAAGGCCAGATTGATTTCAAAAAAAAAATTAACGCATGAAAAATAAAGAAGCAAAATCTATTTTTTCTTCATTGGAGAACTTCTCAAGTACTCCGCCACCCGAGTTATGGGCAAATATTGAAGCTCAATTAGATAAACCCAAAAAGAAAAAACGCCCCATTATTTGGTGGTGGGCCGCTGCATGTCTAGTAGCTGGACTTTCTCTTCCAACTATTTGGTATGTTAATTCTAATCAAGGGAATAATCAGGAGTTAATTATAGAAAATGATGCGAATGGGGTTGTTTTGCAAAATAACTCAAAAGAAGACAGAAATGTAAATATGAATGCAGTTGAAAACGGAAGCACTAATGGGAAAGCATCTGCAGATGAAAAAGGAAATAGCACAATTGAGGCAAAGAATGATAATTTGAATAGTAAAGAAACCAGCATTTCTTTAAGCAATGCTAATTCGGCTATAGCCAAAACAATTCCTTCGGTTTCTTCTAAAATAAATAATGCTAAAGGTTTTAAGAATTCAAATAGAAATAACCAGTTAATTGCAGAAGGCAGCGATAAATCGCAATCGGATGTTACTGTTACTAATAAAAAAGCAAATGTTAACAGTTATAATACAGCTTCAGTTGTAGGTTTTAATAATTTTTCTTCAAAAAACAGTTTAAACGGAAATACAAAACCGATTGCAAGTTCAGAATATAGTTCAGTTTCTGAATCGAAACAAAGCAAAGAAAGTATAAAAAATGTAAACTCTATACCAGAACTGACTAATAAGAATTCTGAGGTTTCGGGATATAATAAAAATAAAGTAATTGCCGAAAATACTAGCCAGAACGATTCTCTTAGCAGAATTAAAAAAGAAGTTGCACAATTAGAGAATGCTTTGGCCGAATTGGATAAGGATAAATCCAAGAAAAAAACAAAATCAGAAGTTATTGATAAATGGTCGCTTCAAGTTTTTGCAGGGGTTATGGGATCTGAAAATTACAATAATGAAAAAGCATTGGGGAATACCGTCGCTTCCAAACAGTCGAATGGTTATGGCGTGAAAACCAATTATAAACTGAATAAAAAATGGGCGGTAAGTTCAGGATTCAAAATCAATGAACTCGGACAAAAAATAGATGGAGTTGCTTATTATGAGCGGGGTCCAGATGCAAGTTTTGTATCAGGAGCACTGCCTAATAATAGTGTACAGCAGGACAGCCCTTCCAAAAACAATACTGTAGTTTTTGTTTCCGATAATGAAAATTATCTGTTTGCTTCAAATTCTAAGGCCAGTACAGGTTTTGAAACAGGAAATGTAACTCAGAATTTAAAATATTTTGAGATGCCGGTGGAGGTTTCGTACGCTCTTTTGAGCAAAAAGAAAACCAGTATCATTATGAATACAGGAGGTTTTGTAGGCAGGCTGATTTCAAATGAAGTGTTGCTGAATGGAAGTTCTATTGGAGAAAATAAAAATGTAAATGAATTTGTTTACGGAACATTATTGAGCAGTACTTTGCAGTATGAATTCTATAAAAAAACCAAATTTTTCATCGAACCAGGAATGAATTACTACATCAATCCATTGGAAAACCAATCATTCAATCAGTTTCAATGGATGTTTAATGTAGGGCTGAATGTTTCGTTTTAAAATTCAGTCATAAAAAATGCTAGATTCCCGTGAAAGAGTCTAGCATTTATTATTTTAAAACAGATTGTAAATTTTATTCATCCAATTTCTGATTTCCTCGGTCTATGTGATTATCAGGATCCGAGTTTGGATACCGATTAGGTGTTATATCAGAATCTCGGTCTCTTTTTCCGTAGAAACACCACGATTTAAGCCTTTTTCTTGTTGTAGATCATTATCGATTTCTTCTGGAAGATCTGGAGTGGTACCCTCAATGTTGCGAGCTCTTTGAACTTTTTTTTCATTTCCAGTAACATCAATTTCTATTTCTTCTTTCCATTTTGGTGTATCAGAATCAGCATCGCCAAACATATTTTTACCACTGAAACCTTCATTTACTTCTTGTTTGTTGTTCATTTTTTTTGAACCTAAATCTTTCTTTTCCATAGTATTCGTTTTTAGAGTGAATAGTTTCGTATTTCAATAATACGATTTTTACATCTTAAATTTCAATCATTTAACATTGCTTTTGGTTTAAAAGGATTAGATACTTTAATACATTTAGTTTAAAATTTTGAAAAATAAAAAAGCTGTTCGAAAAAATAATTTCCGGACAGCTTTTTTAAATTAAAATATATGAACTATTTTTTAATCAGTAGAATTCCTAGAGGCTCTGCCTCGGGGTTACAGAGGAAAGTTTGAAAACCTAAGGTTTTCATAAAACTAAAAATTTACTTTCTTCCGATTGATACCTCGATGGCTCTGCCTCGGGGTAATTCATTTCTTTTATAAAATAAATGCTCTCGTTCAGGTTTTGCAAATCAACGGTATTAACAATATTTGCTTCTACTTTGAATACTTTCAAGATTTGGCCTAATTGGTTTATAACTTGATAATTGCCATCTGAAACAGATTCAATATTGATGAGTCCTTGACTTGGATTAGGGTAAATTGACAGTCTAGGAGCGGTTTCAAAATTGTCTGTTCCTAATGTTGTAACCGTAATACAAGAAGATGTTACTGTACTGCTTCCTAAAGCGATGGTAACTTTGTAATCACCTGATTGAGTAGGTGTAAAGATGCAATTATTAGTTCCAACAAGGGAGTTGTCAGAACATTTGTACCATTGAGCTAGCCCCTAATAGATTTGCTGTCAAAACCTTTTTGTATTATTTTAAAAAATGAATTTATTTAAAATTCCATCCTAATGTTATCCCAAAAGCCACAGGTTTAATTTCAGCATCTTTATCAGTACTGTACAATCCATTAGCTTTCCTATCAGATACAGATGTTTGGTTATAACCAATATAGGATTCATTCTTGTTTTGGTCTAAAATTGTACCATATCCAGTTTCCAGGAACAGGGCTGCATACAACGAATTCTTCGCTGCCATATCAAATGTAAATCCTAACTCAAAAGAACTCATTATAATTCCTTTAGTTTCATACTTTCCTGATGATGAATAATTATTCTGACGACCAAAACCATATTCTGGTAAATCGTCAATAGTTAGGTTTACATCTGGATAATAAGCACTACCATTTGCGTAATCCGCTGTTGCTTTAAATTTATAATCTACAGGTAAAAAATATTTAGCTCCAGCTCTAAAATTAAAATCAATACCCTTATTAATATTTGTTTTATATTGGACAAAAAGAGGGATTTGCAGAGCATGTAAAGTTTGTTTTTCTATATAATTGCTGGTAGTAACGTTATAAACAAATGCCGAAGTGGAAGCATCAACTTCAAAACTAGAAAGTGTTGCAGAAGGCTGAGACAAAGAAACTTCTTGTTTGTATTGTGAAAATTCTAGCCCTGAACCAATACCAAAACGTGTATTTAAAGAATAGATATAACCTATTTTTACAGCTCCGCCAAGGCGATTACCTGCTTGTATACCAGTAATATCACTCTTAATATTCCCTATTCCCGACTGTATTCCTACATAAAACTGTGCAACTACTCCTTGTGAAAGTAAGAAAGCTATAGTTCCAATTATGTTTTTAATATTGAATTTCATAGATATAAAATTTATTTTTTAGCAGTCCTATTATGTTATTGCTTTTTTACTTATTGCTTTTTGCTCACGCAAACTTGTTGTTAATGGCGATTTATACTTGTTTTTTTAATTAGAATAATCCATCCCCATTCATTAAAAATGAGGATGTCATATTCTGTAAATTACTTTAATTTCTCACTAAAAGGTTTTTAGTAAAATATTTACCATTTGCTAAGGTCATTTTTACAATATAAATTCCCTCAACACTTGGAGCTATCATGTCAATAGTATTTTGACTTGTGTTTGTAATAGTAGTCAGTAAGTTACCTGTTAAATTATAAACATCAATACGCGCATTTTGTAATCTGTTTGTACTAACATTCGTCATCAATTGGAAACTCGCATTACTTCTAACAGGGTTTGGAACAAGTCTTATATACTCTTCTTCCATTGTTGGAGATAAAGTCAACGCACATGTTGTAATTAATGTTCCGTCTAGTTTTGTTGCTACTGCATAATAAGTTCCATTCAAAGCACCACTTTCTTTGAAATATTGTGAAGTTTGTCCAGGAACTAACCCCCCATTTTTATACCAGCTATACGATTTAAAACTGTTAGAACTATTGTCAAAGAATATAATATTTTCAAATTGTTTTCTAATCAGGTTAGGCTGACTAGATACTACTGGTAAAACAACTGCCGGAGCTGCATTGTAATTCATGTTGCCTGGTTGCGAAGCTGTTATAGTTGCAGATCCATAATTTTGGAAAATTAATGAATTATTTGAAACAGTAGCAATGTTAGTATTAGAAGAAGCATAATTTACTGCTAAACCACTATTAGCAACAGCAGTCAAAACAATACTAGTTTCTCCATTACAACCTAATCCCAAAGTCTGATTCCAGGTAATTACCTGATCTGCTTTCGTAATAGTAAAATTTGAGCCATTATACATAATGGTATAATTTCCACCAGCACTTAAGGTACCTTGTGTGATAGCGTAAACACCCACATTCACTCCAGCAGCTCTTGTTAAAGCACCAGTAAAGGCATCACTACCTACCAAACTTGGCGAAACAGTATAAGTAAAAACAGGATCTGTTGTTCCATATACTTTGGTTTGTGAAGTATTTGCTGTTACTGTGATAGCTTTTGCCGTTATAGTAAAATCTTTGCTTACATAAGTAATGTTATAGTTTGTACCTGCACTTAAGTTTCCTAGTGTAATAGCATAGTTTCCAATGTTTTCCCCAGATACTCTTGTTAAAGCACCAGTAAAGGCATCACTACCTACCAAACTTGGCAAAACTGTATAAGCAAAAACAGGATTCGTTGTTCCATAAATTTTCGTCTGTGATGCAGTTGCCGTTACTGTAATTGGTTTGGCAGTAATAGTAAAGTTAGCACTTCCGAAACTAATCGTATAATTAGATCCGGCAGTCAAACTTCCTTGGTTAATAGCATAGTTTCCAATATTTTCCCCAGTAACTCTTGTTAAAGTTCCAGTAAAGGTATCACTACCTATCAAACTTGGTGAAACTGTATACGCAAAAACAGGATCTGTTGTTCCATAAACTTTAGTTTGTGATGGAGTTGCCGTTACAGTAATTGGTTTGGCAGTAATAGTAAAGTTAGCACCTACGTAACTAATCGTATAATTAGATCCGGCAGTCAAACTTCCTTGGTTAATCGCATAAGTTCCTATATTTTCCCCAGCAACTCTAGTTAAAGCTCCTGCAAAGGAATCACTGCCTGCCAACCCTGGTGAAACTGTATAAGAAAAAACAGGATCTGCTGTTCCGTAAACTTTTGTTTGTGATGGAGTTGCAGTTACTGTAATTGGTTTTGCGGTAATGGTAAAGTTAGCACCAACATAAGTAATTAAATATTTAGACCCAGCTGAAAGCGAACCTTGATTAATAGCATAATTACCAATATTTTCACCACTAACTCTTGTTAAAGATCCTGTAAATGAATCTCCAGAAAGCAAACTTGGCGAAACAGTATAAGCAAAAACAGGATCTGTTGTTCCATATACTTTAGTTTGAGAAGGTGTTGCAGTTACGATAATTGGGATTTGATTTAATTTCAGTATATAATTATATGTAGCAGTACAACTATTAGCATCAGTAGCGGTAACCGTAAAATTACTATCAGCAATTTGAGTTGAAATACCTGTTATCTGTCCAGCTATTGATAGCGAAAAACCAGAAGGCAAACTTCCCGCTGTAACTGCATACGTTTTAGATCCTGTTCCTCCTGAAGCTACTATAGTTTGACTATATCCAGTATTGTAATCATAACCAGACAAAACTGTTGTTGTGAAATTAATTGCCGTTGGTTGTGTAATTGTAAAGTTTCGAGTAGCATTACATCCGTTAGCATCGGTTACCGTTACGGTATAAGTTCCTGCACTTAATCCGGTTGCCGTAGCAGCCGTTCCACCAGATGGCGACCAAGAATAAGTATATCCACCAGCACCTCCCGAAGGAGTAACGGAAGCAGAACCGTTAGATCCACCATTACAGGATACGTTTATTTGCGCAGCAGTTGCCGTACTGATAGTTGTTGGCTGTGTAATTGTAAAGTTTCGAGTAGCTGTACATCCGTTAGCATCGGTTACCGTTACAGTATAAGTTCCTGCACTTAATCCAGTTGCAGTAGCAGCCGTTCCACCCGAAGGCGACCAAGAATAAGTATATCCACCAGCACCTCCCGAAGGAGTAACGGAAGCTGAACCATTAGATCCACCGTTACAAGACACATTTGTTTGCGCAGCAGTTGCCGTACTGATAGTTGTTGGTTGTGTAATTGTAAAGTTTCGAGTAGCTGTACATCCGTTAGAATCGGTTACCGTTACAGTATAAGTTCCTGCACTTAATCCGGTTGCAGTAGCAGCCGTTCCACCAGATGGCGACCATGAGTAGGTATATCCACCAGCTCCACCAGAAGGAGTAACGGAAGCAGAACCGTTAGATCCTCCATTACAGGATACGTTTGTTTGCGCTGCAGTTGCTGTACTGATAGTCGTTGGTTGTGTAATTGTAAAGTCTCGAGTAGCCGTACATAAATTTGCATCGGTTACCGTTACGGTATAAGTTCCTGCACTTAATCCAGTTGCAGTAGCAGCCGTTCCACCAGATGGCGACCAAGCATAAGTATATCCACCAGCACCACCCGAAGGAGTAATGGAAGCTGAACCATTAGATCCACCGTTACAAGATACATTGGTTTGCGCAGCAGTTGTGGTATTGATAACCGTAGGTTGTGTGATTATAAAGTTACTAGTAGCTGTACATGCGTTAGCATCGGTTACCGTTACAGTATACGTTCCTGCACTTAATCCGGTTGCTGTAGCAGCCGTTCCACCCGAAGGCGACCAAGAATAAGTATATCCACCAGCACCTCCCGAAGGAGTCACCGAAGCATAACCGTTAGATCCACCGTTACAGGATACGTTTGTTTGCGCAGCAGTTGCCGTACTAATAGCCGTTGGTTGTGTGATGTTAAAGTTACGAGTAGCCGCACATCCGTTAGCATCGGTTACTGTTACATAATATGTTCCAGCACTTAATCCAGTAGCTGTCGCAGCCGTTCCACCAGATGGAACCCATGAGTAGGTATAGCCCGGAGTTCCACCAGAAGGAGTCACCGAAGCAGATCCGTTAGAACCTCCATTGCAAGACACATTTGTTTGCGTAGCAGTTGCCATACTAATAGCCGTTGGTTGTGTGATGTTAAAGTTACGAGTAGCCGTACATCCGTTAGCATCGGTTACTGTTAAAGTATATGTTCCAGCACTTAATCCAGTAGCTGTCGCAGCCGTTCCACCAGATGGCGACCATGAGTAGGTATATCCACCAGCTCCACCAGAAGGAGTAACGGAAGCTGAACCATTAGATCCACCGTTACAAGACACATTTGTTTGCGCCGCAGTTGCCGTACTGATAGTCGTTGGTTGTGTAATTGTAAAGTTTCGAGTAGCTGTACATGCGTTAGCATCGGTTACCGTTACGGTATAAGTTCCTGCACTTAATCCGGTTGCCGTAGCAGCCGTTCCACCAGATGGCGACCAAGAATAAGTATATCCACC
>CAUPKP010000008.1:0-167035 GCA_963511795.1 uncultured Flavobacterium sp. | reverse complement strand
TCCGTCATTTCGGGTACTTTCATCCACGCATCACGGAATTTGCCTTCTTTTTCCAATTCATCCGCTTTTGCCATTCCCTCTTTAAATTTCTTGTCCTTGGCTTCCTGTTCCTTTTTCTCTTTTTCTCCTTTTTCCTTTTCCATTGCCGATTGCTTTTTAGCTTCTTCCAATTGTTTCATAAAGGCTTCCATATTTACCATTAAACCTGAAGCGGTTTGCAAAGGAGCTGTTATCTGCTGAAAAAATCCCTCGTCCAATTCTTCTGCCGTTCCCCTTAAATTAAGCGGTGGTATCAGTTGTTTTGCGTTATCTCCGCATTGTTTGTTTTGGAGCATTATGGAAACAATAAGGTTGTTGCCTATACCCTTTGAAATAGTGAGTTGTAAATCTCCTGTAATGTCCATTTGTGCTATCTGATTGAAAAAATTAGTCGTTTCCATAATTTAGTTTGATTTTATAGTCTAACATTTGTTTAATTGTAGCTTCGTCATGTCCAATGGCACGTAAGCGTTCTTCATATTTTTCCATTCTCTCCCTGTAATCCTGCTCGGCTTCTTTTCCACGTAGTATCAATAGGTGTGTGTTCCAGCCTGTCATAGCTTCCCTAATTATAATATCAAGTTTAAATACGTATAATCTTTTTTCAGAGTGTTCTTCGTCAGACAACTCAATGTCTGCATATTGGTTTAAAACGTTCCAATAATTCAGCGACCAATCTTGTTTGTCTCTGCGTTCTGCTTCTACAAATTGGTTAAAAAGGTAGTCTGCAAATTCGTTTTTGTCCTTATTTTCCTTTGTCATGATTGCGATTTTTAAATAGGCGACCACTTTTGCAGGAAGTCGCCTGTAATTATTAATTGAGATTTAAGATTTCCGCACCGTCTATTGCAAAGGCAGTGCATAATTCAAATGCTTTCTGTGATTTGATTTGAGCCGTTCCACCCATTACAATACTTTGCAACTTGGCTTCATCATCTTTGTAATTGCGTACATTTTGATAGTAGCCTGTCACAGCATTGTATGCACCGAACACTGTACCTTTGGTGGTGTCCATCTGTTGGGTGTCGCTTGTCATAGCGTAGGTAAAGGCATCCTGCACCACATTTTTGAACACGGTGGAAACTTCATCTTCCGCACCCTTTTTGAGCAAATCCAATGTTTCCTTGTTTGGGCAAAGTGCCAATTGAATTAGCTTTTTTACTTCACGGTCTGTAACCTTTACCTTAGTCCATTCATTGAATATGCCCTCTAACTGTGTGCTTAAGGTATTTGCCAATCCCATAATCTTGTGTGCATTCTCAATACGTTGTTTTGCTCCCGAAGTATGTTTGATGCGCACTACGTTGGTCATACTGCGAAGCGAAGCATTAAGGGTGTTTTGGCATACGATACGGACAGGCGTAAATGCGGCTGTGATGCTTCCGCTGCCATCGTGCGAAGTGGTTAGGAAAATGTACTTTTCCGTTACATCATCGCCATTGCCCACACGGATATAATCGGGCAGTTTGGCTGTGATGAATATGCGTTCGCCTTGTCCCAATGCTCCTGCGGTTTCGTAGAGGATACCCTCGTCACCGCCTACAATAGCATCAAAGAAATTGAACGCTTCACGGTTTTGGACGATGTGGTAATCTTTGCCTACCACACCCAATACGGCATTATTATCGGTGCGGATATTGGCAAAGTAGTTTGGAACTTGCAGTTCGTTATTGCCTATCTCTATACCGTTTGCCGTTTCAATAATGCCCGAACCTTTTGCATATAAAGGTGTTTTGATGACTTCATAGTCTAAGCCAGCTTGTTTTATGGCTTCTTCGCTTGTTGGGTATTGTTCTACAATCTGCCCCAAGCCGTGCCAAGCTTTTTGGTTTACGCTAAAGAATGAATAGTTTCCTGTTTTCTCGTTGAAATTGATATTATGTGCCATGATAAAATGATTTAAAAAGTTTAAAAATTGTTTAAAAACCTGTAGTTAAAATGGGAGGTCATTCTCTGGTTTGTCAGTGGTTGTTCCTGTGGTTGCCTGTACCGTTTCCGATTTTTTACCGCCTCCATGCAGTTTGATATTTGATGTATTGAAATTCAGACCTGCGTGTGCTTCTCCATTATTGCCTGTCCACGCTCTTGCGCTTACTCTGCCTGTGAGTTCCACAAGAGAGCCTTTAGTTAGTATTGTCGCCACTTTTGCGCTAAGCCAGTAAGCACAGTCGAAGTAGGTTGTCTGCTCTACTCGTTCGCCCGCTTTATTTCGGTAGCTGTCGTTGATGACAACTGAAAAATTTACTACTTGTTTGCTATTTGACAATGTGCGTACCTGCGCATCTTTTGTCACTCTTCCGATAATGTTCATGATTTCTGCTTTTTTAGTGAATTAATTTTTTTTGAAATTTTATTCGGCAATGAGAGGAGGTGCTGTTTTGTTTCATCAAATCCATTTTTAATATTTTACTTTTCATTGCTGACATTTTTTTTATTCGTTTAAAGAGCCGGAGTATGCTATGTTTCGTTTCGGGAGCATAAAAAGGTTAGTGTTTAGCAATAGCAAGGCTTTGACAAAAAATACAACCCGGATGGGTGGAGATTTTTTGTCAAATCCGCAGGTCCCGGCCTTGCTATTGCGTTAAGAACACGGAATTACCTTTGCTCCTGAAATAAGACAAAAGTATACAGGTTCTTTGAATACAAAAATGAAGGGGAAGCAGCGAAGAGATTGGGAAATAGTGCTAATGATCAGAAAATTTAATCAATATGACAAAATCTCTATACCGATGTTTAAGATTTTTTTTAAACTGCTGCTGATAGAGTTATTGATTAATGATATTTGATGTAGTTGCGAAACAAATATTTGATAATGATGTTGTTATATGTCGAAATGACTATACAATTATTCACTAAAATGCTTAGTACTGAATTGTTCTTTTAGGTTAATATAATAGCCATTGTTTCATCAGGAACGATATAAGAGATAATAATTGATTTAATCAATAATAAATTCACTTTTTTGAAGATAATAACTCAACGGTAAAGTATAAATTAAATAGATCATGTTTTTAATTAATTATTTTTAATCTTTTACTGATTTTTTTAAGCGAAATTCTTCAAAATTTTATAGCTGTAGAAAAAAAGTAAAAAAAAATGCCCAAAGTAATATTTTAAAAATGACTCCCATGTTTTAGGATAATCATAATTTAGTACAATCATTAATTAAAAATTTACATTATGTTGATGTTTTTTTATTGATTGCATAATTGTTTATATTCAGTTTTGTTATTATTGGAGGTAAATTTCCAGTCTTAAATTTTGAAATTAATATTTTATAATATCTTAGCACCTAATTTAAAAAGTAAAATAAAGATAATTTTCAAAAATCTTATGAGCCTTTAAATCACTTCTGCTGAAAATATGGAAATACATGCATTAACATTGAAAGAGTACAAAAGTATATTTGATACTATGTACTCTTCGTTATGCTTATTCTCGAATAAATATGTAGAAAGCCTTGAGATTTCAGAAGACATAGTGCAGGAAGTTTTTATAAAAATATGGGAAGATAAAGTAGAGTTTAAGAATGAGAACACTATAAAGTCCTACTTGTACACCGCTGTAAAAAACCGCTCCCTCGATTATCTTAAAAGTAAATATGTCAAGTCAACACAATCTCTTGTCGAAGAGGATATTGCTGATTGGGAGACTGATCCTTTTTTTCTCAGAGAGGTAGTTATTTCAGAAACGTCGCTTATACTCGAAAAAGCCATTAATACACTTCCAAATAAATGTGCTCAAATTATAAAATTAAGTGTAAAAGGAATGACTAATGCAGAAATTTCTGAAGAGCTGGGTATTTCCTTAAATACGATTAAAGCTCAAAAGAAAATTGCTTACAATCGCCTTAGGCCTTTACTGAAAGACTATTTTGTCCTGCTTGCCTTTATTTTTGAAATCAGAAATTAATGTTTTTTCTACATTGATTTTTTAATTTCATTGCGAATAATTAACCTTTAAGTAAAATACTTTAAAAAAAAGTCATTTTTTTTTAACCCCCTTTTTAGTTTTTGTCGTCTTAGTATAAAATACATTCAATAAGATGACCACTTTTAATAAAATATTAAAACTTTCAAATCAGATTGCTTCTTCAATACTCAAAGGCGAAGAACCAAAGACAGTTCATGATTCCGATTTTTTTGAAGAAACGGACAAGCAATACATTTTGGAAAATATCACCAAACCTGAATTGCTTGCAGCGCGTGCCCAGCAGCTGCATAAGGTAAATAAAAAGAAAGGATGGAAAAAAATTCAGCAAGAGATCGGTACACCTGTTCGCAAACTTATTTTTTGGAGATATGCCGCAGCTGCAGCGGTCGTATTATTTTGTACAACATTTTACCTAACCAAGGGAGACTTATCGTTTGAATCTGGGCAGTCCGAATCAGTGGTCGTTAAAACTTCAATTGTTCCAGGTACAGATAAAGCAACGTTAATATTGGCTAATGGTCAGACTGTTGTTTTAGAGAAAGGGCAAAAGTACAATTCGAACAATGTTCATAGTAACGGCTCAGAAATAATATATGAAAATGACCTATCTTCAAAGAAAGCGATTGGATATAACTATCTTACGATTCCAAGAGGCGGACAATTTTTTATAAAGCTACCTGATGGTTCTCAGGTATGGCTAAACTCCGAATCACAATTAAAATTTCCAACCAGATTTGAAGAAGGTCAGACTAGACAGGTTGAGCTGGTGTATGGAGAAGCTTATTTTGACATATCGCCAAGTACCGCCCATAAGGGAGCTCGTTTCAATGTATCAACCGCTGGGCAAAATGTCGAAGTTTTAGGAACGGAATTTAATATTAAAGCTTATCAGGATGAAAACAGCATCTTTACAACATTGGTCGAAGGTAAAATTAATATGTCAAACAGTGTTGTATCTAAAATTTTAGAGCCAAGTGATCAGTCTGTTTTAAATCGTTCTACTAATAGTGTTGTTATGAATAGAGTAGACGTATATAATGAAATTTCTTGGAAAGAGGGAGTTTTTACTTTTCAAAATATGACTCTAAAGGATATTATGAAAGTACTATCCCGATGGTATGATGTCGATGTAGTTTTCAATAATAAGAAACTTGAAAAAGTCACATTCAACGGAATATTGGATAAAAATCAAAAAATAGAAGAAATCTTAATAATAATTAACAAAACTAACAAGATACCATATGAAATAAAAGAAAAGACAATAACATTTAATTAAAAATGTAAAGGGAAAAGCGGTTCGGATCTGCAAAATACTAACCAAACTTTCCCCCTAGGCGGCCAGTAATTAATCAAATTAACCAATAACCAAAACAAATTTATGGAATTTAAATTAACCAATGCTTTTTCCAATAGGAAAAAAGGCATCAAAATTTTTATTATGCGAGCATTAATTCTCTTCCTATCGCTAATATTTTTCAGTTTTGCACCTGATACAATGCTATCTCAAAACGCAAAAATTGTTATTAAAAAAAATCGTAGCGCTACTGTAGATGAAGTTTTTGAACTAATTAAACAACAGACAGATTATAGATTTGTTTACCGTTCCAATATGTTTGAAAATGCACCAAAAGTGCAGCTTAAGAAAGGAGTTTTAAACCTGAAGACCCTTTTAGAAATGACTCTTTCAAAAGGAAAATTTCAATTTGAAGAATCTGGGAACAATACAATCATTATTAACGAGCCCCCAAAAAATATTCCTGTTGACAAGGGGTTTGAGCAAGTAATAATTAAAGGAAAAGTTGTTGACTCCAGAGGACTGCCTGTGTCAGGAGTAAATGTTATGGTAAAGGAAACTAAAAAAGTAATTATTACAGACTTTGACGGTAGTTTTGCAATTGATGTAGAGAAGGGACAAACATTAGTATTTACTTTCGTGGGATATAAATCCAAAACCATTAAAATTGAAACCACTAAAGAATTAAATATAATTCTATCGCAAGAAGTAAACGAATTAAATGCAGTTGTGCTTACTGGTTATTATTCTCAATCAAAAGACAGAGCGGCCGGTTCTTTTGCAAAACCGGATATGGATATTGTTCAAGATAGATCTTACAGTATGAATGTTCTGCAGCGAATGGATGGATTAGTTGCAGGTATGACTATTAATAATGCTCCGAGTTCCTCGCAAAATCCATTTCTTATAAGAGGATTGTCCAGTATTGGAGTACAGGATCCAAATGATCCAACTTCTTATATTGGAACTAACAGGAGTCCATTAATTGTTATTGATGGAGTTGCATATGATGATGTTTCTTTTGTAAATCCTCAGGATGTTCAGGACATCACAGTTTTAAAGGATGCAAGCGCAGCATCTATCTGGGGTGCAAGGGCTTCTAATGGTGTTATTGTTATAACAACTAAAAAAGGAAAAAACAACCAAAAATTAAAAGTTAGATACGATGGATTTACAAGTTTTCAGGGTAAGCAGGATTTAAATTATTTGCCTGTTTTAAACAGCCAGCAGTATATCCAAGCGGCAAGAGATGTTTTTGACCCTATTTCATATCCATATAGTCAGGTCTCTGCATTTACAGGCACAGCAGGTAAGGGGATTTCTCCTCACGAACAGATTTTATACGATCAGAGTAACGGAATCATCTCTGAAGCGCAAGCAAATGAACGTTTAAACAATCTTGGGTCTGTAAACAATGTTGGGCAAATAGAAGATTTGTTTTATCGCAATGCAATGCTTGCCAATCATACAATCTCCTTGTCTGCTGGAGGGGATAAGCATACTTTTTATGGATCTATGTCTGTTACGAACGAACAGAATAATACCCCAGGGGATAAAAACAAATCCTATAAAATAAACCTTAGACAGGATTTTAAATTCAATGACAAGATCAATATGTATTTAATAACTGATCTGACAAATAATGTTACATCATCAAAAAGAGCTTTAGAAGTTGACAGTCGCTTCCTGCCATACCAGCTATTTAGAGATGCCGACGGAAATAACATTTCTATGCCACACATGGGAATTCTAAGTGAAGAGAACAGACTTGATTATGAGCAGCGAAGCCGTATCAGTTTAGATTACAATCCTTTAAATGAGTTTGATTATGGATCCACAAAAACGAACTCATTACTGAACCGCATTATTGGAGGAGTTAATGTGAATTTTTTAAAGGATTTAAAATTTGAAGGAGTTTACGGATTTATCAAAGGTTATAATGATAGTAAGATTTATGATGATACACAAAGTTATGGAGTTAGAAGTCAGGTTGTGGAGTTTACTGTTGCTCCGACTGTTGGATCAACTCCTGTTTATTATCTGCCTGAGGAAGGCGGAAGATATACGGTTGATAATCTAAGCCAGCAAAATTGGACTATTAGAAATCAATTGACTTTTAATAAAAGCTGGATGGATGGCGATCATAATTTAACCATTCTGGGCGGACATGAATCACAAGAACGAACAGTAGGATCAAACAGTAGTACTGTGAGAGGTTACAATCAAGAACTTTTAACTTATGGTTCTGTTGATTATGCAACTCTAGAAAATACTGGGATATTTAATCCTGTAATGGCAAATGAATTTGGCAGAAGCATTCTTCGAAATGACAGTTTTAATGAAACAGAAAGCATTTCAAGATTTGAATCTTTTTATTCTAATGGATCATATATGCTTAATAAGAAATATGCACTTAATGGAAGCTGGCGTATTGACCAAAGTAATTTATTTGGTATCGATAAATCTGCTCAAAATCGCCCAGTATGGAGTGCAGGGGGTAAATGGATCATGACTAATGAATCATTTATCGGCCAGTCAAATCTGTTGGGTAATTTGGCTTTACGTGCTACATATGGAATTACGGGTAATTCTCCTCTTCCAGGTATAGCCTCTTCATCAGATATTTATCAGCCGGTAAGAGGTGCTTTTTTACCAGGGGGAATAGGTTTGTCATTAGCGACACCGGCCAATAGAAAACTAACTTGGGAAAGCACAGAGAATATAAACATTGGTGTAGATTTTTCTATGTTCAATGGCCGCTTAAGTGGAGCAGTAGACGTTTATCGTAAAAAAACGCAGGATCTTTTAGGTGAGCTTCCTACAAATGCTTTTGCAGGGTATCCTTCTGTAATTGGGAACTATGGAGATATGGAAAATAGAGGAATTGAATTAAGTCTTAATTCTGTAAACTATCAAGATAAAAATTTTACATGGTCTACTATATTCACGATGGCTTATAATAAAAATGAAATTACAGGTTTAAACAATATTAACCCAATTACAACTGGAGCTCAAAGAGTGCAGCAGCAATTTGCTGAGGGCTATTCAGCATTTGCAGTTTTTGCTTATCGTTACGCAGGATTGGATGAAACAGGAGATCCTTTGGTTTATTTAGCTGATGGGTCGACTTCAAAAGAAAGAAATGTTACTACTCCTGATGATGTGGTTTATAAAGGTACTTATCAGCCTGTTTGGGCAGGAGGTTTGTCCAACACATTTACCTACAAAGATTTTGGTTTAAGCGTAAATGCAATTTACAATTTAGGTCATGTTATGCGAAGAGACGTAAATCAGTTTTACACAGGAAGGCTTAATGGTCAAAATGCACTTTATGGTGGTTTTACAACTGGAAATGTTCATTCGGAGTTTGACAACAGATGGAGAAACCCTGGTGATGAAGCAACTACTAATGTTCCGTCTTTTGTTTCTAATTCGGCAATTAGTGATTCTAGAAGAGATGTGTCTTATTATACTTTGGCAGACGTTAATGTTTTAGATGCATCTTATATTAAATTAAGAGACATTACACTATCTTATAACTTGCCATCAATGCTTATGAAATCAATTGGTGCAGATGCTATTTCTTTAAGACTTCAAATGTCAAATATCATGTTGTGGAAAGCGAATGATGCAGGAATTGACCCGGAATTTCACTACGCTAATTATGGTGTAAGAAATCTAAAGACATATCAGGAAACTTTAACATTAGGAGCCAACATATCGTTCTAATTCTTTAAAAAATATTATGATGAAAAGTAAAATATTACATATAAAATCAATTTTGTTCCTAGTAATGATGTTAGGATTTGTTTCTTGTGAAGAAGAATTCCTGGAAGTAACCCCAAAAGGAAGGCTAATTTTAGAGACAACAGCTGATTATGATCTGGCTCTTACTAACCTTAATTTTATTAACATAGATTATGGTTTCGGAATTAGTGCCTCACAAGTAATTATGGGAGATGAAATAGTAGCTTACAAACCATATTTTGATGGAACAACGCTGCGTCATCAGAGATTTTTTCGTTATGAGGGCGATGTTTATCAGCCGGATGAAGATGCTTTGGAAATGGGGAGTCTTATGACCAACATATATGCCTATAATGCAATTATCAATGGAGTTCTTAACTCAACAGAAGGTACAGATCAACAAAAAAGATCGCTGCAGGCTGAGGCAATGTCAGGCAGAGCATGGACTTATTTTTTGCTAATTCAATACTATGGCAAGCCTTACAATCCTTCCACAGCTGCATCTGACGCTGGATATCCTATCGTAACTGATGCCGATGTTACACTTAGTGAATTCAAAAGAGGTACTGTACAGCAGGTTTATGATTTCATAATCAAAGACCTTACCGAGGCGATTCCCAGTCTTCCATCAGAAAGTACTTCTCGTGTTCGTATGACAAAAGCTGCTGCAGAGGGTATATTGGGCAAAATATATGTTTTTATGGGAAGTTTTAATGAGGCATTACCGCATTTAAATGCATCAATAGCAGGCCTTTCATCTGGATCAATTCCATTAGGGCTTCATAACTATAATGATACTTTTGCCCCTGACGGTGAATTTCAGCCGATTACTATTTTTGGTCCGACCTATCCAATTCTTCCTAACGATAAGGAGATTGTTTTTGGAAAACAGTTTGTGAACAGCAATACTTTTTTTAATAATGAATTCGTATTATCTCCGAATGCATCAGCTCTTTTTGGTTCATCAGATTTAAGGCTGAATTTCTATTCACCAAGTGCCTTTTTCGCAGAAAATTATGCAGCTGGTATGCTAAGACGTGTGAGTCCATCCAATACTCAGATTGGGGTAATTGTACCAGACCTATATCTTTTAAGAGCTGAATGTAAGGCAAGATTGAATGATCTGGCTGGAGCTGTTAGTGATGTTGAAACTTTACGAAAAAATAGAATGCCCGTAACAGATATGGCCGTTCCATCAGCAGTTGCCGGTAACCAGCAATCATTAGTTCGATTTATATTAGAGGAGCGTATTCGTGAATTTGCTGTTCAGGGGTACAGATGGTTTGATATGCGAAGACTTTCTGTTGATCCAATTTACAGACAAACAATCAATTTTAACCACGTTTTGTATGATGCAGACGGAACTGTAATCGAAACATATCCACTTGAAGAGGATAGATTTGTTTTAAAATTCCCTCAGAAAGTGATCAATCAAAACCCAGGGATGGAGAACAATCTATAATTAAATAAATTAAATATCATGTTCAAAAAAAACAAATACATAATTCTAATTGCTTTATTTTCTGCTTTCAGCGTGTTTGCACAGCAGAAAAAAGCAGAAGGTTATGTTGTGAAAGTAAAACTTAAAAATTCAGGCAATTACAAAATTGGCCTAACTTATTATGACGACGATAAAATTGTTGTTGATTCCGCCGCTACCGTTGAAAATGGCGTTATAATACTTAGAGGAAAAGTTAAAGAACCTACTGTTGCCTATTTAGGCTGGAAGAATAATCCTGCCCTCTCTATCAAGATGGAGGATGGATATATTCCGGGCCCTGTTTTAAAATTCTTTTTATCAAATGAGGTGATAAATATTGAAGGAGAAGCCGATAAAATATATGCAGCTACTGTAAAAGGTGGTGTAGCAAACACCGACTGGTCTAAAATTAGGGATAAAGAAAGTGCGCTTACTGGTGAACAATGGAACGCAACTAGAGAAATTTATCCAAGTAAAACGCAGGATTCAACTGCTGTTATGAAATATTATGCACTTAGTACTAAAATTTATGAAGCGAGTAATAAGTTGCAGGATCAATTCACTAAGGATTATCCGAATTCTCATTTAAGCATGTATTTCTTAACCAGCAAAATAAACAATGTCAATATTGATGTTTTAAAGGCAGAATATGATCGTCTTGGAAATGAGTATAAAAGCGGTTATTATGGAAGAATGGTTGCTGAAAAAATTAAAAGTGTTGAAGCAACCAATGTAGGGAAAACAGCTATACCTTTTTCTAAAAATGATATTAATGGCAACATAGTAAGCCTTGAAACTCTTAAAGGAAAATATGTACTGCTTGATTTTTGGGGTAGTTGGTGTGGTCCATGCAGAGCCAGTCATCCACATTTAAAGGATTTATATTCGAAGTATAAAGACAAAGGTTTTGAAATTTTAGGAATTGCTTATGAGCAAGGGAAAACTCTTGAAGCCAATAAAGAAAAATGGAAGAGTGCCGTTGCTGCTGATGGAATTACATGGCTTCAGGTTTTAAATAATGAAGATGTAGAAAAGATGGATGTAGTGAAAGCCTACGGAGTAAGTGCATTTCCAACAAAAGTTCTTTTGGATCGCGACGGCAAGGTTTTAGCCAGATATGTAGGTGAATCTAAAGAATTAGATGCAGTACTTGAGAAAATCTTTGCTAACTAATCTCAATTAAAATAATAATCCAAATTCTGCAGCAGCCTGATACTGCTGCAGAATTATAAAATAATTTTTACTTCCCAATTAATGAACGTGTTGTCGGTTGTGGCATACAATCACAGCATACTCGCAAATCAAAAAAAAAAAAGAAAATGAAAAAATACATTTTGCTGGGCTATTGCTCACTAGCTTTCTGTACCCTAGTTTCAGCGCAAAACAGTGCTGTTAAGTTTAAAAAAATCAAGGAATTAGGTGGTATTGAAGAGTACCTGTATGAGCCAAACGGCATGAGCGTACTGTTACTTCAGGACAATGCTTCTCCTGTGGCAACCGTACAAATCGTGTACCGCGTAGGTTCTAAGCATGAAGTTCTCGGGAATACAGGATCTACCCACTTGTTAGAACATTTAATGTTTAAGGGAACACCAACTTTTAATAAAAAAAGCGGGTCAACAATTACAGATGTACTTCAAAATACAGGTGCGCAGTTAAACGCTACGACTTGGTATGACAGAACAAATTATTACCAGACGCTTCCAAGTGATAAAATTGCATTAGCACTTCAGATAGAAGCTGACAGAATGCGTAATTCTTTACTGCTAAAGGAGGATAAAGATGCTGAAATGACTGTGGTGCGTAATGAATTTGAGAGAGGGGAGAATAACCCTAATAGTGTGCTTAGCAAAGAAATTTGGTCAGCGGCCTATATAGCACATCCATATCATCATTCTACTATAGGCTGGAAATCAGATATTGAAAATGCACCAATCGAGGTACTTCGTAATTTCTACAATACATACTATTGGCCGGATAATGCCACATTGACTATCATTGGCGATTTCAAAAAAGAAAAGGTTTTTGATATGATTGATACCTATTTTGGTAAAATCACCAAAGCTCCTCATAAAATGCCGCAGCCTTATACTGAGGAGCCGCAACAGTTTGGACCACGTAAAATCACTATTATAAAACCGGGTGAGCTAGGAGTAGTTTACAAAGCATATAAAACACCAGGTGCCCTCCACCAGGACTTACCGGCTTTGGTTATTTTAGCTGATATAATCGGCTCGGGTCCTTCTGCTGTACTGAATAAAACCTTTGTAGACAGCCGTATGGGAATCTATGCTTTTGCAGATCCTGCTAGTTATCAGGATGCAGGACTGTTTACTATTGGAGTTGGATTCCCAATGAGTACTGCGCATGAAGATATCGATAAAAAATTAAGTGAAGTTGTTGCTCAGATTCAAAAGACAGGTGTGTCCCAGGAAGAAATAAATCGTGTTGTTGCTAAGATCAGTGCTCAAACAATTCTAAGCAGAGATGGGTCCGGTGTTATCGCTTCTTCATTGACAGAAGCTATTGCTGTGGGTGACTGGACTGATTATGTAACAAGCGTTGATCGACTTAAAAAAGTGACACCGGCAGATGTACTTCGCGCAGCTCAAAAATATCTTGTAGAAGATCAAAGTACAACGGGTTATTTTATTCCGAAGCAGGGCGGTTCAAATGCAGAGCAAACAGTTGGTGCTACAACTAACTTTATGGATAACGGACCGTTTTACTACAGAGATGAGCATCATGCACATATTGATGAACCAGTTGCAGCACACAACTCATTAAATGCGGAAGTACTGAGTGATAATACGGTTTATTCAGTAGGAGACAGCAAGTCAGCCTCTCCATACAAACGTGAAAAAGTCGCAGGAATTGATGTTGTTTCCGTGCAGACTTCAGCGAAGGATTTTGTAACAGTTCAGGCTAGTATGTCTCTTGGAAATTTCAAAAATGAAACTTCAAATTCGATGATTTCCTCATTAACAACTGAAATGTTGTCCAGAGGTACTCTATTAAATGACAAATTTAAATTCTCTGAGAAACTGCAAAAATTAGGTGTAGATATTAGCGTACGTGCAACTTCTGCAAAAATCAATATAGGATTTAAATGTTTAAAAAAGGATTTGGATCAGGTGGTTAGTTTATTAGCCGAAGAATTAAGACAGCCTTTATTTGATAATACAGAATTTGAACAGGTAAAACAGCAGTTTACGGGTAATATTCAGCAGGCATTAAATGATCCTACAGAAAGAGGAAGTATTGCTCTGACACAATCTGTTTATCAGAAAGGAAACCCAAATTATGAACTGAATATTGAGGAGGAACTAGTCAATATTCAGAGAGCTACTCTTGAAGAAGTGAAAAGCTTTCATAAAAAATATTTTGGTCCAGTATCAATGCATTTAGTAATAGTAGGTGACACAGAAGGTGCTAATTTAAACGGCTCTTTAAAGAAATATTTTAAAAATTGGAATGGGGGAGTATCAGAGAGCCTGAAATCGGAAGCAATGAATAAATCGGCTGGAAAAACTCAGGTAATTACGATAGCTGAAAAACCAAGTGCGGAATTAATTATTGGACAATATACAGGTATAAAAAGAGCTGATGCAGACTACCTTCCATTTTACATTGGGAATTACACGCTGGGAGCTGGTTTTGCCGGACGCTTAATGCAGACAGTACGTGATAATGATGGTTTAACTTATAGTATTGGATCTAATATCGCTGGAATTAACACCACTGGAGGTTATTGGTATTTAAATGCCTCATTCAATCCTTCTTTATTTCAAAAAGGACTTGATGCCACAATGGTTCAGGTGGATAAATGGGTAACGGACGGAATCACTAAAGAAGAATTAGAAAACAAGAAAGCAAATTTAATCGGCAGTTTCAAGGTCGGAATGTCTACTACAGGTGGTACGGCAGGTACAATATTAAGCTTCTTGGAATTAGGTTTCGCGCCTGATTATGTAGAACAGTTTCCAAAAGATATTGAGAAAGTTACACTACAGCAGGTTAATGATGCTATTAAAAAATATATACAATTAGACAAAATGATTGTCATTAAAGCTGGCTCATTAGATAAGGATGGCCAACCATTAAAATAAAATTTACCAGTGTCTTTTTATTTATAGATTTTGAATTAGTAATCTTTCTTGCATTAAAGACCTTAAAGAGCTGTTGAAAAGCAGCTCTTTAAAAAAAGAAATATCAAAAAAAAAAAAAACAATTTTATGAAGAAGTTATTATTATTTCTAGCATTGACTATGTTCAGTTATGCACAGGGCCAAATTGTTGAACCAGTAAAGTGGACAGCTTCTGTAAAAAAAATATCAGCTACCGAGTATGAGCTAATTGCCACTGCAAGTATAGAAAAAGGATGGCACCTATATTCTCAGACTGTGGCTAAGGATGGTCCTGTTGCCACGAGTTTTGTCTATGGAGGGAACAGCAGTTATCTAAAAAAAGGAAATACCTCAGAAGAAAAAGGTCATACGGTAAAGGATCCTATTTTCAATATGCAGATTAAATATTTTGAAAATAAGGCAATATTTAAACAGCGTATTAAACTTAAATCTAAACCAGGCTTTAAAATAAATGCTACAGTCGAGTTTATGGTTTGTGATAACAGCCGCTGTCTTCCTCCTTCGGAAGAGAGTTTAGTATTTAATATAAAATAATCCATCAGGAAAACGAATGAAAAATTTACATTTTATAGTTGCATTTTTATTGGTTTCACTTTTTTCTTCAGCACAGAAAGGCAGTCCTGTAAAATGGTCGGCTTCAGTTGAGAAAATTTCCGAAACTGAATATAAATTAACAGCTAAGGCTACTATTGAAAAAGGATGGCATTTATATTCTCAGAATTTAACCGTGGAAGGACCTGTGCCAACCAGTTTTATTTTTGATGATAATGGAGGTGCTTTTAAAATTATTGGGAATACCTCTGAAGAAGAAGGTCAGACTACCGTTGACCCCGTTTTTAAAAAGACAGTGACATACTTTGAAAATACTGCTGTTTTTGAGCAGAAAATAGAGGTACTCAGCAAAAAAAACAGTCTTACAGCTACAATTGAATTTATGGCTGGAAATGCTGAAAAATGCCTTCCTGCACAGGAAGAGCAATTATCATTTAAACTCGATGAGGTTTCCGAGACGGTTTCAAATCAATCTTCGTCTGCTTCCGCTTTGGAATCAGAAAAAAATAACGATGCGGAAACTGGCTTGTGGTCTATTTTCTTTTTAGCCTTTTTATCAGGGTTTGCAGCTTTATTGACTCCTTGTGTATTTCCTATGATCCCGATGACAGTAAGTTTTTTTACCAAACAGAGCAAAAATAAAGCTCAGGGTATTCGAAATGCCATAATATATGGACTGTCTATTATTATAATCTATGTTTTGCTTGGCTCTATTGTAACAGCTGTTTTTGGTGCAGATTCACTAAATGCGCTGTCTACTAATGTTTGGTTCAATATTATATTTTTTATCCTTTTAGTTGTTTTTGCAGTGTCTTTTTTAGGAGCTTTCGAAATCGTGCTTCCGAGTTCACTTGCCAATAAAGTTGATTCGCAAGCTGATAGAGGAGGGCTTATTGGAATTTTCTTTATGGCACTTGCATTGGCAATCGTGTCTTTCTCCTGTACAGGACCTATTGTAGGAACTCTTCTGGTTCAGGCGGCTTCTAAAGGAGGAATAGCACCAATAGTTGGGATGTTTGGATTTTCATTCGCCATTGCCCTTCCGTTTTCTTTATTTGCAGCATTTCCAGGATGGCTTAATGCGCTTCCAAAATCCGGTGGCTGGCTTAATACGGTTAAAGTAGTATTAGGTTTTCTAGAATTGGCTTTAGCTTTTAAATTCCTTTCTAATGCAGATTTGGTTATACAGGCGCACCTGCTTGAACGCGAAGTATTTTTGGCTATTTGGATTGCTGTTTTTGGAGCATTGGCTTTGTATTTATTCGGAAAAATAAGTTTGCCGCATGATTCCCCATTAAATCATATTTCTGTAGGAAGACTAGGTTTAGGACTTGTTGTGTTATCGTTTACCATTTATATGATTCCTGGGCTATGGGGAGCTCCGCTAAATCTAATAAGCGCTTTTCCGCCGCCACAGCAGTACAGTGAATCGCCTTATGGTGTAGGATCAACAAAGGGATCTGACAGTGCAGGATCACAGGCACACGCCGACTTACCTGAAGGAGCGCATCTTCTGGCACCTCATGATATTCTTGCTTTTGATGACTATGGTAAAGGGCTTGCTTATGCAAAAAAAATAGGGAAACCAGTTATGATTGATTTTACTGGCTGGGCGTGCGTAAACTGCAGAAAAATGGAGCAAAATGTATGGCCTGATCCTAAGGTTTTGAGTATTTTAAAAAATGATGTTGTATTAATTTCCCTTTATGTAGATGATAAGCGAAAACTGGAGGCTGATGAAATAGTGGAATCCCAATTAAAACCGGGAAAGAAACTTAAATATATTGGACAGAAATGGAGCGAAATGCAGACTATAAAATACAAAGCTAATTCACAGCCATTTTATGTACTTATTGATCAGAATGAAGAAAATCTGATCACCCCGACAGCTTACACACCAGATGTTGCGGAATATTTCAGTTGGTTAAAAGAAGGCATTTCAAAATATAAAAAATAAAAAAGATGAAAAGAATAATCCATGTATTGTCATTTGCCTTTGTATTGGCATCAGGCGGAGCTTATGCCCAAAAAAACTATGCTTCTGTTTCAGGAAAGATTTTAAACAGAAACTCAGACTCATTAATGGTCATGAGTGATAAATACCGAAAAAAAATCAACATTAAGCAGGATGGTACATTCTCCGATACGCTTAAAGTAGCAACTGGAATGTATTTTTTGTATGATGGAAAACAGCAAAAATATATCTACTTGAAAAATGGGTTTGATCTAAAAATGTCCGTTGATGCTAAAAAGTTTGATGAAACAATTGCCTACAGTGGTACTGGAGAAGATGCAAATATTTATTTAAGCAAGTTAATCCTGCTCAATAATACGCAGGATGAGACGATACTTGATTTGAATCAGGCTGATTTTGAGAAAAAAGTTAACGAAATAGCGGGCAAGTATGAAACGCTTTTAAAGAATACCAAAAATCTTGATCCGGACTTTATTGCTCTGCAAACGCAGCAGATTACCGATTACAGAACATACCTCAAAAGTGCCTATGATGAAAAACAATTTATTAAAAACAGCCTGGCAAAAGGATTATTGTCTCCAAAATTTATAGGTTATGAAAACTATAAAGGAGGTACTACTTCTTTGGATGATTTAAAAGGGAAGTATGTTTATATCGATTTTTGGGCTACCTGGTGCGGTCCATGCAAAGCCGAAATTCCTTCACTAAAGGAACTTGAGAAAAAATACCATGGCAAAAATATTGAGTTTGTAAGTATTTCAATTGATGTAGAGAAATATCATGACAAATGGAAAACTATGGTAAAAGACATGGATTTAACAGGAATACAGTTAATTGCTCCAAAGAGTGTGGAATCCGATTTTTTAAAAGCTTATAAAATTAATGCAATTCCCCGATTTGTGCTGCTTGATCCAGAAGGGAAAATTGTAGATGCTTCAGCTCCAAGACCTTCAGAAGAAAGATTAATAACGTTATTTAATGAATTAAAAATTTAAATATTTGGCAAGTAAAAGTTCTTCTATGATTGAAGTATTTTAAATGAAGTAAAAACTATGGAATACACAAACAACATTATACAGGAATTAATGAAATCAAATAGTGAGACTGGAGATCTGGAGGCTTATTTTTCCCAATTCCGCCAAAACATTATCGGTATAAATCAAGAATTTGAATCTCTATACGGGAATCAAAAAATTATTTATGCGGATTGGACAGCAAGCGGAAGATTGTACAGACCAATTGAGGATAAATTACTTAAAGAAATAGGCCCTTTTGTAGCCAATACCCATACTGAAACTGCAGTTACCGGCTCGGTTATGACATTGGCATACCATGATGCAAGACAGATTATCAAGCAGCATGTTAATGCATCTGATGATGACATATTAATAACTGAAGGGACAGGAATGACAGGTGTGATCAATAAGTTTCAGCGTATATTGGGACTAAAGGTCAGCGAAAATTTAAGAAAGTTTACAGATGTTCCAGATGTCTTAAGACCAATTGTTTTTGTTTCTCATATGGAACATCATTCTAATCAGACTTCTTGGCTGGAAACAATTGCCAATGTTGAGGTTATTCCTGCCGATGAAAATGGATTGCCTTGTCTTTATAGTTTAGAGTTGTTACTAATTAAATATAAGGAGGTTGCGATAAAGATTGCTGCTATAACTGGCTGTTCCAATGTCACAGGAATAAGAACAAATTATCACGCCATAGCTGCTATTATGCATAAGTATGGGGGACTCTGTTTTGTAGATTTTGCTTGCTCGGCTCCTTACGTAACCATAGATATGCACCCTGATGAGCAGAGCGAATATTTAGACGCTATTACATTTTCTCCTCATAAATTTTTGGGGGGACCGGGTTCCAGCGGTGTGCTGCTATTTAATAAAAAGTTATATAAAAATTTAATTCCAGATCACCCAGGGGGAGGAACAGTTTCTTATACTAACCCATGGGGCGACAGGGATTACATTGATGATGTTGAAACAAGAGAAGATGGCGGTACTCCAGGATTTTTACAGACCATTAAAATTGCTTTAGCCATAAGACTTAAGGAAAAAATGGGAGTAAAGAATATTCTTGCCAGAGAGCATGAATTGAATGCTGTAATTTTCGAGAAACTGTCCAAAATTGATAACCTGCATATTTTAGCTAAAAATCATAAAAAACGACTTGGTGTATTCTCATTTTATATCGAGAAAGTACATTATAATCTGGTGGTAAAAATTCTTAATGACCGTTTTGGAATACAGACCAGAGGAGGATGTTCATGTGCCGGCACTTATGGTCATTATTTATTAAGTGTCGATGTTTCATTATCAAAATCCATTGAACAGAGAATTTTGCAAGGTTCATTAATGGAACGTCCTGGATGGATCAGGATGTCTATTCACCCAACGATGACAAACAGTGAGGTTGAATTTATCTGCCATGCTATCAGTGAAGTTGCAAAAAATGTTGATTACTGGCAGATGGCTTACAAGTATGATAAGTCAAAGAATGAATATGTCCATTTGGCTGGAGCAGGAGTAGAAAAAGAAATAACTAAGGAATGGTTTAACCTGTAACGCAATTTATCATGAATCCATTGTTAATATTTAAGAGATATTGGAAGAGGCAAAAAAAAAGCAGTAAATTCACAAAAGAAGAAATATTAGGAATGATTCATGAAGAACCATCGGTAGTTATAACGCCAATATATGCGAAGCGAAAATGGTTTAATATATAATGGATCCGAATAATTCTATGATAAAACATGATTTTCCTTATTTTAATATTTCAATAGTTTTTTCATACAAGATTAGTTAGTCTTTTTTTGAAATATATAAAGAGCTGTTTAGCGGCAGCTCTTTTTTTTTGTGCCAAATTTTATTTCAATGTTGACTTTTTTTTTTAAAATCAACTTTTTATACAGTACCTACGAATCTTAATTTCTTTACAGATGAAAAATTTTTACAGTTTTCTTTATTTTTTCACTTTCATTACAGTTGGTTTTTCTCAGTCAAAAGAGAAGGAAAGTGCTTTTTTAAATAATGGTGTTTCCCAAGCTTTGGCTCAATTTAGAAAACAGCAAATCTCAGATGTTACTTATGGGCTATCATTTGAAATTCCAAGTCAAAAGGTTCAGGATATTAATTCCAGCCTAAAGTTAAGTTTGAGTCTGTCTGATTTAAGTAACCCTTTGATTTTCGATTTTAAAGAGAAAACTCAGAATATAAAATCAATTTTAGTAAACGGAAAAAGTGAAAAAATTGTTCATCAAAACGGACATATTGTTATTTCTGTTTCATCCTTAATTTTAGGAAAAAACACAATTTCTATTTCCTTCATAGCGGGTAATTTATCATTAAATCGCAATGACGATTTTTTATACACTTTATTAGTTCCTGATCGTGCCAGCACTTTATTTCCATGTTTTGATCAGCCAGATTTAAAAGCAAGATATGAACTGAGTCTTTCTGTACCAAAAGACTGGTCGGTTTTAGCGGGAGCAGCAGTAAATGAGAAAACGGAAAAGGGAGAATTTATAACTTACAATTTTGGAGATTCAGATAAAATGAGCACTTATCTTTTTTCTTTTGTTGCAGGAAAATTTAAGAGTGTTACACAGAAGCCAGGTTTAGAAATGACGATGTTATATCGCGAGAATAATCCTGAAAAGATACAAGTCAGTACCGATACGATTTTCAAACTGCATCAGCAGTCGTTAGATTTTTTAGAAAAATACACCAATTATAAATTTGCGTTTCAAAAACTTGATTTCGCAGCAATTCCCATTTTCCAATATGGAGGAATGGAACATATTGGTGCAATACAATATAGAGAATCGAGTTTGTTTTTGGACAACAGCGCAACGGATAGCGAAAAGTTAAATCGCGCAAAACTCATTGCTCACGAAACATCACACATGTGGTTTGGTGATTTGGTCACTATGAAATGGTTTGACGATGTTTGGATGAAAGAGGTCTTTGCCAATTTTATGGCAGATAAAATCATGAACCCGATTTTTCCGAAAGTTAATCATAACCTGCAGTTTTTTACGGCACATTATTCAAGCGCTTTTGCTGAAGACCGGTCTTTGGGTACACACCCAATAAAACAGCAACTTGGAAACTTAAAAGATGCAGGTTCGCTTTATGGAGCAATTATTTATAACAAAGCACCCATTATGATGCGTCAGCTTGAAGTAACAATGGGTGCAGAAGCTTTTCAAAAAGGAATCGAAAAATATATTCAAAAATATGCCAACGGCAACGCCGACTGGAACAATCTGGTTGAAATTCTGGATACCGAAACATCGCTCGATATGAAAAAATGGAGCCAAGTCTGGGTCAACAAATCCGGGCGTGCTCTCTTTACAGATAAAATTGTTTACGATTCTGATAACCGAATCAAAAAGTTTGAAATTCTGCAGCAAGCTGAAGATAAATCAAATAATATCTGGCCTCAGGTTTTTCAAATTGGTTTAGTTTATGGGGGAACTGTCAAAATCCTAAACGTAAATATTAAGGACAAAAAGATTTTGTTAGAACAAGCCGTAGGGCTTGAGAGACCACAAAGTATTATTTACAATTATAATGGTTACGGGTATGGCGTTTTTCCCATCGAAGGGAATAATTTAAATTACATTGCTACTTTAAAAGATGAGACTGCAAGAGCTTCAAGTTACAGCAATCTTTACGAAAATATTTTAATTGGAAAGATTTCACCAAATAATGCATTTGACTGTTTTTTAAAAGCAATTCAGACAGAAGAAAATGAACTGGTTTTGAGAATTGCATCTGGAAGTTTGAATAGCATTTATTGGAGATTTTTAACAGAAAAACAACAGTTTAAAGTGCAGCAACAGTTTGAAGGTGTTCTTTATCAGAGACTTGAAACTAATCTGCCTTACAATATCAAGAAAACATTGTTCGGTTTATTCAGTTCAATTGCCTATTCGGACGCTGCGAAGGCTAAATTATATAAGATTTGGAATAAAGAAGTGTTGATTGCAGGCTTAAAATTAAACGAAGACGACTTTACTAATATAGCTATGAATCTGGCTATTTTTAAACACGAAAAAGCAGATGAAATCTTAGAAAAAACAAGAACTGCAATTACAAATCCAGACAAACAAAAGCGCTTTGAATTCCTGCTCCCATCCTTGTCAAAAGACGAAGCGGTTCGTGATGCTTTTATGGAAACCCTAAAAGAGGATAAAAACCGCGAAAAGGAATCTTGGGTATCGACAGCTCTGAGTAATATTCATCATCCTCTTCGTCAACAAAGTGCACAGAAATATATTAGATTTTCATTGGATTTAGTTGATGAAATTCAGCGCACGGGAGATATTTTCTTTCCAAAAGACTGGCTTGACAGTACCGTTGGGAAATATTCATCAAAATTTGCTTTTGATGAAGTACAGCGATTCCTAAAAGAGAAGCCAAATTTCAGTACCATTTTAAAACGAAAGTTATTACAGGCGACAGATGGTTTATATAAGGCACAAAAGATTAAAAAGGAAAGCAAATAAATGTCTAAAAAAAATGTAAATTAAGATAAAATTATCTCATAATTATTTATGCACAACGACTCTAATAAAATAAGCATGCAGGAAACGCTTAAAGAACATATAAATAAAATAGTGCAGATTACCCCTGAGGAATATGATGATATAGAATCATATTTTTATAAGGAATCTTATAAAAAAGGTAATTTTTTGATTGAAAGCGGAAAAATATCAGCTTATGAATTTTTTATTGTAAAAGGACTCGTAGTGTCGTCGCACCTCAACGATATTGGAAAAAATAATATAGTACAGTTTGCTGGTGAAGGTGACTGGATTTCGGATATCAAATCATTTAATACAGGATGCTCCAATAGTATCGATATTAAATGCATTGAAGATACTGAACTGTATTATATATCGTATGATGATAAAGAGAAACTGTGTTCCAGATCAAAAAAAATGGAATATTTTTTCAGAAAGAAAAGCAATAGTAATAATATGATACTTCAAAAAAGAATTTTACTTTTCATGTGTGCCAATTCTAAGGATCGCTATGAGCAGTTTATAAAGGATTATCCAAAAATATACATGAGAATTTCTAAAATACTCATTACGTCCTACCTTGGCATAACCAGAAAAACATTGAGTCAGATATAACAAAGTATTAACCTTGCATTAAACAAAATTTATATTTATGCATTGCCAGAAACACAAAAGGCAGATCTAGTTCAGAATCTGCCTTTTAAAAAAAATATATTGTAAATTGTATGAAAAAAATTTTGAAGTCTGTTAATTTAAAGATCTGTATTCGTTAGGTGTATTACCTACGTGCTGTTTAAAGAAACGGGTGAAGTGCTGCGGATATTTAAACCCTAGTTCATAAGCTACTTCGTTAATGGTCTTAGTGGAGTCAAATATTTTGTTTTTGGCTACATTTATAATTTTATTTTGAATATATTCCTGGGCAGATTTTCCAGTTTCTTTTTTAATGAGATCACCAAAATAATTAGGAGATAAATTGAGTTCACTGGCATAATAGGCAACGGAAGGCAACCCTAAAATGTTAGGTTTATCCGAAGAAAAGTAACTGTTTAATAATTCTTCAAATTTCTCCACAGTTCCTTTGTTCTCAGTATCTCTGGTAATAAATTGGCGATCGTAGAATCTTTCACAATAATTTAAAAACAGCTCAATATTAGAGGCAATAAGCTTTTTGCTGTGTTTGTCAATAGATTGTTTCAGCTCAACCTCAATTTTAGTAAAGCAGTCAAAAACAAGCTGTTTTTCTTTTTCTGATAAATGAAGCGCTTCGCTGGTGTTATAACTGAAAAAATTGTATTCATTAATGCTTTTTGCTAAAGATGTACCTCGAATTAAATCAGGGTGAAAAACCAATGCATGTCCCATAGGCTGATAATAATCTACTTTGTTTTCTACATCAATGGTCTGACCAGGCGAAATAAATACCAAAGTTCCTTCCTGATAATCGTAGTAATTACGACCATACTTCAAATCTCCACAGTTCACTTGTTTTAAAACTATGGCATAAAGTCCAAAGTTCATTTTTGAACCCGTCCTAGGTTTGGCCTTTGAAAAATCAATTATGCTAACTAATGGATGTAATGTCTCATGATTATTAAAATCATTATATTCCTTAATAGTTTCAAAGTTAAATACTTGTCCCATGTTTTTTATTGTTTGTTTTACAAATTTAAGTAATTGAGTGTTGTTATAATAGCAGTTTGTTCGTAATCAGTAATCTTGGTAGCAGATTCAGTAATCCATATACCAACACCCTCACATTTAGTTCGGAAATTTGTGATATATAGAATTATAAAATTAATTACAATGAAAACAATAAAATTAAACAACGGAGTTGAAATGCCAATTTTAGGATTTGGGGTTTTTCAAATACCTGATACAACAGAATGTGAAAAAGCAGTTTTAGAAGCTATTGAAAGTGGTTATCGTCTTATTGATACAGCCGCATCCTATATGAATGAAGAAGCTGTTGGAAATGCAATTAAAAAGAGTGGTGTTCCAAGAGAAGAATTATTTATTACAACCAAAATTTGGGTACAAGACATAGGTTACGAAAAAACATTGAAAGCATTTGAAAAATCATTGCATAAACTACAGTTGGATTATCTCGATTTATATTTAATCCATCAACCTTATGGAGATGTATTCGGTTCTTGGAAAGCAATGCAGGAACTGTATCATCAAGGTAAAATAAGAGCTATCGGTGTGGCTAACTTTCAACCGGACAGAGTTATGGATTTAATTGTAAATAGTGGTTTCACTCCAGCTGTAAATCAGATAGAAACACATCCTTTTCTACAGCAAACAGAAACCCAACAATTTCTAATAGAAAACAATGTCCAAATACAATCTTGGGGACCATTTGCAGAAGGAAAAAATAACATCTTTCAAAATGATGTTCTTTTATCAATTGGTGATAAATACAACAAATCGGTTGCACAAGTGGTTCTTCGTTGGTTAACGCAACGTGGTGTGGTTGTAATTCCTAAATCAATTAGAAAAGAAAGAATGATAGAAAATTTCAACATCTTTGATTTTGAGCTTTCAAATGATGATATGCAAGTCATTACTTCATTAGATACCAATCAAAGTTTGTTTTTTGACCATCGTAATCCTCAAATGGTTAAGAATTTAAGTGAATATAGAGTAAATTTATAATAGTTCTTTAACCTTTGAAATATAAAATAATAACATTAAAAACGTTACAATGGAAGAAGAAACTAATTTTAATAAAAAAATAAATAGTATTGAGGATAAAATGGCCATTAGAGAAACTTTTGATACTTTCTCTATTTTGTCAGATGAAAGAGACTTTCAATTACAGTCATTCCTTTTTACAGAAAATGCAGTTGTTCAATCATATTTTAATGGACAGTTAGCATTAACTTTTAATGGTAGAACTGAAATTAAAAACGGATTTGCCGATTTTGTTAAAAACTTTGAAACCTTATTTCATTTAAACGGACAGCAAACTATTGCATTAAATGGAAATAAGGCAAACACTATTTCTTATTGCTATGTAACACTAGTCGGTAATGAAAATGAAAAAAAAATGAAGACAAACTTAGGCGTTATTTATCATGATGAATTTGAGCGTGTAGATGCAAAATGGCTGATAGCTAAAAGAAAATCATTTTTTACTGTGCAGGAAAAAGTAGATTTAGGAGTACCATTAATTTAAAGTTAGATACCAATCAAAGTTTATTTTTTGACCATCGTAATCCTCAAATGGTTAAGAATTTAAGTAAATATAAAATATCTTTATAAAGTAACATTTCCCGAAAAATATAATTATGAACCGCAGAAACCTTTTAAAAACAGCAGGATTAGCAATCGCAGGAAGTGCACTTATTCCTTTTGATACTTTTGCTAAAACATCCAATGAAAGCGAAAATCATGTAAAAAATGACAATCTTTCATTACCATTATCGAATAAACGAAAATTAGGAAAGCTTGAAGTTTCAGCTATTGGTTTAGGAGTTCAAAACATGAGTAGAACTTACCAAACTACAATTCCCTCTCGGCCAGAAATGATCAACATTATTAGAACTGCCTTTGATAAAGGAGTTACCCTATTTGATGCTGCTGAGGCTTACGGACCTTTTGAAGTGGAACGAATTCTTGGAGAAGGAGTAGCACCTTTTCGCGACAAAATTGTCATTGAAACAAAGTTTGGCTGGAATATCGACCAGGAAACAGGCAAGCGATTACCAGGATTAAACAGTCATCCTGAACATATAAAGATTGTTGTTGAAGGAATGTTGAAACGGCTTCGTACCGACCGAATTGATTTATTGTATCAGCATCGTGTAGATCCGCAGGTACCAATTGAGGATGTAGTAGGAGCTATTCAGGATTTGATAAAAGATGGTAAAGTATTGCATTACGGATTATCCGAGCCAGGAACTCAAACCGTAAGAAGAGCACATGCTATTCATCCTGTAACCGCTATTCAAAACGAATATTCTTTGCTATGGCGTGGCCCGGAAAAAGAAATCATACCGCTTTGTCAAGAGTTAGGTATCGGATTCGTCCCTTGGAGCCCTCTTGGAGTGGGGTTTCTGACAGGAGCCATTGACGCAGGCACACGTTTCGCTCAAGGTGATATCCGTGGCAATGAGACTCGTTTCTCTGCAGAGAATCTTCCTCACAATTTGGCACTTGTAGATTTATTAAAAAACTGGAGTAAACAAAAACAAGCCTCTCCAGCCCAAATTTCACTGGCTTGGCTATTAGCACAAAAGCCTTGGATTGTTCCAATACCAGGTACAACACAAATGGCTCATATGCTCGAAAATATTGGAGCTGCAGATCTAAGATTTACTCAAGATGAATTAAAGGAATTCAATAAACAATTGGATGTAATTCAAATTTTGGGTGAACGATTACCTGCTTTTGTTCAAGTTTTTTCTGATGTAGAAGCGCCACTAAAGAAATAATAGTAAAATTAAAAATCACATTTTCAATTAACTTCAAACTAGATTATATGAAGAAGTTTATTATTGGATTGATAACAATTGCAAGTTTTCAATATTCCTTAGCTCAAGAAAATAAAACAAATACTGTTGTTACGAATTATTCCGACGCTGAAAAAGAGGTTATTCAGCTCTCTAAAGATAAATGGCAATGGATGGCTGATAAAAATGTCGATAAACTTGAACCACTCTTTGATGACAAATCAAAATTTGTCCATATGAGTGGTACTTGGAAAAAGGACGAAGAACTCGATATCATTAAAACAGGTAGAATTTGGTACAAGAATACGAAAGTCCATGATGTAGCAATTGAAACTATTGGAAAAATGGCAATCTTATGGAACCGAATTACACTTGAGGCCAATGTTCGAGGTAGCGAAGTAGTGACTGAATTTACTGTAACAGAGGTCTATCAAAAACATGGGAAAGATTGGAAACTTTTAGCTTTAACATTCAGCAGTGTGCGAGATACCCATCAAATTCAGAAATAAAAAAAAAGAAATAATACACTAATTAAAAATTAATTACATTATGAAAAAGTCAATTTTCGGGTTACTTATGTTTGCTTTATTTACAGCTAATACTTTTGCACAGAATACGACAGAACAAGAGGTTATTCAACTCTCTAAAGATAAATGGCAATGGATGGCAGATAAAAATGTCGATAAACTTACTCCATTGTTTGATGATAAATCTGTCTTTGTTCATATGGGAGGAAGCTGGGGAAAAAGCCAAGAAATCAATGTAATTAAGAGTGGTGGAATTCATTATAAGAAAGCAGATATCCATGAAGTTTCAGTAAACATTATTGGTAATACGGCGATACTTTTAAATAAAATCACACTATTAGCAGTAGTGGGAGGAAATGAAGTTACCAATCCGTTTATTGTAACGGAAGTATATATAAAAGAAAATAATGGATGGAAACTGGGTTCATTGTCGTTTACTAAGCTAATGACACCTAATAATTAAATTAAGCAGATAAAAAAAAATGAGAACAAGGATTTTAGGAAACAGCGGCCTTGAAGTGTCAGCTTTAGGACTGGGCTGTATGGGATTAAGTTTTGGTTATGGAAAGGCGACAGAAAAAAGTGAAGCTATAGCTTTAATCAGAGCTGCTTTTGAAAAAGGGGTTACTTTTTTTGATACAGCAGAATGTTACGGTCCATTTATAAATGAAGAAATAGTAGGAGAAGCTCTTGAACCTTTTCGAAAAGAAACGGTCATTGCAACCAAATTTGGCTTTCAGGGCGGTGATTCTACAAAAGGCTTAGACAGCAGTCCTGCAAGAATTAGAGAAGTTGTAGAAGCTTCTCTGAAAAGATTGAGAACAGATTCAATTGACTTGTTATACCAGCACAGAGTAGACCCAAATGTTCCTATTGAAGAAGTTGCGGAAACGGTAAAGAGGTTAATTCAGGAAGGTAAAGTAAAATATTTTGGGCTTTCAGAAGCTGGTGTAGAAACCATTCGCAGAGCGCACATTATACAGCCAGTTTCAGCATTGCAAAGTGAATATTCATTATTTTACCGTGAACCGGAAAAAGAAATTATACCAACCTTAGAAGAACTGGGAATTGGTTTTGTGCCTTTCAGTCCATTAGGAAAAGGTTTTCTGACTGGAGCAATAGATGAAGAAACAAAATTTGAAGCTTCGGATTTTAGAAATATAGTACCACGATTTTCTGAAGAAAACAGAAAAGCCAATCACACATTAGTAAGTTTAGTAAAATCAATTGCTGAAGGGAAAAATGCAGCACCATCTCAGATTGCCCTAGCTTGGTTATTGGCAAAAAAACCTTGGATTGTACCAATTCCGGGAACTACAAAATTACATCGTCTAGAGGAAAACATTGGAGGAGTAACAATTAATTTAAGCAAAGAAGAATTGAAAAATATTGATTCGGCGCTTGAAAATATAGAAATTGTTGGTGCACGTTATCCGCAGCAATTGCAGGATAGAGTTGGAAAATGATTTTTTTAAGCCTTTATTTCATAATACATTATAGAAATGAAAAAAGTATTTATTGGAGTTTTCTTTTTAATGAGTGCAGCAATCTTACATGCACAAGTTGGGAAAAACAGTTTGGAAGTAGCCACAGCATCAGGAACCGTTCGTGGAGTAATCGAGGACGGTGTTTCTGTTTTCAAAGGTATTCCATACGCGGCACCGCCAGTTGGAACAAATCGCTGGCGGCCTCCACAGCCAGTTTTGCCTTGGAAAGAGGTGCGGGATGCTGCCAAATTCTGTGCAGATTGTCCACAGGCTGGCTGGCCAAGAGGTTCTGGAATATCGAAAACTTCAGCAGAAGATTGTTTGTTTTTGAATATCTGGAAACCGGCTACAGCAACAAACAAAACAAAATTGCCTGTTATGGTGTGGATTCATGGCGGAGCATTTGTGTTTGGCAGTGGCAGCGGTCTTTCAGGAACTGCGTTTGCAAAACAGGATGTTGTACTTGTGACGATCAATTATCGTTTGGGACGTTTGGGATTTTTTGCATTTCCTGCTTTAAGTAAGGAAAATCCAAATGACTATAAAGGCAGTTATGCCTACATGGATCAGATTGCCGCATTAGAATGGGTTAAGAAAAATATTCAGGAATTTGGAGGCGACCCTAAAAACGTAACAATTTTTGGAGAGTCTGCGGGAGGAGTTTCAGTACATTCGCTGCTGACTATACCATCCGCAAAAGGACTGTTTCAAAAAGCAATTGTTGAGTCTGGCGGAGGACGTGACGGCGTACTCACTGCAAGACCAATTGACAAGGAAAATGCTGATGTGCATTATCCCGTTTCTGCCGAAAGTATTGGCGTTAATTTTGCTAAAAGATATAATATCGAAGGAACAGATGCAAATGCGCTTCAAAAACTAAGAGAGCTCAGCGCCTCTGAAATCGTCGATGATGGTCAGGAAACTGCAGGGGCAAACGGTCCTGCCACTTATTCTGGACCTATTCTTGACGGTCGTTTGGTAACTGAAACAGCGGAGAGCTCCTATAAAGCAGGGAGACAGCATTCGGTTCCGCTAATTATTGGATCAAATAGTGCAGAAGTATCCGGCGGTTTTGTAAACGCCGCTTCTAAAGAAGAACTTCTTTTATTATTTGAAAACGTAAAAGATGAATTTTCTGCTGCTTATGATCCTGATGCGAAAACAGATTTTCCTAAAATGCTTACTCTTGTCAACACAGACAAAGTCTGGGCTGAACCTGCCCGCTTTACTGCAAGGGCTTTTACAACTAAAAAAGTGCCTGCCTATTTATATCTTTTCTCATACGTACCAGAATCAATGAAGGAAAGAATGAAGTATGGAGCATCTCATGCTTCGGAAATTCCTTATGTGTTTGATAATATTGTTGACGGATATGGTTTTAAGGCTGTGCCGAAAGACAAAGAAGTTGCCAAAATGATGAATGCCTATTGGGTCAACTTTGCTAAAACGGGTAATCCAAATGGCAAAGACTTGCCAAAATGGGCTGTTTACGACACAAATAAGAATGAGGTGTTTGAATTCAAGCCAGATGGCTCTGCAAGTATTGTTGATGATGAGAGAAAAACACGTTTGGATGCAATTGAAAAATCAGTGAATAAAAAGAATTAACTTTAGTAAAATTAAAAAAGATGAAAAACAAAGCCATTAAATATTGGTGCGTTTACTGCCTGCTATTAATCGTAAGCTGTCCATCAATTATAGCCCAGAAAAAGGCAAAGCAAAAACCGCTCATTATAGAAGAGCAGGGAAGTTTTGCTGTTGGAGGCACCATAATCGAGAATCCTGGCACATTTGACCCTTATAATGTTACTCCTGCCGGACAGACATTTCGAGGGGATCATGCGTATGTTTTTTATCAGGTGCCTGCAGATGCCCGCAAATATCCTTTAGTAATGTGGCACGGTATAGGCCAGTTTTCCAAGACTTGGGAAACCACGCCCGACGGACGCGAGGGATTTCAAAATATTTTTCTTCGCAGACAATTTCCGGTTTATGTAATCGATCAGCCGAGAAGAGGAAATGCGGGACGCAGCACTACAGAAGCCAATATAAAACCTATTCCTGATGAACAGCAGTGGTTTGGTGTTTTTCGCGTGGGTATATGGCCCAATTATTTTGAAGGGGTGCAATTTGCCCACGATACGGAGACGCTTAATCAATATTTCCGCGCGATGACTCCAAATATTGGTACAATTGATGTAAAAGTTACTACAGATGCAGCTTCAGCTCTTTTTAGTAAAATTGGTCCAGCAGTTCTCGTGACCCATTCGCACTCTGGAGGAATGGGCTGGATGACTGCAATTAAAAATCCAAATGTAAAAGCCATTGTATCATATGAACCCGGCAGTGGATTTTTATTTCCAGAAGGGGAAGTTCCATCGCCTATAGCAAGTTCCGCAGGGGCTTTGGAAGCAACAGGTGTACTACTAAAAGATTTTATGCTGCTTACTAAAATTCCAATAATAATTTATTACGGCGATAATATTCCAGAAAAGCCATCTAAGAATTCAGGGGCAGACGGCTGGAGGGCACGATTGCAAATGGCCAGATTATGGCGTGATGCAGTAAACAAAAAAGGCGGAGACGTGACAGTGGTTCACCTTCCTGAAATTGGTATAAAAGGGAACACTCATTTTCCGTTTTCTGATTTAAACAACATTCAGATTGCCGATCTTATGTCGAGTTGGCTAAAGCAAAAAGGATTAGACAAGTAAAACCCATTAAGGGAAATAAAATGAAAAAGTCAGCAACATTCCTGCTTCTAATAACTACAGTTGTTTGTATGTTTTCAGGCTGCAGTAAAGCACAGGAATCCGATCAAAATAAGGATGAATCTTTAACGGATAAAAATATATTGATTGTGTATTTATCAAGAACAAAAAATACAAAAGCAGTTGCAGCAATTATTCATCAGAAAGTTGGAGGGGCTTTAGTCGAGCTAGAGTTGGAAAATCCTTATCCTGAAGACTACAAAACAATAGTGAGTCAGGTTGCAAAAGAAAATGAAACTGGTTTTCTTCCTCCGCTTAAAACAAAAATTGAGAATATTGAGAAGTACGATGTTGTTTTTATAGGTTTTCCAACTTGGGGGATGCAGCTGCCTCCACCAATGAAAAGTTTTTTAAAGCAATACAATTTAGAAGGAAAAACGATAATTCCGTTTAATACCAATGCGGGTTATGGAATTGGCAGCAGTTTCCAGACTGTCAAAGAGCTTTGTCCTAAAAGCAATGTAATGGAAGGTTTCACAACCAAAGGCGGAATAGAAAGGGACGGCGTATTGTTTGTGATGGAAGGCGAAAAAGAAAAACAGGTACAGATAGAAGTTCAAAACTGGCTTAATAAAATAGGTTTTATTAATTAATAAATAAAAGATAATGAAAACACTTTCAATACTATTATTGATTGTACTTGTCTCTATAAAAGGCAATTCACAGAGTAATCAAGACCAAACTTTAAGCAGGCAGCAACAGGCGATTGTAAAAATTGGAGCAGTTACGGCGAAAGGCGATTTAGTAAAATTGAAAACGGAATTAAATTCTGGGCTTGACTCTGGCTTGACAGTCAATCAGATTAAGGAAGTTATTGTCCACCTATATGCATATTGCGGTTTTCCCCGAAGTATCCGCGGACTGCAGACTTTTATGGCTGTATTAGAGGAACGCAAAGCCAAAGGATTCATCGATACGATTGGTCCTGAAGCATCGCCTATAAAAGAGGAAGGAAGTAAATATGATCGTGGTAAAGTGATTTTGGCACAGCTAACAGGCATGTCGCAAGACGGACCAAAAAAAGGATATTCAGCATTTTCTCCTGAAATAGATGTTTTTCTTAAAGAGCATCTTTTTGCAGATATTTTTGAACGCGATGTTTTAACTTATACTGAAAGAGAACTCGTTACAATATCAGTTCTTGCCACTGTTGGCGGTATAGAACCTATGCTGCAGTCCCATTTAAATATATGCCTGAATGTTGGTTTAAGCCCAAGGCAATTGCAGGAATTTTTAGCAGTAATCAAATCGACAATTGACGAGAATGAAGCTACGGCCGCCCAAAAAGTTCTAGACGATTTATTAAAAGCTAAAAAGTAAATTTAAAATATATAAAAAATGAAAAAAATATCATTAATAATAGCAATAATAATAACTGTGAACATGGCAAATGCACAATCTGCTCAAAATAGGTATGAGCAAAATCCCTTTACACTGGTATATGACGGAGCAATAACAAAGAATGAAAAAGGGAAAGTTAATATTCATCCCGTTTCCTATAAACTCAACGGAATTGATATCGCAGCGAATGTCTATACTCCGGCAAATTATGATGCTTCACAAAAATACCCTGCAGTAGTGGTAGCGCATCCAAACGGCGGTATTAAAGAACAGACAGCGGGGCTATATGCACAGCGCTTAGCAGAGTCAGGCTACATAACGATTACTGCCGACGCAGCCTATCAGGGTGGAAGCGGTGGAGAACCGCGCCATACGGATAAACCCGCAAACCGTATCGAAGATATTCACGGTATGGCTGATTTTATTACCCAATATGCAGGAGTTGATGCAAACCGTTTGGGTGTTTTAGGCATTTGTGGCGGTGGCGGCTATACTTTAAAAGCAGCGCAGAGTGATAAACGCTTTAAAGCTGTTGCAACCCTGAGCATGTTCAATTCGGGAGAAGTACGTCGTAATGGCTTTAAGAATGTTGCATTAGCCACAATTCAGGAACGCTTGAAGAAAGCTTCAGATGCCCGTGCGCAAGAAGCTGCAGGCGGTAAAATGATTTATGCAGGCGTGGCAAGCATAACAGATGAAGAAATAGCAAAGACTACTACCGATCTTTATCGTGAAGGATATGAGTACTATTATAGAACTCATGCACATCCAAATTCAACTTTTCTATACACCATGAGCAGCCTGCTCGACTTAATGACTTGGGATGCTTCCACTAATATGGATTTAATCAATCAGCCTTTATTAATGATGGCTGGAAGCAAAGCCGATACAAAATATATGACTGATGAAGCATTTCCTAAGGCAGTCAACGCAAAAAGCAAGGAACTTTTTATTATTGACGGAGCCACTCATATACAAAGCTATTGGAAACCCGAATATGTATTGCAAGCCGTTAATAAATTGGTGAATTTTTATCAAGCCAATCTTTAGATTTAAAATAATGCAATTAAAAGGGACTGGGTAAGGAATTGAAGAAAATTTTGAAATTAGAAATAATAAGCTAAAGAAATTATGAAGAAAATGAGTTTTGAAAGAAGTATATTATTTGTTTTTACAGTATGCATTGCAATGGGATTGTTATCCTGCAATATCAATCAAAAACAGCATTCCGATACCGGAAAAGAAAATTCAAACTTAATTTTCCCAAAAGGAGAAAAAATTGCCAATGCTAATTTTACGGGAATTGTCTGGCTCAATAATTTGGTTAAGGCAGACAGCATTAATCAGAATGCTGTGGGAAGCGTAACTTTTGAAGCAGGAGCAAGGACCAAATGGCATAGTCATCCTGCAGGACAGATTATATTGGCACTCGATGGTACGGGATATTATCAGGAAAAAGGAGGTCTAAAAGTTATTTTAAAAAAGGGTGATGTTGTAAAATGCCCGGCCAATATTCCACATTGGCATGGTGCGAGCTTAGATTCAAATTTTATTCAGGTTGCCATAACAGGAAGAGAAAAAGGAGAAACAATTTGGTTGGATGCCGTAAGTGAGATGGAATACAATAAATAAGTTCAATGCGGTGTCGTGAATTGTGGGCTTAAAATTAAACGAAGACGATTTTTGCCAAATATATGCACTGAATTTAGCTATATTCAAACATGATTAAGCAGATAAAATGCAATGAATATCTCCCAACGGTACTATTGAGCTAGTCTATTGGAAAGAAAATATCAGCGGTACATTGATTTCAGTGTTGTTTCAAAACTAAAACTATTGCAGGCAAACAATGGCTTATACGGACACAAAATATTATCTTATAGTTAAAAAGACTATAAGTTATTTTGTAAATTGTATATTTGTTTTCTATTTAAATTAATTTCAAGCCATGAAGAAAATAATATTACTCTTGTTGACCATGTTTTTTGCAGACCAAATCAACGCACAAAACCAACCTGAGCCAACTATCGGAAAACCAACCTATCAAAATCCTATCTTCGGAGGAGATTACCCAGATCCTAGCTTATTGAGAGAGGATAAAGATTATTATATAGTTCATTCATCTTTTGATTACTATCCAGGACTTACTATATGGCATTCGCAGGATTTAATCAACTGGACACCTCTTGTTAGTGCGCTGCAAAAATATGTAGGGGATGTGTGGGCGCCCGATTTGGTAAAATACAACAACAAATATTATATTTATTTCCCTGCCAATAAAACCAATTTTGTAGTCAGTGCAGATAATATCGCAGGGCCGTGGAGTGATCCTGTCGACCTGAAAATTGGAAATATCGATCCTGGACATATAACTGATGACAAAGGCGGACGCTACCTGTATTTCAGCAATGGGGATTATATTGGTTTATCCAATGATGGGCTTAAAACAGTTGGAGAAGTTAAACATGCTTATGATGGTTGGGCTATTCCAAGAGAATGGTCTATCGAATGCTTCTGCATGGAAGGACCAAAACTTTTTAAAAGAGGTGATTATTATTACCTTACTGTTGCAGAGGGTGGTACCGCTGGGCCTTCGACAAGTCACATGGTTATTTCAGCCCGATCTAAAACACCATTTGGTCCTTGGGAAAATTCTCCGTACAATCCAGTGGTAAGGACTAAAAGCAGTGACGAGCGCTGGTGGTCGAAAGGGCATAGTACCGTATTTGAAGATCATAACGGCAAGTGGTGGATGATCCTGCATGCTTATGAAAAAGGCTTCTATAATTTAGGAAGACAAACTTTGTTACAACCAGTTGAGTGGACCAAAGACGGATGGTACAAAGTTCCAGATGATGTTCAGACCGATAAGCCTCTTGCTAAACCAAAAGGTACGGCAGTTGCCCGTTTTTCACAAAGCGATGACTTTTCAGGATCAACTTTAAAGCCACAATGGAAATTCTTTAACGAGGTAGATTATTCTCGTTTCAAAGTAGAAAATAGTAGTCTTATAATTAAAGGGAAAGGAAATGGAGTGGGAGATAGTTCACCTTTAGTCTGTGTGCCATCAGGGCATTCCTATACTGCCGATGTTGAGATTGAAATTGAAGGTAATGCAGTAGGCGGACTTGTGCTCTTCTATAACGGGAGCTACTACTCGGGAATTTTGGCAGACCAAGAAAACATATTGTCAAATCTTAGGGGATGGCAATTTACAACAGAGAAAAATGTACATAAAAGGCATGTGTTCCTGCGGCTTAAAAACATAAACAATAATGTGGATATGTTTTACAGTCTAGATGGCAAGCAATGGCTTAAAACGGAAAATTCAGCTGAAGTTTCTTCATATAACCATAATGTACTAAGTGGCTTTTTAGGTCTTAGAATTGCACTTTGCTCGATTGGCGATGGAAGTGTAACTTTTAAAAATTTTAATTATACCCCGCTATAATTGTTTTGAACCATTATAAATGAAGTACGCAGTTATAAAAAACCAACCGAATTGCTAAGGTTGGTTTTTAGTTTATTTAATCCCAAATTGTTCTTTTAGTTTTTGTAATTCTTGTTCCAGTTTCGATATCATAGACATTGCTTCATCAGAAATAGTAGGATTGACTTTACTCAACTTGCTGCCCAAGTTGTTCATCTCCCTTCCAATTGTTTGCTCTGTAGTAATTGCATACGACTCAGTCTGGCGGATTGATTGGTGTCCCAGCATCTCTTTTACTACTGAAATAGGCACATCATTATTAAGAGTAACTGTGCTGCCAAAAGTACGTCTGGCTTTATGAGTGTTCAATTCGGAGGTAAACCCACATAGATCGGCTATTTCTTTGAGATATGCATTCATTTTTTGATTAGATGCGACGGGCAGGACAGCATTTCTTGAAAGGCAGAGTGGATGTTCTTTGTACTTCTCGATTATTTCGAGGGCTTTGGGAAGTAATGGAACATTGGTCACAGAACCGGTCTTTTGTCTTTCCGACATTATCCATTGCGCTCCATCTATACCTGTTTTTATGTCCGTTTTCCGAAGTTGGTAAGCGTCAATATATGCCAGACCGGTATAGCACTGGAAGACGAAGATATCCCGAACAGTTTGGAGTCTTGAGGTTGTAATACTAACCTGTTCAAGCGTGCGCAGTTCACTCGCGGTGAGTGGTCTTTTGACAGTTTTTGTCATCTTACGTTTGAATGCTCTGAAAGGATCCTGCGCAATTATATCTTTATCAATTGCCCTGTTTATTATCTTTTTCATGCAGGAAATGTATTTCAATGCAGAGTTATTTACACAATTCCGTACGGTTTTTAGATATAATTCATAGCTAATGATAAAATCATAATCTAAATCCCTGAACTCAATATCTTCAGTCGCGTATTTGTATTTTACAAATTCTCTAGCATGAAATCTTGCTGTCTCATAACGTTTGTGCGTCGCTAAAGCATAATCCTGTGGAACCAGTGCCAACATCTCGTCATTATGCTTTTTAAATTCTTCAAGAAGCATTACTTTTGAAACTATCCTTCCCAATACAAAATCAATAATCCGCTGCGCTGAAATCGATTTTTCGTTGTAAATTAAATCCATTTTAAATTGGTTGATCCGAGTGGTTAGAGCATCAAGAAAATGATTTAGAGTTCTGGCATCTTCCTTATTTCCCGTTGCTCTTTCTGTTTTTTGATCCCACCTTTGAATGTCCCATGTCCTTTTAGTAGATGTCTCTTTAGGTATTCCATCTACTGTTACTCTCAGATAAATATATCTGTTGTTTGATTTGTTTTTGGTTGTTTTCAAAAAGAAACAAAGCCCAAAGCTGCTTTCTAACATAATTCAATTTTTTAAGTTAATAAATATAGAATTATGACGTTCTTCAGTCAAGTCGTTAACCTGCTTTACATGTTGTAATTCAGTTACTTAAGTTCTTTTTTATGGCAATTTTGTGGCACTTTTTGCTCCAGTACTAAAATGCCACAAAATTGCCATAAATATTTGGAGCACTTTTGAAAATTTTGATAGTTACAGGAAAAATAAAAAAGCCTGCAAATTCAAAAATTTGCAGGCTTTTAAAGGGTTTCGAGACATTTTGTACGTTTTTGACAACTTTGAAAAGTTGGCTTTAAACGGTCCCAGTGGAATCGCCGGGACTACAATCGAACACCTTATACCGATCTTAATTTTTTTTGATAGCTTAAAATTATGACGTAATGTGTTGATTTTTAATATTTTAAACAATAGTTTTTTGATGATAATTTTTGAAGGTTATAAAGTTTAACTAAGCACTTTTAACGTTTTTTAATAATTCTAATTTTTTTAAAGGTAAAAAGGCGTAGATAACGGTGACGTTAGAGTTCGACAGTCGAAATCTTTATAATAAATAGTCGAACACTTTAGGGATTAGAGTAATAGAAAAAATTATATAATTAAATTGAGTTATATAGTTAGCTTCTAATTGGGAAGTGCTGATTTCACTAATCTAATGATCTGAATTTTTGTAATATTCATGAAACTATTATCTATTTCAGATTTTTTTAAGCTATTAAAAAATATATATTCATCCATTTTACCTTTTTCCTCTACCAGTTTTAGTATAAATTCAATATATTTAGCACTTATTAATATTCGATTTAATTCAAAACAATACTTGCTTAATGGCAGCGGAAAAAAAACAAAAATTAGAACAACAACTTTGGAATATTGCCAACACCCTGCGCGGGAAGATGGATGCCGATGATTTTAGAGATTACATATTAGGTTTTATTTTCTACAAGTACTTGAGTACCAAAATGGACTTGTACGCCAACACCATACTAAAACCCGATGGTTTAACTTTTCAGGACATCGAAGGACATGCTGACGAAGCGGCCTTGCTAGAAGAAATCAAACAATTGGCTTTAGACAAATTAGGCTACTTTTTGCTCCCATCCGAATTGTTTTCAGAGTTGGCACGAAGAGGAAACGCAGGCGGGAAAAATAATTTTATCCTGGGAGATTTAGCCAGAGTACTCACGCACATTGAGCAAAGTACGATGGGTTCTGAAAGCGAAGAAGATTTTGGAAACCTGTTTTCTGACTTGGATTTAACATCTCATAAACTTGGAAAATCAGAAGCCGATAAAAACGAATTGATTGTAAAAGTACTGGTGCACTTAGAAGAAATTGATTTTGACTTAGAAAATACCGATAGTGATGTTCTGGGTGATGCCTACGAATATTTGATTGGGCAGTTTGCCAGTGGTGCAGGAAAAAAAGCAGGTGAATTTTATACCCCACAACAAGTCAGTAGTATTTTGGCTCAATTGGTAACCGTTGGTAAAGACAAACTGAAGAGCGTGTATGACCCAACTTGTGGTTCGGGTTCGTTGTTGTTGCGTGTCGCCAAAGAAGTAAAAAGCGTAAGTCAATTTTACGGACAGGAAATGAATCCTACGACCTACAACTTATGCCGTATGAACATGATTATGCACGATGTGCATTACAAACGTTTTGACATCAAAAACGAAGATACACTGGAACGCCCACAGCATTTTGATATGCGTTTTGAAGCCATTGTTGCCAATCCTCCTTTCTCTGCAAACTGGAGCGCCAGCCCTTTGTTTATGAATGACGATCGTTTTTCGTCTTACGGAAAACTCGCACCAAGCAGTAAAGCCGATTTTGCTTTTGTCCAACACATGGTGCACCAATTGGATGATAACGGAACGATGGCAATTGTTTTGCCACACGGTGTTTTGTTTCGTGGTGGTGCAGAGGGACACATTCGTGGATATTTGATAAAAGAGAAAAATTACCTGGATGCTGTAATTGGTTTGCCTGCCAATATTTTTTACGGAACCAGTATCCCAACCTGTATTTTGGTTTTGAAGAAAAAGCGAACCGATGCCGAAAACATTTTGTTTATAGACGCGAGCCAACATTACGAAAAGGTAAAAACCCAAAACGTTTTGCGTACTGAGGATATTGACAAAATCATAAGCACTTACGAAAACCGAACCGAGGAAGAAAAATACAGCCATATTGCTTCTTTAAGCGAAGTGGAAACCAACGATTACAACCTAAACATTCCTCGTTATGTAGATACTTTTGAAGAAGAAGATGCCATAGATTTAAAAGCAATTACGACGGAATTACGCGAACTGGCTTCACAAAGTAAAACGACCGATGCCACCATTGCTGAGTTTTGTACGGAATTAGGAATTGAAACCCCATTTTAATGAGTACAGCAACCTTAAATATCGAAAAGAAAAAAACCTTGATTCCGCAATTGCGTTTTCAAGAGTTTAAGGATGTATGGAAAAATAAAACGTTGTCAGAAGTAGCAAATAAAATCACTGATGGCACACATGACACTCCAAAACCAACAAAAGATGGAATCCCATTTTTAACTGCAATTCATATAAAAGATGGGTTTGTTGATTATAATAACTGTTATTACCTAGACCAAGAGGTTCATAATTCTATTTATAAAAGATGTAATCCAGAAAAGGATGATTTATTGATTGTAAATATTGGAGCGGGAACAGCTACATGTGCAATCAATACTGTTGATTATGAATTTAGCTTGAAAAATGTTGCATTAGTAAAACCAAATAAAGAAAAACTTGATGGTAACTTTTTAGCGCAGGTACAAAGGAAAAAAACATCTAAAATTTTTAATCAATTAACTTCTGGTGGAGCGCAACCATTTTTATCATTAAAAGAAATTGGTAGATTAAAAATTTCCTTGCCACCTCTCCAAGAACAACAAAAAATAGCATCTTTTTTATCTGCAGTTGATGAAAAAATACAGCAACTTTCCCGCAAAAAGGAATTATTAGAAGAATACAAAAAGGGCGTAATGCAACAATTATTCTCTGGTAAATTGCGCTTTAAAGATGAGAATGGAAAAGATTATCCGGATTGGGAAGAGAAAAAGTTGGGGGATGTTCTTAAAATTGGAAGTGGTAAAGATTATAAACATTTAGAAAAAGGTAACATTCCTGTTTTCGGAACTGGTGGATATATGCTATCTGTAAACAAATTTCTTTACAGTGGAGAAACTGTATTCATTGGAAGAAAAGGCACAATAGACAAGCCATTTTATTTCAATGGCGAATTCTGGACTGTAGATACTTTATTTTATACCCATTCTTTTAAAAGTGTTATTCCAAAATTTATTTATTGCGTATTTCGACAGATTAATTGGAAATTACATAATGAAGCTTCAGGAGTACCAAGTTTATCAAAATCAACAATTGAGAAATTGAACTTTAATTTTCCTTGCATCCAAGAACAACAAAAAATAGCCAATTTTTTATCGAGTATCGACACCAAAATTGAAAGTGTAAACCAACAACTAGCCCAAACACAAACTTTTAAAAAAGGCTTGTTGCAACAAATGTTTGTGTAATTTAAAATAAAAAATATGGAGTTAACAATTACAGTATTAAAAAAACTTGGATTTCAAGAAATTCAAAAAAAACCATTAAGAACCTTTATAAGAACTGAAGATAATATTATTCTTTACGAATATTTAATTCCTATTTGGCTAGTACAACTAGATGGCACTGTTGGTGAATTTGCAAATTTAAGAAGAGTTATCACTGAGGATGATTTACAAAATGCTATTAATAGTAGAAATATTAGATAAAAGATTGTTATACGTACACTTTGATGAAAGAAAAATTTTTAAATAACGAATTTTGGACATTAACTTTTGGCGCGGCTTTTCAGCGAGCTAATGTTTATAATAAAAATATTCTCGATAATGATAAAAGTATATTTAAGACAAGGACAAGAGAATTTATTGAAAACACATTACTAATTCATTATTTAAATAACGAAGTAACTGACGAATTGCATATTGATAACATTAATAAATTAAGTGAGTTTACTAAGCAATTCCATGATATTCTTCACAACGGAAAATTAAATTTTGGTGTAAGCCAGAAAATGTTGAATCTCTATCTGAAATATTTATGGTGCCACAATAAAATAAGTGAACCACCACATTTTCCAGTAGATAGGAGAATACAAGAAAATATTGGATTTAGACCTGTTGTTTCTTGGACAAAATTTGAGGATTCTATTGATTATATGAAGATTATTGAGCACACAAGAAACATAAATAATGAATTTCCATCTATAGCAGAATTTGAATTAAAGTATTTTGTGCGAAGAGTAAAAACTAAATAATAAATGAGCCATCAATCTGAAGCAATCCTAGAATACAATCTAATCAAGCAATTGGTTGGTCTAAACTATAAGTCTGTAAAAATACAAGATGGTGATGCTCTGGTTGCTAACCTCAAAAGTCAATTAGAAGCTTTTAACGAAACTACTTTTACTGATAAAGAGTTTGATGCTGTTATCAATCACTTGGCTAAAGGCAACGTTTTTGAAAAAGCAAAAACGCTTCGCGATCGTTTTCAGTTGGATAAAGAAGATGGCACTTCATTTTATGTTCGTTTTTTTAATACGGAAGATACAAGCCAAAATTTATATCAAGTTACCAATCAAATATCCTTAGAGGGAAGTTACAAAAACCGTTTTGATGTCACGCTTTTAGTCAATGGTTTGCCATTGGTGCAAATAGAACTCAAACGTTCGGGCATCGAAATCAAAGAAGCTTTCAACCAAATCAACCGCTACCAAATGCACTCTTTTTGGAGCAATCACGGTTTGTTTCAATATGTGCAATTGTTTGTGATCAGCAATGGCGTGAACACCAAATATTTGGCTAATAACAAATTGCAGTCGGTCAAACAAACTTTCTTTTGGGCAGATCGAAACAATAAAAACATCACCGAATTAACCGAGTTTGCCAACGCTTTTTTAACTCCTGAACATTTGGGTAAAATGGTGGCGCATTATATCGTGATTAACGAAACCCATAAGGTAATGATGGTCTTGCGACCCTATCAATATTTTGCCACAGAAGCAATAATTCATCAAGTCAAAAACTCAAATGACAACGCCTACATTTGGCACACCACAGGTTCGGGAAAAACGCTGACTTCCTTTAAAGCAAGTCAAATTTTGGTGGAATTGCCCGACGTGAACAAAGTGGTTTTTGTTGTTGATAGAAAAGATTTGGATTATCAAACGATGAATGAGTTCAACGCTTTCAAAAAAGACAGTGTTGATGTTACCAATAATACACAATCCTTAGTAAGACAATTAACGGATAATACCAAGTTGGTTTTAACAACGATTCAAAAATTAAACAACGCTATTTCTGAACGTTTTTCAGGTAAGATTGAATCGTTACGTCATCAAAAAATCGTTTTTATCTTTGATGAATGCCACCGTTCCCAGTTTGGCGAAACACACGATAGAATTACCAAATTCTTTGAAAAAAGCCAATTAATCGGTTTTACCGGAACACCCATATTTGCAGAAAACGCTTCTAAAAATGATTTAGGAAAACGAACCACCAAAGATTTGTTTGGTAACTGCCTGCACAAATATGTGATTACCGATGCGATTCGCGATCAAAACGTTTTGCGCTTTGGAATTGAATACGTGGGAAAATATAAAAACAAAAGTAATTCATTTATAGACATCGAAGTTGAAGACATAGACAAGCAGGAAGTATTGGATTCCGAAAAAAGAATCAATAAAATTGTTGATTATATCATTGCCTATCACAATCAAAAAACGTTCAACAAAGACTATTCGGCACTATTGGCCGTAAGCAGTATCGATAATGTAATTAAGTACTACGACCTTTTTCAGCAAAAGAAAAAAGCAGGGGAACACGATTTGCGAATAGCCACTATTTTCACCTACGGCACCAATGAGGATTCAGACGAAGCTCAGGATTATTTGCCAGGTGATGAAATAGATTTTGATATTTTAGCAGAACCACGAACACCATATCAATCGAAACGTACAAGAGACAAATTGGAAACTTACATTGGCGATTATAACAAAATGTATAATACCAATTTTTCGACCAAAGACAGTCAACAATTTGAGAATTACTTCAAAAACATAAGCCAACGTTTAAAAGATCGTGAAAAGGAAAGTTTCAATCACGAGAAAGACCGTTTGGATATTGTGATTGTTGTTAATATGATGCTTACTGGTTTTGATGCCAAAAAAGTGAATACTTTGTATGTAGATAAAAACCTAAAACAACACGGATTAATACAGGCGTATTCAAGAACCAATCGAATCCTTGGAGAGCAGAAATCACAAGGAAACATTTTATCTTTTAGAAACCTCAAAAAAGCCACAGACGATGCAATTACTTTGTTTTCGAATAAAGATGCAATCGAAGTGGTGACTATGCCAGATTATGAAAAGATAGCAGAGAAGTTTGATGAAGCATTAGAACTCTTACGAGAAATAACACCAACTTACCAAAGCGTAAATGATTTGGAGAGCGAAGAAGATGAAGCACAATTTGTGCAAGCTTTCAGGAAATTAATGCGAGCGATGAATGTCCTGCAATCCTACACCGATTTTGATTGGGATGAATTACCGATTAATGAGCAAGAATTTGAAGACTACAAAGGCAAATATCTTGACCTATACGAAAAAGTAAAGCAAGACACTCAAAAACAAAAAACTTCTATTTTAGACGATATTGATTTTGAATTGGAATTAATTCATAGAGATCAAATCAATGTCGCCTATATCCTAAAATTACTCACGCAATTAAAAGAAACTAAAACTTCATCTGCTGCTGAGGTTCAACGAAAAGCCATCATTGATTTATTGGGCGGCGATATTCAGTTACGAAGCAAACGAGAGTTGATACAGAAATTCATTGACGAAAACATGCCCCACATAAAAGACGGCGACAGCATCGAAGATGAATTTGAAAAATACTGGCAAGACCGAAAAGTACTCGCATTAGGCAAACTTTGCGAAGACGAACACTTGGACAAAGCACAATTCAAAGCATTAATCGATGCCTACATCTACAGCGGCCGCGAACCAATTAAAGATGAGGTCTTCCAATGCCTGGACAACAGACCAAGCATTCTACAAGCCAGAACAATTGGCGATCGTATCATTGCAAAAATGAAAGAGTTTGTAGAGGTTTTTGTTAAGGGGATGATGGCTTAGTTAATTTTGATTAAATCTGGACACTAATGAGTACTCCGATAATAAATATTTTTACTTATGGACTTCCTTATAAATTAGCTAATCAAATATATAAAGAATTTCAGGATCGATTAAAAGAGGTTCATTTTCTAATTGAAAACTCAATTCGTTTCAAATCTTTAGTTGACACAAGAGAAACTGTAGAACTACTTTTAGCTTTATCCATATTTCATAAAAGGGTAGTTTCAAATCTTGATGGTGCTGTAAAATTTTACAGTACAGTAAACAAATATAGTGACGCTGATACAATTTCAATGGGTAGCTATGATTTAACCGTTGAAGAAAAAAATAAAATTTTGGGTTTATTAATAAACTACAGAGCATTGATTAAAAAATTTGGTATTTCTGAAATTGATTTTGAATATAATGAAACAAGAGATTTTTTATCAATCGTCAAACTATTAAAAGATACAGAAGATTATGCCGAAAAAAACAAAAAATCTAAAGGACGAGAAGATAACGAAGACGACCTCCCCTTTTAAGGAGAAAGCATTATTGGAAAAAGAAATAATAGAGTTTGTTAATAAATTCAAAGCAACAGTTTCAAATCAAGCAACAAGAATGAGTGATTTTTTTGAAATGAGTTGTTTCAATCATTTAGTCAGTTTTTATGAAAACAATGAATATTTACCTTCAATAGAAAATCTACAGGACGGCAAATACAGATACAAATGTTCAACTTCTGGAGTTCAATCAAATTTTTCACATTTTAGAATTACAAAATCTGTTGATGAGAAAGAATATGTATTTGAAATACAACATAATTTAGCTGTGCAATCATCACATAGTAATGAAATTTTCACCACTCCGGACATCTGCATTATAAAAAAAAATACAGTTGAAGAAACCACAGAATACTATGGTACGAAAAGAAGATTCTGTTTTGTGAAAAATGATGATTTAATGACCTTTTGTGAAGTAAAACAGTTTAATCCTTTCCCCGAGCTATTATTCAATTTTATTGGAGTTGTAAATGAATTAAGAAAAGATATTTTAAGCAATACGGCAAAGAAAGAAATACCTTTTCATATCGCTCCAAGTCTTATGATTTCTGGGACACCAAACAAACAGTCACTAAAAATAAAAGAAGAGTTAGAAAAAAGGTATTGTATTAATATAATATTTGACATATTTCATTCAGGATCAAATACATTTTCAAAAAAACATATTGATAAATTAAAAGAAACTGGAAAAATTACCAGGGAATAATTAAATATTCTGTTCCAATCAGATATAATTTATTTGGTTAGGTTTTGAATGGTAAGTTGTATTCGGAAAAATGTTTGATTTATAAAGCTTAACTAAGTTGTCCACATTTGAATTATAATGCTAAATATACTCAAGTAAACAAGTCTACATTTAATAAAAAAAATTGAAGTATGTATCTATCCAGTATAAAAATAGAAAACTATAAAGGAATTGAAGAAATTGAAACCGATTTCGACCCTAAAATCAATATTATTATTGGAGAAAATGGGAGCTGTAAATCAGGATTAATTGATGCGATAAGATTACTATATAATATTGGAGAACCAATAAGAGAACTTAGCGTTTCTAAGGATGATTTTCATCAAAATAAAATCATAATGGAAGCTGGTGAATCAATACAGATTGCGACACGAATAAATATAACTTACAAATTTAAGGGACTTTCAATCTCTCAAAAAGGTGCCTTTTATGAATATATGGTTATTGATCCTGGTAATCCTGAAAATGATTACGCTAAAATATCAATCAGCTATGAAGAAAAAGGCGGCAAATATCCTCAGTTTTCTTTTAACACTGGAGACATAGATGGTCAAAAAGCCGATTATAAAACATTTGAATTATTTCAACACTATTATTTGGGAGCACTTAGAGATAGTACCCGTGATTTATTAAATACTCGTGGAAATATTCTAGGTAGAGTGATTAAAAGATTTGTCAATAGAAATAAAACGGAAGCTGAGATTGAACAAATTATGAAAGATGCTAATGACCAGTTATTAAAAAGAGAAGAGGTTATTCAAACAAGAAAAGGTGTAAATGATAATCTTCAGGGGATTTTTAAAAAATTTCTTGATAATAAAATTGGTTTGCAAATTGAACAATCAAAAACAGAATATATTGTAAATGCGATAAAACCATTCTTGCCACATGACAGAAATACTCTTTCTAATGAAGGACTTCATCTTTGGCAAAACAGCTTAGGTTTTAATAATTTGATTTACATTGCTACTGTACTTGGAGATGTTAAGGAGCAAATTACAGACAATAACATTCCTCATTTTGCACTTTTAATTGAAGAACCAGAAGCGCATTTACATCCACAATTACAGTTAAGTTTATACAACTTTTTAAAAGAGGCAAATACAGCCGAAAACAGTCAATTATTTATTACGACACATTCGCCGACATTAACATCAAAAGTTCCTTTAGAAAATTTGATTTTACTGAGTCGAAATAAGGCAAACAGATTAAAGAATCAGTTTACAGGTAGAAATGATGAAGAAATAATTGAAGATACTAAAAAGAAACCTAAATTATTAGAGGCAGACTTTCTTATTCGAAGAAAAAAACTAGAACGTTATATTGATGTTACAAAATCACAGATTTTCTACGCAAAATCAATTCTATTTGTTGAAGGGATCTCCGAAGAGCTTCTGATTTCGGCTTTTACTCAACTTGAAGATTATCAACTTGAAGATTACAGGATTGAATTGGTAAATGTGGATGGAACTTCTTTCTATCCTTTTTTATATTTATTTAATAGTAAAATTAAAACCAAAAGAATTAATAAACCAATAACGGTTCTAACTGACGATGACCGATTTACTGATTCAAAAAATACTGAGTACAATTTTGAAAACTTAATTGAAAACGATTATGCTAAATTAATTGAATTGGATTCCCTAATTCAGGCAGGAAAACCAGTAACTAGAATTGCTAATTTAAATTCAGTTGCAAATGGTGCAGATAATATAAAGATATTCCATTCCTTTAAAACTCTTGAGTATGAACTAGCTATTAATAATGTTTTAGATGACAGAACAAAATTGAATGAAAATTTTCTTTTTAGATTTATTGACAGTTTATGTTCTGATAAAATCAGCAAAATTATTGAATACTCGAATACTTTTGGAAGTGATGCTATGTCTGAAGAAGAAAAGCGAAAAATTGGAATTTTATTATGGAAAACCTTACCATCTAAAGCTGAGTTTGCTCAAGATTTTTCCCTCTATATTCTTGATAATATAGAAAACGCCAAATCCTCATTTAAAATCCCTACTTATATTTTAGATGGACTTTCTCACCTAAAACAGGGGTTATGATATTTGATATAAATGAAGAACGTGAAGCTTATTTAAAGGCTAGTGGTAAAGTTATTCTAAATGCCTGTCCTGGTAGTGGAAAAACAACAACAATTGCAAGAAAGATAATTAAACTTCAAGAAGACGATATATTGGGATCACATTCCGGGGTGGCTTGTTTGTCATTTACTAATTCAGCAAAAGATGAAATTAATGAGACGTACACAAAATTAAGTGGAAAAATATTAAGTTTTCCGCATCATGTTTCTACAATTGATAGTTTTATAAATAAATTCATAACGTTGCCGTTTTATAATGTATTAAACCGTGATTTTAAGAGACCTAAAATATTGGATCACACGAGTATTTTAGATAATATGTGGAAAACAACTTATAAGGATAAGGAAGGAAATTTAAAAGATGGACTGCAATATTCAATAAATCAATTTAAAGCTAAAAATAATAGGAGTATATTCCACCTATACCCTCCAAGCAAAATAAGAATTGAAACAGATGGTACATTTACTGTAGAAGGAAATAAACCATCAATTCAAAACGTTGACCTAAATACATTTAATGATTACTGTAAACATGTCAAAGGTGCTCAATTTAGTAAAGGATTAATTTCTACAGGTGATTCTGCCTATATCGCATTACATATTCTGAAAACCAAACCACAGATAGGTAAATGGCTTTCTCTTCGATTTCCTTATATAATTATTGATGAAGCACAAGATAATTCATTAATCCAGCATGCCATATTTGAGAAATTAGTAGAATTTGGTTTAAACAACCTAGATCTTATAGGCGACCCATATCAAAGCTTATATGAATGGAGGGATGCTAATCCAAACGAATTCCTAAAAAAATATCACAACGATGAGAGTTGGAAATCATTTGATTTAACAGATAATCGAAGGTCTCCTCAAAGAATCATCGATTGTTTTTCTCTTTTAAGAAAACCTGATGACGTACAAATTAAAAGTAAATGTAGCACTGATTTAGGACATAGAATTATAATTTATAAATATAATGAAAAGAATCACTTGCAAATAATTCAAAATTATGAGGGTTTTTGTTTGATTAATAATTTCACACTAAATAATATTGTAGTCAGAGGGAATTCACTAAAAAATAAATTATTAGGACATTCTGAAGAGCAACGTCCTTGGGGAAGTGATATTCCAAAATCAATAATTAGTGCTAAAAATAAATACATTGGAAATGATATAAAACAAGCAATAAATGAATTAAGAATAGTTGTGATCAAATTAATCAATCCTAAGAAGGACTATCATACTCTAAAAGAAATTGAACGTGATTTAAAAACAGAACATAAATTCAATTCGCTCCTTATGGAAATATTATCAGGCATGCCTGATTTTAGTTTAACTATCTCAGAATGGACTATCAAAACGCAAACTTTTTTAAAGGAAAAGCTTAATTTAGAATTTGACTTAGATTTTGAACTCAGAAATCGTAAATCAAAATTTTTAGACAAAAAAACTTTAGATGAATCTGTAACAAGCCATTTTAATAAATCTTACTCAAATTCTAATATTCCAATTACCACCATTCATCAAGTAAAGGGGCGTAGTTTGGATACCATTTTAGTGTTTTTTAATGATAAAAAGCATAATGACAATATAGTGTTTGAGGATATAGAAAATCCAAATAATTTATTTCCAAGTGAGAAAAAAAGGTTAATTTATGTGGCACTGTCTCGTCCAAAACACGCCCTTGCAATGGCATTTCCAGAAAAAATTTCTAATAAAAAATTAAAAGAAAAATTTGGTGATGATATAGTGATAATTGACAATGCATAATTAAGTCGATAACATAGTTTCCATATCTCTTCGAGGTCACCTGACCTCGAAGCTATAATTCAAATGCTTCTTCACGTTAACAACTATTTTGCACTATTTTGGAACCATTTGAGACAACACTTATGTAATTTTGTATCTCCTAAAAAAAACAACAATGGAAGAAGATGTAAAAATCATCAGTAAGCACAACTTAGATTGCTCAACATTAGAGAATCTGGCAAATGACATTGCTAATCGTCTATATTGCAATATCGAATACGGCCAATATCAAAACGAAAATGGTAAACATAATTACGTCGCTTTAGGGATTGTTGAGGTAAAAGAAAACGGTATAATGTCCACTTTATACGATTTACGAAATAACAAAAATTCAGATTACAATTTTGTCCTAGAATTAGGCGAAGAAGCAAAAGTAATCTACAAAGATTTTATTGAGTTTATGCCAGCTTGGGAAGAGCAATATGAAAATGTTGTAAGTACCAACAACAAAAATGGTCTTGTAAATGATTCTTTGTATAATAGAATCTTTGACGAACTTCAAAAACTAGGAGCTGATAAAGTATATTTTATAAAAGACGCTTTCACCCCAGCATTGGCAATTCCTGAGAATGCTACATTTGACAATTACCTAGCAACAGTACAACAAAATACCACTTTTTTTGAAGTAGTCCTTTAAGATTATATCATGGTCAATTTATAAGCACCAACCTTTTTGTCAAAATCGTAGAGAACTGTAAATCAATTGATAATGACAACATCCAGTAATCTAACTCGATTTTTAACAGCCCAACAAAGCACGTATCCAAAGGCATTGGTAGAAATCAAACTTGGTCAAAAGCAATCGCATTGGATGTGGTATGTATTCCCTCAAATAGTAGGTTTAGGATTTACAGACTATAATATTTTTTATGCCATTAAAGACATACCAGAAGCAATATCTTTTTTAAAACATCCTATTTTGGGCAAACGTTTAATTGAAATTTCAAAAGAATTACTCAAAATTGAAAATAAAACAGCTCTTGAAATCATGGGTAAACCAGATACTAAAAAGTTGAAATCGTGTATGACTCTTTTTAGTGTACTTCCAAATACCGATTCCGTTTTTAAATCTGTTTTAGATAAATTTTACCAAGGAGAAACAGACGAAAAAACCATTGCACTTTTAAAATTGGAAAGCTGAATGTGCAATTAAGCTTTAGAAATTGTTTGTTCCTTAATGTCTGAAATATCTCTTTTCAATTCCAATAAAATTTCTCTTAAACTTTCAATTTCCGTGACTTGTTCTTTCTTATCAGTTCTACCAATATTACATTGGAATTCCCAAATTTCCAGAATTTCAGAAAATTTAACTTCATAATTCGGATAAAAGCTATTGTCAGATTCTAAAATCAAAGCATTCTTTTTGTTTTTATTCAAACGTTTATAAACCATTCCTTGATTTTTGGTAATCAGTATATAAGTTTTACCATCTTGTACTTCCCCTAGATTTTCAACATAGCGACCAACAATAATAGAACCTTCCTCATGTGGAGGCATGGAATCACCTTCAACTGGAAATCCTCGATGTTTTCCTGATCCCAAAAAGGGTAAAGAAATTTGCTGTAAACTTTCAATATATTCGGGATCCGAATAGCCGCTAAGATATCCTGCCTTTGCTTTTTCAGTAACAACCTCTATCCTGTTATTGCCTTTGTCATCAACTGTGATAGGTAGCAAAATTCGATTGTTTTCCAGTTTTATTAAATCTCCTAACGGGATCTTGCGCACATCTACGGAAAGCAGTAAATCAATACTCATCTTCAAATATCTCGATAATGCCAGCAATGTTTCTGGTGGGGGAAAGTTTTTGCCATCCTCATACTTGGCATATCTAGGTCGCGGAATGGCCACTGCATCTGCAACAGTTTGTTGCGACACATCGCTCTTGATTCGAAGGTATTTTATATTATCCGAAAATAATGACATAAGTTAATGTGCGTATTTGTCACAACAAATATATAAATAATTGTGTGTATTCATCCTAATTTTGCAAATTATATTTACACTCCAAAATCAAAAGTTAACATGACACGCTCAATAGTACATATGGATATGAATACATTTTTTGTATCATGCGAAAGACTAACAAACTCACAATTAGAGGGTATTCCACTTATTATTGGTGGCGGTGACCGTGGTGTGGTAGCTTCATGTTCCTATGAAGCACGCCGTTTTGGTGTTGGTTCCGCAATGCCAATAAATATGGCTTTAAAACTTTGTCCACAAGCCAAAGTAATGAAAGGTGATATGGAATTATACTCGAAATTCTCGCATACTATTACCGAAATCATTCAAGAAAAAGCCCCAGTTGTAGAGAAAGCAAGTATTGATGAGTTTTACTTAGATATTACCGGAATGGATAAATTTTATGGTAGTTACAAATGGACTGATGAACTCGCTAGAACCATTACAAAAGAAACAGGTTTACCCTTAACTTTTGCGTTATCCGTTAATAAAACAGTTTCAAAAATTGGTACTGGAGAAGGAAAACAAAAACAAAATTTAGAAATACCGGAGCACTTGGTAAGAGCATTTTTAAATCCTTTATCTATTCAAAAAATCCCTATGGTGGGTGATGTAACATTTAGGCTTTTATCAAGAATAGGCATTCGCACCATTCAAACTCTATCCGAAATGCCGGCGGAGGTTCTTCAGCAGATGATTGGAAAAAATGGTGTCGATATTTGGAAAAAAGCCAATGGTATAGATAACAATCCTGTAGAACCATACACCGAAAGAAAATCAATTTCTACCGAACATACTTTTTCTCAAGACACGATTGATTTAATAAAATTAAAATCAATCTTAATGGGAATGGTCGAAAAACTAGCTTTTCAACTGCGTTCAGAACAATGGCTAACTTCAACTATTGTAGTTAAAATTCGCTACGCCAATTTTGATACCGAAACCAAGCAATGCAAAATTGCCTATACCTCAGCAGATCATTTACTCACTAAAAATGTAATTGAACTTTTCGACAAATTGTACCAACGTCGTATGAGATTACGATTAATTGGAATTCGTTTTAGTGGACTTGTGAGAGGAACATACCAAATCGACATTTTTGAAGATACGCAAGAAATGTTATCCCTCTATGAAGCTATGGATAAAATGAAAAGCCGATACGGCTTTGATGCTGTAATGCGTTGTGCAGGTGCATCATTTAAACCTAATAACAAAGACGAAATTTTAAAACGAAATCAACAACCATAAACAATTAAACAAACTTTCCCATGTACCTCAACTGTCATTCATTTCATTCTTTAAGATATGGTACAATCCCACTTAATGATCTTATAGAGCAAGCCGTCACTTGTGGTGTAAAAGCAATGGCACTCACTGATATCAACACGGTAACTGGAATTTATGATTTTATAAAAGGATGTGAAACCGTTGGAATAAAACCGCTTGTAGGCATAGAATTCTATTCTGAAAATAAAATGCGTTACATCGGCTTGGCTAAAAATGCTAACGGATTGGCAGAAATGAATCGGTTCTTAACGGCTCATAATTTCAGTGGTGAACCCCTACCCAAACAGGCACCAGATTTCAATGCAGTATTTGTAATCTACACTATAGAAAATGCACCAATAACGCTTCGCGATTTTGAATTTATAGGCATTCGCCCAGAAGAACTATCCAAACTTTTTTCTTTAGAACTTAAAAGTAAAATGGGTAAAATGGTAGTATTACAACCTGTAACTTTTAGAACCAAAAAAGAATTCAACCTTCATAAAATTTTAAGAGCAATTGATTCGAACGTCATTCTATCAAAACTTACAGAAGCAAATTATTGTAAAACTACTGAAGTACTAAAACCTTTAGAGGAACTTTTGGCATATTATAATGAATATCCACAAATCATTGCCAATACAGAACAACTCATAGAGCAAAGCAATTTCACATTTGATTTCAATAGGCCAAGAAATAAAAAATACTATACCAACAATCGTCAAAGCGATATTACATTACTAACTTCTTTGGCACAGCAAGGTATGTTATGGCGATATGGTAAAAAAAATATCCAGGCAAAAGAACGAGTAGAAAAGGAGCTCAAAGTGATTGATCAATTAGAATTTAGTGGGTACTTTTTAATCACTTGGGATATTATTCGATACAGCAATAGCCGTGGTTTCATGCATATTGGTCGTGGTAGCGGTGCCAATAGTATCATTGCCTATTGTTTAGGAATTACCGATATATGCCCCCTTGAACTGGATTTGTATTTTGAACGTTTTCTAAATGAAAATAGAAAAAGTCCACCCGATTTTGATATTGATTGGAGTTGGAAAGAACGGGATGTAATCCTGGAATATATTTTCAATCGCTATGGTAAAGAAAATGTAGCTTTTTGTGGAACAAACGTCGAATTCAAATACCGTTCTATTTTTAGAGAAGTGGGTAAAGTATTCGGACTTCCAAAAGAAGAATTAGACATGCTTGCCAAAAATCCAATGAAGCTTCATGATAAGAACAGTATTGTAAAGTTTGTACAAGAATATGGAATGTTGCTCGAAAAATACCCTAATCAAAGAAGCATGCATTCCTGCGGAATCATTATTTCCGAAGAGCCTATTACAAATTACACTCCACTTGAAATGCCTCCAAAAGGATTTCCTATAGTTCTTTTTGATATGCATGTAGCTGAAGATATTGGTTTTGAAAAATTCGATATTTTAAGCCAAAGAGGAATTGGCCATATTGACGATACAGTTAAGTTGATTGAAAAAAACAGAGGTATTCGAGTGAATATCCGTGATACGTCAATATCAAAAAATGAAGTAGTAGCCAATAATTATTTGGCCCAAGGCAAAACGATTGGTTGTTTTTATATCGAAAGTCCAGCAATGCGTGGATTGTTAAGAAGATTGAAATGTGACAATTACAAAACCTTAGTTGCCGCTTCATCTATCATTCGCCCAGGAGTAGCCAAGTCAGGAATGATGAAAGAATATATTTTCCGCCACAATAACCCGACTAGGTTTGAGTATTTCCATGAGGTGTTCAAACAACAGTTAGGCGAAACCTATGGAATTATGGTGTACCAAGAAGATGTAATCAAAATTGCTTTACACTATGGTGGTTTACCCGCCGCCGACGGAGATATTTTAAGACGTGCCATGTCTGGCAAAGGACGTTCACTTGCAGCGTTACAAAAAGTAAAAGATAATTTCTTTGCATCATGCGCACAAAAAGGGCATCCCACTACGCTTAGTGAAGAAATATACCGTCAGATTGAATCATTTGCTGGGTATTCATTTTGCAAAGCACATTCAGCATCTTATGCGGTTGAAAGCTATCAGAGTTTATATTTAAAAGTCTATTATCCTGTAGAATTCATGGTAGCAGTAATAAACAATCAAGGAGGTTTTTACAGAACAGAAGTGTACGTCCATGAGGCAAGAATGGCAGGAGCAACTGTTCATAATCCTTGTGTAAATAAGAGCACTTTCGAAACAACGCTTTACGGTACTGATATCTATTTAGGTTTTATGCATCTTCTTAGTTTAGACAGTAAAATGGCTTTATTCATGCAATCCGATAGAGAAAAAAACGGAGATTTTATTTCTTTGGAAGACTTTATAAATCGCGTTCCAATGGGAATTGAAAGTATTAAAACATTAATATTTATTGGTGCTTTTAGATTTACCAATCAAACTAAGAACCAACTTTTAGTAATTGCTAGTTTATTGCTGAATAATTTAAAACCAGAGAATAAAAATTTGATGCTGATACAAGAACCGGTCAAAGACTTTAAACTTCCTAATTTGGAACGTTCACTTTTTGAAGATGCGTATGATGAAATTGAACTATTGAGCTTTCCCGTATCATGCAGTGTTTTTGAATTACTTCAAACGAAACATCGTGGAGATATTATGGCAAAAGATTTAATACTACACCATAAAAAACAAGTCAAAATGTTAGCCTATCTCATTTCGAGAAAACAAGTACCTACCATCAAAGGAAATATGTATTTCGGCACTTGGATAGATAATGATGGTACATATTTTGATACAGTTCATTTTCCAGATAATTTATTACAATACCCATTTCTAGGTGGTGGTTGCTATCTCTTATTAGGAACTGTAGAAGTAGATTATCATTTTCCAACAGTTACGATTTCAAAAATGGCAAAGATGCCATTTATCCCGGACCCTCGATACATGGATACCAAAGATCAATATAAAACCCAACAACAAATAAAGGAAGATATTAGTGGAACAGACAGAGAACCATATCCGCAAGCTCATGAAATTAATTTACCACGACACAGAATGAGTTTGTAAAATTTATAAAGAGCAAACTTCATTATCAATAATTAGCACTAAATTTGTTAATTGTTACTAATTTTTAATTATTAAAAATGTGTTATCATACTGAACAAACTAAATTAGAATTTGAAGTTGAGTCTCGCTTTAAAGCAAAAATAAAAGACTTGCATGAATTCAAACCTTCATCTCATTTTAACGGATTCGATTCTCCTAAAACGCCAATAATTATTGATGAAAACCCAACAGAAATTCTACACTACAATTGGGGTTTAATACCTTTTTGGGCTGAGGATGATAGCATGCGATTAAATAATCTAAATGCAAGAATTGAATCTCTAGAGGAAAAACCGTCATTTCGTGACATAGTTAACAAACGGTGCTTAATTATAGCCAATGGTTTTTATGATTGGCATTGGCACGATTCAAAAGGAAAAAACAAATCGAAATACGAAATTGGTATTGGCAATCATGATTTATTTGCTTTCGCAGGTTTATATTCCCACTGGACTGATGAAACAATAGGCGCAATAAAAAATACATACACAATAGTAACTACCGAAGCCAACGAATTAATGGCAGAAATTCACAACATCAAAAAGAGAATGCCAATCATCCTGAAACCCGAAGATGAAAAAAAATGGTTAGAACATTATCCCTACCAAGAATTTGCCTTGCCCTATTCAGTTAATTTAGTTGCCAATAATTTAGACTCTCAACAATCACTTTTTTAAAGCCTTAAAATGAAAAACTTTTTATTTTCTCTTCTTGTTATAATAACGATTTCAATGCCTTTACAATCCTTTGCTTGGGGTAAAAAAGGACACGCTTTAGTCGCAGAAGTAGCTTTCAATTATTTAGATGCAAACACTAAAAAAATAGTATTACAATATCTCGATGGTATGACAATTGAAGATGCAGCAACTTGGATGGATGATATTAAAAACGATGATAGTTATGATTATCTTAAGTCTTTGCATTACACCAATGTAGAGAAAGGTCAAAATGTAGTGTATAATGATGGGAAAAATATCATTGGTGCATTACAGCAAACCATCAAGGATTTAAAGAACTATAAATCACTTTCAAAAGAAGAAGTAAAAACAAAAATCTGCATACTTTTTCATTTGGTTGGTGACTTGCACCAACCTTTGCACGTAGGTTACGGTGAAGACCTTGGGGGGAATAAATTTCAAATCTACTTCAATAATAAAGGAACAAACCTACATTCACTTTATGATAGTGGTATCATTGAATACAAAGGATTGACTTTGCAACAGTGTTTAAATTCCAAAAAATACACTAAGACAGAATTTTCAAAAATCGAGAAGATTGATATTATTTCTTGGGCAAATCAATCCCGTAGTTATCTAGGAACCATCTATAACACTAATGGGCATACCGTTAATGATACATATATTGATGAAAATTACTTAATTATTCAGGAACAGATTCTTGATGCTGGGATTAGATTATCTAGTGTTTTAAAGGATATTTTTAAATAATTTTAAAATACATCCTGGAACAATAACTCTATGGTAATTTCTTTTTTGGTAATGCCTTGTTCTTCAAAGATTGTAGTCCATTTTGGTTGGTAATTACTGACCAAATAATGAAACGCTTTCAAAATTGCTGCAGGACTACTTTCCAAATCAACACCTAAATTCTTTTCATAACCAATAATTCTATAAAACACACCATCAGTTAATAATTCATCTTGATTATCAGCGGTATTGTCGGGTGCAAAGCCAAAATAGAAAATTTCAGTTTCTTCATTTCGCAATAAATCAATCAAATGAGTCCGTACGGTCAAAAACAACGGTTCGTCTTTTAAATGATAAGGAACTTCCAAATCGTTAGCCTTAATCGTCAAGGCAAATTCGTCAAAATTTAATTCCATTCTAAAGTGATTTTTAGGCAATTAAATTACAGCTTTTATGATTTAAAATATAAATTTAATTCATTCCTTTCACTTTTTCCAATTCTATTAGAGTCATTTGGGCATATCCACGCTAATCATAAATTTGCATAACCGAACATGTTACAGTCAGGGGTCTGGGAGTTCGCTGTAATTCCTCGTCATAGATAGTACACAGGCTAATTATGCCATGGGTGGTCGCATTAAGAATGAATTGTTCAATGATCGTATATAAATAAAAAATACTGACGGATTAATGGGGTTGTATAAATGAGTAGAAAAACTATCGAAAACGGAATAAATATTTCGGATAGTATTCATTTAAATAATTAAAGTTTCAGATAAAGAGTGGAAGCCGATCATTGGACAATCAAATTTAAACTGCCATAAATGTATAGAAAGGTGAGTTGAAAAGCGCTCTTTTCTAGATTGGTTATTAATTTGTAGTAGTCAATTAAAACTGGAAGGACGTGGTCTGCTTGATGATTTTTTCCAACCAATAAAACACCAACCGGAGATTGTGCAACGGTTGGTGTTTTGAGTTTATTTCATCCCAAATTGTTCCTTTAGTTTTTGTAATTCTTTTTCCAACTTAGATATCATAGACATTGCTTCAACAGGAATAGTAGGGTCAACGTTACTCAGTTTGCTTCCCAAGTTAGTCATCTCCCGTCCGATTGTTTGCTCTGTAGTAATTGCATACGACTCAGTCTGGCGGATTGACTGGTGCCCCAGCATCTCTTTTACGACGGAGATAGGCACATCATTATTAAGAGTAACTGTGCTACCAAAAGTACGTCTGGCCTTATGAGTGTTCAATTCGCATGTAAACCCACAGAGATCGGCTATTTCTTTAAGATATGCATTCATTTTTTGATTAGATGCGACTGGCAGGACAGCACTTCTTGAAAGACAGAGCGGATGCTCTTTGTACTTTTCGATTATTTGGAGAGCTTTGGGAAGTAATGGAACATTGGTCACTGAACCTGTCTTTTGTCTTTCGGACATTATCCATTGCATTCCATCTATACCTGTTTTTATATCTGTCTTCCGAAGTTGGTAAGCATCAATATAAGCCAGACCAGTATAGCACTGAAAGACGAAGATGTCGCGAACAGTTTCGAGTCTTGTGGTTGTAATACTGACAAGTTCGAGCGTGCGCAATTCACTCGCGGTTAGCGGTCTTTTGACGGTTTTTGTCATTTTTCGCTTAAACGCTCTGAAAGGATCCTGTACAATTATATCTTTATCAATTGCTCTATTTATGACCTTTTTCATGCATGCAATATATTTCAAGGCGGAGTTGTTTACACAATTTCGTACGGTTTTTAAATATAATTCATAGCTAATGATAAAATCATAGTCTAAGTCCCTGAACTCAATATCTTCTGTCGTGTATTTGTATTTCACAAATTCTCTTGCATGAAATCTTGCTGTCTCATAGCGTTTATGTGTTGCCAAAGCATAATCCTGCGGAACCAGCGCTAGCATTTCGTCATTATGCTTTTGAAATTCTTCAAGAAGCATTGCTTTTGAAATTATCCTGCCCAGTACAAAATCAATAATCCGCTGCGCTGAAATCGATTTTTCGTTGTATATTAAATCCATCTTGAATTGGTTGATTCTAGTCGTTATAGCATCCAAAAAAAGATTTAGGGCTCTGGCATCTTCTTTATTTCCCGTTGCTCTTTCTGTTTTTTGATCCCACCTTTGAATGTCCCATTTCCTTTTAGTAGATGTCTCTTTTGGTAAGCCATCTACTGTTACTCTCAGATAAATATATCTGATGCTTGATTTGTTTTTGGGTGTTTTCAAAAAGAAACATAGCCCAAAGCTGCTTTCTAACATAATTCAATTTTTTAAATTAATAAATATAGAATTATGACGTTCTCTTGTCAAGTCGTTAACTTGCTTTACATGTTGTAAATCAGTAGTTTAAAAGTGTTTTTTGGCAAAATTGTGGCACTTTTTATTTCAATAGTAAAATGCCACAGTACTGCCATATAAATTTGGAGCACTTTTGAAAATTTTGATAGTTGCTGGAAAAATAAAAAAGCCTGCAAATTCAAAAATTTGCAGGCTTTTAAAGGTTTTCGAGACATTTTTTGCGTTTTTGACAACTTTGAAAAGTTGCCTTTAAACGGTCCCAGTGGAATCGCCGGGAATCGAACCCGGGTCCAAACAAGCAACTAAAGAGCTTTCTACACGCTTATTTCCTGAATGAATTTTCGACTCGGAGTTAGGTCAGGAACAACCGCTCTTCGCTTAGCTTCTTTAGTTTCGAAATCCACCCGAAGCATGCGAAAATCTAGGTTTAAATTTACGATTTACCTTAATCGACCGCTATAAACCAAAGCTTTCGAGGTAAATCCTGCTTTCCTACCTGGTAGGACGAGGCTAATCTTACTATAATTCAGATTATGCAGCAAGAGCGTAGTTTCCTTCGCCGTGTAAAATGTTTGAGACCTTTTATTTACGAGAATTGTCCCAGTTCTCGGCGTGCTTACTTTCCAATTCGACTTGCTGTCAAAACCAGTCGACCCCATTTTTTATTTTAGATTTAAAACTGCAGGTGCAGTTAAATCTCGTGCAAAGATAGTTTAATTTATTGGCAATGTCAATGACAATTTCAATATCAAGGCCAATAACAAATCAAAAATCTTCTATTCTCTATCTTCTAAAATCTATATTCTAACATCTGCCTTCTGAAATCTGGCCTCTGAAATCTGCAGTCTAAAATCTGTAATCTACTCAATATCCTTCACCTTAAACGGATAATCCCCAAATATAACTGAGAGTTTTCTAACGGCATAAGTGCTTCTGCTAAATTTATTAGAAAGCGCAATGATAGTAACATTTTCATCTTTCAAAGTAATATATGAAGAAGTAAAACCATGCCACCAGCCGTTGTGGAAATAAAAATTTTTACCATTATCCCAATTGATCATTCGGATTCCCAACCCATAATTTTTGGTTCCTTTTCTTTCGTTACTGTAGCCTGTGTACACTTGTGCTAACAATTCAGGTTCCAAAAAAGACGGTGAATTTCTGGCTCGGTCAAATTTTAATAAATCTCTAGGGGTAGAGTAGATGTTTTTATCACCATAAATTTTGTCAAGATAGTCAATGCCTATTTCCACTCTGTTCGCTTTATAGGATGGTGCAACATCATGTTTGTCATTATCAAAGTCTAAAACAAAAGTATGCGTCATTCCTAGTGGCTTAAAAATGATCTGCGCCATTGCATCTCTATAGGAAAGCTTAGTTACTTTTTCAATAATCAGAGCCAGCATTGCATAATTAGTATTGCAGTAAGCAAATCGGGTACCTGTTTTTTGCTCCAGCTTAATATTTTTAGTACCCATAATAGTCAGTATATCCTGATTGGTCAAGGTATTATGCCTGTCCCAGACACTTTTGTCACGATCAGTAAAATAGGCATAACTGCGCATTCCGCTTCTATGAGAAAGCAGCATTCTCACTGTAACCTCCGGATATGGAAACTCAGGCAAAAAATCAGTTACTTTCTGGTCTAAGTCAATTCTTTTGGCGTTGACTAATTTTAATACAGCCGTAGCAGTTAGCACTTTACTAACCGATGCAATATGAATAGAAGTCGTATCTGTTATAGGTGTTTTGTCTCTTAAGTTCGAATAGCCTTCATATTTTTCATAAATAATCTGACCATTTTTTGCTACAAGTAGCCCGCCGTTCATGCTGTTGTTTGGCCAATTTTTCCTGACAAATGATTCTATTCTGAGTTGTTTTTCCTTGATATAATCGGCTGTAAGAGGTGATTCCTTACCCATGGGTTTCATTTTTGGTAAAACGTTTTTGGGAAGTTCAGAATCTTTTATTTCTATTACTGCTTTTTCGTCAGATGCTGATTCCTTTTTGCAGGAAGTCAATACCGCTATTGGGAGCAGTAAATATAGTATATTTGCCTTTTTTATAAAATTCATTTTTTTTTGTGCTAAAAAGCAAATATATATAATCCTCTGATTCTGTTTTTGTTTTTTTTTAATTTATGATGATTATTTTTAAGAACCCGAAAAGAGGAGTTTTTATAGTTTATTAATCATCATGACATTAAGGTTTTTTAGATGAGAAAAAGTTTTATAAAAAAATGAAAATTAAATAATATTGTTATATTTGTAACAAATATTCATTATAAAGTTATATTTTTTACAAACTAAAAAGAAATAAGCATGAAATTCGGAATTATTAAAGAAAGAAAAAATCCGCCAGACCGCAGAGTTGTTTTTTCTCCCAATGAATTAACCAAGATAAAACAGCTTTATCCTAGCTGCACAGTAAAAGTAGAAAGTTCCGATATCCGCATTTTTACTGATGTTCAATATCAAAGTATGGGAATTGAAGTGGCTAATGATGTCACAGATTGCGATGTTCTTTTTGGGGTAAAAGAAGTTCCTGTGGATGATTTGATTCCTAATAAATCCTATTTCTTTTTTTCGCATACTATCAAGAAGCAGCCTTATAACCGAAAACTGCTTCAGGCTGTTTTAGAAAAAAAGATTGACTTGTATGATCATGAAACCATTGTAGATTCTCATAATCGCAGATTAATCGGTTTTGGACGTTACGCAGGAATTGTAGGGACTTATAATGCGTTTCGTGCTTTCGGTATTAAATTTGAATTGTTCAAAATGCCAAAAGCCGAAACACTTTCTGGCAAAGATGCCTTAATCACTCATTTAAAAAGACAGGTTCTGCCACCGCTAAAAATTGTGGTTACAGGAACTGGAAAAGTAGGGAATGGAGCAAAAGAAATTCTGGATGCGATGAAAATCAAAGAAGTGTCGGTTGAAAATTATTTGACCAAAAACTTCACTCAAGCCGTTTACACACAGATTGATGTTTTGGATTATAACAAAAGAAAAGACGGATATATATTAGATTTTACCGATTTTTACAATAATCCAACTGAATATGTTACCGATTTTGAAAAATTCACAAAGGTTTCCGATATCTATATCACAGGACATTTTCATGGCAATGATGCTCCAGCGATTCTTACGCGCGAAATGCTGAATGCTAACGACTGCAAAATAAAAATAGTAGCTGATATTTCCTGTGATGTCAATGGTCCAATCGCTTGTACATTGCGTTCCTCTACAATTGCTGAGCCATTGTATGGTTATCTGCCTAGCGAAAATAAGGAAGTGGATGTTTTTCATCCAGCCGCAATAGTTGTAATGGCCGTAGATAATCTGCCTTGCGAACTGCCAAAAGATGCCAGCGAAGGTTTTGGCGAAATGTTCTCAGAACATGTCATTCCTGCTTTCTTCAATGGAGACAAAGACGGCATCCTCAAAAGATCCAAAATGACCGAAAACGGTAAACTTACCGAACGTTTCAGTTATTTACAGGACTATGTAGATGGAAAATAATTATTAATGGTTAATTGTGAGTTATGAGTCTGTTGGATTTGAATAAATTTCAAGCCATCAACCATTAACAATTAACCATTATTTTAAACCATATCCTCCGGTTTCACCCATTCATCAAATTCTTCGGGAGTTACATAGCCCAGACGAACAGCTTCCTCTTTAAGTGTTGTACCATTTTTGTGAGCTGTCTGTGCAATTTCAGCCGATTTATAATAACCAATTTTGGTATTCAAAGCCGTAACCAGCATCAATGAATTGTTAACCAATTCGGCAATGCGTTTGTAATTGGGTTTTATTCCCTGCGCGCAATGAATATCAAACGAATGGCAGGCATCACCAAGCAATTCAGCCGATTGTAAAAAGTTGGCAGCCATCATCGGTTTAAAAACATTCAGTTCATACTGCCCCTGCATACCGCCAACAGTAATCGCCATGTCGTTCCCAATTACCTGCGCACAAACCATCGTCAGGGCTTCGCATTGTGTTGGGTTTACTTTTCCAGGCATAATGGAGGAGCCTGGTTCATTTTCGGGAATAAGGATTTCACCAATTCCAGAACGTGGTCCCGAAGCCAACATCCGAATATCATTGGCTATTTTATTCAAAGAAACTGCTAATTGTTTCAGAGCTCCATGGGTTTCTACAATCGCATCGTGTGCAGCCAATGCTTCAAATTTATTGGAGGCAGTCACAAAGGGATGTCCAGTAAATTTAGCAATATATTCGGCAACCTTTGTATCGTATCCTTTTGGAGTATTTAGGCCGGTTCCTACAGCTGTACCGCCCAAAGCGATTTCGGATAAATGCTGTAATGTGTTCTTTACGGCTTTCAAACCAAAATCCAATTGCACTGCATAACCCGAAATTTCCTGTCCCAAGGTAAGGGGAGTAGCATCCATCAAATGAGTGCGTCCAATTTTGACAACCGATTTAAATTCGGCAGCCTTTTTTTGAAGCGTATCTCTTAATTTTTCAATATTCGGGATAGTCTTCTCTGCTATAGTTTTGTATGCAGCAATATGCATAGCTGTTGGGAAAGTGTCATTAGATGATTGTGATTTGTTGACATCGTCATTGGCTTTGATAAATGTTTCGTCTCCAGTAATACTTAGTCCTTTTAAAACCTGAGCACGATTAGCAATTACTTCATTAACATTCATATTGCTTTGTGTGCCAGATCCAGTCTGCCAGATCACCAGCGGAAATTCCTCAGATAATTTTCCTTTCAAAATTTCATCACATACCGAAGCAATGAAATCTCTTTTCTCAGCAGATAAAACCCCCAATTCACAATTGGTATAAGCAGCCGCTTTCTTGAGATAGGCAAAACCTTCAATTATTGCTTTTGGCATCGATGCTGGGGAACCGATCTTGAAATTGTTTCGTGATCGTTCGGTTTGTGCTCCCCAGTATCTTTCAGCTGGAACTTGTACTTCGCCCATCGTATCTTTTTCTATTCTAAAGCTCATTTTTTATGTTTTTAAGTATTTTGAAAAAAGAATATCCTTCCGTGTATTCTTTAATAAAGTTAATTCTTTTTTTAGTTATAACCCGAAGTCTATTATTATCTCCAACGGTTGAAACCGTTGGTTATAGTTAAACCTTGGATTTTTTTTGAATGATGATAAAAAAGCAAAATGTTCTTAATTAGCCCCGATTGCAGTGAAAATCCTTTGTGGGTTGGGGTTCAGCCCACAAAGATTGTAACGAAAAGCGGGACAATATTTCCTGAAAAAGCCTAATATCTCTGCTCCAAAAATTTATAATCGAAATCAGTTTTGGTCATAAAAAAAGGTACTGATTGCTCAATACCTTTTAATAGTTGGATTTTTAAGTAAATAACCAAGATGGAATCTTAGAAACTCAGAATCTAAGTTTCTCAGTAACTTTAAAAAATTACTTTTTAACAAAATCTCCTGTATTTACAACTACGAATTTTTTAGGATCAAAATACTTAACTAATGCAGTATTTACTTTTTGTACATCTAAGCTTTTAACTTTTGTTTCAAAATCTTCATAATCTTTAAAAGTTTTTCCTAAATCTAGATTTTCTCTTAGTTCGCGTACTAAAAATTCGTCAACTCCTAGTGTCGTTTGTCTGTTCTGAAGCCATGATTTCAAAGAGTTGTCAAATTCTTCTTTAGTAAATCCTTTACTGATTGCTTTTTGAATTTCTTCATTCAGAGCAGTGGTTAATTTATCTTTCATTGTTGGATTGTAAAAAGCATAAATCCCCCAATCGGTTGTAGGATCTATAGCATTAGCCTGCAGATAAGAACCTGCACCGTAGCTTAGTCCTTCTGTTTCACGTAAACGCTGCGGAATTCTTGAAGATAAGAAAGCTCCTCCTCCAAGTAACTCATTGGCCATCGAGACTGCAGGATAATCTGGGCTTTTTTCTCCGATATTCAAATTGATTTTCCCTAGTAAAACGGCATTAGTTTTATCATTAATTTGAACCGTTTTATCATTTGATTTTACGTCAAAATATTGAGTTGGAATTCTTTTATAAGCGATTTTTGAATTCCAATTATCAAGAGTACTGCTTAAGAAATTTTTTATAAGAGCTTTATCTATTCCTCCTACAAAGGAAGAGCGGCTGTTTGCACCTCCATAAAAAGAAGCGTAAAAGTTTTTAATATCTTCAATTGTAATTTTGCTTAATGTAGCCAGACTTTCATCTGTTGTTTCGGAGTAATATGGATGTGTTTTGGAATATAATGCAGTTAGTTTTGTTAACTCTTCATTCGCTACAGCTTGCGGTTCGTTGCGGTTAGCTTCCAATCCATTTTTGGTTTCCAGTTTTAGTTTTTCAAATTCAGTAACATCAAAAGATGGATTTTTTAGAATGTCCTGCACTAAGTTCAGAGCATTGCTCAAATTAGCCTTATCAGTGCTAACTCTCACATATAATGCGTCTACAGATCCACCAAAGCTAAGATTGATTTTGTACTGGTCAATTTGGTCGTTGATTTCTTTTTTAGTTCTGTTTTTTGTTCCAAGTTTCAGCATATTAGCAGTTAACATGGCAATCATTGATTTTTGGCTCAAAGATTTTTCATCACCCATTCGCAGCATTATTCTGCCTTCAATTTTATTTCCTTTGGCAGGTTTTTCTAATAGGGCATATTTTCCCCCAGAGGCTAGTTTTCCTTCTTCGGTAGACTTTATGATATTGGCTACAGATGTTTCAAAAGTAGCAGTGTTGGCTTCCATAGCTTTTCCTTTATATCCTTTAACTAGAGCTGCAACATCTTTAGTTTCGGCTACTTTGGTTCTTTCGCTTGTTGCTTCTGGAATAAAACGGCCCCAAGTTCTGTTGCTTTGCAGATAGTATTTTTTGGCAGCATTTTGAAGATCTGCAATTGTCAGAGCTTCAATATTATCTCTGTCTATAAAAAACAAACGCCAATCTCCAGCTCCAACATATTCGGTCAATGCTACAGATAAATTGAGAGTTTTATTATAGGTGTTCTCAAATTGTTTCAGTAGTTCATTCTTAGCACGTTTAAGATCTTCTTCTGTAAAAGTCATTTGCGGAACTGAATTCATAGTTTCCAGAAAAGCTTTTTGTACTGTATTGATATCTTTGTCTTTGGCAATTTCGCAGGCAAAATAACTGAATGCAGGATCTTTTAATGTTATTGTATATCCATAAACACTAGTAGACAATTTCGTTTCGACCAATGCTTTGTATAACGCACCTGAAGGATTATTGGTAATGATTGAAATTATGGCGTTATTGGCAGCATATTCTTTGTCTGAGTAACTTGGGGTGTGGTATGCCATTCCAATATATTGAATATCACCGTTTCTTTTTAGCTCAACAAAACGCTCTCCATCCTGAGACGGTTCTACTGTATAGGTTTGCGGAATTTCGTTTTTTGATTTTGGAATTGGAGCAAAATAGTCTTTAATCCAAGAAAGCGTTTTTTTCTCGTCAAATTTCCCTCCAATTATAAGTGTAGCGTTATTTGGCTGGTAATATTTTTGATAAAATTCTTTTAGTCGGGAAGCAGGTACACGCTCAATATCTTCTTTACTTCCAATTGTTGATTTTCCGTAGTTATGCCATAAATAAGCTGTAGAAAGAATACGCTCATTTAAAACTCCTGACGGATTATTTTCACCAATCTCGAACTCATTACGAACCACACTGAACTCACTGTCCAAATCCGATTGAAGTATCGCTGATGTCATCATTCTGTCAGACTCCATTTCAAGTGCCCATTTTAAGTTTTCGTCTGTAGCCGGCAAAACTTCATAATAATTCGTACGGTCATAATAGGTAGTTCCATTGGCTTGGGCACCTTTGTCGGCAATTGTTTTTTTGATGTCGGTAAATTTAGAAGAACGCTTAAACAGCATATGTTCTAATAAATGCGCCATACCCGATTCTCCATATCCTTCATGGCGGGAACCCACACCATAAACAATATTTACAATCACGTTTGATTGTGCAGCATCTGGAATTAATAAAATTTTCAGTCCATTGGGTAAGCTGTATTCTTTGATACCTTCTACCGAAGTAACAAGAGCAGCTTCTTGGGAATAGGAATTTGTGGATAAAAAAGACACAAAAGAAAGAGCAAGAAGAAGTTTTTTCATTTCTAATATAAGTTAGTTGTAAGTTTATATTGTAAAAATATGTATTTTTTTGAAAGAATAATTACTTATTTTGAAAATTTTAAGAAGGTTTTTAATATTATTCCTTCATTCGCTTTATAATTTTTTTAAATTTATAAAATGTTTCATATTAAAATAAATATTTCATTTTATTAATTTGATTTTCAGTACAGTTGTGAGCTATGGAAGATAAGAAAAAAGTAATTATATGGGCTAAAAATTATTTAAGAGGTGAAGATATTAATGATTCCCGTTTTGATAATTTGTACCAGCATCTGATACAATATGAACAGTATGGCTATGCTGCTGAGATATTGCTGAAAAAAATTGAAGACAAAGAAGATCAGGGTGCAGAAATTAAATTATCAAAATATCAGGATTTGGCAGATAATGTATATAAAGACAGTACATTATCTTCTTATTTTAAATTTGATAAGGCGATTAACATACTCAAATCGTTTTGTGATTTAGAATATACCAAAAATTCAAAAACATTGGGGATTGCAGGAGCAATCTATAGAAGCAAGTGGAAATTTGACCATCAGTTTCATAATTTACTGCAGTCGAGAGCTTATTACAAAAAAGGATATCTGATTTGGAAAAATAAGACACATAAAACCATTCAAACTGAAACAGAGTGCATCAATACTGCTGTGAATTATGCCAATCTCAATGAGTTAATTGTGATTGAAAACTTAGAACGGCTTTCTGAAACATGCGAGATTACTGCAGAAACACTTGTGAGATTTGAAACGGCTCAAAAGACAAGAAAAGAAATTGTTGATGAATATTTGACTGAAGGTGATCAAGTCATTTTTAAAGACGGAATCCAAGACAAAGAAAAATTATACGAGGCATTGGCTGAAGCTTTTTTTGGATTGCGAATGTATAATAAGGCACTTCATTTCATTAAATTATATACCCAAGATAAGACTGAAAATTGGCAGATAAAATCCTTTAGCAAACAGATTTATAATCTGGCTAATTATCAGTTAAAGCAGAAATATCAAAAATCTATCAATAAAGATCCTTTTCAGGAAAGTGAAATTAGTGAGGAAGCCCAAAACAGATGCCTGATTGCTTTAAATCTTGAGTCTGGTGAAAAATCGGATGCTGATAATTTAACAAAAAAACAGCAGAATAAGCTTGGTATCGGTCTTTCCGGAGGCGGTTTTAGAGCAGCGTTATTTCATATTGGTGTTTTGGCAGCTATGGCCGAAAAAGATAAACTGAAAGATATTGAAGTTATTTCCTGCGTTTCGGGAGGTTCAATTATCGGGGCTTTTTATTATTTAAAAATCAAGCAGTTATTTGAAAGCAAAACAGATGAAGAAATTGTTCAAGACGATTACATTAGGATTGTAAAAGAAATTGAAACAGAGTTTCTAGATGCTGTTCAAAAGAATATCCGAATGCGTCTGCTGACCAGTTTTTCTAAGAACTTAAAAATGTGGAAAGGCAGTTCATATTCCCGTTCAAACAGATTGGGAGAGCTTTATGAAGAGTATTTCTATAAACCTTTACTGCCTAAAAAAGACGGATCTCCCATTTTTATGAACGATTTATTTATTTGTCCTTTTGGTGATGAGTCATTTAAATTGAATGATGACAATTGGAAAAGGATTAATAAAGTGCCTCAATTAATTCTAAATGCTACAGCAGTAAATACCGGACATAATTGGCAGTTTACCGCTTCTTGGATGGGAGAACCGCCTACTTATATTTCGGATGATTTTGATGTAAAACCCCGTTTGAGACGAATGTATTATGAAAATGCACCAGAGGATTATAAAAAATTCAGACTGGGTTATGCTGTAGCAGCTTCATCATGCGTACCCGTTTTGTTTCAGCCTTTGGTATTTAAAGGGCTGTATGAAAATTTTGATTTGGAGTTAATCGATGGAGGCGTGCATGATAATCAGGGAATTGCATCGATATTGGAACAGGAATGTAACGAAATTATAGTAAGCGATGCCAGTGCGCAAATGCCGGATAATGATGTAAATACGGATAATGGCATGTCTTTATTTTTCAGAGTCGATACTATTCTGCAGGAACGTTTGCGCGAGATTCAATTATTGGATTTAAAATCCCGAAAATATACCTCAATTGTTGCCAAACTTTCTATTATTCATTTAAAAAATGGATTAGAACAGCTTCCTGTCAGCTGGATTGACTGTACTGATGTGAATCGCGGTATTTTGTATGATAAAAAAATAGAGGATGAAAATGTGCTTTTGAGATATGGCGTAATGAAGAAAATTCAGAAAGGACTCAGTGAAGTACGGACTGATCTCGACTCTTTTAATGATCTGGAAGCCTATGCTTTAATGTACAGCGGATACAAGCAGATGATACATGAAGAGGATTCGGCAATTGTAAAAAATGAAGACTGGAATTTCTTAAAAGTTGCAGAATGCTGTACTTATCCTGCGAATGAAAAACAGCTTGTAAAACAATTGAAAGTGAGCAGTTTTGTTCCTTTTAAAATTGTTAGAATGTCAATATTTATACGTATTATTTTATTGCTAATTGGTAGTGGTTTATTAATTGGAGTGCTATATTATTTAATTTGCAATTGGAATAATCCAAATCCATTTAAGCAAATTAATATTTCCTATAAATTCATTGGATTCACGCTTATTGTTTTTTTAGTTGGTTATTTTTCTAAAATTTTGGCCACTGTCATCAATATTGAAAGCGTAGTCAAAAAGAAGTTCATATTACTTTTATTAATAACTGTTGGTTGGGTGTTTTCTCTAATTTATATTAGTATTTTTAATCCTTTGTACAATAGATTAGGCAAGGTTAAATAAAACAAAGTAAAAAATAATGAAAAAACTAGGACTCATTGGCGGTATCAGCTGGGTATCAACTGCAGATTATTATAAGTTTATTAATGAGGGAATCAATAAAGAATTAGGAGGAGTTAATTTTGCTGAGTGCATTATTTATTCTTTTAATTATAATGATATCAAAAAGAATAATGAAAATAATGACTGGGATACGACATTCAATATGCTGTCAAAAGCCTGCCAAAATTTGAAAAACAGCGGAGCCGAAGCGATTCTTCTTTGTGCCAATACCATGCATCTTATTGCTGACAGGATTCAGGAAAGCATTGATTTACCATTAATACATATTGCCACCGAAACCGCAAAAGAAATCCAAAAAAAGGACATCAAAAAAGTGGGACTTCTTGGAACAAAGTTTACGATGGAATTGGATTTTTTTAAAGATAAATTAACTGCTCTTGATATCGAAGCAATAATACCAGAAGCAGACGACAGAGATTTTTTGCACGATACTATTTTTAACGAATTGGGAAAAGGATTGATTCTTGAAAGTACCAAGGCTCGTTACCTTTCTATTATCGAAAAACTTATTGAAAACGGAGCTGAAGGAATTATTCTGGGCTGTACAGAAATTCCATTGCTGGTAAAGCAGGAAATGATAAAAGTACCTGTTTTTGACACTGCTTTAATTCATTCGAATGCTGCAGTTGTATTTGCTTTGAGTTAATTTTTTGATTATTGAATCATTCTAAAAGCCTTAAGTTAGGGCTTTTTTTGTTTTTTGTATAATTCGCTGTAATAAAATGTTTTATCATAGTTTAGGTTCGGTAAAATGCTTAAATTTGAGAGTGAAATATTCATTTTTTAAATGATTGATTAGCATTTCTTTTTAATAGAATCTCATCTAAAACTATAGTAAAATGGCATTTATAGACTATTACAAAGTATTGGATATTGATAAAAATGCATTTGAAGCGGATATAAAAAAAGCGTACCGAAAATTGGCACGTAAATACCATCCGGATTTAAATCCTAATGATAAAGAAGCCGAGAGAAAATTCAAAGAACTCAATGAAGCCAATGAGGTTTTGAGTAATCCAGAGAATCGAAAAAAATACGATCAGTACGGTGAACATTGGGAACACGGTGAGGAATATGAAAAAACCAAACAGCAGCAACAGCAATATCAAGATGCCGGAGGTCAGCAAGGTGGCGGTTTTGGAGGTTTCGGCGGATTTTCTGAAGGTGGCGATTATTCGGATTTTTTTGAATCGATGTTTGGTGGCAGAGGGCAAAGAGGAAGTCGTAGAACCGCTGCGTTTAAAGGTCAGGATTTTAATGCCGAATTGCATTTGGAATTGAAAGATGTTTATGCCACTCATAGACGAACCCTCACAATCAATGGAAAAAATATACGGTTGACTATCCCTGCTGGTGTTGAGAATGGTCAGGTTATAAAAATAAGAGGACAGGGTGGAGAAGGAGCCAATGGCGGTCCAAAAGGTGATTTGTATCTTACTTTCAACATTGAAAATCACACCAATTTTAAACTTGACAAGCACAATTTGTACTCTACTGTTGACTTGGATTTATACACAGCAGTTCTAGGTGGGGAAATTACCGCCAACACCTTTGATGGAAAAGTAAAGCTGACAGTCAAACCAGGTACACAAAATGGCACCAAAGTTAAACTAAAAGGTAAAGGTTTTCCAGTGTATAAAAAAGAGGGGGAGTTTGGTGATTTATTCATTTCGTATCAAATACAATTGCCTACAGGCCTTACAGAAAGAGAAAAGGAATTATTTACTGAACTAGCTAAGCTTAGAACAATATGAAAACCGATAATTGGATTCTTCTGAAAACAGTTAGCTCTCATTATGAAGTAGAGCTTTCTTTCTTTGATCATCTTCATGATTTGGGGTTAATTGAAATTGAAATTATAGAACAATCACCTTATATTCATTTAGATCAAATGCATAATTTGGAACGGATAATTCGAATGTATCACGAATTAGGTGTAAATTTAGAAGGTATTGATTTGATTTTGAATCTTCTGCAAAAAATAGAATATCTGCAAAAAGATTTAACTGCATCTCAAAACAGATTGCGATTATATGAAAAATGAAGAACCATAATTCATAATTGTAATTGATAATGAGTTACGAAACATAGTTTTTGTTGCTATTTCAAAAATACGAAACGGCAAAAAAATATTAAATACTTTTTAAACCTTCTATCAATAAATCAACGTCTTCTTTGGTATTAAAATGACTGAAAGAAATACGGATATTCGGTTTTTTTAAATCATTTGGCGAAAGCATTTCTGCCAAAACATGCGAAGGCCTGATGCTTCCAGATTGGCAGGCACTGCCTCGGGAAACTGCTATTCCTCTCATGTCTAAATGAAATAAAATCATGGCTGTTTTGCTTTCATCCAGCGGTAAAGTAATATTCAGCAGATTGTAAAACGTATTTTCTCCGTTGATTTTAAAATCAGGGAAATTTGTTTTTAGTTTTTCGATAGTGTACTCTTTCAATGAAGATATGTAAAGGCTTTCGGTTTCAAGATTTTGATAAGAAAGTTCCAGAGCCTTTGCCATTCCTGCAATCTGATGTATGGCTTCGGTTCCTGGCCGAAGTCCTTTTTCCTGTTCTCCTCCAAAAAACAAAGGCTGTAAACCCGCATTTTTTCGTATAAAAGCAAATCCAGCTCCTTTTGGCCCATGAAATTTATGGGCACTAGCCACTATAAAATCAATAGGTGTTTGCTGTAAATCAATTTTTGTTTTCCCCACAGACTGCACCGTATCCGAATGAAATAAAGTATTATGTTCTCTGCAAATTTGGCTCACTCTGTCAAGATCCAAAACCATTCCTGTCTCATTGTTGATATGCATCAATGAAACTAAGGTCTTTTTTTCTTCTGATAATAATTCAGCTAAATGGGTCAAGTCCAGTTCGCCATTAGGTTTCACATTTACATAATCCACTTGGATTCCGTATTCATTCTGGAGCGCAATTGCCGTATGAAGCACCGCATGATGCTCTGTTTTGCTGGTGATAATACGTTCTATTTTTAAATCTTTTACAGCAGATCTCAAAATCCAATTGTTCGCTTCGGTACCGCAAGAAGTGAAAATGATTTCAGATGCCGTTGCATTTAGATGTTTGGCGATTGATTTTCGAGAAAGCTCCAGTATATTTTTGGCATTGCGTCCTAAACTGTGCGTAGAGGATGGATTACCATAATCTTCCGTTAATATTTTGGTCATTTCCAGAATTACTTCGGGATGAAGTGGAGTAGTGGAGGCGTTATCAAGATATACTTTTTTCATGCTATATAGATTTTGAATCCTGAACAATTGCTTTGGATTTCTTTTTTTTGCCAAATAATACTTTCTTATTGAAAATAATAATGGAGATTAAAATAAGGGAATACGAAACCATTTGGATTAGACTAACTTCTTCCTTAAAATAAAAGACAGCCAAAGTAAAATTGATTATCGGATTGATATACATTAGAATTCCAACAGTGGAAGAATCAAGTCCTTTTAATGCATACAGGTTTAAAAAAAGCGGAATAATTGTAAAAAGTACAACGATGCAAAATAAACACGTATAAAATAAAGGATCAGTTGGAACTGCTCCGCTGTAACTTGGATAAAAAGGCATAATAAGTAAAGCTATAAAAAGCAGCTGAATATTTAAAACTAGAAACTTATCAATTTCATTATTCTTGCGCTGACTCACCAAATACAAGGCATAGGTCGAAGCAACTACAAGACTGTAAAAAATATCCTGAAAATGATTTAGTGATAATAAAACACAGCTTACCGTACTGATACAAACCGCTGTCCATTTCCATTTGCTTAATTTTTCCTGAAGCAGGAAAAAAGCAAAAACGGTAGTCAGAATGGGACAAATCAAGTATGCCAATGAACCTGCTTTGACATTAACATGATTGATCACATATATAAAAATAAGCCAGTTGGAAGCCAAAATTAAACTCCCGGCAAAGGTCAGTATGGTGATTGTCTGTTTCTTTTTTTTAGGCATTACTTTAAAATCATCCCAGTTTTTTTTGATATTTTTTCGTCTAAAAAGCAGATTTATGGCTGTAAGTGTAAGTACGCTAAAGAACACACGATAAAACAGTATATCGAGGGAGGGATAGCTGGAAATTGGCTTTAAAGCCAAACTGAAAAAGCCCCAGATAAAAAAAGCAGTGAAAGCGGCGAAATAGTAATTGTATTTTTTCATTGAAAAGTGAAATTCGGTACAAAGATAGGAATTTCTAAAGCCAATGAAATGGATTTAATTTGGGGCTTTTTGTTCATTTTTAATAAAACTGTGCTTTGCAGCAGCTTAAATAATTATAAAGTGGCAGCAAACCACACGTTTTTGGTGTGTAAAGTTTACGGAACAAATTAAATATTATATTTTTGTTCAAAATAAAAAAAGAATGAAACGATTTATAGGAATTTTGTGTTGTGCAATTGCTTTTTCAGCCTGTGATGACGGAGATTTGATTGTAGATACAATTGATTTTGATGAAGTAGCTACAAGTACCTGTCCAGATAATAATTTACTTTTTAAACTTAAAGAAGGAGAAACTCTGATTTTAAATGTTCCAGAGGAAACTTTTAAGGAAGATGCCACGGCAGAAGACACTCCAATTGAATTAGATATCAATTCGACAAACCAAGTGGTGTATAATTTTTATGACGGTAAAGTAGGCGAAGCAAATGTTTGTGATTTGATTCCTCCAGCAACTCCTAATGTAAAAACGCAGTGGAATGCTTCCTCAGGTATTATCGAAATTACGACTGAAACTGTAAAATCATCAAACGCCGCTGATAACAGCACTAAAATAACTGGTTATAAACATAATATTATTTTTAAAAATATAACTTTTGCCAAAGGAGACGGTACCACTCAGTTTTATGAAACTTTTATTTTTGGAGATTACTTGAAAACGATAACACCGCTGGCTTTAGCTTTTAAAGAAGAGTTGGATATTTGTGATAGTGGTTTGGTTTATAATTCTAATGGGACTGAGTCGTTAACACTCAAAATTGATCCAACATTGATTGTTAATGTAGTTACTCCTGTAGATAAGCCAAGAACAGGTACAATAGAATCAGTTAAGAATAAATTGGTTTACCGCATGTTTAACAGCGTTGTGTCTCCAGAATATTTTTGTGCTTCAGTACAACCGGCAGTGCCAACAATTAAGGAAGAATGGTTAGGTAAAGCAGGAGGAATTATTGAAGTTACCACTACAACATCAGTTCCAGGTGTATTTAAGCATACAATTGTCCTAAAAAACGTAACTCTTGAAAAAGGCAACAGCAATTTCCAATTAGGTAATAATTATTCATACGGAGAGCTGCAGAAATAAAAAATCTCTTGATAAAAATATAAAAACGTCAATACTTATCTTTAGCATTGACGTTTTTTTTAGGTAAAATTGAGTTACTTGTTGTTCTGTTTAAAATAAACTTCGGTAGCGCCTTGACCATATTTTTGATAATTGGCATCCTGAAAAACGACATTGTCATAACGTCCTAAAAGAAAATCCAATTCGGCTTTGAGAATACCTTCGCCTATGCCGTGAATAAAAACAATTTTTGGAATTCGGTTACGGATTGCAAACTCAATATGGCGTTGTGCAGTTTCTGCCTGCAGCGTCAAAATATCATAATTTGACATACCGCGTTTATTGGGAACCAATTTTTCGATATGCAGATCAAATTCGGGAACTGGCATTTCATTTTTGTCTTTTTTCTCTTTTACAAAACTGCGAGGCTTCGGGATTTCCTTTTCTTTCTTGATTTCATTGATATTAATCCCTTTGATGCCTTCCATTAAATTGTCCGATCCGCCAATTTTAATCAGCTCGCTGGAAGCATAATTCATCACAAAACCATCTGTCGTTTCTATCGTTACCACTTTGTCTTTGACAGATACAACTACACCGTCAACAGCATCATCCAGCACCGAAACTTTATCTCCTTTATTGAACATCGTCTTCGTTATTATCTTGGTTTTTACTTGGAGTTTTACTGCTTAAACGCATCATTCCCATCATGAAAATGACAACGGCAATTACCATTATATAAATATTTTTATCGGCAGTTGTCTGTTCGTAGAACGCAGTGCCAATGGCTAAGACCATTATTAGAATTACAAATTTTTTCATCATTTCATTTTCAGGCTTCAAAAATACTAAACTTTAAGGGAGTATTGTTTAAAGCGGTATAAAAATCAGGGCATTCGCTTTTAAAAAAATTAGCCACGGATTTGACTGATAAAACGGACTTTACACAGATTTCAATTCCATTTTTAACACACTAAATTTAAAATTCGTGCTAATCTGTTAAATCCGTGCCATCCGTGGCTAAATATTCCGTTTGGAAATACAACAAAAAGTAACATTTGTTTTTTAAAAGCGAATGCCCTGTATAAAAATAATGGCGTATCTCCTTGTGAAAAACTGCGTTCGTCCCTCTCTTATTTTTCACAAGGAGCCGGGCTTTTGGCTTTATCTTTATTTTTTTAAAGAAAAAAAATAAAGGATACCGCCGCAATCCCTTACGCAAAAGGTCTTTAAGAGGATCAATGCTCTTAAAGACCGAAATGCCCTAGCCCTGATAGAAGTGGAAATCCTTTTCTATTTTTTCTTTAAAAATAGAAAAGATTGCAACGGATAGCAGGAAACAGCTCCTAATTATTCACCTTATTTATTCCAATCAATTTTTCTGGAAAAGTACATTACTGCTGCCAATATGCAGAATAAACCAATACTTCCTACTAATAAAGCGTAGTTTTCTAACTGGATAATGACATAGATAAAGGTGTACAGTGCTGTGAGTGAGGCGGTGATAAACAGCGGAAATCTGCGCTCTTTGAGGATAGAAACGGAGTACAGCGATATCAATGTAATTACTGCCACGGCTGCAATCAAATAGGCCTTCATGAAACTGCTGTGTTCTGTGATGGAAATAAGCAGGGTGTAAAATAGAATGAGTGCCAGACCAATCATCGAATATTGGAAAATGTGGATTTTGATTTTGCTGATCGATTGGATCAGGAAGAAAATTAAAAACGTTAAGCCAATTACGAGAAAGCCATATTTAGAGGCTCTTTCGTTTTGCTGGTATTGGTTTACAGGAATTACAAAATCTACTCCAAAAGCATAAGTTCCTAAATCAGGCAGATTCTCGAAGAACTGCTGTGAAAAAGCTCTGTTGATGTGCAGGATTTTCCAGTTGGCTGTAAAGCCGTTGGCATCGATTTTTTTGGTTTTGTCATCTGGAAGGAAATTGCCAGTGAAACTTGGTGAACTCCAGTTAGACTGCATGCTTAGCTGCGTGGTTTTACCAATAGGCACCATTTTTATCTGTTTGCTTCCGTTGTAAGTGATGTCAAATCCAAAAGTGGTTTTATCTGTTTTCAGAATGCTTTTCAGGTCAATAAAATTAGTTTCCAGAGCTTGTGTGGAATCGTTTGGATTTGTGCTGTAAACTGGTTCGAAAGTAAATTTTGTACCGCCAAGATTGATTTTTACTTCGTCTTTGATGCTTTTTAGATTGGTGGTTTTGATTAAAATTGTGGCTTTGTTCCATTGAATGACTTCGGCAAGAATATTTTTACTGCTAAAATCGGGCTGAATGTAGTGGCCTTCAAAATTCATTTTCGAACTGTAAACGACCGATTCATAATTGTTTCGGTTGAGTACTTTGGTTACTACATTGGACTTTGCTTTTAAATCTTCGGGAAAGAAATAAGCGTATTTGGTAATTGCTTTTCGCTGTTTTACTGTTTCATTTGTTTTTTGGTTAATGGATACCGTTTCGTCAAAAGTGGTGTAGGGAACTTTCAATATCGGCCCGTAGAAATAGACGCTTTCTCCCCATTTATCATTGATTTCGGTAATGACTTCTTCCTGGCGAAAAGAACGTTCGGTTATCAGGCTTTTGACAAATTCCAGCGGAATGAGCAATACAAAAGTTAATATTCCAACCATAATCATTTTGGCGGTATTGGATTGGAAAAATGGTGTTGGTGTTGGGTTTTGATTTTCTGTTGTTTCCATGTTTTTTGTTGTTAAAGGTTTTTGATTAAAAAATAAAATATAAGTAAAGAATTGAAATGGGAATATTGCTCAGTAACATGATGATTCTTAGAGCTAAATTTTCTCGTTCATCGGGCAGAATAAAGCAAAGGAAAATGAGATATAACAGCATTATGGTATTGATGACAATAGCAAAAAGCAGATAGAAAAACCCGATTATAAAAACGTTATCATTATATGGTAGTGCTTTGTATGCTAAGAGTAATAAAGTTCCAATGGCAAATGAGCCAAGTGCCAATTCATTGGAAAATGCCCATCTGTAATATGATTTTATTCGGTTTGGTCTTTGCATTTTTTTTGGTATTAATGGTTTTGTTTAAAAAGGTGATGGTTAATGTCAAATAAAATATTATTCCCAGATACAAGAATGCTAGTGGGATATTGCTCAATAAAATCGCAATTTTTGTCCCAATGTATTTCCGCTGCTGTGGTAGCATGTAAAAATGATAGAGCAGGTTAGTGAGCATAATAATATTGAGAAGACTTGCCAGAACAATGAAAATAAAACCGATAATCAGAATAAATGAATTGTCCTGAAGCGTTAGAAAAAGTATAAAAAACAGTGTGCCGATTGCAAAGCATCCAAGGGCAAGTTCGGTAGAAGCGCTGCCGTCAAAAGGCTCTTCTTGGATTAGAGTAGTTTCCATGATTTATTGGTTTATAGTTGAATAGATTTTTTTTAACGAAAGAAACAGATAGATGTAGACTCCAAAATAAAAGGAGAACAGCAATGCATGTGCAGATGATAAAGAGACGAAAGTTGCACGAAGTAATTCCAGAGGATTACTGATAATATCCCAGCTGTTATACCGAAGGATTCTCCCTAAATAAATACCGATACCACATAAAAAACAGATTATGGGCATTATGAAATTGGTAATCAGGTTGGAAGTGTAGGTTTTGATTATGTTTTCAAATTCTATCAGTGAAACGATTCCAAGGGTAAATCCAATTAGTGCGTATGAACTAATGGCAACCAAATCAAACCAAAATAAATGGCTGCTTGATTGTGATAAATGAATCAGATCGGTAAGAATGTAAAACGAATTTGGCAGAAAAAGCAACCAAATAAAAAGCAGCGAAAGTGTTTTTATTTTACTTTTCTGAACCGTAATCTGAGTTTTCAAATAGCTGATAAAAAAGTAAGGCACAAAAGCAAGGAACAGGTTCCAAACCAAGAAAAACAGAAAAATGGTATTGGTTAATTTGGCACGGACAATGAGCAAAAGCAAACAGTAAATTGTAAATAAAAACAAAACGCTGTTAATCTTGCGGTTACTGTTGAATAGTTTGATGATGAGCTGCATAGTTTTAGATTTTAAAAGTTTGTTGAATGGTTTCAATTGGTATCAGGAGCATTTTTGAGAAATCCAAATAATGAAAGTGATGTGCTGTTTTTCCTTTGCGAAATTCATTGATGAAATAATTAATATGAGTAGGGTAGAATAGTGTACCGGCAAAAATGACCAGATATAAGTACAAACTGTTTTTGCCATTTCCCAGCAGGTAATATTGCATTCCTATTTCTTCCCGCACGCTTATTCCGGTATTTGTGAGTACATGGATGATATCGTGATCTTCTAATTTAGGCTGAATATCAAAATTATTTTTTTGCAGAAATTGACCTAAATGATAACCTAATGTTTCTTCTGAATAGTTAAGTAATTCCTGCTTGTCTATTTCCCATGCTGTTTTGTTTTTAAAAAACTGCTGATAAGGTTTTTTACTCCATTCGTACATTTTTTCGATTAGCTGATCTTTCATTTTAAATAGTTTCTTTTTTTTTGATTAGTTAAAAGTACTTTGAATTTCAAAGTAAGTGATTAAAAAAATATCTTATCGTTTTTGTATTAATTTTTCAAGGGCATTGATGTGATCTTGGAATGCTTTACGCCCTTCTTTGGTTGCCATGTAGCTTGTATTTGGTTTTTTTCCTATGAATTGTTTTTCAATACCAATGTAGTTTTCTAGTTCTAAAGCTTTGGTATGACTGGCTAGGTTACCGTCGGTAACGCCTAATAACTCTTTCAAAGTACTAAAATCGGCCGATTCATTGACCATCAAAACGGACATGATTCCCAGTCGGATGCGATGGTCAAATGCTTTATTGATATTTTGAATAATATTTTTCAAATCTTAGTAAGTATCTATTATCGTGGTTACTATTTTGGATTGTTCCAGGTTTGATGGCGCTACAACATTTTCTTCAAGCGGAATTTTGTTTCCATATCTTTCGGCTAATATAGCTTGAACACGAGTGTCTTTTAAATTAAAATCCTTCAATTTCTGTAATGGGCACAATTCAATTCCTGCTCCGTTTTGGTATATTTTCCATATCAATTCTGAGCAGTATATTTTATCATCAGACCATTCAAAGTATAAATCATAATCTTTATTGTTTAATGAATTTCCATAGGCTTTCATTTTTTGTATTGTCTGTGCGTTGAGTACTGCTGACGCTTTTTTTAATCGGGTAACTACAAAATGATTTTCTTTTCCGTGGGTAATCCAGGCTTCGAGAGGCGTATATTTTACGGGCTGTACGGCTTCAAAAACATACTTTTTTCCTTTCTCAATAAAAACAATCCCACAATGGGAAAACTTAGAGTTGGTTGCTATTCTTACGGCTTCGCATTGTTTAGATTGTGAAGTTTGAAAAATCATGTCGCCTTCTTGAATTTTATCCAGCAGGTTTTCAGGACGTTTGCCAAAAAGGATATTTCCAAACATGGAATTAGCAATGAACAAAGCACAGCCAAAACTCATCAAAAAGGTAATGGTTCCAAAAATATATTTCGTTTTTTTCATAGCTGAACTTTTGGTTTGATTCTATTCCTTAAATAGTACTATTTTATTAATTCTGCTGTTATTATGTTTTTATCTGCATACTAAATTCTCTAAACTGTAATCTGAATACTGCTTTCTAATTCCTGTCGTATTTAAAATGCATCATGCTACCGTAAATAATATGGCAAAGACCAAAACCCAATGCCCAAAATTCCAAAGCATATCCAGAGAATTCCGTTGATACAAGTCCTAAAATTATGACAGTAATACCTAAATAACGAACATCTCTTAATGTATATTTACTGGCATTTACGCAAGCTAATCCATAAAAAATCAGTGTTACAGGGGCAATTAAGCCGTAGCTTCCGTTACGTAATAATAACAATCCGAAGATTCCTCCTGTAACCAGCGGAATAAGGAAGTTGATTAACATTCTTTTGGAGGAAGAATTCCAAACTGTATCGCCGCCTTTTTTTGCTTTATTAATAGTTAACAGCATTGCAGTTCCAATAGATAAAAATAAAACCATAAAGGCAGTCAATAGAATAAGCTTAAATGTATTGCTTTCTAAAGTAATGATGTAATTATCGTTATTCTGAATTAATTCATGAGCAATATAGGCGCCAATCAAAGCGTATACACCAGCCAAAATTCCAGACAAACCACTCAAGGAGATAAACTGTGTGGATTTGTTCATCATATTTTTGATGTCACTAATGTCTTGTAGATATTTATCTTCCATATATAAAGTACTTTGAAATACAAAGTAAGTGATAAAATTTATAATTTGCAATACTATTTTTAATTATTTTTATGAAATGAAGCTAACAGACGAATATATCTACCGCCAGCCCGAAAAGTATCAAGCAATATTACTGCATTTGATTAGTATTTTTAAAAGGGAAATTCCCGATTTGGAGATGCACTTTAAATGGGGAATGCCTTATCTGTATTATAAAAAAAGGATGTTTTGTTATCTGATTTCGAATTCTAAAAAAGGTTTTGTAGATGCAGGTTTCGCAAGAGGATTTCAATTAAAAAGAAACCAAGATTGTCTTGTTGATGAAAAAAGGAATACCGTTAAGTCACTTCGGTATTTTAATTTGGAAGAAATAGATAATGCCGTTTTGGAAGATGTCATTAAGGAAGCTGCGTCATTATATAAATAAAAAAATCTCCCGAAGGAGATTCTTATTTCTTGTGTCATTAACTCTTTAGATCCTAAAAATACCTCCAAATGAAATAATAGTTTCTCCAAAGAAAAAATGTTGAGAGGCAGTATCCGATGAACTTTTTGTAGTACGAATATCAGGCATGTTAATGTAACCACCCTTTAATGTACCTTCGATGGTAAAATACTTAAAAATGGTAAAATTGATTCCTGCTTTAATCGAAGTTCCAAAACCTGAGACATGAAAAGCATCGTGTCTTTCCTGTCCCATAAGAGTAGTATTTGTTTTAGGATATAAAGCACCGATTCCCACACCTTCATTAATATTTATTTGAAATTTATCTGTGTTTGTAATTCCAAACCAACTAGATATATCATCTTGTCTGGCAATTTCGGTATAAACATAATTTAATCCATCTGTATGCTCAAACATTAGGAAATCTTCGGTCATTACTGTCGGAGTTCCATTAAAAGTTCCGTTAAATTTTGAACTTGGATGGGATAAAGGATAGTTGATCTCTCCAGAGATATTAGCTGTTTGCCCTTGCGTCATTACATATTTCATGTGATCTACGCCAACAAAAACTATGTATTTGTCTGAAATAAAATAACCTAATTTAAAATTAGTCTGTGGAATTGTCATTCTGCCCGGCGTGATATAATCAACGTGCCAGCCTTTTGGCTTATCGTGTGATTTGGCGTTTTCAACTGTGAAATTATAATCATTTCCTTTGAAAGTTATATCAGAATCGGTAAAATAACCTCTGTTTCCTCCCCATGAAATGGTGAATTTTCCTTTGTTGTGGGCGGTATATCTTTCTTTTTTTATAGTGTCATTCTGCGCGAATGAATTAAATGAAACAAATAAAAATAATATAGCGGAGTATAAATATGTTTTCAATGTATTGGTATTCTAGTTAAATTAAAATTGATTTATGGTTTTTCTAATAGCAACCAGTTTATTCATCAGCGGTTCAAAGTAATCTAAGTGTAACATATTTGCGCCATCACTTTTAGCATTAGCCGGATCAAAATGAGTTTCGATAAAAATACCGTCGACACCAACCGCAATACCAGCTTTGGCAACGGTTTCAATCATATCAGGTCTTCCGCCGGTAACTCCAGCTGTTTGATTTGGCTGTTGCAATGAGTGTGTTACATCCAGAACCGTAGTAGCGTATTGCTGCATAGTTGGAATCCCGCGATAATCAACAATCATATCTTGGTAGCCAAACATCGTTCCGCGGTCTGTTACGATTACGTTCTGGTTGTTGCAGTCCAATACTTTTTGTACAGCATGTTTCATGCTTTCCGGACTCATGAATTGTCCTTTTTTCAAGTTTACCACTTTTCCGGTATTGGCAGCAGCCACAACTAAATCAGTCTGACGCACAAGGAATGCTGGAATCTGCAAAACATCTACATATTCTGCAGCCATAACAGCATCTTCATTAGTATGAATATCGGTTACAGTCGGCACACCAAAAGTTTTGGATACTTTTTCAAGTATTTTAAGAGCTTTTTCATCCCCGATTCCTGAGAAACTGTCAATTCTGGAACGGTTTGCTTTTTTAAAAGATCCTTTGAAAACATAAGGAATCTGTAATTTGTCAGTAATGCTAACCAATCGTTCGGCGATTCGCATTGCCATTTCTTCGCCTTCAATAGCACAAGGACCGGCTAATAAAAAGAAGTTACCGCTCTCAGTATGTTTAATTTGGGGTATATTTTGTATGTTCATATTGTGTTTTTTTTGAAAGTGCAAAGGTAATCTGAATTTGCGGTTTCCGAATTAGATTTCGCAATTATTTTTAAAACCATCGGCGCAATAATTAGGAGCTTAATCCAGCTGTTCGTTACAAGTCCTCCTTCAAAAAACTTTTTTTCTAAAGTAATAAAAGGAGCTTCCTGCCGGTCGCTCTTTTATTACTAGAAAAAATAGTTTTTTTCAGTCCGGGCTTTCCACTCCCATCTGGGCTAGGGGAGTAAGAGTTATGATTATAATTTTTTCAAGCTAAGCCCGACAGGAACCATCAGTTGTCCTCTTTCGTAAATGTTGAGATACAAAATAATCGGAGTTTTTAAACCTGCCCATTTTAATTCATATACATCAAGAAACCCGGCTCCCATCTCACTTGTTTTAGTTGGAAACGGACAGCAGTTTTCTAATTTGGTAAAAGTTATTTTTTCTCCCTTTGGTCCGGCAAGAGCATTCAGGAAATATTTCTGGTTGATGGTATCGTTTTTTGTGCCTTTATAAAAAATGTTGATTGGGTAATCTTTATTATAACCATATTTTTTGTCTTTGCTGTAGGCGTTGATTACAAAAGCATTGTTTTTTACAACTGGAACTGGAGCGCTGTTGTCAACGTTTTTTAATGAAGATTTTATACTGCCGCATGAAGTTATAATAAGTAGTAAAGCAATAAAAAGAACTGTTTTTTTCATATTTTTAGAGTTAATTATTTTTTAAATTTAAAAGGGCTGAATTATAATTTCAAAATTAATCAAATTGTAATTATCATTTGATTCATTACGGAACTTTATGTTGGTTATTATTTTTAGAAATGTAACATTTCTCACATGAGGATAGCTTTATCCTATTTATCTTTGTTCAAAAAATAAACTCTATGAATATTATTTATCAAACATGGCCATGGTATGTTTCGGGCTTTTTAATAGGAATGGTGATGCTTTCGCTAATCTATTTTGGAAAAAATTTTGGAATGTCAACCAATCTGCAGTCTTTGTGTTCCATGACTGGGTTAGGAAAGCGTATTGCTTATTTTGATTTTGACTGGAAAGCAAACAGGTGGAATTTTGTTGTAGTTCTTGGTGCAATGGCAGGAGGTTTTGTTGCTGTGCATTTTATGAGTGATCCTTCTAACGTGTCAATAAACCCGCAGACAATTGCACAGCTTTCTCAAATGGAAATTGATGCTCCCAATGGTCAGTTAATGCCAAAAGCTTTGTTTGGAGAACAGATTTGGCAGTCTCCAAAAAGTATTCTGATCCTTCTTGGCGGGGGAATTTTAATTGGTTTTGGAACTCGATATGCGGGAGGGTGTACTTCAGGACACGCTATTTCGGGATTAAGTAACTTACAATTACCTTCTTTGAAAGCAGTAATAGGTTTCTTCATCGGCGGATTGATTATGGCACATTTTTTATTACCCTTATTATTTTAGATTATGAATGTATTAAAATATTTTCTGGTAGGATTCCTTTTCGGAATCGTGCTAACTAAGTCAGAAGCGGTTTCTTGGTACCGTATTTACGAAATGTTTCATTTCCAATCTTTCCACATGTACGGAATCATTGGGGTTGCTGTTGCGACTGGAATTTTAGGTGTCCAGATTATCAAAAGAAAAAACATCAAGGATATCAAAGGTCTGCCTATCGAAATTAAGGAAAAAGATAGAGGAACTGCGAGATATATGATAGGGGGAATTTCTTTTGGTTTAGGCTGGGCATTGGTAGGTTCTTGTCCAGGACCGATTTTTATATTGATAGGAGCAGGGTTTTTACCGGTAATCATTGTGCTTGCTGGCGCTTTGGTAGGTACTGTTATCTATGGTGCTTTAAAAAGTAGATTGCCTCACTAAATATCAAAACCTAAGTTAAGTAATTTTCAGTTTTCTACTGCTAACTAAGCTCTACTATATAAATCTGAGATTTACTGCAATAAAAAAGCCTATTCAAGATTGTACTTCTCGAATAGGCTTAAAAAAAACTCATTTTTGGAAGGTATTGTAACTTAGATTATTTCGGCACTCAAACCGGCTTCTAATAATCCAGTGCATTGTATTTTTAATTTGTCGTATTCACCTGTTTTTACTGTGCATTTCCCATTGAAATGAACTATCAGCGAACATTGTTCTGCTTGGATAGAAGTGTGTCCGCAAACACGGATTAAAGTATCTATAACGTGCTCAAAAGTATTTACATCATCATTGTATACTATGATTTCGCTGTTCATAGAAGTAACTTCCTGTTCTCTTCTTTTTTCTTTTACTTTCTCTATTGTACTCATGTTTTTAGGTTTTTGTACATTGTTAATTTAAAGAATTGTACTAATTTACGTATTTTAATGATACCCAGTTGTTTTTTCCTAACTTTTTAACATATGTTAAACCTTTTTCGGTGCAGGAAGCATCAATAAATGGAATATCTTCTTCATAAAAACCACTGAATAATATAGTTCCCTTTGGATTTAAACAGTCAACATAGCTTTGCATATCGTTCAACAAAATATTTCTGTTGATGTTCGCTATGATTAAATCGTATTTTTTGTCTTTCAGCAGTGAAGCATCTCCTTCGTAAACGGTTATGTGTTTACAATTATTGCGTTCTGCATTTTCGATAGAGTTAAGGTAACACCAGTTGTCAATATCGATGGCGTCAATAGGCTGAGCTCCTTTCATTTCGGCAAGTATTGCTAAAATAGCTGTTCCGCAACCCATATCTAATGTTTTCATTCCCGTAACATCTGTTTCCAGCAAATGCTGGATCATCATGTGAGTTGTTTCGTGGTGACCCGTTCCAAAACTCATTTTGGGTTCAATTACTATGTCATACTCAGCATCAGTTTTTGGGTGAAACGGTGCACGGACATGGCAGTTTCCTTCAACATCAATCGGCTCAAAGTTTTTTTCCCATTCTTCGTTCCAGTTAACCTGCTCGATTTCCTCGTAGCTGTAATCGATTTTAAATTCTTCTGAATGCAGTATTTGAATGTCCTCCAAAATCATTTCGTCCCAAAGATCTTTTTGTACAAAGGCCGAAATTCCAGTCTCAGTTTCTGTAAAGCTTTCAAAAGCTTTTTCTCCTAATTCTGCAATTAATATCTCCGATCCCAGTTCTTTTGGTTCTATGGTAAAATGATACCCTATATAAATGTTTGACATGTTTAAATTTTTTGCAAATATAAGGATATAAGAGGCATTCCTTTTTTGAATTTTAAAATATTTTAATCTGATTTGATTTTGATAAAAAGCTTTTTTCTGTTTTTATGGTTTTGGATATAATTCGCAATACTATTTTGTAAATGAATTAATTATGTTTTTTTGATCTGATTTATACTTTTTTTGGATGATATAAAATATGATTTTTATCATGTTTTTTAAAATATAACTACCTGAATTACAGATAATTAATGTCGAAAATATCATGTTTTTGTTTTATATTTTTTTATATTTGTATTACTGTTTTAAGAGAGTTTAAAGCAGTATTATTTTAATAATCAAATTAACAAACCTATTATGAAAAAAGTTTTTATTTATACCGTAGCAGCACTGCTTTTTGTTGTATTGGGGCATGCACAGGATATAAAACAAGCAAAGGATGCTATCGATGCAGAGCAGTATGAAAAAGCAAAAAATATTTTAGAAACGATTACAGCCTCAAAACCTACTGATGGCTATGCAAAATTTCTTTTGGGAAATGTATGCTTGCTGGCAGGAGATTATGAAACAGCCAAAAAGCATTTTGATGCTGGAAGCACGTATTCTTCCAAAGGGAATTTCAATTATATCGGATTGGGAAATATTGCTTTAGATAAGGGAGATACTGCCGAAGCTGAAAAATATTTTGCTTTAGCTGTAAAAAACAGCAGTAAAAGAGATTTGGAAGAGAAAGTGTTTATTGGCAAAGCCTATACTTTTTCAATGTATCCGGATTATCCAAAAGCGATTGATATTTTGAGTAAGTCCAGAGTAATTGACCCAGCGAATACTGATGTTTTATTGGCTTTGGCAGATGCTTATAAATTGAATAAAAAACAGAATGACTCTTACGAATGTTATCGCGAAGCTTTCCGTTTGGACAGTTCTTTGCTGAGAGCAAAAATGGGATTGGGTACTTTAATCAAAAACGCTCACAACTTCCCATCGGCGTTAACTTCCTTTGATGAAGTAATTGCTTTGAATCCAAATTATGGACCTGTTTATCGTGAGCTGGCCGAGACACAGTATCTTTGGGCTTTAAACGATGCCAGAAGATATGATGACCACATCTCAAAGGGATTGGCTTTTTATGAAAAATACATGTCTTTAACGGATTATTCTTTGCATTCCCGCATGCGTCATGCTGATTTTCTTATTCTGGCGTCAGATTATAAATCACTTGAAAAAGAAGCAGATGAAATGAGTAAAATAGATAACGTTAATCCAAGGATTTACCGTTATTTAGGCTATTCAGCTTATTATAATAATAATTTTGATACTGCAATTAGTTCGTTAGTGTCATTTGTTTCCAATACTTCAAATCGTGTTATTGGCCGGGATTATTTCTATATTGGTGCAGCAAAACTGAGCAAAGGGCTGAACGCTGTTCCTATTGATAATGCATTAATTAATGAAGGAATTTTAGATTTCAAAAAATCATTTGAAATGAGTCCAGCTGTTGCTGCGGAACTTCCTGAGCAGGCTAAAAAATTATATGAGAAAAAATTATATGCTGATGCCGCTTCTGTTTATGAAATTGCGATTGCCAATACAGAGACAAAATCCTATTTGATGGATAATTTCTTTTTTGCATCATCAGTTTATTGGTCTTATTATAATGCTGAAAATTTAAATGCACAACAGATTGAGTTATTAAAAAAGGCTGATGCTTCTTTGGATGTAATTATTCTGGCCTCGCCGTCAACTCAAGATGCTTATCTCTTTAAAGCCAGAATTCAGGTTCTGCTTAAAAACGATATCCTTGTGGCAAAGAATTATGAAGATTTTATAGCAGCTGCTAAAAAGAAAAGTGTCGATGAATTGAGTTCTAAAGGAATGAAATCTAAATTAATTGAAGCCTACAATAATTTAGGGGTTATTTATGCAGTTAATGATAAAGTAAAAGCAAAAGATACTTTTAATAAAACATTAGGGATCGATCCTGCTAATCAGTATGCAGTAGATCAATTAAAGTCTTTGCAATAAAGGTTGATTTATTTGATTATTGAAAAGCCAACGGCATTCTTGTCGTTGGTTTTTTTGTTTTAAAAAGGTTAGTAAAATTAAAGTTGTTATATACGCAAGAGGGATGGGAGCAGCCTACCGAAGTAGCGCGGACAGCCCGACCGCAGCTCAATAAAAGGGCGAATACCCGCAAAGTGAATTTAGCCCTTTTATTGAGCTGGGGTCTTGCCCAAATAAATTAAAGCGGAATAAAAAAAGAGGCTATTTCATAGATTTGAAATAGCCTCTTTAGTATTTGAATAATCAACTTCGAGAGTTGAAAAACTGTGTATTTTAGATAGACGTCACAATTGTAATGAAATCTTTTGCATTAAGAGCAGCTCCGCCAATAAGACCACCGTCTACGTCTGGTTTAGAGAAGATTTCTTTTGCATTATCAGGTTTTACGCTGCCGCCATAAAGAATACTTACATCTTCAGCGATGTCGCTTCCAAATGCTTTGCGTACAGTTTCTCTGATGAATTCGTGCATGTCCTGAGCTTGTTCCGGTGAAGCTGTTTCTCCAGTTCCAATAGCCCAAACAGGCTCATAAGCCAAAACGATTTTTTCCCAGTCTTTAGCTTCAATGTGGAATAAGCCGTCTTTCAATTGATTTTCAACGATATTGAAATGGTTTTCAGACTGACGGTCTTTTAATTCTTCTCCAAAACAGAAAATTACAGTCAAATCGTGTTTCAAAGCAGTATTTACTTTGCTTGCGATAATAGCATCGGTTTCGTGAAAAATTGCTCTGCGCTCAGAGTGGCCTAAAATAACAGTGTTTACACCTATGCTTTTAATCATATCTGCAGATATTTCGCCTGTAAAAGCACCGCTTTCTGCTTGGTGTAAATTTTGAGCAGCAACTGCTATATTGGAGTGTGTTAAATTATCTACTGCAGAAGCTAAGTTGATAAACGTTGGTGCAACAATTACTTGCGCAGCAGTTTCAGCTGGGATCTGCGTTAATAATTCGTTTAATAATTCTTTTGTTTGTGCAGCATTTTTATGCATTTTCCAGTTTCCTGCAACAATCTTCTTTCTCATTTTTTGTATATTTATGGTTTTGTATAATTAATTTGTACTGCAGTTTTTATTGCAGTTTTTTTAGGGTTTCTTCAATTTGTGCAAAGTCGGTTTCGATAGCGCGGTACACAACGATTTTTCCTGTTTTGTCGATAATGATGTATCTCGGAATCCAATCTAAGTCAATTGCAGTTCCAAAAGCTCCTTTCATGCCGTCGTTTGCCATATAGTGCAAACCTTTTAATTCGTGCTTTTCGATTCCCAGTTTCCATTTATCAGCAGTTTTATCCATTGAAAGGAACACATAGGAAACGTTTGGATTGCTGGCCTGTACTTCTTTTAATTTGGGCATTGCTTTTACACAATCACCGCACCAGGAAGCCCAAACTTCTATTAAAGTAGTTTTTCCTTTTTGTACTTTTAGAATGTCTTGAAATTTAATCTGATTGCCATCCACAGTTAATAAAGTCTCGGAAAGTGCTTTTTCAGAAAATTCTGTTTTCTGAGCTTTTTGAGCTTGAGAGCATGAAAAAGTTACAAAAGCAACAATTAAAAGAGCAATTTTTTTCATATGAAGTTTATACTTGTTTTTATTGGAATATGGAATCGCTATTTTCTGTTCCTTTTGGTGTTTTGGAATCATAGCGATTTCATTTAAATTAAGTTTTCACAAAGTTAACCAAAGAATTGTAAATTAAGTGAGCAGATTTTATAATTTTATGATAAAAAGCATCCGAAACGGTTACAATATCGTTATAGTTAATATTTTTTTTTCACTGTACCAGATTTCAATTTATAACAGCTAGTCAAAAAAAAACCTTTCAGGAAAATGATATTTCTGCAAGGTTACTTTTAATTTTATATTCAGTTTTGAAATTCTTATTTTTCTATAGGGACTTTTATTATGTAAATTCCTTTTTCTTTATTAAGTTCATACTCTGTTTCTTTTATTAAAACTTGATTGTGTACGGTATACGAACAATCATCACCATTTAATCTGCTGACATCAGCATACAATTCGAAAATTTTTTTATCTTGGATGGTAATGGTATAATTAACTTTTTCTGTCTTCCAGCCGATAGTTTGAATACTTAAAATATTTATCCCGTTTTCTGATATGAAGTTAAAAGGGACTTTTAGATTAGTAGCTAAATCAGTAACTATAATCTGTTCTGATTTGTAGGTACCATTGGTAAATAAGTTTTCTCCAGTAGTTTTATCTACAATTTCAAATGTAAAACCTGGAGGAGGTGTAAAACATTGGACATTATTCTTGTTATCATCACATGCATATAGAATAAAAAATAAAAAAAATAGTAATACTTTAATTGGAGTTTTCATAAAGTTATCGATCTTTTAAAATTGAAAATAACAAAACAAATATATTACTTTTCATTCAATTAAGTATTCAATTGCTTTATAATAGTCTGATTTTTAAAAATGTAATATTGTCGTGATGAAACAAAAAAAACCTTGCGGGAAAATGATATTTCTGCAAGGCTTTTTTTATGTTTAAAAATGAAAATTTAGAACAGCAAATCTTCAGTATCGTTATAATGTACTTTTTGTTTTACGGTTCCTTTTTCAAGAATGACAAAACTTGGATTGGCTCTTTCGATTGTTTTTAATGGAATAGCATCACAGAAATAAAAATCAAAAGTGATTCCGTATTGTTTTTTGATTTTTACAATTTCTTCTGGAGCAGTAGCTGTCATTCCAATTACTTTGTAACCTTTAGCAACAGCTTTTTTATTGATAAGCTCTACTTTAGAAAGCCCTTCAGCATTGGATTGAGCTAAATCATAAGCAACAATCATTAATAATTTTGGTTCCTGCAGAAGCTCTTCTTTGTAATCAGAACCGTCTTTTTCCATTACAAAATCGTGAATGGGAGGGATGTAGCCTTCGGTAATTACCTTATCTTTTCTATCCACGAAAATAGCGCCAGCAGGTATATTTGCTAGATTTTTTTCTGTAAATTCTTTGTCAACACCATTTACTTTGTAGATAAAAATCATTTCGACAACCGATTTTGGTGCACCTTCTGGAATTTCCATTCCTTTCTGGATGTTATTTCCAACTTTGAAAGCACGAAAATCTTTTAACGGTAAGTGATTGATAACCCAGTAGCCCATGAAACAACTAAGAAAAACCGCAATTAGCACTAAGCTGTTTTGAACTTTATTAGAAAAGAGAGGGTTTACTAATTTCATGTTTACAAACAGAATCAATATAAAGAACAGTAAAACAACGTCTTTGGTAAACGATTGCCAAGGTGTAAGATGCAGTGCGTCGCCAAAACAGCCACAATCTTTTACTACATCAAAGTAGGCAGAATAAAAAGTCAGGAAAGTAAATTTAACAATCAAAAGCAATAACAGCCAGATCGTTAATTTGGATTTGAAACCAATAAGCAGCATTACGCCTAGAACTACTTCTAAAATTACTATAAATAATGCTATAGCTAAAGAAAACGGCACAAAAAAAGGCATGTTGAAAACTGGTTCACTAAAATATTCTGCCAGTTTATAGGAGAAACCAACCGGGTCATTTAGTTTTATCAATCCTGAGATTATGAACAAGACTCCAACAAAAATACGGGAGAATTGGGTGATGATGTTTTTCATTTTTTGGTTTGTTTTATAGTTTTGGGGCTTTATAAAATATTATGATTTATTTTTTGTTCATCAAAATCAAGGCAAAAACCGAATAATTAATCATATCCTGATAATTAGCATCAATCCCTTCAGATACTATTGTTTTGCCTTTATTGTCTTCAATTTGTTTAACGCGGAGCAGTTTTTGTAAAATAAGATCGGTTAGTGAACTTACACGCATTTCACGCCAGGCTTCACCGTAATCATGGTTTTTGTTTTCCATCAATTCTTTGGTCAAAGCTACTTTGGCATCATACAATTGGGTCGCTCTTTCGGTTTCCAAATCGGGCTGATCTACTACGCCCAATTCCAATTGAATCAATGCCATAATCGAATAATTAATGATACCGATAAATTCTCCAGTTTCGTCTTCATCGACTTTTCGGATTTCATTTTCCTGTAAACTTCTTATTCTTTGTGCTTTTATGAAAATCTGATCGGTAAGGGAAGGGAGTCTTAAAATGCGCCAAGCACTGCCGTAATCTTTCATTTTATTGATAAAAAGTGTGCGGCAAACAGTAATTATGCTGTCGTATTCTTGCGAAGTATTCTTCATTATTGATGTATATTTGTATAAAATTGCTTCAAAAATAAGAATATTTTTTTTGAATGAAGCACTTTAAGTTTCTAAAACCAAATTGGAATGACTATAAATTGTAAAGGACAGCTTATTGATTTGTCCACTCCAAAAGTAATGGGGATTTTGAATATTACACCCAATTCTTTTTTTGACGGAGGAAAATATAAAAATGAAAATGAACTTCTGGAGAGAGTCCAAAAAATGCTCAATGAAGGAGCCGATTTTATTGATGTGGGAGCCTATTCAAGTAAACCGAATGCCGAGTTTGTTTCGGAGGAAGAGGAAATATCAAGAATAATTCCTGTTGTGAATCTGGTGCAAAAACATTTTCCGGAGATTATATTGTCAATTGATACTTTTCGTGCTGGAGTTGCAAAGATTTGTATTGAAAACGGCGCTGCAATAATCAATGATATTTCCGCAGGGGAATTAGATGATAAAATGCTGGAAACTATTGCAAAATATCAGATTCCTTATATTATGATGCACATGAAAGGTACACCGCAGACAATGCAGACTTTTACACAGTATGACGATATAATTAAAGAAATGCTGTTCTATTTTTCGGAACGAATAGCCGCTGCAAGAGCGCTAGGTATAAATGATTTGATTGTGGATCCCGGCTTTGGCTTTGCTAAAACATTGGAACAAAATTATGAAGTAATGAAAAAAATGGAATTGTTCCAAATGCTTGAATTGCCTTTATTAGTTGGAATTTCTAGAAAATCAATGATTTATAAAGCATTGGAAACAAATGCTGAATCGGCATTAAACGGAACAACTTTTCTAAATACAATTGCTTTGACCAAAGGTGCAAAAATACTTCGTGTTCATGATGTAAAAGAGGCTGTAGAATGTGTTCGTTTATTTAATAAATTAAATTAGAATGATGAAATATCTGTTTGGGTTTGTATTATTATTTTGTTTTTCCTGCGGTAATAAAGAAGATATCTTATTGCCGAAAGCTGATAAAACTATTGTAAAAGAAGTTGTGGATTTGTCTCCCATTTACATTTTTTTTAGGGTAAAAGGGAAAGATACTTTGGCTGAAGTAAATAGAAAAAACAGCATTATTACAACCAATTGGATATTAAATATTGACAAGCGTCTGCCGTTGCGATTGGTGATTCGTGAAGTGATGAAACTGCAGCAAAGAAAACGTGAGGAAAAGGAACATATAAATTTAAATGCCGAAAACTTTTATTCGTATGCAGATTCGATTGGTAAAAATCTTGCCTTTTTACCTTTTACGAAAGTGTATTATAAATTGGAGAAGCCAAAGCTAGGAGCAGAAGTCTATTTTGACAAAAACAATAAAATACTCGTAAACAACAAAGAGATTGCTAAAAATGATTTGGAAAAATATATAAAGCAAAATTGTTCAGATAATGAGGTTTACTATTGTTTTGATAAGAATATGAGGTTTGATAATTATATTACCCTAAAAATATTTTTAAGAAATATAGAATGGAAATTTATATCAAATAAAGAATTCATCTACTGATTCTACTGATGATGATAAGGCTCATTTCTCAAAATAGTAAAACCCCTGTACAATTGTTCAATAAAAAACAAGCGAACCATCTGATGTGAAAAAGTCATCAGCGAAAGCGAGATTTTGCCATTTGCTTTGGCATAAACCGTTTCCGAAAAACCATAAGGACCGCCAATTACAAATACTAATGTTTTGACACCCGAGTTCATTTTCTTTTGCAATTCGGATGAAAATGCAACGCTCGAAAAAGTTTTTCCGTTTTCGTCCAATAAAATGAGCTGATCTGTAGGAGTTATTTTAGACAAAATAAGTTCACCTTCCTTTTCTTTCTGCTGGCTTTCCGATAAGTTTTTTACATTTTTGATATCCGGAATAATTTCCAAATCAAATTTGATATAAAAAGACAGCCGTTTGGTATAATCGTCAATTAAGGTTTGCAGTGATTTATTATCGGTTTTCCCGATTGCGATAAGTTTAATATTCATCTGTATTATTTTCAAAGGGCGAAGTTACAAAAAAGCAGTTTGTGTTCTGAATTTTGATATTTTGTTCATACCAACTATTTGGTAATTTTTATTTTGCTCAAAAAATGACATTTGTTTTAATTGTTAAACACAGTTTTTATTGATTTTTCAGAGTATATTTTTTTATATTGAAGCTTTTTATGTAAGAAAAATTGTTGTTGTGTAATTTTTAACAAACTTATTTTAATTTTTTTTGCCAAGTTTTTATAATCTAGTAAGTCCATAGAGTAATTATTAAATTATCAATATCACGAATCAAAAATAGCTAATTTCTATAGTTTTAGTCGGATTTAAAATGTTTTTGTCAATGGATTGCTAATTTGCGTGTAATGCTTAATCTGGAAATAGTACTTTTTTGTCATTAAAGCCATGAATTTAAGCGATTGAAACAGGTAACCTCACAGAGTTTGATGCCTGTACTAAAGTAGTTTTTCCTATTTTTGCAAAAAAAAACATAGTCTCTTTTATGGATTTACAAGCAGGTTTAATTGTTGCAGGATTATTAGTTGGTTTTATTGTTGGTATGACAGGAGTAGGAGGAGGATCTTTAATGACTCCTATTTTATTGTGGTTTGGTATTCCGCCATCGACTGCAGTTGGAACTGATTTATTATATGCTGCGATTACTAAATCTGGAGGGATTTTAGTGCATAATAAAAAAAAGAACATCAATTGGACTATAACAGGCTGGCTTTCTCTTGGGAGTGTACCTGCAGCTTTAGTAACATTATGGATTCTTCACAGTTTAAATGCCGATACTACAGCTTTAAATAATATGATAAAGTATAGTTTGGGCTGGGCATTAGTTTTTACTTCGGTTGCTATTTTGTTCAAAAAGAAGTTGTTGGTTTTATCTCAAAGACATGCTGGCGATAAATTTCATAGCGAAAGCAAAACCCAAAATTTATTGACGGTTGCCATTGGTGTTATGCTGGGAGCAACAGTAACGCTTACCTCAATTGGTGCTGGAGCACTAGGAACAGTAACCTTATTTTTCTTGTACCCGCTATTGCCAACACCTCGTTTGGTTGGTACCGAAATTGCACACGCTGTCCCATTAACGCTTGTTGCAGGATTAGGACACGCATCGATGGGAAATATAGATTTAACAATTTTGGGACAACTATTGTTAGGATCACTTCCTGGAATCTATATAGGAAGTATGCTGAGCGGTAAGCTTCCAGATTTATTGCTTAGAAACGCCATTGCAATTATGCTCTTTTTTGTTGGATTCAAGCTAATTAGCTAGTATTCTTAATTCAATTTTTAGAAGCAGAAATATTAGGCATTTTTAGGAAGATGGTTCCTGCTCTCCGTTATATCTTTCCTTGCCTAAAGAAGGCAAGCAAAGGATGTCACTGCGATCAGGGCTAAAGAGAAGGACAGTGTATTTTTGCAATTATTTACAATCATAGCCAAAATTATTTTAGCTGATTGCCAAATGCTTTTTCAGGCAGACACTGGTTTCAATATTTTCATATTGATCGTAATTCGGAATAATTTCATAACCCGATTTACGGTATAAGACAATAGCATTAGGATTGTTTTTACCGGTCTCAAGAACACAGCTGGTATAATTGAGTTCGCTTGCCCAAAGCTCTAATGCAGCCAAAACAGTACTGGCAATTCCTTTTCCTCTAAAATCAGGATGGACAAACATTCTTTTTATTTCAACAGCAGCAGCATCAAATTCTTTGAAAGCGCCACAGCCAACCGCAACAGTATCCTGATAGCAGACCACAACGTGATTGATTTTTTCTAATTTATCGAATTGCGCATAAAAAGCATGGTCTTCACCATCTAATACTGCTAAAAACTGGTCAAGTAAAACGACTAGTTCTTGAAAGTCTTTGTTTTCGGTTGTTGTTCTTTGAATGCTGTTCATGGCTTTTTCATTGTTATCGTCAAAAATAGCAATTTTAGACTTCTTATTTATGAGTCTGTTTAGAGTTTTTAAATTCTAGGTCACTTATTTTTTCATCCATGTAATTTTTTAAAATGATGATAAAATCATTAGCACCGCTGTAAAATCTGCTATTTTGGATTTTACGATGAATGAAATTGTGTTTCCAGATTAAAATTCTTTTCTAGGAAGGGATTAGAATTGGATATTATAAAAAAATGGTAATTAGCCGTTTTGGTTCTTTAGATTAGATTGAATCCAATTTTTTATTTCATCAAATCTAAATTTACCAGTACTCGCAGAAATTACTAAATCATATTTCGACTCCTGGCTCGCAATAATATCTAATCCGTTTTCTAACAGAATCAATCTCATTAAGGTATAAGCAGTTCTCTTGTTTCCATCAACAAAAGGATGATTTATGACAATGCTTTCTAAAATTGCGGAAGCTTTTTCAATTGGATTTGGATATAAATCGTTGTTGTCAAAAGTGGCAAACGGTCTTGCTAATGCAGATTCAAGTAATCCGATGTCACGAATTCCTTTACTTCCTCCAAACTTATCGATTAAGATATTATGAATGATTTCGACTTCTTTGATAGAAATCATTGTGCAAGTTTATGAAGTAACTCACTATCTTCAGATAGAATTTTTTTAAAGTTTGAAGTCAAAGTTGAATTGGAAGAATTATCTAATTGTACTTCTTTAACTAGATCCAAAATATCAACAAGAAGTTTTTCTGGAACTTGATCCAAAACCTTATTGATTTCTCTTTTAATTTCTATTGCTGTCATATTTCAAAGATAACAATTTTATTTTATTCGGAATTACTGTTTTTCCTAAAAAAGACTTATTAGCGTTCCCTTTACAGCGGTGTTTTAGATTTTACAATGAATGAATTTGTGTTTCCTGATTTCTTCTGCAAATGCCAGCTAATAGGTTAGTCATCTTGCTTTAATCACGGCTTTTACTTCCCATCATTAAAATTTAGTTAGATTTGTAAAGGGTGCTGAATGGATACCTCTACAAAAAATATGATTTTAATTTTTTTAATCAGGTAGTATGTCAGTAAAAAAGATAACAGTCATTGGTTTATTGGCAATAGGTTTATGCGTCTTCGCATACGGTTCATTCAGGTCCGCTGGTTTGTCTGAGAAGAATGAAGATATTCCTAGGGAACAACAGTTAAATCCAGATGAAATTAATTTCTCCCAGCGGGACAGTATTGTAAGTTTTGCAACGGAATTATTAGGAACGCCTTATATTGTAGCTTCCTCGAGCAGGGAAGGGTTTGGCTGTTCAGGATTTGTTTACTTTGTTTTTAAGCATCATAAAATTGAGGTTCCACGAAGCTCTGGAGGATTCAGTAATTTTGGAAAAGAAATTTCGATTGAGAATGTAAAAAAAGGTGATATACTGGTGTTTTTGAGTCCTACCAGCAATAGTGTAGGACATATAGGTATAGTAACAAATCCAAAAGGAAAACAAAGTGATTTTATCCACGCAACCTCAGGACGCGAAATGAAAGTGATTGTAACAAGTTTAAAACAGGAAGGTTATGCCCGTAGATTTGTAAAGGCAGTAGATGTCTTGTCAGACTTATGATTGTGTTTAGCTTTGAACTTCTAGAATAAAGGGATAGGTAGCTCGTGTTGGCGACTGCCATCTTCTGCGCTAATCTCAAATAAAATTAGAGTTAAAGTGGAGTTTTCTTTATTCTTCGCGACATCCAGTGTGAAATCAAATTTGCCCCATTCTGGTGCGCCGGCATCTGTCATCTCATGGCCTTCTTTCAATTGATTGTGACCGTCTTCAACGATCCAGCTGAAACTGGCTTCAAAAATTTGTCCTTCGCCTTTAACTCGAAATGTATCACCATCTACTTTCTCTACCGTCACATTTCTAAAACGCTCGTTGGAATATTTCTTTACAGTTGTATTCGATGAAACTGGTTTTTTTTTCAGCTGAACGGTATCGCTCGTTTTGACAATTTCCTGAGGTTCTACAGCAATTTCCTCTTTTTTATTACAAGCAGAAAATAGTATAATTAATAACAAGATTATCTTTTTCATATTGAGTTCTTTGTTTTCTTATTAAATAATAGTAGCGTTATGGTATTCAGTGGCTTTGATGCTAAATTAAATTCTAAGTTACGGATTTACCAAATTTATCAAATACAAAACCAACTTTCTATTAAGCAAATTGTTCAAATCCGTTGTAGCAGTTATACGCAGGCAGTTATTTAGGTTCTTTGTGTTTTTTTAACCAACTTTTTAATTCCTCAGCCTCTTTTTGGTTGACTTTTGGACAATAGTACAATCCTAAATCTACTTTTCTGTTTTCTTTAAATGCTTTTACAAATTCAATTGCAAAGCCACCAACTTCAGCGCTATCTTTTGGAATGTATGAAGATAAAGGATTTAAATAGCAATTGCATTTTTCTTTAGATTCAACTAAGGAAATAAGTGAATCCAAATGTTGTCTTTTAATCCAATTTTCTGGAAAATCACTTTTTATTGTAGAAGCATTAAGTAAGTTTTTGTTTTTCAGTTCACGAATAAAACTCAATGGAGAATATTCTCTTGCCGATTTCAGATAAATCTCAGTATTATTTTTCGGTTCTGTTTTTCGACAGCCTACAAACATTAATGTAAATATTAAAAATAGAAGTTGTATTCTCATGAGTGTTGTCGATTGCTTGCGTATAACGTTCTGATATTACAGCGGATTTGGAACTAAATTAAGCCCTTTCCTCGGATTTGCCAAATCATATTAAATACAAAACCAACTTTACATTAAGCCTATTGCCCAAATCCGTTGTAGCTGTTACGGTCAGACTTTATTTCCGTAAATTTCTTCTAAAATCAATTTCCGCTTTCCAAAATTTATTTAAACGTTGCTTACAAATACTATCTAGCCATTTGCTGTTGTATTTTTCAAGGGCATAATAATAAATTTGCTTTCCTTCGGCTCCTTCAGCTCTCGTTCCAATACTTTGAAGAGAATCAGCAACCATAAATTGATTTCCTATTGTGGTTAAACTATCAATATATTTAAAGTCTTCTGGACTCAAAATAGGTTCGGAAAAATGACTAATATCAATTCTTACTGCATAATTATAACCTTTGTTATTATTAAAACCTTTTCTCAATAAGTTTTTAAAATAAGTAGTTTTGAATTCTCTGACATATATCTCTTTCAATTGTCGACTCTCTTTTGCAGTTCTACAACCTATAAAAGATAGAATTAAAAGCATGATTATTAATCTCATATTGTTTGTTTAAGTTTGCCTATAACATTCTGGTATTACAGCAGGTTTTGGACTAAATTAAACCCTATTCTCGGATTTGTCAAATCATCCCAAATACAAAAGCAACTTCAAATTAAGCCTAATACCCAAATTGCTTATAGCGTGTATTGTAGGTAGTGTTTTATATGTTTTCAATGCTCCAAATTTCTTTTATTAAATTATTTATGGCAATAGTTCTATCATCAATTCCTTCTTTAAAACTTGTTAATGCTGTAAAGCCTTTTTGAATTAAAAAATCTTGTTCGCTTAGATTATTATAGTAGTTATTTGTTAAGCAATTAGATAATTTTAATTCTTTTTTAAGTGCATTGACTTTACTTATTTTTTTATCAGGGGTAAAGTCAATAGATATAGGATTTGGTATAAGTATAAAATTTCCTAATTTTTTTTCAGTTGCATAATATATTTCTTCATTTTCAAAATGACTACTATACTTATTATATTCCCAAATTATAGGAGTTAAAACAAATCTATTGTATTTTCTTGTCGCCATTAAATCATTCATAATAATATTATGATTTGAATATATTTTATTTTCTACATATAATGTACAACGCGCAAATAAATAATGAATGAATTTTCTATTTCCATTATTGTAGAAAAACTTATCGACTTCATTAATACTTTCTTTACTTGATGAAAGTCTTTCTTTTAAAATTGTTCTTAACTCTTCAATTGATTTATTTCTAATATCTTTTATTAAGGTATAAATTATGTATCTCAAGAAAGATTGAGAACTACCTTTATAGTTTATAGCTCTAGTGACAATTAGTATATCGATAAAAGTTGATACAGCCCTTAGTTTTTCTTGTATAATATCTTCGTCATCAAGTTTGTTTATCGAAGACATAAGTAAAGGATAGCTTAATGATGATGCTATACCCCAATACGATGTTAGATATAATCTTTCAATTCCTTCATGATAACTATTTTCGTAAGTTTTTATTTTTTCATACAAAGTTGAGTAAAACTCAAAATCACCTTTTATAAAATAGTAAAACTGATCAGCGTTTGATAGCCCAATCTTTTTATGATTATCTTTTACCCATGTATGAAATCTTGTTCCAATTTTTTCAAAATCTTCGTTTTCCGCACCACGAGATCCACTTCTTATGGTATCAGCATATTGACTTCTTAACCAGGCTCTTATGAATTCTAAATCTTCTTGTGTAGAATATTTATGTAAGTTTGATATTTTTTCTTTCCAAATTACATTTAGCTCGTCAATTTTGACAGGATCTTTTAAATGAGTCAATAAAAAACCTTTCAACATTTCAGTTGGAGTAAGGTTTAAACCTCTATCATTCATAGTTTCAAAAATCGTATAAGCATTTTCATCGCTGTAGGCTAAGATTTCAACAAAAACAACTTTTTCTTTTAACCACTCTATAAATAAGGGTAATTTATCATTTTTTAGTTCTTCTGAGAAAATATTGGAAATATCGGTATATCTTTCATACATATTTCTAATTGATTCATCAGTCTCACTATTAATATCATATTCTTCACAATTAAATAAAGCTTCTAAAATTTTTGTTCTATCTGGAACTTCTATATTGTAAGTTTTTCGACCTCCTTTTTTGGAATAAATTAGTGGAATTATATCTTCTGGATCAATATTATTTTTTTGAAGATTGTTGAGATAAATTAATAATAATGTTATAGAAGTAAGTCTTTGTTGTCCATCAACAATTGAACGGATACTACCTTTTTCGCAAATAACAACTGGACCAAGATAATATGAATTGTACTTGCTATTAATATTTTGAATAGTATCACCAACTTCATAATTAGACAAGAAAGAAGCTTCTAAATCAACTAATAATTGTTCTATATGTTTGTATTCCCATTTATATTCTCTTTGGAAATAATCAACTATATATTTATTTTGTAATAATTCAAATAGTTTTCTAGCGTTTGCTTGTATATTGTTGCTTAAACTCATTAGTCTAGAGATTTTATTAGTTGTTTTAACATGTAAAATGCTGGTTCGTATATTTTTAAATTGTCTTTGCTTGGTTGAATTTCACCATGAAAGAGAATGCAACGGATGCTGTATAGTATTTCGATAATTGCTTGTGCTATCAATTGACTATCATTTTTAAAGAGGATTTGTGTAATGGTAGGTAATGATTCACTTTTCTTTGTAACGATTAAGGATTCTTTCAATTTAGGATTAACAGCATCAAATCCATTTAGAATTATATCTTTATTTGCTTGTGAAAGTGAAATGAAACTGCTGTCAGCAATCAAATGAAGTTTATCATATTTTGTATGATTATACAAAAATATATTTCTGTTACTTGCATTGAGAATATCAATTCTAATTTTATAACGATTAGGAGGTATGGGTGTTAGAATTTCTACTTTATAATTATGATTTCTATAGGTCTTTAAAAAGGAAGTTTTTGGGTTAATTCTAAAATTTAATGACTTAAAGCTTATATTTTCTGTTGCATTAGGAACTTTAAAACTTTCTAAATTATTATGAAGTTTTACCAAATTAGTTTGAAAAATTATAGCATCCTCGTCGTCATTTTGTAGTAAAGCAATTATTCGAGTTATAAAAAGATTATTATCCAATTTCATGTCTTCTAAAATTGGTCTGTCTTTGTTTTTATGATGTGGATAATTATTACAATACCAAGCGTTAAAGGGAAGCCAAGATTTTATAAATAAAATTGGATATTCAAATTCTCCGTTCGCAATAAGTAACCATCTGTCTTTGTGGTCAACAAAATTATTTGCCATTTATTTTATATAGTTTCTTATTAGTGTGATTTTTCTTAACATTACCTACAACTCGTTTATATGTGTGACAAAATCACACAAAGCCACCCAGAATTAGGGTAGATATATGTGATTTTGTAATCACATTATTTTAATTCAAATATATACAATTTTGATTACAAATCTCCCAACCCTTTCCCACTTGAAAAACAAGCATATTCTGCCTGTTTTGGGTTGGTCCGCCAGGTGCTGGTAATTTCTGCCATTATAGATAATGCTATTTCTTCCGGGGTTTTACTTCCAATAGCCAAACCAGCCGGACCATGAATTTTATCAAACACCAAATCATCAATCTCTACATCAGCATCAAGAATGGCGTTCAGTAATTTTTCCCTGCGATGCACCGGACCCAGAAGACCTATATACCGAACCTTTGAGGTAATGATAGTAAGCAGAAAGCGTAAATCTTTAGAGTAATTATGACTCATGACTACAACGGCAGTATTTTTGCAAAATAAATTGGGATCCAAATCTTCCGGTTTCAGGGTTAAGACCGATTTTGCAAATGGAAAATCACTGCTATTTACAGCACTGTATTCAGAACCTATCACGATAACTTCCCATCCTAAGAACGATGCTAATTGGCTTAATTTCTCTGCATCATGTTCTATTCCAAAAATGCACAATCGATTTAGAGGCTGAATTTTCTGTGTGAAAACCAGATTATTGGAACCTTTCTCATAATTGGAATGATAAATAGTAAGGTCATTAAATTCAAAAGAAGTTCCAAAATTGGGTTGGCTTATTTCATCAGTCAGGAAAGAACACGACAAGGAAAACGGCTGTCTTTGCTGGATTGCTTGCTCTATCAAATCGATTAATTCAGTATCCGGATGAAACAATTCGATTAGAATATAAATGCTTCCTTCACAGCCCAATCGAAAACGCCCATCGTATTTAAACACCTTCGGACAATTGGAAGAAAACACACTAACAGCTTGTCTGATCACTTCCTGTTCGACACAGCCACCGCTTAATGCTCCCGTAATATTTTCATATTCATCAATGAGCATCTGCGTTCCTTCCTTTCGATAGGAAGAACCTTCTACATGGACAATCGTAGCCAGAACGGTTCGTATATTCTTTTTACTGGCCTTTTGGTATGACGCTATTATTTTTAAAAATTCGTGGGTCATGTATGCTATGATTTAAATTTTCGGGAATGCTTAATTATTCCCGAAAAGATTTTTATAGTTCAATTGAATGTATTCCAAAATTTCACTCGAGGAAGGTTTTGGATTACCGGTCATATCTTCAAGAACATCCGCTATCAGGTGATGCAGGTCGTTGATGTGCAATTCTCCAGCTTTCAGATTCCATTCCAGTGGTGTTACAGTTGGAATATCATCTTTACGGGCATATTCCAGTTCCAGCAGGGACGAAAAATCAGGCGCATTTTTATCCCTTTCGGTAAGGGAGCCTTCAATATTAAAACAATTCTGAACTGTTTTGATAATAGACGAATGATCAAATGGCGTATAGCCATCCGGTCTTGCGATAAGCCCTTTTTTGATGTAGGGATTAATCACTACGCAGGGAACACGCACACCAAAACGATTGAAAAGGAATCCGTCCTGACCTGCTCGTTCGTCCTCGTAAGGATTTTTAGCCCCGCTTGGAGGAGCAACGTGATCATAGGTTCCGCCATGTTCATCATAAGTAATAATAAACATCGTGCTGTCAAAAACAGGAGACGATTTAATCATATTGTAGATGTCGGCAATCAATTTTTCACCTGCCCGAATATCAGTAGGAGGGTGCTGGTCGTTTTGACCTTCTCCGCCATAGTTGGGTTCTAAGAAAGAATAACTTGGCAGATTACCTTCTTTGCATTTGGCTTCAAAATCAGTCAGTGTTCCAAAATTGTTATTGTACTTAGCATCATGCAATTGTGTCATGATTAATCGGGTAAGCGAGAAATGATTATCCCCGAATTCACCGTCTTTATCTTTAGAACTCGCAAAATCATTGTTGCCAAAAATACCCCAGCTAAGATCCTGTCTGCCTCCATCAATAGCCTCCTGTATTTGGTTAAAAATCGTTTTTGCATCACATTGAGCAACGGGATTGTTATTGACATGTCCTGTTGAAGTGGCCGCATGAACAAAGTCACGATTTGGAATGGTCTGACTGGGTACTGAACAATGATAATGATCGCAAACCGCAAAACCTTTTGCCAATTCACTTAACACAGGAGTTTGTTCGGGAGTATAGCATTTCATGATACTGCGGGGATTTGCAGGGTCATCACCGAAGCTAAAAGCGCCATACAGCATCGCATTTTGATAGTTCTGAACAAAACCCATATTAATAGCTGGCGGTGCATATTGCTGCGCTACATCATATTTTAAATACAATTGATGATTGGTGTCTTTAAAACCTTCTCCCGGATCCGGGTTAGGAAGGGTAAAATCTACTGGGTTTGGAATAAGCTCTCCTCTGCGTTTTTTGGGCTGGCCGTTTTTCTCAATCATCACTTTTTCAATGAAAGGAATCCCGTCAGAATCTATATTATCCAGCGGATTCCATAGATCTTTTGTCAGTCCTTCATATTGCTGGTTATGAGGTGGTTTTTCGTCACTGTACAGCCAGCCTAACAAGTTGTCGAAAGACCTGTTTTCCAGCATAAGCACCACGATATGCTTAATGGTATTTTGTAGTTTGTCTTTATTCGTTGGTAGATATTGGTTCATCTTACTGCATTTATTTACTTGGTTTTGGTAATAAATCGAGTTTTGTTTAGTGTGTCGCTTTGACTAAGTCCTGAGCGTCAACTCTTGAATGTCCTGGAGGTGCAACGATAAGGTCTGTTTTTGACAAAGCAGCCCATAATGTATTGTCCTGAAATGCGATAGTGCCTCCTCCGCGTTTTTCCTGAGAAATCATGCGATTGATATCTCCAACACAAACCCAGTCAGAATCCACGCTAACCGCCCATTTGGCATGATCGTGGGTTTCTGGCCAATTCCATGGCACTCCAAGCGGACTCAGGTCGATATATTTAACATCGAAAGTTTTATGAATCCCATCACTGTCTAGTGTTGGCGGAATTTTTCCTCTAATCCAGGTTTCTACATCGATGTCAGTTCCAAGCGCAGGACCAACTAGATCATTCCAGAAATCCTTGTTCCATTTTTGGTTCTTTGCAATGACTTTAAAATCAAATCCGCCTCGGGATTTATAAGCCAGTACATCTGAATCTCCTGCAGGATTTGGATTTAGTGGCTGACTGAGAATATAAAGCGGATCGTTTTTATCTAGTGAATCAGGGATGTGCGGTAAATATACTTGCGGCACCTGATGGTTTGCCATTTGAGCAGCAATTTTGCTCGCCGTATCCATGTCGATGGAAATGCAGAGAAAAGTCTGTCCGTATTCTGGTGTTGGCATTGATGTTGCCCCGGCGTCTGCATATTTTGGCCACGAATGCAGCAGCCATAAAGCAGTTTTTGTATCGGTATCAAAAGCGAGTACGCCTTTAGTATGCCCATAAGTACTGCTGTCTGTTCTATTGGCATCGGCAGGCATTTCGTCATTGTAAAGAATCCATCCTGTAGTTGGTGATGGGTTATCGAAAATAGCTTTCAATGTCAGGTCAAGCGCTCCTTTTCCGTCTGTGAGTAAATTAGGAGACTGAACGACCTTTTTTATATTAGGATCATAATAAATGTACTCGTAACCGGTAGCTGTAGGTTCGTCTGCTGTTTTTCCAAGTTTTGGAACTTTATAAGCAAACCACCAATCAACGGCTTGACCGCTTTCATCTAATGCAGAAATTGTATTAGCCATTTTATATTTTTTAAGTTTTCGTATAGCATTAAGGATAATTATACCGATTCAAATTTTTGATGACTTGAATCGGTATTTTAATTGTGAATTAATAATGTCTGCTGTAAATTATTTATTAGGAGCTATATCTCCACGGCGAATTGGTACACCAACAGCTTTGTACTGGGAAGCAAAACTTCCTTTATCGTAAGCTTGTTTAGCAGTGAAGAAATTTTCTAAAGCAATAGCAACCTGAAAAGAAAAATCTGTTGAATATACTGTTGGATCCATAGAGGTGCCGCAATCTAAGTTTTGAAACCATTTCATCCATACCTCACTACCACCGCCTACTGGAGGAGCTTGTCCGCCATCTGGTGCAGCATTAGGAGGAACCAGAGAAGTAACTGCAGGATATTGTGCCGCATTATGGCATGACATACACGAAACGGTATTTAAATCGGCTGGACCATCTAATCGGCCATTCCAACCAAGATGCTGAGGCGGAAGATCTGCACTTTCGAAAATTACTGTTTCTTTCAGATCTTTGTTGACCTCAGTTTTGATTGGAGGATATGGAGAGGTTTTGTTGATTTTGTTTTCAGGATCATTACCCCAAGTAAGTCCAACAGGGACAAGGTTCATCAATTTGTTTTTCTTATTCAGTTTTCCGTTGTAACAAAAAGTTCCAAATACCCATCCAGTCCCTTCAGGATTGCTAGGGCTTCTGTCAGCTCTTGGATCGCGAACTGAAATATCCATTTGTAAAAGATGTACATCTGAAACGACTCTTTTGCTTGATTTCCAGAAATTTTCAGTGATATAAGCTTTCCATGTCAATGGATTTACAAGATAATCTACAAAGTCTGTTCCTTTAGGCGCGTCTGTAAAAAGTAATTTAACGAAAACAGTTCCTGTTGGGAATCCGCCATTATCATATCGTTTGTCTAATACTTTGACATTAGGATTTTGCGGATCTTTCCACATTTTGCCCATGGCATACGCCGCTTTATCGTTTATCAAAGTAATCGCATATACAGAATAATCTCCATCAACACCTTTTAGACCAGGACCTAATTGATAAGGACCTAGTGGTGCTTCTTTGATCAGACCATGAAAACCTTCTGTTCCTCCGTTTGGCGGATAAGCTCCATCGCCTTCAACACTTGGATGTAACCATGGAATATGATACCAATCGCGAATCTTGTTTTCAAAAGGATCCCAGTCTTCTGTATTTCCTTCAAAACCATAATCACGTACGGCTTCAATGTATTTTAAAGGATCTTTTTTGAAATCGATATCAAGAAATTTAGGCATGTCTGCAGGCATTTCTGTCGGGAAATCTGCTTTTAGACGAAATATAGGCTGGTCTGCATATTTTTCTTGGTATTCTTTAGGACTTACCATATAACCGAAGTCTGGGAATCCATTTCCTTCATAATTTTGTTTGTCTAATACAGCCAAGGCATTTGAGCTTTTTTCTGTAACTGGAGTTTCATTTTTTTTGTCGCAGGAAGCAAAAAAGATAGAACTTGCAATAATAAGCGGTTTTAAATGTTTCATTGTTAGGTAATTTGGTTAGTATTTATTTTTATAATGTTCTGTTACTCTCCGAGATTTTTTTCTGTTATTTCACAAGCTCTGCGCACTTCCTGAACGGTTGCTGGTGCATCCAGTCGAAAAAGAGGGGATAGCTTACGATCTGTTCTTGAGGCACGTATGGCATCTTTTATGGCGAAGAAAACGCTATTGGCTAATACCAGTGGCGGTTCACCAACTTCTTTTGCTGAAAATATTTGGTTGGTATCATCAGGAATACTCTGTACTGATTCCTCATCTCTAGGAAAAAGGAAAGTATTCATTTCCAGTGGAATCGTTGTAACAGCAGGGATTTTATAACGCCAAGTGTTGGTTGAATTTAATCGTCCTTTATTAGCTCCTTCAGTTTCTGATACTAATTTTTCGGTAAGCAGGTATCCGATACCCTGAACAAAAGCTCCTTCTACTTGTCCTATGTCGATGGCTGGATTCATACTCCATCCCATGTCATAAATGATGTCAGAACTAATAATCTTAACCTCTCCGGTAAGAATATCAACTTCGGTAACGGAACACGCTACGGAATAGGTGAAACCAACAAAAGAATCAACACCTCCGCCAAGTTTGGCATCTTTAACACGGTCTATACCTGGAATATTAGGCTGATCTTTTTCAGTTTTGAATGTCATGGCAGGTATCTGAACCTCACCGCCTTTTATTTTAGCATTAAAAGAAGCAATAAGATTTACCCTTTGGGAAGCGGCTAGATTGATAAGATGCTGCCAGATCATTAATTCATTTCCTTCACTAACTTTGATTTTTTTAGCCCAGCCTTTATTTTCGCCAGCTCCATAGTTCCAGAAGTCTATATTTTTGTTTTTACACCAGTCTTCACCGTTTTCTTTCAGCATTTGATAACCAAACTCCATAAGTCTGGCCCGCATCTCTTCGCAGGTTTGTTTTACGGCTTCGCAGGAATAAGGTGTTCCGGTAGAACCTCCTGTACTTGTTGGATTAGGTGTGATACTTGTATTTACATTGTCAATAAATATCATTTCCATCGGTATTCCCAAGACATAAGCAGCGACTTGCTGCGCCTGAGTAACCAATCCTTGTCCAATTTCAACACCGCCCTGATGGATGACAACAGTTCCGTCACTTGGATTTATAACCACGATAGCGGCAGATTGCTCCAGTGCAAGCAAATTGTATCCTGAGCCATATTTTACAGGGATCATAGAAATACCTCTTTTATGCCATTTGTTTTCTTTGTTGAATTGCTGAACGTCCTGATATTTAGCTTCGAAATTTGAAACTTTCTTAGCATAAGCCCATACTTGTTTCATATAGCAATACGAAAGTGCTTGTCCAAATGGAGTAACATCACCGCGGTCGTAGAGATTCATTTCACGTACATCTTCTGGTCTCATGCCTAATGAGATGGCAGCATCGTCAATGGCATTTTCAACAATGTTTTTGCCCTGCACATCTCCAAAAGCACGCATTGCTGTACTGGGCGCTGTATTGGTTCGGCATACATCAATTTGACTTTCAAAATTTTTGATTTTATAGGCATTGTCTGTTCGCAGCTGAATGCAGTTGGATACGATAAAAGAGCAGTCATAGAATGCGCCGCCGTCTCCCCACATTTTCAATTGGAATCCATGAATAATTCCTTTGTTCTTTTCATTATGCGAACCAGTATCCACTGCAATCTGGTATTCACCATAATACGCATGGCGTTTTCCAATCATTGCTGTATCTTCATCACGGGGAACTGCAAGGCGAATAGGTCTTTTGGTTGCTTTTGCAGCAACGGCTGTTGGTCCGGCAATAAAGCGGGTTTGTTCCGTTTTTCCTCCAAATCCTCCTCCAACTGCTGGTACTTCAACTTCAATTTGATGATGATACATCCCTAATGCCGAAGCAACGGTGTCATGCATTCCTCCCGGACTCTGTACAGATGGCTGTACTTTCATACGATGCTCATCCATAGGCGTTACGATACAGGCTTGAGGTTCCATATAAAAATGCGCTTGTCCGCCACACAGCTGTGAGGAACTAACTACCGTGCAGGGAACACTGTCTACAGTAATTTCTTGAGTTTTTATTTTTTGCTCTCGCAAAAGAACTTTAGGAGCAATAGTATCATCATTAGCTGCCCAGTCAAATTGACTGCCAGGACGGGTTATTTTCCAAATATGAGAAACAAAAGAAGCAGAAACTGGAGCGTCAGGAAAAATACTTCCTTTTTTAACAGCATCGAGTAAATCTATAATCGGTTCACTCCATTGTTCTGTCCAAGGAGCTCCGGGTTTTGAGTACTGAACGCATTCTGTGGATACAAATGCAGCAATCTTAATGGCATCCTGCTCGGTTGGAGCAAGTATCATAGCAATAGACTGTCCCACATAACTAACTAATTGCTCAGCAAAAAGCGGTTGGTCACTTCCCATTCCCTGATAGTTACGACCTCCATTTTTAATGTTTTCAGCGGTAATGATATCGGTAAATGTTGGGAATTTATCTTTTAGCACTGCTCGTAATTCGGCTATTGTAATGGTGTTTTTTTTCTCTGGATTTATAAAATAGTAATTCATCAGCGCACTTTGACTTTGTACAAACGCACCGTTTAAAGTAAGCGGCGGTACAGCAAGTTCATGGGTGTAATTAGTTTGTCCTGAGGTCTGGTACATCGCTGTGACCTTGATATAAGGCTGTGCAACCGGAGCTTTAAAATCCTGTGTTTTGTAAGTTTGTATTCCGTCACTTACAGGCCAGTTGCCCCATTTGACTTCAGCAGTGGAATTTAGGTTTGCAGGTATAGAAGCTCCTTTAACAACTAAGGCGTTTACAATGGCTTTGTAGAAAAAAGAAACAGTTAACTGTGTACGGTATTCCGAAGTAAAGTCTTCGTTTGGAACTTCTTCCATTCTTTTTTTCTGAGCATCAAGTTCTTCAGAAACTTCTTTCGCTAGTATTTTTGAAAGTTTTTCAGCATCCGCTAAGCTTAGTTTTTTATCCTTCATCGCCTTTTCGGTTTCTGCCGCTCTCCAAGGATAAGGCGCAATACCTCCAAATACCAAAACAGCTGATTTTACGATGAGTTCATCATTAATGCTGAAATTGATAGTTGAATTCACGATACTATGAGCGTTTACCTCGCGCAGCGCTACTTTTTGTGCCAATGCAACATCATTTGCATCTTTCAAAGGAATTGTATAGGAAGTAAGTACAATCTCGTCAGCTAATTTTGGATCTTTTATGATAGCTTCAACAAGTGCTTCAGCTGTTTTTGTATACTCTTTGAAACTGCCATTTTTATCTAATAGCAAATAGGTAATCTTTGTTTCTACAGCAAATAGGGCTGTAAAGAGATCAGACGGAAATGGTTCTCCTGTACCTGTTGGAATATGCTTAAGCACTAACATTGTGTTACCGCCGACAGTTGCTGCATTACGAACAATACGACCCGCAGTACGGCGAGCCATATAATCTAATGCTTCTAAAATTGAAATATCAGATATAGTTGTTTTTCTATTAATGTGTTTTAGATTGTCAATACCCTTAGACAGAATTTCGATTAGCTCGCTGTAAGTAGTACTCGCGGCTATTTTTAGATAATTATCTGTTAATTCATAGCCAGTATTTAAGTCTGGTATAAACCGAATATCAGCATATAACGTAGTGTCTAAATACTCATTTTTGTAAATTCCAAAAGAGGTATTAGCATGTACGAGTCGAACATTCTTATTTTTTTTGAAGATGTCGCCTAGTTCTGTTAGTGATTTTGGAGTCAGCCAACGGGTTGTCGAAACTCCAGAAGCAGGCTGTTGTGCTTCTTGAGGAAAAGGAATCTCAACATTTGCAGGAAGCTGGGCTTTAGTAACAGGATCCAGTTTACAAGGCATTCTGTTTTTTTCGTCAGCGGCACTCCAATCCGAAGCAAAGGTTTTCATACCAGTAAGGATGGAACGGTAACCGGTGCAGCGGCATAAATTTCCATCAAAGGCATCTTCAATTTCTTTTTTAGTTGCCTCTGGTTTGTTGTGTATAAATTCAGACATATTCATTACAAACCCTACACTGCAATACCCGCATTGGCTTCCGTTGTTTAAAGCCAATTGGTACGCCACAGGATTCATACCTAAATGCGACTGTTCCGAAGGATATTCTGAAATTTCGTCTATAATCTTTATCTCAGCTGAACTGACTCCATTGTGAAGACTTTGAGAGATTTTTTCCTGTACAGCAATAAGTTTTTCACCCGCCTCTTTCATTGCAGTATCTAATACTGGAGAGTTGTCTTCGTCAATAGGAACATTAGAACGTGTAGAACTTGATTTTTGTAATAGAAATTTGGGATCAGGTTTACGGGCAGCGCCGGTTCCTTCAATAGTAGTAACCGATAATCCGCCTACAGCACATATAGGTCTAAGGCAGGAGTTTATAGCCAAATGTCTGGGTGTTTTTTCTTTATCATCCCATTCAGATACAATTACAGTACAACCACCGCAACCTCCTTGACCGCATGGTTTTTTTGGACCGGAAAGACCCACTTCTGGAGATCGTAAATAATCAATTAAAAGTAAATCTGGAGAAGGATTTTCTATAGTAACAGGCTTCCCGTTTAGAAAGAAATTTACAGAATTTTTCATAATCAGTATTTGAGGTTTTTGGTTGTTTCTGCCTTTTATGAGTTTATAAAAAACAGCGCTATTAGTCAATTTGTGTCTAAATAAATATTTAGTATCAGTTTATTAAAGGGACTTTACTCTGTGCCTTTTTTGATAACCTAATAGAATCAGCCTTCTTGTATGAATTTATTTAATATTATTTAGCTACTCAAAGTTGAGAAATTGATTTGTTGATTTTAAAAAAAATAGTATTAACCCTAAGTATTGAGTCATAAGGAGGATAAATAGAGTTATGAGTGTAGAACTAATATTTTAAAATCTTGTGTTTTAGAGGAATCTCAATTTTAGATTTAATTACTCATGCCGATTACAATATTGAAGTTTATATTGTTATTCGGACACTTATTTTCTCTATGAAATTAATACTGACGATTTACACATAAAAAGATTTGCGCATGAGAATTGATTTTTGTCACCAAAAAAGGTAAATCAATACCAATTAACTTGAACTTGATTATTAATTTTTGGAGCAGAAAGATTTGCTGTTTTCAGCAAGCACCGTCCCGCTTTCCGTTACAATATTATGTGCCGAACCTCGGCATAATGATTTTCACTTCAATCGGTGCTAAGAGTTAGTATTTGAATTATTTCTAATTATAGTTTTTTTCAAACAAAGACTAGTTTCTTATTTTCATATTGACCATAGTTTGAGATGATCTCGTAGCCAGATTACGATACAAGGCAATGTCTACCGGATTGTTTGTGCCGGTTTCCAAAACATAGTTGATGTAATTCAATTCGCTTGCCCAAATTTCCAATTCTTTCAGAATACTGTTGGCAATTCCTTTTTCCTTGATAATCAAGATTGACAAACATCCTTTTTATTTCCACAGTAGCAGAATCAAATTTCTTAAAAGCCCCACAGCCAATTGCATTATTATCTTGATAGATAACCACAACATGATTGATATTGTCTAATGTATCAAACTGCGCATAGAAATCATGGTCTTCACCATCTCTTATCGCCAAAAACTCATCGAGTAAAACAACCAGCTGTTGAAAATCAAGGTTGTTGGAGGTTGTTCTTTGTGTATTCATAATTATTTTCTTTTTTTCCTGCTTTAGTAAATTTATTGTTCTTTTTTCATATCAAGCTTATTTGTAAATAATTTAAAACAGTTTTGTAAGATTTTAATCTTCTCTGCATCTAACTCTGTAAGCAACAATAATATTACTAAACTATGAAAAAGTTATCTCTTATTTTTGGTTCCATATTTCTTAACGGTCTTGTCTTTTTTACTTTTTTACTTCTAACTCCTAACACTTTTGCACAAACCTCTGTTAAGATTACAGTAATCAGTAAAAAAGGCAATCCTATTATTTTTCTTCCTCACATTGGCTGTTCCTCAGAAATGTGGGAAGGTATTGTTAAAAACTACAGTAAAAATTATGCATGTTATCTGGCAGATTTTGCAGGCTTTAATGGTCTAAAGCCTATTGATACCTTATATACCGAAAATTATGTAAACGATTTGCGAACATTTATCAAAAAAGAAAAGCTGAAAAATGTTATTTTAGTTGGTCAAAATTATGGTGCTTTTGTAGCAGTAAAATTGGCTTCAGATAAAAGTTTGAGAATAAAAACCATTATTGCTTCTGATTTTTACCCAAAACTGAGTATGGTACTGGATCCAGCAATAACAGCTGAAAAGCTGGAAGCAATGCAAAACAGCATCCGTAAAGGAATAATGGAAATGAATACTGATGCTTTTGCAGCAAGCCAAAAGCAAACAGCCGAAATGATGAATTTTACCAATGCTGAGGATGTAAACCGTTTTGTACAATGGCAACAAAAATCGGACAGAAAAACGTTGGCAGAAACGCTTTGCGAACAAATTAGCGGAAATTTACTTCCCGAACTGAAAGATAATAAAATCCCAATACTGGTTTTTACCACTTGGTATTTTGCAAAAAAATATAAAAATATGCCTATTTCTGAAGCCGATAAAAAACTAAAAGAGATGTATGCTGACACACCAAATGTTACACATGCCGTTACAGAAGAAGCAAAAGATTTTATGGCAAACGACCAGCCCAAATGGTTTATAAGTGAAATGGATAAATTCTTAAAACAGCATATTGTTGGAAAATAAGCAGAAAATTTTTGACCAGCTTTTTACCGAATATCGAGACTGGATTTTCCGTTTGTGTTACAGCTATACCAGAAGCGAAACACAGGCTGAAGATTTGATGCAGGAATGTTTTTCTAAAGTGTGGATAAATCTATCATCATTTGAGCATCGTTCGGATTATAGTACTTGGATTTACAGGATTGCTGCAAATACATGCCTGATGCAATTGCGTAAGGAAAAGAATAATCCAGTAGAGTATTACGAAAATATAAAAGACAATTTTACTGAAGAAAAGCCTGAAGATAAAGAAGAACAATCGGCTATTTTGTATAAAGCTATTGCCCAGCTCAATGAAATAGACAGGATCATTATTTCGATGGTGCTGGAGGATGTTTCTCAAAAACAAATTGGCGAGGTACTGGGGATTACCGAAAATAATGTAAATGTAAAGGTATATCGCATCAAGAAGCAGCTCAAAGAATTATTATCAAAAAACGACTGATATGGAAAAGGATTTTGAAGAACTAAAAACGCTGTTTCAGCAGAAAAAGGCTTCAGTAACCTTGTCTAAAAAGGTTGCTGATCAAAAAGCCAAGGATGATATTGCATTGCTGAAAAAAAATCATCTCAAAACAATAATTGTATTTATAATAACGGCAATCGCTATCATTTACATTGATAGAATAAATGCTGAAAAAATGGTGACATCAGATTATGGATTTTGGATTTTAATCGGTTGCTCCTTGTATTACGCATTGAGCAAAACATATCTCCTTTATCGTTTAAATAAAGTAAAACCTACCCAAAGTGTTTTGCAAACCATAGAACAATTGGAAGATTATAAAAAACGGAATATATGGATGCATACTTACGGCGAAGTTTTATATGTTCTGGTATTAGGTTTTGGTGTGTATTTGTATCTACGGCCTGTACTCGATAAATTTCTGCTAGACAAAACAGGGCGCACCATTCTTTGTTTTTGGTGGGTTTGGGGAGCCTGCATTGTATGGATGATATTTTACACTTTTTTTATTAAGCGAAGAAGAATGAAAAAAGATGTTGCCATACTGGAAAAATATATTCAATCTATTAAATCGGAGATATGATTGAATAGTACACTTTTTTCTAATACCTTTTTTAACTAAATGACGGATAGAAAGCTATTGGAACGGTGTAAGATTTTCTTTTTCGCTGCATCTAAATAGAAAAAGAAAAGTCTTATGAGAAAATTAAAAAAACTATTTTTATTGAGCTGCAGTTTATTTCTTAGTAGTGCTGTAAATGCGCAGGTCAATTCAGAGGTTAAAATATTTGCACCCGAAATTATTTCTAATGATAAGGTTTTTGGATTAACTATTTCGCCCGACGGTAATAAAGCCTATTTTGTAAACTCTTTTGGAGGAAGAAAAAAGCTCCAGATTATGCAAAGCAAAAGAGTGAATGGAAAATGGGAGACACCAAAATCTGCTTTTTTTTCGGATCAGAAATTTAGAGAAATTGATCCTAGTGTTTCTCCTGATGGAAACAGCATTTTGTACAACAGCCGAAAAAGCTTTCAAAAGAATGCCACTGATGATAAAGATCTGGACATTTGGATGGTAAAACGAAGTAACGGAAAATGGGGTAAACCGTTTCCACTCGATGAAATAAACAGCGATGAAAGTGAAACCTATGCGACTATGACTAACAGCGGAAATATCTATTTCGGCTTACGCAGTGATAAAAAAGGGTATGGCGGGAACGATATTTATGTATCCCGTTTGGTTAACGGCAAATACCAAGAACCTGTTAATGTAGGTTATCCAATCAATACCAAAAACGATGAAGGTAATTGTTATATCGCCCCTGATGAAAGTTATATTATTTTTTCTTCGAATGGCATTATTTCTGGTTTTGGGCAGGCAGATCTTTATATCAGCTTTAACCAAAATGGTAAATGGTCTGTTCCTTTGAACCTTGGAGCCGAAATTAATTCGGAGCACAACGATTTCTGCCCTACAATCTTCAATCATGATACGTTACTATTTGCCCGTTCGCAAAAAGCTGGTGATGATTTGGTAGAAAATATTTATTCTGCTAAAATTAATCTTCCATTTCTTAAAGCATTAGCGACAATGACGCCAAGAGTTGTTCTTGACAAAGCTTTTTCAGATGGAGATGTATATGGTATTAGCTTTTCGTCCGAAGGCAAATATGCATATACTACTAGAAGTAATGCGGATAGGAGTGTCTGCGAAATTTATCGTTTAGAGATTGGTTTAGATGGCAGTTTTAACAACCTTTTTAAAATGGATATTTGGCAGTTAACATCTAATGCTGCTAATCCGGTAATTAGTCATGATGGTACTTTTGCACTGCTTCGAATTTCGGAAACCGGTAAAGATCCAGACTTGTATATTTCTAAAAAAGATTCACTTGGGAGTTGGCAGAAACCTGTTCCCTTGCCTGAAAGTATAAATACATCTATCGACCAGTATTATCCTGAACTAACAGCAGAAAATCATCTTTATTATTCCAGCAACGGTGATGTGTTTTATAGCGAATATAAAAATGGGCAATGGCAGAATCCAATAGCTGTAAAAGAGCTTAACACGAGTAATTTCTCCGAAAGTAATGTTGCAATTAGCCGTGATGGGAAATGGTTGGTTTTTCTGTCTAACCGTACTGGTGTTTATGGTGCTTACGATTTATTTCTTTCCAAAAAAGAAGGGGAAAGCTGGTCAAAACCGATTAATCTTGGCTCAAAAATAAATACGAATGCTATGGAATACCAGCCTCGATTTTCTTTGGATAATAAAACACTTTATTTTACTCGTTCGGTTTTTACAGACGGAAAAAGGCAAGGCAGAGATGAAGTCCTGAAAGTTGAGATTGATGAAGTTCTGAACAGTTTTATTTTGACAGCGATATAATAATTTTGAAAACATCAAAAGACACTTCTTGTAATGCCTTTTGATGTTTTTTTTAATGTATTGAATTTATTAGCGTTATTACAGTTCTTTATTTTCTATTTTAAAAAATTATCGAATCGCTTTCACAAACTCTCCAATTTTTCCGGTTCCATTCTCTTTCAAATACGTGATAAAAGCACTGCCAATAATCGCTCCTTTTGCATACTGTGTGGCTTGATTGAAAGTTTCTGCATTGTTGATTCCGAAGCCAATGACTTGCGGGTTTTTTAAATTCATATCGGCAATGCGCTTGAAATAATCTTCCTGTGTACTTCCAAAACCAGATTGTGATCCCGTTACACTCGCCGAGCTCACCATATAAATAAAACCGCTGGAAACGCTGTCGATAAAACGAATGCGCTCGTCTGAAGTTTGCGGTGTAATCAAGAATACATTGATTAATCCGTATTTATCAAAAGTAGCTTTGTATTGGTCAGCATATACATCTACAGGAAGATCGGGAATGATTAAACCATCGATTCCGATTTCGGCACATTTTTTGCAGAAATTCTCTACTCCGTATTGCAGCATTGGGTTGAAATACCCCATAATCACTAGCGGAATGTTTACGCTTTTGCGAATGTCTTTCAATTGGTCAAATAAGATTTGAGTGGTCATTCCGTTGTGCAAAGCAGTTGTAGAACTCGCTTGAATGGTTGGTCCATCGGCTAAAGGGTCACTAAATGGCAATCCTATCTCAATCATATCGACACCATTTTTTTCTAAATCCTGAATGATTTGTACGGTGTCATTCAAGTTAGGATATCCAGCCGAAAAATAGATGGAAAGTATCTTTTTGTCTTCTTGTAATTTTTGACTAATTCTGTTCATTTTAAAGTATTTTATCTTGGGATTTAAAAATCCTCCAGTTGTGTTTTTATATTTTTATTTAAGTATTTACTATTTTGCTTTTCCAGTCAGAACCGTGTTTTTCTACAAGCAGTAATCCAGAACCTGAATCTTCCATTTGGGCAATCAATTCTCCTTTATTATTCCAAAAAGCAGAGCGCCCGCCTGAAGGATATCCGTATGAATCTCCTCCAAAGTTAGCCATCAGGACATTCATTTGGTATTGCGAAGCATAATTCTGCAACGATTGATGTGCTTGCGGAATTCCGTTTGGCGAAAAGAAAATACTGGCAATATAGGTAGAACTATTTTTTTTACCCGCATTTTCCGGATGCTTTGGATTATCAATATCGGCACAAATGGCACAGGAAATAAGTTCATTTTGTATTTTCAGCATTGGATTATAATCAAACGAAGGCTGGTAATAAACTTCTTCACCCGCATGCAGAAATTGTTTGGTATATATTGAAACTTCATTGTTTGGAGCAATACAGAATTCCCCCAAAAATAAGTTGGATTCTATTTGAATTGGAGCTCCTGCAATGATTGTAATGTTATTTTCGGTGGCTAATTTTTTTAAATAATCCAAACGGGAATCATTTTCAGAAAAAGCTAATTGTAAGGCATCTTCTCTTTCATAACCTGTAATAGACAGTTCCGGAAATACAATTAGCTGCGCGCCATTTTCGGCAGCCAATTTTACAAGACGATAATGATCCAAAAGATTGGCATCAATATCTCCTCGTTTCGGTTTGGTTTGCGCAGCAGCTAAAATCATTTTTTCGTGTTTCGTTTTTAAAATCCTTAGTTATTTCTAAATGGCAGCACTATATGCCCAAGCTTTTTGGTTCGATTGCAACAGTACTTCCACACGTTTATAATGCAATCCTTCATAGAGATCTGCCTGATGAAGTTCTCTCATGGAGACTTCATATAAAATCCCGCTGATAGTGTCATTGGAATTATTGGTTTCCATAATGATAGGATAATGTTCTATGCCAAATTCTTCTTCGATTTGGATTTCATTTAATTCATACCCAATCAATGTTTCTGACGTTCCTTGAAGGATACGGCCAAAAAGGTTTTCTTGAACATCTTTGTCCTGTAAAGTTCCGTAAGCGAATAATTTTTGCATAGATTCTATTTTTGAAAAATGTTAATTGTACCTAAAAATTACCTGTATTTAGTGGTTGCGTTAGGGATGGAAGTGAAAATCCTTTTATGCCGGTGTTCGGCATAAAAGATTGTAACGAACAGCCCGACCCGACCTTTTCGGGAGGGTAACGCCCAAATTAGTATACTACAATTTGAAATAATCGATGTAATTGTCTAAATCTTTGTCACCACGTCCTGAAAGGCTGATTACCACAATATCAGTCGGTTTGAATTTTTTCTGATCTAAAACAGCAAAAGCATGTGCGCTTTCGATAGCTGGAATAATTCCTTCTAATTTGGTAAGCTGTAAACCAGCGTTCATGGCTTCATCATCGGTTACTGAAAAGAATTCGCCACGACCCGTTTGTGCCAAATGTGCATGCATAGGCCCAACACCAGGGTAATCAAGCCCTGCAGAAATCGAATATGGTTCTGTAATCTGACCGTCTGGAGTTTGCATTAATAGCGTTTTACAGCCGTGAATAATACCCACTTTCCCTAGTTTACTAGTGGCCGCACTATGGCCGCTGTTTACGCCTTTTCCAGCAGCTTCAACAGCAATAATTCCAACTTCGGGTTCGTGCAAAAAGTGATAAAAAGTTCCTGCCGCGTTACTTCCACCGCCAATACAGGCGACAACATAATCTGGGTTTTCACGACCTTCTTTTCCTTTTAACTGCCATTTGATTTCCTCGGAAATAATGCTTTGAAAACGGGTCACCATATCGGGATAAGGATGTGGTCCAATTGCTGATCCTATGATATAATGAGTATCTACAGGATTATTGATCCAATCGCGAATGGCTTCGTTGGTCGCGTCTTTTAAAGTTCTGGAACCCGAAAGAGCAGGACGAACTTCGGCACCCAGCATTTTCATGCGGGCAACGTTTGGGGCTTGACGTGCAATGTCGATTTCGCCCATGTAAACAATGCAATCCATTCCCATCAAAGCGCAGACAGTTGCTGTTGCCACTCCATGCTGACCTGCGCCGGTTTCGGCAATGATCCGTTTTTTGCCTAAACGTTTTGCAACTAATATCTGACCGATTGTGTTGTTGACTTTGTGCGCGCCTGTATGATTCAAGTCTTCCCTTTTTAGGTAGATTTTGGTATTGTATTTTTCAGATAGTCTTTTGGCAAAATACAGCGGACTAGGACGACCTACGTAATCTTTCAGCAGTTGGTCAAACTCTGCTTTAAAATCTGGTTCTGCAGTGATTTCTAAATACTTTTGGCGTAATTCCTCTACATTTGGATATAACATTTCGGGAATGTAGGCTCCTCCAAATTCTCCGTAATAGCCTTTTTCGTTGACGTTGTATGACATTTTATATTTTTTATTTGTTTTCGTAGAAATGTTGCAGTGCAACGTCTCTACATAATTGTACGTTTTTTAATCCTGGTTCAATTTCAAATTTACTGTTTATGTCAATGGCATAAATGGGTAAATTGGTTTTTGAAATTTCTTTTATCGAATCCAATTCGGCAACTCCAATTCCTCCACTAAGGAAGAACGGTTTTGTTGATGGATAATTTTCTAATATTCGCCAATCAAAAGTGGTTCCGTTTCCGCCCGGAAGTTTTCCTTTGGTATCAAAAAGAAAATAATCGCAAACGGTTTCAAACGGTTTCAAAACACTGAAATCAAAATTCTCGTCTGCCGAAAACACTTTGATGATTTCGATGTAAGTACCAAATTTAGTTTTTAATTCCGAACAAAACTCAACCGATTCCTGACCGTGCAACTGAACGGCTTGTAAATTGTATTTCCTTACTTTTTCTTCAATTACGGAAATGCTTTCATTGACAAAAACCCCAGTTTTTTTAATCGATTTTGGAAGTTTGGGCATATCTCCGTCAAAATAGCGAGCCGATTTTTCCCAGAATATAAATCCCATATAATCGGGCAGGAGCGAGCCTACTTCGAGCATATTATTTGGGTATTTCATTCCGCAGATTTTGAGTTTCATTCTTTTTAAGTTTAAAAGGTTTATGAGTTTAGAGGGTTTAGATTGTTTAGAAAGTTTAGCATAAACTAAACTTTCTAAACTCATACCCATTCTAAACTTTTTTTACAATTTTGATATAAATTCCGTTGCTGCTTTTCCTGCATCATCTGTTTTCATGAAGTTTTCTCCAATCAGAAATCCTTTGTAACCGTATGGTTTTAATTCATTGATTGCTTCAATAGAACTGATGCCACTTTCTGAAACCTTCACGAATTCATCAGGAATTTTTGAAGCCAATTCTTTGCTGAAATCAAGGCTTACTTCGAAAGTTTTTAGGTTTCTGTTGTTTACGCCAATCATATCCAATGTTGGCATAATCGATTTTTCTAGTTCTTCCAGATTATGTACTTCCAATAATACTTCGAGTCCTAAACTTTTGGCAAATTCAGATAATGATTTGATTTCTTCTCTTGTCAAAACGGCTGCGATTAGTAAAATTAAATCGGCTCCGTGGGCTTTGGCTTCCAGGATTTGGTATTCGTCAACAATAAATTCTTTTCGCAAAAGCGGAATGTTTACCGAGGCTCTTGCTAAAAGTAAATCATCCAATGAACCGCCAAAATACTTTCCATCCGTCAAAACCGAAATTCCGCAGGCTCCGGCAATTTCATATCCTTTTACTACTTCTTCAACAGTGAAATTTTGATTTATAATTGCTTTTGAAGGCGAACGGCGTTTGTGTTCTGCAATGATTCCAGAGTTGCTGTTTCTTAAATTTTGGCTCAGCGAAATTGTTTCTTTTCCAAAGAAAACTGAAGATTCCAATTGTGAAACCGGAATGATGGATTTCTTGAGAACAACTTCTCTTTTTTTATCAAATATGATTTTATCTAGTATGTTCATTATGTATAAGCCCCCTAACCCCCGAAGGGGGAACTGTTGGGCGTGATTGGGTTCTTTTTTTGTTTTATCTTTTTTATGTATAATCTATATAACTCCCCCTTCGGGGGTTGGGGGGCTTATAAGTTTTGTAATTTATTCAAAGCTTCCAATCCTTTTCCGGAAAGTAAACTTTCTTTAGCTAATTCAAAGCCTTCAAGAGGTGTACATTTGGTGACGGTTGCAATCGCTATTCCTGCATTGGCACAAACTACATTATTTTGGGCTTCATTACCTTTTCCAGAAATGATATTCATAAACATTTCTGCAGATTCTTCGATGGTTTTTCCGCCTTCAATTTCTTTTTGTTCCAAAAGGCGAACGCTAAAATCAGCTGGATTTAATATTCCTTCTTTGGTGCTGGTTATAATTTTGGTAGGGCCTGTCAAAGATACTTCGTCGTAACCGTCTAAGGAATGTAAAATCGTAAAATTCACATTGGTATTTTGATATAAATAGCTATACATTCTGGCCAATTCAAGGTTGAAAACACCTACCAATTGATTTTGTGGAAATGATGGATTTACCATTGGACCTAGCATATTGAAAAAGGTTTTAACTCCCAATTCTTTTCGGATTGGTCCTACGTTTTTCATTGCAGGGTGAAACAAAGGCGCATGTAAAATGGCAATTCCGGCTTTGTCAATGCATTTTTTAATAAACATATTGTCATTGCTGAATTTTACACCCAATTTTTCCATGACGTTACTGGAACCCGAAATAGATGATACTCCGTAATTTCCATGTTTAGCGACTTTAATTCCTGCTCCGGCTGCTATAAATGAAGCTAAAGTTGAGATGTTGAAAGTGTCTTTTCCGTCACCTCCTGTACCGCATAAATCGATGGTATTGTAATCTGATAAATCTACTCGAATACACAATTCCAAAAGTGCTTCCCTGAATCCCGCCAATTCTTCGATGCTGATGCTTCGCATCATATATACGGTCAAAAAGGCTGAAATCTGACTTGGATTGTAACTTCCACTGGAGATATTTACCAATACATCTTTGGCTTCTTCTTTGGTAAGAATTTCGTGGTTGATTAATCTGTTTAATATATTTTTCATTTTTTTTATAAAGATGCTAAGTTGCTAAGATACTGAGATGTTAAGTTTTATTCTTAAATTATTTACTGCTAACTAAATACTGAAAATTGCCTACTTTTTTTTCAGTGTTCATTTCCTTGATAAATCCACATTGGTTCGGTGTTTCCGGCACGTTCAAAACCATTTTTTTTATAAAAATCTACAGCTTTTCCATCGGCAGTCAGCATTTGCATGTGGAAGTGACTGTATTTCTCCTGCATTTTGTCAACTATCATTTTTCCAATTCCTTTTCCTTGATATTCCGGAAGTACCAATAAATGCGGATAATAAACAGTTAGATGCCCATCAGAAATGGCATTTCCAAGACCGACTAATTTTTTGTCTTCCCAAGCAGTAATTAATGTTTCGGAATTCAGCAATCCATTGTATAATTGCGTTGGTTTCTCAGCAGAACTCCATTCGTTTGCTTTGTAAAGAACCAATATGTCGTCAATATTTATATCTCTTGTTTCGGAAATTGTTATGCTCATCTCTATTTATATTTTCTTTTTATGTTCTGACATGTATTTCAAATATTCAACGATTTCCTGTGATTCCTGTTTTGTGATTCCCAATGTTGGCATTTTTACTTTGTGTCTGAAAGAAGCCGGATTTATTATATAATTAACCAATTCAGTTTCTTTCCAATACTCGGTTACGCTTTTGGGATAATTCAATTCAGGTCCCATTTCGCCTCCAATTCCGTTTATGGCGTGACAAGTGATGCATTGTTTTTGATATAGTGTAAAACCTTTCATTACTTTTTCATCATCCTTTGGCTGTAAGGCTTCGATGTTTTTATTTTTCGATTCAAGGCGAAATTTAATTACATTGTAAGGCCATTTATATTCCTGATTATCGGTTAGAGCTGATGTGTAAACCAAATAAAAAGGATCGGCATTCATCTCGTTTCCGTTTTTGACAATCTTTTCCCAATTAGAACCTCTTGGAGCATCAACATCTTTGAAAGCCAAAAAGGGATTTGTTTTTAAAAATAATTCAAGAGGCATTTCAGGTTTATAGCCATCGATGCATTCAAAAATTATTAATGTGTTTTTTATGTCAACTTTTGATAAATCAATTTCATTTTTTAAAAGAAGCAATGCGTTTACTGCTTGATATTTCTTTGATTTATGATAAACAGGGTCGTTGATAACAGTGACAACAGTATCTTTTCCCAGTTTGTTTTTTGACTGTAAATCCACCAAATCCAAGACCATTTCCGGCTGGATATTTACAGTCTGCTCTATTTTTTGCTCTTTCTTTTGGTTACAAGAAATAAAGCTAAAAATAAAAAAGCATGAGACTATAAGATGGATTTTGGCTGTTTTCATTTATTTACCGCAAAGACGCAATTTTTTATTCTTATCTGAGACTTATCTTTGAAATTGAATTATCAAATACTAATTCTTCAACCAATTTTCCAAAATCTTCTTTCCGTTTGGCGTCAATACGCTTTCGGGATGAAATTGAACACCTCTAACATCATATCTTTTGTGTCTTAACGACATTACCTGACCGTTCTCGTCAAAAGATGTAGCTTCCAGTACATCAGGTAAATTGGGATCAACAACCCATGAATGGTAACGTCCCACTTCGAATTCATTTCCTAAACCTTCAAATAAAAGCTCATCATTAACTGATGTTTTCACCAAAGTTGCCACTCCGTGATACACTTTATCCAAATTCGAAAGTGTTCCTCCAAAAACTTCTCCTATGGCTTGTTGTCCAAGGCAAACTCCTAAAATGCTTTTAGTTGGAGCATATTTAGCAATTACGGCTTTCAATAAACCGGCTTCATCCGGAATTCCAGGCCCCGGAGAAAGTAATATTTTGTCGAAACCTGAGATTTCATCTATATCAAATTCATCGTTTCTGTAAACGGTAACTTCACAATCTAAATCTTCCAGATAATGCACTAAATTATAAGTGAAACTATCGTAATTGTCTATGACTAGTATTTTTTTTAGCCCCCTAGCCCCCTCAGGGGGAACAGTTGGAGTGGATATATTGTTGTTCATTTTTAATGTTTTTAATGTTTTTAATTTTCTGTTTATTTTGAGTCTACTATGAAGTTCCCCCTTCGGGGGCTAGGGGGCTTAAATTGTTTCTGCCAAATCCAATGCTTTATTCAAAGCCAGTAATTTATTGTAAACTTCCTGCATTTCGCTTTCTTCGTCTGAGCTAGCTACAATTCCAGCTCCTGCTTGTGAATGCAATTGGTGGTTTTTACTAAGGAAAGTTCGAATCATAATCGCATGATTAAAGTTACCTTCAAAATCCATAAAACCAATCGCGCCTCCATAAAAATTACGGTTTGTTTTTTCGTAATCTTCTATCAACTGCATCGCTCTGTGTTTTGGCGCTCCGCTCAAAGTTCCTGCCGGGAAAGTATCGGCTACGACTTGCATTGTTGTTGCTTTTTCGTGCAAATGTCCTGTCACTTTGGAAACCAAATGAATAACATGGGAGAAAAACTGAACTTCTCGGTATTTTTCTACATTAACGTTATGACCGTGACGGCTTAAATCATTTCGAGCCAAATCGACCAACATCACGTGTTCGCTGTTTTCTTTTTTATCTTCCGATAATTTTTTGGCAAGTACGGCATCTTTTTCATCATCGCCGGTTCTTCTGAAGGTTCCTGCGATTGGATGAATTTCTGCTTTACGATTTTTGACGATAATCTGGGCTTCGGGTGAAGAACCAAATATTTTGAAATCGCCGTAATCAAAAAAGAAAAGGTAAGGGGATGGGTTAATGCTTCTCAATGCTCTATAAACATTGAATTCGTCACCTTTAAATCGTTGTGTAAATCTTCTGGATAAAACCAATTGGAACACATCTCCACGGAAACAATGTTTTTTGGCCAAAGCAACATTTTGTTTGAACTCTTCATCAGTTAAGTTCGAAAAACCTTCGCCTTCTTTGGAGAATTTATACGAAGCGATATTTCGGGACTGCATTAACTGTTCAATTTCGGATATATTGTTTTTTCCGTCAAGGTTATGGCAGAAAATATAGGCTTCGTTTTTGAAATGATTAATGGCGATGATGTTTTGGTAAACCGCATAAAATATATCGGGAATGGAATTGCTGTTTTCTTTTTTGCCGATGGTTACTTTTTCGAAATAACGTACCGCATCATACGAGATGTAGCCAAATAATCCATTGTTTATGAATTTGAAATCCGTTTTATCAGATTTAAACTGACCTGAAAATTCCTGAATTACTTGCGGAACATCGGTGTTTGCATCGATTGAAATTTCTTCTGTACTTCCGTCAGGAAAAGTTTTGAAAATAGTTTCATTTTCAATTTTTATAGATGCAATTGGATTACAGCACACATACGAAAAACTGTTGTCGTTTCCGTGATAATCACTGCTTTCTAATAATAAGCTATTCGGGAATTTATCTCTGATTTTAAAATAAATACTTACCGGTGTTATTGTATCGGCAAGGATTTGTTTGTAATTGGTTTGTAGTTGATAGGTCTTCATGCTTTATGTTGCTTTTGATATAATGATCTTTTTCTTTGATTTTTTTCTCCTTCTTATCCTTTTGCTTATGGACTAAAAAAAAAAGGCCTGTCGTGATGACAAGCCTTTTATATTTATAGTTCAAATAATACTATAGGAGCTTAGTTCACGACGACTGACGTAAATTGTTCCACCACCAAGTATTGTTTGTTATTGTTATCATATTCTTTTTCTGTTGAATGCAAATATATAAATGATATTTGTTTTGACAAAGATTCTTAAATAAAAAAAAAGATATTTTTTTTGGATTTTTGTTAAATTATAATAATTAAAAGATTAAAACTACGTGTAATTCAAAATCATCGTAAATTGTTTTATCTCCTAAATCATCAAAATAACTTCCAGATCCATATTTAATATCATATTTGGTTCTATTGACAATCAAGGCAGCTGTCGCCTTGTTTTTTCCAACAATTACCAGATCAAATTGAATGGAGTTTGTATTTCCCTTGATGGTTAAGTCTCCGGTAACAAGATAGGTGTTGTTTCCTTTGCTGGCGATGCTTTTAAATACTAATGTGGATGTGGTAAAAGCTGCAGTGTTAAAAAAATCTTCCGATTTTAAATGACCTTCCAGTTTTTGTTTAGAACTGCCCGTTTGATCCGTATTAGATAAGCTAGTCATATCTACGGTAAAGCTTCCTCCTGTTAATTTTTTGCTTTTAAAAACAAGAGAACCCTCTTTAAACTTGATGCTTCCTTCATGTTCACCAGTTATCTTCTTCCCGATCCAGTGAATGTTACTCTTTGATACATCAATTTTTGATGTTTGTGCATTTCCTGTGTTAAGGGAAAATACAATCAGTAAAACAATGCTAAGTGATTTTAAATTTCTCATATTTTCTCTAAATTAAATTAATTAAAAGGCAAATAAAATGCAGACTGATTTCATTTTCATAGAAACACGAAATCGATTGAATTATGGTGATGACAAGTGTCAGATTGTAAATGTTTTATAAAGTTAACTTAAATTTCTGTAAATCAGCGGTTTTCAATCTATTATTTTACAGCTGTATTTTTGATGTTATGAAAGATGGTAAGCGTTGTTTTACAGCATAGTTTTTACATTGTAACAGAGGAAAAAAAAGCCCGATAAAATATCAGGCTTTGTATGTTTTGAAGTCAAAAAAACTTAATTATTTGCTGACTATCGGATTGGTGCTTTTTACTCTAAAATCGGGATTGTTTTTCACATCTGGCTGAATGAATAATTCAGTGCTGTTTAATTTGGTAAGTTCTAACGAAAAGGTGTCAGTATTGTACCAGTTACTTAATTCTGAATTATAGTTTGGGCTCTCGCTAAGAACTACTCCGCCACATCGGTTTACCTGTATGCCTTGAATGTTGATTTTTGCAAGATTTGCAGGGAATGCGCCTATTTTATTTTCGAGCAAAACACAGCTGCTAAATCCGTCAACGATACTGTTGTTGATATTGAAATAGCTTTTTTCTTTTATATAAACCGCTTCTCTAACCAACCCTTGATTGTTATCTTCGGTATTTATCATTGTCATGTTGTTGGCTGTAATCTTGGTTAATTTTTTAGTGACATCAGCATTTTCAACTTTATCGTATGAATCAATTTCAAAACAGCGGGAACCTGAAATATCCGAAGAGTATGGATTACGGATAGCAATACTATTAGAAATTGTACATTGTACTCCTTGCGTGAAATCAAAATCATCATCGGTTGCTCGATACGAAATCAGGTTGCTGAAATTTACATCACCTCCATAGGATTCAAATGAATCATCATTCGAAAAACTGATTTGGATGAATTCGAACTTAGTGCCTCTCCCAACACCGCCCAGTGATAATCCGTTCAGTTCTTTAAGAGCATTGATTTTGTGACCTGAATATTCGATACGTACATATTTTAAAATACCGGAGTTGCTGTTTGCATCTTGACCTCCATAGTAACTCACAGCGGGATCTAGATTGAAGTCTAAAAAACTAACACCGCCAACTTTATTGATTGGAGCTTCGCCTAACATAATAATGCCTCCCCAGTCGCCTGGTTTTCTCATTAAATTAGAGTTGTTTGATGTGAAAACAATAGGTTCGGCAGCGGTGCCTTCTGCTATAAGTTTACATCCTTTGGTAATTACAAGTGTACCGCAGGATTCTTTATCGCCTCTAATAACTGTTCCGGGTTCTATTGTTAAAACAGCTTTATTGGTCACATAAACGGTTCCTATTAATTTATAAGTATTGTTTTTTGTAAGTTTTAAATCTTGGTCGATAGTACCAGTTAAAACTTGGCTTGCTTCTTTATAAACTGTAGCAGCTGGTTTGAAGTTTGTCCAGTTGTCCATCCAGTTGGTATTGCCGGTAATTCCTTTTATTTGTTGTGCATTCAGTGAAGTAATCGAAAATAAAATAATAATGACTACGAGTAGTTTTGCTTTCATAACACTAATGGTTGTGGTTTTTTTTTATGTTTTAATTTTCTTTTCAAAATTACCATTACAATGTTTTAGGGATATTTTCTTAGTGTTACCGATTCGTCATGTTTAAGTTAAGGTGCTTTTTTAAATATGTAAAGGCTTTTTTAGTATAAAAAAAATACCCCCAGCAAAGAATGCTGAGGGTACTTTCCACAATTAAATTCTAAAATTAAAAGTTCAAGTTTACTGTTAATTCAAATTCGTCATAGATAGCTTTGTCTCCAATACTTTCGAAGAATGATTTAGAATTGTATTTAATGCCATATTTAGTACGGTCTACATTGAAAGCTGTAGTTGCAGTGTTTCCTTTTACAGTGATGTCAAAAGTAACTGGTTTAGTGATTCCTTTGATAGTCAAATCAGCTGTAACAGTGTAAACATCATTTCCTTTTGAAGCGATAGTTTTGAAAACTAAAGTTGAAGTTGGGAATTTATCAGTTCCAAAAAAGTCATCTGCTTTTAAGTGACCGTTTAGTTTTCCTTGGTATTCACCTGTAATGTCAGTAGCTGTTAATGAAGTCATGTCAACAGTGAAAGTTCCTCCTTTTAGTACATTTTTTTTGAATACCAAAGCACCGCTTTTAAAACCTACAGTTCCAGAGTGCTGACCTGTTACTTTTTTTCCAACCCAGTTGATGTTACTTTTTGCAACATCAATTTTTTTAGTTTGAGCAGTTACTGCTACTGTAGACAATGCTACTACGAATGCTAATGCAATTGTTTTTAAATTTTTCATAGTTTTAAAATTTGTTTAAATTGATTTAATTTGAATTAGTAATTATTATAGTTGTTATTATAACGTGATAAATAAGTCTTTCTGCGATTTTCTGACTTTTTTGTAAAATTGAGTTGTATCGTCTTCGTGACGGTATCCAACGGTTGCAATAAGAGAAGCATTAAGATTTAATTTGTCTAAACCCAATATTTCGTTTACTTGTGCAGGAACAAAACCTTCCATTGGCGTTACGTCAATTTTTAGTTCGGCAGCCGCATTCAGTAAGTTACCTAATGCTAAGTATGTTTGTTTTGAGGACCATACACTTTTAACTGCAGGTTCCAAAGTCGAGATTTTAGATTTCATGAAATCACCATAACCAGCCAATGCTTCAAGCGGTGTTTCTCTTTCAGCGCTAATTGCATTTAAAAAAGCATCAATAGCTTCATCTCCAATATTTGTATCATTTGCAAAAATGAATAAATGAGAAGCATCTACTATTTGTGATTGTCCCCAAGCCGCTGGCTGTAATTGTGCTCTTAATTCTGGGTTTTCTACGATTATTACTTTATAAGGCTGTAATCCGTATGAAGAAGAACTCAATCGGATTGCTTCTTTCAATGTATTTAAGTCTTCTGCTGAAACTTTTTTTGTGGCATCAAATTTCTTTGTTGCGTATCTCCAATTTTGATTGTTCAAAAAATTGCTCATTGTTATATTTGTTTATTTAGTTCTGTATTTTTCTAATAATGTATTCAGTTGTTCTAATTCTTCGTTATTTAAATTTTTTGCAAAAAACTCTTCGTGTTCCTTTACTTTAGGATCTAGTTCTGCTAATAAATCAAGCCCTTTTTGAGTAATTAATACTTCAATTTTTCTTCGGTTATCTGGGCAGACGTTCCGAGTAACCAAATCTTTCAACAATAATTTATCTACTAACCGCGTTGTATTACTAGTTTTGGCCAGCATTCTTTCTTGTATGATGCACATATTGGCAGGATGTCCTTTTTGTCCTCTTAATATCCGCAATACATTAAATTGTTCTCCCGATATGTCATAAGGTTTAATGATGTCATTAAAACGCTCTGTAATTACGTTTACTGTATACATGATGTTCAAAACGATTTGTTTTGATTTGCTATATTCAATCTTGCTTTTTAATTCATCTTCAATCTTCATAGCGGGACAATCTTTATTTGTTGGTACAAATGTAACACTTTTTATATTTGTATATACAAATGTTAGAGTTAATTTTCTGTTAAGAAAAGCAGCAGCACCCTTTTTACAATAATTCAAATGGAAGGATAATAGGGCAGAAGCCAAGTATAATAAGTGCTTTTGAGTTGTCTTCTAAAAAAAATGAGGCATAAAAAAAGCTCTAAAATTTCTTTTAAAGCTTCTTTTTATGGCAAAAGTAATATGTTATAACTTAACTGTTAAACCAATGGCAGGAGACATTCCAGAAACATTTCCGCCTGCAATCTCAAGATAAACTCCCCATTTGTCATTCCAAAACCAGCGTCCTCCAACTTGAAGACCAAGATTAATATCACTTTCATTGTCGATATCATTATCTCCCATATAAACGGAATATCCAGCATTTAATCCGCCATATACATCCCAAGCATCATCTGAAATTCCAAATACATTGTCAAAATAATAATTGGCTTTAACTCCTAAATTCAGCCAATCTAAATCAAAATTGGTTCCGACACCCGGAGCAATTGTAATATCCTTATGAACAGGAATCTCGTAATTAATACCTAAAAGACCAAAGTTTAATTCCTCTCTTGCTTGTGCAAAAATACTTGTAAAACTAAACGATAAAGCAAAAACAAATAATAAGGTTATTTTTTTCATAATATTCTATTTTTAAAAGGTTTAACACAAAAGTAAATAAATTTTAAATAATTCTATTAAGATAATTCGGGTATTATTTTACATAATTATAAGGTTATATTAATTATTTGAATTAATAAAGTTACAGACGCAAGAGGGATAGCGCCAATTTACCGAAGTAATGGCAATAGCCCGACCGCATTATGCAAAGGGGCGAATACGCGTGTGCTGGATGAGCCCCTTTGTATAATGGGGTCTTGCCCACACGAGCTTAAGCGAACTGACTAAATAAAAAAATGCAAAATGTCAGTTTGTCATATTGTTTTATGACAATTGTATTATAAACTGACAATTTACTCGGTTTTTTATATTGGCACAGTGATTGCTTTTCAGTCTTCGAGTTATAAAATCAGTATATAATAAAAATTAAATATATTAAAAATGGGTAAAATAATCGGAATTGATTTAGGTACTACAAACTCTTGTGTTTCTGTAATGGAAGGTAATGAAGCAGTTGTTATTCCTAATGCGGAAGGAAAAAGAACTACACCATCTATCATCGCTTTTGTTGAAGGTGGAGAAATTAAAGTGGGAGATCCTGCTAAAAGACAAGCAGTAACTAATCCAACTAAGACTATTGCTTCTATCAAACGTTTTATGGGACATTCTTTTGCTGAAATCACAGAGGAAGCAAAAAGAGTACCTTATTCAGTAGTAAAAGGTGACAACAATACTCCACGTGTGGATATTGAAGGACGTTTGTACACTGCACAGGAATTGTCAGCTATGACACTTCAAAAAATGAAAAAAACTGCTGAAGACTATTTAGGTCAAACAGTTACTGAAGCGGTTATTACTGTTCCTGCTTACTTTAATGATGCACAGCGTCAAGCTACAAAAGAAGCTGGTGAAATTGCAGGTCTTAAAGTTATGCGTATCATCAACGAGCCAACTGCAGCTGCACTTGCTTACGGTTTGGACAAAAAAGGAACTGATCAAAAAATTGCTGTTTACGATTTAGGTGGAGGTACTTTTGATATCTCTGTTCTTGAATTAGGAGACGGAGTTTTCGAAGTATTGTCTACTGATGGAGACACTCACTTAGGAGGAGATGATTTTGACCATACAATTATTGACTGGTTAGCTGACGAATTTAAAGCTGAAGAAGGTATCGATTTGCGTCTTGACCCAATGTCATTGCAACGTATTAAAGAAGCTGCTGAGAAAGCTAAAATTGAATTGTCATCTTCTGCAGAAACTGAAATTAACTTACCATACGTAACTGCTACAGCTTCTGGACCAAAACACTTAGTTAAGAAATTATCTAGAGCTCAATTCGAAAAATTAACAGATTCATTAGTAAAACGTTCTATGGCACCAGTTGCTAAAGCGTTGAAAAATGCAGGTTTAACTGTTTCTGACATTGACGAAGTTATCTTGGTAGGAGGATCTACTCGTATCCCAAGAATCGTTGAAGAAGTTGAAAAATTCTTTGGTAAAAAAGCGTCTAAAGGAGTTAACCCTGATGAGGTTGTTGCAATTGGAGCAGCTATTCAAGGTGGAGTTCTTTCTGGAGATGTAAAAGATGTATTGTTACTTGACGTTACGCCTTTATCTTTAGGTATCGAAACTATGGGTGGTGTTATGACTACATTAATTGAAGCTAACACAACTATCCCAACTAAAAAATCTCAAGTATTCTCTACTGCTTCTGATTCTCAGCCATCTGTTGAACTACACGTTCTTCAAGGAGCTAGAGCAATGGCTGCTGATAACAAAACTATCGGTCGTTTCCACTTAGACGGTATTCCACCAGCACCAAGAGGAGTTCCTCAAATCGAAGTTGCTTTTGACATCGATGCTAATGGTATCATTAAAGTAACTGCTACTGACAAAGGAACTGGTAAATCTCACGATATCCGTATCGAAGCTTCTTCTGGATTAACTTCTGAAGAAATCGAAAGAATGAAACAAGATGCTGAAGCTAACGCTGAATCTGATAAAGCATTAAGAGCTAAAGCTGAAAAAATAAATGAGGCTGACAGTACAATCTTCCAAACTGAAACTCAGTTGAAAGAATTAGGAGATAAGCTTACTGACGATAACAAAACTGCTATCGAGTTTGCTTTGACTGAATTAAGATTTGCTCACCAATCTCAAGATATTGAGGCTATCCAAAAAGGATTAGACAATGTAAACGCTGCATGGAAAACTGCAACTGAAGCAATGTACGCTCAAGGAGAACAAGGTCAACAAGCTGCTGAGCCACAAGCGCAAGCGCAAGGAGACAATGTTGAAGACGTTGAATTCGAAGAAGTAAAATAATTCTTCTTTAATGATAATGAAAAACCGAGTCAGAAATGGCTCGGTTTTTTTATTTATATTTACGTTTTAAATAGAATAATAATGGAAAAATTGATTGTTAAAAATTTTGGACCTATAAAAGAAGCTGAAATAGACTTGACTAAATATGTAGTTTTTATAGGTGATACTTCTACAGGGAAAAGTGTTTTGGCGAAGTTGATTTCTATTTTTAGGGATAATGATTTGACTTTTGGTATAGATAGACTTGAAGAATTGAGAAAATTATTTATTCATTATAATATTGATTTTAGTTTTAAAAAATCTTCGTTTGAATATATTAATAATAATTTAAAAATCACCGTATCTAATAGAGAATTGGAATTATATAGTGATAACGTATTGTTGGTTTTTGATCATGATGCTGAAAAATTTGCCAAAAAAGAGGCATTGATTGATATCAACAATAGAATAAATGAAATTTTAAAAAATGATAATAATATTTATGGATTTGAAGAGATTGATAGTGTAAAGAAAATGCTTGAAGGCTTTATTGATATAAATAAAAAATCACCTTATTCATTGCCAATATATATTCCTGCTGAAAGAATTTTAGTTTCTATGCTTAGTTCATCTATATCTGGATTATGGGCGAATAATGTAGCTTTACCAGATTGTTTTAAGGGTTTTTCTGCAAGATACGAAGTTGCAAAAAAAGAAGTAAAAGAGCTCTATTTTAAATCATTTGACATTGGTTTTAAATGGAACAATGAATCAGATTATATAAAAATTCAGGAAAACGAATATATTTTGTCTCAAACTTCTAGCGGAATACAATCATTACTCCCGTTGTTATTAGTATTTGAGCATGAAATTAATTATCACAATAAGAATTCTATTAAAACAATTTTGATTGAGGAACCAGAATTGAATCTATTTCCAATAAAACAAAAGAAATTAATAAGTTATTTAATAGAAAGGATAAATTTAACAAATCATAATTTAGTAATAACAACCCATAGCCCTTATGTACTTTCCTCTTTAGATACACTAATGCTTGCAAAAAACACATTCAATGAACATCCTGATTTAAAAGAAGAAATAAATTCAATTGTTTCAGAAGATAAATGGATAGATTACGATGATATTTCTGTTTATGAAGTACGAAACGACGGTAAAGTATATTCAATCAAAAATGAAGAGTTTAGAAGTATTGATACCAATGCAATTGATGGAGTTTCAGATATAATTTCAGAGGAGTTTGATAAACTAACAGAGTTACGATATGCACATTAATTTCGATGATTTAATTGCAGATCATAAAAAAAACTGTATAAAAGAGGATTGTTGTATTGAGCACAAAGTTGCAAAAGAAAACGGAAAACGATTTGAAATTGAATCGATTGAAAACTTTATTAAAATTAGAATTGATGATTGTTTGATTGATTCTCAAGAGGTTGGAAAATGTGATTTTGGTTTTGTACGAAATTCTAATAATGACTTTTATTTTGTAGAATTAAAAGGAAATAAAATAGAAAAGGCATATAATCAAATTATTGAAACGATTAAATACTTTGAAAGAGATTTGATAAAAATTCCTCAGAATAAAAAATACGGGTTCATAGTAAGTTCTAGTGGAATTCCAAAAGCTCAGATTCGAATAAATAATCTTAAACAAGATTTTGCGAAAAAAAAATATGGTGTTAAATTAGAAATTCAAAATATGGTTATTAAACATAAACCGAGTTAGCAATAGCTCGGTTTTTTTGTGCTTTAAAGTCAGTGTTTACAAGTTTTTTTTCGTAATATTACTATACAAATTATTTTATGAGAAAGATCAAATACAAGAAAGGGAAGCGATTACAGCCCTATAGTCTTGAATATACAGGTTCGCATACGAACAAAGAAATTGAAATGCAATTGTTTGTTTATGATGATTCTACAATAAACGAATATGAAAATGGCACTATTATTAGTTTGGGAGAGCATCTTGATTTTAGCAAAACTAATTGGCTGAATATTCATGGACTGAATGATGTTTATTTGCTTAAAGAGATTGCAAAATATTTTGATATCGACAATTTTATGCTGGCCGATATTTTAAATACCACCAAAAGAACCAAGCTGGAAGAGGAAAAAGACGTTTTGTTTTTTAATATAAAATCGATGCTGCCTTCAGAAACCACAGATGATATCAAGGTAGAGCAGATAAGTTTTTTGTTAAAGAAAGGAATCTTGATTTCGTTTCAGGAAAAAAGAAGTGATTTTTTTACTCATATCCGCGAACGCATTCGAACTAATTCTGGGATTGTACGAACCAAGAAAGCTGATTATTTGTTATATATTTTGCTAGATGCAATTATTGGTAATTTTTACATAACGCTTGAAGATGAAGAAAATAAAATTGAAGATTTGATAGATCTTACCAAAAAAAGTGCCGATCCAATAATTTTAGAAAAAATTGAAACACATAGGGATAATTTTAATTTTTTAAAGCGTTCTATAATACCTCTTAGAGATTCTTTGTATGATATTAAAAGCATACAAGAAGATGATGTGTTTAATGAAATAGAATCCGAAAATTTCACTTTTTTTATCAGATTGCACCAAAAATGTTTAGAGCTGTTGGAACAAATTGAATCGGATATGGGTTCATTAGAAAGTGCTTCGAATTTCTTTTTTGCTGCGCAGACGCATAAAATGAATGAGATTATGAAAACGCTGACTATTATTTCGGTCATATTCATTCCGTTAACATTTATAGTGGGAGTTTATGGGATGAATTTTGATAATATGCCGGAACTCAGGGAACCAAACGGCTATTATTTTGTAATTGGTTTCATGTTTTTAACAGTAATTGGCATGGTTATTTATTTTAAGAAGCGAAATTGGTTTTAATTTTATAGTTAAACTGATTTTGGTCATATTTATAAGGAAATTAAACTTCTACTTTTGTAATTAATAAAGGTTTAAAAAAATAAAATTTACAATATGAAGAAAGCTATATATATCGCAACTATTGAAGAGAATTGCGGCAAGACAATAATTACTTTAGGATTATTGAGAATGCTTTTGGGAAAGACTGCAAAAGTGGGTTATTTTAGACCTATAATTGAAGATTCTGAAGATGGAAAAAAAGACACACACATTGAAACTGTTATATCGCATTTTGATTTAGATATTCAATATGAAGATGCCTATGCTATTACCAAAAGCAAATTAATCAAGAAAAAAAACAACGGTAAATTAGGCGATGTTGTTGATTTAATTATCGAAAAGTATAAACGATTAGAAGACCGCTTTGATTTTATCTTGGTTGAAGGAACCAGTTTCACAGGAGAAGGTACGGTCATAGAATTGGATATAAATGTCCTGATTGCCAAGAATCTTGGAATTCCTACAATTATAGTTGGTTCTGGAGAAGGAAAAACTTTAGATGAACTAATTGATAATTTAAATTTAGCGTATAATTCCTTTAAGATTAAAGAAGTTGAAGTATTGGCCGTAATTGCTAATAAAGTACAGCCGGAAAACCTTGAGTTAGTTACAACTAGTCTGCAAAAAAGTCTGCCGTCATCGGTTCTTGTAAATTCGATACCTCTAATTAGCAGCTTAAATAATCCAACAATTCATGAGATTGTAGAAGCGTTAGAAGCAAAAATATTATTTGGTCAAGAATATTTGAACAATCAAATAGGAAATTACAGTATTGGGGCGATGCAATTGCGTAACTATTTGCTGCATTTAAAAGAGAATGCTCTTGTGATTACTCCCGGAGACAGAGCTGATATTATTCTTGGGGCATTGCAGGCAAACGAATCGGCGAATTATCCATCGATTTCAGGAATTGTACTGACTGGAAATATTCTTCCTGAAGACAGCATCATGAAATTAATAGAAGGGCTTTCTTCTATAGTGCCAATTATCACAGTCGATGGAGGAACCTACCATATTGCAAATAAAATTGGAAGTATAAAATCAAAAATCTATCCTGATAATGTGCAGAAAATTGAGACATCCATCAATACGTTTGATAAATATGTTGATTTGGATGTTTTAATCGATAAGTTTAATGCATTTGAGGCAGAAGGAATGACACCGAAAATGTTTCAGTATAATTTGGTAAAAAGAGCCAAAGCACACAGAAAACATATTGTTTTACCCGAAGGAAGCGACGAAAGAATTATCATAGCTGCAGCCCGCTTGCAAGCTATGGATGTGGTTGATCTTTCAATCATTGGAAACAAAAAACAAATTGAAAGCAAAGTAGCTGAACTTGGCTTAGAGTTTGATTTTTCAAGAATTCCGATTATAAATCCAATAGAATCTGAGATGTATGAGGATTATGTTAATACGTATTATGAGCTGAGAAAAGCTAAAAATGTGACACTTGGAATGGCAAGAGATTTAATGGAAGACGTGTCTTATTTTGGAACTATGATGGTGTACAAAGGACATGCTGACGGAATGGTTTCGGGAGCGGCGCATACCACGCAGCATACAATTTTGCCTGCATTACAGTTTATTAAAACCAAGCCTAACTCATCTGTTGTTTCCTCTATATTTTTCATGTGTCTTGAGGATCGTGTTTCTATTTTTGGAGATTGTGCAATCAATCCAAATCCTACAGCCGAGCAATTGGCGGAAATTGCAATTTCATCTGCTGATTCCAGTATTGGTTTTGGAATAGAACCTAAAATAGCCATGTTGTCTTATTCATCCGGTTCATCTGGAAAAGGTGATGAAGTGGATAAAGTAAGAGCAGCAACCGAAATAGTGAAACAAAAACGTCCAGATCTTAAAATTGAAGGTCCTATTCAATACGATGCCGCTGTCGATTTGGAAGTAGGACAAAGCAAAATGCCAAACTCTGAAGTGGCAGGTCACGCCAGTGTGCTGATTTTTCCTGATTTGAATACAGGAAACAATACTTACAAAGCAGTACAGAGAGAGACAGGGGCATTAGCAATTGGACCAATGTTACAAGGATTAAACAAACCTGTAAATGATTTAAGCCGTGGCTGTACTATAGATGATATTATAAATACAGTTGTCATAACAGCAATTCAGGCGCAGGGATTGTAATCAATTAAAAAATATTTTGAGTTTTTTGCTAAAAATAGCTCAGTAACTTAGGGACTTAGTGCCTTAGCAACTTTAAAAAAAATGAAAATAGTAATTATAAACTCCGGAAGTTCCTCTATAAAATACCAATTAATCGAAATGCCTGCAGGCGAAGTCATCTGTTCTGGAATGATTGACAGAATAGGGCTTGAAACTTCTAATTTTAGTTATGTAACGAATGCCAATAAAATAGAGGAAGTATTGCCTATTTCTAACCATAAAATAGGTTTACAAAAAATCGCTCAATTATTAATGGATGAAAAAGTGGGAGTGATAAAAAGCACAAATGAAATCGTAGCCGTAGGTCACCGTGTAGTACATGGAGGAAGCAGTTTTTCGGATACGGCTGTTATTAATACAGAGGTAAAAGAAAAAATAAAACAATTGTTTGAGCTGGCTCCATTGCATAATCCGGCTAATTTTGAAGGAATTGTTGTTGCTGAAGAAATTTTTGCTTCAGCAAAACAAATCGCTGTTTTTGATACTGCTTTTCATCAGACAATGCCTGTTGAAGCTTATAAATATGCTATTCCAAATTTTCTTTTGACCGAAAATAAAATCCGTTCTTATGGTTTTCACGGAACAAGCCACAAATATGTTTCGGAAAAAGCAATTGATTATTTAGAAAAAGGTTCTAAAATAATTACCATACACTTAGGAAACGGATGCAGTATAGCGGCTATTAAAGACGGAAAAAGTATTGATACTTCTATGGGATTTGGACCATTAAACGGTTTGATTATGGGAACTCGCTGCGGTGACGTAGATCAATCACTGATATTTTATTTAGTTAAAACTTTAGGCTATTCTTTGGAAGAAGTAAATACAATGTTGCAAAAACAAAGCGGTATGCTTGGACTTACAGGATACAGCGATTTAAGAGATATTGAATCAAATGCCGAAAAAGGAAATACTGACTGCCAATTGGCTTTGGCTATGAATGCTTATAGAATTAAAAAGTTTATTGGTTCTTATGCTGCAGCTTTAAATGGTCTGGATGCTATTGTTTTTACTGCTGGAATTGGCGAAAATTCATCTTACATCAGAAAATTAGTTTGTACTGATATGGAGTATTTTGGAATAGAATTAGATGTTCCTAAAAACGAAATCCGTTCCAAAGAAATCCGTGAAATCAATCTGCCTCAATCGAAAACTAAAATTTTGGTTGTTCCTACCAACGAAGAAATCGAAATTGCAAATCAGGTGTATAAATTACTGCTGAATTAAAAAATAAATAATAAAGGTTTAAAAAAGCTTCTGTATTCAGAGGCTTTTTTTGTGTTTTTAATTGAAGAATTGTAATTATATTTGATAAAAAAACTTCACATTTTGAAAGCTAAACTTCTCTATATATTCATTTTTGGTTTTATATCATTTCATCTTACAGCTCAGGAATTGCTCCCTTTTGTTGAAAATTACAGCAAATCAAATTATCAGGGAGATAATCAGGTTTGGAGCGCTGCTCAAGGGAAAGATAATGCCATGTATTTTGCTAATAATAACTATTTACTGCGTTATGATGGCGTAAAATGGGAGAAATATAAATTACCCAACAAAACTATAATCCGTTCAATAATGGTTGATGGAGGTAAGATCTATTCAGGTTCTTATCAAGAGTTTGGCTATTGGTACCGAAAAGATGCCAAGATGCATTATGTTTCTATTTCAAAAGGAAAGAAAGTCTTTGATGAAAAGAATAATAATGATGAAATATGGAAGATATTTAAGTTTAATAATAAGATTTATTTTCAATCCTTCAATGGTCTTTTCATATATGACGGAAAAGAGATTAAAGAAAAAAAGTTTTCTTTTTTAATATCCTATTGTTTTGTTACGGGCAATGAATTATTGATTGCTTCTGTAGAAAAAGGAATTTACAGGCTGAATAAAGGTGCAATCGAGAAAGTCAACGGACTGTCGCTTTTAGAAAATAATGTAATACATGCTATTCAGAAACATCAAGGGAAAACCTATTTTTTTACCAAGAAAAATGGTGTTTATGTGCTTGAAAATAATATTCTGAGTCCTTGGAAAAATGGATTAAATGAGATTCTAAAATCGGCTAATATTAATGTTGCCCAATTTATCAAAAACAACAAACTCATTATTGGTACTGCTAATAATGGTGTTTATATTCTGGACTTGACAGACGGCACTTATAAAAATATTAACAGAAATAATGTCCTGATGAACAACTCTATTCTGAGTATTGGGCAGGATAAAGAAAATGATTTGTGGCTGGGTCTTGATAATGGAATTGCTCATATTGAGGTAAATTCCCCGATTTCAATATTTTATGACAGTTCAGGGATTTTAGGTTCCGTTTATTCGGTTGCTAGCACTCCGCAGGGCTATCTGATGGCTTCCAATCATGGTGTTTTTAAGTATGAAGGAAAAAAGCTTTCTTTGATTCCGAGTACGCAGGGGCAGGCTTGGGTTATCAGTAAAATAAACGATCAGTATCTCATTGGTCACAATGAAGGAACCTATATTTATAAAAATGGTGTGTTCAGTAAGCTGAGCACTATTAACGGAGGATGGAATTTAGCTAAAAGCGGTATCAATAATTCCTATCTGCAGGCTACTTACAGTGGTATTGTGATTTATAATGATGCTAATAATTTAAAAGAAAAAGAAGCTGTAAAAGGATTGCTGAAGCCTATAAAATATCTTGCACAAAACAGAAAAAATGAAATTTGGGCAGCCGATATCAATAGGGGTTTATATCGTATTTTATATAATGACAACTATGAACCCAAAGTCGATAATGTGACCCAGCGCAGTAAAATAAGCAATGATTTTGGGGTAAAAATATTTGAGTTTAGAAATGAAATCCTCTTTTTGATTAACAATTCCTGGTACACATTCAACTCTTTTACTAATCAATTGGAAGCGAATGAATTGTTTAATAAAAATTTCAAAAATGTTTCCAATATTGTTTCCATTGATGAAAATCATTTTATGGTTCTGCAGGATGGACTTTTGTATCATATTTATGCTCAAGGGTCTAAGTTTATCAGAAACAGTATTCAGGAGAAATATTATAAGGGAAAAATTATCAATGACAATTTGAAGATTTTTAAAGATAAAAATAACTATCTGCTGAATCTCGATGACGGTTTTATTTCTTTGGATTTAAAGTATAATAAAAAGGAAAACACTGCTGTAAAAATTGAGGCTTTTAATAATGAAGCTTTAGTCGAAAATAATTCGAAGATTAAGCACAATTCAGAGTTGAGAATCAATGTTATATCGGGGATTTACGGAGCTTCGAAACCCGATTTATTTTACAGATTGAACGGTAAAAAAGAACTAATTCCAATAAAGGAAGGTGTGATTCTCTTGAATAACCTTACCAGCGGTTCTCATGATGTTACGGTTTACAGTAATGACGGTTTACGCTACAATAAAGCAACTAATTTTCAATTTGCCGTAGCCAATGCATGGTATTATTCAATTTGGATGATTTTAGTTTATATTATTGTGGTCGGGCTTATCTTATATCTTTATTATAAATGGAATAAGATGAAGTACATCCAAAAACTTAAACTGCAGAAAGAAGAATTAAAACACCAGAGAGAAATTCTGGAAATGGAATTGAAAGCCGAAAATGAGTTAAACAGACAAGAGTATGAAAAACACATTCTGGAACTTGAATTGCAGACTAAATCTTCGGAAGTAGCAGGCAAGTCGCTTTCTATTGCTAAGCAAAGTGAAATGATTGAAAACATTCAAAATATCTTGGATACCGAATCGGATTTCAACAGACTTAAAAGTGAAATTAAAAAAGCTATAAAAATTAATGCTGTTAATAAGCATGAATGGGAAATTTTCGAGACCAATCTGAATCAAATTAACAATGAGTTCATTATTGCCCTTTCAAAGAAATATCCAAATCTTACTTCAAAGGATATTAAGCTGTGTGTGTACTTAAAAATGAATCTTTCTTCCAAAGAAATTGCTCCTATGATGAATATTTCTTTCAGGGGAGTAGAACTGCACCGCTACCGTTTAAGGAAAAAACTGGGACTTTCTCAAGAAGAAACGCTTTCTAAGTTTTTATTATCCGTATAAAAATCAGTGTTTTTTTATTAATAATATATTTATTTTGTGTAATTTTTGCAGAATAACAATACATCATTGCTACATCATTAAGCTTTGATGTGCTTCTTGATAGTTTTGTTAATACCTTTAAAACAAGGCTTTATGAAAATAAAAATAGGTTTTGATGTATTCATGTAGTAGTGCTGTTTCGTCTACTACAACGTTGTATTTGTCTAATTTAGCTGGACTAACTTAACGTTTAACAAACCTATGAGAAATTTTATTTTTAGCTTTTTAGCACTCATTCTGCTTCCAGCCTATATGTCTGGTCAAGTAATCAAAGGAAAAGTATTGGATCAGACCGGACTTGGAATCCCTGGAGCATTTGTTGTTTCAGGAAATGTTTCAGCTGAAAGTGATTTTGATGGAAATTTTAGTATAAATGCCAAAGAAGGTGATATATTGAAAATTAGCTTAGTCGGTTTTGAAGCTGTATCCGTTCCAGCAACTTTGGCACCGATGACAATTACTTTAAATGAATCCAAAGACACTGAATTAAAAGAGGTTGTGGTGATTGGGTACGGTACAAGAAAGAAAATAGACAATACTACAGCTATTTCTTCCATAAAAGCAGAGGAGATTACCAAAACCAAAGTATTGAATGCTTCGCAGGCAATTCAAGGTAAGGCAGCTGGGGTACAAGTAATTTCATCTGACTTACCGGGTAGTACGCCTTCTGTAATTATTAGAGGTTTGGGTACTGCTTTGGGTGGGCGAACTCCTTTATATGTTGTTGATGGAATGCAAACAGAAAACATCAATAACATTAACGCAAATGATATTACTTCTTATGAAATTTTAAAAGATGCTTCTGCACTTGCAATTTATGGTACAAGAGCTGCTAATGGAGTTATTATTATTACGACTAAAAAAGGTAAAGGAGAAAAACTTTCTGTTGAAATTGAAAGCTTTGCTGGTATGAGAGAGCCTTTGAAAAAGGTAAAAATGGCTGGAAGCAATAAATATTCTCACTATTCGAATGTTGCATTACAATCGACTACCTTTTCTCAGGATCAGCCTGTAAATACAGATTGGTTTGATGAAATTACAAGAACAGGAACATACACTCAAAATAATGTTTCTCTTTCTGGTTCATCGGAGTATATTAAATATTTTTTCAGCTTAGGTAATTATCAGGAGAAAGGTATTTTACAAGGATTAGATTATGGTCGTACAACTTTCAGAAATAATAATGAATATAAAATTTCTAAAAAACTGACTTTAAATCAAAATTTCAGTTTTACATCTGCAAAATCTACGCCTAAGCCGTTAAGTGCTTTTACAAATGCATACAAACAATCGCCAATTGTGCCTGTTTATTTTCCTGATGGGAAGTATGGTGTTTCTCGTGTAGGTGATGATGGCTTTGCGAGCGAAACTGGATCTTCATTTAACAATGTAGGAAATCCTGTCGCTCAATTGAACTTTTTTGATGAGCAGCAAAGAAGTGTAACCTTGCAGGGAGGATTGAAATTGGATTATGAAATTTTAGAGTCATTAAAATTCACTTCACAATTTAATGGGGAATATTATACTTGGGAACAATACAATTTTGATGACACAAAAAACATTTGGCTGGCAGCAAACCCTAACAAGGTTCCAAGTGATTATGAAAATGAATTCCCAAATGCTAATATAAATTTATTAACTAAAGGCAGAGAACAATATTTTAATTGGAATTTATCTAATTACTTGACTTATAATAAGATTTTTAATGAAATTCATGATGTAGAGTTGACAGCTGGTATCGAAACTTCAGTTAGAGGACCGAGAGAGAAACTGACAATTGCAAGGAAAAATGTTAATTCAGATTCTAATTATTGGTCTTTGAAAGGAGATAATGATTATGAAACAAATATTACAAGTTACCAAGATGAAGTTTTTAACGAAACAAAGCTGGCATCTTATTTTGGCCGTTTCCAATATAAATTAATGGACAGATACTTATTTACAGGAACTATTAGACGTGACGGATCTTCAAATTTTGGAAAAGATTACCGTTGGGGTAATTTCCCTGCCTTTGGTTTAGGCTGGGTTATAACCAAAGAAAGTTTTATGGAAGATGTGAAAGTAATTAACATGTTGAAATTAAGAGGTGGCTGGGGTAGATTAGGTAACCAGAACGTACCGCTTAACAATCAATCGTATACTTCTGGTCCAAATGCTTATTTAGGAGGTTCAATTTTAAATCAAGGAACAACTATCAGCTCTCAAATTGATCCAAGTTTGTCTTGGGAAATAACAGAAGAATCTTCTGTCGGCTTAGATTTTGAATTATTAGACAGCAGATTAAAAGGAGCTTTTGATGTATATGATAAAAATACTTCAAACGTAATTTTAAATACTAAACCCTATTTAACTTCTGGAATTACAGCGGCTTCGCCAGCACATGTTGGAGAAGTTTCAAACAGAGGATATGAGATTTCTTTGCGTTGGGATGATAAAATTACAGATGATTTTAGTTATTGGGTTGGTGGTAATTTTTCGAACAACGAAAATGAAATAACTGGTTTAAAAGATGTCATTCTGTCTCCAGTTATTGGAGGAGGATTAGGTAACGGACAGGATACCAAATTATTAGATAATACTACAGTTGGTCAGCCGTTAGGAAGTTTTTATATCTATGAGTATGCTGGTTTTGATAATACAAACGGAAAAATGATGTATTATAATGCCGCTGGAGAAAAAGTTACACAAGATGCATTAAATGCAAATACTGATAGAAAATATGTTGGATCAAGTTTGCCAAAATCTAACTACGGAGTATCAATAGGATTTAATTACAAAAATTTCGATTTCTCAGTTGATGGATACGGGACTAATGGTGCTAAAGTTTATAATGGCAAAAAAGCACAGCGTTTTTCAGGAGAAAATATCGAAGACTCAATTGCTTCCGATTTTTGGACACCAAATAACTTAACAGCTTCAAAACCTGCACCATTCAATCAAGTGCCAGTAGCTTCTACTTACTATTTGGAATCAGGGGATTTCTTTAGAATCAACAATATTACATTAGGATATAAACTACCAATTGAAAGTAATAATTTCATTAGTTCTTGCAGAATTTATGTGAACGCTATCAATCCATTTATTACACAAAAATTCTCTGGTTTCTCACCTGAATTAAACGGAGATGGAAACCCTTACGGAACTCAAGGTGTCGAGCTTGATGCTTATCCAACATTAAGATCATTTGTAATTGGTGCTAATTTAAAATTTTAATACAATGAAAAAGATATATATAGCAGCGTTTGTATTTTCAACGTTCTTTTTTGCGGGATGTGCAGACGATTATTTAGATGTAGATCAAACAGAATCTATTTCTACAAACGATACAGAATTATATAATAATGATGCAGGTGCCTCTCAGTTTGTTACGGCTATTTATAATAAATTCTTGAATTGGGATATGACTTCATTCGGATGGATAGGTCTTTCGAGTATCACTTCTGACGATGCTGATAAAGGGTCTTCACCTGGAGATACTGGTACTGATAAGGATGTATTGGATGCGTTGACTTATAATGCTTCAAATCCATCTGCGGAAAGTACTTTTATTGCAAATTATGATGGAATTAATAGATGCAATCAAGCCTTAAATATTATTCCAAAATTAGATAAAGCTGATCCAAATTTAAGAGCTAGATTAATTGGCGAAGCCAAATTTTTAAGAGCTTTTATGTATTTTACTTTGGTAAAATGCTACGGTGGAGTTCCAATTGTAGATCATTTACCGGTTCCTGGTTCAGATTCTGATAGAATCATGCAGCTGACTCGTAAAACAGCTGCAGAGGTTTATGCTTTTATCGAAAATGATTTAAATGAGGCTATTGCTGCATTACCGGACAAATCAGCTTATTCAGTAAATGAAAGATCTAGAGCTTCAAAAGGTGCTGCTTATGCTTTATTAGCAAAAGTAAGTTTGTATCAAAAAAAATGGCAACAAGTAGTTGATAATACTAATAAGGTTACAGGCTATTCAATTGTCAGTGATTATGCTTCAATGTTCAAAGCGACAGGAAAATTTGATTCTGAATCGATTTTTGAAATTTATGCATACGGTGCAGTTCCAATCAAAGGAATTGAGGGATATTCTAACACACAAGGTGCTCGTGGTACTGGTGGTTGGGGTTGGGGTTTCAATATACCGTCTGAGAGTTTAGTAAATGCATATGAAACAGGTGATGTTAGAAAAGCAGCCACCATTATTTTTAGAGGTCAAACATTATACGATGGTAAGTTAGTGCCTAATACAGTTGAAAATGAGTATTATAACTACAAAGCGTATTCGTCTGCTTATACAAATGCATGGGAAACGGATGTTGATATTAAATACCTTAGATATGCTGAAGTCTTATTGATGAAAGCAGAGGCTTTAAACGAATTAGGACAAACATCAGAAGCAATTCCTTTGTTAAATCAAATAAGAAACAGAGCTGGATTAGCAAATACAACTTTTAGTTCTCAAGGAGATATCAGAACAGCTATTTGGAAAGAAAGAAGAGTAGAAATGGCTTTTGAACACGATAGATTTTTTGATTTAGTTCGTACAGGTCAAGCTAAAGCAGCTTTTGCGGTACACGGAAAAGTCTTTACTGAAGGAAAAAATGAACTGTTTCCTATTCCAGCTTTATTCATAAATCAAGCAGACGGATTATCGCAGCAAAATCCAGGTTATAATTAATTTTAAAGAAAAAGTAAAATGAAAAAAAATAAATATATTTTCTTGTTTGCTTCGGTTATAGCCATGCAATTTTTTGTAAGCTGTAACGAGGATAGTATAGATAAAGTGAACGATCCAATTCCTTATGAGTCAATTGGAGGTTATGAAAACTCAGATGATATTGCGGCTACTCATTTAGTTTCAAAATTTAGTTTTGATGGAAATATTCAAGATTCCAAAAATGCTATTACAGATGGAACAGGAACAGATGTTACATATGAAGCAGGTATAAAAGGTGATGCATATAAAGGATCGCCAACAGCATTTATAGCATATAATAATGTATCAAGCTCTGTGATAAATGTTAAGAGTATTTCGGTTTCAATGTGGATAAAAACGGAAACTCATACAGGAGGAGCACAATCATTGTTTATGTTACCTAAAAAAACAGATTTCTTTGGGAATATTTTTTCTTTGATTGAACAGAGTAATTCAAATACTTCGATGTTTCTAAAAAATCATATTCAAAAAGATGTAACGCCTAGTATTCCTTGGTTTGGACAATTTTTAGAGCATAAAGATGATAATATTCTGAAGAATATGTATGGAGCATGGAAACATGTGGTTTGGACTTACAACGGAACAAGTTCCACTTATAGCATATATATAGATGGTGTAAAATTAGATTTACCAGCTACAATATCGAAAAGATATGCGAGTGATCCTTTAACAGGAGGTGCTCCTTATGGAGAATTAGCAAATTCTGAAGTTTCAAAATTTATTATTGGTGGTTATCAGCAGCATTTAGGAGCTCCTTGGGGTAACGCTGATGGTTGGATGCTTCATTATACTGGTTTAATGGATGAATTTAGAATTTATGACGTGGCATTAGCTGACAATGAAGTTACAGCTCTTTATAAATTAGAGAAAGACAACAGATAAGAATTCTTTACATACACACCTGATTAAACTAAAAATCAGGTGTGTATTTTTTAGCCATCAAATTTTATAAAAATGAAAAATCTATTCTTGTTTATTTTTTTGAATTTATTTAATTCATGTTCATCATCACCGTCCTCAGAAGGGAACACTGGAGGTACGCCTTTGCCAACAACACCCACAACACCAGTAACAGTTTTGACCGATGAACAAGCTATGGATCAGGTTCAAAAAGATGCGATAAAGTATTTTTGGGATTATGCAGAACCTAATTCAAAATTAGGAAGAGAGCGTTATCATACCGATAACCCAGGATTTGAAGCTAATAAAGTAACTACAGGAGGTTCAGGTTTTGGATTAATGTCTTTGATTGTTGGAGTAGAAAGAGGTTTCATTCCAAGAGCCGAAGCCGTTACCCGAATGACCACTGCAATGGATTTTCTGGAAAAAGCAGATCGTTTTCACGGAGCATGGGCACATTGGATGGACGGAACTACAGGAAAAGCTATTTCTTTTGGTAATAAAGATGATGGAGGTGATATAGTTGAAACTGCTTTCTTATGCCAAGGATTGATTGCTGTTCGGGAATATTTTAAAAACGGTAATGCCCAAGAAAAAACATTGTCTGCCAAAGCGGATAATTTATGGAAAGGTGTAGAATGGAGCTGGTACACCAACGGTGAAAATGCGATGTATTGGCATTGGTCACCAACCTATCAATGGGAAATGAAATTCAAATTGGAAGGTTATAATGAGTGTTTGATTGCTTATATTCTGGGTGCTGCTTCAACAACGCATCCGATTCCCGTTGCGGCTTATCACGAGGGCTGGACACGAAACGGAACTATTGCAACTAGTAAAACACAATACGGAATCCCATTAGTATTCAAATACAATACTGTTAGCGGAAATGCAGGTCCTTTGTTTTGGGCGCAATATTCTTACTTAGGATTAGATCCTTCCCAATTGTCTGATAAATATGCCAATTATTGGGAATTAACTCAGAATCATGCAAAAATAATTTACAGCCATTGCGTTGCTAATCCAAAAAATTGGAACGGATATTCTGAAAAATGCTGGGGACTCACAGCCAGTTATTCCAGAAATACTGACGGATCAACAGGCTATTCTGCCCATGATACCGATAATGATTTGGGAGTGATAACGCCAACTGCTGCACTATCATCTTTTCCATATACTCCAAAAGAAAGCATGAAGTTTTTGCATTATTTATATGATGAAAAGAAAAGTACTTATGTCGGTATTGCCGGGCCTTATGATGCTTTCTCAGCTCAATTTAATTGGGTTACGCCACGTTATCTGGCAATAGATCAAGGAACCATAGCACCAATGATTGAAAACTACCGCACAGGTTTATTATGGAAATTATTCATGAATGCACCAGAGGTAAAACAAGGTTTAACGAATCTTGGCTTTCATTCTGGAAAGTATGGTTTCTAGTCAAAAGAGATGTTAAATTATTATAATTCACAATACTATTGGTTGTTTTAACCAATAACATAGGTGCTTACTGCCAATAATATAGGTGTAAAATACCTGTATTATTGGTTGCTTAAACCAATAAAAGAGGTATAAAATACTAATACTATTGTTGCTTACAACCAATAATTAAGGTGTTAAGCACCAATAATACAGGTAGAAAACCATAATATTATTAGTGCTTATAACCAATAATACAGGTGTTAAGTACCAATAACAGAGGTGCAAATAACTATTAAGTATAGGTGTTTAGCTTTATTACGTATTTAAAATAAAAAAAAATGAAAAAAACATTAATTATACTATTCCTAGGCTCTGTTTTTTTTGGCTACAGCCAAAAGAAAGAAAATAAAAAAGCCGTTAAAATAAAACCAAAAACCGAATTTGTAGCCGAGCTGTTATCCAAAATGACTTTGGATGAAAAATTAGGGCAATTAAATTTACCAACTTCAGGAGATATAACCACCGGTCAGGCCAACAGTTCTGATGTTGCAAAAAAGATTGAAGAAGGCAAGGTCGGTGGATTATTTAATATCAAATCAGTTCAGAAAATAAAAGAAGTACAGCGGATTGCAGTCGAAAAAAGCCGTTTGAAAATCCCTTTGATTTTTGGTATGGACGTAATTCACGGATACGAAACTACCTTTCCGATTCCTCTTGGTTTGTCTTGCACCTGGGACATGCAATTAATAGAAAGAAGCGCTCAGATTGCAGCACAGGAAGCGAGTGCCGATGGAATAAATTGGACTTTTTCTCCTATGGTAGATATTTCCCGCGATCCGCGCTGGGGAAGAATTTCTGAAGGTTCGGGAGAAGATCCGTATTTAGGAAGTCAAATAGCCAAAGCGATGGTTAATGGATATCAGCAAAATGACCTTTCAAAGAATAATACAATTTTGGCATGTGTTAAACATTTTGCGTTGTACGGTGCGCCAGAAGGAGGCCGTGATTACAATACGGTGGATATGAGCCATATCAGAATGTTTAATGATTATTTTCCTCCTTACAAAGCAGCTGTTGATGCCGGAGTAGGATCAGTTATGGCCTCTTTCAATGAAGTTGACGGAATTCCTGCTACTGGAAATAAATGGCTGATGACTGATGTTTTAAGAAAACAATGGGGGTTCAAAGGTTTTGTAGTTACTGATTTTACAGGTATTCCAGAAATGATTGATCACGGAATGGGAGATTTGCAGACTGTAACGGCTATGTCTTTGAATGCGGGAGTTGAAATGGATATGGTAGGCGAAGGATTCTTGACTACTTTGAAAAAATCATTGGACGAAAAGAAAGTTACTATAGAGCAGATTGATAATGCTGTAACTCTTATTTTGAATGCTAAATATGATTTGGGATTATTCGAAGATCCATATAAATATTGTGATGACAAAAGATCTAAAACTGAAATTTTTACTGCAGCGAGCAGAGATGAAGCTAGAAAAACAGCTTCTCAATCGTTGGTTTTATTAAAAAATAAAAATCAGTTACTGCCTTTGAAAAAATCAGGAACTATTGCTTTGATTGGTCCATTGGCGGATGCCAAAAACAATATGTCAGGAACTTGGAGTGTGGCTACTAATGGGGAAAAATGCATTTCATTATTAGCAGGAATTCAGGAAGTTGCGGGGAAGTCAACTAAAGTGCTTTATGCTAAAGGTAGCAACCTTGATTATGATGAAACTTTCGAGACCAATGCAACGATGTTTGGTAAAACCTTAAACAGAGATAAACGCTCTAAAGAAGAAATGCTGGACGAAGCTTTAAAAATAGTTAATCAAGCTGATGTTATTGTAGCTGCACTTGGCGAATCAGCAGAGATGAGCGGAGAAAGCAGCAGCCGTACCAATCTGGAAATTCCTCAGGCGCAAAAGGATTTATTGAATGAATTATTAAAAACAGGAAAACCAGTTGTTCTCGTGTTATTTGATGGGCGACCATTAGTAATTAATGATGAAAATGCAACTGTTCCAGCCATTTTGAATGTTTGGTTTGCCGGCAGTGAAGCTGGTTATGCAATTGCCGATGTTTTGTTTGGCGATGTAAATCCTTCGGGGAAATTAACCACTACGTTTCCAAGAAGCGTTGGGCAGGTGCCAATTTATTATGCTCATAAAAATACAGGAAGACCTTTAGTAAACACAGAAGGTAAATTTGAAAAATTCAGATCTAATTATATAGATGAAAGAAATGAACCTTTATTTCCTTTTGGTTATGGATTGAGTTATACCAACTTTGAGTATTCAAACCTGAAAATTTCATCTGATAGAATGAATCTTAGCGGAAAAGTAACTGTTAGTGTTGAGGTTGCTAATACTGGAAATTTTGATGGTAAAGAAACGGTTCAATTGTACATTAGAGATGTGGTTGGATCTGTAACCAGACCTGTTAGAGAACTTAAAGGATTCCAAAAAATAATGCTGAAAAAAGGAGAAAAACAAACAGTAACATTTGACATCACTGTAGAAGATTTAAAATTCTATAATTCTGATTTAAAATTTGTTGCTGAACCTGGACAGTTTGAAGTTTTTGTTGGAGGAAACTCAAACGTAGATAAGAAAGTTAATTTCATTTTAGCAGATTAAAATTGGTTAGTAGTTTGTGCAGCCCTTCGTTTTTTGGTTAGACGAAGGGCTTTTTTTAACCCAGAATTCGCATTAGACTTCGTAACGAAGCTGAATTATTCAATAAAAGCATGAGTTCACGGACTATTTTTGAAGAAGGAATACTTTTGTCTTTCGATTTCAAAAATAGGAGTAAGCTCTTGGTTTTGAAGAAGAATTCAGATGCAGTAGATTTCTAATGCGGATTCTGGGCTTAATGATAATTGTACCTAGCTCATTCATAAAAGATTTAAAACACACAGTTTGTCATTCCGCAGGAATCTCAGATATTATGCTAACTATGTGTTGAGATTCCTGCGGAATGACAAGATTGTGATTTTTTTAATTGCACTCATAATATGTTTATAAAATATAAAAAGATGAAAATAATTTATTCAATTATGTTTTTGCTGTTACTGTTAGGAATTAATGGCAATGTATCTGCACAAAATAATGCTGGAAAAACAGAATGGTTTGATCCTAATAAGCCAGCAACGACCTATTGTAATCCAATAAATATAGGTTACAATTATACGACTCAAAATCATAATGGTATTCCCGAATCCCGCCGTTCAAGCGCAGACCCAGTGATTATTACTTATAAAGGAGATTATTACCTGTTTGCAACGAATCAGGCTGGATTTTTTTGGAGCAAAGATATGTCTGACTGGAAATTTGTGTATGGCAGTTTTCAAAGAAATCCGGGTGATGATGACCAATGTGCGCCTGCAGCTTGGGTTGTAAATGATACTTTATTTTATGTAGGTTCTACTTGGAAAAAAGACCATCCGATTTGGAAAACTGCAGACCCAAAATCGGGAAGGTGGACAAGACATGTAAACACTGCAATGCTGCCAACATGGGATCCTGCCATTTTTCAGGATGATGATAAAAAAGTCTATATGTATTACGGCTCAAGCGGAAAATTACCGCTTGTTGGGGTAGAAGTAGATTATAAAACTTGGCTTCCAAAAGGAAATCAGGATGATTATGCAAAACTATATGCCGCAACCGAAGTTGAAGATATTCAGAAGCCGTATGGCGAAGCAAAAGCGGTTGTTGGCTTAGATCCTGCAGCACATGGCTGGGAGCGTTTTGGCCCAAATAATGACATGGAACCTGCGCCTTGGGGGAATTTTATTGAAGGTGCGTGGATGACCAAACACAACGGGAAATATTACATGCAGTATGGCGCTCCGGCAACCGAATTTAAAGGCTATGCAAATGGTGTTCATGTTGGGAATAATCCTTTAGGTCCATTTGTATATCAAAAACATAATCCGATGTCCTATAAGCCTGGAGGCTTTGTAATTGGTGCCGGGCACGGAAATACTTTTGCCGATAATTATGGCAATTATTGGAATACTGGAACATGCAAAATCTCAATAAAAGACCGTTTTGAAAGAAGAATTGATATGTTTCCAGCAGGATTTGACAAGGATGATGTGATGTATTCGATTACCTCTTATGGTGATTTTCCAATTGTGCTTCCTACAGGACAGCGAGATCAGAGAAAAGGAGCTTCTTCGGGCTGGATGTTACTATCCTATAAAAAGCCTGTGACAGTTTCTTCTTCCGAGGAATGCAGGGATGTCGAAACACACCGAATGGATAATGGAGGCAAAAAAGTGTTTGAAAAAATCTGTTATGATGCTTCAAATTTAACCGATGAAAATATTCAGACGTATTGGTCTGCAACGACAGATAAATCAGGCGAATGGTTACAGCTTGATTTAGTCAGAAAGATGGAAATTAACGCGCTGCAGATCAATTACGCAGATCATAAAGCGACTCAGTACAATAAAGCTATGGATATCTATTATCAGTATAAAATCTATATGTCTGATGATGCTGAAAATTGGACTTTAGTAGTTGATAAATCAAACAATGATAAAGATGTTCCTCATGATTATGTTGAATTGACAAAATCGATTACCGCTCGTTATATAAAAATGGTCAATATTCATAATGCTTCCGGTTTGTTTGCTGTTTCCGATTTTAGAGTTTTTGGAAATGGATTGTCAGAGAAACCAAAGGCTGTAACTGATTTTAAAGTCAAAAGAAACGCATCCGATTCTCGTAATGCATTCATTTCTTGGAAAAAACAGGCAGATGCTGCCGGCTATACTATTTATTACGGAATTACTCCAGATAAATTATACAACAGCATCATGGTTTATGGAGACAGCTCTTATGATTTTAGAGGTTTAGATAAGGGAACAAAGTATTATTTTACGATTGAGCCTTTTAATGAAAATGGAATTGGATCAAAAAATAAGATTATCGAGATAAAATAATTTTAGGTTTAGAGAAAAGGTAACGGATAAATTCCTTTTGGTTGTTTAGAATTTTGTTTCTTTGCTTTAGCCCAAAAAAGGGTTTTGATAACCAATAAAGGAATATTACCTATGAAAAAAACAATTCTTTTAACTGCTTTAGTTCTAAACGGATTGACATCATTTGCACAATCAAATGATGAGAAAAACATTAAACTGTTTTATAAAAATGCATTAACAAATTCTAAATGTTACACTTGGCTAGAGTATTTATCTAACGATATCGGGAGCCGTCTATCTGGATCTGCCAATGCAGATGCTGCAGTTCAATACACCAAGTCACAATTAGAAGGTCTTGGTCTGGATAAAGTATATCTGCAGGAAGTAATGGTGCCTCATTGGGTTCGCGGAGAAAAAGAGACTGCTTATATTTTGGACAATAAAACTAAAACTGTTGTGCCAATCTGTGCCTTAGGCGGATCTATAGCAACTGCAAAAACTGGGCTTACTGCTGAGGTAATTGAGGTTAAGGAAATAAATGAATTAAAAGAATTAGGTGATAAAGTAAAAGGGAAAATTGTGTTTTTCAACCGCCCAATGAATCCTGAAAATATTGAAACGTTTATCTCTTATGGGGCTTGTGTGGATCAAAGATTTGCTGGCGCAAAAGAAGCTGCAAAATTTGGGGCTGTTGGAACTATTGTCCGCTCAATGAATTTACGTTTGGATGATTTTCCTCATACAGGAGCTCAAAGTTATGGTGATTTGCCAAAAGCGCAATACATTCCCACAGCAGCGATAAGCACAAATGGAGCTGAATTATTGAGTGCATCCTTAAAAAATAACCCAGCACTGAAATTTTATTTCAAACAATCATGCGAGACATTGCCAGATGTTTTGTCTCATAACGTAATTGGTGAAATAACAGGTACAGAACATCCTGAGAATATTATGGTAGTAGGAGGACATCTCGATTCATGGGATTTAGCTGATGGTTCTCATGATGATGGAGCAGGAGTAGTACAAAGTATGGAAGTAGTCCGTATTCTTAAAAATCTAAATTACAAGCCGAAGAATACGATTCGTGTGGTTTTATTCATGAACGAAGAAAATGGCGGAAAAGGCGGGGCAAAATATGAAGAAGCAGCAAAGCAAAAAAACGAAAATCATATTTTTGCTTTAGAAAGTGATTCAGGCGGGTTTACTCCAAGAGGTTTTTCTATAGAAGCAGATGAGGTTAACTTCAAAAAGATTCAAGGCTTTAAAGATTTTTTTGAACCTTATTTGGTTCATAGTTTCACAATAGGCCATGCAGGAGCAGATATTGGACATTTAACGTCTAAAAAGATTGTCAAAGCTGGTTTAAAACCTGATTCGCAGCGATATTTTGACTATCATCACGCAGCGAATGATAAGTTTGATGCAATTAATAAAAGAGAGCTGGAACTTGGCGCAGCGACCATGACAACACTGATTTATTTGATGGATCAAAAAGGAATAGAATAATTTTTACCTGATCTCGATTATTAATTTTTTGGAGCAGAAAGATTAGGCTTTTTCAGGAAGTATCGTCCCGCTATTCGTTGCAATCTTTTTGTTTTTAAAGGAAAAACAAAAAGGATTTCCACTGCTATCGGGGCTAAAATACAACATTTTGCTTTTTTGCCATTATTCAAAAAAAACAAGGATTAAGGATTTTCAGCGGTTTCCGCCGTTGGAGATATTTTTTTTTAATATCATTTATAACCTGCAGAGAATATAATTCCTGCAGGTTTTTTTATGGAAAAATCAAAGCTTTAGATACTGAAACAGTTAGTAATTCAAATATTGATCTATCATAAATAAATGTAAAAATCCAAACTTTTCAAATGCACTTACTTTTTATTGCACAAAATAAATCCTACTTTAGCATTCTATATTAAAGAACAAAAAGATGATTACTGAAGAGCAGTTTCAAAACGAATTAAAGGTATTAATTGCAAACGCTATTAGAGAAGATGTAGGAACCGGAGATTACAGTTCCTTAGCGTGTATTCCTGCAGATGCTCAAGGAAAAGCAAAATTATTGGTAAAAGAAGACGGTATTATTGCAGGAGTAGCTTTTGCAAAAATGATATTTGAATATGTTGATCCTAGTATGCAGATAGAAACTTTTATCGAAGACGGTACGGCTGTCAAAAGCGGTGATGTTGTGTTTCATGTTTCGGGCAGTTCGCAGTCTATTCTGAAGTCAGAAAGAGTGGTGTTAAACACGATGCAGCGTATGAGTGCGATAGCTACCAAAACAAACAGTTTTGTTAAATTGTTAAAAGGAACCAACACAAAAATATTAGATACCCGAAAAACAACACCAGGATTTCGTGTAGCCGAAAAATGGGCAGTAACAATTGGAGGCGGAGAAAATCATCGTTTTGCATTGTACGATATGGTTATGCTAAAGGATAATCACATTGATTTTGCTGGAGGAATTACATTGGCAATAGCCAAAACACAAACCTATCTGAAAGAAAATAATTTAGACTTAAAAATTATTGTTGAAGCCAGAAATCTTTCTGAAATTGAAGAAATTTTAAAAAGCGAAGGAGTACACAGAATTCTAATTGATAATTTCAATTATGAAGATACCCGTACTGCCGTTGCTTTAATTGGTGACAAATGCCAAACCGAATCTTCAGGAAATATCAACGAAGATACAATGAGGTTTTATGCTGAATGCGGTGTCAATTATATTTCTTCGGGAGCGTTGACGCATTCGGTTTATAATATGGATTTAAGCTTGAAAGCAATTTAAGGTTATGACATTTAAGATCGAGGCAAAAATCGAAAAAATCCCTGTGGTGAGAAACCTGATGCATATCTTGAAAAAGATTAAAATGCCGGGTTTGGGAGGTTTTTCTTTCTATGATTTATTGGAATTGTATTTTGAAGGAATTATTGATGGAGCATTTTCCTATCATGCCAGTGCGGTTGCATTTAGCTTTTTTATGGCACTGTTTCCTTTTGCGTTATTTATCTTAAACTTAATTCCTTATATACCGATAGAAGGCTTTCAAGAAGATTTCTTGGGTTTTGTAAGAGATGGAGTTCCTCCCAATACTTATGATGCTATTGCTAATATTGTAAATGACATTCTTAATAATAGTCATACCGGATTAGTGTCTACGGGATTTTTTCTGTCTATTTTCCTGATGGCAAATGGTATAAACGGAATACTTGGAGGATTTGAATCTTCCCGTCATGTTTTGGAAAAAAGAGGTTTTTTAAACCAATATTTTGTTGCCTTGGGAATTTCATTACTGCTTTCCGTTCTTTTGCTTTTGACAGTCGCAATTATTGTGATTTTTGAGGTTTTGATTCAAAGTACAGCGATACAGGACGTGCTGAGTGACCGCATACCGTTGATTATTTTAGGAAGGTATATTTTTGTGATATTGATGATTCTGATCACATCTTCGGTTTTATTGCGATATGGTACTAAACAGTCACATAAACCTCCATTTATTAGCGTTGGTTCGGTTTTTACAACTGTGCTTATAATTATTTCTTCTTATTTTTTTGGAATTTGGGTGTTACGCTTTTCAAAATATAATGAATTGTATGGTTCGATTGGAACCCTGTTGATTATGATGTTTTACATCTGGATTAACTGTATGATTTTATTGTTGGGATTTGAGCTGAATGCCACGATCCGTAAGCTGAAAAAGACAAATGAAGCTGTAAAGTTTAGAAATGAGTGAAATTGTTTATGTGAAATTTTGTATTCTTGCCAGCAGAAATCCCTCCCAATTACCGCAGAGATGATTTTGAATAAAAAAAGTGAGACAATAATTTAAGAAAAAATGAAAAAAAGTATCGGATTTGGTTTAGTTGTGTTTTTTGCAATGATTTTTAATGCTCAAAGCCAAAGTGTTTTAGGGAAATGGAAAACCGTTGATGACGAAACTGGTGAGGCAAAGTCGATTGTAGAGGTTTACGAAAAAGGAGGAAAAATATACGGCAAAGTTGTTGAAATACTTCGTGCAGAACACAAAAAAGATGTTTGCTCGAAATGTGAAGGTACTGATAAAAATAAGCCAATTTTAGGAATGGTTATTATCAGCGGTCTCAAAAAAGAAGATTCAGAATACAATGGAGGAACAGTTTTAGATCCTCAAAACGGCAAAAAATACAAATGCTATATCACATTAGAATCTCCTGATAAACTAAAACTCCGCGGCTATATTGGACTTTCAATTATGGGAAGAACTCAATATTGGACAAGAGTGAGAAATTAATTTTTAGTATATAATGCGAAAATTAGCATCCATAATTTTATTCTTCCTATTGATGCCGAAAAGCTTTGGTCAAACTGGAAATCCGCCATTGCAGATAAGCCGTCTTACAGGTGATTTTTATGTTTATAAAACGTTTCATGATTATAACGGCACTCTGATTTCTGCAAACGCAATGTATCTGGTTACAGATAAAGGTGTTGTTTTGTTTGATGCTCCTTGGGATAAATCGCAATTTCAGCCTTTATTGGATAGTATAAAATCGAAGCATAAAAAAGATGTTGTGATGTGTTTCGCAACGCATTCTCATGACGATCGGGCAGGAGGTTTGGAATTTTACAGACAAAAAGGAATTAAAACCTATACCATAAAATTAACGGATGAGATTCTAAAAAGTAAAAATGAAAAACGAGCCGAATTTGTAATTCCGAATGATACAGTTTTTAGTGTTGGGAAATATAAAATTGAAGTTTATTATCCAGGCAAAGGACATGCGCCGGATAATATCATAGTTTGGTTTGACAATGAAAAAGTCCTTTATGGCGGATGCTTTATTAAAAGTGCTGAAGCAAAAGACTTAGGTTATTTGGGCGATGCCAATGTGGACGAATGGGAGGAATCCATTAAAAAAGTTCAGACAAAATTTAAAAATCCAAAATATATTATTCCGGGTCATGATGATTGGGCTGATACCGAATCTTTAAATCATACATTGAAATTGGTTCAGGAATATAAAAACAAAAAAGCGTCTGATAAATTAAATAAAAAGTAATTTTACAGACCATAAATTCTTTACATGTATTTCGTAGAAGTCATTTTACCGCTTTCTTTAGCTAAAACATTTACATATTCTGTATCTGAAACTGAATTCCAATTCATAAAGAAAGGAATGAGAGTTACAGTGCCTTTTGGGAAAAATAAAATCTACACTGCTTTAGTTATTGAAATCCATAATAACGTACCTACTTTATACGAAGCCAAAGAAATCCATCAAATTCTGGATACAGCTCCTGTTGTAACCGAGTTTCAAATTAATCACTGGTTTTGGATTGCCGATTATTATATGTGTGCGATAGGTGATGTGTACCGTAACGCTATGCCAAGTGCATTGTTGCTGGAAAGTGAAACGATGATCACCAGAAAGAATGATTTATTTGTTGATGAAAGCCTGCTTTCGGATGATGAATATTTAATTTATGAAGCTCTGCAGCAACAGAGCTCATTAAAAATACAGGATATTATTTCGATTTTAAATAAGAAAAATATTTTTCCTGTTATTCAAAAATTGATTGATAAAAATATTTTAGTACTGCAGGAAGAGCTTCAGGAAACGTACAAACCCAAATTGGTCAGATATGTGCGATTGCATCCGAAATACGATTCAGATCAAGGCTTAAAGGATTTGCTTGAAATTTTGAAAAGTGCCAATAAACAAAAGGAAATAGTCTTGAATTATTTTCAATTGAGTGCTTCCGAAAAGAAGCCAATAACGGTTAAAAAATTAGTAGAAACTGCTCAATCTTCTCCTGCAATTGTTAAGGCATTGGTAGAAAAAGAAATTTTAGAAGAGTATTTTTTGCAGGAAGACCGAATCAATTTTGCTGGAAAAGGAAGAGAAGATGAACTCCAATTGAGTCCGGATCAGCAAAAAGCTTTTGAATCAATAAAAGAAAGTTTTGAGCAAAAATCGGTTTGTCTTTTGCACGGAATTACTTCAAGCGGAAAGACTGAAATTTACATTAAACTGATAGAAGAATATTTGGTTACTGGAAAACAAGTACTGTATTTATTGCCGGAGATTGTTTTAACTGCTCAATTGGTTTCCAGAATCAGAGCGCATTTTGGAAATAAAGTTGCTGTTTTTCACTCTAAATACAGCAATAACGAAAGAGTAGAAGTCTGGAATCAGGTTCTGTTGAATGCTGAAAAAGCTCAAATTATAATCGGTGCCAGATCAGCTTTGTTTTTACCTTTTTATGATTTAGGTTTTATAATTATTGACGAAGAGCATGAGCAGACTTTCAAGCAGTCAGATCCCGCTCCTCGATTTCATGCCCGTGATTCGGCTATTGTTTTGGCGAATGCTCATAAGGCAAAAGTGCTTTTGGGTTCAGCTACGCCAAGTATCGAGACGTATTACAATGCAAAATCAGATAAATTTGGATTTGTTGAAATTTCTAAGCGTTTTGGAAATGCAACTCTGCCTGAAGTTTTATTAGTTGATTTGAAAGACAAGTACTTCCGTAAAAAAATGAATGGGCATTTTAGCGATGTTTTAATAGAGGAAATTACAACTTCTTTATCATTAGGAGAGCAAGTTATTTTGTTTCAAAACAGAAGAGGATATTCTCCAATTATAGAATGTATTACCTGCGGACATGTTCCGCATTGTCAGTCTTGTGATGTAAGTTTGACGTATCACAAACACAAGAACCAATTGCGCTGTCATTACTGCGGTTATTCTATTGCAAATCCAACGCATTGTCATTCTTGCCATAGCGTAGATTTAACGACAAAGGGATTAGGAACAGAACAAATAGAGCAGGAGCTGATAACTATTTTTCCAAATGCTAAAATTGGCAGAATGGATCAGGATACGACTAGAGGGAAATTTGGATTCGAAAAAATAATTGACAGTTTCAAGAATCGGGAGATCGATATTTTGGTAGGAACTCAGATGCTGGCCAAAGGTTTGGATTTCGATAATGTAAATTTGGTTGGTATTATGAATGCCGATACGATGCTGTATCACCCGGATTTTAGAGCATTCGAGCGTAGTTTTCAAATGATGACCCAAGTTGCCGGACGCTCCGGACGTTCTGATAAAAAAGGAAAAGTTATTATTCAGACTTATAACCCTAATCACAATACAATACAGCAAGTTACGCATTCTAACTATATAGGAATGTATAATGAACAATTATATGATAGACAGATTTATAAGTATCCGCCCTATTTCAGAATTATAAAGCTAACCTTAAAACAGCGCGATTTTGATAAGCTGAAGGAAGGAGCTATGTGGCTGTATCAGGTGCTGAGCCAAAATCTTGCAATGCCTGTTTTAGGTCCCGAAGAGCCTGCTATCAGCAGAATTAGAAATGAATACATAAGAACCATAATTATTAAAATTCCTCAAAATACCTCAATTATTGGCACAAAAAAAACTATTCAGAAGATACTGAATAGTTTTGAAGCTGTTTCTCAGTACAGATCCATTAAGGTTACTGTAAATGTTGATTTTTATTGAAGTAGTGTTTTAAGAATAGGCAAGTGCTTTTACTAAATCTTCTTTTTTGTTACGGCTCAAAGGAATTTTCGTTACTCCAATTTCAGCAAATTTGCTGTTGAAACGGTCAATCTTATCAATATTTACAATATAAGATTTGTGAACCCTTATGAATTTGTCTTTTGACAAATCATTTTCAAAAGATTTCATTGTAGAAAGGACAAGATTACTGTCATCTTCTGTTACTACTTTTACATAGTCGCCAAAAGCTTCAATCCATTTGATTTTAGAAGTAAATATCTTTAATTTTTTCAGATTGCTCTTAATAAAGATATGTTCTCCTTCGTCTTCCTTGTTTTCTTTTTTAAGAAGAAAGTGGTCAATCGCCCTGCGGACAGAGGCATTAAACCGTTCAATAGAAATTGGTTTCTGCAAATAATCCGTCGCATCATAATCAAATGCTTTCATCGCATATTCAGCTTTTGAAGTAATGAAAATGATTTGAGGCTTGGTTTTTAAACCGTCAAGAAAATCAAAACCGCTGATTACTGGCATTTCAATATCAAGAAATATTAAATCAACCGTATGAACAGTCATACAGCTTTTAGCCTCAATTGCGTTAGAAAAATCTCCGATTAGGTTTAAATTGGTATGATTATTAACCAGTTTTGCAATAATCATTCTTTGTATTGAACTATCATCAACAACAACACAGTTTAGTTTCATAGTATCAAATTTTTGATTTGGTAAAGTAAAAATAGTTTTTTTTTTTAATTAATTGAAAAAAATCAATTTTTTTTACACCGTTTGTCGATTATGCTTAGTTGATACTTGTGTGTTTAAAAAAAATGATTACTTTTGCACCCAATTTAACAAATAAATATATTATTTATGAATCATTATGAAACTGTTTTCATTTTAAATCCCGTTTTATCTGAAGTTCAGGTAAAGGAAACAGTAAGCAAATTTGAAGATTTTCTTACTAGTAGAGGAGCAGAAATGGTATCTAAAGAAGACTGGGGTCTTAAAAAGATGGCTTACGAAATCCAAAACAAGAAAAGTGGTTTTTACCATTTGTTCGAATTTAAAGTATCAGGAGAAGTTCTTATCGCTTTTGAAACTGAATTCAGACGTGACGAAAGAGTTATGCGTTTCTTAACTGTAAGTCTTGACAAACATGCTATCTCTTGGGCTGAAAGAAGAAGAGCAAAACTTAAATCTCAAAAAGCTTAATTATCATGGCAACATTACAACAATCTGCTTCAGGAAAAAAAGACGGGGATATCAGATATCTTACGCCTTTGAACATAGAAACTAACAAAACTAAAAAGTACTGTCGTTTCAAAAAATCAGGTATCAAATATATTGATTATAAAGATGCTGATTTCTTATTGAAATTTGTAAATGAGCAAGGAAAAATTCTTCCTCGTCGTTTAACAGGAACTTCATTGAAATACCAAAGAAAAGTATCAGTTGCTGTTAAAAGAGCACGTCACTTAGCTTTAATGCCATACGTGGCCGATTTATTAAAATAATTTAAACTCAGTTGTTGGTTTCTCCTCCAAGAGAACCTAACTTCTATAACAAGGACAACAACATGGAATT
>CAUPKP010000007.1:0-171910 GCA_963511795.1 uncultured Flavobacterium sp. | reverse complement strand
CTAAACTTGAAATACGCATCTGATGGCGGGAAATTCCTGTGATATGTTGCATTCTTAAAAATACGAAAAATCCTGTTTTTATAACACTATTTTACTATATTTGTTTCTAATCAAACGAAGGTTTTTTCACAGACTGACGTTATCGGCAACCTTGACGGACGACACCGCAAAGATTCGACAAACTGACAATTATGAATAAATAATATAAAACGATGCCAGAGACACCTTTAAAAAATAAAATCATTACGTGGCTTAAAGGTTACGACTACTGGTTTCAATATGCAGGAAACCGACTTTTAGAAGGCGAAAATGTTAGTGATGATTTAGCAGACAAGACATATCAATTATTCAAAGAAGATTATTCCTTGAAACCTATTGAAGACGAAAGAGCAGAAATTGTATTTAATGAAATTGTTGCTGATGCAGCAGCAGTTGCAGGAAACCTACAACTACAATTGATAAAGGAAATTGAAAATGTCAATGCACTAGCAACTGGACAATCAATCCCAATAAATCCAAACTTGACAATCATTTATGGAGGAAACGGAACAGGGAAATCGGGTTATATAAGATTACTAAATAATGCTTTTAGTTCAAGAGGCGATAAACAAATTCTTCCCAATGTTTTTTCGGATGCAGCCCCCGGCGAACCCGCTTGCAAATTTACTTTTCAATCAACAGCCATACCATACGATTTAGCTTTTCCATTGCAGAAAAGCAACATAGAATTTTCTCAATATTCAGTTTTTGACACTCACAGTATTAGAGTGCTTTTAGAACAAGACAATAAACTTGACTTCACACCGATTGGCTTTGAATTTTTTGAAAAGGTTTTGCAGTTATACGAGGTAGTAAAAGTTAAACTCTATGCAGAGATAGAAGCAAATAGACCAATTAATGAATTTGAAAAGTTCTTTGTCAATGACAATGCAATAAAAAATGCAATTACAAATCTTGGGGCAAAATCAAATGAAGAGGAATTAAAAGCATTAGGTACATACACAGAAGAATATGCTGCTAAACTTTCAGAACTAATTGCTAAACGAGAAGAACTAAAAGCCCTTGATATTCCAAAAAGAATTGCAGAACTTCAAAAAATACTTTCGCAACTTGTTGAATTTACAAGCAAACAGCAAGCAATATTTGATTGTTTGAAGCCCGAGGATATTGAACATTACAAGTCATCGATAACCTCATTTCATAAATTTCAAGAGTTAGCAAAGCAAGAAGGTATAAAAAGTTTAGAGGACTATGACATTGAAGGTTTAGGCAGCAACGAATGGAAAGAGTTTATTAGAGCATCTAAAAATTATACTTCTGCAATTGAAACTAACAGAGACGAAAAAATCTATCCTTCTGACAACGACAACTGTTTGTTCTGTTTGCAACCTCTTTCTGAAAAGGAAAGCTCTTTAATAAATTCCTACTGGAATTTATTAAAGAGTGAAGCAGAAGGAGAATTGAATCGTATCATCCAAGCAATACGAGAATTAGAAAAGAAACTCAAAGAGCTACTACCTATTAAGTTTGATGAAACTACAACACTCTTTGAATATGTTAACATTAATGATGCCCCATTTGCTTCAAAATGGAAAGACATTGTTTCCTCATCTGAAACAGCAAAACAGAATATAATTGCCAATTTAGCAAATAGAAATCTTGACTTACCAATGCCACATTTTGCAGTTTCAACAAATGAGTTTGATACAGTTATTGCGAAATTGAAAGCGGTTATTCTAGATTTATTTCAGAAAAATCCTTTAAAAGAATTAGAGGAACTAGAAAAACAAATACAATTTCTAACCGACAAAAGTTTATTAAGTAAATTACTTGAACAAGTTTTAGCTTTTGTTGCCGCCCACAAGTGGGCTGCAAAAGCAGAAAGCTCTGCTTCTGCTTTTAATCCAAGGTCTATTACAATTAAACAAGGAGAATTATTTTCAACTCATATTACTGATAAATACACTGAAATTTTTAATAAAGAGTGCGGAAATTTTAATGCTCCAAGTGTGGTTGAAATTTCACAAAAAAACGCAAGAGGTTCAACATTGAGAAAACTGCAAGTTGCAGGTATGGTCGCAAATAGTGTTTTAAGTGAAGGAGAACAGCGGGCAATTTCTTTAGCAGACTTCTTAACTGAAGTTCAAATGAACCCAAGTAATAAAGGTGTTTTCTTTGACGACCCTGTTACATCACAAGACCATCACAGACGTGAAAAAATTGCTGAAAGATTGGTTGGTCTTGCATTGCAAAAGCAAGTTATTGTTTTTACTCACGACATTGCTTTTTTTATTCGTTTGAAAATAGCAGCAGAGACAACTGCAACTCCTTACGGCTTTACAACTATTAGAAATATAGGTGGTAATCCAGGAATAATTAGCCCGGACTTACCTTGGACTGCCCAACCTGTAAAACAAAGAATTGGAACACTTCGTGACAGACTTGTTCGATTAAAGAAAATTGAACAATCAGGAAATGAGGATGAATACTTATTTGCTGCAAAATCTTGGTACGGCTTATTACGTGAAGGTTGGGAAAGAGCAGTTGAGGAAAGACTTTTTAAAGGTGTTGTAGAAAGATTTTCATTGGGTGTTCAAACTCAAAAATTAAAAAAAGTAGCTATTACAGATGAGTTGTTAGACGACATTGAAAACGGAATGACCGAAAGCTCAAGTTGGATACACGATGCTGCTGCTGGTCTAAATCCAACACCACCAGACACTACAAAAGCCGAGTCAGACTTAAATAATTTCAATGATTTTTCAAATAAATGTGTTCCTGCTTGACAATAAAAAATAACAAATGGACAAATAGAAAGGCAACCGATAACACACGCTACAACCAATTTGGGTTTTAGGTTTAATGGAAAAGTTGGTTTTGTATTTGGGAAATTTAGCAAATCCGAGAATAGGGCTTAATTTAGTCCCAAGCCCGCTAATTCCAGAAAGTTAGGCTGTAATCTCGTAACAATCAATAATAAAATTAAATTGCATGAAAAAAATTATTATAATGTTCTTTTTTCTGATATTAAGTATGACTTTGAGCGCTCAAAGCGCAGGAAATTTACAAGGAAAATGGATTTTTAAGAAAGCTTTAAATAAAGAAGTTGATGATCTGGGCAGACAAACCTTAAAAGCAGATATAATTAATAAAATGACTTTTGAGTTTAAAAGTAATAGCGAATTTAATGCTTTTGCATTTGGCCAAAATATGAACGGTAAATGGTTGTTTAATGAAAAAAATAAAGTGATTACTTTAATTACTTCAGAGAAAGAAGAATTTAACCTTTTAATTCTAAAGCTAACCGAAACCGAAGTAATATTAAAACTAGGATTGGGAGAATTTCTCATGAAAAAAATCTGAGACCAAATAACAGCTACAACAACGGATTTGGGCTATAGGCCTAATGGAAAGTTGGTTTTGTATTTGGGATGACTTGGCAAGTTCTCTCAACAACTCGTATAAATTATACCTTGATAAGTTTCGTGATAAATACAAAATGTTTAGTATGAATATTCAAATTAACAATCCTAAAGTCCGAAGCGCGGCTTTCACAATACTGTTTTATTGCTTGTATATTTCAATAGCACTTATCACCGAGCTTATTTACCCATCTCTTCATGCGCCAAACATTGGTATGCTGATGTTAATGATTTTACCCTTTATAGCTGGATTACTATTATTCATAAATACAATTCAACTATTTTACAAATCTGATTGTGAAATAACTATTTCAGTTCATCTTTTTATTTTAGTTGTATTCTTTGTTCTTTTTGCGATTTATCGGTAATTTGATAGTGGAATATTGGAAAATGGAAAAACAATGGAATTTAGAAACGCAGAAAGTGGAAAACGTTAAAGTTTGCAAATATTAGAAACTGAAAAGTTTGTGAGAAATAACATTTAAAACAACAAAACCAGTCTATAACAGCTACTCCTAGCAGATTTAGGCAATTGACTTAATAGAAAATTGTTTTTGTATTTGAGATGATTTGCTTCACCTGTTCGCTATCGGGTGGCAAATCCGAGAATAGGATTTAATTTAGTACCAAGCCAACTTAGCAGCGGGATATTAGGCGGTTACATTTGCACAAAAATCGAAAAAAAAAATGAATTCAATACCAATTATTGGTATCTTTGGTAAAAATAAAAAATATGGCACGAAATACATCAATATTATTAGGAGAGTATTTTGAAAACTTTATTAATGAACAAATTTCTACAGGGAAATATAGTTCAGTAAGTGAAGTAGTTAGAACTGCTTTAAGAGTTTTTGAGCAAGAAGAAACTAAAACAAAATCTCTAATCAATGAACTAAAAATTGGTGAAGAGAGTAATAAAATCAGAAATTTTGACCGCAATAAAAATCTTGAAATGCTAAAAGCTAATTTTGAAAAATAATGCCAGAGTATATAATTAGCGAAAAGGCATTAGAAGATATTAATAACATTTGGATTTATACAGCCGAAAATTGGTCTGTTGAACAAGCAGATCGATATTATAACTTAATTTTTGACGAAATTGAATATATCGTAAATAATTTAGATATGGCTCGTGACTTTGGGAAAATCAGAAAATCTTATAGATATTCAAAAGTAAAATCACATTTAATCTTCTTTAAAAAAGACAAAACAAATAAAATTGAAATCGTTAGAATTTTACACGAAAGAATGGATATAGAAAATAGATTAGCAGAATAAAAAAAGTTACTGCTAGTAGTGTAGACCATTCTCAATCCAAAACCCAACAAAAAATCCATTCGCATGACGAATGGATTTTTTATATATAATACCTTTTTCGATTATTTGTATTTATTAATTGCTTTGAGGTATAATTCCTCATAGATTGGCAGGATATTTTTAATATCAAATTGCTCAGCAACATGGAGTGCATTCTTTTTAAATTCTTTAAGAACACTATCGTCTTTTAAAATTTTCAAAGCATTCTTACCCATTTCATTTATATCTCCAACTTCGCTCAAATAACCAGATACGCCATCACTATTCACTTCGGGCAAACCACCGGAATTACTTGATATTACAGGAACTCCGCAAGCCATTGCTTCGAGAGCAGCCAACCCAAAACTTTCAGTCTCGGAAGGCAGAAGAAACAAATCTGTGAGGCACAAAATACGGTCAATTTCATTGCTATTCCCAAAAAATATTACTTTATCCTGAATACCATATTTTCTGCACAATTTTTCGGCTTTTTCTTTTTCGGGACCATCTCCTACCATCATTAGTTTGGCTGGAATCTCTTTTTGAATCTTATAGAATATTTTAATGATATCCGGAATACGCTTTACTTTTCTGAAATTACTGATATGCGTAATGATTCTTTCATTTTCATTTGCCATAACCGAACGCTGGCATGGAATTGTTGGATCATATAGATTTTTTTCCAACTCGATAAAATTTGGAATGACCTGAATCTCATTTTTTATATTGAATAATTTTAAAGTATCATCTTTCAGGCTTTGAGAAACTGAAGTCACATAATCCGATTTATTAATGCTAAAGGTCACTGCGGGCTTGTAAAAAGGATGGTTCCCTACCAAAGTAATATCGGTACCGTGCAGTGTGGTTACCATCGGAATATCGATTCCTTCGTCTTTGAGCATCTGCTTGGCCATATAACCTGCATAAGCGTGAGGAATGGCATAATGTACATGCAATAATTCGATTTTGTATAATTTAACCATGTCTACCAGTTTGCTTGACAAAGCCAATTCATAAGGCTGAAAATGGAATAAAGGATATTCTGGAACGATTACTTCATGATAATGAACATTAGGATTTAACAATGCCAAACGCACTGGCTGACTATAGGTTATGAAATGAATTTCGTGTCCTCTTCTAGCTAACTCTAAACCTAGTTCTGTTGCAACGACACCACTTCCGCCAAAAGTAGGATAACAGACAATTGCTATTCTCATATGTTTTCTAATTGTTTTTTTGTTGGACATATAGAATTTAAAGACTACTGCTGATGCTATATTGCATTAAGGTTATACTAGTTTTCTATATGTTTTTTTAGTGTAACGAAAGTAAGGAGATTAAGCGGGGTTTGGTATGAATAAAAAGTTAAATTTTAACATTTATCAGGGTAAATTTCAAATGCTGATGTATTCATTTGATTGTTCCTTTTTTGCGTGAGGGATGGCAGTGGAGCTCTTTTTTCATTTCAATTGCCACGGGTTTAAACCCGAGGCAATTGAAATGAAAAAAAGCGGGAATGTACAGCCCGACCCGGAGTTTTTCACGAAGGGGCACGCCCACACTAATATAAACATACTGACAAAGTAAACAGAAATGCTGTTTATTTAAGAAACTATTCCCAAAGCTTTTTTTTGTGAGGAGCTCTTTTCTTATTAATCCACTTATTCAATTTATAACATAGAAAGGCAGAACCGCTTCCGACAATGGCACCTGCCAAAACATCTGTGGGATAATGTACTCCCAAGTACATACGCGAATAGCCGACAGCGCCTGCCCACACAAAAGACGGAGCAATTACATACCATTTTGGGTATGCCATACTCAATGAGGTTGCTGTTGCAAAAGCCGTTGAAGTATGAGCTGAAGGAAAGGAAGAACTAGACTCCTCGGTAACATTCTCTATTTCGGGATACGTTTCATAAGGTCTGTCTCTTTTGGTAATACTTTTTAAAGCTAAAGAAATAAATACCGAAGCCGCTAAAGATTCGCCAATGAAAATTGCTTTTTTCTTTGTAGTACTGTCCTTTTCAATTAAACCAACTGCATAAATAATTATGGGAGTACCAATACTGACAGGCATGGCACTATTAGTAATTCCAACCATTGTCGATTCAAGGTTGGTATTCCTGTTCAGGTTTATTTTTTTTAAAAGATCAATATCCGAATTTTGGGCATTTGAAATCGAAAAGCAAAAAAGGAATACAAAGAAAAAAATAAGTTTAGCCATCTTTTGCTTTTTATTGGATTAAAAAAAACGGCTGTGCCAGCTGTCCAAAGCAGGAACTTCCCAAGATTCGTTGAACTCTTCAATATTATTAACGAGATTATTAAAAACGATTGTGTTTTCGGTAACGGCTTTATCTTTTACCATTTTTTTGAAGTCAATCAGCGGTTTGTGCGCAATGTGATCTCCAAGCTTGAAGGTTACATTCATTTTATCCAACAAATCTACATTGTATTTTTTCTCTAAACTTTGAATAAATTCTACTGAAGAATCAATAGAACAGCCTGTTGCTGCCTGTACTTCCTGATTTACTGCTATAATAATAAAACGGTTATATTTCAACAAATAAGATGATTCAAGACTTGTTCCGTGTGCAGCCCATTCGTTAAGAAAGGATTGCAGATCAGTTTCAATTTCAGAAAACTCGGCATCCGAAAATTTTCTATTCGATTGATAAATCCAAATTTTAGATTCTCCGGGTAAATTTTCAAAAGGAACGTACATATTAATTATGAATTATGAGTTATGAATTTGAAATTTCAAATTCGTAATAGATTTATAAGTCTTGGGCGTTTGCAATTAATTCAGCGATATCCATTACCTTAACATCACCTTCTCTTTCTTTATTTTTAACGCCATCAGTTAACATCGTGTTGCAAAAAGGACAGCCAGCTGCGATAATATTTGGCTGTGTTTCCAGAGCGTCTTCTGTTCTTTCAATATTGACTTCCTTATTTCCTGGTTCAGCATCTTTAAACATTTGTGCGCCACCGGCTCCACAGCAAAGTCCATTTGCTTTAGAGCGCTTCATTTCGATCAATTCAGCATCCAGTTTTTGAATTAAATCTCTTGGTGCTTCATATACATTATTGGCTCTGCCTAAATAACAAGGATCGTGAAAAGCAATTCGTTTTCCTTTAAACTGTCCGCCCTCAATCGTTAATCTGCCAGAATCTAATAATGATTTAAGGAATTCCGTATGATGTACCACTTCATAATGACCGCCCAGTTCTGGATATTCATTTTTTAGCGTATTGAAACAATGCGGGCAGGCAGTAACAATCTTCTTAGCTTCGTAGGCATTAAGCACTTCGATATTCATCATGGCCTGCATTTGAAACAAAAACTCATTTCCTGCTCTTTTTGCAGGATCGCCGGTACAGCTTTCTTCGGTACCAAGAACCGCAAAAGAAACATTGGCACGATTCAATATGCGGACAAAAGCTTTAGTTATTTTTTTTGCTCTATCGTCAAAACTTCCTGCGCAACCTACCCAAAATAAAACTTCTGGCTGTTTTCCTTGGGCTAGCATTTCGGCCATTGTTGGCACTATTAAATTTTCTGACATATTCTTTATATTATTTTTTTGCAAAAGAGTAAAAACATCCATTTGCATTTATTTTCATTTTCTAATTAAAACAGACTAATTTTCATTTTTCCAATTCAAACGGTCCTGCTGACTGTATTGCCAAGGAGCGCCATTATTTTCAATATTAGTCATCATCGCATTTATAGGCATTGGTGCAGCACTTTGTTCCATTACAAGGTAACGTCTCATATCCATAATAATGGACAGCGGACTGATATTTACCGGACATTCCTCTACGCAGGCATTACAGGAGGTACAAGCCCAAAGCTCTTCTGGAGTAATATAATCGTTTAATAAGGTTTTATTATCCGGTATAAAAACACCTTTGTTTGCATCAATATTTCGTCCAACTTCTTCCAATCTATCTCTTGTATCCATCATAATTTTACGCGGAGACAATTTTTTGCCCGTTTGATTTGCCGGGCAAGATGAAGTACAACGTCCACATTCGGTACAGGTATAAGCATTCAATAACTGCACCCAATTTAAATCTTGGACATCACTAGCTCCAAACTTACTTGGCGTTTCATTTTCTGACACGGGTGCTGCTGCAAACGGATCAGCATTTGGATCCATCATTAATTTAACTTCAGCAGTTACCGAAGCCAAATTATCAAATTGTCCCTGAGGATTTAAATTAGCAAAATAAGTATTTGGAAAAGCTAATAAAATATGAAGGTGTTTTGAAAAATACAAATAATTCATAAAAACCAAAATTCCAACAATGTGCAGCCACCAAAAACCTTCATTAAGCAACATAACTAGCTCATTAGAGATTCCGTTAAAAACAGGAGCTATAAACTGGCTTATTGGAAAAGAACCTGCTTTTATAAAGTGAGAGAAACCTCCTGGTACATTTTGCAGATGCAGATCGGAAGCATTCATCAATAAAAACAAAGTCATCAAAACCATCTCAAAATACAGGATGTAGTTAGCATCACTTTTTGGGAAACCTTTTAAATCCGGATTAAAGAAACGTTTCAATTTGATAATATTTCTTCTGATCCAAAAAGCAGAAACGGCTACAAGAACCAAACCTGCCAATATTTCGAACGAACCGATTAAAACATCATAAACAACTCCAATAGGAGCAAAAATTCTATGAGTTCCAAATAAACCGTCAATGATAATTTCCAGTAATTCAATGTTTATAATAACAAAACCTACATACACTATAATATGCAGTATTCCAGCAACGGGACGCTTCACCATTTTGGATTGCCCAAGCGCAATCATAGCCATATTTTTCCATCTCGCTTTTGCATTATCCGATCGGTTAACATCAAGACCAAGATTAATATTTCTAATGATTTTTTTGACATTCAAATAAAAATATCCGAATCCAATAATCAGTACAATGGCAAATAAAACATTACTAAGATAAGTCATGAAACTAGTTTTTTACTTTTGTTATAGAATCGTTTGGAGCAACATACGGCTTGTTTTTTTTACCAAAAACTGAAACATTTACATAACGGGTTGGATTCAATCTCACGTCTTGCAGAAGCAACTCTAACTCTCTAGAAGTTTTTGCCAAATTATTATACAAAGCATCGTCTTTGATTAATTTACCCATTGTGCCATTACCGGCTTCTATACCTTTCATTATGCCGTCAACCTTAGCTAGTGTTGCATTCAGATTTCTAACGGCAAGCCCTAAATCTGCTTTGTTCAAAGAATCAGAAATTTTTACAAAATTATCAGAAACCTTATTAAAATTAGAAACTGCTCCTTTCAGCTGTCCTTTATTTTCTTCTAAAATAACATTTGCATTCGCCGCAACCTTATGGAATTGCTCCATAGTAGCACTAAGTTCTGCTAAACTCTTTTTTAAATCTGCTTTTGCTTTGGCATCTAAAACTTCATTGAAACTAACAACCAGCTGATCGGCACTTGTCATTAATTTTTCCACTTTGGCCATAGCCGGACTAACTTTATCACCTAATGAATCCATCAAACCTGGCTGAACAACAGCTTTTAAATAATCACCGCTCTCAGCAATATTTTTGTCTGCATAATTAGGACGAATAGCTAACTGCTTGCCGCCAATAAGACTTGCGTCATAAATTGCTGCTGTACTTGATTTTGATATTGGAAAATCGGTATCAATCTGCATTTCTACCAATAAAGTACCTTTTTCAGTAAGTGTTATGGATTTTACTTTACCAATAACAAGTCCGTTGATAGTTATCGGAGCTGATGGAGTAAGTCCTTCTACATTTTCATATTCTGCGTAAAAAAACTTATAACTGTCAAAAAGATCTTTTCCTTTTAAATAACTGTATCCCCAGATGAATAATAAAATTGATGTTATAACTAGAATAGCAGTCTTTATTTCTCTTGTAATTTTCAAAATTTCTGTCTTTTTTTTATTGCGTAAATTTAATATAAATATTCGAACTACTAATTATTTGATTGCTTCTTGAACGCTTATTCTTTTTCCGTTTTTGAATGCAATCACAAAAGCAGAATCATACCCTTTGGATTTAACTTCTTTCAACTGATTCTTAGCATTTTCATAATCGGAGGTTTCTCCATATAAATATTTATAGACATTATCTTCATATACCGAAGACACATCCCTTAGCCCTTTAAAATTTTTAGGTTCTAAGGCTAATCTTTTTTTACTGGCTGATAATTGGATTTTAAAAATTGAGCCTAGTGTATCTTTTTTAATAATTGGTTTATTAGTTTCTGGAGTTTCTGAACTTTTTACAGGATTTTCCTTTAGTATTTCAGAAGGTTTTTCACCAAAAGTCTCTGCTCCTCCATCTCCAAAAAATTCATATTTATAACTAATAATTGCATTGGCAATAGCTTTGGCTATATCATTTTGCCCATCTTCTGAATTTAATAATTCTCCTTCTGTCGGATTAGAAATAAATCCTGTTTCAATTAAAACCCTCGGCATATAAGCTTTATGCAAAACCATAAAAGGAGCTTGCTTCACTCCTCCCTGTCTTAGTTTCTTACCTAATTTGGCAAATTCATCTTCTATTTTGCTGGCCAATGAAATACTGTTTTCCAAATATTCTTCCTGCATCAGGGTCATACCAATCATTGTTTCTGGAGAGTTGGGATCAAAACCTTCGTATTTTTGCTTGTAATCTTTCTCCATAGTAATTACAGCATTCTCCTTTTTGGCCGCTTCAAGATTTGAAGCAATTTTGTTCATACCCATAACATAAGTTTCAGTACCGTCTGCAGCTAAATTTCTATTAGCATTACAGTGTATTGAAACAAAAATATGCGAATCCGCTCTGTTGGCAATATTGGCACGTTCTACTAAATCAATGAAAATATCTGTTTTCCTTGTATATATGACATCTATCTTTTGATAAGATTCCAAGATTTTACCCACTTTCAAAACAATTGCTAATGCAATATTTTTCTCAACTCTTCCACTATAATTCGCACCAAAATCATGAGCACCGTGACCGGCATCTAATGTGACTTTAAAATCATTGGATTGTCCATAACTATGAACTGCCAACATCACTATTAAAAATGTGAATGCAATTTTTGTTTTTTTTAAGATATTCATCTAATAGTTAATTTTATTACAAGAGTTACATTATAAATTTATGTTTTGATTATTTTTGCCGAAAATTATAGTAATTTTGGCTCAAATATATTCGAGTCTTCATTTTACAAAAATAGTATTTAAACCTTTGCGTACAAACTTATTTAATATCGTTTTACTATCAATTTTCCTGTCTTTAGGCTACTCTAATTTATATTCTCAAGATATAAAAAAGAAACAGACAACTATTCCTGCTAATAAACAAGAAGTTAAGAAACCTGTTGAGAAAGATACAACTAAAAATCCTATAGCTGAAACACCAACTGATACTGTAAAACTAGACACTATCAAAGTTAAAAAAGTTTTCCTTAACGGACAGATGAAATACAAAGCAGATGACTATGCCAAAATTGAGCAGAAGAAAAAACTCATTACTTTATATGATAAAGCTGAATTATACTACCAAGATGTTGAGTTAAAATCGGGTATTATAGTTATGGATTATGAAAAAAATGAGGTATATGCCGGCCGAATTAAAGATTCCCTTGGTAACTACACACAATTTCCTAATTTTAAGCAAGGCGGTAATGAAATACAGCCCGATTCAATCCGCTTTAATTTTAAAACAAAAAAAGCTTTAATTTGGAATTCCAGAACTACTCAAGGCGAGTTTAATGTAAAGGCTGCAATTACTAAAAAAGAAAATGATTCTGTTTACTTTCTAAAAGGTGCAAGATTCACTACAGCAAAAGATGTTGATAATCCTGAATATTATTTTCAAACCAATAAGATAAAATTTATTCCAGGAAAAAAAATTGTTACTGGTTCCACTTATATGGTAATTGCAGGTGTCCCTACACCAATATATCTGCCATTTGCTTATTTTCCATTATCAAAAGAAACAAGTGTGTCGGGAATTATCCTGCCTTCGTATAACGACTCTAACACCAAAGGTTTTTCTCTCCAAAACGGAGGTTATTACTTTGCGCTGAGCGATCATTACAATTTAACGCTGCTCGGAGATTACTACACCAATGGAAGTTATGCCTTGGGAGTTCAGTCATCTTATGCCAAAAGATACAATTTCCAAGGGAATGTAAATATTAGATTCGAGAACAATATTGTTAGCGAAAGAGGATACCCTGATTATTCTAAAACAAAGATATACAACATTCAATGGTCGCATTCACAAGACTCGAAAGCCAGTCCTAATTCCACTTTTTCGGCTTCTGTGAATTTAGGAAGCAGTGAATATTTTAAAGAAACTATCAATCAGGTCAATGTAGGTTCTTCATTAAACAATACTTTGAGCTCCTCCGTATCCTACAGCACCGTTTTCCATACAGTGCCGGAAAGCAGAATATCACTTACAGCTACTCACTCTCAAAACACCAATACAAAGGAGATTAACATGACTCTGCCTACGCTGCAATTTAGTGTAGACCGCATTTATCCATTTGCAAAAAATGATGGCGCAAAAAAAGGTTTTTTCAAGAACATCAACCTACAGTATAACCTGAACGGGAAAAACAGCTTCGTTACAACAGATTCATTATTTTTCAAACCTGAAATGTTCCAAAATGCTGATATTGGATTCCAGCATTCTATTCCTTTAAGTACCAACTTTAAAGTTTTTAAACATTTTAGTGTTTCAACTTCATTGAACTATGATGAAGTATGGTATTTTAAAACTATCGATAAATATTACGATGATCAATTAGCAACCGTGGTTACTAAAGATGTAAATGGTTTTGATGCTTTTAGAACTTACAGCTCTTCAACAAGTGTTGGAACAACTATTTATGGTACTTTTAATTTTGGTGATGATAAAAAAATAAAATCAATAAGACACGTAATGAGACCTGCAATTTCTCATAGTTATACTCCAAGTTTTGAAAAATATTATGATACCTACGCAACTGACGGCAGCGGGCGTATGCAAAAAGATTACACCCGATTTGAAGGCGGTATGTATGGATCACCGGGACTGAACAGCTCAAATTCCATTGGATTCAACCTTAGTAATACTTTTGAAGCAAAAGTCACAGACAAGGACAGTACCAAAACCGAAGCCAAAAAAATAATGCTGCTGAATAACTTAAATGTATCAACCAGCTATGATATAAATGCCACAACTCTGGCATGGGCACCAGTAAGAATAAGCGGTGGAACTCAATTTTTTGACAATAAATTAAGTGCCAATTTTGGAACTACATTAGATCCTTATGCTATCGATAATTCAGGAACCAGAATTAACACATTCAATATCGATAATGGCGGCAGTCTTTTTAGAATGACAAGTGCTAATTTGACAATGAATTATTCGATATCCAGTAAAGGAGACAAGAAAGATAAACCTGATTCGCAAGCTGCAAGAAATGGAGGCCGGGAAGATGATTTATTTGGTTCGGATATTGATACAGGAAGCGACCGAAGAAACAGCCAATTTACCGATGATGATGAAAATGAAGATGCTGTTTCAGAATTTTTTAAATCAAAATTACCTTGGGATATGACGTTTGCTTATTCCCTAACATACGGAAATAACAATAGAGAGAAGAAAATAACCGGAAATTCCATTATGATTTCGGCTAATACTGATTTAACTCCAAAGTGGAAAGCAGGTATCTCGACCGGATATGATTTTGTTCAAAATGGCGTAACCTTTACACAATTGCGTTTTGAAAGGGATTTAATGAGCTGGAGAATGGATTTTAACTGGACCCCATTTGGAGACAACACAAGCTGGAATTTCTATATTGGAATCAAGTCAGGTATTCTTAGTGATATTAAATGGGAAAAAAGAAAGCAAAACTTCTAGTTTCATTTAATGTAAATACAGCTAATTATATAAATGACCAATGCTTATCTTAGCTTGATCAAAACTGTATCTTTTATTTTTTCTTTAGAAAAGCAAAAAAATAGTACAGAGCAGATGCAGTACTTTCTAATAACACCAAATGTTATTGCTTCTAAAATTAATCTATAATATAAAAGTCTAATCTATCAAAAATCCATATACTATGAAAACAATCATCTACACTGAGAAAGCGCCAGCACCAATTGGTCCATACAGCCAAGCTGTTTTAAAAGGAAATACTTTATACACTTCTGGTCAAATTGCATTAAATCCAGCCACTATGGAATTGGTAACTGATACTATTGAATTGGAAACTAAGCAAGTTATGGAAAACATGAAAGCCGTTCTTGACGCTGCAGGAATGACTTTTGAAAACGTTGTTAAAACAAGTATTTTTATCATGAACATGAATGATTTTGGGAGTATCAATACTGTTTACGGATCTTATTTTAACGAAAAAACCGCTCCAGCTCGTGAAACGGTTCAAGTGGCTTGTCTGCCAAAAAATGTAAATGTAGAAATCTCTATGATTGCAGTGCTATAGCATTTATTAACAATTGTGCTGTTGCTTCGTTTGTTGCTAACGGCACATTGTGAACATCACAAACACGTATAAGCATGTTAACATCTGCTTCGTGAGGGTGACTTGAAAGAGGATCTTTAAAGAACAAAACCATCTGTGTTTTACCTTCGGCTACCCTTCCTGCTATTTGAGCATCACCTCCCAGCGGACCTGAAAGCATTCGTTTGGTTTTAAAACCTGCTTCTTCGGCTCTGCCTCCAGTAGTTCCAGTTGCTATAAACTTTATTTTTTCCTGCTGTAACAATCCACGGTTTTTAACTAAGAATTTTACAATATCTTCTTTTTTACCGTCATGAGCAATAATTGCTATCTCCATACTTTAACTGTTTGCTACGTGATAAGCGATTAAACCATCAATAGGTCTTCTTAACACATTACCTAACTGCAGTTCGTATTTTTCGAAAATTTCGGCTAATTCCTCTTTTAAATAAAAAGCAATAGAACCCACAAAATGTATTGGCACCTCTTTACAGTTTTCATACTGCTTGATATAATTTTTAATAAAAGATTTCATTGCCTTGAATATTATCTTACGGCAAAATTCATGCTCTTTGTGCTGAATCAAGAATTTCGCAAAAGTGGCAAGATATGCATTTGGGTTTGGCTCTTTGTATAATTTATTTTTGATATAATCCGGTTCCAAATTATACTCTTTTTCAAATACTTCAGCCAATTCTTTTGGCATTTTGTTAAAATAATATTTTCTGATCAACTCTTTTCCAAAAACATTTCCGCTGCAGTCATCCATTGCAATGTACCCCAGCGATTGTACTTTTTGTTCCAAAACTTTACCGTCAAAATAACTGCAGTTTGAACCAGTACCAAGAATACCAACAATTGCGTTTTCTCCTTTTGGAGTAGTAGCAAAAACAGCTGCATAAGTATCTTCTTCAACAACCACTATAGCATTCGAAAAATATTCTCTGAAAATTTCAGAAAGCATGCTTTTCATTCTGTCAGTGCCGCAGCCTGCACCATAGAAAAATAAGTGGGTAGCAGTTTTTTTATTCTGTAATATATCAAAACGGTCATTTAAGCGGTCTATGATTTCATCACCGTCAAGAATTTCTGGATTTAAACCTAATGTTTGTGTGGTAAACATAACTTTTCCGTCATCATCTATCGCAATCCAATCTGCTTTAGTAGAACCACTATCAACTATTAATTTCATATTATTTGGTTTGTTTTATTGGTTTATGATTTTTTGTTATCCAATATAAGATATCTTTTTAAAATACTTGAGGAAACAAAATAACAAAATCCCATTAATTTGAATTAATGGGATTTTGTAAAATTATAAAATTTATTTTAGTGAACTGATATGCACAGCTAAATCAATCAATTTACTTGAATAACCGTACTCATTATCATACCAAGATACCAATTTGAAGAAAGTTGAATTTAAACCAATTCCTGCAGTAGCATCAATGATTGAGGTTCTTTTATCAGAAATAAAATCTTGAGATACAACAGCATCTTCAGTATATCCTAAGATACCTTTCATTGTAGTTTCAGAAGCTTTTTTCAAAACTGCCATAATTTCTTCATAAGAAGTTTCTTTAGCAACTTTTACAGTTAAATCCACTGTAGAAACGTCAGCTGTAGGAACACGGAAAGCCATACCCGTTAATTTTCCATTCAATTCAGGAATAACTTTTCCAACCGCTTTTGCAGCACCAGTTGATGAAGGAATAATGTTAATGCTTGCAGCACGTCCGCCTCTCCAGTCTTTTCTAGAAGGTCCGTCAGCAGTCATTTGAGTTGAAGTTGTAGCGTGAACAGTTGTCATCAAAGCTTCAACAATTCCAAAATTATCGTGAATAACTTTAGCTAAAGGAGCTAAACAGTTTGTAGTACAAGATGCGTTAGAAACAACAATATCCGAAGCTTTTGCAGTTTCGTGATTTACTCCCATTACAAACATTGGAGCATCTGCAGACGGAGCAGAGATAATTACTTTTTTAGCACCACCTTTAATGTGCTCATTTGCAGTTTCGATAGTTGTGAAGATACCTGTACATTCAGCAACTACATCAACACCAACTTCATCCCATTTTAAGTCAGCTGGGTTTCTTTCAGCAGTGATACGGATGTTTCTTCCGTTTACAAAAAGTTTTCCTTCTTTTACTTCAACGGTTCCATCAAAACGACCGTGAACTGAATCATATTTTAATAAGTAAGCTAAGTGATCAACATCTAATAAATCATTAATTGCTACTACTTCTATATTATCTCTATTGAAAGATTCTCTGAAAACAATTCTTCCAATTCTACCAAATCCGTTTATTCCTAATTTTACTTTTGACATTGTATTTAATTTAAATTATTTATTTTATTTTAATTTCTTAATTTTTAATTTTAAATCGACATAATATCTGATACACGGAGTAACTCCAAATCTATTTCACTATGTCCTTTTATTGCTTGTTCTAAAGGTGTAAGCTCAATTTTATCAGCTAATAATCCAACCATGTAATTAGATTTACCCTCTAATAAGCATTCTACAGCTTTTACTCCCAAACGGCTGGCCAAAACTCTATCGAAACATGATGGAGCTCCACCTCGCTGCATGTGCCCTAATACTGATACACGTACATCATATTCAGGGAAGTTAGACTCAACATAATCCTTTAATTCAAAAACTGTTTTACCAATTTTATCTCCTTCTGAAATCACTACGATACTTGATGATTTCCCGGCAGCTTTACTTTTTCTTAAAGAATCTAACAAACGTTCTAGTCCTAAATCTTCTTCTGGAATAAGAATTTCTTCAGCACCTGCTCCAATTCCTGCATTCAATGCTATATGACCAGCATCACGTCCCATAACTTCGATAAGAAACAATCTGTTATGAGAACTTGCCGTATCACGAATTTTATCAATTACTTCAACTACTGTATTTAAAGCGGTATCATAGCCTAAAGTATAGCTAGTACCAAAAATATCATTATCAATAGTTCCTGGAATTCCCATTACTGGAAAATCAAATTCTGTATTAAATAATAAAGCTCCTGTAAAAGAACCGTCACCTCCTATTACTACCAAAGCATCAATTCCTGCCTTTAAAAGATTTTTATGAGCTTTTTCACGTCCTTCCGGAGTTTTAAAATCCATTGACCGTGCCGATTTTAAAATAGTTCCTCCTTTATTTACAATGTTATTTACACTTCGGGGTCCCATTTCTTTAAAATCCCCTTCAATCATTCCTTGATAGCCTCTATAAATACCAACACAGCCAATGTTATGAAAAGCACATGTTCGCACAACAGAACGAATGGCAGCATTCATTCCTGGAGAGTCTCCTCCGGAGGTAAGTACACCTATCTTTTTTATTGTTTTTGACATTTTTTTAAGTATTAAAGTGTAAATTTAGCAAATATCCAAGAAATTTTAGGGGTGCTTTCTAACATTTTAATAAAATACTTGAAATTCAAACGTTTTCGTTGATAAGTTTTTTTTATCCAAAAAAACAGGGATTTATTTCTATTTTAAAATCCAAATTATGGGCTGTAGGATTAGCTTTCTATATAAAAAAACAACCAAAAATAAGGATTAATCCTCTTCCGGAAGAACAGCGTCTTGGTTTGCTTTAGGCGTTTCTGCTTTTGGGGCTGCAGGTTTAGTAAAGTTTATAAAATCAGGATTAATGTCAGAATCAGAGTCAGTTTCTTTTAAATTCTCCTTATTCTGATTTTTTAATTTCTTGTTATTAAACATTTTATCTACTAATTCTCTAAAAGTATCAAAATCGACTTCATAAGAAATACCGACACCTTGAGTATAACCTATATCCTGTCCAATATAATTGATATCATTTTCTTTATTAAAAAAATGGAGATTAAAAGAGCCGTCTTCATTCATTCTGTATTTAACATCAATATCACCAACTACCGAAGTTTGATTAACCCCGCCAAAAGGAACTCCAATTTTCCCATTTATAGTAATTCTTTCATTTACTTTTGAAGAAACAATTGCCTCAAATCGGCCGTCGGTTTGCGAACTTGGCCTATTATCTGGTGAAACAACATTAAAATTCATTTCAAATTTATCGTCAGTTGACTGCACTATGTTCCCCAGCATACTAGAAGCCGTTTCGTACAAACTAGATGCCATAGCCTGACTTGAACCGTCTTTACTCAAAAAACTCCCTGTTGATAATAAATACAGAGCTTGTGTCTGTCTCACATCTTTATCTGATAATTCAGATTCCAGCTCGGATTTCATAACGCTTTTAATAGTTGGAAATTCTATCATGAAATCGGGCTCTGGATGAGATAAATCGCCATGAACCCCAATAACTACTTCTACATCAATTTTCTTATTAACACTTGAATTTTCAAGCAGTAAACTAGGATTTGCCGATGTTTTATAAACAGCCTCAAGATTCAATTGTGCCCGCATAGGATTTCCTTCCCAAACGATAGAGCCTCCTTTTCTGATATTGAACTTTTTATCTATTAATCCGCCGTATTTAAAATTATAAGTTCCGTCGTAAGGCAGGAAATCTCCCCACATTCTAAAATCACCCAAAGTATTGATTTTAAATAACAGGGTTCCATTCCCTCTTGCTTTCATACCATGCCCGGAATTCCTGTCCAAAATAACTTCAACCTCTGCATTTGGCGTGATTTCTAAATCAAATTCTAATTCAAGACCATTATAATTTCTAGTTTTTTCAACTATTCCTTTTTGAAGATTGAACTTTTCCTTTGGCGTGATAAAATGTATAAAGCTGTTTTCACTAACACTTTCTGCATTATTTATTGGGATTTTAAGAATCGTTCCTTTTTCAGATTTAGCATCTACCTTTATAAACAACCCGTTTGCAGGGCCTTTAATTGTTGCATTTCCATTAATGAAAGCGGTTCCAAAGTAAGCCGCATCATCGCTGTCCTGAGTATCTAATACAAGAAGTCTTTTAGAACTTATGGCGAGATCCAACTTCCAATCCGAAAAATTCTTATGCTCCACTACTCCATTCAGACTCCCGGTTGTCTTGTGCTTGGTATCGGTTAGCGTATTATTTCTAAAAAGAAACTTTTCATCTGTCAAATCAATAATCGTTCTGTCTTTTAAAGCATAATCCACATTCAGATAGGGTACGCTCAAGCCTCCTTCATTTACAAAAAGACGCCCGTTAATATCTGGCTTTTTTACTGATCCTCCAATGGTCGCATTCCCAGATACCATCCCTCTTATATTAGAAATAACATCGCCTCCCAGAGAACTTAATGTTGCCAAATTGAATCGGTCAAATTTAAAATTCAAATCAAATAATGTCTCTTTGTTTACAATTTCAAAATTTCCATCTGCGCTAAAGGATTCAAAGTCTTCATTTTCGATAGTTGAATATAAAGTGAATTTTTTTAAATTTTCATCTCCTTTTATATCAAATTTCAAAACACCAAGATCATACTTATTAACTTTTAAGCTATCAATAACTAATGAGGCTGTCGGCTTATAAACGAGATTATTTTGATTAAAATTAATTTTACCGTTTAAATTTCCATTAATATCAAAACTTTCCTGAGCCGATGTTAATGCATTAATATCAAAATCTTTAAACTCAAGATTAATATCCTTATATGAACTGCCTTTAAACTCTCCGTTGAGCTTTATTTTCTGCTCTTTATTTGAAAATATAAAATCATCAAGTTTAAAATCAGTTAATTTTTTATCGAAAACCAGTCGGTTATTAGATAAATTCTGTTCATTCAAAAACCATAAATTGTTTTTTAATTTAATCTCCGATTTACTGAATCCAATTACATTTTTATTGTCCTTATCAATGGTATGATATAAATCCAGATTAAAATAATCGTTACCTTTTGTTCCTCCTTTAAATTCAGTCCTGAAAAACAAAGTATCTTTTGAAGTAACATTGATTAAACTAAAATCCCGAATTTTATACATCTTGGTTTTAATACTGTCCAATTCGATATATGCATTGTACAACGGATTTTTATTATCAATAGTAACTCTAATATTATCAAAAGAATTATCAGCAGCTTTTATAGTCGGAGAATTAAAATTAAACTTAAATTCCTTACTGTCTGAATTAATAATTCCTTTTACCACAGTGTTTTCACTTATCTCCATTTCTGGAAAAAAAACTTCAACAATTTTATTATAAACTTCAAAATTAAATTTTAAAAACTGTCCTTTCCTTACTTTTACTGGTTTATAGTTTGTATAGAGACTTCCCAAAGAATTTGCAATCAAGCCATTTAGTTCAGCAAATTTAAAATTCCCTACAATTGTACCATTCGTTATATCTGGAGCGCTGATTTTTATCGTACGGATTCTTTTTTCGTCAAAACTTGAATTTAAATTAAAATCATTAAACACATACGTACTTTTTGGGTTAACATAAGTAGCATTATTTATATAAATATTACCATGAAGGTTCTCAATTGAATTACCCTGTACATCGACAATAGCTTCGCCATTGAATTGAGAAATTGAATCGCTTACAAAATTCAGTTTATGCAATTCTGCATTATCAACTTTTATCTGAAAATCATATTGGCTTTCTTTTTTGCTTAAATTAACTAAGCCTTCAAAATTCATTTTCAAATTAGGATCATTTACAATAATTGATCCTTTATAGATTGGCAGTTTAAAATTACCGTTTATTGCTATGTTTTTGTAATCATAGCCATTATAAGCAAAATGAGAAATATTTCCTTTTAACGATGTATCTAAATACTTTTCTGAAAAACCTTTACCGTCAACATCAAGATCCAAACTTACTTTTGACAAACTCTTATTATCTAAGAGATTGCCAATATTAAAATCATGCAAAACAACATAACCCTTGTAAGCAGCTTTGTCGCTTTGATCCATATCTATGATTGTAAACTTAGCAGTTACGGCACCCAAAGCAGTTTTTGAAGTAAGATTTGCGTGAATAGAAGTTGTAGTAAGCTGTGTATTTCCAACCAATGAAACAGCACCAAATTTCTTTATAATAACTGGAAGTTTTTTTCCTAAAACATTAGGCATTAGACTTACTAAATCGGTATAATTAGTATTTAAATGATCGAACTTTCCGTTCATGTAGAATTTTTGATCTTTACTGCCTAAAAGATTTTTAAAATTTATAAAACCCATTAATCTTGTACCTCTATTATCATTCAAGCTCAAATCCAAAAGCTTTAAATTATTCAAAGTTCCAGTAATATGGCTTCTAAGCTTAAAAACTCTGTTTTTTCCTAATTCATTGTAAAAACTACGAACATCGTTAGACGCTATTTTTGCAGATTTAAGTTTTAAATCAAATTCAACCTCATTTTCAAAATCTGAAAAATCGTCGATTTCATAATTCAATGCAGCATAACCTTTAATAGTAGATTCTTCAGTTTTCAGCTCCATTTTATCCAGTATCATGTGGTGCTGCGTGAAACTGTAGTTCCCTTTTAAGGTTTTGATATATATTCCTCTATGATCCAAAAAAGACATTTTTTGAATATTAGCATATATTTCAGGACCATAAACTTTGAAATTAGTAACTGCAATTTTCAATCTGGTAAAATCGACAGACGTAGGAGTTTCATGATTTTCGTCAGACAAAATAAATCGGCCGTTTGACAAATCAATACTTGATGCAGTCAACAAAAAAGGCTTCTTTGAAGGTGTCTTACTTGTACCGAAAGCGTCGATAAAATAATCAAGATTCGCCTTTTTTTCGTTTTTATAGGTTTTTAAATTAAAAAGAACTCCATCAAGAGATATATCACTAAAAACCAAATCACCATCCAGCATTTTTTTGAATCCCAGAATTGTTGTATTGACTCTTTTGACATAAATTAAAGTATCTTTGTGATGATCAATTATTAAGATTTTTTTGAGCTTTACACCGCCAAAAAGAGTAAGCTGTACTTCGTCAACATTCATGTGAATACCAAAGTCGTCATTCATACTTTTCATGAAATACTGCGCCAGATTTGTCTGAACAAAAGGCGTTGTAATGGCAATAAAAAGTACTAACAAAAGCAATATTAGTCCAACGAAAGTACGGAATACTATTTTTTTAATCTTTTTGATACGTGTTTGTTTTTGTTTTTTTGGTACAAATAAATAATTTGCCTTTAGAAATGGCAATATCTTAACTAAAAATCTTTAATTTTGGCCAGCTGTAAAAATACTCTTTTTATGGTAATACATCAAATATACTTCAAAAATCATCTGTTTATATGCAAATTCCTGAGGTTTTTATACTTGCCATAGAAAGTTCATGTGATGATACTGCCGCCGCTGTATTATGTAACGATAAAGTACTGTCTAATGTTGTTGCCAATCAGTTAATTCATAATCAATACGGAGGTGTAGTTCCTGAACTGGCTTCGCGTGCACATCAGCAAAATATAGTTCCTGTTATTGAAGCTGCATTAAAAAAATCAAATATCAAAAAAGAGCAGTTATCAGCAATAGCTTTTACACAAGGTCCAGGACTTATGGGATCACTTTTGGTCGGGAGCTCATTTGCAAAATCAATGGCTTTGGCATTAGGAATCCCTTTAATAGCGGTAAACCACATGCATGCCCATATTTTGGCTCATTTTATAGATGAAGAAGGTTATGATAAACCTGAGTTTCCTTTTTTGGCATTAACCATTAGCGGCGGACATACGCAGATTGTCAAGGTTGATGATTTTTTTGATTTAACAATCATCGGAGAAACTACAGATGATGCTGTAGGAGAAGCTTTTGATAAAAGTGCCAAAATACTAGGCCTTCCCTATCCAGGCGGTCCTTTGGTCGATAAATATGCGCAAGCAGGAAATCCAAAAGCCTTTGCTTTTACAAAACCAAAAGTTCCCGGATTGGATTTCAGTTTTTCAGGACTTAAAACAGCTATTTTATATTTTATTCAAAAGAAAAAAATTGAAAATCCTGCTTTTGTTGATGAAAACATAAATGACATCTGCGCATCGATTCAGCATACAATCATAGAAATTTTAATGGATAAATTGAAAATGGCCGTAAAAGAAACAGGTATCAAGCAGATTGCAATCGGGGGCGGTGTTTCTGCCAATTCCGGAATTAGAAATACCTTGAAAGCAACCGAAGAAAAATACGGATGGAAAACATTTATCCCTAAATTTGAATACACAACCGATAATGCTGCAATGATTGGAATTGTAGGTTACCAAAAGTTTTTATCTAAAAAATTTGAGACAGCAGATGTTGTTTCTAAAGCAAGAATACAATTTTAATTATGCAATTATTTTATAACCCCGCGATAAACGAAACTACCGAAACTTTTTCTTTTGACAAAGAAGAAAGCAAGCATATTATCAAGGTTTTACGCAAAAAAGATTCTGATATATTACATGTCACAAATGGTTTGGGATTATTGTTTAAAACCGAAATTACATTAGCATCTGACAATAAATGTACCGTTAAAATAGTGTCTGTTGAAAAAACTGAAGCGCCAAAATTCAAATTGCATCTTGCAGTTGCGCCAACAAAAATGAATGACCGCTATGAATGGTTTCTTGAAAAAGCGACCGAAATTGGCATACATGAAATCACTCCTGTTTTTTGTGACCGTTCTGAAAGAAAAGTAATTAATATTGAAAGATTTGAAAAAATCATTCTTTCGGCTATGAAGCAGTGCAATCAAATGTATCTTCCAAAATTAAATCCTGCTGTCACTTTTAAAGAGTTTTTGAAGACAGAAAAAACAGGAACAGCTCTAATTGCACACTGCGAAGAAACCAATAAAAAATCATTAAAATCTGTACTTGCACCCAGCACGGATTATACCATCCTAATTGGACCAGAAGGTGATTTTTCGAACAAAGAAATTGAACTGGCACTTGAAAACAGCTATATTCCGGTATCTTTGGGAGAGACACGATTAAGAACAGAAACCGCAGCTATCGTAGCCTGTCATAGTGTAGTCTTTACTAATGAAGATTAGATTGATATGAAAAAAGTATTGCTTGGATTATTATTCATTTCCTTTCCTTGTTTCTCACAAGAAATTGCTTTGTTAAAATACAGCGGTGGCGGCGATTGGTATTCGAATCCAACCTCTTTGCCTAATTTAATAAAATACTGCAATACTACTATTCATACTCAGATAAAATCCAAACCCAGAACGGTTGAGCCTAGCAGTCCCGACTTACTTTCTTATCCGTTTGTACACATGACAGGGCATGGAAATGTCGTATTCAGCGATGCTGATGTAACCAATCTCAGAAAGTATTTATTGGCGGGAGGATTTCTTCATATTGATGATAATTACGGTATGGATCAGTACATCCGCAAGGAAATTAAAAAAATATTTCCGAATAATAACTTAATCGAGATTCCATCCAATCATCCGATTTTTCAAAAACCATTTGTATTTGCAAACGGTTTGCCCAAAATTCACGAACATGACGGTTCACGTCCTCAAGCTTTTGGAGTTTTTATTGAAAACAAACTCGTATTGCTCTATACCTATGAATGTGATCTTGGCGATGGCTGGGAAGATACTGAAGTTCATAATGATCCATTCGAAGTTCGTGAAAAAGCTTTAAAAATGGGAGCTAATATTATCAGTTATATTTTTGCAAATTGATTCAGTTATAGTACGTTAATCATCAATTATTATTCTGCATAAAAACTTTATAAGTACAATAAAGTTTTTTCTATTCAATAAAATAAAAATTTTAACAAGTATAAAACTGTTATTAATTTAAAATTTAACATAAATTTAAAATTCAAACGATATTTTAACAATACTAATCCTGCGTATAATTGCTCAATCTACTCTTTTAGAACCCAATAGAATAAGAGATTTTTAAAAAATTATAAAAAAACCTGTTAATAAAACTTGTAATTCATATGTTATTGTTATAAAATTGTAAAATATTAACCAAACAAACAATTTTATAACAAATTTTTTATTATTATGAAAAAACTAATTTTATTAGCAGTTACGGGATTAATGTTGTTTTCCTGTCAAAACGACCAAAGCGAAATTACAACTGAAACAGATGCCTCTGCACAACGAAAATGTGCGTCACAAGATGTTTTAGCTGAACAGTTGAAAGCTGATCCTTCTTTAGCAATTAGAATGAATCAAATTGAAGCTTTTACTCAAAATGCTTTATTAACCAAACGTTTAGTAAACGGTAAAATTGAAATTCCAGTTGTAGTCAATGTATTGTATAGAACTGCCGCAGAAAATATTTCATTGGCACAAATACAGTCACAAATTGATGTATTGAATAAAGATTTCAATGCCTTAAATTCTGATTATTCATCAGTTCCTGCTTTATTTTCAGGTGTAAAAGCAAATGTTGGAATTACTTTTGTGTTGCAAAGTGTCGTTAGAAAATCTACTACTACATCTTCATGGTCAACTAATGATGCCATGAAAAAATCAGCAAAAGGAATCGTTCCTACTACACCTACAACCGTATTGAACATATGGTCATGTAACATGGGTGGAGGTATTCTTGGTTACGCACAATTTCCAGGCGGGGCTTCTTCAACTGATGGTGTTGTAATTGACAATAATGCTTTTGGAAATACAGGTACTGCTGCTGCACCATTTAATTTAGGAAGAACTGCTACTCACGAAGTGGGTCACTGGATGAATTTACGCCATATTTGGGGTGATGCAACTTGTGGAAGTGATTTAGTTTCTGACACACCTACACACAATACTGCAAATTATGGCATTCCTGCATACCCTCACTATAGCACTTGCACTGGAACTCCAGTTGAAATGACTATGAATTACATGGATTACACTGATGATGCTGGAATGTATATGTTCTCTAACGGACAAAAATCAAGAATGGCTGCCATATTCGTTTCAGGTGGAGCAAGAGCCTCTTTTGGAATATAATCTATTTTCGACTTAGAATTTAAAACTCGCTACTAGTTAGCGAGTTTTTTTTATCTTTATAATCTAAAATAAAATAAATGATTACATCCAAAATTATAGCAAATGGTATTGTAAGAGCTATTGTTATTTTAATTTTAACAGCACTAGTACTTTATTTTCTATATCAAATTCAAAATATATTAATTTATCTTTTGGTTTCGCTGATACTGACTTTAATTGGCTCCCCTATTTTGAAATTTTTGGAAGAAAAGTTAAAATTTAAACACACATTAGCTACAATAACGGTTTTATCGATTTACTTTCTAATAATATTTGGTTTTATAATGATGTTTATTCCTTTGATAATTTCGCAGGGACAAAATTTATCACTTTTAAACACAACTGAAATAGAGAGAGACAGCTTAGAACTCATTCAAAAAATAAACATTTTTCTTGAACAGCATCATATAGATTCTGCAAAGGTATTTAATGCAAACAGCTTTAAATCTTTCATTAATTTTAATACTGTACCAAATTTTTTAAATTCAGTTTTAGGAACAATCAGCGGTTTTGGGATGGGATTTGGCTCTGTTTTGTTTATTACATTTTTCTTTCTCAAAGACAGACCTATTTTTGTGGAAGGAGCGAAATTATTAATTCCGGATTCGCACGAAGAAAAAATATTAAATTCCGCAGAAAAAATAAACCTGTTGCTTTCGCGCTATTTCATAGGGTTATTAATCCAGCTGTTTATTGTTTTCCTGTTATACACTATTGTCCTATTTATTTTTGGAATACCTAATGCCTTAGTAATTGCTTTTTTATGCGCCGTTTTGAATATCATTCCATATTTAGGACCGTTAATTGCTTCGGTGTTTGCAGCAGTTTTGACAATGCTTAGCAATTTAGGTTCCGATTTTCAATCCGAAATTTTACCTACAACCATTTATGTCTTAATAGGTTTTTGGATAGTGCAGTTAATTGACAATAATTTTTCTCAGCCAATTATTTTTTCCAAAAGTGTAAGTTCCCATCCGCTCGAAATATTTCTGGTTATATTGATTGCAGGCTTCTCATTTGGAATTTTAGGAATGATTATAGCTGTCCCGTTATACACCATTTTGAAAGTAATCTGCAAAGAATTTTTTCCTGACAATGAGTTTATACAAAACATAACAAAAAACATATAAATTGAACTTAGACATTTTAAATCCTAAAATACAGGAATTTATAAATTTGAATATTGGAGTTTCTGTTTCAAAATTGGCACTTCAAAAAAATCCATTCCCGACAGTCGAATGGATTTCAATTTTAAATCAGATCGCAGCCAAATCAAAAGCAAAAGACAAACTGCCGACTTGGTTCTCGACTCCAAATATTATTTATCCAAGTAAAATTTCGGTTGAGCAGACTTCTTCTGAAATAACAGCATTACACAAAGCATCGATTGTTTCGGGTGAAAACCTAATTGATTTAACCGGAGGATTCGGCATTGATGATTATTATTTTTCTAAAAAAATAAAAAACGTTGTGCATTGCGAAATCAATACTGAACTGTCTGAAATAGTACAGCACAACTTTAAACAATTAAATATTAAGAATATCACCTCCTGCGCTGGAGACAGTAATGAAACATTATCAAAATTAAACACAAAATGGGACTGGATATACATTGACCCATCAAGAAGAAATGATACTAAAGGCAAAGTTTTTATGTTAAAAGACTGCCTGCCAAATGTTCCCGAAAATCTGGATTTTTATTTTGAGAAAGCAAATTCTATTTTAATAAAAACCGCACCAATACTTGATATTTCGGCAGGAATCAATGAATTAAATCATATTAAAACAATACATATAATTGCAGTTGACAACGAAGTAAAAGAGCTGCTCTGGGAATTAAATAAAGATTATAATGGAACTGTTGCCATTAAAGCGGTAAATCTAGCGAAAGATAAAACCGATACATTTGAGTTTAATTTAGATAGAAATCAGTTACTGCCAAGCTTTAGCTTACCTAAAAAATATATGTACGAACCCAATAGTGCCATCATGAAATCAGGTGGTTTTGACGAAGTTGGACTGTTTTACAAATTAAATAAACTGCACAAACACTCCCATCTTTATACATCCGATGAATTAGTATCATTTCCCGGCAGAATTTTTGAAATAGAAAAATGCTTTCCTTATAACAAAAGTGAAATGAAAAACTATCTGGAAAACCAGAAAGCAAATATCACTACCAGAAATTTTACAGATTCTGTAGAAACCATCCGAAAAAAATGGAAAATAAAAGAAGGCGGAAATTTATATTGTTTTTTTACAACTGATAAAAATAATAGTAAAATTGTTTTAATTTGCACCAAAATAAAATAAAAAATGAAATACATACTCGTTCTGGCATTCTGCTTTTTAAGTCTTTCCATTTTCGGTCAAAAACCATGTGAATACGCAACAAATGTTACCGATTCTATTGGTACATACAAATCCACAAAAGAATATTTACTGCATGAAAAAGTATTTGGAGGAAATTCTAATTACATTTTTGGCTCATTTGCATTAACCGATGGACTGCCAACATTCACGCTGCAGTTTATTCAAAAAAGCAAAGATTTTGTAGAAGCGAATTGTTTTGACAAAAACTCAAAAATCTATCTGCAGCTGCAAAACGGCAAAATCGTAACGCTTATACATATTGACCAATTGAACTGCGGATCATTAATTCGTGATGATAAAGGTTTTGACAACAGGGTAAAATCAGGAACTTTTATGTTTATGAAAGAAAGCTACGAAGAACTGAAAAAATCTCCTGTGATTTTGATGCGTATAAAATACCTGACAGATACAGAAGATTACATACTCAAGAAAGAATTCACAGCTGAACTGGACAGCAAAGTCTATCAGCCCGAAACTTATTTTATGAATAACATTCACTGTATTGAGTAAGATAAATACTCATTTAATAAAAAAAAAACAGCAAATTGATTAGCAAACCTCTCATAGTTTAAACAATCAATTTTGTGTTTTTTTTTATCACAAAACCAATAACGGTGCAATGATACCAAAACTCAATTGACCAGTAGTACCATTGACCGCATTAAAATTGTTTTGAGCATATGTAGAATAATTGTTTTTCTTGAAAGTGTAACCTACAAAGAATTTCATGTTGAAATCGGTAAAAGGCGAATATTCAACTGTTGGAATAATTCCGTACGAAGTTAATAATCTATCACTTTTATCAGAATCGGGATTTCCATTCCAATATGCATTACTATTCATGACGGTAAGCAAAAGATTTATTTTTGGCTGAATCTGATATTCTGCTCTTATCCAGTTTTCAACATAAGTGACATCTAGGGCGGTATAAGGATACTTGCTTTTGATAATATTCGAAACCACACATTTTTGATCCAAATCCTCTTTGCTGAATTGAAAATCATAATACAGCAGCCATTTTTTATTTTTAAACTTATTCCCTAGCGAAATTAGACTTCGGCTTGTGTTTTCGGCATCGATGAAATAACCGTAACTGTAAGTAGTTTCCAGTTTTCCGTCAAAAAAACTGCCTTTCCAATTCCCAACAACTGCCAGAGGCATTTCTGCAGCTTTAATATCCGGCGGTACAGAAGTTCCGTATTGTTCTTGAAATGTTTTTGTTCTGGAATTCAGCACCTGAAAATTAAACTTGTTTTTATGATCTTTTAAAGCATACGAAAGTGAAGCTCCTACGAGAAAATTTTCACCATAATTGTTAATTGTATTATACGATAGAATTTCGATTGGATTTGTCAAAAGCTCATAACCTCCCCAATCCCCTATCATTTTACCAAAACTAAGTTTAGTATGCGATGTCACATCAATAGTCAAGTAAGCCATATCTACGGCACGGCTCATGTTATCTACCGTGTTTGGATCGGCAATTTTAGTATATCGGTTTCGAAATCTAAAAAAAACTTTGTCATGAATTTTTCCTTTTACTTCAAATCGGAATTGATTGACCGAAAAAAGAGAATTTACATGTTCATTATCCACAAAATAATTATCAAAAGCCAAACGGGTATTAAAGATAACATCAACGTCTTTTAACAGCGAAAGTTTAGAGGTTGGTATTAAAGGGGCGAAAGCATTTTCTTTCTGGATTTCATTTTGCCCAAAAGATAAAACAGGTATTAAAACAAGCATCCAATAAATCAAGGAATTTTTCATTATAAGCATTTTGGTGTGTACCCTATTTTATGTTTTTAAAAATTACTTTACCCGATTCAATATCATATAGTGCGCCAATAATCGTAATTTTATTATGGTCAAAACGCTCTTTCAAAATTGGCTCTGCCGTTTTCAAAAAAGCAACACCATGAGCAATATTAGCATCAATGGCTTTATCAACAGTTAAGTTATTGGCACTTTTTAAACTTTTCTCTTCGTTCTCTCTTTCTATATAATTAATTATGTTTTTAATATGATCCGGATGGTCATAATGCCCTTTGGAGCTGATAAATGCTTTGATGGCACCACAGTCTTTGTGTCCCATAATCACAATCAGTTTACAGTCTAAATGCTCAACGGCATATTCAATACTTCCCAACTCGTAATCGCCCATAACATTTCCCGCAGTTCTGATAGAAAAAATATCGCCAAGCCCTTGATCGAAAACAAGCTCGGCAGGCACTCTCGAGTCTGAACAGCTTACAACAGCGACAAACGGATGCTGTCCTTTTTTGAGTTCACGGATTCTTTCCAGCGTTTCATCGGGATGCACTGGTTTTCCCGAAGCAAATCGTTTGTTTCCTTCTTCGAGTTTTTGAAGTGGTGATAAATTAATGTTTTCAGGGTGGTTACAAGCAGACAATACGCTTATAAATAACAGATAAAGCAGTCCTTTTTTAATCATGATAGGTTCCTAAATTGCAACAAAACTAAGCCTGTCAAAAAAATTAGGCAAACTTACCCTTGTCTATGAGAGAACAAATTTAGGAGCATGGAACCTTGCAAATATTGATATTTATCATATTTGGAAGATTAATTTTTCTAAAAATAGATGTTGAAAATTATCAAACGATATAGTTGATAAATAGTTTTGGAATTATTTTAATTTAGGAAAAATAATTATCAAAGCGCTCACAAAATAATGATAGCTCGAAAATTAATCAATACATTTCCGGAGTTAATGTAACTATAAATAAATTTTCCTGATTACTGTCCATATAATGATAAATCACAGTAGAATCGTTATCCCTAAAAGCTTCAAGACTTGGATTCTCTTTGGAAGCAGATAATATTTCTTTTCCCACAGACTTTTTTAAAGCAGCAACATCAATATTTCCTTTTATAATACGTACCAAAGTAAAGTCATACTGAACCGTATTATCTGGCAATTGATTTACACTTTCCATACGGATATCATCACTTATCATCACTGGACATGCACTATTGTATTTGGTTACCAAAGCCGTGAGCTCATTACTGACAGGTTTCTCCTTTACAAAATAGTATTGAGCAGCGCCTATCAAAATCACTACTACAATGATTTTGATTATTTTTCGAATGAGCAGTTTCTTTTTTCTTTGTTTTTCTTCCATTTTTATATGTGCGCTGTTTTTGGCGAATTTACTTTAAAATACTAATGATTTTTTCATATCCGAAAATATAGAATACAAAAATCAGCTGGTTAAGAACTCCAGGTATTATTGATAATTAAAACTAAAATATTTTGGCCTCATTTAGATAATTCTACTCAAGCTTTCATTAACGGAATATAAATATCGAATGTAGCTCCTTGATTGTGCTTTCCTTCTGCAGTAATGAAACCATTATGATTTTCTACAATTTTTTTAACAATCGCCAAACCTATTCCTGTTCCGGCATATTCGCTTCTTCCATGTAAACGCTGGAATACTTCAAATATTTTCTCGCCGTATTCTTGTTCAAAACCAATCCCATTGTCTGAAATGCCTATATGACAATATTCTGTTTCTGCCGAAAGTTTGTCATTACTGAAAGTGTTACCTGCCGCAATTTCACATTTAATTTTTATATGAAGAGGGTTATCAGGTTTTGAAAATTTAATAGAATTGCTTATTAAATTGTATATTAATTGTCTAAATTGAAATGGAATAATATCTATGCTTATATCATCACATATTTCATCATTTTCAATAACGGCATTTTTTTGTTCCAGTTCTTCTTTCAAATCTTCTTTTACCTCTTTAATAATTTGATTAAGATCTGTTTTTTCGAATTTTATTTCCTGAATGTTTGTTCTGGAATAGGAAAGTAAATCATTAATCAATGCCTGCATTCGCTGAGCTGCATTTTGCATTCTTTTGAATTTGTCTTTGCCGCTATCCGATAAATTTTGAGATTCTTTTTCCATTATCAGTGAGGCGAATGTCTGTATTTTTCGCAGTGGTTCCTGCAAATCATGGCTAGAGATATAAGCAAAAGATTGTAGCTCTTTGTTCATTTTCTCCAACTCAATATTTTTTTGCTGTAATTCTAATCCATTTAATTTTAACTTATCATCAGCTTTCTTTTTTTCGGTTAAGTCATGCGTAACTTTTGAAAACCCGATTAATTCGTTTTTTTTGTTACGAACTGCAGTAATCACAACATTTGCCCAGAAAAGGCTTCCGTTTTTTCTGACACGCCATCCTTCCTGTACAGCCTTTCCTTTTTCTCTGGCAATTGATAATAATGTGTGCGGAAGATTATTTTGTCGATCTGATTCTGTATAAAAAATAGAGAAACTTTTTCCGATAATTTCTTCGCCTTTGTATCCTTTTATTTTTTGAGCTCCAAGATTCCAGTTTTCAATAATTCCTTGATGATCAAGATATAATATAGCATAGTCCTGTACTTCCTCCACCATTAAATGATAACGTTCTTCACTTTTTTCAAGAGATTCATTTATTAGAATTAGTTCTTTTGTACGCTCTTTTACCAGTTTTTCTAACTCACTGGTAAATATTTTCTGATCTTGAATATCGGTACTGGTACCTACCCACATTTGTATTTTTCCATTCTCATCTATTTGAGGAGTAGCGCGGCTTAATTGCCAGCGATACTCGCCATCATGTCTTTTGAAACGATGTTCGAATAAGAAATCTTTTCCTGTGGCTATTGAACTCATCCATTGTTTTATATTTTCTTCTCTGTCATCAGGATGTACAATTTGCAGCCAGCCCTCTTCATCGACCTGTTTTGGAGTTAAGCCAGAATAAGTATAAACAGATTGATTGTAGTAATTCAAATTACCTTCTGTATCTGATGTCCAGATGTGCTGTGGCATGGAACTGGCAAGAAGTCGGAACTTTTGTTCGCTGTCTTCCAGTTCCTGCTGGTGTTTTTTTAATTTGGTAATATCTCTAGCAGTTCCTAATAATCGCTCAGGCATGTTATCTGTATCATAAAAAACCGTTCCTTTTGCTTCTACCCAATGAATGGATTGGTCATTCCATATTACTCTTGCTTCATAATACAGCGACCCAGTGGCAAGTGCTTCTTTAAAAGATTTTTCCCTGATAGGCAAATCGTCGGGATGCACATGTTTTATCAATTGTTGGTGGGTTAATTCAGCATACTCATCATATCCGCCAATAATTTCAAGATATCTTTTAGAATAATTAAGTTCTCTTGTTTTTGCGTTTAATTCCCAGATACCGAGCTCACTTGCTTCAACTATAATATTAAGTCTTTGTTCATTTTGTTCCGTTTTCTTTCTTGACTCTACTTTTTCAGTTACCTCCATAACGGTTGTAATTATACCTGAAATTGTTCCATCTTCTTCTTTCAAAGGATGATAAAGAAAATCAAAATAGTAAATAGCTTCTTTCCCCTGCCTTTTTATAGGAACAGGCAATTCATTTCCATGATATGGTATTCCAGTAACTAAAACTCCTTCCAATAGAGCACTTACTGTTTTTTTTACTTCAGGTAAGGAATCAAATAGCGGTTTCCCAACAAAATCAACTTCTTCTCTGTCTACCAGTTTCAGATAGGCTTCATTGGCCATTTCCACAATATGCTTAGGTCCTCGCATAATGGTAATACCTACAGGAGCCTGTTTTACGGTATTACGGAATCGTTTGTTGGCTTCTTCAATTGTCCTTCTTGCTATTACCTGTGGTGTATTATCCAGAACCCAAATAGCTACTTTTTTTACTTGTCCTTCTATGTTTTTAAGAGGTGCATAAACAAAAGTTACATATATTTTCTCCTCTTTGTCATGTCTTATCAGCATCATTTCCGCTTCATTAACATAAAAAGGAACACCTTTATCTACTACATTTTTGAGAGCTTCCTCATAATATGGTTTTACTTCAGCAAATGCATCCCAATAGTGTTTACCCGCAATTTCTTCATAAGATTTACCTGCTATTTCGATAAAGCTGTCGTTAACGATTTCGGTTACAAGAGTTCCAGCATCTAATACACAAATACCAATTGGCGACTGCAATACCATACTGCGTAAATTCTCCTCGCTTTCTTCACTTTTTCTTTTGGCTAAGTTCAAATCCGTCAGATCAACTCCAGTGTTCATGACACCATATATGTTGCCTTTTAAATCATATAATGGGGTAAAACCGTAATTAAAATAATAGGTTCCTAATTTTCCATCTTTCATTAAATCCAGAGGAGTATTTTCGGTATGGAAAGCTTTTCCAGTTATATATACATTTTTAATCTGCTCAAAAACCTGTTGATTGGTCAGTTCTGGCAAAACCTCCATAAATGACTTTCCTATCACATCATTACCTTTTCCCCAGATATTGATAATGGATTCGTTTGCCAGTTCAACAATCATATCTTCACCAGTGTAAACGGCAATAGCGAAAGGAGCATTTTCTACCAAAGCTCTTACTTTGTGTTCGCTTTCTTCTATTTTGGAACGGGAAATAACCTGTGTAGTGACTTCTATGGCTATGGCTACTATACCGGAAATTGTTCCATCAGTTTCTTTTAATGCTTCGTAAACAAAATTAACATAGGTAGTTTCGATTTTTCCGTTACGGGGTAGGTGAATAGGGCGTTCATTGGCAGTGAATTTTTCTCCTGTTTCATATACTTTATCCAGTAGTAATTCAAGGCCTTGTCCTTTCGCTTCAGGCAAACCTTCAAAAATAGGTTTGTTTATGACTTCCTCTTTGCTTTTGCCCCAAATTTCAAGCATCATGTCATTTGCAATTTCCACAACATGGTTTTTTCCTCTGAAAACACACATAGCAGTGGGTGCCTGAATGATATTGTTTAAAAATCGGTTATTACTTTCTTCTAGTTTTTTAATTGAGGTTACATTTTCTGTTGTTTCATTACAGATAACTAGCACACCAGCAATCTTTTCAGATTCGTCGAATACGGGACTGTAACTGAATGTCCAATACACATCTTCAAGTTTTCCGTTGCGGTATATTGGAATAAGCTGATTCTCACTCCAAGTGGATCCCTCGCCGGCTTGTACCTGTTTGATAAGAGGATGGATAGTCAACCAGATTTCAGACCAGGCTTCCTCTGCATTTTGTCCTAAAATATTAGGATGCTTGCCTTCTTTTCCAAGGCTCGGGCGGTAAGCATCATTATAAAAACAAGTAAGCTCCTCTCCCCACCATAAAAACATTGGGAATTTTGAATTTAAAATAATACTGAGCGTAGTACGAAGACTTTGAGGCCATGCATCAGGAGTACCTAAAGATGTTTTGCTCCAGTCTTTAGAGCGTGTAAGTTCACCCATTTCTCCACCACCAGTCAGGAAATAATGTTTATTATTTGTACTGCTCATTCAAAAAAATATTTAAGGCTGTAAGATGAAATGATTTCTTACAGGCTGTTTGAAATTATTTTTGGAGGCTATAGTAAGTGCATTAGCTATTACTTTTTTTAATTTAGAAAACTCCCCAGGCTTCTGTATGTAATGCGTTGCTCCTTTTTCATACATCAAATCCACAATATTCATATCAAGAGATGTAGAAAAAATAATTACAGGGAGATGTTTTAATTTATCAATTTCTTTTATTTCTGTAAGGCATTCAAAACCGCTTTTACGAGGCATATTTAGATCAAGAAAAAGAATATCAGGCAACCTTTTTAATGGATTATCGGATAAGAAATCCATAAGCTTTACACCGTCATTAACTGTTACCAGAGATACAGAAAGAAGTAATTCATCCAAGGCTTCTTTAAAAAAAGCGCAATCGTCTTCATCATCGTCTGCAAGCAACAGATTCAATTTTATTGTATTCATTTTTAGTGAGTTAAAATCAAAAACAGGTACCAAAGAGTAATTCTTCAGACATAACCTTCACAAATATAAATAATATACCTTACAAAAGCATATACAGTTTTTTATTTATCGATTCAAATTAACCTGCTTCAAAAAAAAAGAAAAATTGAACCATAAACCCCATTATCAAATTTAAATTTTATTTTTTATTACAAATACCTGCTGATTTGTTAAAAATTTGACTTTTACAAAAAAATTACCGTTTGGTTTAAAAAAAAGCTGTAATTTTGCACCGATGAAAAAAATAGAAACATATAAAACAGTTATCTCTCGGATAATAACACCTACGACTTCTCCCGAAGTACGGATGCTATAACTATAGCTTCCATAGTGTAATCGTATTATATTTATTCATTTCTTATTTTATCGTTTTGAAATTATTTCCATTCTTATTTGGATTAATACATCCTAAAAAAATTATCAAACAAATTTTATCTCTCTGTAATTCAATTATTTGGATTATCATTTCTTACATATGTTCTATATTTGACATTGCAAAAAATGAGCTTTTCAAACTCAATTACAGTACATTTTTTAACCTAAAATATAACTCTTGAAATGAATATTTCTATTGTAGTAACTCAGGAAGAACATTATAAGTATGCGCAGGAAATATGCGATACGATAGAATCGTCTGCCCTCTTGAGAGGTACTGGAATTGCCAAAAGAACACCGGAATACATCCAGAAAAAGATGGAAAAAGGCGATGCTGTAATTGCGCTTAACAACGGAATCTTTGCTGGTTTTTGCTATATCGAAAGTTGGCAGCATGGTCAGTTTGTGGCTCACTCTGGTTTAATCGTACATCCTGATTACAGAAATTTGGGACTTGCAAAAAAAATAAAATCTTTTGTGTTTGATTATTCACTGCAAAAATATCCGTCTGCAAAGGTTTTTGGAATCACCACAGGTCTTGCGGTAATGAAAATCAATTCGGATTTGGGATACAAACCGGTTCCTTTTTCTGAGCTCACAAATGATCCTAGTTTTTGGAAAGGCTGTCAAACCTGCACTAACTTTGAAATCCTGAAAAGTAAAGAGTATAAAATGTGTTTGTGTACCGGAATGCTTTATGATCCAGCTGAAAAACCTAAAGACCCGCCAAAACATCCTTTCAATGTTAGGATTTGGAATCGCTTAAAAGAAATCAAACAAGCACTTTTCCTGAAAAAGTAAACAGAAAAAAAATTAAAAATATAATTATAAAACGGAGTTTTTGAAGCTCCAAAAAACAATATAAAATGGGAAGTAAAAAAGTAGTTTTAGCATATAGTGGAGGATTAGACACATCTTACTGTCTTAAATATTTGAAAAATGAACAAGGGTATGAAGTTCATACCGTATTGATCAACACAGGCGGTTTTGACAATGCCGAATTAAAAGCAATCGAAGACAGAGCCTATGAATTAGGAAGCGCAAAACACGCTAACCTTACCATTCTAGATAAATATTACGATAAAGCTATTAAATATTTGATTTACGGAAACGTATTAAAAAACAATACTTACCCCTTATCAGTAAGTGCTGAACGTGTTTTTCAAGCGATCGAAGCGATAAAATACGCTAAATCTGTTGGTGCCGAAGCGATTGCTCACGGAAGTACCGGTGCTGGAAATGACCAAATTCGTTTTGATTTAATTTTCCAAACCATAGCTCCCGAAATCGAAATCATCACTCCTATCCGTGACTTGAAACTTTCAAGACAAGAAGAAGTTGATTATTTAGCAAAAAACGGCGTTCACTACTCTTGGGAAAAAGCACAATACTCAATCAACAAAGGACTTTGGGGAACTAGCGTTGGTGGAAAAGAAACTTTGACTTCTGGACAGCCATTGCCTAGTGAAGCGTATCCATCTCAATTGCAAAAAACTGGTGAAGAGAAAGTCACTTTGGAATTCAAAAAAGGGGAATTGGTTGCCGTAAATGGTGTAGCTGACAAACCTTCGAATAACATTGTAGTTTTAGAAAAATTAGCCAATGCTTACGCAATTGGTAGAGATATTCACGTTGGTGACACGATTATCGGAATTAAAGGAAGAGTTGGTTTTGAAGCAGCTGCTCCTCTAATTATCATCAAAGCGCACCATTTATTAGAGAAACACACTCTTGGAAAATGGCAACAATACTGGAAAGAACAACTTGGAAACTGGTACGGGATGTTATTCCACGAAGGTCAGTTTTTAGATCCAGTTATGCGTAACATAGAAACTTTCCTTGAAGACACTCAAAAAACCGTAAACGGAACTGTAACTGTTTCTTTGAAACCATACCACTTTTCATTGGATGGAATTGAGTCTGCAAATGATTTGATGAACACTGGTTTTGGTCAATACGGAGAAATGAACAATGCTTGGACATCTGATGATGCGAAAGGATTTATCAAAATTCTTGGTAATGCCCAAAACATATTTTCATCTGTAAATAATGAAACTTACGAGTAATTACTTTTCGAGGTAATTTGAAATTAAAATTCAAAAAAATGAAAACTAAATTATTTTTTTTACTTCCTTTATTTCTTATTTTATTGGGATGTAGTAATGATGACAAACCAGAAAAAGAAGAATTTAAAAGTATTACTTATGAAGTCTTACTATTTGAATATACACCTGATACTGGTAATAATACATCTAGGTTACGCTATGAGATAAAGTTTACTAATCCTAATAATGTTGCCGTAAAAGGAAATTATAAGATAACATATAACGCTGATGGACTTATTTTAACTCCTGTCAGAAAAGTACCCAACGACGATCCTTATGAAAAAATTGGAGCAAACTCCTTTTATACCGCTAGTTATGATGTTGAAACTGCACTTAATCCAACATTAGGAACTATAAAATCAATAAAATTTTTATCCGCTGAATTCGTTCTTGCGGTTTTATAAAAAACAAAGATTTTTTACAGAATCTTAAAAAAAATAAAATTATGATTAATGTTGGAATAATAGGCGGTTCAGGTTATACTGCGGGAGAACTCATCAGAATTTTGATGAATCATCCCAACGCAAAACTGGATTTTGTGTACAGCACCACCAATGCCGGAAAACCGCTTCATGTAGCGCATCAAGATTTATTGGGCGAAATTGAGTTTACTTTTACCGATACAATAAATCCTGAGGTAAACGTTGTTTTCTTGTGTTTGGGACATGGAAAATCAAAATCGTTTTTGACTGAAAACCAATTCGCAAGCCATACCAAAATCATCGATTTAGGAAACGATTTCAGATTGCACAAAGACGAAGTTTTTGACAGTAAAAAATTCGTTTACGGCTTACCTGAATTGAACAAAGCGTCGATTAAAAACGCTCAGTTCATCGCTAATCCTGGTTGTTTTGCAACTGCCATTCAATTGGCTTTATTGCCATTAGCGGAAGCCAAATTATTGAACAGCGATGTCCATATCAACGCCACAACAGGAAGTACAGGTGCAGGAGTAAGCCTTTCGGAAACTTCGCATTTTAGCTGGAGAAACAATAACTTTTCACACTATAAAGCTTTTGAACACCAGCATTTGGGTGAAATTTCAGAAAGTCTGCACCAATTGCAGGATGATTTTACAAACGAATTGCTCTTCATTCCGAACAGGGGGGATTTCCCAAGAGGAATTTTTGCGACTTTATACACTACTTCCAGCGAAAGTCTGGAGGATTTGGTTGCCAAATATGAAGCATTCTATAAAAACCAGCCATTTGTAACCGTTACCACTACTAATATCAACATGAAACAGGTGGTTCAGACAAATAAATGTATCATTAGTTTAATGAAAAAAGGAAACCGGATTTTGATTACTTCGGTAATCGATAATTTAGTCAAAGGCGCCTCAGGACAAGCCATTCAAAACATGAATTTAATGTTTGGATTGGAAGAAACCACAGGATTGCATTTGAAACCAAGCGGATTCTAATAAAAATAAATAAGAGAAAAGAAAATAGAAACAAGAGAAAAGATAAAACTTCAATCTTGCCTCTTTATTCTTGTCTCTTTACTCTAAAAAACTAAAAAAAATGAACTTATTCGACGTTTACCCATTATACCCAATTACCCCTGTAAAAGCATTAGACTGTACAATTACAGATGATAAAGGAATTGAATATTTAGATTTATACTCTGGTCACGGAGTAATTTCAATAGGACATACGCATCCTGATTATGTTGCGAAAGTAAAAGCACAATTGGACAATTTGAATTTCTATTCGAATGCGATTCAGAATCCATTACAAGTAGAATTAGCAGAGAAATTAGGGAAAGCTTCTGGCTTGACTGATTTCAATTTGTTCTTATGCAGTTCTGGTGCTGAAGCCAATGAAAATGCTTTGAAAGTTGCTTCTTTTCATACGAATAAATCAAGAGTAATCGCTTTTCATAATTCATTCCACGGAAGAACTTCTGCTGCTGTTGCCGTTACGGATAACAAAAAAATTGTTGCTCCGATTAATGCACAGCAAGTTGTTACATTTTTGCCTTTAAATCAAATTGATTTGGTAGAAGCCGAATTGAAAAAAGGTGATGTTTGCTCTGTAATTATTGAAGGAATTCAAGGAGTTGGAGGTTTGGATCAAGGAACAACAGAATTTTTCCAAGGATTGGAGAAACTTTGCAAACAATACGAAGCGGTTTTGATTTTGGACGAAGTACAGTCAGGTTATGGAAGAAGCGGTAAATTTTTCGCTTTTCAACACCACGGAATCAATGCCGATATTATAACTACTGCGAAAGGAATGGGGAACGGTTTCCCTATTGGCGGGGTTTTGATTTCTCCAAAATTCAAAGCTAGCCATGGTTTATTAGGTACTACTTTTGGCGGAAGCCATTTGGCTTGTGCTGCGGGAATTGCTGTTTTGGATGTAATCGAAAATCAAAAACTAATTGAGAATACAAACAACGTATCAGAATACTTTTTTGAAGCCATCAAAGTTATTCCTGAAATCACGAAAGTAAAAGGAAAAGGATTAATGCTTGGCGTTGAATTTGATTTTGATGTTAGCGCTTTGAGAAAAAAACTGATTATTGAAAAATACATTTTTACAGGCGGAGCCAACAATAAAAACTTATTGAGAATTCTTCCTCCGTTAACAATTACTACTGCTGCAATTGATGCTTTTATCATTGCACTTAAGGAATCGCTGGCTGAATTGAAATAGTACGCTGCGTGAGGGATTACTTCACTATATATTTATTTTCAGCGGAGTTCTGTGAACTTCGTTTGTAGTGGAGGTCTTTTTTTATCCTGTTTTTTTACAGAATAAAAAAAGCGGGAACGAAAAGCCCGAAGGGACACGTCCAAAAACTAACTAACCAAAAATTATGAATACAATACTTCCAATCGAAAAAAGAAATGCTGTTTTGACCACAATGGCTGCTTTATTAGAGCAAGAAAGAGAGGCGTTAAAAAGTATCAATCAACAGGATTTAGCCAATTATTCAGGCGAAGATCTGGCAATGGAAAAACGTTTGCTTGTTGATGATGCAAAAGTAAACGGCATGATTCTTTCGTTGCAGCAATTAGCCAGTCAGGAAGATCCGGTAGGTCAGGTTCGTTTTACTTTCACTCATGAAAACGGAATGAAAATAAGCAACAAAACGGCCGCTTTTGGAACTATTTTAATCATATACGAATCTCGTCCGGACGTAACTGTCGAAGCGGGAGGAATCGCTTTTAAATCGGGAAATAAAATCCTTTTGAAAGGCGGAAAAGAATCGTTACTGTCAAATCAAAAGATTGTAAGCCTTTGGCATCAAGCCTTGGAAAACAATGAGGTTTCAACAGATTGGGTTGAATATTTGAATTACGACAGAATTCAAACTCAGGAATTCCTGGAAAAACCAACACAAAAAGTCGATTTAATCGTACCTCGCGGTGGCGAAAAATTAATTGAGTTTACCAAAAAACATGCTACTTGCCCAGTTATAGTAAGTGGCCGCGGAAACAACTTTGTGTATGTAAATGCCGATGCCGATTTAGAAAAAGCAATGGCGATAATCATTAACGGAAAAACATCTAATATTTCGGTTTGTAATGCGTTGGACAAAGTATTAATCGATACTAATCTTCCGAATTGGAAAGTATTTGCTAAACAATTAGTAACCGAATTAGAGAAATTTAAAGTTACTGTTTTAGGAGATGATGCTTTCGCAAAAGCAACTGGAGTAAAAGCTATTGAAAATGATTTGATTTGGTACGAAGAATTTTTAGATTATAAAATCGTGATTGGAACTATCAATTCTAATCAGGAAGCGATTGGCAAAATCAATAAATATTGCGGTGGCCACTCTGCTTCTATCATTACTAAGAGTGAAATTTTGGCACAAGAATTTATGGAAAATGTGGATGCTTCTTCTGTATATCATAATGCCTCTACCCGATTCACCGATGGCGGGCAATTTGGTTTAGGAGGAGAATTAGCAATCAGCACTGATAAACTGCACCAGCGCGGACCAATTGGTTTGCAGCATTTGGTAACCAATAAATGGTATGTGTATGGTGATGGACAGATTCGATAGGAAGATTTCAGACTGCAGAATTTAGATTGCAGATTTAAGAGCCTTATAAAAATGTTTTATAGTTATTAATGACAATAGAAACCTTAAATAATAGTGATGTTAGTTTACTTGATGAGTTACAGCCTTCGGGTTGGGGTACTATTTTGCCAGCTCATGAGTTTTATACAACAAACACTGATTTTTGTTCTTCCATTCGAATTAATAATGACACTAAAATAGTGGGAATTGGAACCACTGTAATCCATAACGATGTAGCTTGGCTAGCACATATTATTGTTCATTCAGAAAATAGAAATCAGGGAATTGGGCAGTTAATCACTCAATCTTTGGTAGATGATTCTAAAGCAAAAAACTGTGAGACTATTTATCTAATTGCAACTGATCTTGGAGCTCCGGTTTATACAAAAGCTGGTTTTGAAACGGAAACAGAATATCTTTTTTTTAAAGATATAAAAGCGGAAGAATCTTGGAGAATTTCTGGCAATATTCTGCCATTTCACCCCGATCATAAAACAGCAATTGCTGCCATTGATAAATTAACAAGCGGAGAGGACAGAATGTTTCATCTAGAAAGACACCTTAAAGATGTTTTTGTTTATCATAATAAAACAGTTATAGAAGGGTTTTATCTGCCTACATTTGGAGAAGGTTTAATTCTGGCTACAAGTGAAGAAGCAGGAATTCAACTGATGAAAATGAGATTTAGGGATCATGATAATGCCTGTTTTCCAAAAGACAACATTCATGCAGTTGATTTTCTTTATAAACATGGATATAAAGAGTTTAAGACTGCGAAAAGAATGAGATTAGGAAAACAAAGAGATTGGAATCCCTCAAGCATATATAATAGAATTGGAGGAAATATAGGTTAACCATAATTTTGATTACTGGCTTTTGTTAGCTTTAAAAACAAAAAAATGAACAAATCAGGTAAAAAGAGAATATTACTAAAGTTAGGCAGCAACACCTTAACCAAAGAAACCAATCATATTTCGAGAGGAAAGATTGAAGATATTGGTATGCAGATAGCTGCTTTGCAGGATAAATATGAGTTCATCATTGTTAGCTCTGGAGCGATTGCTGCAGCCAAACAATTTGTAAAACTAGACAATAACGACAAAGATGTTTTTGTAAAACAAGCCTTGGCATCTATTGGACAGCCTCATTTGATGCGGATTTACCATGAAAATTTTAGTGATTTGGGACTGCATATTTCGCAATGCCTTCTTTCCTATTCAGATTTTGAAAAACAGCAATCCAAAGTCAATATTGTAAACACCATCAATGTATTGGTCAAAAACAATTATATTCCGATTATCAATGAAAATGACACTGTTGCCACAGATGAGATAAAATTTGGAGATAATGATAAACTAGCTGCATTAACAGCTGTTTTACTAAACGTTGATATTCTTATTATTGCAACTAATACTAATGGAATTTATACCAAATCATCAATAAACGATGAAGTGCCGGAAACAATAGAATTAGTAACCGATTTATCGCTGTTGCAAAAAGAAATTGGAGATAAAAAATCGTCTCACGGAACAGGCGGTATGCAGTCTAAAATTGATTCTGCTGCTATTGCAAAAGAAGCAAACATCGAAACATGGATTGTGAACGGACTCGAAGATAATTTTATGGTGAAGGCTTTAAATAACGAAATTGCTTTTACAAAGATTATTTAATGATATCATCTGATTACGCGATTAAGCAAAATATCGCTTATTTAAACGATAATTAATTATATCATCTATTTAGACGATATTTGAAATTATCATTGTTTTAGACGATATTTTGAATTATCTTTATTTCGACTAATATTTGAATTATGATAGCAATTATTACAGCCGACATTATTAATTCCCGGAAATTGGTGAATCAGGAAATCTGGATAGCTCCATTAAAAAAGTTGTTAGTCTCCTATGGGGCAACACCAAAAAAGTGGGAAATTTTTAGAGGTGATTATTTCCAAATTGAAATAGAAGATCCGAGTGAAGCATTACTTGTATCATTAAAAATAAAAGCATTAATAAAAAGCATCATTGCTTCAGAAGAACAAAAAAAAACAGCTCCAATTGATGTCCGAATGGCAATAGGATTAGGCACAAAAGAATATGCAGCCGAGCGAATTTCGGAAAGTAATGGCACTGCGTTTATCAATTCGGGTGAAAAATTTGAAAAATTAAAAAAAGAAAAAACAACATTAGCGATTCAATCGTCATATCCAAATTTTGACTATGAGATGAATTTATATCTAAAATTAGCAGTTATTCAAATGGATGCCTGGACAGCTAATTCGGCGGCATTATTTACTACCTTATTTGAAGATCCTGAAAAAAAACAGGCAGAAATAGGAGCAATTTTGGGAATTGGACAAAATTCAGTGAGCGGCAGATTCAAGCGTGCCCATGTTGATGAAATTTTGGAATTGGATAAAATGTACCGTCATAAGCTAAAAGAATTGATATGATAGTTATTGTAAAATTAATTTTAGCACATATACTGGGCGATTTTTTGCTCCAGCCCAATAGCTGGGTAAAGGCAAAAGAAGAAAAAAAAGGATTGGCGTGGCAATTATATGCCCACATATTCATACACGGCTTATTGACATTACTGCTCTTATTTGACTTAACTGATTGGAAATTGATTGTAACCATAATGTTTAGCCATCTGATTATAGATTACGCTAAACTAAAATTTCAAACAGAGAATTCTAAAATTACTTGGTTTATAATTGACCAAATAGTACATCTGGCGGTAATTTTGATATTAGGATTATTTTGGATGAACAAAGAAAATGAGCTTTTAGAATTACTGCTCTCCAATACATTTATAACATTGGCAACAGCAGTGCTTTTTTTAACACAGCCCGTTTCAATCATAATGAGCGTGCTGACAAAGCCTTGGTCGGATTCAATCCCTAACGAAAGGGAGCAATCACTCAAAAATGCGGGTAAATACATTGGAATACTCGAAAGATTATTAGTTTTTGTATTTATCTGCACGAATCATTTTGAGGCAATCGGATTTTTATTAGCCACAAAATCAGTTTTTAGATTTGGCGATTTAAAAGAATCCAAAGAACGGAAATTGACAGAATATATATTAATAGGAACATTATTGAGTTTTGGAATTGCCTTGTTGGTGGGATTATTAACTCAATATTTATTAAAATTATAATTAGAACCAACAGCACAACCATTCTCTAAATAACAAAAAAATATGAACTACACTTCAATAAAAGAAATAGACTCAATCCAAAAATGGGTAAAAGAAGCGCTGAAAATTAAAAAAAATCCGCTTAAGAATAAGAAACTGGGAAAAAACAAAACCTTAGTAATGTTATTTTTCAACTCTAGTCTGAGAACCCGTTTGAGTACTCAAAAAGCTGCCATAAATTTAGGAATGAATGTAATGGTAATGAACTTTGGAAGCGAAGGCTGGACATTGGAATTTGAGGACGGAACCGTTATGAATCAAGGCGCTTCAGAACATATCAAAGAAGCTGCCGAAGTGGTTTCTCAATATGGCGATATTATTGCTATCAGAGCTTTTGCAGGATTGGTTGACAAAGAAAAAGACAATGCCGAAACCGTAATTTCAGGTTTCTTGAAATACGCTACTGTCCCTGTTGTAAATATGGAAAGTGCTACGGGACACCCATTACAATCCCTTGCAGATGCTATTACAATGGCAGAACACAAAACCAAACACAGACCAAAAGTAGTTTTAAGCTGGGCCCCGCATCCTAGAGCTCTGCCTCAGGCTGTTGCGAATTCTTTTGTAGAAATGATGCAATTGCAGACCGAAATGGATTTTGTAATAACGCACCCAGAAGGTTACGAACTAAATCCTGAAATTACCAAAGATTCCAAAATCGAACACGATCAAAACAAAGCTTTTGAAAACGCCGATTTTATCTATACCAAAAACTGGAGCAATTACAAAGAATATGGTAAAATCACCAATTCTGACCCAAACTGGACTGTGACTGCTGAAAAAATGGCATTAACCAACAATGCTAAATTCATGCACTGTTTACCTGTAAGAAGAAATGTCATTGTTACTGACGAAGTAATTGACAGCGAAAATTCGATTGTGATTGAGCAAGCGAATAACAGAACGTATTCAGCGCAATTGGTTTTACAGAAAATATTAAAAAAAGTTGCTAAGTAGGTAAGAAACTGAGTTACTAAGAACCAAAAAACTTAAAAACTCAGAAACTTAGAATCTTAGCATCTCAGAAACTTTATACAAAAATGACAAAATTATCTATCATAAAAATTGGCGGTAACATCATCGACAATCCAACAGAATTATCACAATTCTTAACCGATTTTTCTAAGATTGAAGGCTATAAAATTCTAGTTCACGGTGGCGGAAAATCAGCTACAAAAATGGCGCAAAGCATCGGTTTAGTTCCTCAAATGATTGATGGACGACGCATAACCGATAAACCAATGCTGGATGTAGTAGTGATGATTTATGCAGGTGAAATCAACAAAAATGTAGTTGCTCAATTACAAGCCAATAACACTAACGCGATGGGATTTTCGGGTGCTGATGGGAATTTAATTCAATCCACCAAAAGAAATCATCCAACGATTGATTATGGTTTTGTGGGCGATGTGCAGAAAGTAAATACTCCTTTATTAGAAACATTATTAAAAAACGGAATAACACCTGTCTTTTGTGCCATCACTCACGATAAAAACGGACAATTATTGAATACCAATGCCGACACCATTGCCAGCGAATTAGCCATTGCAGCCTCCGAAGTTTTTGAAGTAACTTTAAATTATTGCTTCGAAAAAGCGGGAGTTTTAACGGATGTTGAAGATGAAGATTCGGTAATTCAACAAATAAATTCAGCGCTATATGCTAAATTAAAAGAAGAAGGTGCCATTCATTCTGGTATGATTCCTAAATTAGACAACTGTTTCAACAGCCTGTCTAAAGGAGTTCAACAAATAAAAATTGGTCATCATAGAATGTTACAAAACAAGACAGCATTGCATACTACAATAACTTTATGAAAAACATAGAAACCCTAACACAAGAAGCCATCGCTTTGCTAAAATCGCTGATTGAAACTCCTTCCTTTTCGAGCGAAGAAGATAAAACAGCGCTTTTAATCGAAAATTGGTTTACTCAAAACAGCATTCCATTCGAAAGGGAAAACAATAATATTTGGGCATATAATCAGCATTTTGACAAATCCAAACCAACACTTTTACTCAATTCGCATCACGATACGGTTAGACCAAACCAAGGTTACACAAACGATCCTTTTGAAGCGATTGTAAAAGACGGAAAATTATTTGGTCTTGGAAGCAATGATGCGGGCGGCTGCTTAGTTTCGTTAATCGCTACGTTCACACATTTTTATGCAAATGAAAATCTTCCATACAATATTGTAATCGTCGCTTCGGCTGAAGAAGAAAGCAGCGGGAAAAATGGATTAAACAGTGTTTTAAAACATTTACCGGAATTGGAATGCGCTATCGTTGGAGAACCAACCTTAATGCAATTGGCAGTAGCCGAAAAAGGCTTATTGGTATTGGATGTTGTTGTAAAAGGCACTGCCAGCCACGCAGCACACAATAATCCAGACAATCCAATTTACAATGCAATGCCTGTGATTGATTGGTTCAAAACTTATCAATTCGAGAAAATATCGGAGGTTTTAGGTCCCGTAAAAATGACTGTAACCCAAATTAATGCAGGAAAACAGCACAATGTTGTGCCAGCCGAATGCCATTTGGTCGTAGATATTCGAGTAACTGACCGTTACAATAATACCGAAATTTTAGAAACCGTAAGAGCCAATGTTAACGCTGAAGTTACTCCTCGCTCGATGCATCTGAACGCTTCATCTATCCCAGTTTCACACGGATTGGTAAAAGCAGGAATCGCTCTTGGACGAACCACTTATGGCTCACCTACCCTTTCAGATCAGTCGGTTTTGTATTGCAAATCATTAAAATTAGGACCAGGAGAAAGCTTGCGGTCACATTCAGCAGACGAATTTATATTTATCAATGAAATTGAAGAAGGAATCCAATTGTACATCAAAATACTTGGAGACTTTTTCAAAAATTAAAATAGTTTTTAGGAGCTAATCCCGCTATCCGCTTCAATCTTGTGTGCCGAACCCCGGCCCACAAGGATTTCCACTGCTATCGGGGCTAAAAAATACATAACAACAAAAGTTTAGATCCAAAAAATCTAACAATCCAAACATCTAAAAATCCAATTATGAAACTTTGGGAAAAAGGAATACCTACAGACAAACAAATCGAACATTTTACAGTAGGAAATGACAGAGAACTTGATTTGGTTTTAGCCAAATACGATGCCTTAGGCTCGATTGCCCATGCTAAAATGTTAGGCAAAATTGGTCTATTAACTTCTGAAGAAACTACTTCTTTAGTATTAGCTTTAGAAGATATTATCGCTGATGCCGAAAAAGGAAATTTCGAAATCGAAGACAGTTTTGAAGATGTACATTCCAAAATTGAATATTTACTGACAGTAAAACTTGGCGATGCCGGAAAAAAAATACATACGGCTCGTTCCCGCAACGATCAGGTTTTGGTCGATGTAAATTTATACTTGAAAGACGCTGTCAAAGAATTAAAAGAGCAGGTAAAAACGCTTTTTGATTTAATGATGGAATCTGCTGAGAAACATCAAAACGTGTTATTGCCAGGTTACACGCATTTACAAATTGCGATGCCATCTTCTTTTGGAATGTGGTTTTCTGCCTATGCCGAAACCTTGATTGACGATATTACAATGCTTAACGCAGCGTTGAAAGTTGTCGATCAAAATCCATTAGGGTCAGCGGCAGGTTACGGAAGCTCCTTCCCTATCAACAGAACTTTTACGACCAAAGAATTAGGTTTTGAAACATTGAAATACAATTCGGTTGCCGCACAAATGAGCCGTGGAAAATCAGAGAAAACAGTAGCTTTTGCCATGAGCAGTGTTGCTGCAACTTTGGCTAAATTCTCAATGGATGTTTGTTTATATATGAGCCAAAATTTTGATTTTATCGGACTGCCTTCTCATTTGACGACTGGTTCAAGCATTATGCCTCACAAGAAAAACCCAGATGTTTTTGAGTTAATTCGCGGAAAATGCAATAAGATTCAAGCGCTTCCTTATGAAATTACTTTAATCACCAATAATTTACCAAGCGGTTATCACAGAGACTTTCAATTATTGAAAGAAGGTTTGTTTCCTGCGATTCAAAATTTGAAAGCGTGTTTAGACATTGCTATTTTCTCTATCAAAGACATTAAAGTAAAAGATAATATTCTTGCCGATAAAAAATACGATTACTTGTTTACGGTAGATACTTTAAACGAAATGGTGGTAGCGGGAATGCCGTTCAGGGATGCGTATAAAGCTGTTGCAGAACAATTGGAAGCAGGAGAATATCAATCGCCAAAAGAAACCAAACACACACATGAAGGAAGTATTAATAACCTTTGTTTGTTTGAAATTAAAGAAAAGATGATAAACGCTTATTAAGCCAAATCGTCATTTCAAAAAAGTGCATATAAAAAAGACATTAGGATTTATTCAAATCCTAATGTCTTCCCTTTTTTAATAATGGTAAAAAAAGCAAAATATTTCCCTTTAGCCCTGACAGAAGTGCAAATCCTTTGTAAGCTAGAGTTCAGCTTACAAGATTACTTCACAATACATTTATTTTCATAGGAGTTCAGTGAACTTCGTTTGTAACGGATGGCAGGAACCATCTAACCAAATATGCCTAATTCTTTATGCTTCTAAAAAAATTCATTAATTCAAACTTGGAGCTTCGGGAATTTTGACTTTGATTTTATTTTTCTTAGCCATTAACAGATAAGTAGTAATACCGCTTAGGATAACCAGCAGAGCAATCTCAAGTTCGCCCAAGCTGTTGTTTCCGTTATGGATAGCAGTTGAATGATCTAATTTAGATTTACCTTCCTTTATCTGCAGATTTGATAATTTCTCTAATGTCTGCAGTGCCTGATTGCTGGAAGCTGTAATCTGGTTCCAGTTTTTATCTCGGTTTTGTTTTTTAATTGCGGTACAGGAGGATAAGAATGATTTAAAAAATGTCTCTTCATTTGGTGTCAGGACCGTTTTTAAATATAATTTATCGATACTTTGAATGTTCCCCAATGCTATTGCAATTCCCTCCATTTTTTGGGTATCATTTAATTGAGAATGTATTGCATTTGCTTTTATCGAGTGAAGCTCATTTGCATATTGAAAAATATAATGCTCTACAACCAGCCGGTCATTAAAAATGGCATTGATATCCTCATTTGTTTTTTTGGAATTATGCAGCGTCTTGAAATTATTTAATAAAATAAGAACCATAACAATCAATAGAATAAAAGCTGCCTTTGTTTTATTCGTATACTTTTTTAAATCACTCATCTGACAGGTTTTATGTTTATGCAATATACTGTTTTTTATGAGTCAAAACAATTCCAATTTTGGAATTAAAATCGTTCCTTTCGCATTATTTATTTATGTTCAAAAAGATTTAGCAACTATTGATCATTCAAAAAAATAGAAAAAGCTTCGGATTTTGATAACATAAAAATTGATGCAGACGTTGACGTTTCTTTTCCAGACGATATATCTCCAAATGTGGCTCTATTTTTAAGTTTCCTCCAGCTAAAGCTGGAGACATTAATTTAGCAAACTAATAAATTGACAGAATCATAGACTGTTTTGAATTGCCTCCAGCTTCAGCTGGAGACAATTTGATTTTCAATTCATTGGATTTAGCCAAAATTCTTCTTTTATGATAAAAAAATAAGAAATTATTTTCAATAAAAAATTAGTTTTGTTTATTATCTCTAAAAAAAATATTTATGCCTTTTATAAAAGTTTACATCCATTTTGTTTGGAGTACAAAAAATAGAATCCCTTTCCTAGCTACAAGAGAGATTAGAGAAAAAGTTTGGAATCATATAAGAGAGAATGCTAAAGAAAAAGGAATACATATTGATTTTATAAATGGTTATGAAGAACATTGTCATTGTCTTATTTCCTTGGGTGTCGATCAAACCATTCAAAAAGTGATGCAATTAATAAAAGGCGAATCCTCATTTTGGATTAATAAAGAAGCTATTCTTTCTGAATTGCCTCCAGCTTTAGCTGGAGCAAAAGAAAAATTTCAATGGCAAGAAGAATATTTTGCAGTTTCAGTTAGTGAATCTATTTTAGATAAAGTCAGGAACTATATTAAAAACCAAGAACAGCATCATAACAAAAAAAGCTTTAATGAAGAATATGATGAATTTATAACTAAATATGGATTTCAGAAATTCCATGATAAAGCATAAGTTTAGCTAAAGCCAATCTCATATTGCATTCTTATCCTCCAGCTAAAGCTGGAGGCAATTCACTAAAACTGGATCCAATTCACTAAAGTTGGAGACAATCCATTAAAAGCTGGAGATAATTCGCAATTCACTTCCATTCAATTAGTACTAAAAATTGTATATATTTGATACTTATCATAACTGTATAATATGGCAAATTTAGAAGAACAAGTAACACAAAAGCTTTTTGAACAAAATCACATTACTGAGGAACAATTGGAAACCATTCTAGCGTATCGTGGCTTGAATTTATTTTCAGTTCATAACGAATTGAAATTCTTATTATACCTTTCGATGCTTTTGTTTACTTCGGGTATTGGAATTCTGATTTATCAAAACATAGACACTATTGGGCATACTGTTCTGCTTGGATTATTGCTGCTGGTAACAGTAATCAGTTTTTACTTTTGTTTTAAAAATCATGATGGCTTCAAAAAAACAGAAGTTCCATTTCCTAATCCATTATATGATTATCTAGTGCTTACGGCTGTTATATTGAGCTGTATGTTTGTAGGATATCTACAGTTTCAATACCAGACTTTTGGAACACATTATGGATTAGCCACATTAATTCCTACGCTTATTAGTCTTTTTTGCGCCTATTATTTTGACAATAAAAGCGTGCTGTCAATCGGAATCACAGGAATGGCTGCTTATTTAGGACTTTCGGTAGATCCAAAACATTATTTTGAAAACGAAATGTTTAATAACAGAACCTTAAGTTACATTGGATTGGCTTTTGGACTGACTTTACTACTTTGGGCTTTATATGCCGGCAAAATTAATTTAAAAAAGCATTTCAATCTTGTCTATCTTACTTTTTCACTGCATCTGGTCGGCATTGCCTGTATGGTTAATTTATGTGATGATTATTGGTTACCGTTTGGTTTGGTGTTAGGAATTGCTACTTATTATTTTTATAATTTAAGTTTCCAGATAAGATCTATTTCTCTGTTTATTTTCACCGTTTTGTATGGTTTTATCGGAATGAATATCTTTTTTGTAAGGGCGTTAGATTCCATTCATTTTGATGACTTTTTCGCTATATTCTTTTTCACGACACCATTCTATTTCATTGGAGCCATAATTGGATTTATAAAACTGATTAAACATTTTAACAAAAACACATCTGATGATAGTATACGATAAAACACTTTTAGACAACGTTTATATAGACGAAGAAGCAAATCGATTGAAACAGTCGGGCTTTATTAGTCCAGAACAATACAAAATACACAGTAATCAAATATTGAAGCTTAAAAGTCAAAATAACATCTTTATCCGAATTGGTTTCTTTATTCTGGGCTGTATGCTTTATTCCTCAATTTGTGGTCTATTATCACTTTTTTGGTTAGGAATTTGTGATAGCATATATGTAAATGCAGGCGATAGAAACGATGCTTATTTATTTGTTGTATATATATTATCCATAATAGGTTTTGGGGCCAAAGAGTTTATGTCCCGAGAAATGAACTATTTTGGTTTTGGTCTAGATGATGCTTTTATTTTGGGAGGAATTCTATCTTTACTTATTGCCGTTGGACTTACGTTTGAACAAAATTATAACCCCAACTATCTTGCGGTTATCATTGTAATGGCAATTGCATCCAGTATTGCCTATCTGCGGTATCTTAATCTGTCTTTGGCACTGCTCGCATGTATTGGAGTAACCGGCAGTATAGCTTATCTGGTATTTGACTATCTTATAATTGGTAAAACAATCTTGCCTTTTGTAATGCTGCTGTTTTCTGGAGCTGGTTATTTTATTTCTAAAAAAAAGCTGCAAAATCTAACTGCTCCATACTATTATAACGGACTGAAACTAGCCAAAGGCTTCTGCCTCATTCTATTTTATCTCGCAGGAAATTATTATGTGGTGAGAGAATTGAATTTCAGTCTATCCGAAGATTATTTCTACAGCGGTGTAAGTCCAGAAATTCCTTTTGCGTTGTTCTTTTGGGCTTTTACATTTATAATTCCCGCAGTTTATCTAGTTTTTTCTTTGAAAACCAAAGACAGGATGATGCTTTGGATTGGCTTTCTGGCACTTTGCTTCAGCTTTTTCACTTTCAGAATGTATCATCATGTTTTACCACCTGAAGTTGCCTTAACCATTGGCGGACTGGTATTATTTGCTTTTACTTATTTTGCCATAAAAAAAACGAAATACAACGAAACTGGAATCACATTCAAAGCCGATCGTTTTACAGATCCAAATGCTTTTGCCAATCTTCAGACTCTTGTAACTGCTTCGCAATTTGGCATTGAACCAGAAATAAAAGCTGCGGAATCTCCAATGGAATTTGGTGGTGGCGGATTTAGCGGCGGCGGCTCAAATGGGGAATTTTAAAATGTTTATTTGATTGCATAAAAAAACCATAAATTACTTTATGGTTTTTTATTTGAAATTTATATTATCACTACTAATACTATCAAGATATAATTAGTCTAAAATTTTAATTTTCCAGTTTTTAAATATATCGCTGAATTTTTTATAGAACTGTTCATAGCATCAGTAAAAGCTTGTTCGAATGCAAAAAATATCACAGATCCGCTTCCTTTCGATACAAAATCTAAAACTTTTTTTCGTGTCTTCATATCATAAATCTGAAAATGAGAATTTATTATACAACTCTCACTTTGAGTACTGGTCATTCCCATACCTCCGCCAGCCATTGGTATAGGTGCTCCAACACCGCCCTGTATACTGTTTGTAACTTCATGATTATAAATTCTTATGAGATAATCAGCAGTTGCATTTGTAAATAACGAATCTATCTTTTTCTGTTGTTCCTGAGTAAATGTCATTGGATCATTTGAAACAAATTCAAACGATTTATCAAATTTTATATTACCAAAAATTTTTTCTTCTTTCAGTTTAACAGAACATAAACTATCATATTGATTAACAAAATCATGTTTTTTCTTATACTTTTTATTAAACGTCTTACTAAATTCATTTATTAATACGTCATCATTACCAACAAGTACAGCAATTTTATCAGTCCCGAAAACAAACTTTGAATCCTGATAATTTGAATTTTCACTAATACGGACTGCTTCGCAAGAACATAACAATTGAGCACCAACAATACTGGCTATAAGCCATTTACTTACTTTCATTTATTTAGATTATAATAGTTTAAAGATTAATTTACAATTTTGATTTTAATTCCGAAGCATCAATATCACTATGCGAAACATCATAAACTGATTTCCCGTTTTTTATCAGCAGTAATTGCGGGGATTGATGCATTACCTGAAAACGGCTTGCAATCTCATTAGAAATGTCGCGGTGTTCCAATAAATCCAGAAAATAAGCATCTACTTTATCCTCTAAAGCAAATTCTTTTTCAAATTGTTTCAATGCAAATCTGCTGATGCTGCAACGTGTGCTGTGCTTAAAAATCACTGCTGGTTTTTGATCCGATAAGGCAGCTATCTCATCCAGCTGTCCCATAAATTGAAGCGGAATCCAATTAATTTTACTTCCAGCTTCTTTCATTTCTTCTGAACTACCGAATAGGGAATTGAATATACTCATTTTGTCTTATTTTATGTCTTTTTGTCTTTATATTATGATAAAAATCATCGCTAAAACGTCAAATTGTCCGTAAATTTAGACTGGAATACCATTTGATGATTATCTGGCAAAGTTAGTCATTAATTTGGTGACTAGTAAATAGTAATTAGTGATTAGCTAAAAGTGAAAACTTTATGATTACTGCCATTTCAAGTAAATCAATTACATAAAATCAGTCAAAGATGTTTTTAGAAAAAAATTCTTCTTTATTACACTACTAAAAAAACTAATTACTATTTACTAGTCACTAATCACTGTTAAACATATAAAACATATAAAACCTTTAATCATGAACATTAATAAATTCACTATTAAGTCGCAGGAAGCCATTCAGCTTTCACAGCAATTGGTTCAGAGTCTGGGTCAGCAGCAAATAGAAAACGAACATATTTTCAAAGCTATTTTTGAAGTAGACGAAAATGTGGCCCCTTTTATTTTGAAAAAACTCAATGTAAATGTACCGTTGTTTTTACAAATTTTAGACGCAACTATTCAGAGTTTTCCAAAGGTATCAGGAGGCGAAATTCAGCTTTCGAGATCCGCAAATACCGCTTTGAACGAAGCCGAAATAATTGCCAAGAAAATGAACGATGAATTCGTTTCAATCGAGCATTTGATACTGGCTGTATTCGATTCTAAAAGCAAAGTATCTCAAATCCTAAAAGATCAGGGCGTAACCGGAAAAGGACTAAAAGCCGCTATTGAAGAACTGCGCAAAGGCGAAAGAGTAACCTCAGCATCTGCCGAAGACACCTACAATTCATTGAATAAATACGCTAAAAACCTCAACGAATTGGCCCGCACAGGGAAACTCGATCCAGTAATTGGCCGTGACGAAGAAATTCGACGCGTATTACAAATCTTAACACGCCGAACTAAAAACAACCCGATGTTAGTCGGAGAACCCGGTGTTGGTAAAACCGCCATTGCCGAAGGACTCGCGCACCGAATTGTAGACGGCGACGTTCCCGAAAACCTGAAGGACAAAATCGTGTTTTCACTTGATATGGGAGCATTGATTGCCGGTGCCAAATACAAAGGGGAATTCGAAGAGCGTCTGAAATCAGTCGTGAAAGAAGTTACCGCTGCCGAAGGCGATATCGTTCTTTTCATTGACGAAATTCACACTCTGGTTGGTGCAGGTGGCGGCGAAGGTGCAATGGATGCGGCGAATATCCTGAAACCCGCTTTGGCTCGTGGAGAGCTGCGTGCTATTGGAGCAACAACTTTGGACGAATACCAAAAATATTTCGAAAAAGACAAAGCACTCGAGCGTCGTTTCCAAAAAGTAATCATTGAGGAACCCGATACCGAAAGTGCAATTTCTATCCTTCGCGGAATCAAAGAAAAATACGAAACACACCATAAAGTACAGATAAAAGACGATGCGATCATTGCGGCCGTCGAATTATCGCAGCGTTATATTACCAATCGATTTTTGCCAGATAAAGCGATTGATTTAATGGACGAAGCAGCGTCAAAAATCCGTATGGAAATCAATTCAAAACCCGAAGAACTGGATGTTTTGGATCGAAAAATCATGCAGCTGGAAATTGAAATCGCCGCCATTAAACGCGAAAAAGACGAAAGCAAACTGAAAGCTCTTGGAATGGATTTGGCGAACCTGAAAGACGACCGAAATATAATCTTTACCAAATGGAAATCCGAGAAAGATGTCGTAGACAACATTCAGGCGGTTAAAACCGAAATCGAAGACTTTAAAACTGAAGCCGAACGTGCCGAACGCAATGGCGATTACGGAAAAGTTGCCGAAATCCGTTATGGAAAAATCAAAGAAGCTCAAGAACGATTGGATGTGTTCCAAAAACAGCTGGCCGAAGACCAATCGGGCGGAAATTCTCTGATAAAAGAAGAAGTAACCCGCGAAGACATTGCTGAAGTAGTAGCCAAATGGACTGGAATTCCAGTAACAAAAATGCTTCAGGGCGAAAGAGAAAAACTCCTGCATCTGGAAGAAGAACTGCACCGCAGAGTCGTGGGTCAGGAAGAAGCCATCGAAGCCGTGAGTGATGCCGTTCGCCGTAGCCGTGCGGGATTGCAGGATATGCGAAAACCAGTAGGAACCTTCCTTTTCCTTGGAACTACTGGAGTCGGTAAAACCGAATTGGCAAAAGCGCTCGCAGAATACCTCTTTGACGATGAAAACGCCATGACCCGAATCGATATGAGCGAATATCAGGAGCGCCACAGCGTGAGCCGACTGGTGGGTGCGCCTCCGGGATATGTGGGTTATGACGAAGGCGGTCAATTGACCGAAGCCGTGCGCCGTAAACCCTATTCCGTGATTCTGCTGGATGAGATCGAAAAAGCGCATCCCGACACCTTCAACATTCTGCTGCAGGTCTTGGACGAAGGACGCTTGACGGACAACAAAGGACGTCTTGCCGATTTCAAAAACACGATTATCATCATGACTTCCAATATGGGAAGCCAGATCATACAGGAGAAATTCGAGAATCTAAAAGGAAGCGTTGAAGCAGCAACCGAACTCGCCAAAGTCGAAGTTTTGGGATTATTGAAGCAGACCGTTCGTCCCGAATTCATCAATCGTATTGACGAAATCGTGATGTTTACACCGCTGACCAATGCTAATATCGCTCAAATCGTAGGACTGCAGCTGAAATCAGTGACCAAAATGCTGGCACAGCAAGGCATCACGATGGACGCCACTCCAGAAGCCATTGCCTATTTATCCCACAAAGGATACGATCCGCAATTTGGTGCCCGACCGGTAAAACGCGTGATCCAAAGAGAGGTGCTCAACAAATTGTCCAAAGAAATCCTCGCTGGCTCCATCACCACCGACAGTATTATTTTACTGGATTCCTTTGATGGCGAATTGGTTTTCAGGAATCAAAGTGAGCTGGTACACGAATAAATAAACAGAATCAATTTTTCAAAACTGCATTGTGGCAACACTTTGCAGTTTTTTTGTTTTTAGGAGCACGAGTGTTCGGTATTTCATCAGCTTCACTCCCGCTGTCCACAATATCTTTTATCTCGTTTGAGAACGAGACAAAAGGATATTTGCTTCCATCGGGGCTAGAGGAGATGTTTAGTTTTTCAGGAGATGTAATTCCGTTTGTGGGTAATAATGTTTATATGTTATTTATCTTTACTGTTATTCTGTAAATAAAATAGATATTTTTACTCCGCTATATTAAAACATAAGTCGAATCTATAAATTACATTTTTTATAGCTCTCATATAATAAATTAAACTGAATTTTAATAAAAAAAAAACGACGAACAACATGCAATATCAAAATAAATGGAAATTATTACTTGGCGAAATGAGATTTAGAGATAAATCACCAACCATTATTTCTGACGGTAGAAATCCTTTCGAAAATGATTATGGAAGATTAATTTCTAGTGCACCAATAAGAAGATTACAAGATAAAACCCAAGTTTTTCCTTTAGAAGAGAGTGATTTTATCAGAACACGATTAACACATTCTTTAGAAGTATCTTACATAGCTAGTTCAATAGGCCAAAGTATAGAAAAAATATTATTAGAAAAAAAAGACATTACAATAAATGAAAAAGGGCTATTAAGTTCTTTACTAAGAGTATCAGGATTAATACATGACTTAGGAAACCCCCCTTTTGGGCATTTTGGAGAAGAAGCTGTCAAAGAATTTTTTAAAGTGTATTTTAATAAACAAGATACTAATAATCAAGACAGTAATAATGGAGCACCTAAGCTTAATAAATTAGAAAGAGCTGATTTTGAAAACTTTGACGGCAATGTACAAACATTAAGAATCTTATCTAAGTTATACTATTTTGGGGATGCTTTTGGATATAATCTTACATATTCAAGTCTAGCGTCAATCATTAAATATCCTTCTGATTCTCTTGAAGGCAATATGGGAAAATCATCTAAAGAAATAGCAAAAAAGAAATTTGGCTATTTTGTTACAGAAAAACACATCTATGATGATCTAAATAAATATTTACAAACAAACAACAGAAGAAGTCCAATTGTTTATCTATTAGAAGCAGCTGATGATATTGCATATAGTGCTGCTGACATCGAAGATGGAATTAAATTAGGAATAATAAACATATATGATGTTAGAGATATTTTTTTAAAAAACCTTACGACTAATAAAGAAAATGTAATCAACAAACTTGATGATCTAATTAAGTTGTACTCTGAAAAACAAATTAATAAATCTATAACTATACAAAAATTCAGAATCTATACACAACAAATAATGATTGAGGAAATCATCAATTCTTTTGTCGAAAGATATGATGAAATAATGAACGGAGAATTAGAAGAAGAAATAATAGATATTTCAAAAGCCTCTGATATAAGAAAAGCCTATAAAAAACTACAGTACATAGTTTTTGATGATAAAAACATTGTTAAAAAAGAAATTGCTGGCTGGGAAGCAATATATGGCTTATTAAAAATTTTCACAAAAGCTTCACAAAGCTCCAATTTTAAAGCTGAAGGTAATACATATGAATCAAGACTATATAAAATGATTTCTTCAAGTCATAGAAAAGTTTTTGAAGAAATCGAAACTTATGAAAATGTTGAATACAAAAAACTGCAATTAATTGTAGACTTTATAACTGGTATGACTGACAGTTATGCAATAAATTTGTATCAAGAATTAAAAGGAATAAAATTGTAGATAATGTATCAAGAAAATATTGACATTAAAAAAGAATTTTATAATCATTTTTATAATCATATGACTGATGAAAATATTATGCCATTTTTTTATGAAATGTTTGTTTATGGAACTGCATATGTTGTGGGTGGTTATTTTAGAGATTTTATTAATAAAAAACAATCTAGAGACATTGATATAATTGTTGATTTAAAAAATGAATTACTAATTGAGATTATCAAGAACTATAATTTTAAATATAAAATTAATAGACATGGTGGTATCAAATTAATCCATAACAATCTAGAAATAGATATTTGGAATATAGAAAATAATTGGGCGTTTAAAAATAACTTGGTAAAATTAAATGAAGATGATAAATTAAATAGTATAGCTAAAGGTTGTTTCTATAATTATGATGCTTTAGTTATTAATTTACATAACTTTTCATATAGTTTGAGGTTTTACAAAGATTTTGTAGAAAGTAGAAAATTAAATATTTTACAAGAACGTTCTATATATAAAAATTTAAACCCGACAACTGAAGCAAATATTTTAAGAGCTTTCTTTTTAAAAGATCATTTTGATATTTCATACACTGAAAACACTTTTAACTATTTAACAAAAAAAGTAGGTTCCTTAGAAGACAAATATGAAGGTGCTTTTTTTAGCAAACTATTAGATGTTAAATCTAATTACCCAAAGTACAACATCTTAACACCCGAAAAAATATCAAAATATCTTATAGAATTAAAAACAAATGATTTACCTAACAATCAAATGATATTGAATCTATAAAAGCCCACTCTGCGAAGTCCCAGCTCTACGAAGTGCCCCGACTTCGTTACACACGCTGAGCAAACAATACTATTCCACAATCAAAGTCTTTGCGAGGAACGAAGCAATCTCACTATCATAAGCAAGTCCAGCAAATCATTCTGGAACGGATAAGCAAATGTGATTAGCTACGCTCCGTTCACTTCGTTAGGGTGCTTCTTTCCTCGCAAGGACTCAGCGAACGTAAAAATTAACCCTACGTCCTAAATATGCACTAAATATTCTCGTTAACGATAGCGCAGTTTTGCACACGAGCGAAAGCGAACTGACGAAGCAATCCCTGTCCCGCCAAAACAGCCTGCAAGCTAATTTCATTTCAAAAAAAGCTAAAAGCAATTTTATTTTGGTACTTTTAAAACATTAATACAACCAATAGTTGTCATAATACAACTGAAAGTAGAGCAAAAGCAACCAATAGTAGCAGACTTATTTACGCAGTGAGAATGGAACCAAATAACTTTGTGGCATCACAAAAAACAAAATAAAATGATGCTAAATTCAAAAACAATTGGCAATAAAATTGCCCAAGCAAGAAAAGAAATCAATCTTTCACAAGCAGAACTTGCTAAGCAGGTTTCAATCAGTCCGCAGGCAGTCGGTAAATGGGAACGCGGTGAATCTTTGCCAGACATATTCACATTAGACCGGCTTGCAGCAATTCTTGGAGTTGACCCTAACTACTTCTCTGATAATTTTCAGAACAAAGAAACTGCAACGTCATTCATAGAAAAAAATGACCACCAAACAGCAGAAATTCAAACTAATCCCAAAAGAAAAAATGACTGGGATTGGGATATGTCCCAAGGCAACTGGAGTGATGCTGATTTTTCAGGTTTAAAAAACTTAAAAGAAAAGTTTAGTTCGTCAAATATAAAGAACTGTAAATTTATGAACTCTGATTTATCGGGTCTAATCCTTGGAAAAAACAACATCGAGCTTTGTGATTTTTCAGGCTCGGACATTAGAAACAGTAAAATCCAATCCACAAACCTTTCAAATAACCAGTTCAATAAATGTTTATTTATCGATGCTGAATTTTTTAAAAGTAATATCGAAAAATGCAGCTCTTCTGAAGCGGACTTTTCTGGTGCAGAAATTCTGGAGTCAAATTTTGAGAATAGTACTGTAAATGATGTTGTCTGGAGATTTACCAAATTTAAAAAAGCAAACATCAGCAACATTACTTTCACAGGAACTTTTGAGGATTGTCACTTTGAACACTGCTCTTTTTACAAGGTTAGATTTGAAAATGCTACCTTTCTAAATACCTTTTTCAAGTATAATGACAGATTCAAAAAAGTGGAATTTATAAATTGTACAGTGGATAGCATAACGTATGCCTTTTTGAAAAATAATCAGGCAAATTTGGCAAGTGTTAATGTATTGGAATGAAGTAAATAAAATAATACAACTCGCTCTGTGAACACCTAAAGATAATAAGACAAAACTGCAAATGAAGAAATTCACATTTATAATTTTGGTATTGATTTCTCTAACAGCATTTTCTCAGACAAAAATGCGTCCTATCGAAGAACTAATAAACGAAAACGATTCTGGCTGGCCATTTGTAGCAGAATGGATAAAATATGCAAAAAATAAAGTTGAAGTCTTATCTGTTGAAAAACAAAAAGCAAAAGATGCTTTATATAAAACCCAAGTTACAACTCGTTCGTCAATGGGTTCAATTGTATTTGAAACAGGAGGAATTTTAGTTGATAATGGTTGGATTAGAATTCTTGGTTCGGGAAGTGAGAAACTAAAAAGAAGTTTGCCTGAATGGAATCTTGGAAAAGGTTTTACTGAATTTGGACAACAATCATCATTTTTACTCGTGGCAGACGATGCAATTGGCGGTTTCTTTTTATTGAATGGTGGCGGACTTGGAAAAGACTTAGGGAAAATTTACTATTTGGCGCCTGATAATTTAGAATTTGAACCTCTTAACTTATCATATTCAGAATTTTTAAATTTTTGCTTCGACGATGACTTAGACGAATTTTATAAAGGTTATAGGTGGAAAACTTGGAAAGAGGATGTAGCAAAATTAGATTGTGATAGAGTTTTTAATTTCTTTCCATACTTATGGACAAAAGAAGGTGAAAATATTGAAAAAGCATCTAAAAAAGATGTACCAATAGAAGAACAATACAGTCTGAATTTGGACTTTAGAAAGCAATTAGGAATAGAAAAATAAAAAGCCGCTACAACGGATTTGGGCAATTGGCTTAATAGTGTTTTTATATTTGGATGATTTTATAAATTCGAAAATAATGCTTAATTTAATCCAGAACATCACAACACTTGGGAACGTTATAGCGTTATATTAAATAACGGCTAAGTATGACGGAAAATAACAACTCGAAAGATTAATTTAAACAAATATAATATTATGAAAAAGTTACAATTCAAAGTCAGCATCAATGCACCTGTGACCAAAATTTATGATTTTATGCTTGGCATCAGCAATAAATCAACTTATGAGCAATGGACTTCTTTGTTTAACCCGACATCAACCTATGAAGGAAGTTGGGACAAGGGAAGTAAAATTCTATTTCTTGGAGTAGATGAAAAAGGAGAAAAGGGAGGTATGGTTTCCAGGATAGCTGTAAACATTCCCAACCAATTTGTTTCGACTCAGCATTATGGCCTTTTAAAAGGGGACAAGGAAATTACAGAAGGACCAGAAGTGGAAAAATGGGCAAACGGATTTGAAAACTATACCTTTGAAGAAAACAATGGGACTACAACCGTTACTGTTGACCTAGACACCACAGAAGAGTTTGTAGATTACATGAACAACTCCTACCCCAAAGCACTCGACAAGCTGAAAGAACTCTGCGAAAAATAACAATTTCTAGAATATCTTAAAAATAAAAAGAAATAAACACTGCCTATAGCCAGCACCTGAAAAAATTGGCGGTTCAATGGTTAAATAAAGCTTGGTGCTTTATATTAAGTTCAGCTCTGGAAGACAGTTTCCCTCACTGAACTTGCCAGCTCTTGCATCAGCCAAATATCTGCCCAAATTCATGAAAAAAACTGCAACTATAACCATAATTCTATTATTTAGCTATCTAACTTTATCAGCACAGATAAATAAATTGCCAATTCCTACAAAGTCATTTATTGAGAAATCCAAATATTTAGACGATTCTGAAGAGAAATATTTCACGCAATATCTTGGAAAGAAATCTGAACGTATTTTAAAAAGATTCAGTGATTCAAAAGATGTTTGTGCAAAAGAATATGAATTTAAAACGGGAATTAAATTGAAAATAAATTCATGTTCTGAGGCTGGCGCAGAAGCAGAAATTATCTTTCCAAATTACTCAAAAAAAGATGTTATTAAATTCGTTGAATGGTTTTTCAAAAATGATTATAGCAAATGGAATAAATCAAAAACGAAATATCAGCCAAAAGAAGATGGCGACGCTGGCTGTTATCTAGAAATTAAAGAGTTGAAAGGCAAAATAATTCTAAGTTACTCATGTGGCTGCTAATATAAACTGGTGCCAACACTTGCTACAATTGATTGAGGCATTTTACTTAATAAGAAGTTGACTTTGTATTTGGGATGATTTGGTAAACCAGCTCTGTAAAATCACAAACATAATTAGACAAAAACTTTATTTTTAAGTTTTATCCTATATTTTATTTTTACATTTGATAAAATTAAAACCAATCAACATGAAAAAAATAGTACTGATCTGTTTATTCTTAACATCAATTTTATCGAATGCACAAAGCAGTAGCGATGACTACGCAAAAAGCTCGGTGCTGAAAATTGGCGATTCATTTCCGATTTTTACATATTTAAACAAGGATGGCAAAAACCACGAAAGCTCTGAACTTAAAGGCAAAGTAATTTTGATAAATTTCTTTGCAACTTGGTGCGGTCCCTGTATGGTTGAAATGCCTCTTTTGGAAAAAGAAATTTGGGAACCATACAAATCAAATGACAATTTTAAGTTAATCAGCTTTGGCAGAGACCATAGCTTGACCGAAATAAATAATTTTATAAAATTGAAAAACTTCAACTTCGAAATTTGTCCTGACAAAGGAAAATTAATTTATAACCTATTTGCTACGCAATACATTCCCCGAAATTATTTAATTGATAAAAACGGAAAAGTCATTTACATTTCGGTTGGTTATAGTGATGAAGAATTTAAAATTTTAAAGAAAAAAATCAAATCATTGCTGTAATATCATTGAACTTAAACTAAAACGTATGTCAAAACGAGATGAATTACATAAGTTTCCATTATATCAAAAGGCAGAGCAAATCTTTAAAATCACACAAGGATTAGTCGAAATTATTCCCGCTGACAATGAATTTCTACAAGAAACAACTGCCAGGTTTATGATGGAAAATGCTATGATTATCCCCGCTAAAATAGCTGGAGCTCAAGCTGTAGAACTGTATGATTTAAAAATGGAAAATGCGGCCATAATTCGGAAAGCTGCAAGAGAATTATATGTTCAAGCTGGCAGTCTGCGATTTGAAGAAGATATCTTAGACAAAGATTACATTCTTTTACTGAGAAAAGAAATTGACGAATTCCGGCTTTTATTTATTGATTGGGTGGCTGATTTTGATGTTTGGAGTTATATAAAAGACGACTGGGGATTGTTCAACCCTCCTGGCGTAAATGCTCACGATAAAGACCCCGATGCAGACATTCCTTTTAATCCTGATGATTTTTTTGATTTTGAAAATGAAGAAGAATAATTCAATACAGCAAAGTCATCAATCACAAATTCAATCAAATGCATAAATTATTATTGGCTTAACTTTGCATCGATAATTGATCCTATAAAATCTTTAAAAAATACTTGCCATGAATATTTTAGAATTAATAAAAAAAAGATACAGCACAAAGAAATACAACGCTGATAAAACCATACCCCAAGAAAAGATCGAAGAACTAAAAGAAATATTACGCCTCACTCCTTCTTCTATAAATATACAGCCCTGGAAATTTACATTTGTTCAAAATCCGGAAATCAAAGCCAGATTAGCTACTGTTTCGATGCACAACACCGAAAAAGTAAATCAGGCTCCATTATTAGTTGTATTTAGCGTAGCAGATGATCTGGATGCTTTTCAAGAAATAGTCGATACCGAATTACCGCAAGCCAGAAGAGATTGGTACAATCAGATGAAAGCCAATAAACCCGAAGCCGATTTGAAAATATGGTTCTCCCAACAAGTGTATATCGCCTTGGGTGTTGGTTTGACAGCCAGTATTGCATTAGGTCTGGATTCGACAGCGATGGAAGGTATCGAATCGGATAAATATATGGACATTCTAAATATGTCAGCCTATAAACCATTATTTGCAATGGCCGTAGGTTACGCTTCGGAAGATGATTTCAACCGAATCGAAGTTTTACCAAAATCCAGAAGACCACAGGAAAGTGTAATTGAAACTATTTAAATTCTGGCCTTCCCACACAAGATAAACAGCCAGTAGAATTGCATAATCAAGGCGCTTTAGAAAAAAACCCGTAAAGCACTAAAAATGAAACACTAATAAAAAAACAACTTTTTTTTATTAGAAATAGTCAGGTTAGCATTATTTAAAAAAGTAAGTTTTTTATTATTTTTAAATAAAATAAATGCATTTTGTCGGTATTTTAACAAAGTTTAACTAATTTTGCCATATGTTTTGACAGGTAAAAACAGGTAATCTTCTGTCAGTCAAATGATTTAAATACAAAAAAACACTTAGCTCTTTTTATTATCAAAAAGAATAAACTATACTAATATGGAATCTGCTACGAAAAATAAAAAAATATCACTATTAAACATCTTAATTGATTTTTTTGCATCTATATACGATTTGGGTTATGATTTTATAAAACTGTTAATTGATTTTTTTGCATCGCTGTATGATATGGCTTTTAGTTTTATATTTTTTTTCTGGGAATATCTAAAATGGATTACTGACCTCCGTCCTGTTAAGTCTCAAGACTTTACTAAACAAGCTGAGGAATCAACAACAAGTAAATAGTAAATGAAATAATCATTTGAAAAGCACTTAAGAAACTAAAATAAATAGAATCCATAAAATCTGAGAATGTTAAAAAAAAAATATCTTTACTTTTTCACAGTGAGAACCGTTTTTTAGCCAAACCCAAGGATTTTAAATCAAAATGAAACTCTACATTAAAAATATGGTTTGCAACCGCTGTATTATGGCGGTAAAAAACGAATTAGAAAAATTTGGACATCAGCCGTTGCATATTACTTTGGGCGAAGTGCTGCTAAGCAATGAAATGACCGATAATGAGAAAGAAATATTTAGCCAGCAGCTGAAAACCTTAGGATTTGAAATGATTGATGACAAGAAAAGCCGGATTATTGGGCAAATCAAATCTTCGATAATCGAAATTGTCCATCACCAGAACGGTGATTTAAAATCCAATCTCTCCGACTATTTAAGTGACAGACTTCACCACGACTACACTTATCTTTCCAATCTATTTTCAGAGACTGAAGGTACTACGATTGAGAAGTATTTTATTACTCAAAAAATAGAAAAGGTAAAGGAATTATTGGTGTATGATGAATTATCATTGAGTGAAATTGCGGCTAAAATGAACTATTCCAGCGTTGCTTATTTAAGCAATCAATTTAAAAAAGTTACTGGCCTTACTCCAACATATTTCAAAAATATCAAAGAATCCAAACGCAGGCCTTTAGACGAACTGTAAATGTTACAAATACTATCTATAATCTGGTAACATGAAAGGCAGACTGTGCTACGACCTTTGCTGTGTAATTAAAACAACATGGCAGCAAAAACAAATACTACAGAAATCTTTCTGCCTCTCGAAGGTGTAGAAAGTGAACATTGCTCCCTAATTGTAGACAAAGGCTTGAGCAAACTACAGGGACTAAACTCTCACAAAGTCGAACTAAACAACAAGCGGGCGGTCATTCAGGCGGATAACGCCGAAGCTATTTCTGGAGCAGTACATCTTATCAGAGATTTAGGCTATAACGTAACTACGATCAAAAAAACTTTTCCTGTCTTAGAAATGAGCTGCGCCTCTTGTGCTGTAAATACAGAAAGCATTTTAAAATCACAGCAAGGCGTTGTAAATGCAGCAGTAAATTTTGCCACAGCGAACGTAGCCGTAGAATATATTCCGGGAGTAATAAATCCCATAGATTTGAAGAAAGCGGTGCAATCAGGTGGCTATGATTTATTGGTTGAAGAAAATAAAGACGAAGCCAATACGATAGAAAACCTGCAACAGGAAAAATTTGCTTTGCTTAAAAAGAGAACGTATTGGGCATTGGCATTTTCTGTACCATTGGTCGTTATCAGCATGTTTTTTATGAACATGCCATATGCCAATGAACTCATGTGGTTATTAAGCTCTCCTGTGGTTTTGTGGCTCGGAAGGGATTTTTTTATAAACGCATGGAAACAAACCAAACACCGAACTGCCAATATGGACACACTGGTGGCTCTGAGTACAGGAGTTGCTTATACCTTTAGTATTTTCAATACGCTCTTTCCTGATTTTTGGCACAAAAGAGGATTATATGCCCATGTATATTTTGAAGCTGCAGCAGTCGTAATCACTTTTATTTTATTAGGTAAGCTGTTGGAAGAAAAAGCAAAAGGAAATACTTCAGCGGCAATCAAAAAATTGATGGGTTTACAGCCAAAATCTGTAATCGTTATTAACGAAAGTGGAATCGAAAAGGAAATTCCTATTGAACAAGTGCAGATCGGAAACATTATTTTGGTGAAGCCAGGAGAAAAAATCGCGGTAGACGGAACAGTCATCAGCGGTAATTCATATGTAGACGAAAGCATGCTTAGCGGAGAACCAGTTCCTATATTTAAAAGTGAAAACGAAAAAGTATTTTCGGGTACTATCAACCAAAAAGGAAGTTTTCAATTCAGAGCAGAAAAAATAGGAAGTGATACGATGCTTGCTCAAATCATCAAGATGGTACAAGATGCACAAGGAAGTAAAGCCCCTGTTCAAAAACTAGCCGATAAAATTGCAGGCGTTTTTGTACCAATAGTGATAATCATTGCTGTTCTGTCATTTATTATCTGGACAATTTTTGGCGGAGATAATGGCTTTACACAAGGCTTAATGGCTTTGGTAACGGTACTCGTTATTGCCTGCCCTTGTGCATTAGGATTGGCAACACCCACAGCCATTATGGTAGGTGTTGGCAAAGGAGCCGAAATGGGAATTTTAATAAAAGATGCCGAAAGTTTGGAGCAGGCCAAAAAAATCAACGCAGTTGTTCTCGACAAAACTGGAACAATAACAGAAGGAAAACCATTGGTTACTAATGAATTTTGGTCGGCCGAAGACAATCAGCTGAAACAGATTTTATACAGCATAGAAAAACAGTCAGAACATCCATTGGCAGAAGCTGTAGCAAAGCATTTAAATACTCAAACAAAAATATCCCTTTTAAATTTTGAGAGTATTACAGGTAAAGGAGTAAAAGCTGTTTTTGAAAATGAAACCTATTTCGTAGGCAATAAAACGCTATTGGAAGAAAAAGAAATTACCATTGAGAACACACTTTTAAAAACGGCTGAACAATGGAGTGAAGAAGCCAAAACCGTTATTTGGTTTTCCAACAGCCAAAATGCATTAGCTATTTATGCCATTGCCGATCAAATCAAGCCAAATTCTAAAGACGCTATTGCCGAACTTCAAAGAAACGGCATTGAAGTATATATTCTGACTGGTGATAATGAAGCTACCGCCAAAGCAATAGCAAAAAATGTGGGCATTAGTCATTATAAAGCTGGAGTACTGCCAGAACAAAAAGCAATATTTATAAAGGAGCTCCAAGCCAATGGCAAGGTTGTCGCGATGGTTGGCGACGGTATTAATGACAGTACTGCATTGGCACAAGCAGATGTAAGCATTGCGATGGGAAAAGGCAGTGATATTGCAATTGATGTCGCAAAAATGACTATCATTTCATCCGATCTTAAAAAAATACCTGAAGCTATCCTATTATCAAAAGCAACTGTAGCTACTATAAAACAAAACCTTTTTTGGGCATTTATCTACAACCTGATCGGAATACCTATTGCAGCGGGAATCCTCTACCCTGTCAACGGGTTTTTATTGAATCCGATGCTTGCAGGTGCTGCGATGGCATTAAGCAGTGTGAGTGTGGTGAGCAACAGCCTGCGCTTAAAGTGGAAGAGATAACCAAACGCAGTTTTTCCCAAAATCTAATCTATAAAATTTGCATTACTACTTTTAAAATAAAAGAACATGAAAACAGAAAATAACAGCTTACAATTTAAAACCAACATCAACTGCGATGGCTGTGTTACCAAAGTAACTCCTTTCCTTAATGGAACTAAAGGCATTTGCCATTGGGAAGTGAATACAGCAGACAAAAACAAAATTCTAACCGTACAAACTGACGGCATTACCCAAGAAGAAGTCATGCAAAAAGTACAGGAAGCCGGATTTAAAATTGAATTGTTAAACTCGTTTTAGTTTTTTTGAATGATGTCAAAAAAACAAAATACTGTATTCTAGCCCCGATTACAGTGAAAATCCTTATGTCCCGGCGTTCGGGACATAAGATTGAAACGAAAAGCGGGACTAATGCCTCCTGAAAATGCCTAATCTTTCTGCTCCAAAAAATTATAATCAAGTTCAGGCTGTTAATACAAACAGCTGTTTTTATTATTCGATTTTTTCAAAAGTCAGATGATTTATTGCTGAATCCCCTTTACTGTCATCTTTCAGCATTAAAAACTTTCCAGTATTCTCCATTACTTTCCAGTCCCCGTTCAATTGGATTAAAACCTCGGGAGATTCCAATGACAGCTTAAAAATGTTACTGAATAAATCGGCATCGCTGGTGCTTTTGGATATAAACCATGAACCGCTGTATGTATCGGTTCCCTTAGTAACCGTCACTAATATATCTTCGCTGAAAACAAAATTATATCCAGCATAATTTTGAGTTTTATCCTCTCCAGAATTGTAAAAATAAGCAACTTTCCAAGAACCTTCCTGTAGAGTATCCTCTATGTCATCGACCGTATTTTTATTGTCGTCATTGGCGCAGGAAACAAAAATAGGAACTATAATGGCAATCAGCAGAACAATTCGGAATATATTTCGAAATTTCATAGAATTGGTAAATTTTAAATTATCATTTTTTCAAATTATGTCTTCAGTAAAAGTAAGAATTTAAATCCGGGTTCAAAAACATTGAAAAACATAAAATGTCCTTTATCCCAACAGTATCTGATGCTGATGTGTAAATTTTGTAACTTTTTTTAAAAGAAATATAAAACATTTTTAAGCAAAGTAATGCAATTTTACATCGTTGATAATTAAGCAGTAATTATTAAAAAATAACCTCCCAAAATAAAAAATTATGAACAATATATTTAAAGGGCTTTTGGCCGGATATGGAGCAAAAAAATTAGGTGGCGGCTGTTTCAGTACCATTTTAGTTTTTGTCATTATCTGGTTTCTTTTAGGCCAATGCAGTTAAAATTTTAAATTCAAATAAATAAAATTCATTCATTAACATTCAAAAATTAAATATCATGAGCACAGGTAAAGTAGTATTAGGAACAGTGGCAGGACTTGCCGTAGGTGGAATATTAGGAATCTTATTTGCACCTGAAAAAGGTTCAGTAACCCGTCAGCAGATCTTAGACAAAGGAAACGATTATGCAGATGATTTAAAATCAAAATACAGCGGTATTGCAGAGACTTTGAAAGAAAAATTTCAAGCTGTAAAAAATGATGCTGAAAATATTGCCCAAGCTGGGAAAGCAAAATTTGATGAAGCAAAAAATGAAGTAAAAAATGAAGTAAAAAACGACTTCAACAAACCTGCTACAAACTATTAATTATAAATAAAATATATTATGATTGACGATACAACACCTATAGCCACTCTTTTTGAGCGTGCTGAAGATTACGCCAACACAACCATAAAATTGGTAAAGCTAAACGCTGTCGATAAATCGGCTGAAATAGTTTCATCCCTCTTTTCAATGCTCGTTGTTAGTATGACTGTTGTACTGTCAATCATAATTATTAGCATTGGTGCTGCTTTATGGATAGGAAAACAATTGGGTGATTCATTTTACGGTTTCTTTTTAATTGGTGCTTTCTATTTGCTTACAGCAGTTCTTCTCCGCATTTTCTGGGAACAGTGGCTCAAATATCCTATCAGCAATTCTATTATCAGACAAATGATGAAGCAAAAAAAGGAATAGCTGATATGTCCTTCAAACTAGCTGTAACTGCCTTAGGCAATACAATTATTTATAAATAAAAACGGTACTATGAAAAAGCTGAACGAAACCGATGCATTAAATGAATTGATTCAACTTAACCAACAGCAATACGACACTGATCTGCGTCTGTTAAAAGAACAATTTCATATCGCTTATGAAAGCATAAAACCCATTAACCTCATCAAGAATCTTGTTCACGAAGTTACCGCTTCGCCCGAAATAAAAGAAGATTTAGCAAGCAATATTCTGGGACTGGCTACTGGCTTTATTTCCAAAAAAATTATGATTGATGAAAATGGCAGTACCTTTAAAAAAGTAATTGGAACAGTTCTTCAGTTTGCTATAGCAAATGTTGTCTCCAAACATTCAGCCAATATCAAAGCAGTTGGAATGGCACTTTTCAATAATTTTTTCAAAAGAAATAATCACTAAATACTTACTTTAGTATTATCACATCACACTGGTCGGGAGGCTGGTGTTTTTTTATTTGATCATAATCTGATAATTGCTTCCCTCCTGTCAAAAGCTGAATAAAATTTAGTGTTTTCAAATTATTCTAGCCAATAATTCCAGTAAAAATTAGTAGATTCGCATCAATAAATAATCAAAACTGGGAAAAGAGATTTGGGCAAAAAAACACCAAATTCAGACCTAGTTTTCTAAAACAATTATAATGGCATCAGGTTTTTTTGTACTATTAGATGATATCGCAGCAATTATGGATGATGTTGCAGTAATGAGTAAAATTGCTGCAAAAAAAACAGCTGGTATTCTAGGCGACGATTTAGCGGTCAATGCCGAAAAAGCTTCTGGTTTTATTTCATCAAGAGAACTTCCTGTACTGTGGGCTATTGGAAAAGGTTCGTTTATTAATAAAATAATCATTTTGCCAATTGCTTTTTTGTTGAGTGCTTTTTTTCCTGTGGCAGTCATAGTTATTTTGGTACTTGGCGGACTTTATTTAGCGTATGAAGGTGCCGAAAAAATATATGAATTTCTGTTTCATCATGAGCATACAGTAGCCGAAACCGTAATTAAAGAATACACCGAAGAAGAAGTCCTTGCGTTAGAAAAAAGCAAAATAAAATCAGCGATAGTAACAGATTTTATCTTATCCGTAGAGATTGTGATTATTGCATTAGGCACTGTATTAGAAAAACCTCTGATGTCACAAATTATGGTGGTCTCCATAATTGCTATTCTAGCCACAGTAGGCGTTTATGGTATTGTTGCCATGATTGTAAGAATGGACGAACTGGGCTTGAAACTTATCAAACACAGTACTAGCGAACGCAGTATCTCCTACAAAACAGGAAACTTATTGGTGCTGGCTTTGCCAAAAGTAATTAAAAGTCTGTCCGTGATTGGAACTATTGCTTTGCTGCTTGTGGCTGGAGGTATATTTGTACACAATATTGATTTTTTACATCACTTATTTCCTCAATTGCCTTCAATTGTAAAAGAATTTAGTTTCGGACTTATAATCGGTTTTATAGTTTTAGGAATAGTAACTGTAGTCAAAAAGATAATTGGAAAGAAATAAAAAAAATGAAAATGAAATTCAAAGGCGTTATTTTTGATTTAGACGGCACATTAGTTAATTCACTGGAAGATATTGCAGATGCGATGAATACTGTTCTTCTAAGTCTCAACTACCCTACCCACAGTTATGAAGCGTATCAATATTTCATTGGCAGCGGCCTCCGGAATCTGGTAAGCAAATCACTGCCCGAAACCAATAACGATGAAAAGCATATCGACAGCTGCTACCAATTGATGATTGAAGAATACAGCACTCGTTGCACCCGCAAAACAAAAGCATACGACGGAATTATCGAATTATTAGATCAGTTAATTTCTAATGATATAAAACTAAGTGTCTTTTCGAATAAATCGGATGAGCTTACCAAGAAAATCACTGCCGAATTATTTCCTGACTATTTTAAAACCGTAGTAGGATTAAGCATTGAAGCACTAAAAAAACCAAATCCCTCTGAAGCCATCGCCATAAGCAAAAGCCTAGGTTTAGAAACCGATGAAATCATTTTTGTGGGAGATTCAGGTATTGATATGCAAACGGCAGTAAATGCAAATATGCTTGCTGTGGGCGTAACTTGGGGATATCGTCCAGAAGAAGAATTGACAGCAACAGGAGCAAAATATGTAATAAGCAGTCCTTTGGATTTAATCCAGATTTTACAGCTCGATAATGCAACTATATTGACACAACAGTAGATATACAACTTTTGGGTTTTCAGCGGAGACCTAAAAGGTTTTAAAACCTGTAAGGTCTAATCAGATTAATAAAAATGCTTGATTAGAATTAAATACTGTCCACAACTTCTTTGAGAATCCGCAGACTCTTTAACTTATCCTGATGGCTGTATATCGGACTACTGATCATCAATTCGTCGATGCGGGAATATTGGATAAATTCCTTTAATTCTTTGACCAATGTTTCTTTACTGCCTATAAACGAACCAGCCGTCATTTGGTTTACATGAAAACGGGCTTCTTCGCTCATATTATTCATAAGATCTGTCAAAGAAGCTACAGGAGGCTGTAATGGTTTTCGAGTATTTTGAACCAGATTTTGAAACATTTGGTACAAACTGGTGGAGAGGATTTCGGCTTCTTCATCCGTATCGGCGGCAATTGCATTTACGCAAGCCATAGTTTTAGGCTCTTGAAGAAATTCTGATGGTTTAAAATTCTCCCTATAAAACTCAAAAGCCTGAATCATTTGTCGCGGTGCAAAATGTCCCGCAAAAGCATACGGTAATCCGTAAGCCGCCGCCAATGTTGCACTGTCCATACTCGAGCCCAAAATCCAGATAGGGACATTTGTTCCTTCGGCTGGAAAAGCGCGTACACTCGCTGTAGCATTTCCCTCGGAAAAATAATCCTGCAATGCCGACACATTTTTAGGAAACCGCTGTGATTCCTCAAAAAAATCTTTTCGTATAGCCTGTGCTGTCTGCGAATCGGTTCCGGGTGCTCTTCCCAAACCAAGGTCAATCCGGTCAGGATACAAAGTTGCCAATGTCCCAAACTGTTCGGCAATAATCAACGGAGAATGATTCGGCAGCATTATCCCTCCCGATCCTACACGTATATTTTGTGTCTGGCTCGCCACATATCCTATCAAAACCACCGTTGCCGTACTCGCCACATGCGCCATATTGTGATGCTCAGCCAGCCAGAAACGTTTGTAGCCCAAAACATCCGTAAGCTGTGCCAGCTCTTTGGTTTTTTGCATCGTTTCTTTAGCATTACTGCCTTCAGTAATTATGGCTAACTCTAGTAAAGATATCGGTATTGGGGCTTTCATATATTTCAAGTTTACACAAATTTAGGCATTACCGCCAAATGGCATTTAGCCCAAGATGTTAATTGAATTATAATTTTTACCGAGTTGTTATCTATTCTTTTGGAGCAGAAGCAATTGCCTTTTCATCAGCATCACTCCCGCTGTCCACAATATCTTTTATGCCGAACCCCGGCATAAAAGGATATTTGCTTCCATCGGGGCTATGCGAGATATTTAGTTTTTCAGTTGAGAGGATGCTGGTGTATGATTATTTTCATATTGCTTTTTAAATTAAATACATATATTTACTGCAATCATAATGAAAAGCCACTCGAATTACATGAATGTATAGTATGTTATAAGGCATTTTAAGACGATACCTAATGAAAAAAAAATTGACAAAAATAATAATACCATTCATTCTAATATCGATAGGATTTTTGGTAACATATTCTTTATTCTACTGGTTTGTTTTTATTTTTTTAAAACTTGCCGATCTTAATGACAGTATTTTTGGTTATTATGTTCCAATTGGTATTTCGGCGACTCTAATTCTGTTTTATTTCAGAAAAAAACTTCATTTACTTGACACGACAAGCAACCATAGAGAATTTACTCTTATCGTATCTTGGATTTTATTGACCGCTCCTGTTGTGACTTTTCAATTTTACCTTGTAAGAGAATTAGGAGAGTTGACTCATGTGAAAACTGTTGATGAAATTTTGACTAATAAACCGACCATGTATTATTCAATTGACAATTCATTTCAACACAAAAACAAAAGTGGTTTATATGTTGAAAAAGGATTAATTATGAGAGGAATTGACATTGGTGTTGAGTGTTATTTTGCTTGTCCATTAACTAATTCTGACGACAGTATTTATAAAAATGATATTTGGATAGGAACAATGCTTGGCGACAAATTTACCAAAAGGCAAGACGGCAAAGAGAAAAAACTAATTTCGCAATTTATAGATGCATCAGTAGCAATTTATGACAAGTACAAATACAGAACGAAATTTTTGAAACGGCTCTCAAACTCGAACGAAAGAGATGATTATTTGAAAGCAATAGAACAAACTAATTTACCTTTTGACGCCGAAAAAATAATAATTCTAAGAGAAGAAACTGGAAATTATCAATCCAAAGCTGGGACAAGTTTGAGGTGGACAGGTTTCTTTTTACTTATTTCTAATGTCGTCTGGATATTATTGACAATATTCAAAAGACTTAAACACAATTAAATGCCTAATGACAGGCGCTTTAAGATAACTGAGCTTTTGTGGAATTGCCGTATCGCGTTTTCGGTAAACAGAAAATACTCGTTTACGAAATTCCACCATCTCAAAGCGCTAGGACGAAGAGGTAATGGTAGTACGACATAACAACAACCCTAAAAAAAGGAATTATGCCATTTGTACAGATCATCGGTGGGCTATTGCATAATGCCACTTAAACTTTTCAAAAAATCCAAAAGTCAGTACTAATACTCTTTTAAAAAATAACTATTTTTGCAGTCTAATTTTTTTACCATGTCAAAGAAGAAATACAAAATAGCGGTCATTCAATTGAATCTGAATGACGTTGCCGAAAATAATCTTAAAAAATGCTTAAGCTGGGTGCGTGATGCAGCCAATCAAGGTGCTGAAGTGATTTCGCTGCCTGAGTTATACAGCAGTCATTATTTTTGTCAAAGTGAGGATGTAGATAATTTTGCTTTGGCAGAACCATTGTACAGTACTTCCTTTATAGCTTTCAGTGCTTTGGCAAAAGAATTGGGTGTGGTAATCATTGTCCCTTTCTTCGAAAAAAGAATGGCAGGAATTTACCATAACAGCGCTTACATCATAAATACAGATGGTTCAGAAGCTGGACTGTACCGCAAAATGCACATTCCGGACGATCCGCATTTCTATGAAAAATTCTATTTCACGCCAGGTGATTTAGGTTTCAAAGCTTTCCCTACCGAAAAAGGAAAAATCGGAACTTTAATTTGTTGGGATCAATGGTATCCTGAAGCAGCTAGATTGACAGCTCTACAAGGTGCCGATGTTTTATTTTACCCAACAGCAATTGGATGGCATCCATTAGAAAAAGAACAATACGGTGAAAACCAGCACGGAGCTTGGATGAACGTTATGAAAGGTCATGCCGTTGCCAATGGTGTATATGTAGCGGCCGCTAACCGAATTGGACTGGAACAATATTTACCTGATACCGCAGGAATTCAGTTTTGGGGATCTTCTTTTATAGCTGGACCTCAAGGTGAAATTTTGGCGCAGGCCTCACACGATAAAGAAGAAATCCTTATTGCCGAAGTAGATTTGGATTTACAGGAAAATGTTCGCCAAAACTGGCCATTCTTTAGAGACAGAAGAATTGATGCCTTTGGAGATATTACCAAAAGAGCTATTGATTAGTTCTTTCAATTTACTATAATAAAAAAGCCACTTCAAATAGTTGAAGTGGCTTTTTCTATTTTTAGTCTTTGTAGAATTTATTTTACTTGAAAACTAACTCTTCTTACTATTTGACGTGCCTCACTAGAATCTTTATTCACTGAAGTATCTTCACCGTTAGCAATTACATTCAATCGGGAAGCATCTATTCCAGAATTTATAGCTATTTGTTTTACAGTTTCAGCTCTTTTTCTTGATAATTCAGTATTGTAGCCTGAATCTCCAATTTCGTCTGCATATCCTATAATGTCTGCACTCTTAGATGGATTACTTTGTAAATATTTAACAATGAAAGCTACACCTCGTAAAGAAGCATTAGTTGGTTTTGCTGAATTAAAATCAAAATATACATTTACATATCCAGCGTTAATCAACTCTTCTATAGTGCTATTTGTTGGAACAGAACCGCCTTTTTTCATGTATGTTTTGTCTAAGTAGCTTTCTAATTCATCCGGAACTCCATTTTGATTTGTATCAATAGATTGTCCTTTAGTATTTACAGCAACTCCAGTAATTGAATTTGGCTCTAAATCATATAAATCTGCCACACCGTCTTTATCAGAATCCAAAAGACTAGTTTCTAATAAACTTAATCTTCTTTCTAAATCATCAGAAACTGTTTTTTCACCAATCCAGTCAGCATGTTTCTCGTTTTTTCCTAAGTAAAAAGTTAAACCTGCAGTTGCGTTTATCAGTATGCCGTCAAATGCCCCTTGAGAGACTGCCGACATTCCATCATAAGTAACATTCTGATATGCATGAATAATTCCAGTCAAATCTACAGTTAGAGCAATACGATTACTTAGCTTAGCTTGACCTGTTAAACCTGCAATTCCATTTACCATATAATCCTCATCATCAAAAAAATTATTACTAGCTGATAATTGAGAACCTCCTACACCAGCATGGATTAAAATTCCAAACGTATTGGTGAAAGTTTCAAAATTTAAAGCTCTTCCAAGATTAATAACTCCTTGCAAACTCGTTCTTAAATAAGTGCTCTCAAACGAAGGAGTATTATCAGCTTCGCTAAATTTATCATATTCAAAATCAAGTTTCCAACCAAATTTCGGATTTGACATATACCTTACTCCTAAATCTACATGTGGACTCCAAGGAGTTCCATAACCAGGTGTAACAGCATCTACAGGATGACTAATTCCTCCATTAAGTTCAATAGACCATTTATTATAGGCAGTATTATCGACTGTAGATTGAGAAGAAGTTGTACTCACATCTTGTGCAGCCGCTGCTAACGATAATAATAAAGATAAAAAAGATAATTTTTTTTTCATAATATAAAAATTTAATTCAAAACGATTTAGAGTTAAATCTAAATACATTTTAAAATGTTAAAGAATACTAATATTAATTAAAAAAATTTGGGGCTTTTTTACAATTGGGTGAATATAGAATTATTTTAAATTCTATTATTCAAAGATAAAATAGTTTCATAAATACAATGAAAACTAATGTTTTTTTCTTTTTAATAATTAAGAATTGAAAGACTCTCTCTCAATTTAAAATATATTTGTTTTTTTTCTATATTTTAAGATGCGATACTTTACGCAATCAAAACATCTGTAAATATAAAGCAAACAATAATGCTGCAGTTTTTCATAATGTTATTTTTAAGTTAGTATCTAAATTACGTTTCAAATTTAATATAAATATATGAGTTATTTTATATCAGACAGTATTTTTTTTAAATTAATACACTGTTTTTTAACATATTCATCTCTAAAAACATTGAAAAAAAATTAAATATTATACTTTTTATGTTTTTTTATCAAAAGGTTAAAATACTTATAATTTATTTTTTTGATAATCAAAGTAATTATTTAATGACAAAAAATATTGAAAAATAATTTTAACATACCATTAATTACGTAAACAATAATTAACCAGTTTTATAATTGATTAGAATATTCACACATCATAAAACATTAGTTTTAAATACTTGAATGTAATATAAAAGAGATATTGATGAATTTTACATAAAAAAAGCCGTTTCAGATATCTGAAACGGCTTTAATCAATTTAAATAAAAATTTATTTTACCTGAAAAGTAACTCTTCTTACGATTTGACGCGCTTCTTTTGAGTTTTTATTTACAGAAGTATCTTCACCGTTAGCAATTACATTCAATCTGGAAGCATCTATACCCGATTCCATTGCTATTTGTTTTACAGCTTCAGCTCTTTTTCTTGACAATTCGACATTGTAGCTTGAATTTCCAATTTCGTCAGCATATCCTATAATATCAGCATTTTTAGATGGATTGGTCTGAAGATATTTAACTAAGAATGCAACACCCGGCAAAGAAGAATTTGTTGGTTTTGTTGAATTAAAATCAAAATATACATTCACATATCCTCCGTTAATTAATTCTTCAATACTGTTATTAGTTGCTACAGTTTTACCATTTTGTCCATATGTTTTTTCTAAGTAGCTTTCTAATTCATCCGGCACACCGTTTTGATTAGTATCTATAGATTGTCCTTTAGTATTTACTGCAACTCCAGTAATAGAATTTGGCTCTAAGTCATACATATCCGCTACACCGTCTTTATCAGTATCCAAAATACCATCTTCAATTAATTTAACTCTTTTTTCAAGTCCGTCATATTTATCCGTCTCTCCTACCCAGTCAGCATGTTTTGTATGCTTACCTAAATAAAAGGTCAAACCAACGGATGCATTTAATAATAATCCGTCAAATGCTCCTGTTTTCGCAGGGCTCATTCCATCAAAATTATGATTTTGTTTCCCATTAATGATTCCGGTAAGATCACCTGTCAAAACAGCTCTGTCACTTAATTTAATTTGTCCAGTCATACCAAGAAGTCCATTACCAGCATAATCTTCTCCATCAAAACCATTTTCAGAAGTTAACTGTGAAACCCCAAAACCGCCATGAAGCAACAAACCAAAAGTATTAGTCCAATCTTCAAAGTTCAACGCTCTTCCCAAATTAATTACCCCTTGTAAACTTGTTCTTAACTGCGTACTTTCAAACGGTGGAGTATCATCGCGTTCTTGAAATTTATCGTATCCAAAATCCATTTTTAAACCAAATTTTGGATTAAACATATATCTGACTCCCAAATCAGCATGAAAGGGATTAAGAGTAGCCGTACTATAACCTGCTGACATTGTTCTGATCGGTTTATTCACACCGCCATTTAATTCAATCGACCATTTGTTATAAGCAAGATTGTCAATTGAAGGATCTACTGTAACTGTTGTTGCAACATCTTGTGCGCTTGCATAAAAGGAAAGAACCAAAAGCGATACTGATAATAATTTATTTTTCATAATATTTAAATTAGGTTTATTTTATGTTCCGTAATTCTTGTCAAAAGTATATATATGAATTACAAAAACCGTTATAGATTGTGTTACATAATTTCCATGTTTTAACAGCTAAAAGCAATTAAAAACAAAGCAAACAGCTAAAGAAAAGCCTTTTAAATGATTATTCTTTAAAACTTTTAGAACAGTCAAATCCATTATATAAAAAAAAGACTTTTATAACTGGAATTCTGTTATCATTATCTACAACGATTAAAACAATTAACAATAGTTAAACCTTGGCTTTTTTTGAATGTTGCGCAAAAACAAAATGTCTCCTTTTAGCCCCGATAGAAGTAAAAATCCTTGTGAGCCGGGGTTCGGCGCACAAGATTGTAACGGATAGCGGGACAAATGCCTGCTAAAAATGCCAAATCTTTCTGCTCCAAAAATTAATAATCGAATTCAATTTATAATGATAAAAACCACTTGAATATATCATCCAAAAATTACCAATACAATAAAATTATCCAGCTATTAATGCCAATTTTATTTAGGGATTTGAACTGCAAATTCCAGAATAAACCCAAACTCTAATAAATAAAAAATCTGCCAATAGTAATTGCTTACTTTTGGCAGATTTTTCTTGTTTAATAGTCTATTTAAGACTCCAAAAACTATGTTAATGAATCATAAAATTAAAAAAATTAGCATCTTAAATTTAATTTAAATCAGGCTGATAGATTTTCACGCTGCCGTCGCCTTCACTGCTAACTACTAGCAAGCTTCTTTTCGTTGGACTTTTAGAAGCAGGAATATACATTAATCCTTCCGGAGCATCCCCCGTTTTTAGCGTTTGTAAATATTTTGGAGCAGTTGGATTACTTACATCATATATCATCACAGCATCAACTCTTTCTAATCCCACAAACAAGATTTGCTTATCACCCATTTTTGCAGTATAAACAGCTTCCGGCTCTACTCCTTTATCATCACTTCGTCCGTCATCATAAACACCAAAATCAAACGCCTTTTTATCCAACTCATTTTTACTGTCAAAAACCAGCTGTCCTGTAGCCCCATTCCAAATTGTAAAAGAACGCGCTCCAAATCCAACTAATTCATCCAAATCACCATCACCGTCAGTATCTCCCATTTTGGTATTGATATTTAATCTTCCCATACTAGCCTCCGCTTTTAAAGCTGCAGCATTAGGAAACACAGTAGGATCTAATACTACAGAAGAACTGCTGACCCTTTTTACATCTGTAAAAGCACTGTATTCACGGGCATCTCCTTCATTGGCAGTAACAATATATCGTACGCTGTTTACTTCAAAATTACTAATGGCATCCGGATGAAACATCCCTTTCAGTTTCCAAGTGTTAAAAGCGGTAGCTCCGTCTTTATCACTAATATCAATTGCATTTTCGGCTAAGCTGTAATCTTTATATCCTAAAGGGAAAAGCTCTGTGATTTTTTTAGTCGCCAAATCAATTTTTGCAACACCATTATTCTCCTGCAAAGTCACCCAAGCCGTTTTAGAATCGGCAGAAATGGTAATGTATTCTGGTTCAATATCTGAAACAAAATTATTTGTTTTACTTGCAATTCTAAATCCCTTTGTTTTTAAAGCGCCCAATTGGCCGCTGAAACCAGCAAAATTCAATGTCGTAACCGCATAATTAGAAGCTACATCTATGATAGAAACTGTACCGTCTGGATCTTGCGAATAATCATCATTTGGTTCCCCTTCATTAGCCGTCAAAATAAATTTCCCATCATGAGAATACGTAATCATATCCGGTAGTGCTCCAACAGTAATTTCTTTGACAAGAGCATAATTAGAAGTTTCAAAAACAACCACTTTACCTGCATCCTGCTTATTTGATTTTGATTCTAGAGCCACAGCCAGTTTTCCATTAAACGTTGCCACACTATTAGCAGCGCCGTTATAAACGGCCATATCAATACTAGTGATCAAAGCAGGTTTAGTCGGATCAGACAAATCAATTACATCAATTTTGTTAGTAGTACTATTATTCACTGTAAACAGTCTTTTGGTTGTTTCATCATAAGCACTAATTTCGGCTGCGCCAGTTCCGCCAATTGTTATTGAACCAATTTCTTTGAAACTTGATGGATTCTCATTTATAGTGTCATCGATTGAATCATTGGAATTATCATTGTTTTCACAGCTAACAATTAAAAATAAAACTGCAAATACAGCAAGACTTTTCTTTATCATTTTATAAATTTTTAAATTTTTCCAAAAATAGCATTCACATCCATGTAGCCTATTAAGGAACTATTATGAAATCTTTAACATACTAATTATGGCATTTTTAGTACCCTAGAATTCTTCGGAGTTTTTTAAGGAGAGAAACAAAAGGCATTTTCAGGATGAATGGTTTCCTGCTGTCCGCTGTATTCCCGCTTAACAAAAACTACGGCAAAAAGCCTTGTTTTTCTAAATCGGGAGATGTCGCTTCCATCAGGACTAAAAATAGATAATTGGTATTTTTGGAAAAAGATCAAACAACTTCAGCCAACAACTCATAATTCCTTCTTTCATTAATCCTGCTGTTTGCATATCTTTGCACGCATTTCAATTAGCATATCTATGACGACAGTTACAAGACGATTTCCTGCAGAGTGGGAAAAACAACAAGGAATTTTATTGTGTTTTCCGCATAATGGCAAAGACTGGCCTGGAAAATACGAAGCCGTACAATGGGCATTTGTTGAATTCATCAAGAAAGTGGCCGCTTATGAGCAGGTTTTCTTGGTAGTTGCCGATGAAAATCAAAAAAACAAAGTAACCGAAATGCTGGAAACTGCTCATGTAAAAATGAGCAATATCTCTTTCATTATACACAAAACCAACCGCAGCTGGATGCGTGATTCTGGACCAATAATTGTAAAAAATGGTGAAGCAAGAGAAGCTTTGAATTTCAATTTTAACGGTTGGGCAAAATATAAGAACATCAATCTGGACAAGCATGTTCCTTCCAAAATTGGTGAGTTTTTAAACATTCCTGTAACTCAGGTAATGTACAAAGGCAAACCTGTTATTGTTGAAGGCGGTGCAATTGATGTAAACGGCCGCGGTACTTTATTGACTTCCGAAGAATGTTTGATGCATCCGTCTATTCAGGTTCGAAATTCTAATTTTACTAAAGAAGATTACGAAGCTGTTTTCAAAGAATATTTAGGAGTAACAAATGTGATTTGGCTAGGCGACGGAATTGAAGGTGATGACACACACGGACACATCGATGATTTATGCCGATTCGTAAACGAAGATACCATCGTAACTATAGTAGAATTAGATCCAAATGACAGCAATTACAAACCGTTGCAGGATAATTTAAAACGACTGCAGAATGCTAAACTGGAAAACGGTAAAGCACCGGTTATAGTTTCTCTGCCAATGCCGAAACGCATCGATTTTGAAGGATTGCGCTTGCCTGCCAGTTATGCCAATTTCTTAATTTTGAATAACTGTGTTTTGGTTCCAACATTTAATGACAGTAATGACAGAGCTGCGTTGAATATTCTTGCAGAATGTTTCCCTGACCGTGAAATCATCGGAATTAGTGCTGTTGATTTTATTTGGGGATTCGGGACATTACATTGCTTAAGCCAGCAGATTCCGGAATAAACATAATACTCTTAAATAAAAAAAAGACTTGCGAAAAATTATCTGCAAGTCTTTTTTATTATACAAAAGAACCTTTTTAATCTCTTGTAAAAGGTAATTTTTGATCGGAACTGATAATCATATCAAATCCAGTTTTAGCTTCGTTAAATTGGAATGTAACTCCTGCTTCCTTAGACTCAAATGTATCCTTTCCAGTTGGTGTCAATGAAAATTTAGGATAGTTTGTAATTTCTGCAAAAAGCACACTATTTTTCTCAGTAAACTCAATTTTTAATGGAGCGGCTTTAGTAGAGAATTTCCCTAAATAGCCGTCTAGAATAATATCTTTTTCAATTGCTCCTTTATCAGACTTCCAAGTATTATTGCTTTCATTCACATCAGGAAATACGTGACCCGGATCTATAACAATACTTTCTATTTCTTCGGCAGTATCAACTTTGAAAGACCAATCTGTATTACGCTGCCAGATTTCTACAGGCAGATTAACACGTGTTACTTTTCCGCTTTTCGTTTTTACATCTAAAATCACAGGCATAGGCATTTTTTCGAAGTTTTCAATAGTGATTACAGCTCCTTTGCTTGGATCATTTTTCACATATTTAACTGAATTCACTCCTTGATCCAAACGCCAGTTATTAACAAACCAGCCTCTCCAGAACCAGCTTAAATCTTCACCTGCAACATTTTCCATAGTTCTGAAAAAGTCATCCGGAGCAGGATGCTTGAAAGCCCAGCGCTGCACATAAGTTCTAAAAGCTAAATCGAAACGTTCTGGTCCTAATACTTGTTCTCTCAACATTATCAATCCAGTGCTTGGCTTGAAATAACACAAAAGACCAATATTTTTTTCCTTCATATTATCTGGCGAACTCATAACTGGCTCAGTATTCGGATTTGTAAAATAATCAGCATTTTTATGAAGATCCGTTACTTTACTTTTATATTCGCCATTATTAAAATCAACTGAACTTAATGAATTGATAAAAGTATTAAATCCTTCATCCATCCACCCGAACAAACGTTCATTAGATCCCACAATCATCGGGAACCAGCCATGACCAAATTCATGATCTGTAACTCCCCATAAATCCTCTCCTTTTGATTCCCAGCTGCAAAAAACAATTCCTGGATATTCCATACCGCCTTCGTTTCCTGCCACATTTGTAGCAACAGGATAAGGATATTCGAACCATCTTTTAGAATAATTTTCAATAGAAGCTTTAGTATATTCTGTAGAACGTCCCCAAGCCTCATTTCCAGCACTTTCAACTGGGTACGCAGATAATGCTAATGATTTAGCACCACTAGGTAAATTGATTCTGGCACCGTCTAATATAAATGCCGGCGAAGATGCCCATGAAACATCTCTTGAATTCTTAATTTTAAAATGCCATGTTTTTTCAGAAGCAGTTCCTGCTTTTGAAGCATTTGCGGTTACTTCTTCAGCAGTACGGATCATTATCGTTTTTTCACTTTGCTTGGCTTGCGCAAGTCTTTTTTGCTCAGTAGCTGAATACACAGCGGTTGGATTTAAAAGATCCCCTGAACAAACTACAATGTGATTGGAAGGCACGGTAATATTTACATCAAAATCACCGTATTCCAAATAAAACTCTGATGCTCCTAAATATGGATTAGTGTTCCATCCTCTCAAATCATCATACACGCACATACGCGGATACCACTGTGCTATTGTGAAAATTTTTCCGTTTTTTGTATCCAAAACTCCCGTTCTGTCCGAACCTTCTTTTGGAGAAATAAAAGAGAAATCAATTTTAATAGTAACAACTCCTCCTTTTGCTTTCAAATCGTCTGGAAGAAAAATCTGCATTCTTGTATCTGTAATACTGAATTTTGCTTCTTTCTCAACAGACTTTCCCTTTGAAGCTGAAACTATTTTAACCGATTTGATTTTATGACCTCCGTCAAAAATTTCGCCTCTTGCACCATTACGGCTTCCGTTTAGGGGTATAAGTGCGTTTCCTCTTGAATCGGCTTTGAATAAATTTTGATCCAAATGCATCCAGACAAAAGACAATTTATCATTACTGTTATTGGTATAGGTTACAATGCCTGTACCATTAATTTCATTTGTCTTTTCATTCAATTTTGCCGTCAGCTTATAATCAGCTCTGTTCTGCCAATAAGCATAGCCAGGTTCACCGCTTGCGGAACGTGTAGCTGTTGCATCTTTGGTATAAAAAAATGGTCCAAAAGCATCATGATAATCATACTTTGAAACGGGTTTGGAAGCTGAACTTCCTGTAGCCGGAGTTTCTTGACTCCATGAGGAACTAAACACAATTAGTAAAGCCATTTGAAGTAAGGCTCCAAAACGATTGTTTTTCATATGCAGATATTTATTATTTTTTAATTGAAACAGCATCCAAACTTTTGACTTATTATTTGTGCATATTTCATGTTTTTTATCATTCTAAAGCAAATTAATGGAAAAAAAATCAATTTTCTAATTAAAATTAAGAATTTGATTGATTTTAGTTTTAAATAAAATTTTAGTTTTTTTTCTTTAAATAAGAATTATAAAATATCTTTACAATAGCATTTTAACATTTAAAAACAACAATTATCGTGACCACTACAATATCAAACTCTATTTTAACCGCAGAAATAAAACATTTAGGAGCCGAATTATGCTCTCTTAAAGATAATTCAAATAAAGAATACATCTGGAATGGAAATCCTGATTTTTGGGGAAAGCATTCCCCTGTTTTATTCCCAATTGTAGGCACTTTAAAAAATAATACTTATCAGCATAACGATTCTGAATATCATTTGTCAAGGCATGGTTTTGCCCGTGAAATGGAATTTAAACTGATTGAAAAGCAAGAAAACAGTGCTGTTTTTTCATTAACGGCTTCTCCGGAAACCAAAGAAAAATATCCTTTTGGTTTTGATCTGCACCTAATTTATACGCTGGAAAACAAAACATTGAAAATAGAATACAAAGTATTCAATAAAGGAGAATCAAAAATGCCTTTTTCAATTGGTGCACACCCGGCCTTTGATCTTCCAAATAATTTTAAAAATTACAGCTTGGCTTTTGAAGAAAAAGACTCTTTAGAATATTATTTATTGGAAGACGGCTTAATTTCGAATGTTACAAATGAATTAACGCTGGATAAAAATGAATTGCATTTGAATTACAAATTATTTGAGAATGATGCTTTGGTTTTTAAAAATATAAAATCCAAATCGGTTACAATATTAGAGAATACAACACCATTTTTGAGAGTGACTTATCCTAATTTTCCAGATTTAGGAATCTGGACCCCGCCAAATGCTCCTTTTATCTGTATTGAGCCGTGGTTTGGATATTCGGATACTGTGGACAAATCTGGTTCGTTTTTGGACAAAGAAGGAATTCAGATTTTGGAAGCAAATGAAACTTTTCATTCTGTTTTCAGTATTGAAATTCTATAGAGTAACTAAAAACATAAAGTATGCTAGAAATCAATTTTTTGCCTTTCCCAGAATTAAAAACCGAACGATTGCTATTACGTCAAGTGACTAAAAATGATGCTGATACTATTTTGGCATTGCGTTCCAATGACGAAGTAATGAAATATATTCCAAGACCGTATCTTAAAAATAAAGAAGATGCCTTGGAACTTATTGCAATGTTTGATGATAAGATAGAAAATGGAATCGGGATTAACTGGGGAATTACATTCTTGGACAAACCCGAAGAAATCATAGGAATAATAGGCCATTACCGCATGAAACCTGAACATTACAGAGCCGAAGTAGGCTATATGCTTTTTCCGGAATACAATGGAAAAGGAATTGTTTCGGAAGCATTACAAAAAGTGGTTGACTATGGTTTTAATGACATGAAACTGCACTCGATTGAGGCAATTTTGGATCCTGAAAACAAAGGTTCGGAAAGAGTTTTATTGAAAAATGGTTTTGTAAAAGAAGGTCATTTACTTGAAAATGAATACTACGAAGGCCGTTTTCTGGATAGTATGATTTATTCTAAATTGAATAAATAATTTCGGATGCCGGTTAATTATAATTGCTTTAATTTAAAAACATGAAAATCGAAAAAGCAAGTATAAATGACAATGAGATTTTAACAAAAATAACAAAAAAGTCAAAGGCATATTGGGGATATTCTGAAGAACAGATTATAAAGTGGAATGACAACTTAACCATTACCGAAGCTTATATTGAAACGAATTCTGTTTTTAAATTAATGAATAATGATAAAATAGTTGGTTATTATTCTTATCTCATAAAAGAAGAAAAAAATGTAATACTTGACAACCTTTTTATTTTACCTGAATATATTGGAAAAGGATTGGGAAAATATTTGATGACCGATTTTATAAATCGGATGAAAAACGGAAAATTTAAAAAGATAACACTTGATTCCGAACCAAATGCTGAAAGTTTTTATCTAAAACTTGGATTCAAAAAAATTGGAGAGTTTGAAACTTCAATAAAAAACAGGTTTATGCCAATTATGGAAATGAATCTTTAAACAGCCAAAATATTTTAAGCAATCATGAAGAATATTTCATATTCATTGAATCATTCTTATGAAAATCAATGCCATAGCCCTGATAGAAGCGGTATCCTTTTTATAAAGTGATTTTTCTTCACTTTATAAAAAGATACAAGCGGATAGCAGGAAATAGCTCCTAATTCCCAGACTTAATCTTAGGAAGCGTTTTTATATACAGATCTTCAACTTGTTTTCGTGCCCAATCGGTTTTTCGTAAAAAGGTGAGGCTTGATTTTACACTTGGATTTTCATTGAATGATTTTATCTTGATCAGCTCGCCCAAGGTATCAAAACCATAATGCTCTACTAAAGTCTCCACAATTTTTTGAAGCGTGATTCCGTGAAGCGGATCTTTTGACTGTTGTTTTTCCATGATGCAAATTTATGGCATTTTACCAAAAACAATTGTTCTTTCATTAATTAGTTCCTAAATTTGCCCAACTATGCAGAAAACCGTCAACATACTTAACAAAAGGGCTCGTTTCGATTACGAAATCCTTGAAACATATACCGCTGGAATCGTTTTGGCTGGAACCGAAATCAAATCCATTCGATTAGGAAAAGCTAATATCACTGAAAGTTTCTGCGAATTTAGCGGTACTGAACTTTTTGCCATCAATACGTACATTGAGGAATATACTTTTGGAAATCAATTTAACCATAAAGCCCGCAGTGAGCGAAAACTGCTTTTGAACAAAAGAGAATTGAAAGGTTTGGCTCGAAGCGTACAGGCAAAAGGACTAACAATTGTTCCTTTGAAATTATTTACCAATGAAAAAGGTTTAGCCAAATTACAGATTGGTCTTTGCCGAGGTAAAAAAACATACGACAAGAGAGAATCGTTGAAAGAGCAGGATACCAAAAGAGATTTGGACAGAATAAAAAAGGCTTATTAGATAAAAATCTCGTTAAAGTTTTGTTTATTTCCTGTTATTTATATCAAAAATAATTACTTTTACTTTAGTAAAAACAAACAAAACAAATCATGAAAAAAATTTTAATCGCTTTAATCTGTGTATTATTTGCAAGCTGTGGAAGTAATACATCAATCGTATCGAGCTGGAGAGATCCTAATGCTACGCTCGCTAAAGAACAATTCAAAAAAGTACTAGTTGTTGCACTAGCAAAAGACGAAAGTACTCGAAGAACTACTGAAAATAGAATTGCATCTATTAATCCTGCTGTTTTGAATCCTTCTTATAATTATTTAAATCAGCAAAATCTAAACCTTACTCAGGAACAAAAAATAAGCATTGTCCAATCTGAAGGTTTTGACGGAGCTATTACTATGCGTTTCATTAGAGCTGATAAACAAACGGAATATGTTCCCGGTACTGCAAACTACTATGGCGGAATGGGATATCCTGGAATGGGATATGGCTATGTAGGCGGTTACGGAATGGGTTATGGTGCAGGTTTTGGCGGTTGGTATGGTGCTTATGCTCCTGCTTACTACACACCTGGATACTACCAAGAAAATGTTTACTACTATATTGAAACTAACATTTTTGATTTGAAAAACAACAAATTGGTTTGGAGTGCTACTACAAAATCACTTGATGTATCTGATGTAAACACTACAGTTGATGAAATCATGGAAGCCTGCGTACAGCAAATGAGAGCAGACGGCTATATGGATCCAAAAGCGAAAAAATAAGATTTTCTTTTTAGAAAAGTATAAATAAAAAACCATTTCAAATTTAGTTTTGAAATGGTTTTTTTATTTTTTATGATGTGAAAATATTCTGATTTTCATCATTATCCTTATCACTATTGATTACATAATTCTTTATGCTTCGAAATAATAAAGGAACTAACACACCAACTATCATAACTTCAACAAATGTAATTCCAGATTTATTCTCTACATCAATACATTTTTCTAAAATTCTTTTCATCTATGAGTTTGTAATTTTATCTATTTATTTCAGGATTTAAATCATTGTTTATAAATGATTTGCGACGCGAAAGTAAATACATAATTCAAAAAAACAACAAAATAATCGATGAAATGCAGTATTTTTTAATTTTTTAAAATATATTCTTACAAAAAACATAACATTCATGTACTTAGACACTTAAAAATTCTAAATTAAAACAAGAAAAAAACATTCAAATTGCGATATTTATACACTGTTAAGAACAAGATTAGATATAAAAATTAAATACTCTTAAAATTATAAAGAACAGTTGACCTTACAACTATTCACATTCCCATTTAAAATTGGAAACAGAATCACTAAGACCTGCTTTCAAATTGTAATGCCACCATTCTGAATCAAATGAATTAAAATGTTCCTTAATCATAATTTTCTTCAGTAAATTTCTGTTATTTCTAATAACTTTTGAAAAACCAGAAAAATTATGACTGGCTTCTTTACCAAAAAAATCAAACGAAGTACCCATATCCAATTCCTTTCCGTCAAAATCAACCAATGTTATATCGACCGCTCCTCCTCTATTATGGATTGAACCCTTAGCTGGGTTTGCCACATATTGCGGATCTGGAACAATTGCCCACATTCTTTTTTGGATATCAAGTGGACGGTAACAATCGAATAATTTAATTTTAAAGCCTTTTTTCATGAATCTTTCATTGGCCAAGATCAATGCTTTTACAGTTTTGTAACGCAAATAACATTCGGCACAATCATACACTTTTGATTTTAAAAAATTGTCATCAGTAGCATATTTCATATCATAAACAAAATCTTTGCTGTAATCCTTCAAATTTACAAAAGCAGTATCATTAACCTCATCCGAAGGTGAAATTTGAGCAATTGAAGTCTGGGCAAAGCTATTCCCAAAACACATAAAACAAAACACTATAAACAAAGCTTTCAAATAAGAAATCATATCAAATAAATTTTCATAAAAATAGGGAATTTTAAATCGTCAAGAATGGATTTGAAATAAAAAAGTATCTACTAACTACATTTAGCCTGGAAACCGATTTATAATGAAAAAGGTGTTTTAGGAATACTATATTTTGGGGAACTTAAGGATAATTTCAAAAAAGAGCCTTCATGATTTTAGCATAAACTTCTGTGTTTTGATAGACTCCAGCAAAGTTTTGAGCCCCCGCCCCATAAGCAAAAACAGGAACAGGTATTGCAGTATGGTCATTTGTACTAAAACTTCCCTGGACATATCCTTTTGTTATACTGCCATCAATTAATGATAATCCTCCCGTTTCATGATCTGCAGTAACAATTAGCAATGTCTCTGGATTTTCATCTACAAATTCCATTGCCTTTCCTACCAATTTGTCGAAATCAAGCATTTCGCGAACCACATATTCTAAATCATTTTTATGTCCGCCATGATCAATCTGCGCTCCTTCTGCCATAATGAAAAATGGATTTTTTGATTTAGAAAAAGTATTCGTTGCTTTCGCAAATGATTTAGTCAAAAAATCCCCTCTTCCGTTTTTCATAGAAACTACTGCCGAATCATCTAAAACTATAATTTTACTATTTTTAATAGTATCCAAACTACTGAATTTTTCTATAAAAGAGTACCCCATTTTAACCAGTGCTTTAGATAAGTCTTTACCGTCTTTTCTAGCTTTAAATTCTTTTAGCCCGCCTCCAATTAAGATATCAGAAGGGTTGCTTAGAAAATCATAAGCTATTGATTCATTATAAGTTCTTTCGGGCTGATGCGCATAAAAAGCTGCGGGTGTTGCATCTGTACTATTTCCTGAAGAGATAATGGCTGTTTTAAAATTTTTCTTTGCTAGCTGCTGTGTAATTGATTCTAAAGGTTTTCCATTTTCATCAACACTAATAAATCGGTTATTGGTTTTATGACCCGTCGCCATTGCTGTTGCTCCTGCTGCTGAATCGGTAATATAACTATCGGATGCTTTTGTGATTGAAAGTCCCTGCGTTGGAATATTAAAGAGGTTCAGTTGTCCCTTGTTAGCTGTATAACCAGCGTAAATTTGAGCTAATCCCATTCCGTCACCAATAAGAAGAATAACATTTTTTGGTTTTTTCTTAGCAAAAGCTGACAAATTTTTAGGTATATACGCTGTATGAAATTCTGTGTTTTGATAAAACGTTGTTTTGATATTCTGTATAAATTGTATCAATGCCACAACATTATCTGTAGCAATAAAATCAACTTTTAAATTCATCAAAGTTATCCAAGTATTAACATTGTCCTGCGTAGCCCAAAATCTAATTTTTTTATGCTGATCATGCACCTTTTTGATTACCGCCTGCATCTTTTGTAAATCCGCTTGTATCAAAACACCTTTACCATTCCATACGGTAACGTCTTTTAAATCGGCGCTGATCATTTCAACTCGGGATAATTCTTCCAGCGAATAATTTTCATTCAGTCTTCCATCAAAATAAATAAACTCAGGATATACTAACCACTGCGACGGCAAAGGCCTGTTTCCTGAAATTACAACTTTCACATTTTTATTGGAGCTGATTTCAGGAAATGCCTGAAACTGCTGTACAATTAGTTTTAAAGTTGATACCGCATCAGACTTGATGTCAATCATTAAAATCAAAGGTTTATTATTTGGATAAGCTTTACCTTCCAAATTTTTCAATTTTGCAGATAAAGGTTCTAGATATAGACTTTTAAGCGTATTGTACTGCGTAATTTCTTTTGAAGTGTGCGCCACAAACAACTCGTTGTTCACTAAAAAAACATCTGCTTCGATTACGCCGGCTTCATTAGAATATGCTCCATAAAAAGGAAGCGGGCTGGCATAATCATTATGCGAATGGATATTTGATGAACTGTATTCCTGTGCTTGAACAAACAGGAAAAATTGGAGACAAAAAAGGGTTATTATTTTTTTCATTGAAAATAGAAATTTATTCATTTGCAAAGCCGTAGGTAACTTTGCATAGAATTTTACTTATGACTATTGTGTGTGTAATTTTTATTTTTACAGCTCCAGGCTTAAACAAAGCCTGAAGTGCAAAAAACTAACTAACAACACGAAACTAACGATTACCAGCATTCTTCATTAATTCGACTTCAGCTGGCATTTTTTTGAATATCTTTTATTTTTTTATTTCGGTACTGTAAATCACTTTTCCTTTCTCATTAACAGCTTGCACATACAGGCTGTTGGCTAAAACTGAAAATACCATAAAGCCATATTCAGAAACAGCCAATTTGCTAAAAGGTAAACGGTCGATTACAGTGATTTCAGAAGCTGATCCAGAAACGAAGTAATTGGTTTTACCTTCGGGTAAAAGATGCTGTAAATCATGATCATGTCCAGCGATATAAGCATCTACTTCGTATTTATCAAAAAGTGATTTTAATGATTTTCGTACGGCCTTAGTATCATAACTTTCTCTTCGTTTTAAAGTTGCTGTAAAAAGAGGATGGTGTCCTACAACTAATTTCCACTTCACGCTTTTAGGTGCATCTGTCAAGGTTTTAATAAGCCACTTTTTTTGCGCGGTGGTATCCTGTGAGATTACATTTTTTCCATAAACATCATTTTTATGAAAGTCTGGAATTAAAGGATTTGTATCTATAAAAGCAATTAATACCTGCTGGTTTGGGTCTCCGTTTATATCAAATGTTTTGCTGTAATAACGGGCTGGCATGTTCCAGCGCCGGCTTATTTTAGTATAGGCAACCTGTGCGTCTGGATTACCTGCATAATCATGGTTTCCTAATACCGGATACCAGTTCCAATGGAGTGAAAAATCGGTATAAATATCTTCAAAAGAAGATTTCCATTGCGGATCATACTCACTTGCTACGCCAACAGGATAGAAATTATCCCCGGTGGCAATTATAAAATCTCGATTAATTTCTTTGGCAGTAATGCCCATTTGTCTGGCTACAGGAATTTGGTGATCTGCCCCAAATCTGCCCCAATCACCCATAACAATAAAATTTAGTGCATTTGGATATTTTCTAAGAGAAGTATCTTTTGTTTGAGCAACAGCAAAATTTACAGAGAGCGTGCAAACAATTACTTTTACTATCATTTTTTGCAGTACTGGTATTTTCATTCTTTAAAAATTAAAAATTTGAAGGCTGCTATTTTACTTTCGATAAAATACTAAAACAGCCTCCAAATCAATCATATATTCAATGGAATTAATATCCCTTATTTTGTTCTAGATAACCTGGAGTATTAGATGCGCCATCAATCGCAACTTGCGGAATTGGGAACAATCTATGGTTAACATCCTTGTCGGTTTTCTCAGTCCAGATATCTTCATAGTGTCCAAAACGAATTTGATTTGTTCTTCTTAAACCTTCCCAATAAAATTCGAAACCGTATTCTCTATGTAAAATATCTAAATTTATTGCAGGCAGCGCAGCAGGAATTGGAGCTCTTGCAGTTCTTGAAGTTCTCACCTTGTTCATGTCTGCTAATGCACCAGCTGTATCTCCTTTTCTCAACTTAGCCTCTGCTCTCATCATAAAAATTTCGGCATATCTAAGCAATACAATATCAACACTGCTGTAGTAGTTTCCATCAGGAGAAGTATGGCTAAACTGGTATTTTGAAACCCTATAACCAGATTTATGCAAGCTGCCTTCATTAGTAAAATCTACTTTTAAAGTAAGATTTACATATGCAACATTTTTATCTGCCCCATTTCCTTTAATCTGCTTAACAGGATAGATTCTGTAACCGCCGTCGCATTTGAAAAAAGCACCGTTAGCATCTTTTCTTGCTGCCCATTGAACACCTCTTAAAATACCTCTGTCAATTTCAAAGTTCTCAGCCTTCACACAGTAATAATGATTTTGATCATTTAGCGGTGATAGTCCTGTTAGATCGCTCAAATTTGCTGGGACCTTTGCATTGTCTTTGTAAAATCTCGAATCTGCAGCCGCAGGATCCACACTTCCGTAAGCATCTACCCAAGTCTGGTAAAAATCGGATGTAATGGCTGGACCATCGGTACCATCTGCATTGATTGATTCTGGTCTTGGAAACATTGATCCAGGAATTGACCAATATGCCCAACGGTTATTTTCATCTTTTAAAACCCCACGCTGGTCTAAGGCAAAGATTAATTCTTTATTAGAGTTATTTTTATCATCAAATAAATCAAAATACTCAGGAGACAAGCTAAATTTACCTGAATTAATAATGTTGTCAGTATATTTAATGACTTTATCCATATCAGCTGCAGCAAATACAGGTTTGCCATATGGATCACGATAAACTGCCGCATTAAGATTCAATCTTGCCAAAAGTCCCCATACAGCAGCTTGTGTCATTCGGCCTGGACCTCTAGTCGCGTTTATAACATCGGCAACAGATAATAATTCCGATTCGATATAAGAAACAGCTTCCTGACCTCTAAGCACCACTGAAGTAGCAGCAGATGATTCTTTTTTGAATACAAGTCCCCAGCTGTCTAATGTAAGCATATTCAAATAAGCTCTAAGGGCAACCATTTCATAAAGTGCTCCTTCTGCTTCTTTATTACCGCTTTCAGCCAAAGGTCTCAAAACTTCAATCGCAGATAATGTTCTGGATATATTTTTTGTAAGGGCATTCCAAGAGCTGGTAACCAAATCATTAGTCGGCGTAATAGTATGAGCATGTGTAGCTAAGTATTTTCCTCCATCATACCAGTCAACTCCTCCTCTATAAGGCAAAATACCTTCATCACTGGCAATTAACTGTAATCCAAAATAATTGGTATGGATCCATGTCTCTGATATTTGACCGTAAGCCGGAGCAATTGCACCGCTAATGGCATCTGCCTGTCCGCTTCCTGTTAATGACTCATCTAATACAGCTTCTTCTAAGTCAGTACAGCTCCAGTTAAACAATAAACTGATTGCCAGAACTGGTAATAGTATTCTATTTTTCATTTTTGTCTTTTTTTAAATTAAAATGCCACGTTTAGACCAAGTAAAATTGTTCTGCTTCTAGGATAACTGAAATAATCGATTCCAAAACTTTGAATACCTCCTACTGCGCTTCCTGTATTAATTTCAGGATCATAACCAGTATATTTAGTAAATAATAATAAGTTTTGACCTGTTACAGAAAGGCGGATGTTATCCATTACGTTATCAAGCCCAATTGTTTTTGAACTTAAATTATAGCCTATCGTAGCATTATTTAAGCGTAAGAAACTGCCATCTTCTAAGTATCGGGTTGAAACTAAGTTAGAGTTAGTAGTTGCTTCGTTTAAAAATTCAACAGCATTAGCAGCAGTATTAAAAGAATTGGCCAAGTTCCCTCTGTTGAAAGAAGACATTTCGACGTGATTATAAATTTTGTTACCAGCAACACCATTAAAGTTAACTCCTAAGTCAAAACTCTTGTATTTAAAATTTAAATAAAATGCATAAATATAATCAGGCAGTGCACTGCCGGCAACGGTACGGTCATTGTCAAGAATTTTTCCATCCTGATTTTTATCTGCAAACTGGTTAAGTCCATCAGCACCAATTCCAGTAAATTCAAGTAAATAAAAAGTACCTATCGACTCTCCGTTTAATACTCCGTTGATTGTTGCTCCAGATTGTCCAGCACCTTGTGCTCCGCCTGTAGTCAATATTTTATAAGGAGAGTTTACCACTTCATTGTTTGTAAAAGAAATATTTCCGCCAATGCTATATGAGAAATCTTTCTTTTTGTCACTGCTGTAATCTAACGACACCTCGATACCGCTGTTTTCTATCTGCATATCAGGAATGTTTGTCCAGTACTTAGATGTTGGCTGAATAGGGTCAACAGGTGCTACTTCTAATAAAATGTTTTCCGAAACTTTGTTGAAGTAATCAACAGTACCCGATAATCTATTGTTGAAAAAGCTAAAATCTAAACCTAAATCTGCTTGAGTTGAAACCTCCCATTGAATATTAGGATTGGCCAAACGGGTATAAATAGAACCATAAGGATAACCGCTCAAGTCTGTTGCAGCAGGGTCCAAAGGATAAGTATCTTTTCCTGTATTACTTTCTGTATAACTTGCTTTAGTAATTTTAGATGGAATTTCCTGAGAACCTGTTTGTCCCCAGCTTGCTCTTAATTTTAGATTATTTACAATTTCAGATTCTTTGAAAAATTCTTCTCTCATATTCCACCCCAAAGCAACTGATGGAAAATAACCGTACTTATTATTATCTCCAAATTTTGAAGAACCATCAGCACGCATTGTAGCGGTAACTAAATATTTGTTGTCATAACCATAATTTAATCTACCAAACCAAGACTGTAACTCATTTTCTGTAGCATATGCAGACTGTGTTGTTGGCTGGCTTGCAGTTTCTATCTGATATCTTGGATCCACACCATTATCAGGAAATCCTGATAAATTGAAACTCTTTTGACTTACTTCTGTTTTTTGGTACGACTGCCCAGCCAAAAATGTAAAATTATGAGCGTTAACATTGAAATTATAAGTCAATGTATTTTCAATCAATGTATTACTGTTTGCCGTAGAAGTAGTGTTCAAAGAACCTAAAGTAGTGTTCGTGGCCGATGTATAAGGCTTAACTTGTATGTCTCTTTCTGTCAAAGAATAATCGACTCCAAGATTAAATTGATATTTAAGTCCTTTTATAATCTCAAAAGATGGTGCGATATTAGCCAAAATACGATTGTTGTTGGTGTAATCACCGTATAATTGCTCGCTGATCAAAGGATTCAAAACATCGTTGCTTAAATTAACGTTTGGTGTTCCGTCAACTAAAACTGCATCAGTAGGATTCAGCGTTAGCATATTACCCACTATAGATCTCGCATCGGGTCTGGTATTATCTAACTTAGTTGCTGTCATATTAAAAATAACATTAAGTCTGTCATCAAAAGTTTTTTGACTTAAATTCAAACGGCCGGAATAGCGTTTCAAACTGCTGTTTCTCAAGACACCTTCTATATTATCAGCACCAATTGATGCTGCATATAAAGACTTCTCAGTTCCGCCGCTCATTGACAAATTGAAATTATGTGAAATACCTGTTCTTGTTAACTCATCCTGCCAATCTGTATTTGCTCCGCCATCAAGTAAAGTTCCGTTAACAGCTCTTACTTGTTTTCTAAACTCATCAGCACTAAAAACATCAACTTTATTAGCCAAAGTTGAAGATGAAGTCGTCATCGACAGGTCAATCTTTGTTCTGCCTTTAGTTCCTTTTTTAGTGGTAATCACAATTACTCCATTAGCAGCTCGTGAACCGTAGATCGCAGAGGCAGATGCATCCTTAAGCACATCGATACTTTCTATATCCTGCGGATTAATAAAGTTCAACGGATTTGAAGCGACACCATTACTGGTATTGTCTAAAGCAAAACCATCCACAACATAAAGCGGTGTTGTCCCTGAACGCAAACTTCCTACTCCCCGAATAATGATGTCCTGTGTTGCTCCCGGCTCACCGCTTGAAGCCACAACATTTACACCAGCAACCTTACCCTGAATAAGCTGTCCTGCATTTGCAACTACTCCTTTGTTGAAATTTTCACTCTTTACCGAACCAATTGATCCAGTTACATCAGATTTCTTTTGAGAACCGTAACCCACTACTACTACCTCGCTTAAAGTACTTACTTCTTCCTTTAAGGAAATATTTAATGTTAAACTACCGGAGTAAGCAACCTCTTTTGTAGTAAATCCTAAAAAAGAAAAAACCAAAACGCCGCTTTGCTCCTGTAATTGAATTTTAAATTTTCCATCAAAATCTGTGGTAATTCCTGATTTTGGCTGTCCTTTTAAATAGACTGATACTCCTGGCATAGATTCCTTTTGGGGGTCAGAAACTACACTTCCTGATACTGTTACCTGCGAATAGGAATAAGACATACATCCTAAGGCAAGAACTAAAATCGCATAAATTTTTTTCATCTAATTACTATTTTTGTTTTGCCAAAAGTATTTTAAGCAACTTGCCAAATGGGGTAATTTTGATTCAGAAAAGAGGATTTTGGATTCAAATTAGGACAAAATTAACGGTAAAAAAGGGGTGTTTTGTTCACTAACATTCAACTAACTTTGAGTAAACACAGAGCTAACAGAAGTTCTAAGAGAATACTTTGTACTCTTTTGGACTTTTTCCGAAATATTTCTTAAAAGAACGTCCAAAATATTTTGGATCGTTATAGCCACACTCAAAACTGATCTCAGAAACATTTAATTTTTTGGTCTTTAATAGTATTTCTGCTTTTTGTAATCTAAAAGAGGTGATTACATCAGAAGGAGATTGGTTCAATGCTTCTTTAAATATGCGGTAGCATTTTACTCTAGAGATTCCCAAGTTTTCTACAAGTGTTTCTACATTAAAAGAAGGATCCTGCAGCTCTTCTTTTATTATTTCCAAAGCCCTTTTTACCAGCTTGTCATTATTTGTTACTATTGGATCATCTTCCGTTAAGATCTCAAATATTTTTTGCTGTATTTTATTCTCCTGCAGTGTCTCTTTGCTTTTATCAATTAAGGAAGCAATCTTTTTCATAATAAATGAAGCACTGGCTGGCAACTGAATAAGTGTATCAATGCCCAGCTCAAGTAATTGTTCATGCAGTTCATAATTAATATCTTCTGAGATATAAATAATTGGCATTTTTAGTCCTGACATTTTTTTATTAGAATTAAGAAAATGAACCAGCTCTTTTGAGAATGTTGCCTGATAAAATACCAAAGCAGAAAAATTAATTTGTTTGGCGGCGGAGTTTAAATTAGCTACCGAATTTTCGAAAAGCAAATGATAATTACTATTCTCTAAAACCTGATTGACAGCCGTATAATCGGATTGATCGCTAAAGACCAAAATCAATTCCTTATCCGAAGAAAGCTGCTCTTGTTCGTTGAAATGTTTCCAGGAAATTGTTTCTTTAATTTTTAAGTTTTCGGCTGCATATTCTAAAGGAATCTGTAAAGTGCTTTTAAAATTTTCTTCCGAATTATCGAAAAATTCACCGCTCAAATCTTCCAGCAATACATGCAAGGCTTTAAAATAAGGACTGTAATGTAAAATATTGTACCAATTGTTTTTTAGGATTACACTATTAGAAACTACAGTAACTTTTAAAAAATTATTTTCATATCCAATTTCAATATCTAAAGTACTGTCTGTTTCAGAATATTTACTGATGTCATTGAAAAAATACTGCAGTAATAACTTTAATCGTAATACATCTATAGCAACAAAATGAACTGAATTATCAATCTCACAGTTTAGGTTAACCTGATTACGCTGCAGTTCATTTTTTAATTTTTCAATACTGTTCTTTAAAATTGGAAACAAATTAACGGCTGATTTTTTTATTGGGCCAATATCTTTAACATAACTCAAATAATTCCATCCCGAGATCAAATCTGCCAATTTACCTGACTGCAAAAGTAAATCCCGTTGTGCTTCGCTCCCATTTTTTTGCGTACTTGAGATTTTAATGATTTTGGCTATTGGATTTTGAAATTCAGCCAACATAAAAGATTTAAACTTTTCGATTTCAAAATTTTCGTTTTTTAGAGTGCTGTGCAGCCTTAAAAGTTTTTCTTTCTGCTCAGATATTTTTTTGTTCTTTTCATCCAGTTTTTCATTAACTGCCAGCAGGTCTTTTTTCTGATTTTCAATAACTGCAGTCCGAGATCTAATTTTTGCAATCAGGTATTTTTGCTGTGCCACAGCAGTTTTATTCTTAAAATAAACCAGCATTATGCAACTCAATGAGATACTCCCGGATAACAAAATATAAAACAAAATGGTCTCATAAAATGCTTTGTTTATATTTAGAGTAAAAAAAACTGGCTGTGCAATTCCGTTTTTCCCTTGTTTAATCAAAAAATGATAATCCCCAGAAGATAAATTGGCATATTCTATTTTTTTAGCACCATTTAATAAAATCCAATTTTTATCTCTTCCCTCTAATTTATAATAAGTGGAAGTTTTATTTTCTTTAGGAAAGACAATTGGAATTATTTCAATTTCTAATTCATTGTTACTAAAACTCTTTTCGATTTCGGATAAATAATTCTCATTACCATCTACTTTCAATTTGATTCTTGCATTAAAATCAGCAGAATAAATTGCATTTGGATTGAAATAATTAAGTCCATTTACACCACCAAAAAACAAATTCCCTTTGATGTCCTGATAGTAGGCTCCCTCTGAAAATTCTGGTGCCTGCCATCCATGATTTGGATTATAAGATGTAATTTCAAAATTATTTTTTGCAATAGATGCAATTCCTTTAGTGGTACTAATCCAAACCTTATCTCCATTGTCAATAAGACCATATACCATGTGACTTGGAAGACCATCCGCCTCTGTAATATTTTTGATCAGACCCTTTTTTTTATTAAAAATGCTGACACCTCCCAAAGAAGCAATCCAATAATTATCTATAGTCTTGTCGACAATCACAGAATAAATACTATTACCTAAAATACCCTGCTGGGTTGAAATTTGGTTAATCTTATTAGTGTCTAAATTAAGTACAATAACACCATCATTTTCTGTTGCTAGAATTAAATTCTGTTTGTCTTTTTTGACACATCTGATATGGTATTTATCCAATGCCTTTTGCCCTTTAAAACTCTCAAATTTTTCGGTTACTAAATTAAATTTAGCCACACCTCCCCAACAGCCTATCCAAAGCTGTTTATTTTCATCCTCACAAATAGAATATGATCTATTATTGGGCAGTTCTTTGATATTTTCGGCCTCATAACAGGTATGTTTTGTACCGGAAATACTTATAATTCCTTTGTAAGTTCCCACCCAGATCGTTCCGTCACTAGCTGTAAACAAATTCCTGACTCTATCCCAATCCGGATTTAAAGCAGCTTCTTTGATTGCATATTTTTGGTAAGAATGACTTTTTTCATTGTAATGATAGAGGCCATTTGTGTAATAACCCAGCCAGGTTTTCCCATTTGCATCTTTAGTAATGGCTCTAATGGCTTCCGTTGGTAAATTAGGCTGCTTTAAAGGATGAGGCACTATTGTGTTTATCATTTCTGAACCTTTATAAGCCATACTCAAACCGCCGTCTTTTTGCCCTAACCAAATGTTCCCGAAAGCATCTTCGTGCAGAGTTTCAATTTCGTTGCTGTTAAATGAATAAGGTAAATATAAATCAGAAGTAAAATGCTCAATCTTATTTTTACTGGCAATATAAAGTCCATTTTTTCGCGTAGCAAACCAAATATTCCCTGATTTATCTTTTAAAACGTCATTGATTATAAGATTCGGATATTTTTTTAACAAGATGCTTTTTAGACTGTGAGTATCTGCATTTTTTATCAAATTATAAGGTATTGCAACAAAAGCTCCTTCTTTAAACTCATAGTAAGCAGTACTTGTCTCTACTACGATATTTCCTTTTTGAGAAAGCTGAAAGTTTTTTGGAATGCCTTTAAACCTGAATTTTACAAATTCGCCGTTTCCAATATATCTGTTTACATCACCTTCTTTAGTAATGAGCCAGATAAAACCAGTATTATCCTTTGTTAGTTTCGTGATATAGTCACTTGAAATTGCTTTAGGATTATTAAAATTATGCTTAAAAATTTTAAAATTATAGCCATCATAATAATTCAGTCCATCCCAAGTAGCGATCCAAAGACCACCGTCTTTATCATTTTCAATATCAATTACCGAATTATTCGACAGCCCCTGATTTGTGGTAAAATTTTCGAACTTTATTTGTTGTCCAAACGACTGCAGTGTAATAAACAATACTGCAAATAACCTTGTAACCATTTGTTAGTTTTTTAACTAGCAAGGATACAATCGTAAGTTTACTTGAACTTAAATTGCATGTTAAGTTACATGTTCTCTTAAATTATATAAAAACAAAAAAGCCACTCAATTGAGTGGCTTTTCGTGAACGCAGAAGGATTCGAACCTTCGACCGCCTGCTTAGAAGGCAGGTGCTCTATCCAGCTGAGCTATGCGTCCATTTTTTTTTGAAACTTAATGGAAAGTTTTTGTCGGGGTGGCAGGATTCGAACCTGCGGCCTCCTGCTCCCAAAGCAGGCGCGATAACCGAGCTACGCTACACCCCGAAGGCAAAATTTTAAGCGGAGAGTAAGGGATTCGAACCCTTGGTACAGTTACCCATACGCTTGTTTAGCAAACAAGTCCTTTCGGCCACTCAGGCAACTCTCCAAGCTCAAGAAACGTGTTCTGTTTTGCGGTTGCAAATTTAAGACATGTTTACGTTTCTCACAACTATTTCAACACTTTTTTTTAATATTTTTTAGTGTTTTATCAAAATGACTTCACAATCAAAGATATAGCTGACTATTAAAAAACTTGACCCATCCACAATAAAAAAGAACCGAAAGCTTACTTCTTTTTTGAAATACAGTTTAAAAAAAGCTGAATACTGAATAACAATTAATTAAAAACATATCTTTTGTCCAATAGTCTGTTTCGATACTGAAAGTGTAAGAATTAACAAAAACTCCGGTCTAATTCCTGCTCCAAAACAGTAATTGAACTCAGACTGAAAGTCAAATCATTTATAAAACTATTAAAAGGACTACTCTCAAATATCTTTAAATAGTGCATTTTCCAAAAACAGCAATTTAACATTTTATTCAAAAACACAGAATAAAACACACATTCATTAAATATATCTTAATTTAACCTTATTAAAAATTTTAATTTTACAAAAAATATTTAAATTTGCTATACAAATCAATATCGTATCAGAAATGAATAAAAGAGTTGTTATCGTATCTGCAGTTAGAACACCTATCGGCAGTTTTATGGGAGGTTTATCTGCAGTAACTGCACCGAGATTAGGAGCAATAGCTATAAAAGGAGCATTAGACAAAATAAAATTAGACCCAAACTTAGTTGACGAAGTTTTTATGGGTAACGTAATTCAGGCTGGCGTTGGTCAGGCACCAGCTCGCCAGGCAGCAATTTACGCAGGCCTTTCGACTGAAACAGCCTGCACAACAGTCAACAAAGTATGTGCTTCAGGAATGAAATCCATCATGCTGGGAGCTCAAGCAATACAATGCGGCGATGCTGAAATCGTAGTTGCAGGCGGAATGGAAAATATGAGTTTAATTCCGCATTACATGCATTTGAGAAGCGGAACTAAATTTGGACCGAATACAATGGTTGACGGAATGCAAAAAGACGGATTAACCGATGCTTACGACAACAACGCAATGGGTGTTTCCGCCGACTTATGCGCAACAGAATATAATATTTCAAGAGGAGAACAAGATAATTTTGCAATTCAGTCATACGAGCGTTCAGCTAAAGCTTGGAGTGAAGGAAAATTTGCCAGCGAAGTAGTTCCTGTAGCGGTTCCTCAAAGAAAAGGTGAACCAATTATCATCTCAAAAGATGAAGAATTCACTAATGTTTCATTAGAAAAAATACCAACATTAAACGCAGTGTTTACAAAAGAAGGAACTGTTACAGCCGCAAATGCATCAACTATTAATGATGGTGCCGCAGCTGTTATTTTAATGAGCGAAGAAAAAGCAATTTCTTTAGGCTTAAAGCCTTTGGCTTTCATAAAAGGATACGCAGATGCTGCCCAGGAACCAAAGTGGTTTACAACTAGCCCAGCAAAAGCAATACCAAAAGCATTAGCAAAAGCAGGATTAACATTAGACGAAATCGATTATTTCGAATTTAACGAAGCATTTTCTGTGGTTGGATTAGCTAATTCCAAAATACTTGGATTAGATAATGAAAAAGTGAACATTAACGGAGGAGCAGTTTCACTAGGCCATCCGCTTGGCTGTTCCGGAACACGTATTATTGTCACTCTACTAAATGTATTAGAACAAAACAATGCCAAATATGGTGCCGCAGCTATTTGTAACGGAGGCGGGGGTGCATCTGCCTTAATTATAGAAAGAAATATTTCATAAATATCATTTCAAATAAAACAAATAATTAAATAAATACGAATTGAAAATCACTATTTTTACAGTCATTTTGATTCGTATTTTTATTTTTAATCTAATTTATATAAATGTTTGGAATTTGTAATTTAGCCATGATTCCACTTCGTGCAGAAGCCAGTGATAAAAGTGAAATTGTTTCCCAAGTCCTATTTGGTGAACATTTTGAAGTTTTGGAACAACAGAAGCAATGGACTCACATTAAAACACAATATGACCAATACGAAGGCTGGATCGATACAAAACAATTTCTGGCAATCACAGAATCAAACTACATACAGCTTTCCTCTGACGCAATAATTCTCAATGCAGATTTGATAGAATATATTCTGGCTCCGTCCAATTTATTAATACCAATTCCTTTAGGAGCATCATTATCCTTTTTAAATTATCCAGAAATCAACACGATTCCTTTTGATTTTGAAGGCACAAAAATAAGCGGAATAAAACCAAAAAAGAATTTACTTTCATCAGCTTTCATGTATTTGAATGCACCATATTTATGGGGAGGTAAAACACCTTTTGGGATAGACTGTTCAGGATTTACTCAAATGGTATACAAACTTAACGGATACAAACTGCTAAGAGATGCTTCACAACAGGCAACACAAGGCGAAGCATTAAGCTTTATTGAAGAAAGCGAACCAGGTGATTTAGCTTTTTTTGACAATGAGGAAGGAAATATAACCCATGTAGGAATCATCATGGAGAACAATTATATTATTCATGCCAGCGGAAAAGTTAGGATTGACCGTTTAGACCACTTAGGAATCTATAATGCCGAAAGCAATAAACACACTCATAAACTTAGAGTAATTAAAAAAATAATTTAACAGAACACCATCAAAGAAATAACCACAAAATTGGGCGATATTTTTCCTATCAGGCAAACAAAAAAAAGCTAGAAAAATTTTCTAGCTTTTTTTGTTGTTACATTGATGCTTTTAAAGAATTATACTCATTTGTCATATCGAGAGAACGATAAACTCCCAACAAAGACTTAATGACATCCTGATTTTTTGGATCAATATCCAATGCTTTTTTAAGATATGGAATTGCACTTTTAACTATATTATCTTTTTTGACTTTTAATTCATCATATTGCTCCATTTCTTTTGGAGTATTGCCCAATGCAGACATTTGATCAACTAAAACTTTTTTAGACTCTAATTTACCAAATGCTAAATTAATATAGGCATCAATGTATTTAGGATCTAATTCTAACACCGTATTGTAACAAATTTCAGATTTTGCGAAATCACTTCTCTCTAAGTATATGTAAGCCAGATTTTTATTTATTTCTAATTTTTTAGAGGGCGAAAATTCATCTCTTGGTTTTTCATAAAGAGTAGCCTCAATTCCCGAATCTCTAGCTCCAGCAGAAACAAAAGCATCTTCTTCTTTTGTTTTTTTATTGGTAGCGTAATAAATAACTCTTTTTCCTGAATAATTTATTTTCCTTAATTCTTCATAATACTTAATTGCCGAATCGTAATCTTTAGCAATCATTGAAGCAGAAGCAGCATTAAATAAATTTAAAGTATCTTTTTTATCAAACTGATATACTTTATAGCTTTTTTCAGCACTCTCTTTGTATTTATTTGCCTTGTAATCATCAATGGCTCCATTAACCAATTGCGACTTCATTGCTTTTAAAGCTGAATTAGCCTGTAAAGTAAACTTATACTTACCTACTTCATTTTCAGACCTAAGCAACTCTTGGTACGCTTCAGATGCTAATGTAAAATTGTTAACTGCATCAATATTTTTTGTAGCTAAATCTTTTAACACATTGCCTTTCAAAAAATAAAAATCAGATTTATCTTCATCCGATGCATTAACAATGAGATACTCTGTCTTTTTTAGAATTCCCAATGACTCTTGCGATTTACCGCTTGCAAAAACAGTTTGAGCTTCTTTTATTTGTGCTTTTTGGGCATTAACAACAACAACATTTATCAATAACACCATTGATAGTATTACAAATTTTCTTTTCATGTGGTATAGGTTTAAGTATTAAACAAGATTATTTAAGGGGTTTGGTTGTTCAAGAATAATAGAAAAATAATACACTAAGATAGTTTGCCTGAATAAATGGAAACAAATCATAGCTATATCATGAAATCCTAAAATTTAATTAATTGAGAGAATCAATTGCGAAGTGTAGTTTTACATCATATTTTAGAATTATTAAATTTGACAGTAATGAGTTAATTAAAAATTGATTGCGATTATAAAAAATGTAATTATTTTAACAATATTTAATCCACACCGTTTTTTTTATTACTTTTTTTTATTATATTTTTAATTTGCCTCTAAAATAAAATTAATAATTGAAAATACAAATAATTTTGAAACATTTTTTTAATTAAATTATAACGATTTCGTAAACAGAATAAAAAAAATGCCTCTTGAATCATTTTAATAAGTATTTAAGCATATAGTCAAATCATAAGAATGCTAAATGAGCTTTATGCAGAGCCATTTATTTGATAGAGTCTTAAAATCAAAAAAATGTCCAAAAAAAAATCCTGCTCTGATACTACTCAGGCAGGATTTGTTTATTGTATTAAAACCAGCTTACATTTTTGCTTTCAAAGCTTTGTATTCGGCTGTCATTTCCAGAGCGCTGTAAACATTCAGCAATGTCTTGGCAACATCTGGATTACTTGGATCCAGCTCCACTGCTTTTTGTAAGTAAGGAATAGTACTTTTGAATAAATCCTCTCTTTTCTTTTTTAATGCATTATACTTTTTAGTATCATCAGCAGAATTACCTAATTTATTCATAGCATCAATGATGCTTTTTTCATCTTCTAACTTCATTGCCGCCATATTAATATAGGCATTAGTGTATTTTGGATTTAACTCTATAACTTTATTATAAAATTTCTCTGCTTCACTATAATTTTTTGCTTGTGCACTTATAACACCTAGATTAAAAATCAAATCAAAATCATTTGGATTTTTCTCCAACGCTTCAGAAATTAATTTTTTGTAAGTATCCATATCGTTCGTTGCCAGATAAAGATTAGCTTCTGTCAAAATTAAAGAATTATCTTCTGGATTTGTTTTTCTAGCATCAGAAACTGCCTTCTTAGCATCATCCATTTTTCCTTGCTGCACATAAATTAAAGCCACATTTTTATAAATCTCTCCTCTTTTAGAAGGAACATTTTCAGCTCTTGGTTTTTCATGAGTTCCCATTTTAACCAATCTGTCTCTATCAGCAGCTGTATTGAAAAAATCTTCTTGACCACTAACCTTGTTAACCGCATAATAATAAGTAGCTTTTCCAGAATAATTCAAAACTTTTAACTCTTCATAAAGTTTCAAAGCTTTATCATAATCTTTTGCATTAACATAAGTTGAAGCTGCATAATAAAGATTTATAGTATCTTTTTTCTCTAACAAGTATGCTTGATATAATTTTTCAGCTCCCTCAGCATCTTTGTTTACTTTAGTATCTTCAATTGCACCATTAACTAACTGTCCTTTAATCTGAGCAATCGAAGTCGCAGCTTGTGCAGAATATTTAGCTTTCCCGGAAACCTTTTCTGCAGCTATTAAATCCTGATAAGCTTTTGCTGCTAAAATCAGATTCTTATCCGTATCTACTTTTTTATTAGATAAATCAAAATACGCATTTCCTTTTACAAATAAGAACTGTGCCTTTTCAGCATCAGGAGCATTAGCTGTTAAATATTCAGCTCCTGTTAAAATAGTCAGTGCTTCACTTGAATTCCCTGCCTTTAGCGCTTTCTCAGCAGCTTTAATTTCATTTTTTTGAGCAAAACTCGTTACTGATAAAAATAATGCTGACGCAATTATTACATATCTACTTTTCATATTAATTTATTTTATATTTACTTATTAATTACTGCTTAACTATTCTTCGTTATCAGTATCGTCTTCATCTGAATCATCTTCTTCTACATCATCATCAGAATCGTCATCGTCATCTGCTGTACCATCATCCTCAAGAACCTCAAGTACTGGTTTTACCCTTTCGATACCTTCAATTTCGATAACATTTCCATCTTCATCAACAACAACTTCTTCGACATCATCCTTCATTACTTTTGTAACAGCAGCTATCGAGTCTTTTCCTTTCAGATTAATTAATTTAACACCTTGAGTAGCACGTCCCATAACACGTAAATCTTCAATAGCCATCCTGATCGTTAATCCTGATTTATTGATGATCATTAAGTCATCTGCATCAGTTACTGCACTAATAGAAATTAATTTCCCCGTTTTCTCGGTAATATTCAAAGTTTTCACTCCTTTACCTCCACGGTTTGTAATTCTATACACATCTTCGCCATCCTCATCAACTAATTTGGTACGTTTACCATATCCGTTTTCTGTAACAACTAAAATTTGCGAATCATTAATATCATTTTTATCTACAGTAACCATGCCAATTACTTCATCAGTATCATCTTTCAAAGTAATACCACGAACTCCGGAAGCTGTTCTTCCCATCGGACGGGTTTTCGTTTCTTCAAAACGAACTAATTTTCCAGATTTAACAGCCAAAATAATCTGACTTTCACCATTCGTTAATTTTGCTTCTAATAATTCATCGCCTTCTTTAATTGTAATAGCAGCAACACCGTTTACTCTAGGTTTAGAATATTTCTCCAGAGACGTTTTCTTAACCTGTCCTTTTTTGGTAACCATTACAAGATTATGACTATTGATATAATCTTTATCTTTTAAATCCTGTGTACAAATAAATGCTTTTACTTTATCGTCGCTTTCAATGTTTACCAAGTTTTGGATTGCTCTTCCTTTGGCAGTTTTACTTCCTTCAGGAATTTCATAAACACGCATCCAGAAACATTTTCCTTTTTGCGTAAAGAACATCATATACTGATGATTTGTCGCAACATACATGTGTTCTAAGAAATCCTGATCTCTTGTTCCTGCACTTTTTTGACCAACTCCTCCTCTATTCTGTGTTTTGTATTCCGTAAGGTTTGTGCGTTTGATATAACCCGCATGAGAAATCGTGATAACCACATTTTCGTCCGCAATTAAATCTTCGATACTTACGTCTCCGCCTGAATATTCGATTTGAGAACGACGCTCATCACCATATTTTTCACGAATTTCTTCAAGCTCTTCTTTGATTAAAGCTGTTCTTAAATTTACATCGGCTAATAACGCTTTCAAATGCTCAATTAATTTCATCAATTCTTCGTATTCAGCTCTTAACTTGTCTTGTTCCAGACCTGTTAATTGACGCAGACGCATTTCTACAATCGCTCTAGCTTGAATATCTGATAATTTAAATCGTTCGATTAATTTTTCACGAGCTTCTTCTGTATTCTTAGACCCTCTAATTAACGCAATAACTTCGTCAATATTATCTGAAGCAATGATTAAGCCTTCCAGAATATGAGCTCTTTCTTCAGCTTTACGTAATTCAAATTGTGTTCTGCGGACTACTACATCATGACGGTGCTCGATAAAATAGTGAATCATATCTTTTAGATTCAGCATTTGCGGGCGTCCTTTTACTAATGCAATATTGTTTACACTAAAAGAAGATTGTAATTGTGTATATTTATATAAGGTATTCAAAACAACGTTTGGCGTTGCATCACGTTTTAAAATATAAACGATACGCATACCATTTCTATCCGATTCATCACGAATATTGGCAATACCTTCAATTTTCTTTTCGTTTACCAAATCAGCTGTACGCTTAATCATATCAGCTTTATTAACCTGATATGGGATTTCGGTAACAATGATTGATTCTCTGCCGTCTACTTCTTCAAAACCAACTTTGGCACGCATAACAATGCGCCCTCTACCTGTTTTAAAAGCTTCACGAACACCTTCGTAACCATAAATCACACCTCCAGTTGGAAAATCCGGAGCTTTGATATGATTCATCAATTCATCTATTTCAATATCATTATTATCAAGATAAGCTAAAGTACCATTGATAACTTCAGTTAAATTATGTGGTGGCATATTAGTTGCCATACCAACTGCAATTCCCGTAGCTCCATTAATTAATAAGGTAGGAACCCGCGTCGGCATTACTTTTGGTTCATATAAAGTATCATCAAAGTTCAATTGAAAATCAACTGTTTCTTTTTCGATATCGGCCATAATTTCTTCAGAAATCTTTTTCATTCTGGCCTCAGTATAACGCATTGCTGCCGGACTGTCGCCATCAACAGATCCAAAGTTACCTTGTCCGTCAACTAATAAGTAACGCATGCTCCATTCTTGAGCCATACGCACCATTGCATCATAAACTGAGGTATCTCCATGAGGGTGATACTTTCCTAAAACTTCTCCGACTATTCTTGCAGATTTTTTGTGGGCAGATCTTGAGTTTACTCCTAAATCATACATTCCGTAAAGTACTCTTCGATGAACTGGTTTCAAACCATCTCTTACATCAGGAAGTGCTCTTGAGACAATTACCGACATCGAATAATCGATGTAAGCTGATTTCATTTCATCTTCAATGTTAATAGGAATTAACTTTTCTCCTTCAGACATAAATATATTCTTAAATTAAAATTATTTTGTATTAAAAAATCCCGCTAATATAAGCTTTCTCAATATTTTTTCAGTCATAAAGTAAGCATAAATTTCTCCGATTTATTAACAAATTTTTATTATCATTTAGTTAATAAATTAAGTTACTTTTAAGTTTCTATTCTTCATTTTTTTTGTCAATTAGCATTAATAGATTTATAAGGTATGATTTTTGCATTTGAACATCATGTTTACTAAATTTACATAAACAATATTTAATATTATGGATGATAATTTTTCACCTAGAGTAAAAGACGTTATTACTTATAGCAAAGAAGAGGCACTGCGTCTTGGACATGACTTTATAGGTACTGAACATTTGATGCTTGGCATTCTGAGGGATGGAAATGGTAAAGCTATTCACATCCTGAACAACCTGTCAGTTGATTTAGATCATTTGAGACGAAAGGTTGAGATCCTAAGCCCAGCGAGCCCTAGCATTGATGTCAGTGTAGAAAAGAAAAATTTGCATCTGACGCGTCAAGCTGAACGAGCTTTGAAAACGACTTTTCTGGAAGCCAAAGTTTTCCAAAGCTCATCTATTAGCACAGCACATTTACTGTTGTGTATCTTACGAAATGAAAATGACCCTACAACCAAGCTGTTGAATAAGCTCAAAATAGATTATGACATAGCTAAAGAACAATACATCAATATGACTCCAAACGAAGAAGAATTTTTAGAAAACTTGCCAAAAAACGAATCATATAATGATGATTCAGGACAAGATGACAGTCTCAAAGAAGGCAGTTTTAATAATCCAGCCAATAAATCTAATAAAAAATCAAAAACTCCGGTTCTTGATAACTTTGGAAGAGATTTAACCGAAATGGCAGAAGAAGGAAAACTGGATCCTGTTGTTGGGCGTGAAAAAGAAATAGAACGTGTTTCTCAAATTTTGAGCCGACGCAAAAAAAATAACCCGCTGTTAATAGGTGAACCTGGTGTAGGTAAATCAGCTATTGCTGAAGGTCTTGCTTTGCGTATTATTCAAAAGAAAGTTTCTCGTATATTATTCAACAAACGAGTAGTGACTCTAGATTTAGCCAGTTTAGTTGCTGGTACAAAATATAGAGGTCAGTTTGAAGAACGTATGAAAGCCGTAATGAATGAGCTTGAAAAAAATGACGACATCATTCTTTTCATAGACGAAATTCATACTATTGTTGGTGCTGGCGGAGCTACTGGTTCGCTTGATGCCTCAAACATGTTCAAACCTGCTTTATCAAGAGGAGAAATTCAATGTATTGGAGCTACAACTTTGGATGAATACAGACAATACATCGAAAAAGACGGAGCACTTGAAAGACGTTTCCAAAAAGTAATCGTAGAGCCGACTTCTGTTGAAGAAACTATTGCTATTTTGAATAACATCAAAAACAAATATGAAGATCATCATAATGTAATTTATACTCAAGAAGCCATTGAAGCTTGTGTTAAATTAACTAATAGATACATGTCTGAACGTTTCCTGCCAGACAAAGCTATTGATGCATTGGACGAAGCTGGATCTCGAGTTCACATCACCAATATTGATGTTCCAAAACAAATATTAGATTTGGAACGACAATTAGAAGAAGTTCGCGAATTGAAAAACTTGGTTGTTAAAAAGCAAAAATATGAAGAGGCAGCCAAACTTCGTGACGATGAAAAAAAGATAGAAAAAGATTTAGCCATAGCACAAGAGCAATGGGAAGAAGATTCTAAAAACAATAGAATATTAGTAACCGAAGACAATGTAGCTGATGTTGTATCTATGATGACTGGTATTCCAGTAAATCGTATTGCACAAACAGAAAGCAACAAACTGGCTAAATTACCTGAACTAATTCAAGACAAAGTAATTGGGCAAAATGAAGCTGTTTTAAAAATCGCGAGATCAATTCAAAGAAATCGTGCCGGATTGAAAGATCCAAACAAACCAATTGGCTCATTTATTTTCTTGGGTCAAACTGGTGTTGGAAAAACACAATTAGCTAAAGTTCTTGCCAAAGAATTATTCGATTCTGAAGACGCATTGGTTCGAATTGACATGAGTGAATACATGGAGAAATTTGCAATTTCAAGATTAGTTGGAGCACCTCCGGGATACGTAGGATACGAAGAAGGAGGACAATTAACCGAAAAAGTAAGAAGAAAACCTTATTGCGTAGTATTACTTGATGAAATCGAAAAAGCGCATCCAGATGTATTCAATATGATGCTTCAAGTACTGGATGATGGTTTTTTAACGGATAGTTTAGGCCGTAAAATCGATTTCAAGAACACTATCATCATTATGACTTCGAATGTTGGAGCCCGTCAATTAAAAGATTTCGGACAAGGAGTTGGATTCGGCACTGCTGCAAAAATTGCTCAAGCCGATGATAATTCTAAAAGCATTATCGAAAATGCATTAAAGAAAACTTTTGCACCTGAATTTTTAAATAGAATTGATGATGTAATTGTATTTAACTCTTTAGAAAAAGAAGATATCAATCTGATTATCGAAATAGAGTTGAAAAAATTATACACCCGCGTTAGTGAATTAGGATATCAATTGAAATTATCCGATGAGGCCAAAGCATTTATTGCTGACAAAGGATTTGACAGACAATTTGGAGCAAGACCTTTAAAAAGAGCGATTCAAAAGTATGTTGAAGATGCTCTAGCAGAAGAAATTATCACTTCGAAAATCTCTTCTGGTGATGAAATATTCATGGATATTGAAGAAGGCTCACAAGAGTTAACCGTAAAAGTTCACAAGGCCGAAGAACCTACTAATCAATAATTTAAAATAAAAACATCCATAATAAACCCGTTACGTTTTAATAACATAACGGGTTTATTCTTTATAGGATAATTTCGTATTTTTTAAAAACAAATATTTACATTTGATACTATTTATAAAAGATCAACCAAAATTAATTTATGGTACAAAATAAAGTCATACTGGGTAGCGAAGAATGGTGCTCATTTCCAGAATTAGGAATTCCTACAATTAAAGCCCGAGTAGATTCTGGTGCCAAAACATCTGCTTTGCATGCTATAAATATTGCTCCGTTTATAAAAAACGATGCCAATTGGGTAAAATTTGACATCAATCCTATTCAAAATAATATTAAAACGGTTATTCATTGTGAAGCACCTTTGGTAGGCAAACGTATTGTAAAAAGCTCCAGCGGTTTTAGAGAGCATCGCTATGTTATTCAAACCAATATTGCTATTGGTGATTCAAAATGGCCTATTGAAATGACTTTAACCAATAGAGATTCTATGGGTTTCCGAATGCTTTTGGGAAGAGAAGCCATGAGCGGAAGAATCCTTGTTGATCCTGAGCAAAAATACCTTCTAGGACAGCCAACTCCAGAAAGTCTAAAAGAATTATATGTAAACTCGGAAAAAGCAAGTTCTGGCTTAAGAATTGGTCTTTTGGCCAGTAATCCTGAATTGTACAGCAATAAAAGAATTATGGAAGCGGGTGAAATGAGAGGCCATGAAATGCATTTCTTAAACATAAAAGAATGCTACATGAAACTGGACGCCAAAACTCCAGAAATTCATTATCGCGGTGGGAAAATATTAAATCAATTTGACGCTATTATACCTAGAATCCGTCCTAGTATTACGTTTTACGGCTGTGCTTTAACGCGTCAGTTCGAAGCTTTGAGAGTATTTTGCTTAAACTCATCAACAGCTATTACACAATCCAGAGACAAATTATTTTCATTGCAATTATTACTAAATCACGGTGTTGACATTCCAACAACAGGATTTGCAAACTCGCCGTTAGATACCGATAATTTAATCAAAATGGTTGGAGGTTCACCTCTTATCGTAAAACTACTTGAAGGAACTCAAGGTAAGGGAGTTGTATTAGCAGAAACCAAAAAGGCCGCTGAAAGTGTTATCAATGCTTTCAAAAGCTTAAATGCAAATATATTGGTACAGGAATTTATTAAAGAAGCAAACGGAAAAGACATCCGCTGTTTTGTAATTGACGGTAAAGTGGTTGCTGCTATCCAGAGAGAAGCAATGCCGGGTGAATTTAGAGCCAATATTCATTTGGGAGGAACTGCTTCTGTCATCAAAGTTACTGCCGAGGAGAAAAAAATTGCCATAAAAGCTGCAAAAGCTATGGACTTAAAAGTAGCTGGCGTAGATATTATTCGTTCTGCAAAAGGGCCATTATTGCTCGAAGTAAACTCTTCACCTGGACTTGAAGGAATTGAAGGTGCTACCAACAAAGATATTGCTGGAGAAATGATTAAAGCCATTGAGAAGAATTTCAAGATAAAATAAGTTAGAACAGTCAGATCCAGCCACAGTCACAGTTTACAGTCTCTATTTAACTAAAAACTGTGACTAAAAACTGAAAACTAAAAAACATGAATCCCTACCTAGATATCGTCCTCCGAAGTGCTGCAGTGTATTTATTCATGGTTATTGCGTTGCGCATTTTTGGCAAAAAAGAATTATCACAACTCAATACTGCCGACGTGATTTTGATTTTGCTGATAAGCAACTCAGTGCAGAATGCGATGGTGGGAAACAATACAACGCTTTGGGGAGGTTTGGCAGCAGCAACGATACTTTTTGCGATTAATTTTATCTTAAAGAAACTGATTTATCGGTATAAAAATTTCAGCGATTTCATGCTCGAAAAACCTGAGATCCTTATTCACAACGGAACTTTAGATTTCAAAAACCTTAGCAAATTAGACATCACTTCGGATGAATTGAAAGAAGCCATGAGAGAACATGGTGTTGAATATTTTAAGGACGTAAAACTGGCAATGCTTGAAATTGACGGAAACATAAGCATCATTTCTGGTGAAAACAACTTAAAACAAACCCACTACAAGCGCAGAAAAAATCACAAAAATTTAATTCAAGGAAATTAAATAATGAAAAATAATTCTAAAATATCTTTTAGAAAAGCTGTTAAAACCACTAACCTGTCATTTAGCCCAGATGGAAACGGCATCCCACGCTTTTTTGCGTGAATATAGTGGACTGCTGAAGAACAGCTGATTATCGCAAAATATGTCTTGCTACAAAAAATATAAACGCAAATTTTAAGGCATAAAAAAACCATTCGATGTCCGAATGGTTTTTTCATAATATGTATTATTCTATAAAAAAATATTTAGAAACCAATATACTAGTGCAGCCAGTAATGCTGAAACTGGAATCGTTAGTACCCAAGCCCAAATTAAGCTTACAGTTACTCCCCAACGTACAGCTGATACTCTTTTTGTCAAACCTACACCAATAATAGAACCAGTAATAGTATGTGTTGTACTCACCGGCACTTTAAAATGCTCTGTAAAATATAGCGTTAATGCTCCAGCAGTTTCAGCTGCCACACCTTCAAAAGAGGATACTTTAGTAATTTTGGAACCCATTGTTTTTACAATTTTCCAACCTCCGCTTAATGTGCCCGCAGCAATTGCAGAATAACAAGCCAAAGGAATCCAAGCAGGCATCTTAAAATCAACACCGTCAGAAGGAAGCACTACATCCAACCAAGAATCCATGTGTACACCAGGATTTGTATTGATATATACTGCAACAGCTGCAGCGATAATACCCATTACTTTTTGAGAATCATTACCACCATGCCCTAAACTAAAAGCAGCAGATGATAATAATTGCATTTTCTTCAATGCTGCGTCAGCTTGATGAAGATTTAGACTGCTAAATATCAAACAAAAGAGACTTACAGTTAATACAATAAAAGCGACCAAAAACCATTTTATATTGTGAGGCTCAAAAGCGACACTCCAAAAAATTGAATTTTCAAAACGAGGAGTTCCTCCATCCTTTATAATCTCTTCATAAGGAATCATTTGATTATAAACAAACCAAACGGTTACTATCATTAATGCCAATGTAAACAGCTTAGGCAAAATACTTTTGCGAGAAGCATTCAATAACCAAATAGAAATTAAGTACGAAGCCATTGCCCCCATTAACGGAGCCAAAACTATAAATGCAATAATAATGATCACTCCAGAAGGCATTCCCCCATCCTTTCCAGCTTTGTACCAGCTTACAATATCGTACCAGTGCTGTGTTTTACCTTCAACATCAACATAACCAGAAAACCCATGAACTGCAATCGCGTGAGCTAAAGCTGCCCCTGCAAAACCGCCAATCAAAGTATGAGAAGAACTGGAAGGAATTCCAAGCCACCATGTTAATAAATTCCAAACAATCGCAGCAATGACTCCAGCCAAAATAACGACAAGATTAATATCCATGGTGTGAGCTGTTTTGGCAACTGTATCTGCCACTCCAAAACCAAAAACCCAATAGGCCAAAAAGTTAAAAAAAGCTGCCCAAAGTACTGCCTGAAAAGGAGACAAAACCTTGGTTGCAACAACAGTAGCAATAGCATTGGCCGCATCATGGAAACCATTGATGTAATCAAAAATTAATGCTAGAACTATAATAATTAATAGTAAAGTCATATCAATATCTTCAGAATGAATTAGATTAAATTAAGAATGTTTTACTGTGATAGATTCTAAAACACTAGCTACACTCTTGCATTTATCAGTTGCAGATTCTAAAACTGACAATACTTCTTTATATTTAATGATATTTTTGGCATCAGTTTCGTTTTCGAAAATTTCAAAAACGGCTTTATTATAAACCATATCCGATTTATTTTCCAGCTTGTTGATTTTCGCACAAGCATTGGTAATCGTTTTCATGTTGCTCAAATTTTTCAATTCTTTTACCGCAACATCAATATTCTGACAAGCCTCAAGGTTGATTTCTGTCATTTTACGGATTGATTTCGTGATTTTATCCACTTGATACAATCGCATTCTTGATGCAGCACCATGAAGATAATCGGCTACATAATCAATAGAAGTAATTAATGAGTGAATATCTTCTCTATCAAAAGGTGTGATAAAGTTTCTGCTCAATTCTAAATTTGTCTGACGGGTTATATCTTCTCCTTTTTGTTCTAATTCATCTATTTTGATAAAAAGAACTTCTCTTTCCTTTAAAGGAAGATTTACAGCTTCATGCAGGTTTGAAGCTAATTCAATTAAATTACTTGACGCTTCTTCGAAAAGAGGAAAGAATTTTTTGTCTTTTGGAACTAAAAATTGAAAAATAGAATTTAATGACATTTGTTTGTTTTTTGTTAGTGCAAAATTACTTCATTATTTAAAGCTAATGTTAAGCTAATGTTAACAAATCATCTTCAATTTGAAAACTATTTAAGAACTCCACTGTTTTCTCAATGTCATAATGCAGAATTCTGTCTTCATTTACTAAAGGAACTTCAGTTCTGTAAGATTTTAAAAACATTTCTATAAAATCACTTGATTTCAATGGTCTGCGGTACTCAATTGCCTGTGAAGCATTCATTAATTCGATGGCCAAAATGCGCTCTAAATTTTCCATTACTCGCAAGCATTTGGTAGCCCCATTGGCTCCCATACTCACGTGATCTTCCTGTCCGTTGCTTGACACGATACTGTCCACACTTGAAGGGGTTGCCAGCTGCTTGTTTTGACTTGCAATGCTTGCAGCAGTATATTGCGGAATCATAAATCCTGAGTTCAATCCTGGATTATCTACCAAAAATGCAGGAAGATTGCGCTGTCCAGAAATCAATTGATAGGTTCTGCGTTCCGAAATACTGCCTAATTCTGCCAAAGCAATCGCCATAAAATCTAAAGCCAATGCCAATGGCTGTCCGTGAAAATTCCCACCGGAGATAATCTGGTCGCTCTCTATAAAAATATTAGGATTATCGGTTACCGAATTGATTTCAGTTTTGAATACTTTTTTTACATAATCAAAGGCATCTTTTGAAGCACCATGCACTTGAGGAATACAGCGGAAAGAATACGGATCCTGTACGTGTGTTTTAGGCTGTTCGATAATTTCACTGCCATCAAGAAATTCTTTAACTCTTTTCGCAGTCGCAATTTGCCCGTTATGCGGTCTTATATAATGTATCAGCTCATTAAAAGGTTCAATTCGTCCGTCAAAACCTTCTAGAGAAATTGTTCCAATTAAGTCTGCCAAAAATGAAAATTTATTTGCTTTCATTACGATATAAGCACCGTAAGCAGTCATGAACTGTGTTCCGTTTAATAATGCCAAACCTTCTTTGGACTGCAGTACTATTGGTTCCCAGCCGAAATGATTTAAAACTTCACTCGAATTTACTTTTTTTCCTTCGAACCAAACTTCGCCTTCTCCTAATAAAGGCAATGATAAATGTGCCAAAGGAGCTAAATCTCCAGATGCGCCAAGAGATCCCTGAGTATAAATTACAGGCAAAATATCATTATTGTAAAAATCGACTAATCGCTGTACTGTCTGTAGCTGAATCCCCGAATGACCATAACTTAAAGACTGAATCTTTAGTAGCAGCATCAATTTTACAATCTCATTCGGTACTTCCTCCCCTGTTCCGCAAGAGTGCGATTTTACTAGATTTTCTTGAAGTTTAGACAAGTTCTCATTTGAAATTTTCACATTGCAAAGTGACCCGAAACCAGTATTTATACCGTAAATAGGTTCGGAATGAGAAGCCATTTTTGCATCCAAGTACTTTCTGCACTTTATTATATTCGTTTTTGCATTTTCCGAAAGTGCAATAGATTTATGGTGCGAAATAATCTCCTGCAGCGTTTCAAATGAAAGCAGCTCGGTACTTATATAATGTGTATTATCCATTTCCTGTGATTTTAAGTGTTCAAAATTCTACAAATTCATATTAAAAAGCAACGTTTTATAACAATAATTTAAAAATTGAAACAAAATAAAATTCAGATATTTACTCAGACCTGAAATATACCTGAAACTTGAACTTTAAATCACAATACAACCTAACTAGCCCCGATCGAAGTGGAAATCCTTTGTGGGCTGGGGTTCAGCCCACAAAGATTAAAACGGAGAGCGGGACGATGCTTCCTAAAAATGCCTAATTATTATGCTCCAAAAAAATAACCAAACTCAGTTTAAATCATTATCCATTTAAAATTTTCAAAGACCAAATTATCGTTTTTCACTCCTAAACTGTCAATGCTAGAAGCCTTAATCAGCATCAAAAACGCATTTCATTTTAATTTCAAACAAAGATAATCTCAATAAACGAATGAATAAATTACGCAATATTAAATTTAAATCAACATTCAATTTAATTATTAAACTATTCGCAAAAACGAACCATAAAGCTTTGTTTTTTCATTAAAAACAGTACTTTTGGGAAATCAAAATGAAGAAATTTAACAGCACATATCATCCTTCGATAACAACTCAAATTTGGGTTGCACTTGCTGTTACAACTACATCTACTACAACTACTACCCCTTAGGGGTATACATTTTACATATAATCCAGTTGCTGTACTTTTTTCTTTAAAGAAAGAAAGTCATGGGTGTATAGAAATCATTTTGCAATCAAAAATAAAAATACAAAATCGCTGATTTTCAGATACTAATAATTTAAAACAGCGATTCAAATTTACATAAAACAAATACAAACTTCTTATGAGAGTATTAAAATTTGGCGGTACTTCGGTAGCCAATGCAGAAAACATAAAATTAGTTTTAGACATAGTCCTTAATAAAGCGCAAGCAGAAAAGCTTGTTGTTGTTGTATCCGCTTTAAGCAAAGTAACCGATTTATTGCAGTTAGCCGCTTCGAAAGCCGCTTCCAATGATGAGAGCTTCAAAGAAATTGTTACCGAAATTGAGAAAAAACATTTAGAAGCACTTAAACAGCTTATTCCTGTAAGCGAGCAAAGCGGTCTATTAAGCCATATTAAAAGAATCATCAATCATCTGGAAACATTGCTTGACGGCTGTTTCCTTTTGGGTGAATTGTCACCAAGAACTTTGGATACTATTCTAAGTTTTGGAGAATTATTATCTTCCTATATCATTGCTGAAGCTTTAAAACAGAAACTAAAAAACAGCAATTACAAAGACAGCCGCGAATTGATTAAAACTAACAATCAATTTGGAAAAGCTGTGGTAAACTTTCAGCTTTCAAACCAACTGATTGCTGACTTTTTTGCATCGAATGAAAATCAGGTAATTGTGATGCCTGGTTTTATTGCCACTTCTGAAGATGGCATTATTACAACTTTGGGACGCGGCGGATCAGATTATACAGCAGCAATTATTGCCGGAGCATTAAATGCTACTGATTTGGAAATTTGGACAGACGTTAACGGAATGTTTACTGCCAATCCAAAAATTGTAAAACAAGCACAGCCAATTGCTACGATTTCATATCAGGAAGCGATGGAATTATCTCATTTTGGTGCCAAAGTATTGTATCCGCCAACTATTCAGCCTGTTTTAAGAAAAAACATTCCAATTCTAATTAAAAATACTTTCGAGCCGCAAGCCGAAGGAACTTTGATTTCTAATAACCGTGCCGAACAAACAAACCCTGTAAAAGGGATTACTCATATCGACAATATTACTTTGATAACTCTGGAAGGTTCCGGAATGATTGGTGTTGCCGGTTCTTCTAAAAGATTATTTGAGGTATTATCGAATGAAAGCATCAACGTGATTTTTATTACTCAAGCTTCATCAGAACATTCTATCTGTATTGGTATTTTAAACTCGGATGCTGCTACTGCTGAAATTGCTATCAATAAAGCGTTCCAAATAGAAATTGCCCAAAACAAAGTTGATCCTTGTATTGTTGAACAAAACCTTTGCATCATTGCTTTGGTTGGTGAAAACATGAAAAATCACCAAGGTCTTAGCGGCAGAATGTTCAGCACTTTAGGAAAAAACAACGTTAATATCCGTGCGATTGCTCAAGGTGCTTCCGAAAGAAACATCTCGGTAGTTATCAATGAAAGAGACGTTAAAAAAGCGCTGAATACTTTACACGAAAACTTCTTTGAAGAAAACACGAAACAGTTAAACCTGTTCGTAATGGGTGTTGGAAATGTGGGCGAGAAATTCATCGAGCAAATCCACCAGCAAAAGAAATTCTTAAAAGAAAATTTAAAAATAAACCTAAGAGTTATTGCTGTTTCTAATTCCAGAAAAATGCATTTTGACGAAGATGGAATTTCATTAAAAGAATGGCAGTCACTTTTGGCAAATGGAGAAACAGCCAATAAAGAAGATTTTATTTCGAAAGTAAAAGCACTCAATTTACGCAACAGTATTTTTGTGGATATTACAGCCAATGAAGAAGTATCTAAAACATACGAACAGTATTTAAAACAAAATGTAGCTGTAGTAACCTGTAACAAAATTGCCTGTTCATCGGCTTATGATAATTACAAAAAACTAAAAGGCCTGTCGCGTCAATTCAATGCGCCTTTCCTTTTTGAAACTAATGTTGGAGCAGGATTGCCAATCATCGATACAGTAAAAAACTTAATCGCTTCTGGTGATAAAGTACACAAAATACAAGCCGTTTTGTCAGGCAGTCTGAACTTTATTTTTAACAATTTTGATGAAAATAATACTTTTCATGACGTTGTCAAAGAAGCTGGTGTACAAGGATTTACAGAGCCTGACCCGAAAATTGATTTAAGCGGAATTGACGTAGCCAGAAAGATTCTGATTTTGATTCGTGAGAGCGGTTACCAAATGGAAATTGAAGACATTGAAAACAAATCTTTTCTTCCAAAAGACTGCATGGGAACTACTAATAATGATGCTTTTTTCGCTTCATTAAAAGAACACGCCAGACACTTTGAATCTATTTTGGCAGAAGCCAATCAAAAAGAAAGCAGACTAAAATTTGTCGCTCAATTTGAAAATGGAAAAGCAAGTGTAGGCTTGCAATTCATTCCAAAAGATCATCCGTTTTACAATTTGGAAGGAAAAGATAATATCGTTTTATTCTATACTGACCGCTATGTTGATCAGCCGTTATTGATAAAAGGTGCCGGTGCTGGTGCAGCGGTTACCGCTTCTGGAATTTTTGCCGATGTGATTAGAATAGGAAATGTTTAAAAAGAGTTACTAAGTTGCTAAGATACTAAGATGCTAAGTCGTCTTAGAAACTTAGAAACTTAGGAACTTAGAAACTATAAAAAAATGACTGAAATAAAACTATTTTGCCCAGCTACCATTGCGAATCTTTCGTGCGGTTTTGACGTATTAGGCCTTTGCTTGGCTACTGCTGGCGATGAAATGATCATTCGCAAATCGGATGTTAAAGGTGTTCGCATTACCAAAATCGTAGGTGCCGATTTGCCAATGGAAACTGAAAACAACGTTTCGGGAGTTGCTGCGCTGGCGATGCTGGAAGAAGTAGAAACCGAATTTGGTTTTGAAATAGAAATCTACAAAAATATCAAAGCAGGAAGCGGAATCGGAAGCAGTGCGGCCAGTTCTGCTGGTGCTGTTTTTGGCATCAACGAATTGTTGGGACGTCCTTTTACTAGAAAAGAATTGGTAAAATTTGCCATGCAGGGCGAAAAATTAGCCAGCGGAAATGCTCATGCCGACAATGTTGCCCCTGCCCTTTTAGGTGGTTTTACATTGGTTCGAAGCTCAAATCCTTTGGATATCATCAAAATTAAAAGCCCTTCCGAATTATATGCAACCGTAGTACATCCGCAGATTGAGCTGAAAACATCGGATGCGCGTTCGGTATTGAAACAAACTGTTTCCTTAAAAAGCGCCATTACCCAATGGGGAAATGTGGGCGGACTGGTAGCAGGATTGTACACTGAGGATTATGAATTAATCGGTCGTTCTCTGCATGATGAAATCATCGAACCTATCCGCTCAATGCTGATTCCGGGATTTGATTTAATCAAGCAAACGGCTTATGAAAACGGAGCTTTGGGTTCTGGAATTTCGGGTTCCGGCCCTTCTATTTTTGCTTTAAGCAAAGGAAAAGAAAACGCCGATAAAATCGCCAAAGCCATGAGCGCCGTTTACGAGGAAATGAATTTACCTTATGAAATTCACGTTTCCCAAATAAACGATGAAGGAATGAAAGTAATAGCCCCCTAACCCCCGAAGGGGGAACAAAAAAAATAAGAATTATGATAAACGCTTTTTGATTTCTGATGTAACTTATGTTGCAAAAAATCAAAAATCGTTAATCTACAATCAAAAATCACAATGAAATATTACAGTTTAAACCATAATGCACCAAACGTTTCTTTTCAGGAAGCAGTAATTCAAGGATTGGCAACCGACAAAGGATTGTATTTCCCGGAAACTATCACACCGTTAGCTCCAAGTTTTTTTGAAGCTATCGAAAATTTATCGCACGAAGAAATCGCTTTTGAGGCTATAAAACAATTTGTGGGTGACGAAATCCCAGCCGAAACTTTAAAACAAATCATTGCCGAAACTTTATGCTTTGATTTCCCTTTGGTCGAAGTAGAAAACGGAATCTATTCTCTTGAATTATTTCACGGTCCGACTATGGCATTCAAAGATGTTGGAGCGAGATTTATGTCCCGCTGTCTGGCGTATTTTAACAAAGACAGCAAAAACAGTAAAAACACGGTTCTTGTAGCGACTTCCGGAGATACGGGAGGAGCCGTTGCCAGCGGTTTCCTTGGCGTGAACGGTGTCGATGTGGTTATTCTTTATCCTTCGGGGAAAGTGAGCGACATTCAGGAAAAACAACTGACGACTTTGGGACAAAACATAAAAGCCCTTGAAGTTGAAGGTGTTTTTGATGATTGCCAGGACATGGTCAAAAAAGCGTTTTTGGATAAAGACTTGGAGCACATTCACCTGACCTCTGCCAATTCGATTAATATTGCGCGCTGGTTACCGCAAATGTTTTACTTTTTCTTTGCTTACAAAGCGTTGAAAAGCGAAGGTAAACCGTTAGTTTTCTCTTGCCCAAGCGGAAACTTCGGAAATATCTGCGCCGGAATCATTGCTAAGAAAATGGGACTGCCTATCGAACATTTCGTAGCTTCTACCAATGTAAACGATACCGTTCCTAGATTCCTTGCCAACGGAATTTACGACCCAAAACCATCTATCGCAACGATTTCGAATGCTATGGATGTTGGGAATCCAAGTAATTTTGTCCGCATTCAGGAGATGTATCAAAACGATTTGGAGCAGTTCAAAAAAGATTTTACGTCGTACACTTTTACTGATGCCGAAACTTTGGTGGCACTAAAAGCCATTTATAATGAAAGAGGTTATATCGCCGAACCGCACGGAGCAGTTGGTTATTTGGGATTGAAAAAAGAATTACAAAATATACCAAACGCAATTGGTGTTTTCTTGGAAACCGCACATCCTATCAAGTTTTTGGATGTGGTTGAACCAGCTTTGGGCGTTACTCTGCCCCTGCCGACACAAATAGAAAGCGTGATGAATAAAGAGAAAGTAAGTACCAAAATCAAGACGTACGAAGAATTAAAAGCTTTCTTAGGATAGCCCATTCGTACCACCACACACCAAACGGCTGAGATATTTATTTCAGCTGTTTTTTTTTTGAGCTAATCCTACTGTCCGCTGTATCTGTGTACTTGAACCCCAAGCACACAGGATGCCGCTTTCATCAGGGCTAAGACAGCATCAGGATTTTAAAAGATCTGTCATTCAATATGAAATTTAAAAATATGGCAAGAAAAAAAACATATATTTGAATAAACGAAATAAACTTTCGTGTATACGCCTTTTAGTTGGGTAGATTAGCGAAAGTTTGTTTTGTATACATATATACAAACTGAACATCAAGACTACTAGAAATGTTTAAATACTCACCAATAAATTCATATGCTTTAAGGAATCTTCAAAAGAATCAAATCTTTTTTAATAATCCATTAAACTTTAATGACCCTTTTGACACTTTTCATCCTGCTAAAATAAAGGAATTGAGTAATGAAAAATTTGTTGAAAAATTTTGTAATTCTAGTAAACGAAAGTTTAACAAAAGAGATTTATTAGGAATATTAAACAAAAGTATATCAAAACAAGAATTCTATAATTTTTGTGATGAACATATCGATTACATTTTTGATTTTAATGGAGAAAACGAAAATCAAATTTTTAAAGACAAAAGCGATTTTCTAGAACAACTTAATAGTATCGAAGATTCAAAAGATAGTTTTGTTGATAATATTGGCGATTTTTTTTCGACAATTAAATTAAGACTACAAACGACAATTCAGGAAACACTTCATAATATCCGACAAGAATCTTTTTCGAAAATTGGTGTGAGTTGTTTTTCGAAAAACAATTTAAATTTACTAATGTGGTCGCATTACGCAGATAGTCATCAAGGTTTTTGTCTTGAATTTGATTCATCTTTTGAACCATTTTCAAAAGCTTTTGAAGTTACTTATAAATCTGAAATACCTAATATCAATTCTGACTTACTTATGAACGAGGAAGTTGGAACAGAATCTATAAAAACCTTTCTTTCCTTCAAATCTATTGATTGGGAGCACGAAGAAGAATTAAGAATTTTTCATAAAGAATCAAATAAAAGTTACTTCTATCCTACTCGTTCACTAAAAGCAATATATTTCGGACTTAGAGCAAATCAAAGTGATATTGAAATAATTTGCTCTATTATTAAATCTCAAAATCCGGCAGTAAAATTTTACAAGATGAAAAAGCTTGAGCTGACTTTTGGAATTGAACCAGAAGAATTCTTTTATAGCACAGTAATAGAAGTTCAATCGAGCATATTATTAATTATTTCCAAATCATTTCCAAACAAGGAATTTACAATCTATGAGATAAAAAAAGTTTTGAATAATATCCCAGAGATTCAATTAAAAGCCCATTTAGAAGATTTAACAACCAAAAAAAATCTAGTTAAGAATAAGGATAAATATTTGTTGAATAGATGAAGTACTAGCCACAACAGCTACAACGTTGTGAAGTCTCCCCGATGTAGCAAAGGAACATTAGCATTCATCATAAAGCAACATGCACCAACAAACATTTTTTTTGCCAAACAGAAAAATTTAACCCGATAGCGCGGATTTGCAATCCGTGCCCGCAAAGACAAGCCACAAAGCTATTTTTTTCATCACAAAATGATAAATATAAATCATTCAAATCTTAAATAATATGGATGCTGGATAATTGGAACGGGCACGGATTGCAAATCCGCCCGATCGATCCGATTACAAGATGTTTTTTCTATTTAACAACTCATCCATAAAAACATACAGTTCGGAAATAAAGTTTTTATAAAATCAGCTTATTCAACGAAGTTTGATCCGTTGAACAGAAATAAACTCAAAATGGAACACACTATCAAGATTTTAATTTATATCCACGCTTTTTTTGGCGGGATTGGACTAATAACGGGAATCGGAAGCATAATTGTCAAAAAAGGACAAAAACTGCATAGGAGAATGGGGAAATTATTTTCAATCGGGATGATAACAAGTTCTTTGATATCTGTACCCATTTGTTTCATGCCAAAACATGAAAACTTATTTTTATTCCTGATTGGCATTTTTACCATTTATCTTGTTATATCAGGAAATCGGGCATTGACATTTAAATTAAAGTCAAAAACTAAAGCTGATTTCATAGATCAATTCATTTCGGGAACAATGTTATTATCCTCGATAGTTATGATTGGGATTGGAATTTATTGTGTCATAAACAACATAACTAATGGAATCTTATTTGCGTTTTTTGGCGGTTTTGGGTTTTATATGACAGTGAAAGATTTTATGTTTTTTAAAAACTTTACAAAAACAAAAAACGGCTGGCTTACCAAACATATTGGGAAAATGGTTGGTGCATTGATTGCTTCGATTACCGCTTTCATCGTTGCAGGATTAGGACTGGGAAATCTAATTGCCTGGATTACTCCATCAATTATTGGGACTATATATATAATTTATTGGAACCGAAAAGTAGAATCAAAAACCAAATCAGACGAGGTTATTGAATAAAATTACTTATTTGTAAACGTTATTGTGATTTTATATATTTGGGCTGATCATTACCCAAACTTCTAGAAGCAGACGGGACTTTAAAGTGATTTATAAAAACTCCAGAACCAACATTTATGATGACATTAATTGCCATATTTTTTCCGTGTGTTTCTTTCTTTTTGAGAGGCAAAATACTGACCTCTATTCTTTGTTTAATCTTGCAGATAACTTTAATCGGGTGGATTCCTGCAGCAATCTGGGCTGTTATTTCATTACAAAATTCAAGAGCTGACAAACGCAACAATAAGCTGATTAAGGCTTTGAGAGTGAAATAAACAAGACTGCTCAAATACAAATCAAAACTTCAAATACGAACTCTTTACATTGTAAATCTTTTCAGTCTCTTTTAACCGCTAAATTCTTCAATGACGTAAAGCCCGCGTAAGGGATTGCGGCGATATCCCACGCTTTTGGGGCGTGAATAAAGCCAAAAGCCCGACCCCAAAGCCAGCAGAAATTTGAATCTGAAAACGGAATTTTCTGCTTTGGGGTTACGCCCAAATAATTCAGACCTTTCTTCAGCGGAAATCTATCACATAATTTTACAATACTTAATGATAATTCTATAAGTCCAAAAGTTATAATGAAATTAATTTTATATCTAACAATAAAACTAAAGTCATGGATAAAGGGATGTATCATTATGCTACAGTTTCAAAAGCATTGGAAGAATTGAAAGAAAAAGGTTTTACAGTAGATTTTAATATTCAGGAAACTAAAATTATAAATAATCCAAATGATTTTGAAATCGTGCATGTCTACCGCTACGAAGGAGAATCAGACCCGGGTGACGAGGCTACAGTATTCGGAATAAAATCAACTGCAGGCGAAAAAGGAGTATATGTTGCGGGTTTATCTGCAGCGGCTGATAACAGTGCTGCAATGGTTTTAAATGATTTAGCAATAAAAGGAAAAAATGAACAAAATTAATTAATCGCTTTGGAATGGAACGCTTACAATCTAAACTCGAAAAAATAGGAAGAGACTCTAAAGTTACTGCAAAATCGATAGGATTGCGATATTCTATAAATACCAATATAGGATATTACCGCAAAAGGAAAAATGAGAATTTTATTTTTGTAGACCAAAGCAAAAAAATAGTCCGCGATAAGCAGATACTCGAGAGGATTAATAAACTGGTTATTCCTCCTGCATGGGAAAAGGTATGGATTTCTCCTTATGAAAACGGGCACCTTCAGGCCACTGGAATTGATGCCAAAGGAAGAAAACAGTACCGTTACCATTCTCAATGGAATAAAATAAGAAATCAGTCAAAATTTTATCAGCTGCGCAAGTTTGCTGACGCTCTGCCTTTAATACGGGAACAAGTTGATAAAGACCTGAACCGAAATGGGCTCCCTTATGAAAAAGTAATGGCTCTGGTTATCAAATTAATTGAATTGACCAACATCAGAATTGGGAATGAATCATACAAAAAACTGTATGGATCCTTTGGCATAACTACATTACAAGACAAGCATGTTCGCTTTAAAGATTCTAAAATCTATTTTAATTTTGTTGGAAAAAAAGGCGTTTCGCATAAAATTAATATTGAAAGCAAAAAACTGGCAAATCTTATAAAGAAATGCAAAGACATTCCTGGTCATGATTTATTTCAGTATTATGATGACAATGGAGACCACCATACCATTGGTTCTGCAGATGTCAATAATTATCTCAAAGAAATCTGTCAGGAGAGTTTTACTGCAAAAGATTATCGGGCCTGGGCCGGAACTGTAAATGCATTAACTGCTTTTCAGAAATTAGACCCTCCTGAAAGTCAGACTGACTGCAAACGTAAAATCATCGAAGTACTTGATGAAGTCGCTTCCAAATTAGGGAATACCCGCACTGTCTGCAAAAAATACTATGTACATCCTACCGTAATTGCCTCATTTGAAAAAGGATCAATTTGGAAATACAAACCCAAATCTAAAAAATCTGAATTGCGTCCTGAAGAAAACACTCTGATTGAATTACTGCAAAATGAAACAATAGCAGAAGTTTTTTGTTAGCATAAACTTTTAACAGGATTATAAAACCAATTCTTCAAACAGCCTCTGAATAGTTTCATCCAAATCCTCACAAAAACCAGTATGCGGTCTAGAAGTCTGTATTGCCGAACTTCGGATTGCGGTCAGCCAGCGAAAACGAGATGGAATATCAAACTCGCCAATTGGTCCTCCTGCCCTTCCTCCTTCAGCAATTTTTTGAAAAGATGCTAAATTCAGTTCGAGCTGTTCCAAGTCAAAGTCTTCGGAAAACAACAGCAGTTTTACTTCGTTAACAGAATAGAGCATTTTTATAAATTTCGCTTTTTTGCAAAACAGAATAATGCCTACATTTAGGAATTCTTCGCGTTCTACCCTTGGTACTACGCGAATAACGGCATATTCATATAAGTTTTTCTCTTGCATTTTGGGCTTCATTTATAAAAATTTCTGAATGATTCAATCTCGTGCATAAAAACTGAAAATAAACGGCTCTGATTTCGTCTGGAGTCTGCTCGCTGTCTTCCCAATGAAGCCAGTCTTCCGGGATATAATTGACAATATCCTGTAAAATTTCTTTGGTCAGTATTTTTTTGAACTCAATATCGGTTGCTTGCAGTTCACTAGCTTGTGGCAGTAACACATGGTCTTTTATCAGTGCAAAAGGACTTTTGGCGTGTGTTTCCCATGTATTCCAGGAATGATGGAAATATAAAGACGCTCCGTGCTCGATGAGCCATAATTCTTTGTGCCAAATAAGCATATTGGTATTTCGGAATGTACGGTCAACATTGGTAATAAAAGCATCCAGCCAAACGATTTTCGAGGCCAGTTCCGGTGAAAGTTTCGTCACAACGGGATCAAAAGTAATCGCTCCCGACAAAAAATGCAATGCCAGATTCAGTCCTTGGCTTCCCTGCAATAAATCCTGAATTTCCTCATCGCCTTCGGTGCGCCCAAAAGCTTCATCGAGATTAGCAAAAACTAATTCGGGCATTTTCAGATGCAGTACTCTGGCAATTTCACCGCCTATCAGTTCAGCAATCAGAGCTTTCACGCCATGACCCGCACCTCTGAATTTCAAAACGTATTTAAAATCATCATCGGCTTCAGCAAGAGCAGGCAGTGAACCTCCTTCCCGAAGGGGCGAAATGTAGCGCGTAACATTTACGGTTCTTAATTCAAGCGGTTTTTTCATTGTCCAATTTTATGAACTGCAAACTTACAAATTTCTTTTAAAGCCACTAAGCTGCTAAGAAACTAAGATTCTAAGTTTTCATCAGAGAGTCTAAACTGTTAAGCAATTTAAACGTTTAAACAATTTAAACGTTTAAACGATAAAAACCATCCTAAAACCTTTTTTAAAAAAACTTATATTTGTAATTCATACACTTCTAAATGTTTTCTTATGAAATATAAAATTACCGCATTGTGTCAGCACTGCTTTCTGGCATTACTGCTTCTTTTAGGCACTAATTCATTTGCACAAAAACTAGAAAAATTCTTCCCGACTAAAGATTTGACTTCTGTAGGCGTTTATTATTACCCGGAACATTGGGATCCTTCTCAATGGGAGCGTGATTTTCAAAACATGGAAAAAATGGGTTTTGAGTTTACGCATTTCGGAGAATTTGCTTGGGCGCAACTAGAACCGGAAGAAGGCAAATACGATTTCAAATGGCTTGATAAATCATTGGAACTGGCTGAAAAATACCATCTCAAAGTTATTATGTGCACTTCTACCGCTACACCTCCTGTCTGGCTCGTTCGAAAACACCCTGAAGTGCTTGCCACTAATGAAGACGGAACCAAAATGGATCATGGCGCACGTCAGCATGCTACTTTTTCCAGCAATTATTACCGCTCCTATTCGATGAAAATGATTGCCGAATTAGCCAAAAGATATGGCAATGACAAACGCATCATGGGCTGGCAGATCGATAATGAACCACGCCGTTTTCTGGATTATGGGAAAGATGCTCCACAGCGATTCCGTGATTGGCTGAAAGAAAAATACAAAACCATTGACGTAGTCAACGAAGCTTGGGGAAACAATTTCTGGAGCGGTACTTACAGCAGTTTTGACGATATCAATATTCCGCTGCATGCTCAATGGGGAATGAATCTGCATTCACAGCTTGATCATTACCGCTTTGCCGATAATGAAACCGCAACTTTTTTGGACGATCAAGCCAAAGAAATCCGTAAGTTTTCAAGTCCTAATCAATGGATCACTTCCAATTATATTCCAATGTATGATGTGGGTTATGTTGGGATGAGCAAGGAACTTGATTTTGTAAGCTACACCCGATATATGGTTTACGGCGGCGATCTTGGCATTGGTCCAAAAGGCTACCGCGTGGGAGAATATTCCCGTATTCCATTTGCTAATGATTTTTTCCGCCCAATGAAAGGAGCTTATGGCGTGATGGAATTACAGCCCGGACAGGTAAACTGGGGAAGCATTAATCCGCAGCCGTTGCCCGGAGCAATCCGCATGTGGTTATGGCACGTTTTTGCCGGCGGAAGCAAGTTTACGTGTACCTATCGTTTTCGTGCGCCTTTGTATGGTTATGAGCAGTTTCATTACGGAATTGTAGGAACCGATGGCGTAACTCCAACTATTGGCGGACAGGAATTTAGCCAGTTCATCAAAGAAATCAATACACTGCGCAAAAAATACGATGCGAAAGCACAGCTTCCAAAAGACTATTTAAAACGCAAAACCGGAATTTTATTCAACGCTGATAATGTAATGGGAATTGAACTGAACAGGCAAACCAACCAATGGAATACGATAGACCATTTTACAAAATATTACAAGGCTGTAAAATCGTTTGGTGCTCCGGTGGATTTTGTTCGTGATACCACTAATTTTGCAGATTACCCTGTTTTAATTGTTCCAGCCTATCAGATGATTGACCAGCAGATGATTAATAAACTGACCACTTATGCTCAAAACGGAGGAAACTTAGTATTGAGCTGCCGTACAGGAATCCAAAACCGAAAAGGCCATCTTTGGGAAGCTAAATTTTATCAGCCGATGTGGAAGCTGATTGGTTCTGAAATAGAATCTTATGATTTATTAATGCCACAATCTCCTGATAAAATTAAATTCAGCAATCAGGAATTTGAATGGGTAAGCTGGGGAGATTTATTGAAACCACACAAAGGAACCGAAGTATGGGGAACTTATCAAGGCGATTTCTATGCTGGAACCCCTGCTGTTATTTCACATAAACTTGGCAAAGGAACCGTTACATATATAGGTGTTGATTCGAAAAAAGGAGATCTTGAAAAACAAGTACTGACAAAATTATACCAACAGCAAAACATCCCAATTGAAAATTATCCAGAAGGCGTTATGGTGGAATACCGAGATGGTTTTGGAATCGCAGTAAACTATTCTGACAAAGTGTATGAAATGAAAATCCCTGCAAACGCTGAAATTATCGTTGGGGCAACATCCATGAAAACTGCAGATGTTTTGGTTTGGAAATATAAAAATTAATTGAGTTACAACATGAAATTGTAAGGAATAAAAAACTAACCATTAAGAGATTAAGTCAATTAAGCTTAATGATGCTTAATTTCTTAATGGTAAAAAAAAGTATTGGTTTTAAAAGTAATTCAAAAAATCATTTCCCAAAGTCCTTTTTCTCTATTGGTTCAAATAAAAAATTGGAGTCTTTAAATTCTAATGTTCCTTTTACAAAGAAAGGTATTGTCATATAAGTCGAAACCAATCCTGTTCCCTGTTTTAATTTTTGATTGCTTTCTAATAAAACAAAAGGCGCTCTTTTTATATCACCGCCGTAAGATCTGTAACAAAAATCACCTCTCAATGTATCTCCTTTACGATTTCCCCGAACGGCACCAGAATCTTTTCCTAAAAGTCCATATCGGATTTCATACTCTCCATAAAACGTGTTTTCTGTAAAAACCAATGACAGAAAAGCTGTTGAATCTCCTTTTGACGCTTTATAAAATCTTTTAAAGGTTTTGTTTTCCCTTTTGTTGCAGCTATGCAGTAAAAAAATCACAGCCGCTATAAAAAACAGTTTTTTCATTATACGTTTTTTTGTTTCCATTTCTTTCGAATACAATTGACAGAGCAAATATAAAATATCAAAAAGCAAACTTGATTTTTTTTATGAACATTTAGTTAATCTTCCAGACTCAAATACACTTTCCCAAGATACTTAATAATATCCGAAGCTATAAACGACTGATAGCCAGTTTCAGGCAAAGCGATATCAGCGGTCAATCCATGCAGATAAACGCCAAGTATAGCTGCGTCAACAGGCATGTAAGATTGTGCCAAAAGACTCGTAATCATCCCTGTCAGCACATCACCGCTTCCGGCCGTTGCCAGCGCAGCATTTCCTGTAGTATTGCGATAAACCGTTTCGCCGTCAATGATGTGAGTTGGCGCACCTTTCATAACAATAATCACTTGGTTCACTATCGAAAAAGCAATCGTCATTTGAAACATTTCGGCCTCCGACTGCCATTTTCCAATCAATCTTTCTAACTCTTTTCGATGCGGAGTCAAAACAGTTCCAGGCGAAACCAATGCCATCCAAGACGGATTATGCGATAAAATATTCAACCCGTCGGCATCAATGACCATCGGGATACTCGTATTCGATAAAAAATCATGAAACGCTTTTTGGGTTGCTGTTTTCTGTCCCATTCCAGGGCCAATTCCAATAGCATCTGGTTCCAAATCAAAATGAATTTCCGAAAGGTGTTTTTCATGATCATCCGTCAGCACCATCACTTCGGGATTGGCAATCTGCACAATCTGGTAACCGCATTGCGGCACAAAAGCAGTTACCAGTCCGCTGCCCGTTTTCAGCGCCGCTTTACTGGACAGGCACACCGCTCCAATCTTGCCATAGCTCCCGCCAATGAGCAATGCGTGTCCCTGTAGGCCTTTGTGGGTGTTTTTAACAATGGGTTTGTATCGTTTTAAAACTTCATTTCTATCAATAGGAATTGGAGCATTCATAAGATTTATTTTTCTTTTAAAAGTACAAAATTCTAAAACCAATATTCCGAAATTTAAGCTTTTCTGGGCGTGACCCCAGCAGGAAAAGTGGCTAAATTATAGCAGCGGGTATACAGCCCCTTCCCCTGCTGTGGTCGGGCTATCTGGTCCGCAGCGGCGGATTCCGTCTATCCCTCACGCAGATCACCACAGCTTTTAAGGAAAACGAAATGATTATTTTTTTAAGAAATATTCAAAATACCCTTACAATTATTTACACAAAAAAACTAAATTAGCTGAATACTAAAAAAGCTGCTTTATGGCTGGTATATACTAATTAGCAGTCATCTAAAAAAAATAGAACGTTATGAACATAATAGAACTAAAAGAAAGACAAAACATTTCTGACAACATTAAATTAAATAGAATTCATGTCCAATTCGGAGAACTTCTAAAAGAATTACGTAAAAAGGATTTACCTCAAAAAATCATTGAGTCTATTAATCTGGATATAGAAGAACTAAATTCTACATCTCTTACAAGTAATGATTTTATCAAATTAACAAAACAAAAACAAACGAAAATCATAAAAGTAATTGAGAAGGAACTTAAAATTGTACCAAAAAACTACTATCGTAATATTTGGCTAGCTTTAGGAATGTCCGCTTTTGGATTGCCAATTGGAGTTGCTTTTGGATTAAGTGTTGGTAATATAGGTTTATTAGCAATAGGCTTACCTATAGGTATGGCTATCGGAATGGCGGTAGGTTCGAAAATGGACAAAAAAGCCTTTGAAGAAAGCAGGCAATTAAACATTGAGATTAAATACTAAACTTAATAATTTTAAATGAGAAAAATAGCCTAAACGCTAACATTTACAACGGATTTGGGTAATAGCCTTAATGGAAAAATGGTTTTGTATTTGGATAGTTTAGCAAATCAGAAAACAGGTTTTATTTTATCAGACGTTAGATAGTATAACTAAAACATCACTAATTGAAAACAATAAAGAAATTATCCATAATAATATTATGTCCTTCAATAGTATTTATTGGATTATGGCTATTCTTAATAAGTGATTACAATGATATGTTCAAAAATAAAAGTTTTGTTGAAATTCAAAATTCTATTACAAAATCTCAGTCTAAAACCTATAACGAATTCATTTCTATTTATTTAAAAGCACATACCGTTAAAGACTACAACAAACGTATGCTAACCAATAAAAAAGATTGTCCTTGTTTAGATGTTATTAGAAGTTATGGATATCCCGAATTATATTCGCATCGTTCTTCATTAAGAAATGGAATAGACGAAGCTATTTATACAAATAAACTCGAAGAAAAATTCACTCAAGAAGATTGTCTTAATTTTCGATTTAAATACAATGATTTTTCATATAAAATTATTGGAATAGAAAAAGCTTCAGAATATTTTTTTCATAAAAAAACATCCCAACTTAACCAATCAGAAAAAATAAATCTAGTTTTAATGCTCGATAATTCCGCCTTATACAATCCATTAAGAAACGGAACATATGTAAAGAAAAAAATTGAATATTATAAAAAACTCATAAGTGAGCAACCTTAAAACTGACAATTGATTAAACAAAAATAGTATGAGAAAACTAATTGCAGCAATCAATATGACACTTGATGGGGTCTGCGACCATACTGCAGGGTTGCCTGATGAAGAAATCCACCAGCATTATACGGAATTATTGGGTCAGGGAGACGTCATTTTATATGGCAGAACCACCTATCAGCTCATGGAATTTTGGCGGACATTCATAGAAAATCCCTCAGAAGAAAAATCAATGAATGACTTTGCAATAGCTATTGACAAAATTCCAAAAATAGTTTTTTCCCAAACCCTGAAAAATGTTGAATGGAAAAATGCATCCATAGCAAATCGGGATCTAAAAGAAACTGTTTTGGAACTCAAACAGTCCCGCAATGGCGGGAGCGCACCTATTTTTGTTGGCAGTCCCAGTTTAATTATACAATTAATAAATCTTAATTTGATTGATGAATTCCAACTTTGCACATATCCAGTTGTTGCGGGAAGCGGTATGTCATTATTTGAAAAAATAAACGACAGGACTATTTTTAAACTTATTAAGACTAAAACCTTTAAAGGTGGAGCGGTAATCCTGTATTATGAACCGAAAAACGAATGACAAAGAATAATCAAACGCTTTGTAGTTAAAATTAGACAAAAGTCATACAAAATGAAAACATTAATAATAATCTTATTATCCATTTCAGTTTTAAGTTGTGAAAGACAAAATCAAGAGAAGAATCTGTATACTGAAAAGCTAAAATCTGAAAATGAATTATTAAAACATAAAATCGATTCTTTAAAAGAGGAGTTAAATAAAGCCAAACTCAAAGAATCCTATTGGTTTGACATAGAATATGAAGGACTAGAATTAACTGAAAAGGGAATAAAAAACCCTGAAAAGTTCATTGAAAATTCTTTACGTGAAAAAACAGAATTAATTCCATTGCAACCAACTTTAGGCGGAAAAATGATATTTGGAAACTTCAAAATTCTTTCAGACGAATGGATAATAGCAGATTACAATGATGGACATATTGAAGGAAAAACAATTTACAGCTATAAACTAGACAAAAACAATAAGTTGGAATTTAAAATTCTGAATACAACTCAACCTAAATAAAACTTGTTCAAAATTATAGTTTTAACATCTTCAGGTTTATAAACAGCTATTACTTTGTCGTTACATTCAAAAAAAATCCCTTTAGGCTAGAAATCTTGAAATATTTATAAGACCTTTGCACGCTTTTAAAATTATAAAATAATCATCGACTGATGAAGAAGAAAATAGAAATTTTAGCTCCTGCAAAAGATTTAATCGGAGGAATAGCGGCCATCAATAGTGGCGCCGATGCTGTATATATTGGCGCTCCATTATACGGAGCACGTTCCAATGCAACCAATTCTATTGAAGATGTCGCTGCATTGATTCAATATGCACACTTATTCCATGCACAGGTTTTCGTAGTAATCAATACTATATTATACGATAACGAATTGGAATCTTGCCGTCAAATGATTTGGAAATTGTATGATGCTGGCGTTGATGCTCTTATCATACAAGACATGGCAATTATGGAAATGGACTTACCTCCTATCGTCCTGCATGCCAGTACACAGGCAAACAACCGCGATGCCGATAAAATTAAATTCCTGAAAGATGCTGGAATGAAACGGGTGGTTTTAGCCCGTGAATTGAACCTGCACCAAATCAAACAGATTAGCGATGCATCAGATGTAGAACTGGAATTTTTTGTAACCGGAGCCTTGTGCGTTTCTTTCAGCGGTAACTGCTATATGAGTGTTGCCAATGGAGAACGTTCTGCTAATAGAGGTTCTTGCGCACAAAACTGCCGTTTGCCATACAACTTGATCGATGGTCACGGAGAAACATTGATCAAAAGTACGCACTTACTTTCAATCAAAGATTTTGATGTTTCCGATCAAATTCCAAACTTGGTAGAAGCTGGAGTTATTTCGTTTAAAATTGAAGGTCGTTTAAAAGACATCGTTTATGTAAAAAACAACGTTTCTTTTCTAAGAAAAAAACTGGATTCTTTTCTTGAAGGTAGCGAAAAATACACTAAAGCCTCTTCTGGAACATGCACTTTTACGTTTGATTCAGCTTTGGACAAAAGTTTCAATCGCGGTTATACTGACTATTTTGTAAACGAAAGACACAGTTCAATTGGTTCTTGGGAAAGTCCAAAATCCAAGGGGCAGTACATTGGTAAATTAATCAGAACCATTGGTGGTGCTTACGAGATTGAAAACGGTGAATTGTTAAATAATGGTGACGGACTTTGCTTTATCAACGAAAATAATGAAGCCGAAGGGATTTATGTCAACAAAGCTGAAAATGGTTTGGCTTATCCAAATGTGCTGAAAGAAATCAAAGACGGCACTTTCATTTACCGAAACAATGACGCCGCTTTTATCAAAATAGTAGAGCGCGAAGACAGTGCTGTTCGAAAAATAAGCACTTCATTGTTATTATTCGAAAACGAAACTGGTTTTGAACTGCTTGCTACTGATGAAGACGGAAATACAAGTTCGGTTCAATTGGTTCATCCAAAAGAACAAACCAAAAACAACTTGTCAATCGAAGATAATATCAGAACACAGTTGGCAAAAACGGGATTTACGCCTTACACAGCCGACGAAATAACGATTCAGTTTACAGACAATTGGTTTTTGCCTATTTCAAAAATCAATGAAATGCGCAGAACTGTTTACGAACAATTGTCTGAAACCCGTTTGAAAAACTACAAACGCGAAGAACGCAAAATCGAAAAAACAGATCACCCTTATCCTGAAACCAAATTGGATTTCATGTATAATGTTTCGAACAAACTGGCTAGAAAATTCTACGAACGTCACGGTGTAACCGAAATTGAGCAGGCTTTTGAATTACAATGGGATCCAGGAAAATCACGAGTAATGACTACTAAATATTGCATTAAATACGAATTAAAAAAATGTCCAATACACCAAAAGGATATCATGGGAGAAAAACTAAAAGAGCCATTGGTATTAAAACAGGGAGAATTGGAATACAAACTAAAATTCAACTGTAAACCTTGCGAAATGGAAATTTGGGAAAAAGATGCCGAATTTGAAATTGAAGAGGATTAATAATTTTTCCGTTTTAAATAATATCAAAAACCACAAAGTAAAGTACACTTTATTTTGTGGTTTTTGTTTATAAATTACTTGGTAAATATCACGCAATACATAAACCCAATATTGTCATGCTGACGAAGGAAGCATCTCCGTTTGCAAATCCACAAACAAAGTCTATACATTGCGGAGATCCTTCCTTCGTCAGGATGACAAGTTTGTGCAGGATATGAAAGACAAAACCCAAATAAACCTTAAAAAACTAAAAATCAAATCAGTACATCATTTTTTTCTTAACTTTATAAATCAAAAAAAATAAGATTCGACTTATAATAATTTTAAAATAAGATAAAATGAAAAAAGTATTGTTCTTGACAGGAGATTTCACTGAAGATTATGAAACTATGGTGCCGTTTCAAATGCTGGAAATGGTTGGTTACACTGTTCATACCGTTTGCCCTAATAAGAAAAAGGGAGACACCATAAAAACTGCCATCCATGATTTTGAAGGCGATCAAACCTATACCGAAAAACCGGGACACAATTTCGCATTGAATTATAGTTTTGATGACATAAATGTAAATGATTATGATGGATTAGTAATAGCTGGAGGAAGAGCGCCGGAATATTTGCGGTTACACGAAAAAATAATCGAAATAGTACAGCATTTTTTTGCCACCAATAAACCTGTAGCAGCCATTTGCCACGGTATTCAAATATTAACAGCAGCAAATGTTGTTAAAGGACGAAAACTAACCGCTTATCCCGCTGTGGGACCAGAAGTAACATTGGCAGGAGGAGAATTCCAATCCATCCCTGTTGACGGCGCATTTGTTGACGGAAACTTAGTTACTTCACCTGCATGGCCGGCTCACCCAAGTTTCATAAGAGAATTTCTGAAAATCATGGGAGCTAAAATTGAGATTTAAAATCAATAAATTTCATAGCAAACATAAATTCAAACAACACACTTTAAGAACTACAGCGAAAGATATTTTACTGTAGTTTTTTTACCTTTGAATGGTAAAATAAACATTCAAAATACCCAATAAAAACTACTACATGATTACAACTGCAACTCTAGAAGATGTAACTGCTTTAGAAAAATTAATTAATTCTGCCTATCGCGGAGAAACATCTAAGCTGGGATGGACTACCGAAGCCAATTTACTTCAAGATAAAAGAATTACCACAGATGAACTATATGAAACTATTAACAATAAAGAAAATACAGTTTTAAAATTTACAAAGAAAAACACTATTATTGGCTGTGTATTGCTTGCAGATAAAGGAAATAAACTCTATCTAGGAATACTTACCGTTTCACCCGAATTACAAAACAGCGGTATTGGAAAAAAATTATTACAAAAAGCTGAAGAACATGCTTTGTCGTTGAATTTACCTAAAATTGTGATGACGGTTATCTCAATTCGGGAAGAATTAATTGCCTGGTACAATCGTCATGGGTTCATGGACACTGGCGTTAGAGAACCTTTCCCTCTCAATGGAACGGATGCAGTTATTTCAGAACCCTTGGAATTTATAGTGTTGGAAAAAATACTTTAGCGCTTTTATTCGCATTGACTAATATTTTATACATTAGTAAAAAAAATTATGAAAACACTGGATCAATGGTTTGAAGAATATGCGGTAAGTCATCAAAACCCGAAAAATAAAGCGATACATTATATCTGTGTTCCTGCCATTTTCTTTTCTATTGTGGGTTTATTGATGAGTATTCCCACCGGTTTTCTAAATAACTTATTACACTTGAACCAGCCTATTATAGAAAATTGGGCTGCAGTGGTTTTGATTTTTGTATTGTTTTTCTATATTCGACTATCTGTTTCGATGGCAATTAAAATAGCAGTTTTTTCAATTTTGTGTCTGGTAATTAATTTTTATATTGGACAGTTTGTACCGCTTTGGGCATTTTCAATTGGTGTTTTTGCTGTGGCTTGGATTGGTCAGTTTTATGGTCATAATATAGAAGGCAAAAAACCGTCATTCCTAAAAGATATTCAATTTTTATTAATTGGCCCAGCATGGGTGGTTGAAAATTTATTTTCTAAAAAGTAATAAAATTCAATATTGCTAAAATCATTTGAATAACAAAACCCATTCACCAATTATCATGGAAGAACTAAAAGCGTTGCTGACAGAGTTAGAAAACAAAATCCAAAATCAAGAGATGCTCAATCCATTGGTTTCTAAATCATCTGTAGGCTGGCATATTGAACATGCATTATTAGTAATGAATTTGACTATTGATTCCATACAAAAATCAAATCCTGAGAATTACAGAAAAGCTTTTAACTTTAACCGCTTTCTGGTATTTACAATAAATAAAATTCCCAGAGGAAAAGTTCGAGCACCAAAAGCGGTACAGCCAAAAGAGGATTTTACTACTAATTCATTGAAAAAACATCTTGAAAACAGCAAACATAACTTGGATAAATTAAACTCTTTGAGTCCAGATTCCTACTTTAATCATCCGTTTATGGGACATTTGAAATTAAAAGCTACAATCCGTTTTATAAAACTGCACACGCAGCACCATTTTAATATTATAAAGCAGATTACTGAAAGTAAAAATTAAAGTATAATCTAGAAAGGGCTTTCACTTTTTTATATAGGATTCAATTGCTTTTTTTTAATAAATAATTACTGGAAATAATTAACTTTATACTTCTGATTATTAAATTAATTAAATAATCTTTTTAAACCTCATTTCATCTTTTTGACCGTGATGCCCCGCGTAAGGGATAGAGGCGATATCCTTTATTTTTTTCTTCAAAAAATAAAGATAAAGCCGAAAGCCCGACTCCATTGTTTAAAATAAAGGAGGCACGACTGCAATTTTAAACAATGGAGTTACGCCCAAAAAATGCTTTTATTTTAAATATATTTCAACATTTATAACCTTTGCCAAGCAAAATAAAAGCTATAAATTAGCACTTTAATTTTTATATAAAAAACAAATGAAAAATACTGCTTTAACGCACATACATGAGGGTTTGGGAGCGAAAATGCTGCCGTTTGCCGGTTACAATATGCCAATTCTTTATGAAGGGGTAAATGCAGAACACGAAACGGTTCGAAATGCAGTAGGTGTTTTTGATGTGTCGCACATGGGAGAATTTATACTTTCGGGTCCAAATGCATTGGCTTTGATTCAAAAAGTAACTTCGAATGACGCATCGACTTTAACAATTGGGAGAGCCCAATATTCTTGTTTACCAAATAATGAAGGCGGAATTGTAGATGATTTAATTGTCTATAAAATGAAAGAAGAACAGTATTTACTGGTTGTAAATGCTTCAAATATTGACAAAGACTGGGATTGGATTTCGTCGCACAATGATTTGGGTGTTGAGATGAAAAACTTATCAGATGATTATTCTTTACTGGCAATTCAAGGACCAAAAGCGGTTGAAGCTATGCAGTCTTTATCGTCTATTGACTTATCTGCAATTCAATACTATCACTTTGAGGTTGCTGATTTTGCTGGATTCCCAAGTGTTATTATCTCAGCGACCGGTTATACAGGTTCAGGTGGATTTGAAATCTATTGCAAAAATGACGAAGTAGAAACAATTTGGAACAAAGTTTTTGAGGCTGGAGCTTCTTATGGAATCAAGCCTATTGGTTTAGCTGCGAGAGATACTTTGCGTTTAGAAATGGGATTCTGTCTGTATGGTAATGACATCAATGACAATACTTCTCCTCTCGAAGCTGGTTTAGGCTGGATTACCAAATTCACTAAAGAATTTACTAATTCGGATAATCTAAAAAAGCAAAAAGAAGCTGGAGTTACCAAAAAATTAGTAGCTTTTGAAATGCAGGAGCGTTCAGTTCCAAGACACGATTATGAAATTGTTGATGCTTCGGGAGCTGTAATTGGAATTGTAACTTCTGGAACAATGTCCCCTTCAATGAATAAAGGAATCGGATTAGGTTATGTCACTACCGAAAACAGCACAGTTGACAGTGATATATTTATCAGAATCAGAAAAAATGATGTGCCTGCCAAAGTGGTAAAGTTGCCTTTTTACAAAAAATAAACAGTTTATGAAATGAGCATGACCTAAAACTGGTCGCAAATACTAATGAAGATATGCGAATTACATATGACCGAAAAAAAACAATAAACATCAACATATGAAAAAAATTACATTTGTACTGCTCTTCTCTACATATTCACTACTTGCTCAAAACAGCAGTACTAATTGTGATATTTTACTAAAAATAAACAAACTGCTTCAAAAAGAACATTATAGTCCAAAGCCGATGAACGATAGTTTATCGGCTTATGTTTTTGATGAACTGCTGAACGATTTAGACCCTTCAAGAAACATTTTTTTAAAATCACAAGCTGATTCACTTTCCAGTATCTATCGGTTAAAATTAGACGATCTTATTCTGAATAAAAATTGTTCTTTTTTAGATGATATTAAAAGCGTGTACAAAAAATCCCTTTTGAGAAATAAGATAATATTAGAAAAACTCAATAAAGAAACTATTGATTACAATATAAAAGATACTGTCAAATTCAAAAAGCAGGATTCTAATTTTTATCTAAAAGCAACTGAAGTTGAGAAAGCTTGGAATAAGAAAATCAGATACGAGGTATTTAACGATATTGCCGAAAAAAGCAAAAATCTGGATTCATTGAAACTGCATTTTGGTTCTATGAGTCTGACATCTCAAAAAAACATCATTGAAAATGAACTTTGTAAAATCAATGTATCACTTACAAACAACAACCCCTTTGAAGATGATTTTTATAATATTTTTTGCGGTTATTTCGACCCGCATACCAATTATTTCAGCAATGATACCAAATCCAGTTTTGTATCCACTTTATCCAAAGAAAAACTTTCACTCGGATTAGACGTTAGCTTAAATGAGAAAAACGAAATCAATATAATTGAAATTGATCCAAACGGGCCAGCTTTTAAGACTGGAAGGATCAAAAAAGGAGATCAAGTATTGGCTATTTCCAATCAAAAAGAAACCCTGGAAGTATCATGCACTTCGTTAAAATCGATTGCAACTATGATGTCTTCAGAATTAAATACAATCCTTACGCTAACCCTTAAACGAAATACGGGAAAGCCATTTAAAGTCACTATACAAAAGCAGGTTTTAAAAGATGAAGAAAATACCGTTTACAGCTTTATAGCAGATAAAAACATCAAAGTCGGTTATATAAAAATCCCTAGTTTTTACTCCAATTTTGAAGAAAGAAACGGCAAAGGATGTGCGCAGGATGTTGCCAAAGAAACTGTCAAATTAATGCAGGACGACATCAAAGGACTGATTCTTGATTTGACTGATAATGGAGGTGGTTCTATGGAAGAAGCTGTAAAATTAGCAGGATTATTCATTGACCGCGGACCTATTTCGATAGTTGCAGATAACAAAAAGCAATTATCAATAATAAATGACCCTTATAAAGGCGTAATTTATAAAGGTCCTATTGTTATTATTATTAACGGAAATTCGGCTTCGGCAAGCGAATTTTTTGCCGATATCATGCAGGATTACAACAGAGCAATACTAATAGGAAGCACTTCTTTAGGAAAAGCAAGTATGCAGACAATTATGCCTTTAGAAAAAAATGATGACCAGCATTTTGTAAAACTAACTGTCAGCAAGTTCTATCGAATTACCGGAAAAAGCCACCAGGCAATTGGCGTTATTCCTGACGTGCAGATCCCTACTATTTATCAGGATGTTTTTCAAAAAGAAAGTGATTTTCCAACAGCTTTAAAAAATGAAAGCTTAAATTCAAGAATACGCTTTACTCCCTATGTAGGCGATGATTTAATTGAATCGCTTGCTCAAAAAAGCAGAGACAGAGTAGCACAAGACCCTTATTTCAACTCCATCACTGCACTTAACGCAAATATCGATGCAGTGATAATGAAATCAAAATTTGAAATACCAATGACCTTAGAAGCTATTTTCGAAAATCAAGCAAATATTAACAGCTTATCTGAGAAAATCAATAGTTTTGGAACAAATGATTTGAATTTGAACGTTTTCAATTCAGAATACAACAAATCTTTGCTTGAGATTTATCCAGCATTAATTGAGTATAATAAAATGCAGCTCGAGAACTTAAGATCCAATCACTATCTTAATGAATCAATATCTATTATATCCGATTACAAGACATTAAGACGTACTAATAATTAACATATTTTGCAAAAAGTTTTTAGATAGCTTTTGGTAAAATAAGGAATAGCTGTATTTTTGCAACTCAAAATAAAAATAATCAATGGGAAGAGCATTTGAATTCCGAAAAGGTAGAAAAATGAAACGCTGGTCAGCAATGGCCAAAGCATTTACCAGAATTGGTAAAGATATTGTAATGGCAGTTAAAGAAGGCGGTCCAAATCCTGAAGCCAATTCAAGATTAAGAGCTGTCATTCAAAATGCTAAGGCAGCAAACATGCCAAAAGACAATGTTGAAAGAGCCATTAAAAAAGCAACCGATAAAGACACAGCAAATTATAAAGAAGTATTATTTGAAGGATATGCTCCTCATGGTATTGCGCTTTTGATAGAAACTGCTACAGACAACAACAATAGAACAGTAGCAAACGTTAGAAGTTATTTCAATAAATGCAATGGAACTTTGGGAACTCAAGGTTCTGTAGAGTTTATGTTTGACCATACCTGTAACTTTAGAATTCCTAAAGAAGGTATCGATCCAGAAGAATTAGAATTAGAACTAATTGATTTTGGTGCTGAAGAAGTCTTTGAAGATGAAGACGGCATCCTAATTTATGCACCATTTGGAAGTTTTGGAACTATTCAAAAAGAATTAGAAAGCAGAAGTTTAGAAATATTATCTTCTGGTTTTGAAAGAATCCCTCAAATAACAAAAAAATTAACTGAAGCTGAAATGGCCGATGTTGAAAAATTGATAGAAAAAATGGAAGAAGATGATGACGTAATGAACGTATATCATACTATGGAGGAATAGTTTCAATAAAGCAATCAAAACAAAAGCTCTAGATAAATTCTAGGGCTTTTTTTTTATTTATAAACGATTAGAGTTATGGTTAACTCTGTAAAATGATTTCATAAAAAAAGGCTGAACCTTATGGTACAACCCCTTTTCAACCAACTAATTATTTTATAATTCAACACTAATTTGAAGTCAATTTTTTAGATGCAGAATCTTGCTGCAGGACGTTAGAGATTTTTAGCAAATATGTTCCTTCTGGTAAAGCAGTAATATCAATCTCATTTTTATCAGCACTCAATACTTTAAAACCCTGTGAAGAATAAATTTCTGAAGATTTGATTAATATTGTTTCCACGGGAGCAATAACTGCATCATTTAATGCCAGCATAGAACCACTATTGTATATGCCGGCGACTTGTTCAGCTGTTAAAGCAACATCATAAATTTTCAAATCATCTATATCAGCATTCATACTTGTTGCCGATCCCATTTTTCCAATTCCAAAAACTACTGAGGAAGTTTTTTTTCTAGGACTAATAGAAGATTTAACCAATTCACCATTTCTATAAATTTTAGAAGTAAGTCCATCATAAGTGACAGTGTAATTATACCAAGTACCAGAAGCAATTGCTGTAGACACAATAACATCATTTTCAGGCCCCCAGCCGGCAAGATTCAAATCAGATCGTAAAGTGGAAGTACTTTGCTGCAACAAGCCAAAATATTGCGCATTTGCCAAAGCCCCATATCCCCATATATAATTAGCTATAGCGACATCATTATACTTCACCCAAACAGAAATCGTTCTTTTAGAATTAGAAAGAGGTAAATTAGGTATAGATGCTTCAAGAAAATTATTAACAATGCTTATAGCACCATTAACAGTTCCTGTTCTGTCTTTTACAAATTTAGCATCACCCAAAAATAAAATTGTATTGGATGTATTACTAAGAGTACCATTAAAATTAAATTCTTGAATTGCATTTTGAGCATTAACTAAAACAGAAAACATTAACACTACTATGGGGAGTATACTTTTTTTCATGAGCTGTAGGTTTAAAATTGCAGATAAATATGTAACACATTTATTTATATAAAGTTAAAACTACTTCACAACAAGAACCTAAATATTCCGATGAACTGTCAAAATACTCGTTTAATTCACTAAAAAACATAATATTGAAATGAAAAATATTCAACAAAAACAGGTTTTTTAATTAATTAAATTAACAATTATCATCATTTTAACTATATACCTGTATAAATTTCAAACAAATAAAATCAAATCCAAAAACCTAAACTTATTCAGCATAATCAATAGCTAAAACTATAAAAGTAAATAACCTTAATATTCCATTTGAACTATAAAAAAAGCTCCAGATAAAAAATCTGGAGCTTCTAATATATAATAATAAGAATAATAAACTATTTATTTAATAAATTCTATTTTCTGTGCTTCTTCTTCATTAATACTATCAAAGAATCCTTGATCATTCATCCAGTCATCACTGAATACTTTGCTCATATAACGTGAACCATGGTCTGGGAAGATTGCCACAACATTGCTATTCTTGTCAAACTCTCCTTCTTCTGCATATTGCTTGATTGCCTGCATTACTGCTCCTGATGTATAACCAACGAACAAACCTTCTTTTCGGGTTACTTCTCTTGCAGAGTGAGCACTTTCTTCATCGGAAACTTTGATAAATTTATCGATGATATCAAAATCTGTTGCTGACGGAATTAAATTTTTACCTAATCCTTCTATTCTGTAAGGGTAAATTTCATCATTATCAAATTCTCTTGTTTCATGATACTTTTTCAAAACAGAACCAAAAGCGTCAACACCAAGTATTCTAACATTCGGATTTTGCTCTTTAAGATATTTTGCAGTTCCTGAAATTGTTCCTCCGGTTCCGCTGCAAGCAACAAGGTGAGTTATTTTGCCATTTGTCTGTTTCCAAATTTCTGGACCTGTTGTTTTATAATGAGCATCAATATTTAACTGATTAAAATACTGATTGATATAAATTGATCCTTTTGTTTCTTCATGTAACCGCTTTGCCACATTGTAATAAGAACGATCGTCATCTGCAGAAACGTGTGCTGGGCAGACATATACTTTTGCTCCCAAGCTCCTCAGCATATCAATTTTATCTTTTGAAGATTTTGAGCTTACCGCAAGAATACAATTGTACCCTTTTATAATGCTTACCATTGCTAAACTAAATCCTGTATTACCAGAAGTTGTTTCGATGATGGTGTCACCTGGAGACAAAATACCTCTTTTTTCTGCTTCTTCGATGATATATAAAGCTATTCTATCTTTTGATGAGTGCCCCGGATTAAAGGATTCTACTTTTGCATAGAAGTTTCCCTTTAAATTCTCGGTTACACTGTTCAGTTTAATAAGTGGAGTATTACCTATTAACTCTAAAACATTATTATAAGCATTTATTTCTTCTTTCATAAAAAAATAGTTTATCTGAGAGCATTTTTTTAATTCACCCCGATATGATGCAAATCTAACAAAAAAAATCTAATTAGTTTTCAATTTTCTCTAAATCTAATAAAAAACTATACTCTTTTGCCAATTCCTTAATAGCTTCAAAGCGGCCTGATGCTCCGCCATGTCCTGCATCCATATTTGTATCCAAAAACAAGAGGTTTTTATCAGTTTTTAAAGCTCGTAATTTAGCCACCCATTTAGCTGGTTCCCAGTATTGTACCTGAGAATCATGAAGTCCGGTTGACACATACATATTTGGATATTTTTGCGGCATAACATTATCATACGGCGAATAAGATAACATATAGTCATAATATTTTTTTACGTTGGGATTACCCCATTCATCATATTCTCCTGTCGTAAGCGGAATACTATTGTCAAGCATCGTAGTTATAACATCCACAAAAGCTACTTGAGCAATAACTCCATTGTATAATTCAGGTGCGATATTCACAACAACTCCCATTAACAATCCTCCAGCAGAACCGCCTTCGGCATACAAATGTTGTGGTGAAGTATATTTTTCGGCAATTAGAAATTTCGAACAATCAATAAAATCGGTAAATGTATTTTTCTTTTTCAACAGCTTGCCGTCTTCATACCATTGTCTTCCTAAGTCTTCTCCTCCGCGTATGTGCGCAATGGCAAAAATAAATCCTCTATCCAGCAAAGTGAGTCGGGTTGACGAAAAAGTTGCATCCATAGAATGTCCATAAGAACCATAAGCATATTGAAGCAACGGATTTGTACCGTCTTTCTTTAATCCTTTTCTGTATACCATCGAAATTGGTATTTTAACGCCATCTTCAGCAGTTGCCCATACACGTTCTTCGGTATAATTATTTTTATCAAACTTTCCGCCCAATACTTCCTGCTCTTTTTTGATCTCTTTGGCTTTAGTCTTCATATTAAAATCAATAATTGAAGAAGGCGTTGTCATCGACTGGTATCCATAACGCAATATATCCGTATCAAAATCAACATTCGAACTCGTATAAGCGGTATACGTTTCGCTTTCAAAAGGCAGGTAATACTCCCCTTCTCCGCTCCAAGGCATAATTCTGATTTTATTCAAGCCATTTTCTCTTTCTTCTACAACCAAAAAATCTTTGAAAATCTCAATATCTTCTAATAAAACATCTGGTCTGTGAGCAATAACTTCTACCCAATTGGATTTTGAAGTTTTGTTGACCGAGGTTTTCATCAGTTTAAAATTCTCGGCTTTATCCTTATTCGTCATTATATAAAAACTGTCCTCATAATGATTGATGCTGTATTCCAATCCTCGAACACGTTTCTGGAAAATTTTAAATTCGCCATCAGGATTATCGGCATCCAGAATCTGGTATTCCGTAGTCAATGTACTTTCGGATTCAATTGCTAAGTATTTTCTAGACTTAGACTTAGCAATTTCAACATTGAAAGTTTCATCTTTTTCAAAATAAATCAATGTATCATCAGCTTGCTTTGTTCCTAATTTATGCTTGAAAATTTTATCCGAACGTAAAGTAACATCGTCTTGATCCGAGTAAAATATTGTTTTATTGTCATTAGCCCAAACGGCACTTCCAGTAACATTTTCTATTTTATCATCCAGAATTTCGTTGGTTTCTAAGTTTTTGATTTGAATCGTATAAATGCGTCTCCCAACAATATCATAGCTAAAAAGCGCCAATTTATTATCGGGACTAATGCTCAAAGCTCCCAATTGGAAATAAGGTTTGTCTTTCGCCATTTCATTACAATTGAATAGAATTTCTTCTTTTGCCGAAAGGCTTTCTTTTTTTCGGGAATAAATTGGATAATCCTGACCTTTTTCAAAACGCGTGATGTAGTAATACCCATTGTAAAGATAAGGAACCGACTGATCATCTTCCTTAATTCTTCCTTTCATTTCTTCAAAAAGGACTTTCTGAAAATTTTTGGTATGAGCCGTTTTTTCTTGGTAATAAGCGTTTTCCTGATTCAAATAATCAATAACCTCTGGATTTTCACGGTCGTTTAACCAAAAATAATTATCGATTCTAACTTCACCAAATTTCTTTAATTTCTTAGGGATTACTTTGGCTATGGGAGGTAAACTATTTTCTGGCATTGTTTGCGCGGGGTTTTAGTATTTAAAAATGCAAAAATAACACAAAGCGATTTTAAATCGAATTCGTTTTAAACCTTATTTAACGTATATAAAAATCTAATTCTGTAATTTTGTCATTCAATAATTTAAAAATCACCAAAATGGATTTAATGGGAATGATGGGTAAACTTAGAGAAACCCAACAGAAAATCGAAGATACTAAAAAACGTTTAGACACAGTACTAATTGACGAACAAAGTAGCGACAGCTTATTAAAAGTTACTTTGACCGCCAACACCAAAATTAAATCAATCGCCATCGATGATTCATTATTGGAAGACAAAGAGCAACTCGAAGATTATTTGATTTTAGTATTAAACAAAGCAATTGAAAAAGCGGCAAAAATAAACCAAGCCGAATTGGATGCCGTTGCCAAAATGGATATGCCAATGATTCCGGGAATGGAAGATATGTTTAAATAGTAATTAGTTCTTAGCCCGGATTTGACAATAGGTAAAAAAGAGGAAAAACTTAACGATTAAGTTTTTCCGCTTTTTTCCGCTAAGTACTAATCACTAAGTACTAAATGACAATCTTCTGCAGTGTTTCCAAAACATACGTATGCATCACTTCTTTGTAATCCAGATGCGTTACAATTCTAAGTTTTCCATGTCCCAAAGAACTTATCAAAATATTTTTCTCTTTCAGCTTTTCAATAAGCAATTTTTCACTCAAACCTTCCCGCACCGAAAAAATTAAAATATTAGTTTCCACAGGTTCAATTTTACCAATCCAAAGCATTTTTGACAAAACACTAGCAATTTCCTTAGCTCTTCTGTGGTCATCAACCAATTTCGCAATGTTATTATCCAAAGCAAAATTCCCTGCAGCAGCCAAATATCCCACCTGACGCATACCGCCTCCCAATATTTTTCGGATGCGCAATGCTCTATGAATAGTAGCTTTATCTCCCAAAAGCACAGAACCAATTGGCGCTCCCAATCCTTTGGACAAACAAACCGAAATCGTATCAAACAAAGCACCAAATTCTCTCGGATGCTGTTTTTTGGCAACCACAGCATTCCAAATTCGAGCACCGTCCAAATGGAATTTTAAATTATTAGCAACACAAACCGCTTTTATTTTTTTTAATTCTTCGAGATCATAACAAGCTCCACCACCTTTGTTCGTAGTGTTTTCCACGCATACCAAACTCGTCAGCGGACTGTGATAAAATTCTGGATCATTAATCGCTCCGGCAACCTGCTCGGCTGTAATCATTCCTCGGTCTCCATCCAGTAAACAGCAGGAAACTCCGCTGTTAAACGAAACACCGCCTCCTTCGTAATGATAAACGTGCGCATATTTATCAGCAATTAATTGCTCGCCGGGCTGTGTGTGCAATTTAATTGCGGTTTGATTTGCCATAGTTCCAGACGGAAAAAAAAGTCCCGCCTCCATACCAAACATCCCTGCCAATCTCGCCTCAAGAGCAATAACCGTAGGATCCTGCTTATACACATCATCCCCTACTTGAGCGTTAAACATATATTGAAGCATTTCCACCGATGGTTTGGTAATTGTATCGCTAATCAAATTTATTTCCATAATCTAAAAACTATATCCTATTTTTGCATTCAAAACCAGTAAAATTATTTGGAGCTAATCCTGCTATCCGCTATATCTTTTCCTGGCTAAAGAAGCCAGAAAAAGGATGTCGCTGCTATCAGGGCTAAAAAACGGTTAACCTAATAATTTTCGATACAAAATTACTATAAATTTATGACAACTACCGAACAAATAAAAGGTATTGTGGAACGCCTTGGTGCGTTGAGGAGGTATCTTTGACGTTGATGCCAAACTTATCGAAATAGCCAACGAAGAAGAAAAAACCTTCGCTCCTGATTTTTGGAACAATGCCAAGGAAGCCGAAATTCTTGTAAAAAATCTTAGAAGCAAAAAGAAATGGATTGAAGATTATAACAAAGCTGTCGACATGACAGACGAGTTGCAGCTGGCCTATGATTTCTACAAAGAAGGCGAACTAACTGTAGAAGAATTAGACGATCAGTACAATTCAACTGAAGCCCATATTGAAGCAATAGAATTTAAAAATATGCTTTCGGAAGAAGGTGATTCTTTGAGTGCAGTTCTTCAAATTACAGCAGGTGCCGGCGGTACTGAAAGCTGTGACTGGGCCGAAATGCTTATGCGCATGTACATGATGTGGGCAGAAAAAGAAGGTTACAAAATTAGAGAACTGAATTTTCAAAAAGGAGATGCAGCCGGTATAAAAACCGTAACACTCGAAATTGAAGGAGATTATTCTTTTGGTTACCTCAAAGGCGAAAACGGAGTACATAGATTGGTGCGTATTTCTCCTTTTGACAGTAATGCAAAAAGGCATACATCGTTTGTTTCAGTCTATGTATATCCATTGGTTGACGACACTATTGAAATTGAAATTAACCCAGCAGACATCGAAATCGTAACCGCCAGATCAAGCGGTGCCGGAGGTCAAAACGTAAACAAGGTAGAAACCAAAGTACAATTGACGCATAAACCAACTGGAATTCAGATTCAGTGTTCGGAAACCCGTTCGCAGCACGACAATAGAAACCGTGCAATGCAGATGCTTCGCTCTCAATTGTATGAAATTGAGTTAAAAAAACAGCAGGAACAGCGCTCTGATATTGAAGCCGGCAAAATGAAAATTGAATGGGGATCGCAGATACGCAATTACGTGATGCAGCCTTATAAACTGGTCAAAGATGTTCGAACAGGACAGGAAACCAGCGATGTAGACAGCGTTATGAACGGAAACATTGACGGATTCCTAAAAGCCTACTTAATGATGATGGGACAGCGCGAAGAGGAATAGTTACTAAAATTTCACTAAAAACTAATAATCCAATACAAAAATGCCTTTCAAAAAAATTGAAAGGCTTTTTTTTTGCTCAACAAAAAATCTGCAAATACCACTAAACAAATACTTGTCAAGCAACTCAAAAAAAATTTCTTATACAAAATTAATAAGCGACCTCAAATTAATTGATTTTATCAAAAAACTACTTCCATTCAATTAATGAAACACCAACTCCAACAGTGGTTTGTTTATGGTTATAATCGATTAGTGAATTCCCATAACCATGTGCAACCTGCAGATATCCCCTAAGATTCCCCTTTATGGAATATGCCCAAGAAAAAGTAGAACTTCCTCTCATATTTCCATCAAAATTAAAATTATGACTGCCGGTAAACGTAAAAATACTTCGGTTTTTGGCATAAATAACATTTACGTCTGCGTTACCTATATAGCTGGAAATATCTGGATTGTCGCCTTTTGATTCGGGAATGACATACCAAGGCCTGATATAAATATTCCAATTTTTTCGCTCAAAACCTGTCATCAATATAACCCTGTTCCAGCTTCTGGTATCCGGGTAACTTTTTCCATTTGACATGTGATTGAAGGAAAGACCAATCATTCGGGTTTTAAATCCCAAAAAATTAAACTTTACTGGAAAATTAAGGATGATTTCGGGTTCGTAATTAATTTCTCTAAAAGGCCGGGATAATTCTTCATTATATAACTGCCATTGCGAAATTTGGGTATAAGCAAGCCAAAGATCGGCACGTCCCCATAAAAAACTCTGTAGGATTTTTGTTTTAAAACTCAGCTGAAATTTCATTTCAACATCATCATAATTAACTTTAGGCGAAGGGGTATAATCAGGCGAAGTATTTCCAGAAGAAGGCTGTTCATTTGGATTACTCGACCACACAAAAGGCATGATATAAATGGTTTTATAAGGCGTAACCAGAAAAGTTCCTCTTACCGCAGCCGAGTCCAATTCCCAGCGGTCCAGCATGGTATTAAGCTTAACTTCGTCATTAACGAGTGCTTGAACCTGAGCATTTGAAGAGAAAATAGAAAATAAGAATAAAATGAATGAAAATGTTTTTTGCACAGTTTTGAATTTTTACGCAAAGTTAAAATTCTCAAAAAGTAAAGTTCTTATACATTTTGCTTTAAAGCTTACATAATTTACACTTTTATATGAAGTCTTATTTCATAAAACCGTTTAGGAATTATTTAAATTTTCAGCATATAATTCGGCACTTTATATTAAAAATCATTTTCAAATTTTGTAATAACTATTCCTAAAACGATATCGTTCAAAAAACTGATAAATAATACTTTATGGGAACAAGATTAACCTTTAAAAAACCTATTTCACAATCTAATTCTCTAAATTTGTTAGGTATCAAACTTTTAATTTCTAAATTAATATGAGTAAAAATTTACCCGAAAAATACAGACATCCCTACTCTTTCAATAAAAAATATCAAAAATCGGCCGTTTATTTTTCCATGGAATTTGCCATCGACCAATCACTCAAAATTTATTCCGGCGGATTAGGCTTTTTGGCAGGATCACACATGCGGAGCGCCTATGATTTGAAGCAAAATTTAATCGGGATTGGGATTTTATGGAAAAAAGGATATTATGACCAATATTTAAAAGAAGATCTTTCGATGGGTTCTCTTTTCAGGGAGAAAAATTACAGCTTCCTTGAAGATACTAACATACGATTTACGATAAAAATAAACAATCACGATGTTTGGATTAAGGCTTATTTCCTGAAACCGGAAACCTTTGGAACAGTCCCAATGTTTTTTCTTTCGACAGACCTTCCAGAAAACGATTATTTGGCAAAATCAACCACTTTTAGACTATACGATTCTGATCCAAGTGCCAAAATTGCCCAGACGATGGTTTTGGGATTGGGCGGAGCCAAACTGCTGGACGCTTTGGATTATGAACCGGATATTTACCATTTAAATGAAGCACATGCGGTTTCGTCTGTTTTTCATTTGTACAACAAATACAAAAGTGTTGAGAAGATCAGAGAAAAAATGGTTTTCACCACGCACACTCCCGAAGAAGCCGGAAATGAAAAACACGATATTAACTTACTTGAAAATCTAAGCTTTTTTGGCGGAATTCCACTAGAAACTGTTAGAGAAATAACAGGCATTCAAGACAACACTTTTAATCATTCGCTTGTTGCGTTACGATTAAGCCATAAAGCCAATGGTGTTTCCAAACTCCACGGAGAAGTTTCAAGAGATATGTGGAAAGATTTCACTGGAATTTGTCCGATAACACATATTACCAATGCTCAGAATAAAAAATATTGGGTCGATCCCTGGCTTGACGATGCTCATGCGAGTAAAGACAGAGAAGAATTAATCAACCGCAAAAAAAGATTAAAAACCAAACTTTTTGAAGTGGTGGCCGATCAGACAGGAAAAATATTCGACCCGGAAATCTTAACAATCGTTTGGGCCAGACGCTTTGCAGATTATAAAAGACCGGATTTGATTACCCGTAATTTTGAAAAATTCAAAAGCCTGATGAACGATAAGGAAAAACCAATCCAGATCATTTTCGCAGGAAAACCATACCCGACAGATTATGGAGCCATTCATAATTTTGATAATCTTTCCCACATTAGTAAAGAATTCAAAAATATGGCGGTGCTTATTGGTCATGAATTAAAATTATCCCGCCAGTTAAAAAAAGGAGCTGATATTTGGTTAAATAATCCTAGAGTGACCAGAGAAGCTTCAGGAACATCGGGTGTGACTGCAGCGATGAACGGAGCTATAAACTTTTCTACCAATGACGGCTGGATCCGTGAGTTCAAAGAATTAAATGAAACCCAAAATTCATTTGTGTTACCTATTGTAGATCATAATCTGCCAACATACCAGCAGGACCAAATGGATTTGGATAATTTATACCAAAAGCTGGAGAAAGAAATACTTCCATTATATTATGATTCAGAAGAAGATTGGTGGGATTTAGTAGAAACCAGTATGAAACAAATTGTGCCATTCTTTGATTCTGCCCGCATGGTCGATGAATATTATACTAAAATGTATAATTAAAGTTTTCAATAGCAATAACAATTTCAATGACTATTGTAATTTGAAATTTTGCTTCAAAAATCAATACCTAACCTCGTTATTTATGAAATTGCGGGGTTTTTATTTTTATATGATTTTAAAGAACATTAAATTGCTAAAATATTTAAAATAATTTATGCAAACAGAATAATTTCAAACGTTTTCGTAAATTAGCGCTCGTTACAAAACTACATTAAGACTTATGGATTTAAACTTCAACAAAAACGAAGATCACAATAAACTTTTACTGTCTGAACTCAGACAAAAATTTGCCAAAGTTAAACTTGGCGGAGGCGAAAAAAGAATCGAAAAACTGCATACCGAAGGCAAAATGACCGCTCGCGAACGTATCGATTATTTGCTGGACGAAAACACAAAGTCGGTTGAAATTGGTGCTTTTGCTGGCAAAAACATGTACGCTGAACACGGTGGCTGTCCATCGGGAGGCGTTATTGTAAAAATTGGTTACATCAAAGGGAAACAATGCATTGTTGTTGCCAATGATGCTACCGTAAAAGCGGGTGCCTGGTTTCCTATTACTGCAAAGAAAAACCTTCGGGCACAGGAAATCGCAATGGAAAACCGTTTGCCGATCATTTATCTGGTCGATAGTGCTGGAGTGTATCTGCCTTTGCAGGACGAAATTTTCCCTGACAAAGAACATTTTGGTCGTATCTTCAGGAACAATGCCATAATGAGCAGTTTGGGAATTACACAGATTGCAGCAGTCATGGGTAGCTGTGTTGCAGGAGGTGCTTATCTCCCGATTATGAGTGACGAAGCTTTGATTGTGGACAAAACAGGAAGTATTTTTTTGGCGGGAAGTTATTTGGTTAAAGCAGCCATTGGAGAAACTATCGATAATGAAACTTTGGGCGGAGCAACAACGCACTGCGAAATTTCGGGAGTGACGGATTATAAAGCCAAAGATGACAAAGATGCTCTGAATAAAATAAAAAACATAGTCGATAAAATTGGTGATTTTGACAAAGCGGGATTCAACCGCATTAAAGCAGAAAAACCAGCTTTGGACGAAAAAGAAATCTACGGTATTCTTCCAAAAGCCAGAAACGAGCAATACGACATGATGGAAATCATTAATCGTTTGGTGGACAATTCGGAGTTTGAAGCTTACAAAGACGGTTACGGACAATCACTAATTACAGGCTACGCCAGAATTGACGGCTGGGCTGTGGGAATTGTTGCCAATCAAAGAAAAGTTGTCAAAACCACCAAAGGCGAAATGCAGTTTGGCGGTGTTATCTATTCGGATTCCGCAGATAAAGCGACCCGTTTTATTGCCAACTGTAACCAAAAGAAAATTCCATTGGTTTTTGTTCAAGACGTTACCGGTTTTATGGTCGGTTCCAAATCGGAACATGGCGGGATTATAAAAGACGGTGCTAAGATGGTGAATGCCGTTTCTAATTCGGTTGTGCCTAAATTTACAGTTATTGTTGGAAATTCGTATGGAGCAGGAAACTACGCCATGTGCGGTAAAGCATTCGATCCAAGATTAATATTTGCTTGGCCAAGTGCAGAACTTGCCGTAATGGGAGGCACACAAGCGGCAAAAGTATTGGCACAAATTGAAGCTTCTTCCCTAAAAGGAAAAGGAGAAGTTGTGGATGAAGCCAAAGAAGCAGAATTGTTTGCCAAAATTAAAGCCCGTTATGACGAACAGGTTTCTCCCTATTATGCGGCTGCTCATTTATGGACAGATGCTATTATTGATCCGCTGGAAACCAGAACTTGGATTTCTATGGGAATTGAAGCCGCTAACCACGCTCCTATCGAAAAGAAATTTAATCTGGGAGTGATTCAGGTTTAAGTATAGTTCTATTGATTCTTGAAAAAAAACTATAAAGCTTCCGATAAATCGGAAGCTTTTTTTGCACAAAAAATAAAATTTTAATTTTGTTTTTTTTATCAATCATAAATACAAAATGATATATTTATACAAAATATTTTTTTTTATTTTGCTATTTCCCTTCGCAACAAATAAAAGCTTAGAAGTTACCTTACATTTATGAAAAAAATATTATTCTTTCTTTCGCTTTTAAGCTTATCATTTATCCAATGCACTTCCATAAAGGAACACAATGAACACGTCGATGACCTGATTCACATAGACTATTTAAAAGCCGATGTAGATTTCACATATAAAAGCCTGCAGCGTTTACAGCCCAAATTGTATTGGTATATTTCAAAAAGCGACTTGGATCACAAATTTGACAGTTTAAAAAACACCTTCAAAAGACCAATGACCAGTTATGAATTTTATAAAAAACTAAGCCCTGTCGTTGCTTCAATTCGCCAAGGCCATTTGATGGTTGCTCCCTCATTAAAAATTATGACCAAAGCCGAAGAAAAAATACTAAAAGAAAAAGGAATTGGTCCATTTTCTCAATTTGAGTTCGAAATTATAAATGATAAAATGTATGTCATAAAAAACAAATCACTCGAACAATCCATAAAACCAGGAGCTGAAGTTATTGCAATTAACAATATAAAAACAAGTGAATTAATTGCAGAATACTACACTTTATTCACATCAGACGGTTACAACGAGACATTCAAAAGAAAACGAATAGCTACATTGTTCCCTTTCTTTTATAGTAATGAAAATGGTATTCCAGACAATCTATTTTTCAGCTTCAAACAAAATGATACTATACAGACCGTATACATTAAGCGAAAAAAATCGGAACAGCCAAAAAAAAATAATGGAGTTCAAATGAGAGTTATATCGAACGAACAAAACAGTATAAGCAAAAAAGACAAAAGCACATACGGCTATAATGAAATTACAAAAACAAACAATCGGAATTTAAAATTCATAGATGAAGACAAAAGTATTGCACTAATGAAAATTAAGCACTTCGATATAGGCAATCCTAAGCGCTTCTACGAAGAAAGTTTCAGTAAAATACAATTAAACAAAACCAAAACTTTAATTATTGACTTACGCAATAACCCTGGCGGGACATTAAATGAAATTGCTAATTTATACAGCTATATATCGGATTCTAATTTTGCTTTCATAGACCCTTATGAAGTGACTTCTAAAACTGCATTAATAGAAAAAACACCATTTAACAAATCTCCTTTGCTTGCTAAAATTTTAATGACTCCTTTTTACGCTCCAGTTGCTTTTTTTAAAGTTCATAAAGGAGATGATGGCAGGTACTATTCTTCAAATTCTAATTCAAAGCCTAAACCAATAAACCAGAAGGCATTCAGAGGCAAGGTGTATGTTATGATTAACGGAGGAACATTTTCGGCCGCAAGTATTATTTCATCAAATCTAAAAGGTTCCAAAAGAGCCACTTTTGTAGGTGAAGAAACAGGAGGAGCTTATAATGGAACAGTTGCTGGTATAATGCCCACAATCAAATTACCTCACTCTAAAATAAAAGTAACCATCGGGTTAATGGTGGTAACTCCATATTATAAAACAGATCTGGAAGGACGAGGTGTTTTTCCTGACAAAGAAATTATCCCTACAACAGCAGATTATATCAATGCAAAAGACCCTGAACTGGACTGGATTCTGCAAGACATTAAAAAAGACTCCATAATTCCTGACGAAAATCAAAATAATAAAGACGTTACTCTCAAATAACAGCATCACGCAATTAAAAGCCTTAAAATATTCATATCTCATTAATTATTAATACCTTAGCAGTGCTAATTTAAAATTTATGATACTATGAATAATGTAAAAAGCTTGAATAAGTGGGCAAATGCGCATACTTATTTACCAGTAGATATCGTTAGAATGGCGCTGGGTGTTTTCCTTTTCATGAAAGGAGTATATTTTGTTTCAAATATTCAGTATTTAGTTGAATTAATATCACCTGTTGATCATGTGGGCGGCGGAATGTTTCTGCTTCATTATATAGCGCCGGCACATTTAATTGGAGGTATTTTAATTTTCTTTGGATTACTCACACGATGGGCTATAGCTGCACAATTACCAATTTTAATTTGTGCTGTAATCATCAATTTTATGGGAAACATGCATCAGCAAAATTTACTTTTGGCATTACTCACTTTGGGAGTTTGTATTTTCTTCCTTTTCTATGGAAGCGGAAAAAATTCTGCCGATTATTATTTTAAAATGGAAAAATAACTTAGTGCTATTTTATATCACCGTAATTTTTTACATAATAACCTAAAACAAAAGAGAGGAACAATGTCCTCTCTTTTTGGTTTATCAGCACTATATTTAATTAGCCACTGCTAGTTTTCTGCTTTCTTCTCTCATTATTTTACCGGTAGCCGTTTCTTTGAATTTTGGAACAAAAACAATTTCTTTTGGTTTTTCATATTTATCCAAAACATCAAATACTGAACTGTCGATACTCATAGCTTCGCCTTCAACATAAAGAACCACTTTTTCTCCCAAAATATCATCTTGCTCTCCATTGACAAAATAACGTCTCGGAATCAATGTAGAAAGCTTGCTCTCCACCTGCTCAGGCATAATTTTAATTCCGCCGCTATTAATTACATTATCAATACGCCCTAACCAAACAAACTGTGTGTCTGAAATTAGTTTTACTATATCGTTTGTAACAATTTTTTCATTTCTGATGTTTTTAGCCAAAATTTCCAAACATTGATTCTCATTTACTGAAACAGTAACATTTGGCAAAGTAGTAAAAGCCTCTGTTCCTATTTTCTTTGCAGCAATATGCGTAATTGTTTCAGTCATTCCATAAGTTTCGTAAATCTCGATTGGCAGTTTAATTAATTCCTGCTCCAGTGATTTATGAACTTTAACACCGCCAATAATAATCTTTTTGATGTTAGTTAGTTTATCAATTGAATTTTTAGCCTGAAGAGGCACCATTGCAGCAAAATCATATTTTTGATCATTATACTCTAACGGATTAGAACTTGGTGCTACAAAATCCAAATCCAAACCTAAAATAAAAGAACGGACAAACATCATTTTCCCAGCTACATAATTTGCCGGCAAACAATGCAATACTTTATTTCCTGGATGCAGTCCAAAAAAATCACCTGTTGAAATTGCTGATTTAACCATGGCATCTTTTTCAATACGTATTGTTTTTGGCTCGCCTGTAGTACCTGAAGTGTACATATCAATATAAGATTTATCATCAAACCAATCTAATAAAAAATCGCCAACGGCCTGTTCAAAATCTGCTCCTTCTTTTATAAAACTATAAGCAATTCGGCATAAATCTTCTTTTGTTAAATGATGACCATTTATTTTAAAATGATTGTGTACATTTTTGTATGTTACTGTATCCATAATATTATTATAATTTTGTGTTATTTAATTAAAATTCAAATACTTCCTGTCAGTTTTTTTACCCAATCCGACCACTTGTACTTATAACCAAATATAATCAAAATCAAAGGATAAATCACTATTACAGGGAAGATAATATCGAATCCGGCTTCGGGTTCTGAGACATCTTTAAAAATAGAATATGTTTGAAAAGCTGACCAGTCTGAGGTTATCAATAATGCACCTACTAAATTGTTTGCGGCATGAAATCCCAAAGCCAATTCCATTCCGTCATCCATTAAAGTCATTACCGCCAATAACAGTCCTGTTCCAATATAATACACCATAATTATATTGCCAAGCTTCGAAACTTCTGGATTGGATAAATGCAGTAATCCAAAAATAACTGAAGTAGCTAATAAGGGCAGCCATTTATTTCGAGATAAATTTGCAAAACCCTGCATTAGATAGCCGCGAAATACCAATTCTTCAACAGTTGTCTGTATTGGGATTAATAAAGTGGCAATTAGCAATAAAATTAAAAAAGGAACCAGCTGAAAATTAATCTCAAAATCGGAGGGATTTAAATAATACGTAACCAATGTTGAAACAACAGTAAATACAGACCATATCAAAAATGAATATAAAACCCTTTTCCAATCGATTTTTTTTCGGCCGGTAATGATTGATTTTAAAGTTTGGTGATGCAAAAACCGAACTGCAAAATACACGCCTCCCAAAGCAGCAACATAGGAAATGAGCAGAAGGAATAAATTTAAATTGGGTTCAAAAAAATGCAGTAATTCTGCATCTGTTGTAGGATATGATTTCCCTTTAAAAGCGGTTTCAAACAAAATTGCCGCTAACATAGGCATTTGCCCTAAAAAAGTTGCTCCAGCAATAATTAGTAAACCCAAAAGATATTTCCAAAATTTATTTTTTTCATCAATTCCCTGTTCTATAAACATTGTGTTATTTTTTTTATAATTATACTTTAAATAGTGTTCCAAATCTTATTTTTGCCGAAACTAAAATAGCTCTTTTTATTTTAGAAAAACCCAAATTTTACCCAAAATGATACAAATTTACCATAACCAGCGTTGCGGAAAATCGAGAAGCTGTTTACTTTTTTTAGAAGAATCAAACAAAGAGTTTGAAATTGTCAATTATCTCATCACCCCTCCTACAGCAGCTGAATTAACGCTGTTGCTAAAAAAATTAAATTTCAGCCCAATTAAACTAGTTCGCCAGAAAGAAAAAATTTGGATAGAGAATTACAAAGGAAAAACACTAACTGATAATCAGATTATTCAGGCTATGACCGAAAATCCAATTCTTATTGAAAGGCCGATTGTTGTCAAAGGTGATCAGGCAATTATAGGGAGAGATTTAAGTCTGGTAGATCCGTTTATATAGATTTAACATAAGTTTAAGAATCGTACTTTAAACTATTTCCAAATTTCTGCGTCAAACAGCGAAAACTTATTTATCACAAATGAAAAATTTCAAATTTACTGTAGTCCTGTTATTTCTATTTTTAGGACTATCCAATTTTGCCCAACAAGGACCTCCTGCTTTTAGCAAAGTCAAAGTCTCTGGTAAAATTGTAGACAAAATAAGCAATCAGCCTTTAGAGTTTGCTACTGTCACTTTAAAAAACCAAAAAAATCCAAAGGCCATATCAGGCGGAATTACTAATAACAAAGGTGAATACGAAGCTGATGTTATTCCTGGTGTTTATGATATAACTATCGAATTTATTTCCTTTAAATCAATAAACATCAAAGGAAAAAACATAACCGAAAAGACTTCATTAGGTACAACCGCACTCGAAGAAGATGCTTCTCAATTGAACGAAGTAGTTGTTCGTGCCGAAAAATCATCTGTTGAAATCAAACTGGACAAAAAAGTATACAACGTTGGTCAGGATATGATGGTAAAGGGCGGAACTGTAAGTGATGTTCTAGACAATGTTCCTTCTGTTTCTGTTGATACCGAAGGAAATGTTAGCTTAAGAGGAAGCGATAATATCCGAATTTTAATTGACGGAAGACCATCTTATGCCGTAAATATTGCCGAAGCCCTAAGACAGCTTCCGGCTGATGCTATTGATAAAGTCGAAGTTATAACCAATCCATCTGCACGATATGATGCAGAAGGTGGTTCTGGTATAATCAATATCGTTCTCAAAAAAGGTAAAAACCAAGGATTCAACGGAACTGTTATAGCTTCTACAGGTATTCCTGAGACTTACGGTTTAAGTGCAAATTTGAATTACAAAACAGAAAAATTAAACTATTTCACAACTGCTGGTTACAACTACAGAACAAATGAAGGCAGCGGTAAAACTAATTCTGAGTATTTTAATGAAGACGGTACTACCAAAAACTTTTTAAACGAAGACCGTGAGACAGAAAGAGTAAGAGACGGTTTCAACGGAAGAGCTGGTATAGAATGGACAGTTGCTCCAAATACTTTTTGGACAAATGCTATTAATTACCAAAAGAATTCTGGTGAAAATACAGACCTAATCAATTATAACAACTATGATCCTGCTTATAATTTTACTGGTTCAACTTACCGTTTAGGAACAGGAGATAATAATAGTGAAAATGTAGAATATACTTCGAATTTAATTAAAAACTTCAACGAAAAAGGTCATAAACTTACTGTTGACGGTTCTATTTCTAGAAATACGGATGATGAAAACAGCCTTATTACTGGTTCAAACAATTTTAATAACACTTTAAATAATCAAGTTCAAAAACAAACACAATTACAGGCTGATTATGTTCTTCCTATTGGAGAAGGAAGCCAGTTTGAAGCTGGATATAAAGGAAGTTTTGGTGATTTAAACAACGAATATTATGTTCTTGACGATCAAGGCATAAAAATCGATAATTTATCCAATACTTTAGAATACAAAGAAAACATTAACGCACTTTATACTTCATATGGCTTCAAAAAGAATAAATTCTCATATTTATTTGGATTGCGCTGGGAAGACACCAATATCGAAGTGAACTTATTAGAAACTAATGAGTACAACACCAAAAAGTACAACAATTTATTTCCAAGTGCTTTTGTAAGTTATGAAATATCAGATCAAAGCAACATCACGACAAGTTACAGCAAGCGTCTGTCAAGACCTAGAGGCCGTTTCATGAACCCTGCGGTTAACTATTCGAGCAACGTTAATATTTTTCAAGGAAATCCAGACTTAGATCCAGCACTGACAAACAAATTTGATGTTGGTTATATCAAACGATGGGAAAAAGTAACATTCAATACATCGGCATATTTTGAAGATACCAAAGATGTTTTCAGCTTTGTAAGATCCCCTACTGGTGATATAGTAACTCCTGATGGTGAAGTGGTAACTCCTGAACCTGGGGAAGAAATTGATGGTATTCCAGTAATTAAAAGCCAGCCAATCAACTTAGGGAAAGAACAAAAATTTGGTTTCGAATTTACTTTAAATTACAGCCCGTACAAAATATGGAAATTAAACAGTAATTTCAATTTCTATAATGTAAAAACAACTGGAGAACACAGCTATATAGACAACAAGGGTGTACTTGTAGTTCAAAATCTTGACAACCAAGCTAATAATTGGTTCGCAAGAATTAACTCCAAACTTACTTTACCATACAAAATCGACTGGCAACTGAATGCTACCTATAATGGCGGTCAAAAAACTGCACAGGGTAAAAGCTTAGATCAATTTGGCATGAACACCTCTTTCAGTAAAGATATTATGAAAGATAAAGGAACAATTGCTTTCAATATCAGTGACATTTTCAATACAAGAGTTATGAGATCTTATACGTATCTTGAAAATCAAACATCGTATAGTGAAATGCAGTTCCGTAAGCGTCAATTCAACTTATCGTTTACTTACCGTTTCAACAAAGCTAAAAACGAAAGAGAAAAGAATGCACCACCAAGAAATGAAGGCGGTGGCGAAGGCGGAGGAGAATTCCCTGGATAAACTTCACAAAAAAGTATATAATAAAAAAAGGATTCGCAAAACGAATCCTTTTTTTTGTAAAGTAAAATAAAAGACTAAGCTTCTAATTCTTCTTTTTGTTTTGCTTTCTTTTCTTTATAAGCTTCCCAAGTTGCTCCACCTACCCAATAGGATACGAAACCAACTAAGAAAAACATTAACCAAAATCCCATTGTAAGGATGGTTAAGAAAAGTAAAAAGCCTAAATACTGATGAAATTCAAACATGTTTTCCGGAATTTTTGAATGTAGCGACAAATATAAGTTTTAAATCTTTCCAAGCCAATAAAATCAGTAAAAACTATGATTTTACAGTTAAATTATTTTTTCCGCTTAAATTCTGAAATGAATAACAGCGATTTAGATCATTTTAATTCTAAAATTATAGATACCATCAGTCTTTTTAAATACAACTAATTCCCCAGCAGTAAAACAGCAGAAGATAATTTCTACACACTACATCATTATTAATCCTTCAACGTAATAACCAAATTTTTTGATAAAATTATCAAATTATCATTTTTTTAAACAAAAACAAGCAATCATACTTTAGATAATAACTATATTTGTTCATCAAAATAATTAAATTTTATGGAAGAATGTATCTCTGTTTTTGATATGCTGAAAATTGGTGTTGGTCCGTCAAGCTCTCACACTCTTGGTCCATGGCGTGCGGCAGAACGCTTTCTGGCTGAATTGAAAAGCGATTATGATATCAATACAATAACCCGAGTAAAGGTCGATTTATACGGTTCTCTTTCATTAACCGGAAAAGGACACGCGACTGATTTAGCTATAATGCTCGGACTAAGTGGACAAGATCCAGAATACATTCCTGTTCAAAATATTGAAGGCATTATAAAATCGATTGAAGTCAAAAACGAAATCCATTTGGGAAACCAAATTCCTATTCCTTTTTATATTCTTCAAGATATTGTTTTCAACAAAAACTTCCTTCCTTTTCATGCTAATGGATTAATGTTTACAGCTTTCTTCAACGATGAAACCGAATACAGTTCTACCTTTTACTCCATAGGAGGAGGATTTGTAGTCAAAGAAGAACGTGAAAATGCCCAAAACAAAATAGCCATAAAATGTGCTTTCCCATTCCCTATTGACAAAGCAAGCGAACTATTGGCGTATTGTACAAATGAAAACAAAACCATTTCGGAAATCGTTTATGAAAACGAAAAATCCATGCGTCCCGAAGCAGAAATTCATCATGAATTAATGCGCATTTGGAATACGATGCTGGAATGCATGTATATTGGCTGTCATTCTGAAGGGATGCTTCCCGGAGGTCTGCATGTACGCAGACGTGCTTTTGACATGCATCAAAATCTGATTGGTTTATGCAATTATTCCAATCCGCAGGAATGGCTGGAAGAAATTAGAAAAACAGAAGTTAAATTTAGGCAGATTTTAAAATGGGTCAGCTGTTTTGCATTGGCGGTAAACGAAGTCAATGCTGCGCTTGGTCGAGTTGTAACTGCTCCAACCAATGGAAGTTCGGGAGTTATTCCAGCTGTTTTGATGTATTATTTGGTTATCGAAAACCATCAAGCTGGTGAAAAAGAAATCAAACAATTTTTGATGGTTGCCGGTGAAATAGGAAGCATTTTCAAAAAAGGATCAACCATATCGGCAGCAATGGGAGGATGTCAAGCCGAGATTGGCGTTTCGAGTGCAATGGCCGCTGCCGCTTTATGTGAATTGATGGGAGGAACTCCAGATCAAGTGTTAATGGCTGCCGAAATTGCCATGGAACATCACTTGGGACTAACCTGCGATCCCATTGGCGGTTTGGTACAGATACCGTGTATCGAAAGAAATACGATGGGTGCCATAAAAGCCATTAACGCAGCAGAACTTGCTTTGGCAAGCGATGCTAAAAATGCTAAAGTATCTCTTGACAAAGTAATTGACACCATGTGGCAGACAGCCAAAGACATGAACTCTAAATACAAAGAAACCTCCGAAGGCGGACTCGCAATTGCTGTAAATATGGCGGATTGTTAGTTTTTTAGATGGCAGGTTTCAGATAGCAGAAGGCAGATTTTAGAATACAGAAAATTGTACGTCCCTGATATAGGTTGACCACAAAAGTCAATTTATATGAAAGCAAATTTAAAGAATATTCGAAAGTTTCGACGTTATTCAGAAGATTTTAAACGAGAAATAGTTTCTGTTTTTGAAAGTGGTAAGTTTAGTGT
>CAUPKP010000006.1:0-203402 GCA_963511795.1 uncultured Flavobacterium sp. | reverse complement strand
CCCTCTGATTAACAGTCAGATGCTCTAACCAACTGAGCTAAGAAGGAATCACCTTAAAGGTATGTATGTTTGCTGAAAAAAGTTTGCTCCCCCTCTTGGGCTCGAACCAAGGACCCTCTGATTAACAGTCAGATGCTCTAACCAACTGAGCTAAGGAGGAAGTTGTTGCTCTTTTTAGCGAGTGCAAATATAGGATTAAATTTAAATGTAGCAAACAAAAAAAGCAAAAATAACAATCTTTTTTATTTGCCTACAATCGCTTTATAAATATCATTTCCGTTAGCAAAAAGTAATAGGCTGATAAGCAATACAAAACCAACCATTTGGGCGTTCTCTAAGAATTTGTCGCTTGGTTTTTTTCCGCTGACAATTTCAAACAATAAAAACATTACATGACCGCCATCAAGTGCCGGAATTGGTAATAAGTTCATCACACCAAGCATAATTGATAAAATTGCTGTGATGCTCCAGAAAACTTCCCAGCTCCAAGAACTTGGGAAAATATTATAAATGGCATGAAAACCGCCTACTTGTTTGTACGCTTTGGTTTCAGGATTGAAAATCATTTTTAGTTGTTTTCCGTATCCAACCAATTGGTCTTTTCCTTTTTCAATCCCAAAAGGAATTGATTCCATGAAACTATATTTTTGATGCGTTATTTTATAATAGCCTAGTTTCTCCAAAGAATCAAGACCCAAACCGCCAAGCTGAACACCCAGTTTACCTTCTTTATTTACTTTAAGGTTAAGAGTCATTTGTTTTTGATTTCTTAAAACTACTGCTGAAACTGTTTTGTTTTTGTTGTCTTGTAAAATTACTTTGGCTTGATCCAGGTATTTTGTTGGCTGATTATTTAGAGATAAAAGAATATCTTTTGCCTTAAGATTTTTGTTTAAAGATTCATCAGCAACATTCCCAATAACAAATGGAATTCGAATAGTAGCTAAAGGCTCTTTCTCCACTTTAGATAATTGGTCCACAAAATCATGTGGCATTTTTATAGTTTGTTCAGCACCATTTCTGTTAATCACTACTTCTTTGGCTACGATAACTTTACCATTAATCTCCTTGTCAAAACGGATGATTTTTTCACCATCAACAGCTACGATTTTATCTCCAGATTTAAATCCGGCATTAATCATGGCTTGGTTTTCTATCAAAAGACCATCTTTCATATCAGCATTTGCAATATAGGAATCTCCATAAGCAAACGCCATACCTATATATATAATGAAAGCAAGTATAAAATTTACCGTTACACCGCCCAGCATGATAATCAAACGCTGCCAAGCTGGTTTAGAGCGAAACTCCCAAGGCTGCGGAGGCAAAGCCATTTGTTCTTTGTCCATGCTTTCGTCAATCATACCGGAAATTTTCACATAACCGCCAAGAGGAAGCCACCCAATACCGTATTCAGTTTCGCCGATTTTCTTTTTTAGAAGAGAATATTTTACGTCAAAAAACAAATAAAATTTCTCGACTCTGGTTTTGAATAATTTTGCAGGAATGAAATGCCCTAATTCGTGAAGTATAATAAGTAATGATAAGCTCAATAAAAATTGAGAAAGCTTGATAATTATTTCCATTTTTTAATTTTCGGTTCTTTAATGACGGACAAAAGTACTATTTTCTATTTTATTAATTACGCAATATTAATCCGCATCGGTTTAAAACTTTGTTAATTAATGTGTTTTTCATTTTTAATTTGGCGTTAGAGCAATAACTTTGTTACAACTGGAGTCCTATAATTTTTTTGGAGCAGAAAGATTGGGCATTTTAGGAGATATGGTTCCCGCTCTTCGTTGCAATCTTTTTATTTTTAAAGAAAAAATAAAAAGGATTTCCACTTCGATCGGGGCTAAAGACAATCATAGTGCATTTTTGCTATCATCTACAATTACAATCGAGTTCAGGTTTAAAGTATTAACAATAATTTAATTTATGGCATCACAATTATTTTCTCCACTACAGATAAAAAGTCTCACATTCAAAAACAGAATTGCAATTTCACCAATGTGCCAATATTCGGCCGAAGAAGGTTTTGCCAACAATTGGCATTTAGTTCATCTCGGAAGCCGTGCCACAGGAGGTGCTGGTTTGATCATTCAGGAAGCCACAGCCGTTTCTCCCGAAGCCAGAATTTCTCCTTCCGATCTAGGTCTGTGGAGCGATGATCACATCAAAAAACTAAAAAAAATTACCAAGTTTATCATCAGTCAGGGTTCTGTTCCTGGAATACAATTGGCACACGCAGGCCGAAAAGCCAGTGTTTCATCGCCTTGGTATGGCAATAAAAAATTAGCTCAAAATCAGGGAGGATGGGAAACTGTTGCGCCAAGTGCCATTGGCTATCACGATAATGAACAGCCTCCTGCAGCATTGGATGCAGAAGGTATTCAAAAAGTAATCACCGACTTTAAATTAGCAACCCGTAGAGCTGTTGCAGCAGGATATCAGGTATTGGAAATTCACGGAGCACACGGTTATTTACTGCACCAATTTTTGTCGCCTTTATCTAATTCAAGAACAGATGAATATGGCGGTTCTTTCGAAAACCGAATTCGATTGACACTTGAAATTCTCCAAGCTGTGCAGTCTGAATGGCCTAAAGAACTTCCGTTGTTGGTGAGAATCTCTGCTACAGATTGGGCAGAGGGCGGATGGAATGTTGAAGAATCAGTACAGCTTTCTAAAATTCTAAAAGAGAGTGGAGTTGATCTTATAGATGTTTCTTCAGGCGGATTGGTGTCGCATCAGCAAATTCCTTTAGGGCCAAATTATCAGGTTCATTTTGCCGAAAAAATTAAAAAGGAAACAGAAATTTTGACAGGAGCAGTTGGTTTGATTACTACTTCCCAGCAAGCCGAAGCTATTGTCGTTGAAGGCAAAGCCGATCTGGTTTTGTTTGCCAGAGAGTCGTTGAGGAATCCAAATTTAGGTTTGGATTTTGCACATGAATTGGGAGTTGATGCTCAATGGCCGAAGCAATACGAAAGAGCTAAATTGCAATAAATTTACCGCAAGGAGCGCAAGGATTGTTGTTTTTTTGAAAAGGGCAAGGAACGCAAAGCTTTGCGACCTTTGCGCATTACAAATATTGCAGATAAAAATCTTGCGCACTTTGCGGTAAAAAAAATATGTTAGATTTTAAAAATCAAAAAATATGCAAAAAATAAAAACCGCACTATTATCATACGGAATGTCCGGAAAAGTTTTCCACGCTCCTTTTTTAGATTTTCATGAAGGATTTGAATTGCTTGGTTCTTGGGAGAGAAGCAAAAATCTCATTCAATTGGATTACCCAACTGTACAAAGTTTTGCCACTCTGGAAGAAGTACTGCAAAGCGATGCCGATTTGATAATTGTAAATACGCCAGTAGGAACTCATTTTGAATATGCAAAGCAGGTGTTGCTTGCCGGAAAGCATGCTGTGGTAGAAAAAGCGTTTACCACTACTGTTGCCGAAGCTCAGGAATTAACGAGTCTGGCTAAAGAAAAAGGACTGAAGCTTTCAGTTTTTCAAAACCGAAGATGGGACAGCGATCTCAAAACGGTACGGAAAGTATTGGACGAAAAAAAATTAGGAGAATTGGTGGAAGCTGAGTTTCATTTTGACCGCTACAATCCTATTTTGAGTCCAAAAGGTCATAAAGAAACAGTCAATTCCGGTGCCGGGATTCTTAAGGATTTGGGTCCTCATATAATTGATCAGGCGTTGTATTTATTTGGGTTTCCCCAAAGTGTTTTTGCCGACATACGATTTACCCGCGAAAATTCATTAGTAGATGACTGGATTGATATTTTGCTGTATTATCCCGATTTTAGAGTTCGTTTAAAAGCCAGCTTTTTTGTCAGAGAAGCCAATCCTGCTTATGTTATTCACGGAAAAAAAGGATCTTTTTTGAAATCTCGCGGCGATGTTCAGGAGGACGAATTGAAATTAGGCAAGAAGCCAAATCTGACATCTTGGGGTACTGAAGCTCCAGGTCAAGAAGGGTTATTGCACACAGAGATTGATGGCGAAATAATTAAGGAGAAAGTTCCAACACTGCAGGGAGATTATTATGATTATTTTGATGGTGTTTATCAGTCTATTGTCAATAATTTGGCTGAGCCTGTAACAGCGCAGGAGGGTATTCATGTCATGCAGATTATTGAAGCATCGATTCAAAGTAACGAGCAGAAAAAAGTAATCCAGTTATAAATTTAAGATTAATTACTGTTGTTTTTTGAATAATAGTAAAAAGACTGAATCTCTCCTTTTAGCTCCGATTGCTTTGCCAATTCGCTTCGCTCGTGTGCAGTGAAAATCCTTTGTGGGCTGGGGTTCAGTCTATAAAGATTGTAACGGATTGCGGGACTCATTCCTGCTGAAAAGGCCTAATATTTCTGCTCCAAAAATTAATTATCGGACTTTAAACTTATAAACAATAACGTTGTATTATAGCAGTTTAAAAAAAATGGTTAAGAAGATCACATTGATTTTGTAGTTTTGCTAATTAAATTTTAAACAGAAAGAGTTTGCAGTACTTCAATTTTATAGGCTGGTATAAAGCCAAAGGCAAATACAAGAAAAACTATCGCGATATCAAAGCATCCTATCTGCTTAGGATTCGTTTGGCGGTTTCTATGTTTTATTTTGCTATGGGATTGTGTTTTGCTACTTGGGCAAGCCGGATTCCAACTATAAAATCGGCATTGAATTTAAGTGACGGTCAATTAGGAACTATTCTTTTTGCTTTGCCTGTTGGACAGTTAACGATGATGTATTTTTCGGGTAAATTAGTCACCCGTTTTGGAAGTCATCGAATTTTGCCCTTTGCTATTTTAGTGTATGCAGTGAGTCTTACTAATTTGGGTCTGGCTCAAAATGCATGGCAATTGGCCCTTGGATTATATATTTTTGGAATATTCGGCAATCTGACTAATATCTCTGTTAATACTCAAGGCGTTTATACGGAAGGACTTTTTAAAAGAACCATTATGTCCTCGTTTCACGGAATGTGGAGTTTGGCCGGATTTACAGGGGCATTAGTTGGACTGGGAATGTTAGCTTTAGAACTTAGCACATATACACATTTTTTGGTTGTTGCTTTCCTTGCTTTTATGCTGATTGCATTAAATTTCAAATTCTTAATTAAGGCCAAAGAAACTGTTAAAGCAGAGAAGAAAAAAGGATTCAGTAAACCAGATCAAACTTTAGTTTTACTTGGAGTTATTGGTTTTTGCAGTATGGCCAGCGAAGGAATCATGTTTGATTGGAGCGGGGTTTTCTTTAAAGATATTGTCAAAGCTCCCGGTGCTTTAATCATTTTGGGTTACACTTCGTTTATGATTATGATGGCAAGCGGCCGTTTTTTTGGAGACAAATTAATCAATATATATGGGCGTAAAAAAGTAATGCAAATCAGCGGGATTATGATTTCATCAGGCTTTTTTACGGCAGTTGTTTTTCCTTATATAATACCTTCGACATTAGCTTTTATGGTTATAGGTCTGGGGGTTTCAACAATAGTTCCTACTTTGTACAGTATTGCCGGAAAACACCCAACAATCCCCACCGGCGAAGCTTTGACAGCTGTTTCGAGCGTCAGTTTTCTGGGTTTTTTGATGGGACCTCCCGTTATTGGCTATATTGCAGAACTGTTTAGTTTGAGATTTTCCTTCGCTTTTATCGGCATCTTTGGTGTTCTTATCGCTTTTATGGTGGGACGTATTAAAGCAATTAGTGAATAATCACAAAAAAACAAGTATTTACTGCTTTTTTTAAATAGTTTTTTTCCTATGTTTGTGTTTCGGTATTAATCGGGAGTTATTTTTATTCGATTGATATTCAAAATACCACAGTAGATTTAGGTCTTCATTTTTATTTTTTTCAAAAACTTTTTTATCCTTTTTTAAACGAATTTAATCTTTGGATTTGTTGTGCTTTGTCATGACTTATTCCATTTGTTTACAAAATAGTATGAAGAAATTTTTGTTAGGAATACTTTTTTTATGGAAAATAACTTTTGTTTTTGCCCAAAAACCAACCGGCATTAAAGGAAGAATCATTGACTCTAAAACTCAAAAGGCATTAGAGAATGTAGTAGTTACTATTGAAAATACTCAATTGATGCAGCTCACCTCAGGCGATGGAATTTTCAGTTTTTATGCTGTTCCATTAGGCAGTCAATTACTGCTTTTGCATAGTCAAGGCTTTAAAGATATACTGCTCTCAGTTGTAATTACTAAAGATCAAATGCTTGATTTGGGGACTATTCCAATGGAAGATAACCAAATGGTGGAACAGCAGACGGGTTTAATCACGCTTCTTGAAAGTGATTTGAGTGACGATAACAGCGGTTCCGAAAGTTCTTCGGGGCTTTTACAGTCTTCCAGAGATGCTTTTCAGCAAGCGGCTGCTTTCAATTGGGGACAAGCTCGTTTTAGAATCCGGGGATTGGATAGTCAATATGCCACTACAACTATTAATGGAGTTACGATGAACAAACTCTACGACGGCCGTCCGCAATGGGGCGATTGGAGCGGACTGAATAATGCGGTTCGGAATCAGGAATTTACAGTTGGTTCTTTTCCATCGGATTATGCTTTTGGAGGGATTTTGGGTACGCAGCAAATCAATACTCGGGCTTCTATTTACAGGCCCGGAACTATACTTTCCTTTTCTGGGACTAATACTAATTATTCTTGGCGGATGACAGGAACGTATGCATCAGGAATGAATAATAAAGGCTGGGCATTTGTAGTTTCGGCAGGAACACGCTGGGCAGAGGAAGGCTATTTTGAAGGGACAAATTTTAATGGAATAGCGGGTTTTATTAGTGTGGAAAAGAAAATAAATGATCAGCATTCTTTGAATTTCTCCGGATTTTACACACCCAATTCCCGAGCCAAAAATTCACCAAATACAGATGAAATGACTCAATTAACAAGTGAGAAATACAATTCGTATTGGGGTTGGCATGACGGCAAAAAACGAAATGCCAGAATTAAAACCATTGAAGAACCCATCCTGATGCTGAATCATTTTTTCACCCTAAATGATTACACAACGCTGAATTCAAGTTTGACGTATCAATTTGGAAAAATAACCAACAGCAATATTGATTACCAAAATGCGAATAGTCCTGATCCAACGTATTACAGGAAAATGCCCAGCTACTACAGTTCCATGTTTGCGCCGGATAATGGAGAATTTTCGGGAGAATTCACACCCGACTATGTCAATGCAGAAAAAAGCAAAGAACAGTTTCTAGCCAATAATCAAATCGATTGGAACGCTTTGTATTATGCGAATCAGTCACCGGTTTTGGACGCGAATGGCAATATAATTGGTTATACTCCCAGCAAAAGTAATTATGTTTTGTATGAAGATCATTCAGATGAACAAACGATAACAGCAACCTCTAATTTTAATACACAAATAAGCGACAACCTTTACTTGACTGCCGGAGGTTTTTACAGTCATTTAAAATCCCACAATTACCAGCAATTGACAGATCTTTTGGGAGGATTATATTTTAATGATATCGATGTTTTTTATAATGGAAGCCAGGCACAATCGGATTTGAATAATCCTGATAGACAGGTTGTCGAGGGAGATACTTATGGTTACAATTTTAATTATGCAGCGAATACTTTAAATCTTTTTATCAACTTTAAATTTACGTATGACAAAGTTGATTTTTATTTAGCGCAAAATTTCACAAGCACCAATTATCAACGGGAAGGTTTGTACCAAAACGGAATTTATGCGACCAATTCTTTTGGGAAAAGTGAGAAAGTGCAGTTTGAGAATTTTGGCTTTAAAGGAGGTATGCTTTTCAAAATTTCAGGAAGACAACAGCTTAATTTTAACGGGGCATATCTTTCTAATGCGCCAACGATCAGGAATACCTTTCCAAATGCCCGTTTGAACAATTCGGTTGTTGATGATATCGAAAATGAAAATATATGCAGTTTGGATGCGAGTTATTTTTACCGTACTCCAAAATGGCAAACCCGTCTCACACTTTTTTATGCCAAAATAAAAAACATGACCCAAACTTCTTTCTTTTATGCCGAAGGGATATTTGATGACGGAGCAGGATATGCTAATACCGATGCTTTTGTAAGCCAAACATTAACGCATTTGGACAAGAAGAATTTTGGAGCCGAATTCAGTTTACAATACCAATTAACCGCAACAATAATGACTAGTTTTTCTGGAGCTTATGGTCAATATACGTATGATAGCAATCCAAATGTTATGATAACTAATGATGCACAAGCCACCGCCGAAAATCCAATACCAGTATTTGACTTTGGAACAGCTACATTAAAAAATTACCATCAGGCGGGAATGCCACAGCAGGCATTTGCTTTGGGAATCGAATATAGAGATCCCAAATATTGGTGGATTGGTTCCAATATCAATTATCTGGCGAATAGTTTTATAGATATTTCACCTATTTCCAGAACTGCAACTTTTTATAAAAATCCCGAAAGCGGTTTCAATTTTCCAGAAGCTTCGGAGGAAAGGGCAAGAGAGTTGTTGAAACAGGAAGAGTTTGAGCCGTTCACTTTGTTGAACGTTTCTGGAGGGAAATCTTGGAGAATAAAAGGGAAAAACATCGGGCTTTTTGCAACGGTAAATAATGCTTTGGACTTGAAGTATAAAACAGGAGGCTATGAGCAGGCAAGAAATGCCAATTTTCGACAGCTTAATCAGGATGTTTCTAGCGGAACTCCCAATTTTGGTAACAAATATTTTTACGGTTATGGGCGAACGTATTTCGTAAACCTGTACATCAATTTATAAATTTTAAAAAATAAAAGAATATGAAGCTACAATTCTACACTGTTTTTTTAGGAATTACAATCACTTTTGGCAGCTGCGCCAAGGAGGAATTTGATGTGCCAAAACTCTCCTGCAACCAGCCCGATTTGAAAGTAAACCGCACGGTTGAAGAAGTTCGTGCCGTGACGAATTCTATAGTTACACAATATACTTATGACGATATTATTGAAGCTTATGTGGTTTCCAGTGATGAGGAAGGAAATTTTTTTAAGACCATTTCGTTTCAAACTTTGGCGACAGCCACAACTCCAGCGATGGGTTTTAGCGTTCCAGTGGATGCTTCAAATACCTATGTTGATTTCAGATTAGGCAATAAGGTTTATATCAAAATGAAAGACCAATACACTGATATTTATTATGGAGGTATGCGAATTGGGAATATTTATGTCAATGCCTATAATGAAGGCGGTGTTGGCCGAATTTCTCCAAACGATTATAAAAAAGTATTGAATGCTTCCTGTACAATAATCGATGAAAGCCAATTGGTGAAACAGCTTACTGTCGAAGAGGCTTTGGATGATGCGAAACTAAACACTTTAATTGAATTGAAAGATGTGGAGTTTACCGAAGCAGCGCTAGGACGGCATTATTATGAAGAAACCAACGATGTCGGCGGTGCAACAAATTGGAATCTGCGTGACAAAGCAGGTAATCAAATTATTTTTAGGACGAGCGGTTATGCTGATTTTGCAGGTCATCTAGTGCCTGAAGGGAGCGGTACTGTCCGCGGAATCTTGACAAAATTCGGAACCGATTATCAATTGATGGTCCGATCAGAAAAAGACATTGCAATGAGCGGAAACAGAAGTGTTCCATTTTTTACTGAAGATTTTCAGTCGGTTAAACACAACGTGAATTTTGCGTTACCCGGGTGGAGCAATGTTGTCGAAAAAGCCTCTAAGTTATGGAAAAGCATAGTCTATGGAGGCAATGGCTATGCCGAGTTCAATACTACAAGTACCACGGCCGCAGAGAATGTGGCCTGGCTGGTTTCGCCTAAAATTGATTTGAAAGATTATAAAAATGTGGTATTGTCTTTTAGAAGCGCACAACATAGCTTGAAAATCGATTCTGCTCTCAATACTTTGGAAGTGTATGTCTCCACCAATTTTGAAGGGTCAAGCATATCTAAGGCAAAATGGATAAAATTAGAAGCAAAAGTTGCGTCCTTGTCGACCCCTGCTCGTGAATTTATCAGTTCCGGAGGAATTGATTTGTCTTCGTATTCAGGAAATATTAGCATTGCTTTCAAATACATTGGCTCCGGAAAAGACAAAACATTAAACGGGGCTTTTATGGTTGATGACATCAAGATTTTTGGAGAAAAATAAATAGAAAACACAAAATCCACAGATTTACACAAAATAATCTGTGGAAATCTGTGGAGTCTGTGTTTAGAAGTCCTTCTTAGTCTATTGTGGAGATTTTATTTTTTGTTTTCAATAATACTTACCGCATAACCGCCACCTGCTGCACTTAGTTGTGAAAGCTTAGATTTATTGGTTACCTCTATTTTTCGAACAGTATAGGCTTGTGGATTTGTTTTGTAATCAGCTCCTTTTGCATCGGCATAAATAGTAGCAGTGTATTTTTTTCCTTTCTCTAAAAATGCAAAACTGATGTTCGAAGTACGTGGTTCATATCCATTTACATTCCCAATAAACCAGTTGTTAGTTCCTTTTGCTTTTCGGGCAACTGTTACATATTGACCTGGTTCTGCTTCCAGATAATTACTTTCGCTCCAATCTATCGCAACATCTTTGATAAACTGAAAAGCATCCGAAAATTTATTGTAGTGTTCAGGAAAATCAGCAGCCATTTGCAACGGACTGTAAAGTGTTACATATAATGCCAATTGATTAGCAATAGTGCTGTTTACATGCGATTTATTGTTTGGACTGAATTTACTTATATCCATCTCAAAAATACCTGGAGTATAATCCATTGGTCCGCCAATTAATCGGGTAAAAGGCAGCAATGTAACATGGTTTGGTTTTGATCCGCCAAAGGCTTGATATTCTGTTCCTCTTGCGGCTTCATTACCAATTAAATTTGGATACGTTCTGCAAATACCGGTTGGACGGACTGCCTCATGCGCATTCACCATAATTTTATAATCTGCAGCTTTTTCAATGGCATACTGATAATGGTTTATCATAAATTGGTTGTAATGATTATTGCCATTAGATATGATGTCGCCCACATAACCGCTTTTTACGGCATCGTATCCATTGTCTTTCATAAATTGATACGCTTTGTCCATGTGGCGCTCATAGTTACGAACTGATCCGGATGTTTCATGGTGCATAATCATTTTTACGCCTTTGGATTTTGCATATTCGTGCAATCCTTTCACATCAAAATCTGGGTAAGGTGTTACAAAGTCAAAAACGTAGTCTTTGTAGTGGCCAAACCAATCTTCCCACCCTTCATTCCACCCTTCAACCAATACCCCATCAAAACCGTTTGCAGAAGCAAAATCAATATATTTTTTCACATTAGCATTGTTTGCGCCATGAGTTGCGTTTGGTTTAGCTTTAGAAAAATCTGTAACTCCTAATTGTACAGAAGGAAATTCATCCGTGTACGACCATGAGCTTTTTCCAGTTATCATTTCCCACCAAACACCAACATATTTAACAGGTTTAATCCATGAAGTGTCTTCTATTTTGCAAGGATCATTTAAATTTAAAGTCATTTTTGAAGCCAAAATTTCTCTGGCATCATCACTTACAATTATAGTACGCCAAGGAGAATGTGACGGAGCCTGAATATGCCCTTTATTACCTTTTTCATCTGGTGTAAGCCACGATTCAAAAATCATATTTTTATCATCCAAATTCAAGTGCATGCAGGAATAATTGATTAATGCTGCTTCGTGTAAATTAATGTACAAACCATCATTTGATTTCAGCATAAGAGATGTCTGCACACCAGTTGGAGAAAATGAAGTTTGTGATACGTTTGCAGTTTTTGCTTTTTCGGTTAGTCCTCTTATTTCAGATAGTTTAGAAGTGGTATAGTCATATTCCTGAGTGTCATAATCTCCTGGAATCCAAAAAGCCGTATGATCTCCTGTCAATGCAAATTGTGTTCTCTCTTCTTTTATGATAAAATAGACCAAGTTTTTTTGGGCAGGAAATTCATATCGAAAACCCAAACCATCATTAAACAATCGGAAACGGATGATAATTTGTCTGTCGGTTTCTTTTTGATTAAGTGTTACAGCCAGTTCGCTGTATTGATTGCGGATGGATTCAACTTCTCCCCAAACTGGTTTCCAAGTTTCATCAAAAGCTGTCGTTTTAGTGTCAATTACCGTAAAGTCATTTAGTAATGATTTTTTATCATCTTTAAGTTCAAGACCTAATTTACTTGGCTTTATAACAGTTTTGTCTTTGTAGTTTAAATTATAACTTGGAGTTCCATCCTTTTGCAATGTAAACTCCATTGTGAATTTTCCATTCGGGGATTTCAACTGTTGAGCATTGGCATATTGCAAAACCAACAAACAGAATAGAGCTGTATAAAGTAAATGTTTCATTTTTTAATATAAATTAGAGATTGATTTTTTGAATAGCTTTTGACGAAATCGATTTATTAATTGTAAAAAGGATATATCGTTTTCGTGAAAGTAAAAGTATACGCTTTAGAGTTTGAAAAATTCAATCGTTCTAAAAAAGTAGATTGTAATTTCAAAAATACAATTTAAAACACTACAGATCAATATGTTGTAAATATTTTAAATTAAAAAAAAGTGGCAGGAAAGTAAGTGAAAATTTAAGGCAAAAGTAAATTTGGTTTGATTTTATAACTAATTACATTTGATTTGGGCGTGACCCTCCGTAAAAATTTCGGGTCGGGCTTTACGTTCCCGCTTTTTTTAATCCCCAAAAAAATGGGATTAAAAAAGAGCTCCACTGCAATCCCTCACGCGAGCAACTGCATTGAAGAAATTGATGTAGCATAATTGCTATAAAATCCTGAGATCAAGGATTTACTTGTTGCTAGTTCCTATTTGCATTACTCTATCTTCAAATTCATCTCTACGACCAGCTGACTTGTTCTTGAGCTGGGAGCGGTAATTGTATATAGTCGAAATCGAGTAACGAAGAAAGACTGCGATTTTGGCACTGTCTTTTATCCCCAAACGGATGAGTGCAAAAATCCTTAACTCGGTATTGAGTTGTTCGCCTTCTTTTGGCTGAATTCTTTCATTTGGAATCAGTAAATCATTAAAATCATGAATAAAATCTGGGAATAACTGTAAAAAGGTTTTGTCGAAATTGGCGTAAAATTCTTTTAATTCATTTTCTATATAATCTTTTGATTTTACAGTACTCACAAGGTCGTTTATTTTTCCTGTTGTTGCCAATACATTGAGTTTTCGCTGGTATTCATCGAGTTTTCCTAAATAATCGGAACTTTGATCCATATAGCGGCCGATATAAATTTCCTTTAAAAAATTGGCTTCGGATAAGGTGTTATTCGATAGATTTAATTTTTCATTAAAAGTATTTAACTCGGAATTCAATTCAGAAAGTTTATCATTGGCGGAACTCAATGCTTTTTTTGCATTAGATAATTTTTTCATCTGCTTAAAAAGTAAAAACAAAAGTGCTAATAAAACGAGTACCAAGAAACCTGCACTGATTAAAAAGACAACTAATTGGAGCTTATTGGTTTCATTTTGCTGTTGATAGGACTCGCTGATGATAGGTAGCATCTTCGATATTTCATAGGTTCTCAAGCGGGCATTGCACACAACGGCATCATCTAGAGAACGTTTTATATAAGTATAAGCCCGCTCAATATCACCATCTTCATAAAGCAGAAAAGCCAATGAGCGAAGGGAAATATATTCTTTTTTGGATAACTGCAAGTCGGATAGGGCGGAAATGCTTAGCCATTCTTTTTCCTTTAATCTGTCATTTTTTTGTTTATAAGCTTGTGAAATGATATAAGATATAATCGCCCGATTAGAATCGCTGTAATTGATTTTTTGAAAATAGGGAAGTAATAAATGCAGCGTTTCATCAGGTTTTTTATGGTCTAAATTCCAATCGGCTTTAGTTATAATATACGATACAGAATTTGTTGGGTAAAAAACAACACTGGAATCCCGGTATTTTTTTGAAAGCAGAAGATATTTTTCTTTTTCCTGCTGTGAAGAGGCGTTGTCGGCCATTTGTCCGTAAATGGTTCGGCTGACATCGTAAAACGAACCTTTTAGAGACGAAGCTGGTGAAATACTAATGGAATTGAGAATGTCGATTCCTTCTTTGTACATGCCCAATGTACCCATTATTGAGACGAGATTTATTTCGGCCTGATTTAATTTATCATGGTCTTTAAGTATTTTTGCAGCCTGAAGATTTTTTCTGGCATACGCTAAAGCAGAGTCAGATTGATAGGAACTGTAATTAATGTACAGTTTTTGTGTAATCTCATATCTGGAAATTGAAGTGTTATTTTTTCTTAAAAGCGATTTAAGCCAGGTAATTTCCTGTTCTTTTTTTTTGGTATAAAAGGAATTATTTTCAATAGTCTGATCTATTTCAGATAATAAAGCATCTGAATTTTTTTGTGCTAATGAACAGTAAGGCAACAGCAAAACAGCGAAAAACAGTAAAAAATGATTCATTCAGCTGGGATTTAGTTCTGTAAAAATAATTAAAAATTTAAATGAAAAAACCGTCTTGAATCTTTAAAGGATTTAAGACGGTTTTATATTTTGTGGAACTAAAAAGTTATTCTATTTCAGAAATTCTCAAGGTATTTACCATTCCTTTTTCAGTAATTGGCATTGCAGCCAAGTTGATTAAGAAATCACCTTTTTTCACAAATCCTTTTTCTTTTACAATATTATTTACATCAGTAACAGTATCATCCGTACTTACTGATTTTTCATAATAAAAAGATTTTACTCCCCATAATAAATTAAGCTGAGTCAAAATTCTTTTGTTTGATGTAAATACTAAAATATGTGCAGATGGTCTCCAAGCAGAAATTTGAAAAGCTGTATAACCGCTGTTTGTTAAAGTACAAATTGCTTTAGCCTTGATAACATTAGCCATAGTAGCAGCATGCTGACAAACTGTTTTAGTAATAAAACGGTTTGTTCTTACTTGTGGAGAGTTTTGAGGAACTTGAATAAGCGGTGAATCTTCAACTGCTTCAAGAATTTGAGTCATTTTTTGAATTACCTGTACGGGGTAATTTCCGGTTGCAGTTTCGCCTGATAACATTACTGCATCAGCTCCATCCATAACAGAGTTTGCTACGTCATTTACTTCAGCACGGGTTGGAGTCAAACTTGTAATCATAGTCTCCATCATTTGAGTAGCTACAATTACTGGAATTCTAGCTGTTTTAGCTCTGTGGATTAATTCTTTTTGAACCAATGGCACTTCGTGAGCTGGTAATTCAACACCTAAGTCACCTCTGGCAACCATTAAAGCATCACAATAAGCTACAATTCTGTCCATGTTTTCTAATGCCTCTGGCATTTCGATTTTGGCTATAATTGGAATTTTATATTCAGAGTGTTTTGCAATTAATTCCTGTAGATCTTGTAAATCTCTTGGAGTTTTAACAAATGAAAGAGCAATCCAGTCTAATTTCATTTCTATTGCAAAAATGGCATCAGCGATATCTTTTTCAGTAAGTGCAGGTAATGAAATTTTTGTATTTGGTAAATTTACCCCTTTTTTCGATTTCAATTCTCCACCTTGTATAACACGGGCAACAACTTCTGATTTTTTATCTGTTGAAACAATTTCGAAAATTAATTTTCCATCGTCAAGCAATATTCTTTCCCCAGGATTAACATCATTTGGGAAATTTTGGTATTTCATGAATACCTTTTTTGAAGTACCTAATATGTCTTCAGCTGTTGTGAAAGTGATTAAATCACCATCATTAACAACAACTCCATCTTCCATAACTCCAACACGAAGTTTAGGGCCTTGTAAATCTCCAAGAATTCCAGTAGTGTATCCAAATTCTTCGTTTATACCGCGTATAATGTTGATTTTATTTTTAACATCTTCGTAATCAGCATGAGAAAAATTTACTCTAAATACATTTACACCTGCTTCAATCATGTCTTTAATGATTTCTCGTGTACTACATGCAGGCCCAAGTGTGGCTACAATTTTGGTTTTTTTGTTTGTAAGCATTTTTTTTAAAAAATTAAATTGTTTTTAGATTTTATCTTATTTATGTCAACAATATAGTTAGCAGCTATTTGATCTATTGAATTCAGCTCACTTTGAATTTCCAAAAGATTGGTGTTGTCTTCGCTGTTTTCTATTTTCAAAAAGTAGTTTACTTTTTTAAATTCAGGAATCATGTACACTTTTTTTGCTACTTCTAAGTCAAAATTTGTAAACAAACCTTGATTGTCTTCTCTTTTTTGTTGAATGACTTCGTTTATATTTTGTATCAAATCCCAGGAAATGTCTTTTTTCTTTTCATAAAAATGAAATCTAGAAAAATGAACTTCTCCTTCCTTATCAGTAATTTGAATTTCTTTGATAGATTTATTCAGGTTTACATGAAGTCTTTGATTGATAAAATAAGCCAATCGGTAATCTTCTAATGAGGTGTGAATAGCGATAAGACTATAATCTATCTCGTTAAATTCACCAAAATCCAATTTATGAATTGCCATGGTCATTAAAAAATAAGCTGTAAATATAATATTTCTAAATTAGTAAAAGGTTGCTTACTGACTAGGATTATGATATTTTATTAACGAAAACGATGTAGTATTGATAATCATTTAGCTATTTTCTTTCAATTTTTTCTTGAAAAGCAAAGTAAGCACGCTGCGAAGCTTTTTCTTCAGCTTTCTTTTTTGAAGTAGCTCTGGCTTTTGCAATAACCTTGTCGTCGATACTTAGTTTAACTCCAAACAACCGCTGTCCGTCAATTCCATTGTCATCAAAAATATCATAATGAAATTGTTTTTTCTCTTTTTGGCACCACTCAATTACAAGACTTTTATAGCTGATTACTTTACCTTCTAATCTAGCAATGTCTACATAAGGTATTATAACTCTTTTTTGAATGAATTTTTCGCAGTATTCATATCCTTTGTCTAAGTAGATTGCGCCAATTAAAGATTCAAAGATATTGCCGTGTATGTTTTCTCCGAAATGATGCACAGGTACTTTACTTTCGACAAATTCTATTAAGTTCAAATCCTTGCCGAGTTCATTCAAGTGTTCCCTACTTACTATTTTTGAGCGCATTTTTGTCAAGTAACCTTCGTCACCTAACGGAGCTTCATTAAATAAATAAGCAGCAATAACCGAGCTTAGCATCGCATCTCCTAAAAATTCAAGTCTTTCATAATTGATAGGAGTACCTTTTAAATCGATGCGGTTTGAGGAGCGGTGAGTAAAAGCTTTCTTATAAAACTCTAGGTTAACAGGGGCAAATCCAAGTATAATCTGGATTGAATTAAAAAAAATCCCGTCTTCTTGAGAACGGGATTTTGAGAATATTTTTTTTAGAAAACGCATTTTACGCTTTGTAATCTAATTTTTTAACCAAAACACAAGCATTGTGACCACCAAAACCAAATGTATTACTCATAATAACGTTCATTTCTCTTTTTTGAGCAACGTTAAAGGTAAAGTTTAATTTTGGGTCAATATTTTCATCATCGGTAAAATGATTTATTGTTGGAGGAACAATTCCGTGTTTTAACGAAAGAATACAAGATATTGCTTCAATTGCTCCAGTAGCACCAAGTAAATGGCCTGTCATTGATTTAGTAGAGTTCAAATTCATCGTATATGCGTGTTCTCCAAAAACATGTAGGATTGCTTTAGATTCTCCAATATCACCAAGCGGGGTAGAAGTCCCGTGCATGTTTACGCCGTCTACATCTGCTGGTTCTAGGCCGGCATCTCTTAGACAGTTTAGCATTACATTTTTAGCTCCTAATCCTTCAGGATGTGGTGCTGTAATGTGATACGCATCTGCAGACATTCCGCCTCCTCCAATTTCGCAGTATATTGTTGCGCCACGGGCTACAGCGTGCTCATATTCTTCTAGAATTAATGCTCCGGCACCTTCTCCTAGTACAAATCCGTCTCTATCTTTGTCCATAGGTCTGGAAGCTGTTTTTGGATCATCATTTCTGGTGGATAAAGCATGCATAGCATTAAAACCTCCCATTCCAGCAATTGTTACAGCGGCTTCAGAACCACCAGTTACTATTACGTCAGCATGACCAAGACGAATGTAATTGAAAGCATCAATGATAGCATTTGTTGATGATGCACAAGCGGAAACTGTTGTGAAATTTGGACCTCTAAATCCATGTTTCATTGAAATAAGACCGCCAGCTATATCAGCGATCATTTTTGGTATGAAGAAAGGATTGAATTTTGGAGTACCATCACCTGCTGAAAAATTAAGAACCTCTATTTGAAAAGTTTCTAATCCTCCAATTCCAGAACCCCAAATAACACCTACTCTATCTTTATCTAATTTGTCATAATCAAAATTAGCATCATTTACAGCTTGGTCAGATGCAACCATAGCGTATTGTGCATAACGGTCCATTTTTCTGGCTTCTTTCCTGTCAATAAAATCTTCGACATTGAAGTTTTTTACTTCACAGGCAAATTTTGTTCTAAACTTTGAAGCATCAAAATATGTTATTGGTGCGGCACCACTAACGCCATTAATCAAACCATTCCAAAATTCCTCAATATTATTACCAATGGGAGTAAGAGCACCAAGGCCTGTTACAACAACTCTTCTTAAAACCATAACGTTTTTATTTTTGTTATCTTTTAACAAATAAAGCCCATGCTTTCTATACTATAAAAAGTAACTAAAAAGAGACATGGGTATTATAATGTAAATATAATGTGATTGAAATTCAATCGAAATTTAATTAATTCAAATAATAACACCCGATTAAAAATTCTAGAATTTTACTAATCGGGTGTATAATTATTATTTTTTAGCTTCCTCGATGTAAGAGATAGCTTGACCTACAGTAGCAATGTTTTCTGCTTGATCGTCTGGAATCTGAATGTCAAATTCTTTTTCGAATTCCATAATAAGCTCAACAGTGTCTAATGAGTCAGCTCCCAAATCATTAGTGAAGCTTGCTTCTGTTACAACTTCGTTTTCGTCAACACCTAATTTGTCTACGATAATCGCTTTTACTCTTGATGCAATGTCTGACATAATCTTTTAATTTTAGAATTTAATTTGTTGGCAAAAATAAAACAACTTTATTTTAAAACAACTATTTAGTTAATAAATGTGTGTACTAATTTATAAAATTTATTCCAACAAAGATTTCGTAAACCTATTTATTTTCGTTTTTTATTCCTTTTTTTGCATTAAATTAAAAAATGGAATTATGAAAAGAATACTGATATTTGCTTCTGGATCGGGGTCTAACGCTGAAAATATTATAAAATATTTTGAAGGCAGATCAGTTGGAACTGTAGTAGCAGTTTTTACTAATAATTCTAATGCGGGGGTTCTTGATAGAGCAAAAAAATTAGATGTTCCTACTGAAATTTTTTCAAAAGATGATCTAAATTCAGGAAAAGTATTACAAATGGTGAATCAATTTCAACCCGATTTGATAGTTTTAGCTGGTTTTCTGTTAAAATTTCCTGATAATTTGATAGAAGCTTATCCAAATGCGGTCATAAATATACATCCTGCCTTGTTGCCAAAATTTGGTGGAAAAGGAATGTATGGAATGTATATTCATATAGCGGTTGTAGAAAATAAAGAAATTGAAACTGGAATTACTATTCATTATGTAAATGAAAACTATGATGAGGGCAATGTTATATTTCAGCAGAATGTTAGTCTTTCTGAAAGTGATACACCAGAATCAGTTGCTGTAAAAATCCATGAATTGGAACAAAAACATTTCCCTGAAATAATAGAAAAATTACTTCTTAATAATCTTTAATTGCCACTCTTGAATTACGACGTACATATATATACAGATGGAGCGGCTAAGGGAAATCCAGGAAATGGCGGCTATGGAGTCGTTATGGAATGGGTAGGGAAACCTTATAAAAAAGAATTCTATGAGGGTTTTAGACATACCACAAACAACAGGATGGAATTATTAGCGGTCATTGTAGGTTTAGAAAAGCTTAAAAAGGAGAATACTTCAGTTCTAGTTATTTCGGATTCAAAGTATGTTGTAGATTCTGTGCTGAAGAAATGGGTTTTCGGTTGGGAGAAAAAAGGTTTTGCAGGAAAGAAAAATCCAGACTTATGGAAACGTTTTTTAATTGTTTACAAAAAACATCAAGTAGATTTTAAATGGATTAAAGGGCATAATAATCATCCTCAAAATGAAAGATGCGATGAATTGGCAGTTATGGCAGCCATGCAAAAGCAAGTTTCTATTGATGCTTTTTACGAAAAGGAAGAGGGTAAACTTTTATGAAAACTTTGAGTGTTTGAACCTTTGCAATATTGCAACTTAAGAACTATCTTTGCACCCTAATTCGAAACTCATATAATGAATAAATTATTGATTGTTGGAACAGTAGCTTTCGACGCAATTGAAACTCCTTTTGGAAAAACAGACAAAATTCTTGGTGGAGCAGCAACTTATATAGGAATTTCTGCTTCTTTTTTTAATGTAAAATCAGCGATAGTTTCTGTTGTTGGTGATGATTTTCCACAAGAATATCTAGATTTGTTAACAGACAGAAATATTGATATTTCAGGAATTGAAGTTGTAAAAGGAGGAAAGACTTTTTTCTGGAGCGGATTGTATCACAACGATTTAAATTCAAGAGACACTTTAGTGACCGAATTAAATGTTTTGGCAGATTTTCAGCCAAAAGTACCTCAAGATTATAAAAACGCCGAAATAGTGATGTTAGGTAACTTACATCCTTTAGTGCAAAGCAGTGTTTTGGACCAGATGGAAACCAAACCAAAATTAGTTGTTCTTGATACTATGAATTTTTGGATGGACTGTGCATTGCCAGAATTATTAACGATTATCAAAAGAGTCGATGTTATTACCATAAATGATGAAGAAGCGCGTCAGCTTTCGGGAGAATATTCTTTAGTTAAAGCCGCTGCAAAAATTCATGAAATGGGACCAAAATATGTGGTAATTAAAAAAGGAGAACACGGAGCTTTATTGTTTCATGGTAAAGAAATTTTCTTTGCACCGGCATTACCATTAGAAGAAGTTTTTGATCCAACAGGAGCTGGAGATACTTTTGCAGGAGGATTTTCAGGATATATAACACAAAGTGAAAATGTTTCTTTCGATAATATGAAAAATGCGATTATATATGGTTCGAATTTAGCTTCCTTCTGTGTAGAGAAATTTGGAACAGAAAGGATGATTGATTTAGAGGAGGATGAAGTGGTCTCAAGATTGAAACAGTTCAAATCTCTGACCCAGTTTGATATAGAATTGTAATGTTCTAAAGCCTCATATGTGAGGCTTTTTTTAATTAGTACAGTCAATATTTATAAGATGCAGTACGAATTTGCTTCGTATTTAGTTTAAAGAAACATTACACAGATACCAATAAATACCAACAACTACAAACAACAAAACAATGAGCGACGCTTTAAAACACGAATGTGGGATAGCTTTAGTTAGACTTTTAAAACCTCTTGAATTTTATAAAGAAAAGTATGGTACCGCTTTTTATGGTATACAGAAAATGTACTTGATGATGGAGAAACAGCATAACCGCGGTCAAGACGGTGCTGGTTTTGCAAGTATCAAAATGGATGTAGAGCCTGGCGAAAGATACATAAGCCGTGTTCGTTCTAATCATGCACAGCCAATTCAAGATGTTTTTAAACAGATAAATGAGAGAGTAAACGAAGAAATGGAGGCTCATCCTGAGTATGCAGATGATGTTGAGAAACTTAAAGCAAATATTCCTTACATAGGAGAATTGTATTTAGGACACGTTCGTTATGGAACTTTTGGGAAAAACAGTATTGAAAGTGTTCATCCATTTTTACGTCAGAGTAACTGGATGCACAGAAATCTGATTTTAGCAGGAAACTTTAATATGACAAATGTTAAGGAGCTTTTTCAAAATTTAGTAGAATTAGGTCAGCATCCAAAAGAAATGGCGGATACTGTTACTGTAATGGAAAAAATTGGTCACTTTCTTGATAAAGAAGTTATGCAATTATACCAAGACTGCAAGGCTGAAGGTTATTCCAAAAGAGAAGCTTCTCCAGTTATTGCCGAAAGACTTGATATTGCTAAAATTTTGGCTCGTTCATCCAAAAATTTAGATGGGGGATATGCTATGGCTGGTCTTTTAGGTCATGGCGATGCTTTTGTTTTTAGAGACCCTGCAGGAATTCGTCCAGCTTATTATTATCAGGATGATGAAATTGTGGTAGTAGCATCAGAAAGACCCGTTATTCAGACAGTTTTTAATGTTCCATTTGAAAAAGTAAAAGAAATTGATCCAGGAAGTGCTTTGATTATTAAGAAAGGTGGAGATATTTCTATGAAAGAAATTCTGACTCCAACTGTAAAAAAAGCATGTTCATTCGAGCGCATCTATTTCTCAAGAGGAAGCGATGCAGAAATTTATCAGGAAAGAAAAAATTTAGGAAAACTAATTTTGCCTGCAGTATTAGAGTCAATTGATAACGATACAGACAACACTGTTTTTTCATACATTCCGAATACAGCCGAAACTTCTTTTTACGGTTTAGTTGAAGCGGCTCAAGATTTTTTAAATCAAAGAAAGAAAAATTTCATTCTTGAAAATAAAGATACATTAACTGTTGATTCTTTAGAAAAATTACTTTCTGTAAAAATCAGAACAGAAAAAGTTGCCATAAAAGATGCGAAGTTAAGAACTTTTATTACCGAAGACAGCAGTAGAGATGACTTAGTGGCTCACGTTTATGATGTGACTTATGGAGTAATCAAACCAACAGATAATCTTGTAATTATCGATGATAGTATTGTTAGAGGGACAACTCTTAAGATGAGCATTATTAAAATGATGGATCGTCTAAAACCAAAAAGAATTGTTATTGTTTCCTCAGCGCCACAAATCCGTTATCCTGACTGCTATGGAATTGATATGGCAAAACTGGAAGGATTAATTGCTTTTAGAGCAGCTTTAGAGTTGTTGAAGGAAAGAAACCTGTACCATATCGTTGATGAAGTTTATGCTAAATGTAAAGCGCAGGAAAACTATCATGATAATGATGTTGTGAATTATGTTACAGCTATATATGACTCTTTCACTTCTCAGGAAATATCAGATAAAATTGCCGAATTGCTGAGTTCATCAGAAATTAACGCTGAAGTAAAGATTATTTTCCAAACTGTAGAAGATTTACATACTGCTTGTCCAAAAAATTTAGGAGATTGGTACTTTACTGGTGATTATCCTACTCCGGGAGGTAACCGTGTGGTTAATAGGGCTTTTATGAATTTTTATGAAGGTAAAGACGCTAGAGCGTATTAATGGAATTATCCGATTATCGTGTATGTAGGTACTTTGTCGAATTTATTTTTATAATCATAAATGCAAAAGTATATTTGCTCTACCATAATTTAGTAGGTTAAGTTTATGGTAGATTTGGGGCAAAAAGGGTGAAAGTAACATTTCACCTTTTTTATTGGTATAAAGTCACCTTTTGAATTTTATGATTCTACCGACAAGTTCTTAATTATTGATTAAACATGAGTTAAACCTATTGAATATCAACAGATTGTCTGTTCAACGAGTTTATTGGGCATTCGTCGAAAATAATATTGAAATAGTTTTACACTATGTATATTTGACTACCATAATTTTTAGTAGGTTAAGTTTATGGTAGATTTGGGGCAAAAAGGGTGAAAGTAACATTTCACCTTTTTTATTGGTATAAAGTCACCTTTTGAATTTTATGATTCTACCGAGAAGTTCTTAATTATTCACCAAACATGAGTTAAATCTATTGAATATCAATAGATTGTCTGTTTGACGAGTTTATTGGGCATTCGTCGAAAATAATATTGAAATAGTTTTATACAATGTATATTTGACTACCATAATTTTTAGTAGGTTAAGTTTATGGTAGATTTGGGGCAAAAAGGGTGGAAGTAAAATTCCGCCTTTTTTATTGGAATAAAATCAGTTTTTAATTTTTTATTATCGCGTTAAATTAGGGGATTGTCTGATAAGCTGCAATTAAACTTACTGAATTTCAGTTAAGACTTAGTTAAACGAGTTTATTGGCTATTCATCGAAAATAATATCTAAACAAATAATTTCAATGTACATTTGACTACCATAATTTTTAGTAGGTTAAGTTTATGGTAGATTTGGGGCAAAAAGGGTGAAAGTAACATTTCACCTTTTTTATTGGTATAAAGTCTCAAAAGTAAATGCAAATGAGAAAATGCAAAACAAAAAAATAGACGAACAAACTTTTAAGTTCATCCGTCTATTCTCTATATTCTTTACTCTGTTTTCTTCTGACTATTTTTCTAAAGCAAAACGTCTAGATACTTCTGTCCAGTTAATCACACTGAAAAAAGCCTCAATATAATCAGGTCTTCTATTTTGATAGTTCAAGTAATAAGCATGTTCCCATACATCCATTCCTAAAATTGGAGTTCCGCCGCAGCCTACTTCTGGCATTAATGGATTGTCTTGGTTTGGAGTTCCGCAAACATCTAGTTTACCTCCTTTTTGTACACATAACCAAGCCCATCCTGAACCAAATTGAGTTGCTCCAGCTTTAGCAAACTTTGCTTTAAATTCTTCAAAAGTACCAAAAGAACTTTCAATAGCCTCTAGCAATTCGCCAGTTGGTAATCCTCCGCCATCTGCTGACATAACAGTCCAAAATAAGTTATGATTGTAAAATCCGCCACCATTATTACGAACAGCAGCATTTGTTTTATCAAGGTTTATTAAGATATTTTCGATAGTTTTTCCTTCCAAATCTGTTCCAGCGATAGCTGCATTCAAGTTTGTAGTGTAAGCATTGTGATGTTTTGAATGGTGTATTTCCATTGTACGGGCATCAATATGTGGTTCTAATGCATCATATGCATAAGGTAATTGTGGTAATTCAAAAGCCATAATATAGTTGTTTAATGATTTATAAATATATTTTCAAAATTAAACATTTAACTTTGGAATATAAAATTCTATTTTGTTATAATTTTATCAATTAAAATGATAATACAATTCGGACTCTATTAATAGTAGTAATTTAGGAGCTATTTCCTGCTATCCGTTTCAATCTTTTTATCCCGATGAAAAATCGGGATAAAAAGGATTTCCACTTCTATCAGGGCTAGGGCATTAGGCATTGTAGGAAGCATTAGTGAAAATCAGAAATATAAAACCGTTAATCAATAATTAAGATCATAATGGAAAGACCTTCTTTCGCTATATACGACGCCTCTGCAGGTTCCGGAAAAACATACGCTCTTGTAAAAGAATATCTTAAAATCATTCTCACAGCAAATAAGAATGACGCTTATAGAAATATTCTTGCCATTACGTTTACCAACAAAGCGGTACACGAAATGAAAAGCCGTATCGTTGGCAGTTTGTCTGAATTTGCAAAAGACGATCCGAATGCAAAAGCTTCGGATTTAATGGAGGACTTATCCGTAGATACAGGACTTTCGATAATTCAGATTAAAACCAAATCACAGCAAATCATCAAGCACATCATTCACAATTATGCTGCTTTTGACATATCCACGATTGATAAATTTACTCACAAAGTTATTCGCGCTTTTGCACACGATTTGGGATTGCCCATGACTTTCGAGGTAACTTTAGATACCGAAAACCTGCTGATTGAAGCCGTAGATGCCATCATTGCACAAGCCGGTGAAGATGAAACTCTGACCAAATTACTCATCGATTTTACGATGGAAAAAACCGATGATGATAAATCTTGGGACATCTCGCGAGAAATTCTAGAAACCGGAAAATTAGTGCTGAATGAAAACAATCGAAATGAAATTACACATTTTCACGATAAATCGATAGGTGATTTTATTGCCGTAAAAGAAAAATTAGTTCAGGTTTGCAAAGATTTAGAAAAAGAAAATGCAAGCCTTGCAAGTCAATTGTTGTTGTTAATTGATAAAAATGCAATTGATTCGAAATCATTTTCCAGAGGAACTTTTCCTAATCATCTTCAAAGCATAGCAGATGGTAAATTCAATTCAAAAAACAAGATGTTTCGGGAGTTCGACGATATTGCCATCAATAAAACGGCAAAAGACCGAGCGTTAATAGAGAATATTATTCCCGATCTATTAAAAAGTCTTTCGGAAATTTACAAAAACTTCGAAAAGCGAAATTTCTATAAGGCGTTCTTGAAAAACATTACGCCTTTATCGCTATTGAATACTGTCAGCAATGAATTAGCAAAAATTCAAAATGAACAAAATGTACTTTCGATAACCGAGTTCAATGCAATTATTCACCGTGAAATCCAAAATCAGCCCGCTCCTTTTATATATGAACGATTAGGAGAACGTTATCGTCACTTTTTTATTGACGAATTTCAGGATACTTCCGAGATGCAATGGCAAAACTTGATTCCGCTTATTGATAATGCGCTTTCGGGTCAAGATGATTTCGGACAAAAGGGTACTTTAATGATTGTTGGAGATCCAAAACAATCCATTTACCGTTGGCGTGGCGGCAAAGCTGAGCAGTTTATCGAGTTGAGTAAAGACCAGAATCCTTTCAGTAATAAGGATAAAAAGCTAGAACATTTAGACAAAAATTATAGAAGTTATTCTCAAGTAATTGAATTCAATAATGATTTTTTCCAATTATTGTCCAATGAGTTCAGCAATGCAGATTATAAGGATTTATACGAAAATCACAGCCGTCAGAAGATAAACAATAAGGTAGGCGGTTATGTAAATATTTCTTTTTTACCTGAAATTGAATCTTCAGATGAAGATGAGGAGACATTGGATAAAGCGGATTTGTATGTTTTGGCCACATTAAATACAATCCAAAAAGTTGTAAAAGAAGGTTTTGAATATAAAGACATTGTGATTCTGACTCGAAAAAGGAGCCAAGGAATTGCTGTTGCAAATTATTTAACGGAACAAAGTATTCCGCTCTTGTCTTCCGAAACATTGATGATTCAAAATGCGACCGAAGTCCGATTGATTATTCATATTTTAAAATATTTGAAGAATAGTTCTGATTTAGAGTCAAAAGCGAACTTTTTGCAGTATTTGGCACAAAATAAACAAGATGAATTACCCGTTCATGATTTTATAGCTAAGGGAATGGAATTGAAAGAGGAAGCTACTTTTGAAAAATGGCTTGAAAATTGTAACCTCGAGCTTTCTTTTCAAAGCATTAGAAAAAAATCATTGTATGAAGCCGTTGAAATTATTGTTTCAAAATTTCTAAAAACCAATGAAAATGAAGTGGTATCATCGATGGGAACTGCTTATGTTCAATATTTTCTTGACATCGTTTTAGAACGGGATGTTCGTAATCAAGCCGGAATTTCAGACTTCCTGAATTATTGGGATAAAAACTTCGAGAAATTTAGCATCCCTTCTCCTGAGGGAACAAATGCAGTTCGGATTATGACCATTCATAAATCGAAAGGATTGGAATTTCCGGTTGTAATAATGCCTTTTGCCGAAGAAGATTATAACAGAAAACCGAAAGATAAATTATGGCTTAACTCGGAAGAACAAGATTTTGATATGCCAAAAATACTGGTGGATAACAGCAGTGCTATTGAAGAGTTTGGAGAAGAAGCTTCTGCGGTTTATAATCTTAAAAAGCAGGAAGAATTATTGGATAATATTAATGTCCTGTATGTAGCTTTGACTAGGGCGGAGGAACAATTATATATAATTTCTCAAAATGTAAAGCCTAGAAAAGATGGAGAATATCCAAGCAATATGGCTTCTTTTTTTATAAAATATTTGATTAAACAAGGGGTTTATGATGAAAGTTTATTGGAATATTCTTTTGGGGACTCAGTAAAGTTCTCAGCAAAAGAAATACATATTGATGCTACCAAAAATATTCCTGTAGTTTCCGAAGTACTGAATCCGAAAAACATAAAAATAGCCCAAAGAGAAGCTTTGATGTGGGGAACGCATCAGCAGGAAGCTATCGAATTTGGAAATGTGATACACGAAATACTTTCTTTTGTTGGAACAAAAAATGATGTCGAATTGGCGATAAATAAAGCAATCGAGAATGGATTAATAACTATTCTTCAAAAAGCGCTTGTTTACAATGCAATTATTGAAATAGTTAATCATCAAGATTTGGTAATTCATTTTGCAGAAGGAAATGAAATTTTGAATGAAAAAACCATTATTCAGAAAGTGGGAGGTACAGTCAAACCAGACCGAATAGTTATTAATAAAGAAAAAGAAGTTTTTTTATTGGATTATAAAACAGGCCTTCCTAATCCGAAATACAAATATCAATTAGAAAATTACCAAATGGCTATTGAGAAAATGGGCTTCAAAGTGCTAAAAAAAGCACTTGTGTATATAGGAGTCGAAATCGATGTAGTACATTTGTAAAAAAATTGTCAAACAGCAAAGTCTAGAGCCTTTTGTCTTTAAACTTTAAGATTTTAAATCTAAATAAAATGTACGGTAAAATACAGCAACACTTACAGTCTGAACTTCAAAGTATTGAAGAAAACGGAATTTTCAAAAAAGAAAGAATTATAACTTCTTCACAGGGAGCAGAAATTACTATTTCAACTGGTGAAACGGTTTTAAATTTTTGTGCTAATAATTATTTAGGGCTGTCGTCACATCCTGAAGTGATTCAAGCGGCGAAAGATGCTATGGATACTCATGGTTTTGGAATGTCGTCAGTTCGTTTTATTTGTGGTACACAAGATATTCATAAAACATTAGAAAAAAAGATAGCCGATTTTTATGGAACCGAAGACACTATCTTATACGCTGCTGCTTTTGATGCAAACGGAGGTGTTTTTGAGCCTTTATTTGGAGAAAATGACGCCATTATATCTGATAGTCTGAATCATGCTTCTATAATAGATGGGGTGCGTTTGTGTAAAGCAGTTCGTTATCGCTATGAAAACAGTAATATGGAAGATTTAGAACAGCAACTGATAAAAGCAAATGAATCAGGAGCTCGTTTTAAAATAATAGTAACTGATGGTGTTTTCTCTATGGATGGAGTTGTGGCGCCATTGGATAGGATTTGTGATCTAGCTGATAAATATGATGCCTTGGTTATGGTTGACGAATGTCACGCAGCAGGATTTATCGGTGCAACTGGAAAGGGGACGCTCGAAGCAAAAGGTGTTATGGGACGTGTTGATATCATTACAGGCACTTTAGGAAAAGCTTTAGGAGGTGCAATGGGGGGGTATACGACCGCTAAAAAGGAAATAATTGAGTTATTGCGTCAGCGTTCCAGGCCTTATTTGTTTTCAAATTCATTGGCTCCGGCTATTGTCGGTGCGTCTATTAAGGTCTTTGAGTTACTTGAAAAAGATACTGTGCTTAGAGATCAATTGGAATGGAATACGAATTACTTTAAAAGCGGAATGAAAAAAACCGGTTTTGATATAGTAGAAGGAGATTCGGCCATAGTGCCTGTAATGTTGTATGATGCTAAACTTGCACAGACTATGGCTGATGAGCTGTTAAAAGAGGGAGTGTATGTAATTGGATTCTTTTTTCCTGTAGTTCCTAAAGACAAAGCTAGGATACGAGTACAGTTATCGGCGGCTCATACAAAAGAACATTTGGATAAGGCAATTCGTGCTTTTATGGTCGTAGGACAAAGACTTGCTGTAATATAATTGTTAAAATTTATATTTGAGAAGTGTTTTAATTAACAAATTATTTTGATGTTACAGAAAATTGCCCTACTTTTGTTTGAAATTAACTAATTGTAAATAAAATAAAAAAGTATGAAACATCTTAACAAGCTTTTGGTTGCTGTAACCATGGTGATGGGATTAAGCTCTCAAGCACAGGACAGTAATAATAAATGGGCAATCGGTTTTGGAGTAAATGCGGTTGACTACAGATCTAGTGCTGGTGATGGCTTTCCAAGTCAATTTGATCAGCCATTTAAGGTAAGTGATAACTGGAATATACTTCCTTCAGTTTCTTACATCAACGTTTCTAGATACGTAGGTAGTGGATTTATAGTTGGACTTACAGGTTCAATTAATAAAATTGATAAATTTGTTGTGCAAGTTCCTGGTCTTACACCAGATAAAAACGATTATGCTGCTATAAATCCTGGAGACTTAATGTACTACGGTATTGATGCAACAGTTGCTTATAGTTTCATGGAATTAATAAAATCTAAAGTATTAGAGCCTACATTAAGTGTTGGTGCTGGTTATACTTTCTTAGGAGATGAGAGCTATGGTACAGTTAATCCAGGGGTTGGATTAAATATTTGGTTTACTGAAAACGTAGGTCTTTCATTATTAGGGGTATACAAAAAATCTTTCGGGGACAGAACTTACGCTGGAACAAATACTCCGGATGCACCTTCTTATACTCAATATTCTGCGGGTCTTACTTTCAAGTTTGGAGCTAAAGATACTGATGGAGACGGAATCTATGATAAAGATGATGCTTGTCCAGAAGTTGCAGGTTTAAAACAATTCAATGGTTGTCCTGATACAGATGCAGATGGTATCGAAGATTCTAAAGACAAATGTCCTACAGTTGCTGGTACTGCTGAATTCCAAGGTTGTGCTGATACAGACGGTGACGGTGTAGCAGATCCAGATGATGCTTGTCCTTCAGTTGCTGGTTTAAAACAATTCCAAGGATGTCCTGATACAGACGGTGACGGTGTTACTGATGCTTCAGACAAATGTCCTACAGTTGCTGGTCCAGTTTCAAATGGAGGATGTCCTGAATTGGATGCTGATAAAGATGGTGTAATTGACAAAGAAGATGCTTGTCCTACAGTTGCTGGTCCTGCAAGTAACAAAGGATGTCCAGAAGTAACTGAACAAGTATTGCAAGAACTTAAAGTACAAGCTAGAGCGGTTTACTTTAACTCAGGAAAAGCAACTTTCAAAACTGGAGATCAAGAAACTCAAGCTAGATTAGATGCAATCAAACAAATCCTTCTGAACTATCCAAATGCTAAATTTAGTATTGAAGGACATACTGATAGTGATGGTTCTGATAAATTAAATCAAAAACTTTCTGAAGAAAGAGCTGCTGCAGTTATGAATGGTTTGATCGAAAGAGGAGTTAATGTTAATAATTTAGTATCTAAAGGATTTGGAGAAACTATGCCAGTTGCATCAAATAAAACTCCAAAAGGTAAAGCTGAAAACAGAAGAACAGAAATTAGACACGTAGGTTCAATATACGAAGGTAAATTGTAATCAATTTTCTAAATAATTTTAAAAAGCCATTCTTAATTGAATGGCTTTTTTTATATTTATAAAATGACAAATACTTCTTTTTTAGATAAAATAGCAACAGTAATATTACTAGGTTATAATAATGAACTAACTGAAACAGTTATTGTTTTGCCAAATAAGCGAGCAAAAATATTTCTTATTGAAGCATTAAAAAAGCAAACAGATGAAAATATATTTTCGCCAGAAATTATCAGTATTGAAGATTTTATTCAAAGTATAGCAGAGATAAGAACTATTGATCCCATAGAATTGTTATTTGAATTTTATGAGGTCTATCTTTCTATTACAGAAAAAAAGAATCAGCAGTCTTTTGAACTTTTTGCCAATTGGGCAAAAACATTACTTCAAGATTTTAATGAAATAGATCGTTATCTGTTAGATTCAAATCATGTTTTATCTTACTTAAAAGATATTGAGGATATCAAGAAATGGGGAATTGAAGTAGAAAATAAAACCCAATTACTTGAAAACTACATTGATTTTTGGAAGTTGTTACCTAAATATTATCAATCTCTTTATGAGCATTTGCTAAAAAAAGGAATCGGATATCAAGGATTGATATATCGTGAAGCAGTAAAAAACATTAATGCTTTTTCCAAATCAATAACAAGTAAACAATTCATTTTTGCTGGTTTTAATGCTTTGAATGCATCTGAGGAAAAAATAATCCAGTATCTTATTGCTTCAGAACAAGCTAAGATTTATTGGGATGCCGATCAAACGTTTCTAAATGACCCTTACCACGATGCTGGCTTATTCGTGCGTCGCTTTAAAGAGAGTTGGAAGCATTATAAATCACATCCATTTGAGTGGATAGTTGATGATTTTTCGACGACTAAAAATATCCAGGTCATAGGTACACCAAAAACAATTGGTCAAGCCAAGATTGCGGGAAGTATTATTGAAAAAATCAACATTGAAAATCCGACTGCTACACTAGATAAAGTGGCTATTGTCTTGGGAGAAGAGAATCTGTTGATTCCGTTGTTGTATTCTTTACCCAATACTGTAGGAGCTTTAAATATTACCATGGGATATTCAAGTAAAAATAATCCAGCCCAAATATTAATTGCCAAATTGTTTAAAATGCATACCAATGCATTATCTAGAAGTAATAGTATTTATGTTTTTTATTATAAGGATGTGTTGGATATTTTAACCCATCCGTTAATTGAACCTTATGCGAATACAAGTACTTTGGTTGGCATTATCAATAAAAACAATTATACATTTATCAGTCATCATAAATTATTGGAATTAAATGATAATTCGAATGATTTATTTACACTTGTATTTCAAAAATGGGAGGTAGGTTCTCTAGCCGTTCTTGAAATAATCTCAAGTTTGTTACTAAAGGTTAAAAATAACCTGAACAATGAAAATGAAGAGGAAAAAATAGCCAAAACTTTTGTCTATGCCATTTTTAAAGTAATTAATAAGCTGATTAATTACTATTCGCAGCACAAAGAAATTGATACAATAGATACACTGCATGCGATTTATAAACAAGTCATAGATTTGGCGGAAGTCTCTTTTGAAGGAGAGCCTCTAAATGGACTACAGATTATGGGTGTTCTTGAAAGCAGGGTTTTGGATTTTGAAACCGTTATCATCACTTCTATGAATGAAGGTAAATTTCCAGCAGGTAAATCGCAAAATTCGTTTATTCCTTATGACGTGAAACGTGAATTAGGATTACCTACTTTTAAAGAGAAAGACGCTATCTACACTTATCATTTTTATCATTTGATGCAGCGTGCCAAAAATATTTACTTATTGTATAATACTGAAAGTGAGGGTCTGGATGCAGGTGAAAAAAGCCGTTTTATAACCCAATTGGAAGTCGAGAAACAGCCCAATCACAATCTAACGCACGAAATCTATAATGCAGTTTTACCTGACACAGCATATTCACCGATGGTGATTCCAAAATCAGAAAAAGTAATGTTGCGGTTAAAGGAAATTGCCGAAAAAGGGTTTTCTCCTTCGGCATTGACGAGTTATATACGTAACCCGATTCAGTTTTATTTTCAAAAGATTCTGCGAATCAGTGAAGTGGAAGAAGTTGAGGAAAACATTGCTTTAAATACGTTGGGAACTATTATTCATGAGACTTTACGTGTTTTATATGAGCCTTTCGTTGGTAAATTTATTTCTGAAACAGATATTCAAAATTGCATTAAGCGAATTGATTCTGAAGTCTTGATTCAATTCAAACTGGTTTATAAAGAAGGAGAAATCAAAAAAGGTCGAAACTTGCTGGCTTTTGAAGTAGCAAAACGTAATGTTTTTAATTTCCTTAAAGTAGAATTGGAAAGCATTAAAAACGGCGATGCAATTAAAATTTTGGAGCTTGAAAAAACTTTTGAAAGAATGGTTCAACATCCAAGTCTGCCTTTTCCTGTTTTGATTAGAGGAAATGTGGACAGGATTGAAGAGCGCAACGGAATCATCAGAATTATCGATTACAAAACGGGTAAAGTCGAAAAAACAAATGTTACTCTTAAATCGTGGAAAGGATTGACAGATGATATTAAAAACGATAAAATCATTCAGGTTTTGGCGTATGCCTATATGTATGAAAAGAATGCCAATGGAAAACCTATTGAAGCAGGAATTATCTCTTTTAAAAACCTAAAATCTGGGTTTTTGCCTTTTAATTTTAAAGAAGAAAAAGAGAGTGTTGCTATTATTAATAATGAAATTCAAGCTAATTATCTGGAACAAATTGTGTTGTTATTGAATGAAATTTTGGATGCAACAATTCCTTTTGAGGAGAAAATTTTATAAGAGAATGAATAAAAAATTGCGTAATGTGTTTGAGTTTTTCAAAAGCACTCTTGCAGTTAATTTGGCTGCCAGTTTTTTTGTTTTCCTTTTTGGAGGATTGGCAGCTTTTAATTGTTCGGTTCTCACGTTTGGTTTTGCTCTAAGTTTGTTTTTCAAAGAAGTTAATGCTAAAAATGAGTATGTGTTTTATTTCAATAATAAAATTTCAAAAATGCAGCTTTGGTTATATTCCTGGTGTTTTACTTTTGTTTTTTTAGCGGTTTGTTCTTTTGTTTTAAAATTGATAATTAAATTATTTTGAAAAATCATTTATTAGAAATTGATAGCATTCAGAAGTCTTTTGACAACAAAAACATTTTATCGGATGTTTATTTAAAATGCGAGACAAATGATGTTATTGGGCTTCTTGGCAGAAATGGCTCGGGTAAATCGACTTTACTGAAGATTATTTTTGGGATAACTCCTGCCGATTTTAAGTTTGTTAGAGTTGATGGCAGTGTAAAAACTAAAACTAAAGATTTCTTTAATGAGATTAGTTATTTACCTCAGGATAATTGTATTCCCAATGTTTTTACAGTTAAAAAAGCGATAGAACTCTCAGTTTCCAAAGACAGGATTCCAGAGTTTTATTCTGATGAAATGATGCGGAAAATGTTGGATAAGAAAATTTCACATTTGTCAGGAGGTGAATTACGGTATCTGGAAATCAAAATCATTCTCAATAATTCTTCAAAATTTGTTTTGTTAGATGAGCCTTATAATGGTCTGTCACCTTTGATGGTTGAGAAAGTCAATGAATTAATAGCTGTCAATTCTAAGACTAAAGGCATTATTATTTCGGATCATAATTATGAAAATGTAATCAAAGTATCGACAAAACTGGTTTTACTAAAAGAAGGTAAAGCGCATCATTTGCTTTCTAAAAATGAGTTGATAGAAAAAGGATATTTGAAAGAAGGAATGCTTTAGATTCTTTTAAAAAAGTCTGCCAAAACAGTTAGTAATTCAGTTTGGTTTTCAATGGAACTCATGTGACCATCGGGGAAAGTGACCAATTCAACATCAGTATTTTTTATTTGTTCTAGATTTTCCTCGTAATTGAGAACTGGATCTTTTTTCCCCAGAATCAATAATTTTGGATAGGTTGTGGTGTGCAAAAGAAATTCTCTGTCTTTTCTGATTTTCATTCCTTCAAGTGAGGCAACGATTCCCTGCAATGGTGTTTTCAGAGCCTGAATTTTTACTTGTTCAATTTCTTTGATAAGGATTTCTCGGTTTTCTTCACTGAATAAATTGGCAATCGAAAGTCTGATGAAAGTTTCGTAATCTTTCTTAACGGCCTTGATGGCACGGTCTCTGTTTTTCTTTCTTTCGGTACTGTCTTCTTTTGAAGTGGAGTTGAGTAAGACCAATCCTTTCATTTTTTCGGGATAAAATTCGGCGAAAGCCAAAGCGATATATCCTCCCATAGAATGTCCCACAAGAATGGCTTTTCTGATTCTCAATTTGGATAAAACTTCGTGAACTACATCGGCATTTTCTTCCATAGTTTGAATATAACCCAAACTTTCGGTTTCGCCGTGTCCTAATAAATCGATGGTTATGATTCGGTTTTTTTTACTCAATTCCGAAACATAAAAATCCCACATGGTTTTATTTTCCAAAAATCCATGAAGTAAAACTACAGCTGTTCCTTTTCCAGTATCAGTATAGGAGATTTGCGTGTTTTTGTAGAGAAGTGTTTCCAATGAGGTGAGGATTATGTTGATAGTTTACAATTACAAAATTAATTTTTTAAATTCCTAAATGCTACATTTGAAGAAAGCATTTTATAAAATATGAACAGACTTGTAATTATTGGCAACGGATTTGATTTGGCTCATGGATTGCCGACTTCGTATAAAGATTTTATTGATGATTATTGGGAGAATGTAATTCAAGAGTGTAAGAGCAAGGATGTTTATGAAGATGATCTTTTCTCATTAAAATTGAATAAGAAAAGTATAGGGTCTCAAGGTACTTATGAATTGGTTAATGATGTTAAATGTTATAAAACATTAAAGCTGTTTACTATAAAAAATGGAAAATATTGTTATCAAGATTTTAAAAATAAATTTTTCTTGTGCCTGAGTGATGTTTCAAATATGGAAAATTGGGTTGACATTGAAAATTTGTATTATAAAAAGTTAAAAGAAATTACAAAATCACCCTCATTACCAATTACACAAAAAAAGATACGGACAAAAATTTTAAACCAAGAATTTGAACAAGTCAAAAATCTTTTAGAAAGATATTTAAAAGAAAAAGTTGAAGAGAAATATGATTTTAGTTTGCATAGAAATAATCCCTTTATAGATTTTCTTTTACCAGAATTTATAAATAGGTTTGATGAAAATCGGTACTTGAAAGAATTTAAGTCAGGAGATCATTTATATGTTAGAGAATTTTTGGAAAAAGTAGGAGAAAAGAATGGCTTGACAACATATTTTTTAAGTTTTAACTATACAAAGGTGGTTGAGCAATATTATAATGTATTCGCATTTAACAAACAACTAAATTATATTCACGGTAAATTAAAGAATTCAGCAAATCTTGTCAATTTTGGTTTTGGAGATGAAATGGATGACGATTATAAAATGATTGAAAATATAGATGACAATGAATATTTGAAGAATTTTAAATCATTTCAATATCTACAAAATTCAAATTATAAAAATCTTTTAGATTTTGTAGAAAGTGATAAAAAATTCCAAGTTTATATAATGGGACATTCTTGTGGATTATCAGATAGAACTATGCTTAATACTATTTTTGAGCATCCAAATTGTATATCAATAAAGATTTTTTATCATCAAAGAAAAGACGGCACTGATAATTATACTGAAATTATTCAAAACATATCTAGACATTTTAATAAGAAGAAATTGATGAGAGAGAAAATCGTTAACAAAACACTTTGTGAGCGATTACCTCAAATGCAACTTCCATTAAAATAAAAAATGGCTCCCATTTCTGAAAGCCATTTGTAAACACTATTTATAAAAAATTAAAATCGATTATTTCCATTCAAAAGATTGCTAATCCGCCGAGTAAACTTCTTGATCACTGCTGTTTCTATCAGATTTTGGAGTTGAAATTTGTGTTTTTTTGTAGAGAATTTGATTCATTGGTTTTAAACGTGGAACAAAAGTAAGACGAAAATTTTAAACCATATAAGGAATACAACTTCATATTTATAAAAATCTAAACAGTTTTTGTTCCGAAATGATATAATTTCATCACTGCTATCCGAAAGGCCAAAATAAAACGAGCCTGAAAATCCCGTATTCATTTTATTAAACAATTAATATTTTATGGGGATTTTCAGGCGATGCAAAATTTTAAACCAGTTATTCGACAAATTAGATGAACTATGTAGTTATTTTTTCTTGGCCTCCATCAAAAAGAAATCAGTCATTCGTTTAAAAGTAGTTTCATTAAATGTTACAGGTCCGTGTTGTCCACCTTCAACAGTTATAAAATCAGCTAAAATTCCTTTTTCTTTTAAAGATTTAGCAAAAAGTTCACTTTGACAATAGGGTACAATATTATCTGCGTCACCATGTATTATCAAGAAATTAGGATCAGTTTTATCAATAAATGTTGTAGGACTAAGCAAACTAATCATGTCTAAATTATCAGCAGGTTTGCCTCCGATAATTGCAGCTTCAGGTGACTTTTCATCTTTTGGCTTTTCACAAGCTTCCATTAATGCTAAATTTACTGGGCCAAACCAATCAACAACTGCATCTACCTTACTGCTTTCCGAATTATTCTCTCCTAAATTTCCTTCTAAATTTATTGTTTTTTTACCTACTGTATAATTTGTAATACCATTTGTAGTTCCTGCTAATGAAGCTAAATGTCCACCAGAAGAAAAACCTGTAATTCCAATAAAAGAGGAATCTAAATTATATTTTTTTGCATTAGCCCTTATAAACCTAATAGCCGCTTTTACATCGTTTATTTGAGCAGGATATTTAGCATCAGAACTTGATCTGTGATTTATGGAAATTACCGCAAAACCAGCGTCTAATAGAGGTTTCCCCATAGATTGAAATGCCATAGCTTTCATATTATTTGCAAACCATGCGCTGCCATAAATAATTATAATGACCTTATATGAAGCTTTTTCTGCATTTGGAATGTAAATGTCCAGATTGTGATATACCTGCGTATCATTTGCATAGTTAATATCAATCCATTTTTTATCAGCGTTTTGCGCAAAGCTGTTTGAGCATAAAAATATCAGTATTAAAGTAATGATTTTTTTCATATCGTTTTAGTTTGTATCTTATTTAAGATAAGTAAGTTATTTTATCAAATGTATTTAAAAAAGCAATCGGTTGTGTGTTTAAGTTTATTTATGTCATATTCTGTAAAAGATATAAGTTTTAGGAGTAATTGTGTAACACATAAAATTGATAAGATTCTAAATTTGCTTTAAGCTAAAAAACAAAAATTATGAATCTTAAAAGATTTTTTGGAGGACTGCTTACAGTTCTAGGAATTGTAGGTCTTATTTACACAGCAGTTATTTTTGCTGGCACATCAGGTGAAACTAGAGATGTGAAGTCATTAATTATATACGGGATATTAGGAATCGTGTTCTTCATGTCAGGAATTAGTTTAGTTCGTACTACAAAAGACGAATCTTAAATTTTTATTTAGACAGCAAAAACATTATGTTCAAAAAAATGGCTCTCATTTCTGAAAGCCATTTGTTATACTATTGATAAAAATTAAAATCTATTATCTCCATCCAATAGATTTCCTAATCCGCCAAGCAGACTTCCTTCGTCACGGCTGTTACCGCCTGATCTTGGTGCTGATGCAATGATTCTATCAGCCAATCTAGAGAAGGGCAATGATTGTATATAAACTGTTCCAGGTCCGCGAAGAGTAGCGTAAAACAAACCTTCACCTCCAAAAATGGAGTTCTTGATTCCGCCGATGAATTCAATATCATAATCGACATCTTTGGTAAAACCGATGATACAGCCGGTGTCCACTTTTAGAACTTCCCCATGAGCTAATTCTTTCTTTGCCATTGTTCCTCCCGAATGAACGAATGCCATTCCGTCTCCTTCAATTTTTTGCATAATGAAACCTTCACCTCCAAAGAGACCGCGCCCGAGTTTTTGAGAGAATTCAATTCCAACCGAAACACCTTTGGCAGCGCATAAAAAAGAACTTTTTTGGCAGATAAATTTTCCTTGAAACTGTGTTAAATCTATTGGAAGAATTTTTCCGGGATATGGAGAAGCAAACGAAACTTTGCTTTTGGTATTGCCTTGATTTAAAAAGGCTGTCATAAATAAGCTTTCGCCTGTGAGGACTCTTTTACCAGCATTCAAAAGCTGGCCAAACAAACCAGAATTTGATTGTTGTGCAGATCCGTCTCCAAATATGGTTTCCATTTTGATATTGTTTTCCATCATCATAAAACTGCCCGCTTCGGCAATTACGATTTCCTGAGGATCCAATTCTATTTCGACATACTGCATTTCTTCTCCAAAAATCTGGTAATCTATTTCGTGTGCTTGCATGATTTCTTGAATTTTAGTTTTTTAAATGAGTCGGATGGGGATTTGGAATGTTACAAACGAAGACGAAAATTTGTTGTTTTACGCGCGAGGGATAGCAATGGAAAGCCCACAGTCCAGTCTTTTGCGGGACGAGGACTTGCAGTGAATAGCCCGACCCTGCCGGAGTTTACGGAGGCTGGGACGCGCCCAAATTTTAATGATAACAAAAAACGGCTTCCATTACTGAAAGCCGTTTCTGAAATCTATAATCAATTGTTTAACTTTTTAAAAAAGATTCGATTGTGCCAAAATACTTTTCTTTGGCGTCAAGCCAACCATAGTGTTTACAGTTTTCAAGAAGAATCATTTTTGAATTAGGAAATGCTTTTAAACTAATTTCGCCAATTGTTGCGCTAATGATGTCCTGTTTTCCTTGAATAATAAGAACCGGATTTTTGAAATTTGAGAATTTGTTTTTACAGTCGAAATTTGTTTTTTGCATATCGCCCCATAACAGTGAATTTATGGTCGAATTGCCCTGCGTCAGTCTTTCAGCAATGATTGGAACAAATTTTCTGTCATACACATATGCAGGTGCCATGGCTCTTCCTCTGCCAATTCTTGCTGTATAACTCGTGTCGCCTTTTTCGATTTTATCATTCCAATAGTTTAAAGAATCTTTCTCGATTTTGCTTAAACCCGCTTCAATCAGATTTTCACCTTTCAGCAAACTCAAATCTACTCCACCCGATGAAGATAAAATCAATTTATCGATACTGTTTGGGTAAATTGTGGCGTAATAAGAGGCTAACATACCTCCAAAAGAATGGCCAAGTATTGTCCACTTTTTAATTTTCAAATGTTTTCTTAATGATTCGATATCGTCGGCCATTAATTTCATTGAAACCGTTTTGCTGTTCAATTCTTTAAGTACTGATTTCCCTGTTCCTCTTTGGTCGTAAATGATGGTTTGATTTTTTTCTGCCAAAATTTTTGCCATAGGTTCAAACCCGTTACTGTTCATTCCCGGGCCGCCATTTATGATTAAAATTGGCGAACCTTTGCCGAATATTTTATAATAGGTTTGGCTTGAATCTGTGTTTTTAGAAAAACCTTCCGTTTGAGCAAACGTGTGCCCAAAAAAAGAAAGAAAGACGAATAGGATTATTTTTTTCACCATTATAACTACGAATTCATTAAACTCTCGATTTCTTCCACTTCAATCGGGATGTTTCTCATCAGGTTGAAAGGCTCACCAGTTTCCTGAACAACAACGTTATCCTCCAAGCGGATTCCGAAACCTTCGGCTGGGATGTAAATTCCCGGTTCAACGGTGAATACCATATTGGCTTTCATCGGTTCGTGCAGTAATCCATAATCGTGCGTGTCCAATCCCATGTGGTGCGAGGTTCCGTGCATAAAGTATTTTTTGTAAGCAGGCCATTCCGGATTTTCATTTTGGACATCGGCTTTGTCAATTAATCCTAAACCAAGTAATTCAGAAGTCATAATTTTACCCACTTCTACATGGTATTGTTTCCAAAGTGTTCCAGGAGTAAGCATTTTTGTTGCTTCGTTTTTAACCCTTAAAACAGCATTATAAACGGCTACTTGTCTGTCTGTAAATTTTCCTGAGACAGGAATCACACGTGTCATGTCGCTGGAATAATTTGCATATTCAGCAGCTACATCCAGTAAAATCAAATCACCGGCTTTGCATGGCTGGTTGTTTTCGATGTAATGCAGCACATTCGCATTATTTCCAGATGCAATAATTGGAGTGTATGCAAAACCTTTGGAACGGTTGCGGATGAATTCGTGAATCAATTCAGCTTCGATTTCATATTCAGTTACGTTTGGTTTTACGAATGACAGCAATCTTCGGAAACCTTTTTCAGTAATATTACAAGCGTTTTGAATTAAGTCTATTTCCTCAGATTCTTTAACCGAACGGATGCGCTGTAAAATTGGATTGCTTTTTGCTACTTGATGCGCCGGATATTTCTCTTTCCACCATTTTATAAAACGGGCTTCACGGGTTTCGGTTTCAACAGAAGCGCGGTAATGTTCATTGGTATTGATGTACATGACGTCAGAATACGTCATCATTTCGTTTAGGATTTTTTCGAAATCCTGTAACCAATACACAGTTTTGATTCCAGAAACTTCAAAAGCGCGTTCTTTAGTCAGTTTTTCGCCTTCCCAAATTGCAATATGCTCGCTGGTTTCCTTAAGGAATAATATTTCTCTTTGGTTCTCGTATGGAGCGTCTGGAAAAAGCAATAAGATGCTTTCTTCCTGATCAACTCCTGATAAATAAAAAATATCGCGGTGTTGTGCAAACGGCAAAGTACTGTCTGCAGAAACTGGATAAATATCGTTAGAATTAAATACAGCTACACTATTAGGTTTCATTGCAGCCATGAATTTTGCTCTGTTTTTTGTAAAAAGAGCACGGTCAATTTGATGATATTTCATAAGAAAACGAATTTGGGTATTTAATCTTCAAAAATAGAAACTTTTATAACGAAATTGGTGCTTTTAGTGATTTTTTTAAGGTTTTTATAACGGACTTTGGCTAAATAGGGAATATTGATTGTTAATTTCTTTTGGAGCAGAAAGATTGGGCATTTTAGCAGGCATTGATCCCGCTTTTCGCTGTAATCTTGTGAGCCAAACCCCGGCTCACAAGGATTTCCACTGCAATCGGGGCTAAAGGGAAATATTTTGCATTTTTGCTGTGAACCAAAAAAGAAAAAAGCACGAAGAAATTTGCTTTCTCCGTGCTTTTAGAAAAGTATTTAAAATTAAAACTGTGCTGTTTCGGTAGAATCTTTCATTGCTGTTGTTGTGGATTTTCCTGTAGTAACGGTGTTTTGTACGGCGTCAAAATAGGAAGTGCCTACAAAATTTTGGTGTTTTACAGCTTTGAAACCGTGTTGCTGTAAAGCAAATTCTCTTTCCTGTAATTCAGAATAACCAGCCATTCCACGTTCTTTGTAAGCTTTTGACAATTCAAACATGCTGGTGTTCAAGGCGTGGAATCCTGCCAAAGTGATGAATTGGAATTTATAACCCATTACTGCCAAGTCTTCTCTGAAAGTTTCCATTTCGGCTACTGATAATTTCGCCGCCCAGTTGAAAGAAGGAGAACAATTATATGCTAACATTTTCCCTGGAAACTGTTTGTGTATCGCATCGGCAAATTGTTTGGCATAAGCTAAATCGGGGTTGCTGGTTTCCATCCAGATCAAATCGGCATAGGGCGCATAGCTTAATCCGCGGTCAATTCCTTGCTCTACACCACAGTTTACATAGAAAAAACCTTCGGCCGTTTTTTCTCCTGTAATGAATTTGGCGTCTCTTGGGTCGATATCGCTGGTCAATAAGTTGGCAGCATCAGCGTCAGTTCTTGCTACTATAAGCGTAGGCGTTCCCATTACATCGGCAGCCAAGCGTGCGGCAATTAGTTTATTGATGGCTTCCTGAGTTGGTACCAAAACTTTTCCTCCTAGGTGCCCGCATTTTTTTGCTGAACTCAATTGGTCTTCAAAATGAACTCCCGAAGCTCCCGATTCAATCATTGATTTCATTAATTCAAAAGCATTCAGATTACCTCCAAAGCCAGCTTCTGCATCGGCAACTATCGGAACTAAATAATCTTTTTTATCCGCTGTTTTATTTACTATTTGTATTTGATCGGCACGCAACAAGGCGTTGTTAATTCTCTTAACTACTAATGGAACACTGTTGGCTGGATATAAAGATTGATCCGGATACATTTCGCCCGCCACATTGGCATCTGCAGCTACTTGCCAACCGCTGAGATAAATGGCTTCTAATCCAGCTTCGACTTCTTGTATGGCTTGGTTTCCGGTAAGCGCTCCTAGTCCTGCAACAAAATCTTGTGAATTGAGTTTGTTCCATAGTTTAGTAGCTCCCATTTTGGCAACGGTGTGCTCAATTTGGTAAGAACCTTGAAGGTTTATAACTTCTTCAGCGGTGTACGGACGTTCGATTCCTTTCCATCTTGGGTTTGTAATCCAGTCGGTAACTAATTCTTGAATTCTTGTCTCGGTTGTTTTCATGGTGGTTGTTTAATAGTGTTTGTTGGTTATTTATTTTGGCTGGTTTTTATATTTTAAATTGACATTGTCATTGAAATTGTTACAGGTATTTATAACCGACTAAGGTTAGAAATTCTATAAAATTGTCGTTTATTACAAGCTTATCCAATAGTTCTTCTGCTAATCGATAGTTTTGTTTTTCATGGTTATCGCTGCCTACTTGCTGTCTTATTTTTTCAAATTCTTCCATTGCCAAGCGATGATAGTATTTTACTGTTAGCGCTTTGTAATTGTCTAAAACAACTTCGTTTTGAACCCATTGCCACAATTGAGACCTTGAGATCTCTGCCGTAGCCGCGTCTTCCATCAAATGATGTAAAGCTGCCGCGCCTTGTCCGTTTAGCCATGAGGCAATGTAAAGAATAGAAATGCTAATGTTTTTTCGAACGCCCTGCTCGGTTATGGTTCCTTTAGGAACTGCGAGTAAATCTTCTTCGACTACGTTTACGTCTTCTCGTTTTACATGAATTTGATTTTGTGTTGGCATGTATTTATCAAAAACCGATTGTGCCAACGGAACCAAATCAGGATGCGCAACCCAAGTGCCGTCGTGGCCGTTTTGTACTTCTCTTTGCTTGTCGGTTACTACTTTGTCAAATGCAATGTTATTTGCTTCTTCATCATTCTTAATTGGAATTTGTGCTGCCATTCCGCCGATAGCATGAATGTTTCGTTTGTGGCATCTTTGAATTACCAATTGTGAATAAGCACTCATGAATGGAGTGTTCATCGTTACCTGATCCCGATTTGGAATGATATAGGTTTTATTTTTTCTTAATTTTTTGATGAACGAAAAAATGTAATCCCATCGCCCGCAGTTCAATCCTACGATATGATCTCTTAATTCAAAAATAATTTCGTCTAATTGAAAACTGGCAGTAATCGTTTCTATCAATACAGTGGCTTTGAAAGTTCCGTTTTGCTCTCCAAGATATTCTTGCGTAAATTCGAAAACTTCGTTCCACCATCTTGCTTCTAAATAGTGCTCCAATTTTGGCAAATAGAAGTAGGGAGCTGTTCCGTTTCTTGATAATTGATCGTGATTGTGAAAAGCATACAATCCAAAATCTATTAAAGAACCTGAAGTTTCCTGACCGTCAATATGAATATTTTTTTCATTCAGATGCAGTCCTCTTGGTCTTACAATTAGAACGGCTGTTTTTTCTTTTAGAGCATATTTTTTATTTTTTACAGTGTCTTCAAGAGTTATGGTTCTGTTTACGGCATCTATCAAATTTTGCTGTCCTTCCATCAAATTGCTCCAAGTGGGCGATGTACTGTCTTCAAAATCGGCCATAAAAGTTTTAGCGCCAGAATTGAGTGCATTAATGACCATTTTTCGATCCACCGGTCCTGTGATTTCTACTCTTCGATCCAATAAATCTCTTGGAATAGTTCCGGCTACCCAATTACTTTCTCTAATGATTCTTGTTTCGGGTGGGAAGCAAGGTAAGGCTCCAGCATCAAATAAGGCTTGTTGGTTTTTACGGTTTTCTAACAACGAAAGTCTTTTGTTATTAAATTTTTGATGCAATTCAGTTAAGAATTCAATGGCTTCATCCGTCAATATTTCGGGATACTGCTGTGTCATTCCGTTTGTAATTTGGAATGTTTTTTCTGTGGTTTCGGTTTGGTTTTTCATAACTAGTTGATTTTGATACTGCAATACTACAAAAAGTTTTTTATAAAACAAGCGAACGTTCGCTAAAATTGAAAAATATTTTTTTTGAGGTTTTTCTTTTTTTTAGTTTATCTTTGGGTTTATGAACGTAGAAAAAGAGTATATCAAGTTGATTTTCGGGCTTAAGCTCAAGCAGGCTCGAACAAATAAAGATTTGTCATTATTTGGCTTAGCCAAAATAACAGAGCTGTCAAAATCGTATTTGAATGAAATTGAAAAAGGAAAAAAATATCCAAAAACGGAAAAAATCATTCTTTTAGCCGAAAAATTAGAGGTTTCATACGATCACATGGTGTCACTAAAGCTTGATAATAATCTCGCACCGATTGGTGAAATATTGAAATCAGGAATTTTGAAAGAGATTCCACTAGATCTGTTTGGAATTCAGGAAGCCGATTTAATTGATATTATTGCAAATGCTCCGGCTAAGGTCAATGCCTTTATCAGTACGATTATAGAAATTGCACAGCATTATAATTTAACAAGAGAGAGTTTTTTCTTGGCATCATTGCGTTCCTACCAGGAAGCGCACAATAATTATTTTGAAGATCTTGAGGAAAAAGTGTTACTGTTTTGCAAGGCATTTCACATTACTAATGCAACCAACATTTCGATTAGTGAATTGTCGGCAATTTTAATTGAAGAATACGGATATACTATTAATGAAATTGTTTTTTCGGAACAAGAAGAATTAGGAGACTTACGGTCTATTTTTGTGCCAAAAAGCAGAACTTTATTACTATCTGTTGGGATTGATGATTCTCAGAAAGCATTTATTTTAGCAAAAGAAATTGCTTATAATTTTCTTGAAATCAAAGAAAGACTGTATACTTTCAGCTGGATAAAGTTTGATAATTTTGACCAAGTTCTTAATAATTTTTATGCTTCCTATTTTGCAGGAGCATTGCTTATTCCAAGAGAACCGCTGATTGAAGAATTAAATTTGTTTTTATCAAAAGAAGATCCAAAACCTCAGGAGATGATTCAGTTGATGAACAAATTTACGGTTTCTCCAGAATCATTTTATCAACGGTTAACTAATATTTTGCCAAAAGATTTTCAGATAAAGAATCTCTTTTTCCTTCGTTTATCTCATGAAATAGGAGCGGACACTTATCAGATAAAAAAAGAGCTGCATATTACCAATCAGCAAGAACCTCATGCCAATGAGATGAACGAGCACTATTGCCGAAGATGGGTGTCGATAAAAACGATTGTGGAGTCTTTGAAACAAAAGAAAGAACATTTTTTTGATGCGCAGATTTCGCGTTATGAAAACAGTAATAATGAATATCTTGTTTTTTCATCGGCTACGCCAGATCCATTCAAGAAAAATTGTTTGAGAAGTATTTCGGTTGGAATTTTGATTACGCCCTCGCTTAAGAAAAAGTTTAAGTTCATTGAGGGGAATTCGATACAAAAACAACTCGTTGGAGTGACTTGTGAAACTTGCTCGGTTCAAAATTGTTTAGAAAGAGCTTCGCCTCCTATTCACTTGGAACAAAAAATCAGACATGAAAAAACCGATGCAACGGTTCAGGAATATATAGCTAAGTTTAGTTAAAGTAAAAGAGCCACGAATGAATTTATCTTTCGTGGCTCTTTTTGTATAGCAAATAACTGTATTAATCAATCCATTTGTAATAACGGGCGCCGATTAAATTCGGTATTTCTGTTTCAATTCGATCCAAAACCCATTCGTTTTTAGGTTCTTGAATGCTGTGTTTCTGTTCTTTTTTGTGCAGTTTTTCATAAGTTTCAAAATCAATTTCAAAACTTTTTTCCAGTGTTTCAAAAAGAGCAATATTGTTTAAGGCCGATTTCCATTCGGGTTGAATTGTGCCTTCAAAAACCTTGGATTTTGAACCGCTTCCATAAGCCAGAAAACCAAATTTTTCAGTTGCAATTTCTTTTTTGGTATCATAAAAATGCGCCAGAGTAGAAAGTAATCCCATAAAAATGGAACCAGTATAAAGGTTTCCTATTAAAGAAGAAGCCAATTCTGCAGGCTGTAATTTTTCGGAAACAAATGTTTTATAATTATCTGATTTGCTGATTTCTTTCAGCTTGTTCTGATATTCCGAAGCATTTTCTTCGCCATTTAAAACCGGAGTAGAAGCATCCAAAGCATAAATTTCAGAAAGCATTCTTCGGCCTTGAAAAGCATAAGGCAGATGCATTACAATGCTTGTCCAAGTGCTGTAAACCGTTTCTTGAGTGTTTTTTATTTTTTTGAAAGAGAAATAAGCTTCTCTTGTTCGATCCATATAACATTGGTTCGAATATTGACCGTCAAAAACAGGCTGGTCTTTGTGGATTTCAATTTCACTTTCCAAATTATCAAACCAAGATTCGTTGGTTGTGTTTCCTGTGATTTCCTGTTTTGAAATTGTTCTGTAGGGTTTAAAGAAATCAAAAACTCCTTTAGTGCTAACCCCCCAATGATTTTCGAAAGTTATAATTCTTGGATTTGAAGAAATCAGCATCGCAACTGAGCCAGCGCCTTGCGTATATTCTCCAGTAGAATTTAAATCGTATTTGGCAAAATCGGTAGTAACAACAATCGCTTTTTTGGCTGGGTTGAGCTGAACAAAATCAAGACAGTTCTGCATGGCATCAACACCGCCAATGCAGGCAAAAGTAAAATCTACAACATCACATTCGGATAAAGAACCTTCTCCAAATTTTTGTTCCATTAATGCTATCAGGAAAGAACTTATCGGTTTTGAACTGTCAATAGCACTTTCGGTCCCTACATATATTCGGGCAACTTCGTCTAATTTGAGGTTGTTGTCTTGAATTAATTTTGTTAAGGCATTTGCACCAAATACCACAGTATCCTGATGCGCATCGGGTAAAGTCATCTTTAATAATCCCAACCCTTTTTCGAGTTTTTCAGGTTCTATATTTCTAGCTAATGCTAATGTTTTTATAGGTAAATGCAATTTGGCAACATCAAATGCAATAGCGTCAATTCCAGTTTTCATGAATAAAATTTAAAGTTGTAAAGTTAAAATTGCTTTGGGGAAATGCAATATTTTAAAGGCGATAAAATGGCTGTTTTTCAATTTTTAGTGAATAAGCTGTAAATCTTGTTTTGTATTATAAGATTGTTAGTTTTTCTGTCTTTTGGCAATGAAATATAATTAGGACAATAATTTTAACGACTATTTTTAAATTGAAACCAGATTTTTATCACCTAAATTTAGAAACTATACTATTTTACATATGTAATCGATTACATTTTGTTGTAAAATGAACAAAACTACGTATTTTTGTACGTATTTAATAAGTATTTTTTAAGTACTTTAAAATGATTATAAATTGCGAAGTAAAATTGCGAAAATGGTTGTTATTCTTTCTCAATTACCCTAAATTTGTTCGACTTTTTAAAAAAATATAATATTTATATCATTATGGCAAAATCTGCAATATTGAAGTCGTCTATAGCTAAAAAAGTAGCTATGGCGCTTTCAGGACTTTTTTTGATTTCGTTTCTATCGCTTCACTTCTTTATTAATTTCGTATCAGTTTTTAGTGAGAATTCATTTAATGCGATGTCACATTTCATGGGTTACAACCCGTTAATTCAATTTGTTATGCAGCCTGTTCTGGTTGCGGGAGTTGTTTTTCACTTCGTTATGGGATTCGTTCTGGAACTGAAAAACAGAAATGCAAGACCTGTTGCTTATGTAAAGTTTGACGGTGCTGCAAATTCATCTTGGGCCTCTAGGAATATGATTATTTCAGGGCTGGTTGTATTGGCTTTTTTAGGATTACACATGTATGATTTCTGGTTTCATGAAATGGTTTACAAATATGTGGAATCAAATGTTATTGATGAAACTAGATATTATCATGAATTGGTGGCCAAATTTGAAAGTCCGGTTCGTACAGGATTGTATTGCATGGCTTTCGTTTTATTGGCATTGCACCTTTGGCATGGTTTCACTTCTTCTTTGCAGTCTGTAGGATTCGATAACAAAATAGGGAAGTCATTGCATAAAATCTGTTATGCATTTGCAATTATAGTTCCTTTTGGATTTATTTTCATTGCACTTTTTCATCATTTTAATAATTAATATCAATCTATATAATGAAACTAGATTCTAAAATACCAGAAGGTCACATTTCACAAAAATGGACTGATTATAAAGATCACTTAAAGTTAGTTGCTCCAAACAACCGACCAAAAATAGATATTATCGTTGTGGGTACAGGATTGGCTGGAGCTTCGGCAGCAGCGTCTTTTGCCGAAATGGGTTATAATGTAAAAGCATTTTGTTACCAAGATTCTCCACGTCGTGCGCACTCTATAGCTGCACAAGGAGGTATCAATGCTGCAAAAAATTATCAAAATGACGGTGACAGTACTTTCCGTTTGTTTTATGATACTATTAAAGGAGGAGATTACAGAGCTCGTGAAGCAAACGTTCACCGTTTAGCTGAAGTTTCTGGAAACATCATTGACCAATGTGTGGCTCAAGGTGTTCCTTTTGCACGTGATTACGGAGGAATGTTGGACAACCGTTCTTTTGGTGGTACTCAAGTACAACGTACTTTTTACGCTGCTGGACAAACAGGACAACAATTATTATTAGGAGCTTATTCTTCATTATCAAGACAAATCGGTTTAGGAAAAATCGATATGTACAACCGACACGAAATGTTGGAATTGGTAAAAGTTGACGGAAAAGCTCGTGGAATCATTGCCCGTAATTTGATTACTGGAGAATTAGAAAGACATTCTGCTCACGCAGTAATTATTGCGACAGGAGGATACGGAAACGTTTATTTCCTTTCTACAAACGCAATGGGATCGAATGTAACTGCTGGCTGGAAAATTCACAAACAAGGAGCTTTGTTTGCAAATCCTTGTTACGTTCAAATTCACCCAACTTGTATTCCTGTTCACGGAACCAATCAATCTAAATTGACGTTGATGTCTGAGTCGTTAAGAAACTCTGGACGTATTTGGGTTCCAAAGAAAAAAGAAGATTCAGAAGCTATTAGAGCAGGTAAATTAAAACCAGTTCAAATTGCTGAAGAAGATAGAGATTACTACTTAGAAAGAAAATACCCGGCTTTTGGTAACTTAGTCCCTCGTGATGTTGCTTCAAGAGCAGGAAAAGAAGTTTGTGACGAAGGCCGCGGAATTGAGGCTAATGATACTAACGAAGGAGTTTATTTGGATTTTGCTACAGAGATTCAATCTAAAGGAAAACAAACAGCTTACGCCAAAGGAAATCACAATCCTTCTCAAGAGGAAATCCTTACTTTAGGAAAAAAATGGTTGGAGGAAAAATATGGTAACTTGTTTACAATGTACCAAAAAATCACGGATGAGAATCCTTATGAAACTCCAATGAAAATCTATCCTGCGGTTCACTATACTATGGGTGGAGTTTGGGTTGATTATAACTTACAATCTACTATTCCAGGCTGTTTCGTTGCAGGAGAAGCTAACTTCTCTGACCACGGGGCGAACCGTTTAGGAGCTTCGGCTTTGATGCAGGGATTGGCTGATGGATATTTCGTATTGCCTTACACTGTTTCTAATTATTTAGCTGATGATATTCGTACTGGAAAAATCTCTACAGATTTGCCAGAATTCGTAGCTGCTGAAAATAGTGTAAAAGAGCAAATCAACAAATTCTTGTCTAATAATGGAACTAAAACTGTGGATCACTTCCACAAACTTTTAGGACACATTATGTGGAATAAAGTTGGAATGGGTCGTAATGAAAAAGGTTTAACTGAAGCCATTTCCGAAATTGCTGCTTTAAAAGAAGAATTCTACAAAGAAGTTTATGTTCCTGGTAGTGCAGACGAATTGAATCCTGAATTAGAAAAAGCACTTCGTGTTGCCGATTTCATCGAATTAGGACAATTGATGGCTATGGACGCTTTACAACGTAAAGAATCTTGTGGAGGTCACTTCCGTGAAGAGTATCAAGATTCTGAAGGAGAAACACTTCGTGATGATGAAAACTTCTCGTTTGTAGGAGCTTGGGAAAACAAAGGATACGATGTTACAAAATCGGAACTTCACAAAGAGGAATTGAAATACGAGTTTATTAAAATAGCCGCAAGAAATTACAAATAAAAAAATTATGAGCGTAGCAAAAAATATCAATATAAGCCTTCAAATTTGGCGTCAGAAAAACTCCAAAGAAAAAGGAAAAATGGAAACATATAAATTGAACGATGTTTCTACGGCAAGTTCATTTTTGGAAATGTTAGACCAATTGAACGAACAATTAGTAAACGAAAGAAAAGAGCCAATCGCATTTGATCACGACTGTCGTGAAGGAATCTGCGGAATGTGTTCTTTGTATATCAATGGACGTGCACACGGACCGGATACTGGAATCACTACTTGTCAATTGCACATGAGAATGTTCAACGATGGGGATACAATCGTTATAGAACCTTGGCGTTCTGCAGCTTTCCCTGTGATTAAAGATTTAATCGTAGACAGAACTTCTTTTGATAGAATTCAGCAAGCTGGAGGTTTCGTTTCAGTAAACACTTCTGGAAATACTATCGATGCGAATGCAACTCCAATCAACAAACAAGATGCAGACAAAGCTTTTGAAGCGGCAGCTTGTATCGGTTGCGGTGCTTGTGTAGCAACTTGTAAAAATGGTTCTGCTATGTTATTTGTTGGAGCAAAAGTTTCTCAATATGCATTGTTGCCACAAGGAAGAGTTGAAGCTACAAACCGTGTATTGAACATGGTTCGTCAAATGGATGAAGAAGGTTTTGGTAACTGTACCAACACTGGAGCTTGCGAAGTTGAATGTCCTAAAGGAATTTCCCTTGAAAACATCGCTCGTATGAACAGAGAATTTTTATCTGCAAGTTTGAAATAGTATTTCAAATAATTTATATCAAAAACGTCCTGAGAAATCGGGACGTTTTTTTGTTTGAAAAAGTTTTTCTCTCTTATAGGATAAAACAGTTATATTTAGACTTTAAAATAGATTTAATGAACATTAAAACATTAATACTGATTATAATTAATAGTTTAATCGCACTGGTAATTGCTTTGCTGTCTTTTTCTTCATATCAGCAGTTTTCAAATGTATTGAACGATCGTATTTTACTGCAATTAAATTCTATTAAAACACTCAAGCAAAATCAGATTGAACATTTATTAAAATCTGAATGGGAGCGATTTGAGGCTTCCGAATTGTACAGCCAAAACATTGACACTACTCTATTAAAGCTTCCTGATAGTATTAAAAACAGTAATGGAATTCATGATTTTACAGCATACCATATTGATAAAACAACAACAATAGGTTTTATCTCCAATTCGGAAAGAGGTACAAAAATTAAAATTTTAGATTACAGCAAAATTAAAAAAATACTCCTTGAACGTACAGGAATGGGAGATAGTGGCGAATCCTATCTTGTGGGTGACGATTTTCGAATGCGTTCTCAATCTCGGTTTTATCCTAATAAAACTCCTTATACCTTATTTGTCAAAACAAAAGGTGTGACCAATGCTTTTAAAGGGATAAATGGCAGAGGTGTTTTTGAGGATTATAGGGGCGTTGATGTATACAGCGTTTACAGTCTCATAGTAGTTGGGAACTTAAAAATGGTTATTCTGTCTGAAATAGATGTTGATGAAGTTACTCTCCCCTTAAAAAAATTGAAGCAGAGACTGGTAGGTTTGACCTTTGCTATCTTTTTACTAGGTGTTATGCTTTCTCTTTTTTTGACAAGAATTATTACCAACCCTATTAAGAATATGCAAAAAAGTCTCCGGATTATGGCAGAAGGAGACTATAATCAAACCAATGAATTTATAAAAAATTCTAAGGAAATACAGGAAATGTTTGATGCTTTGGCGAATCTGAAAGCTTCTTTGCAGGGTGCCGTAAAATTCTCAGATGATATTGGCAAAATGAATTTACATACCGATTTTAAACCTAAAAGTTCTAATGATCTCCTCGGAAAAAGTCTATTGGCGATGAGAGATAAGTTAATAGAATTCAGAAATAACGAAGAAAATACCCGAATACAATCAAAACGGATGTTGGTAAATGGTTTGGAAAATGAAAGACGGCGATTATCGCGAGAGCTCCATGATGGCGTAGGTCCGTATTTGACATCTTTGAAACATTACATTGAAAACAGAGTTAAAGATGAAGAGAAAAAAGCAGAAATGAAAAAAATAGTGGATGATACCATTTCTGAAATCAGATTGATGTCAAATGCCTTAATGCCTTCTTCAATAGATGATTTTGGAATTGGAGTCAGCTTAACCAACTTTATCGAAAGCCTGAAAAAATCGACAACTGTAACTATTGAATATGAAGATTTAACCAAACAGGACAATTCAAATATTACAAACCATCAGGCTATTAATCTTTTTAGAATAAGCCAAGAGCTAATTAATAATTCATTAAAACATGCTGATGCAAAAAATATCCGAATTACACTTTCGGAATTTGATGAATTTGTTTCTCTTTTTTATTTTGATGATGGTATTGGGTTTGATATCAATACTGTTAAATTAGGTTTAGGAATTATTAACATCAAAGAACGGGTGGAAATTTGCAATGGTACCATTACAATCCATGCAGCTCCCGGAAATACAACCTTTGAAATTGAATTACCCATAGAATTATGAACGAAATCAAATTAATAATAGCTGATGATCATGAGCTTTTTCGAAATGGACTCGCTGAGTTGTTACGAAAGCATGACGATATAAAAATAGTCAAAAGTGTTGGGGATGGTTTAGAGTTTATGGAACTAATCAACAGCCAATTTGAAGCTGATATTGTATTGCTGGATATTACAATGCCCAATATGGATGGTTTTCAGGTTTTAAAAGAATTAAAAACCTCCAATTCTGATATAAAACCTATTGTGATTTCGATGCATAATGATGGTAATTACATTGCAAAATGCGCAAAAATGGGTGCTTACGGATACCTGCTAAAAAACACAGATGAAGCTGAATTAATCCTTGCCATAAGAAGCGTTTGTAGTGGAAAAAAATATTTTAGTGCTGAAATTTCCGAAAAGATGATCAACTTTATGTCAACACAAAGCATCAGTGAAGATATTTTATCCAATAAAGAAACCGAAGTTTTAGGATTGATTTCTAAGGGGTTAACTACTAAAGAAATTGCTGAAAAACTATTTGTGAGTTCACGCACCATAGAAACCCATCGAGCCAATATTTTAAAAAAGTTAGAGGTAAAAAACACTGCTGAACTCATTAAAAAAGCTGCAAAAATGAATTTAATATAACCAAATTAAAAACAACTCTATCCGTATAAATACGGATGCAAATAGGGTAGATTCACATAATCCAGAGAGCCTATTACTGAATGTATCTTTGTAAGGAACATTAAAAGTAATAGTCATGAAAAATATAGCATTAATTTTAGGAGTTTTATTAGTTTCTTTTAGTGGATTTGCACAAGAGAAAAGTGATGTAAAACAAAGTGATTTAAAAGGTCCGGATTTTAAAAACTATAAACATTGGATGCACAAAACAGAGCCAACTAAAATATATTCAGAAAGTAATAAAGTATCACTTCAGGGGCCAGCATACAAAAACCAACAACCAGGGGAAAACACTGCTAAAAAGGATCTGGTTGAAGTGAAAACGGGCGGTAGTGAAAAGCAAAATTTAACAGGACCAGCATACAAAAACTATGGGCCTTGGAGTAAAAAAGCAATATAATGTTGTTCTTTATCTAGTTATTAGAAGCAGCTTATAGATTGAATTGAATAAAAAATCTCGCTATTCAGCGAGATTTTTTGTTTTTAATATTCAAAAAACCTAATCGAGCAGATTTACTCAAAGGGTATCACAGTTTTTTAAATGGGATCATTCGTTGATGCAAAAGTTTCTCAATATGCATTGTTGCCACAAGGACATGTTGAAGCCACAAACCGTGTATTGAACATGGTTCGTCAGATCGATGAAGAAGGTTTTGGTAACTGTACTAATACTGGAGCATGTGAAGTTGAATGTCCTAAAGGAATTTTTTTAGAAAACATCGCTCGTATGAACAGAGAATTTTTATCTGCAAGGTTGAAATAATATTTCAAAATAATTTAAATGAAAAAACGTCCCGAGAAATCGGGACGTTTTTTCATTTAAATTAAACACGAAAATTCTTAACATTTGTTTATATTTGAAACTGATAATGCACACATATAAAATAGTCATTTACAAACCAAAAAAAGATATTATTCTTTAAAAATTAATTTCACTTATATGAAAAACAAATTCCTACTATTTTTGATTACCTCCTTTCTAATAGGTTGTTCCAGTGATTCAACAGATGATTCACAAAGCTCATCATCCTCAAGCAGAATAAAAAAAGTTGAAGAAATTCAAAACGGTGTTATAATAAAAACAAGTGATTACGAATACAACAGTTTAGGAAACATTACTAAGTTGATTATTAATGATAATTCGAAGTTGTATCAAACAACTTTTAGTTATGACTCTTCTAATAAAATGATTAGTTGGAATTTAAAAGAAAGCTACCTGTCAAGTCCTTCTGATTTAATAGATCAAATGAATTCGTTAGAATATACTAACGGATTGATTAGTAATATCTGTATTAGCAGAAAAGAAACGGATTCGGGTTATTTAACTAATTCAATTGATAGAATTAGCTTTTCCTATTCTGGTTTGGGATTAACTTCCATAAAACATTACATTCCAATTACTAATTCTGGAACAGAAGTATGCGCTGATATCACAGATGTAGATAATGAAGAGTTTTTTGAATATTCTAATGGGAATTTAATAAGTTACGAAGCGCCTGGCATAGGTTTCTCTGACGAATATTATGAAATTGAATATGATAATGGCAGAAATTATCTGTCTTCAGTAAAACCGGATGCAATAAGATATGCTTTAGGGAATCAGTCTTCTGTTAATAATAGAAAAAAAATAAAAGTATATGATTCTTATAATGACGAACTTACCGCAACGGTTGAATTTGAGAATACTTATGATAAAAACAATAATTTAGTAAAAGCGGTAGAAAAATATTATTATGTGGGAAGTACTATTCCGTCTTATACAACAACGATGAAATATTATTATTACTAGTCTTAAAGTTTAAGAACAATATCATAAAACTGATTAGTTAATAAACGCATCCATTGATTTGAATGCGTTTTTTTGTTTAATAAAACCTTTGCGAATCTCTTTTTATCTTTGTGTATCTTTGTGAAACAGCAAAGTATTCAAAATGAAAATCGCTTTAATCCAATCATCCTTATTCTGGGAAAATCCAAACGCCAACCGAAATCATCTCGGAGAAAAAATCAATGCCATTTCCGAAAGCATTGATTTGATAATACTTCCAGAAATGTTCTCAACAGGTTTTACGATGAATCCGGAGACTGTTTTTGAGACTATGAAAGGAGAAACTATACTATGGCTGCAATCTTTGGCGAAAGCCAAAAATAGTGCAATCATTGGGAGTTTGGTTATCAAGGAAAATAATAATTTCTACAATAGATTGGTATTTGTTTTTCCATCAGGAGAAACTCAATTTTATGATAAAAGGCATTTGTTTACGCTGGCAGGCGAAGACGAAATTTACACTGCCGGACACGATAAATTAATTATCGACTATAAAGGCTGGAAGATTTGCCCTTTGATTTGTTATGATCTGCGTTTCCCAGTTTTTTCCCGAAATACAGAAAATTACGATTTGCTTATTTATGTTGCCAATTGGCCAAAGACAAGGATAAATGCGTGGGATGCTTTACTTAAGGCACGTGCTATAGAAAACATGAGTTACACTATCGGGGTTAATAGAATAGGTGAAGATGACAACGGTTTTCAATATAACGGACATTCCCAAGTTGTTGATTTCTTAGGAGATTACCTATTGGAACCAGTAGAAACTAAAGGTGTCTTTATTGTCGAACTAAATAAAGCAGAACTGCTTTTGGCCAGAAAAAAATTCAATTTTTTAAATGATCAGGACGCCTTTGTTTTAAAATGAACTCTTTTTCTTTTTTTCATCTTCTTTCGGCTTCTTCTTTTTGACTTCTGGTGTATATGGAATACTTAAGTCAAAGGTTTCCTGCCAGTCAAAATTAGCATGAAGATCTATTACTTTGGAAAAATAAACAACTTCTTCAGCTTGTCGTTTTTCAAGATAACTTCCCGTATCCCATTCCTTGTTTTTATTGTCGTCATAGATAGCCCGAATACCGTATGCGCCTGGCTCAAGCAAATTAAATTCAATTTCTGTTTTACTTTCGGTATATTCGCCTGCTTTTAGAACATCACCTTTGTCATTAGTCAATTCGACAATAACAGGAAAACGATTTACATTTTTTAATGAAATAATTAGATTTCCATAATCAGCATACATTCTTGTGCTAGTTTTAAATGACAGCGTATCATTAGTTTTTTCAAGGAAATCGACAATTGCGCCAGGCATCATCTCAAAATTATATTTCTGATCCTCTTCGATTTTAAAATCAATAAATAATTGCTGGTTGAATACATCATAGTCAGTTGTAAATGGTACAGCAACCGAATCTTTATTGACAAGCGTCATTTTGGATTTATCAAAACCTACCAAAGGAAGACTCGATTCCAGCGTAAATCGGTCTCTAAAATTCAAAGAACCAGCTTGCATCGCTTTGATGCTCAGTGTGTCGTTTTTCTGCTTTTTAATTTTAAAAGTATAATCTTTAGAATATTTGTCTTTTGTGATATTTAACGAAAGTGAATCTGCTTTCAGGGGTTTAAACCAAACCTGCAAAGAGTCTTTTTTATTCATTTTAGTAACTATGGCGGGTATTATTTCATTCTGATTTTTCAAAGTAAGCTTGGTCAATTCACCATTCATTCCGGAATTTCCTTCATAACCTACAATAAATCGGTTTCCAGAAGCCTGGCTTGGCTTAAAAGCTTTGAAAGGAAGTGTTTCCTTAAATAATTCCAGTTCAAAAACTGTATCATTAGGAATGGTAACAATTTGTTTGTTGAACCCAATTAAATCCGATTTTGGGTTAAATTTATTATTGCTGTTATTATCTTTCAGTGCAACCAGAAAGTATTTTCCGGCTTTTAAATTCTCCAGACGAAACGTTTTCAAACTATCCAATGTATTGGTAATGTAACGCGGATTTTCTTTGTAAATAGTAGAATCATTAAATTTTTCGTTCGCTTCATAAAGCATAATCGAAACAAATGAAGCCACTTCCTTCTCATGAGAATCTTTTATTCTTCCGCCAAGAGCCAATGAATCGATGTAATCCCCAGTCGAAAACACATATTTAAACTGATTATATGGGTTTTCCTCATTATTATCGGCAATACTCTGCCCAAAATTTATGCTGTACGTAGTATTCGGCGTTAAAGTATCATTTATGGTAATCGTCAATGTTTTCGTGGGCGTTGCTGGAAGAACAAGCAATTCATTCTTCATCGGTGGCGACACGATCAATTGCTTATTCAGGTTTTTAAGCTTGACATTTTCGTCAAAAGTAAGCTTGATTTTATTTCCGGTAAACTTAACAGAATAATTTTCAGGGTAACTCGATTTCAATGTTGGCGCAATGGTATCTTTCAAACCACCAGTAATAGAGCCTCTTTTGGCACAGCTCATAAAAAAAATCAAAAGTAAAAAAGGAATATATTTAAAATGTTTTTGGAACATAATCAGCTAAAATTTGATTCTACAAAATAACAATTATATTTACTGTAATCGAAATATTTTGTCAATTATTAGGAGCTGTTTCCTGCTATCCGCTTGTATCTTTTTATAAAGTGAAGAAAAATCACTTTATAAAAAGGATACCGCTTCTATCAGGGCTAGTTATGGTAAGCGACGGAATCCCTCTTTTTAAAGACCATTTCTCATACTTATTCCTTAAATTTGCACCCAAAATAGAACTTCAATGAGCAATATTAGAATTACCAAACAGTTTAATTTTGAAACAGGCCACGCTTTGTACGGTTACGACGGAAAATGTAAAAATGTACATGGTCACAGTTATAAATTATCTGTTACCGTTATTGGAAAACCAATTACAGACCGCAATAACGTAAAGTTTGGTATGGTCATTGATTTTTCGGATCTGAAAAAAATTGTAAAAGAAGAAATTGTAGATCAGTTTGATCATGCTACAGTTTTCAATGAAACTACTCCTCATATTGAATTGGCAAAAGAACTAAAATCCCGAGATCATCACGTAATCTTGGTAGATTACCAGCCTACAAGCGAAAATATGGTGGTCGATTTTTCACAAAGAATTATCCGAAGACTGCCTGCAGACATTAAACTTTTTTCTTTAAAACTTCAGGAAACCGAATCATCATTTGCCGAATGGTTTGCAAGTGACAATCAATAATCTATAACGTAGTTCATGCAGTTATCAAATAATAAAAAAATCTATTTCGCTTCCGATCAGCATTTTGGTGCGCCAACTCCCGAATTGAGTTTTCCCAGAGAGCAAAAGTTTGTCGCCTGGCTAAACGAAGTAAAAGACGATGCCGAAGCAATATTTCTTTTAGGTGATTTATTTGATTTTTGGTTCGAATATAAAACCGTTGTTCCCAAAGGATTTGTCCGTGTTCTGGGCAAGCTCGCCGAAATTCGCGACAGCGGAATCCCTATTTATTTCTTTGTGGGTAACCATGATTTATGGATGGCCGATTATTTTGAAACCGAATTGAACATCCCCGTTTACCACGATAACAGAGAATTTACTTTTGCCAATAAAACCTTTTTAATTGGACATGGCGATGGTAAAGGACCTGGCGACAAAGGGTACAAACGAATGAAAAAGGTATTTACTAATCCGTTATCTAAGTGGTTATACCGCTGGCTTCACCCTGATGTTGGAATGAAATTGGCACAATATCTTTCTGTTAAAAACAAACTGATTTCGGGTTCCGAAGATGTGAAATTTCTTGGGGATGAAAACGAGTGGCTCATACTTTATGCCAAGCGAAAACTGGAAACTAAACACTATAATTATTTTGTATTTGGACACCGCCATCTGCCAATGATTAAATCAGTAGGCGAAAACTCAGAATATGTGAATCTAGGAGACTGGATTTCTTATTTTACTTACGGAGTTTTTGATGGCGAAACATTCGAAGTGAAAAAATTTGAATGAAAATTAAGGTTCTGGTGAAATGCTGTGAACATTTTTTCAAACTATTAAGAAATTAAGATTCATTTAGACTTAACGCTTAATAACCTTAATTTCTTAATGGTTTAGAATTTTGTAAACTTATGTTTTAAATGTTTTTGACTTTAGCAGTTCTTTTCAAAAGCAGAAATAGTATTAAATAAGTTCCAATAGAAACTGGAACAACGGTTAACAGCCAGCCTCCCAGTCCGCACAGCAATTCAAAAGAAAGATGGCTTAGTGTCTGGAAAAAATTATTTTGAAAAGAATTGATAATTTCTTCTGCTGTATGATGGCTTGATGGCACTGAAAAAATAAATTCTCCAACTCGTATAAATGGAATTATCAATAAAATCTGTATCGGCCACATCAAATAGCTTATCGCGATCATAATTGGCAGATTCAATTTCTTTTTTATAGATAATACCGTTAGAATAAAAGTGGTCACTCCTAAAATTGGAATTATCGAAAGTGTTCCTGATACAATTATACTTTGAATTAATAGCATCGGACTTAATCCTTGCTTAAAAAGAGCTGTGACTTTATCTTTTAGAGTGTATATTTTCTTTTTCATCCATTATTTCCTGAAAATTCGTCTGAAAATTATTTATGGTTTTCGTGTTCCTCCAAATCTTTTTGTAAATCTAAAGTTCTAAATCCAGGTAATTTAATTCCCGTATATATTACGATTAATAGTGTCATACTTCCACCAAAAACAACGGCAGTAGCTGTTCCCATCAGTTTAGCAGTCAATCCGCTTTCAAAAGCTCCCAATTCATTAGAAGAACCAACAAATATCGAATTCACTGCTGCTACTCGTCCTCGCATGTGATCTGGAGTTTTTAATTGTAAAATTGTTTGGCGGATCACTACCGAAATTCCATCGGTTACGCCACTCATAAATAATGCAAAAACGGATAACCAAAACCAAGTAGAAAGCCCGAAAATAATTATACAGACTCCAAACCCAAAAATAGCTGCCAATAATTTTATTCCTGCATTTTTATAAAGAGGAATATGAGCCGAAACAAACATTGTCAATAAAGCGCCTACAGCTGGTGCCGCTCTTAAAATCCCGAAACCTTCTGGACCAACTTTTAAAATATCCTGTGCAAAAATTGGCAAAAGCGCAACGGCGCCTCCAAAAAGTACCGCAACCATATCAAGTGTTAAAGCCCCTAAGACAGATTTATTAGTATATACAAATTTCAAACCTTCTTTCAAACTTTCTATTACGGGTTCGCCAATTTTTGGGTTCAAAATAGGTTTAGCCGAAATTTGTGTCAAAGTTAATAATGCTAAAAGGGAACAGGCAAAAATGGAACACATTGACCAGTGTACTCCTATCCATGTAATCGAAAATCCAGCTACAGCAGGTCCTACAACAGCACCAATCTGCCATACCGAACTGCTCCAAGTAGCGGCGTTTGGATATACTTTTTTGGGAACAATTAAAGACATGAGAGAAAAAATTGTTGGGCCAAGAAATGACCGTACTAATCCTCCTAAAAAGACCAGAAAATAAATGGAATATAAAACAGTATTTGTTGACCAGCCACTCACAATTTTTGGCCAGGTCAATAAAAACAATCCAAAACTAATTATTGAAAATCCTAAAATACATTTCAGAAGCATTCCCTTTTTCTCTTTCTGATCTACAATGTGACCCGCAAACAAAGCCATTCCAACAGCTGGAATAACTTCCATTAATCCAATCATTCCTAACGAAAGTGCACTTTTAGTCAGGCTGTATACTTCCCATTCTATAATAATAAACTGCATTGACCAGGCAAAAACCATAGCAAAACGCAATAACAAAAACATATTAAACTCTCTATAACGCAAGGCTGCGTAAGGATCTTTAACTTTATTACTCATAATCTTTTCTATTTATATCTTTCAGTCGCAATTGGATGTTCACTTTGTCATTCCATTCATTTTCATCGATGCAGTATACGGCATCAAATTCTTTTTGATTTGAGGTCAACTCTTTTTTATTTCCTAGTCCAAAACCAATAGCATTAAGACCTTCGGAGTTATTTTGTTTTACAAACAGCTTTAAATGTTCATCCTCAGAACCCAAAGTTTTGGCATAACCTGTGTCTTTTATTTTTTTGGTTACAAAAACAGGAGTCATATTTAATGGTCCAAAAGGCTCAAATTGTTTCAGAATCCGAATTAATTTTGGAGAGATGTCTTCAAAATTAATTTCGGCATCAATCGATATTTCCGGTGTTAAGTGATCGGGATGAATGGTTTCCTGAACCACTTTCTCGAAAGCACCTTTAAAAGCTAAATAATTTTGTGCTGCCAAAGTCATTCCAGCAGCATACATGTGTCCTCCAAATTGTTCCAAATGTTCCGAGCAGGCTTCGAGAGCATTGTATACGTCAAATCCTTTTACAGATCGTGCCGAAGCAGCGTATTTATCACCGCTTTTTGTAAAAACCAATGTTGGGCGATAATACGTTTCTATCAGTCGTGAGGCCACAATTCCAATAACTCCTTTGTGCCAATCCTCTTGAAAAACTACTGTAGTGAAGTTTTTTCCTTCTTGGTTTTGTGCAATTTGCTGGAGCGCTTCTTTGGTAATCTGTTTGTCTAAATCTTTCCGGTCAGAATTGTACTGTTCAATTTCGGAAGCAAACAGCTGTGCTTGTTCAAAATTAAATTCGGTTAATAGTTCAACAGCATGATTCCCGTGTTTAATACGCCCTGCAGCGTTTATTCGTGGTGCAATTATAAAAACCACATCGGTAATATCGAGTGTTTTCTTTTTTATCTGATGTATTAATGCTTTAATTCCGGGTCTTGGATGGGCATTAATTACCTGTAATCCAAAATAAGCCAATACACGGTTTTCACCAGTCATTGGTACGATGTCGGCAGCAATTGCTGTAGCCACCAAATCAAGATATAATACCAAATCTTCAATAGTTTGGTTTCTGTTAATGCCCAAAGCCTGAATAAGCTTGAATCCTACCCCACAACCGCATAATTCATCATAAGGATAATTACAGTCTTCACGTTTTGGGTCAAGAACCGCAATGGCTTCTGGTAAAACGGAACCTGGTCTGTGGTGGTCACAAATGATGAAATCAATGTTTCGCTCTTTTGCGTAAGCGACATGATCAATGGATTTTATACCGCAATCCAAAGCAATAATTAATGAAAAACTATTGTCATCGGCGAAATCAATTCCCTTGAAAGAAATTCCGTAACCTTCATCATAACGATCTGGAATGTAAGTTGCAACATTTGGGTAATAACTTTTCAAATAAGAAGAAACAAGAGATACTGCTGTTGTTCCATCGACATCATAATCACCAAAGACAAGAATATTTTCTTGATTTGCGATAGCTTTTTCGATGCGTTCAACGGCTTTGTCCATGTCTTTCATCAGATATGGATCGTGTAAATCGTCTAACGTTGGACGAAAAAATTGTTTGGCCTGTTCAAAAGTTTCAATGCCTCTTTGTATTAATAAAGCAGCGACAAATTCTTCTATATTCAAAGCTTGGGCTAAGTGCTTTATTTTTTCTTCAGATGGTTTTGGCTTAAGTGTCCAGCGCATTTTTTGTGGAGGTTTGATAAATATGGATATAAAATAAAGTCAAAAACTGACGATAATTTTTAGAATACGAATTTAATTTTTTTAAATGAAAATGATATGACATTTGGTTTTTAATTTGTGATTAAAAATAATTTAGTTTATAAAAATAATTGTAAATTTGTAACATATATGATTCAATATGTATTAATTTAATGTATAATGGAACAAAAAAGCTACTATAAAAACTGGTATGCATTAACCGATAATGCTATAGTGGAGACTCTTTGCAAAAGCATCAAACAAATGCGATTGAACAAGAATATCTCACAAGAGGAACTTTCTGAAAAATCAGGTGTCAATAGAATCACGATTAGCAGGATGGAAACTGGAAAAGCAATCAACTTAATGACATTGATACAGTTGCTTCGTGCTTTAGAAAAATTAGAACTATTAAATTACTTGAACGAAGAACCCGAAATCAGTCCGATGTTGGTTATGGAGGCTCAAAAAAAACTTCGCAAAAAAGCTTCGCCGACCACTCGAAATTCAAATCCTAACGAATATTAACTATGGTTGCAGTTGCCGATGTAAAAATTTGGAACCATAAAGTCGGAGTTGTTCTTTGGGATCAGCAAAGAAATTATGGTGTTTTTGAATACGATAAGCAGTTTTTTAAATTAGGGCTTGATCTTTCTCCTATAATGATGCCTGTTGCGGATGCACAAAGAGGCAGTAAGGTTTTTTCGTTTCCTCAGTTAAATCCAGATACTTATAAGGGATTGCCGGGATTACTGTCAGACAGTTTGCCAGACAAATTTGGTAATCAAATCATAGATGCATGGCTGGCGCAACAAGGTAAAAGCAGCAGTGATTTTAATCCGGTTGATCGTCTATGTTATATTGGCAAACGAGGAATGGGCGCTTTAGAATTTGAACCTGCAAGCAGCAGTCCTGCTGAAAAATCGAATCCTATTGAAATTCAGGAATTGGTGAAATTTGCCAAGGAAGTTTTGGATGTTCGCAGTGATTTTCATTCTGACATGGATTCCGAAAAAGGGTTTTCGGATATATTGCAGGTGGGTAGTTCGGCGGGTGGTGCAAGAGCCAAAGCGATTATTGCCTACAATAAAACTACGGGTGATGTGCGTTCTGGACAGGTAGATGGCTTGGAAGGTTTTGATTATTGGCTGATTAAATTTGACGGAGTTACCAATCATCAGCTTGGTGACCCAAAAGGCTACGGGAATATTGAATATGCTTATTACCTGATGGCTGTTGATGCTGGAATCACAATGTCTGAGAGTAAATTAATGACCGAGAATAACCGTTCGCATTTTATGACTAAGCGTTTTGACAGACAAAATAATCAAAAAATTCACATGCAGACACTGTGCGGTATAGCACATTTTGATTACAATCAGCCAAGAGCTTATTCTTATGAGCAGGCTTTCCAAGTGATGCGCCAAATGAAATTGCCGTATTCGGATATGGAGGAATTGTACAGGAGAATGGTTTTTAATGTACTGTCCCGAAATCAGGATGATCACACCAAGAATATTTCTTTTTTAATGTTCCCGAATGGAGAATGGCAGCTTTCACCAGCATACGATGTTACCTATGCCTACAATCCTGATAATTTTTGGCTGAAAGCACACCAAATGAGTATTAATGGGAAAAGAGAAAATATTTTGCTGGATGATCTTTTGGCAGTTGCCAAAAACATAAACCTTAAAAAGCCAAAGCCAATTATCGAGTTGTGTACTGAAGTGCTTTCGAATTGGAGTGATTATGCTGTAAAATCAGGTATTGAGAACTCTCAGATTGAGCAAATTGGCAAACAGATTATTTTATATAGAATGTAGCTTTTTTGATTCATTAAGTCGATTTAATTCACATAATGAATCAAAAAGGCTACAATAAAATTGATTATTTAAGTTTTAATGCTTGTCTTTCAAATTGAATTCCGTCCCAGCCTGTATTCATAAAATTGCGGATGTTTTGATGATTGGTTCCTTCTGGATCTCCTAATACTTCTTCAAAATAATAGGCTCCAAAACAAGCTAATGTTTCTGCATAAGATAAGTTTTGTAATTGCGCGAAAGCAAATAATTTGCAGGAGCCTGAGTTTTCTCCTTCGGCATTGTGTTGCAAACCATTTTGAAATTCTGTTGGAGTAAAAGTGTAGTTTTCTTCTATTACTGCAATGGTTTCCGCAAATGTTATAGATGTTGGATTTTTTTTTAGTTTGTCTAAAAAGGTATTGATTGTCATGATGTATTAATTTATTCTTCTTCTTTTTGAAATTTATTTTTTTTGGCTTCTTTTACAATTGTTTTTCCGGCAACGACTACGACAATTTCACCTCGGGGGGCAGTTTTTTCAAAATGGGTCAGCACTTCGCGAGCTGTTCCGCGTACATTTTCTTCATGTAGTTTGGATAATTCTCTGCAAACGCAAATCGTTCGGTCTTCGCCAAAATAGGTAATGAATTCGGCTAAGGTTTTTACTAATTTATGCGGAGAAACATACAAAATCATTGTTCGGGTTTCTTCAGCAAGTTCTAAATATCTAGTTTGTCTTCCTTTTTTTTCGGGCAAAAAACCTTCGAATACAAATTTATCATTCGGCAATCCGCTGTTGACAAGAGCTGGTACAAAAGCCGTTGCGCCAGGCAGACATTCAACTGCTATTCCGTTTTCGATACAGGCACGAGTCAGCAAAAATCCTGGATCGGAAATCGCTGGAGTTCCCGCATCCGAAATTAAGGCGATGTTTTCGCCAGCTTTCAATCTGGAAATTACATTCTCGATGGTTTTGTGTTCGTTGTGCATATGGTGGCTGTGCATATGCGTGCCAATCTCAAAATGCTTGAGCAGTTTACCGCTTGTTCGGGTGTCTTCGGCTAGAATTAAATCTACTTCTTTAAGAATCCTAATGGCACGAAAAGTCATGTCTTCGAGGTTGCCGATAGGAGTTGGTACGATATATAATTTGGACATTTTTGTTGCTTAAAGAGAGGATTTAATAAAATATAATAAGTGATTTAATTCTTAAAATGACAAGAATTTTTTCTCAATGATTTCCATAAAACGGTGTTCATACTCTTCTTTTCCGTCCCAGTTATTGTAATCTGGTTTTACTAATTCGTCGATGAAAGCTTTGGTTTCCAGAAAACTGTCAAATGTTATCAATTGATTTAAAACACGGTTATAATCCTCGTTACTTCCTCCAAATAAATGTTTGACAAATGCAATTCGGTCGTTTAATCCAATTGTGATTTCTTTGACTAGTTTGTCATTCAAAGTAATCGATTTAGGTTCTTCTTTTTCAAAACTGGTCTGAGAAGCAGTTAAAACTGGCTCTTTTTGAAAGTCAAAAGAAGGAGCTGGCTGGATGGATTCGGAGTTTTGTTTTTTATCAGAAACTTTTACAAAATCAGGGTCAGTATATTTACCGCCAAGGAGATCATCAAAAGAAATCTGCACAACGTCTTTTTTCTTTGGAGTCTCTGGTTTTATAGTTTCTATTGGCTCAATTTCTGTTTCTTCCAAAACGAATAACGGCTTTTCAATAAGTGTTTCTTCTTCTTTTTCTTCTTGCTTTTCTTCTTGCTTTTCTTCTGAAACAATCTCTTTAGATTCTTCTTCTGCAACTACAGGCTCAATAATAATTGGGGCAGAAACTTCTTCTGCTGCAATTATTTCTTCTTCTGGCTCAGATTTTTCTGTTTCTTCTTCCGCTTTATCAGGGCTGATAGTGTTATCCTCAACAATTTTAATAACAGGAGTTTCTTCTATGGCAGTTTTGATAATTGCAGGAGGTTTTTGAAATTCAGGAACAGCTATGGTTTCGAAAAATTCTTTCATTTTCTCGACAACTTCAGCTTGGCCAATCGTTGGTTTTGCGTCTGAAAAATGCTCTTCTACAAATCGTAAAATGGCTAACTTTTCATATAACTTCTGTGTTTCTAAATAAAGCTGATTAATGTCAGATTTATTTTTGAGCTGTAAAATTCTATGAGCAATGCTGATTAAGTCGGCTTCTAGTTTTTTTTGCATAACTTTTGAAATTATAATGAATATTTGGCTTTATATAAATTGTTAGTTGTTGGTAAATCACGGCTGAGGAAAAAAATTCTTTTTTATTTTTAAATAAGACTTCACAAACTTTCGATTTGATAAAAATTATCTACTTTTGAAACCAAGTAAATGTTTCAAAATAAATTATCCGTTTTGTCTTGTTCTTTTGCCCTTTTTCGGTGTTAAAAAATATTTCAATAGCCCTGTATTTAAATTTTTTTTGCCTAGAAAAAGAACAAAATAACTTCATCAAATTCGAACACTTTATTTCAAAACGTTTACTAGGTAAAATAGAAGTTTACCCAATTGATTTATTACCGATACAAAGTAATAAAAACTATTCATTTTTTAAGCTAGAAAAATACAAAATGTTTCTCGAAAACACAGTAAATCATAAAGAGCAGTTTGGATGGATTGAAGTCATTTGCGGCTCCATGTTTTCGGGAAAGACCGAAGAACTCATCCGTAGATTAAAACGGGCTCAGTTTGCCAAGCAAAAAGTGGAGATTTTTAAACCTGCTATTGATACCCGTTATCATGACGAAATGGTGGTTTCCCACGACAGCAATGAAATTCGTTCTACGCCAGTTCCGGCGGCAGCCAATATTGCTATTCTGGCACAAGGCTGTGATGTAGTTGGAATTGATGAAGCACAGTTTTTTGATGACGAAATTGTTACTGTTTGTAATGACCTTGCCAATCAGGGAATTCGTGTGATTGTTGCCGGTTTGGACATGGATTTCAAAGGAAATCCTTTTGGTCCTATGCCTGCGCTTATGGCCACTGCTGAATATGTTACCAAAGTACATGCAGTATGCACCCGAACAGGAAATCTAGCTCATTACAGTTTTAGAAAAACTGATAATGACAAACTTGTAATGCTTGGTGAAACCGAGGAATATGAACCTTTGAGCCGAGCGGCTTATTATCATGCGATGAAGAAAGATGATTCAAATAATAAAGAGGGAAATTGAATTTAATCATTGAAAATATTGAAAGTCTCCTCGATTCCAAATGGAATAAAAATCCAGCAGGAGAGATTATAGACTCCATCTCCATCGACAGCCGTTCTCTGCAGAACAATGAAAAAACACTCTTTTTTGCATTAGCAGGAATCAATAACGATGCACATATATATCTTAAAGATTTAATTGGCAAAGGTGTCCGCAATTTTGTAGTTACACATATTCCTGACGGACTTGAGGGAAAAGCCAATTTTTTAGTTGTCAATAATACTCTTGAAGCTTTACAGAAAACAGCGTCATATTACCGAAGCCTTTTTTCGTTTCCAATTATTGGTGTGACGGGAAGCAACGGCAAAACAATCGTGAAAGAATGGCTCAATTTCCTGTTGAGTCCCGACTATAATATTATCCGAAGTCCAAAAAGTTATAATTCGCAGGTTGGAGTTCCGTTATCGGTGCTTGCAATTAATGAGCAGCATAATCTTGGTATTTTTGAAGCCGGAATTTCGACCGTTTCTGAAATGGGAAAACTACAAAAAATCATTCAGCCAACAATTGGTATCTTAACCAATATAGGTTCTGCACACGACGAAGGTTTTGAAAATCTGGAAGAAAAGATAAAAGAAAAAATGCTCCTTTTCAATGATTCGGAAGTTGTAGTTTACCAAAAGAACAATACAGTAGAGCAATTTATTAGTTCCAAAACAAAAGCTTTTTCTTGGTCTTTTACAGATGCGACTGCAACAGTTTTTGTTTCAAAAAAAGGGCATACTAACGAAAACTCGCTTATAGAATATACATATAAAAGAAATGTTTCGACCTTGAAAATCCCTTTTGTTGATGATGCTTCAATCGAAAATGTAATTTCCTGTCTGTTGGTTTTGCTGTATTTGGAATACGATGCAGAAACGATTCAAAACCGAATCGAATTGTTGTATCCAATAGAAATGCGTTTGCAGGTAAAGAAAGGAATAAACAATTGCAGCCTGATTGATGATAGTTACAGTTCCGATTTTCAGTCTTTAAGAATTGCCTTGGATTTTCTCGAAAGCCAGAAACAGCATCAGAAAAAAACAGTAATCCTTTCGGATATTTTTCAAAGTGGACTGTCTAATCAAGTCTTATATTCTAAAGTGGCGGAACTGATCATTTCGAATAAAATCAGTCGTTTTATCGGAATTGGAGAAACGGTTTCTACTTTGGAAAAAAAACTTCCTAATGCTGTGTTTTTCAAAGATACCGATGAGTTTTCACTTCATTTGGAAGAATTGAATTTTGAAAATGAAACTATTCTGATAAAAGGCGCGAGATCTTTTCAATTTGAAGAAATCGTGTCGGCATTGGCAGAGAAAACACACGAAACAGTTCTTGAAATTAATCTGAATGCGATAAGCCACAATTTTAATTTTTTTAAATCAAAACTGAAACCCAACACCAAAATGATGGCGATGGTAAAAGCCTTTGGTTATGGAAACGGCGGATTTGAAATTGCAAAATTATTGGAACATCACAAAGTGGATTATTTAGGTGTAGCTTTCGCCGATGAAGGGATCTCGTTAAAAACAGCGGGAATCAAATTGCCTATTATGGTTTTGAATCCTGAAAACACAAGTTTTCCTGCAATAATTCAGCATCAATTAGAGCCTGAAATTTATAGTTTAAAAGGACTGAATGCCTTCCTTAAAATTGCCGAACAAAAGAAATTAAAAGATTTCCCAATACATATAAAGCTGGACACCGGAATGCATCGTTTGGGTTTTGAAGCCAATACGATTGATGATTTAATAACTACTTTAAAAGGAAATCAAACCGTTAAAGTAAAAAGTGTTTTGTCACATTTGGCCACAAGCGATGATTTACAGCACAAGGATTTTGTCGAATATCAAATAATTTTATTCGAAAAATTATCTTCGAAATTGATAAATGAACTGCAAATAACTCCGATCCGTCATATTTTGAATACTTCGGGAATCAGTAATTTTCCGCAGGCGCAATATGATATGGTTCGTTTGGGAATTGGTCTTTATGGAGTTTCCAACGATCCGGCCGAGCAAAAGTATCTTGAGAATGTGGGAACTTTAAAATCTATTATTTCCCAAATCAGGACAATTAAATCTGGTGAAAGCGTTGGCTACGGCAGACGATTTATTGCTGGTAGAGAATCTAAAATCGCAACCATTCCTATTGGTTATGCCGATGGTATTGCCCGCAGTTGGGGAAATGGAATCGGATTTGTAACGATAAAGAATAAAAAAGCAAGTATTCTCGGAAGTGTATGTATGGATATGCTGATGGTCGATGTAACTGAGATTGACTGCAAAGAAGGAGATTCTGTAGTGATTTTTGGCGAAAGCCCAACCGTGACTTATATGGCGGAACAATTAAAAACCATTCCGTATGAAATCCTTACGAGTATTTCGCAACGGGTTAAGCGTGTTTTTTACAGAGAATAATAGTATTTTGTTTTCCAAAATTGAGTATATTCGTTACATTATAAACTAACCAAAATCAGTATTTTATGGGATTTGTAAGTGATTTTAAAGCCTTTTTGATGAAAGGCGAAATAGTAAATTTGGCAACAGCGGTAATCGTTGGTGGCGCTTTTGGTAAAATTGTAACCTCTTTTACCAATGATGTTTTAATGCCTCCAATTGGATTATTATTAGGAAAAGTAGATTTCAAAAATCTTAAAATTGTTCTTCAGGATGCTGTTCCAGCTGTCATTGAAAATGGTGCAGAAAAAGCACCTGCAGTTGCAGAAGTTGCCTTAAATTATGGCGCTTTTATACAGACTGTTTTTGATTTTGTTATTATTGGCTTCTGTATTTTTATGGTGCTTAAAGCTTATGAAAAAACAAAAAAGAAAGAAGTTATTGTTGAAGCTCCGCCCGCAGGCCCTACTCAGGAACAATTGCTTACAGAAATTAGAGATTTGCTTAAAAAATAGACTCTAAGTGGCTAAGCAACTAAGATTCTAAGATAGAATAATCTTGGTAACTTAGAATCTCAGCATCTTAGAAACTAAAAATAAAGACATCCGCAACACTATATATTCTAACTAAACCACTCTGTAAAAGGGTGGTTCTTTTGTTTTGTTTGATTTATAACAATTTGTTAATTTTTGTGAATGCGCTTGTTTTGTTTTGAATATTATATACTTTTGTCCTTCAAAATTGAATTACACAATAAAAATATATAGAATGAAAATAGCAGTTGTAGGTGCTACCGGAATGGTTGGCGAAATCATGTTGAAAGTATTGGAAGAAAGAAATTTTCCATACACAGAATTAATACTTGTAGCTTCTGAAAGATCAGTAGGTAAAGTAATCGAATTCAAAGGGCAAAAACATACTGTAGTAGGATTGCAGACAGCTGTCGATATGAAAGCTGATATTGCTTTATTCTCTGCGGGAGGACAAACTTCATTAGACTGGGCTCCAAAATTTGCGGAAGCAGGAACTACAGTTATCGATAATTCATCAGCTTGGAGAATGGATCCTACTAAAAAATTAGTGGTGCCGGAAATCAATGCTGACCAATTAACAAAAGAAGACAAAATCATTGCGAACCCAAACTGTTCTACTATTCAAATGGTATTGGCTTTGGCTCCATTGCACAAAAAATATAATGTAAAACGTGTTATTGTTTCTACTTACCAATCAATTACTGGAACTGGTGTAAAAGCGGTGCAGCAATTCGAAAATGAAGTAGCAGGAATTGAAGGCGATATGGTTTATAAATACAAAATCAACCGTAACTGTATTCCGCAATGCGATAGTTTTGAAGATAACGGATACACTAAAGAAGAGATGAAACTGGTTAAAGAAACCAAAAAAATCTTAAGTGATGACAGTATTAAAGTTACTGCTACTGCTGTTCGTGTGCCGGTTGTCGGCGGACATAGTGAGGCTGTAAACGTTGAATTCAGCAATGATTTTGATGTAAACGAAGTAAGAACTATTTTGAGCCAGACTGCTGGAATTGTTGTTCAGGATAATTTAGACACTTTTACTTATCCAATGCCAAGATATGCTGAAGGTAAAAATGATGTTTTCGTAGGTAGAATTCGTCGTGATGAAAGCCAGGATAACACCCTGAACATGTGGATTGTTGCTGATAATTTAAGAAAAGGCGCTGCTACAAATACTATCCAAATTGCTGAATACTTAATTGAAGCGAAATTGGTGTAATCCATTTTCAGATATTTATAAAACGAAAAACTACAACTTTAAACGGTTGTAGTTTTTTTGTTTAAAAAATAGTTTGGCTTCGAGTGTCAATAAAAGTAACTAAGAAAATTTTATTGCTTATGATGGAATAAACGAGAGCATTTTGAGTGTCAATTATACATTTTCGATAACCGAGTATTTTGGATTGAGGACATAACTCATTGTTAATGCTTATTTTTTCTAACAGCTCATCTACGCTTGTTTCAAATTTTTGTATTTCTTTTAAAGTCCAGTGTTCGAAGAGATAATCGATAACTTTAAAAAAGGTTTCAAGAGAAGTTTCAGACCACACAATTTCCATTATTGTGTTTTGTTTTTGATATAGTCGGCTATCTTTTGTTTTGCTTCTTTGTGTGTAAAAATTCTTCCTTCTTCAATGTCTTTTTTTCCTTTTTCGATTAGTGAAAGTTGGTCTTCAGAAATAGATTTTGACCAATCCGACTGGTCATTTTTGTATTTTAAAAAATCGATGTATTGATCTACTTCTTGCAAAAGATTTGCAGGAAGGGATTTAATTTTTTGGCTAATTTTAGAAACAGTTGCAGAAGACATAGCTGTAAAACTTTAGTTTTGAATTCATTTGCTAAAAAACAACAAAAACAATAATAATTTATTTTACTCAAAGATAGAATGAATTTTTCGAATAAATTAATTTACATCAAATTTTAAAAATCAAATTATTAGGCCTTATCTTTTTCATACCTTTGTAGCGATGAAAAGGAAACAGCTCATACTTAATCTTTCTTTAGCTATTGCGGTATTGTTCTCAATACTGTTCCAGTCTTTCGATAGTATAAGTCACTTAAAAGAGAAGTTTTCTGAAAAACAATGTCATCATACCTATAATTCAAAAGCACAATTTACCCATCAGCATCACGGTTTTGACCATTGTTTTGTCTGCGAATTTGGCTTTAGCAGTTATATAACTCCAATAAATTATTCCTATGCATTCTACGCTGGGAATTATGATGTACCTTATTTATTTGCAGCTTCTGAATCTGTTTTTTCGTTTTCAGGCAGTTTGTATTCCCATCGCGGTCCCCCAAATTTTATTTAAACACCCCAGCTTATTCAACATCAGATAATATAGTTCACGCCCAATAATTATTTGGAGCGAAACAATAGGATTTATCAGGAAATATTGATTCCTGCTGTCCGCTATATTTCCCGATTAACAAAAACTACGGCAAAAAAGCCTTGTTTTTCTAAATCGGGAGATACCGCTTCCATCAGGGCTAAAAAGCCAGCAATGGTTTATTTTTGGATTGACAATCTAATGTTCATTATCGTCATTTTGGCTAAAACCCAAAGTCTGAGAAAAATTTAAGATCTGTGTTAATCCGTTAAATCTGTGTCATCTGTGTGCCATTTTGCAATCTGGGTTAAAGCCAATTTTTATTTTAAAAAATTTGCCAACAGTTCAAGTAATCACAAAAAAGTTCCAATCTTAATTTACTTTTTCAAAGTATTATGATTGGAAAAAATACAACTTATTCAAATGAAACAATATATAGTAGCCTTATTTCTAGGGATTACCACTTTTTTACAGGCACAAAATTCAATCACTGGAAAAGTAACAGATTCTAAACATAATCCTTTGATAGGAGTTACCGTTTATGCAACAGAATCGCATAAATCTGCCAAAACCGACGAAAACGGAACGTATACTTTAACCGAGCTTCCTAATGGGGATGAAACTCTTGTGTTTTCATACGTAGGCTTTGCAACCCAAAACAAAAAAATCGCAAAAATGCAGAATACCCAAACGCTGGATATTGTTATGGACGAAATAGCTTTTCAAATGGACGAAGTTATTGTCTCTACTCCTTTCTCCAAGTTACAGTCTCAAAATGTAATGAAAGTAGATCGGGAAAGCATCAAATCTATGCAGGAAAAGGGGAGTGCTACTTTGATAGAAGGATTAGCAACCATTCCTGGAGTTTCACAGGTTTCTACGGGGACTTCAATTGGGAAACCCGTAATCCGAGGGTTAAGCGGGAACCGAGTTTTGGTTTACAGTCAAGGAATCCGATTGGAAAATCAGCAGTTTGGTGATGAACACGGTTTGGGATTAAATGATGCCGGAGTCGAAAATGTTGAGGTGATAAAAGGTCCTGCTTCTTTGCTGTATGGCTCAGATGCGTTGGGAGGAGTTCTGTTTTTTAATCCTGAAAAATTTGCTTTGGCAAACACTTTTCAGGGAGATTTTGGCCAAAGATTATTTTCAAATACTCTTGGGAGCAACACAACTTTGGGCTTAAAAGCTTCAACCGATAATTGGAAATACTTAATACGTGGAGCCTACAGCACCCACTCCGATTATAAAATTCCAGATGGTGACCGTGTGACCAATACCCGTTTTCAGGAGATGGATTTCAAAGCAGCAATTGGATACAGCAATGCAAAGTTTTCTAGTGTTTTGAGATATAATTACAATAATCTGGATCTTGGAATTCCAGAAGAAGGCATCACAGATCAAACGACATCGAAGAAAACTGTTTTTCCTAAACAAGGAGTTTACAATAACCTGTTCTCTTTAAATAACACTTTGTTTTTTAATAATTCAAAATTGGATGTGAATTTGGGTTATATCAGGAATGACCGTAACGAATTTGAAGACAGTGATGTTGCGGTTCTGCATATGATTTTGAACACTTTCGATTATAATATTAAATACTATTTGCCTGCAATCGGTAAAGTAGAAACGATTGTTGGTGTTCAGGGAATGTCTCAGGATAATAATAATCTGGGTGAAGAATATTTGATTCCAAATGCTGTAACCAATGATTTTGGAATTTTCGCAACCGGGATGTATGGCTGGGGCTCAAATTCTTTGCAGGCTGGAATTCGGTTCGATAACAGGCACTTAGTTGCGGATGAACATGGAATTGCTGATGAAGAAGGATATTTTGAAGCGCTTGATAAAAAGTATGAAAGTTTCAATGCTTCATTGGGATACAAAACTAATTTTGCGAAGGATTTGACTTTTCGACTGAATGCAGCAACAGGTTTTAGAGCACCAAATTTGGCTGAGTTATTATCCAATGGTGTTCATGAAGGAACTTTTAGATATGAAATAGGAAATCCTAATTTGAAAACCGAGCAAAATGTACAAACCGATTTGGATTTGGAATATAAAAGCGACCATTTTGAGTTTAGCGTGAGCGGATTTTACAATCACATAAACAATTATATTTATTCGTCACCAAGCGGTGCCGAAATTGACGGTTTTTTAGTTTATAACTACATTCAGAACAATGCCAACTTGTATGGAGGAGAAGTTGCTCTGCACATTCACCCGCATCCTTTGGATTGGCTGCACATCGAGACGAGTTTTGAAACAGTTACCGGAAAACTTCAGGACGGCGGTTATCTGCCTCGAATTCCAGCAAACAATTGGGATAATACGATAAAAACAGATTTTGTACTAGGCAAATGGCTGGAAGAAAGTTTTGCAACATTCAATGTTTCTACAACTTTTAGTCAAAAAAATGTGAGCGGATTTGACATTCCTTCGGATGATTATACGTTACTGAATGTGGGTTTTGGCGGAAAAGTAAAGTTTGGAAAAACTGCTTTTGATGTAAACTTAAACGGGAATAACTTACTTAACAAAACTTATATCCCGCATTTGTCTAGATTGGCAACGGAAGGAATTCCAAATATTGGAATCAATGGTGTTTTGGGAATTGCATTTAAATTCTAACTCTTTATTAACCGCAAGGGGCGCAAGTATTTTTGTTTATATATTCCGCAAGGATCGCAAAGCTTTGCGAACTTTTGCGTTTTGCAAAAAAAACAAAAATCTTTGCGCTCCTTGCAGTTAAGATTATTATATTTTTAATATTCGATCTTTCCAATATGCCTCATAATCCGGACAATTTTTGTTTTTCTATTATTGATGTAGGATGAGGAACTGGTTGCTTTGTATTTTCTTGGGTTGGGTAAAATAGCTGCGATTCCGGCAGCCTGTTTCATGGTTAAGCTCGAAGCGTCTCTGCGATACCAATGTTCGGTTGCGGCATAAGCTCCATACACACCATCACCCATTTCGATGCTATTGAGATACACTTCCATGATGCGTTTTTTCCCCCAAATGAGTTCTATTAAAACCGTAAAATAAGCTTCCAGACCTTTACGGACGTAACTGCGGCCTTGCCAAAGGAAAACATTTTTGGCGGTTTGCTGCGATATAGTGCTGCCTCCTCTTACTTTTCGGCCTCTTTCATTGCTTTTGTAGGCTTTTTGCATAGCTATAAAATCAAAACCATTATGGGTCAAAAAAGTTCCGTCTTCGCTGGCTATTACGGCTTTTTGCAAATTCATGGAGATTTTATCGATGGGTTCCCAATTGTGGCTGAAATGATTTTCCTTGTCAGCTGCATTATTTTCGAAGTAACGAATTACCATTAATGGAGTAAATGGAACGGGAACAAATTTAAAAAGTACAACAGAAGCTATTGAAAGGCCAAAAAACCACAACAACGTTTTCAGTAAAAACCATTTTACTTTGGACATAAAGTTTCCCTGTTTTTTTTTAACGGGTTTCTTTGCTGCTGTTTTTTTTGGTGTTATTTTGGTTGCCATTTTTTATACTAAATCTGCTAATTCGGTTCCTATTAAACTGCCTATTGCTACTCCCATACCACCAAGCCGAACGCCACAATACACGTTTTCAGACAGTTGTTCGACAATTGGTTTTTTGCTGTTGCCAATGCCCATAATGCCGCTCCAGCGGTGTTCAATCTGAACTTCTTGGTTAGGCAAAATTACTTTTTTTAATAAGTCTTCCAATTTTTTTTGCACAATTTCTGTCTGGCCGAATTCGGTTGTATTTTCGGTTTCAAAATCCAGATTTCGACCTCCGCCAAGCAGAATCCTGTCGCCTATATTTCTAAAATAATAATAGCCTCTATCTAGGTGAAAAGTCCCTTTTATGTCAAGATTTGGAATCGGTTCTGTAATAAGAACTTGAGCTCTGGCTGGTTTTACAGCACCATTGGTCAAGGTGTTGGCAAAACCGTTAGTGGCAAACAATAATTTTTTAGTAGTGAAACTAAAATCACCTATGGCAGCTTCAACACTGTTTTCGTTATCTATATAGGAAGTGAGAGTTTGCTGATTCAGAATCAAAATATCTTGTGCAATGGCTTTTTTTAGTAAGGCCTGCATCATATTTCCTGTGTCGATTTGAGCTTCAAAAGGATTAAAAATTAAATATTCATGTATGTTTCCAAAACCAAAACGGTCTATTTCTTTGGCAAAAACATCGGTTCTAAAAAGGGGTTTCAAAATCTCGTTTATAAAAGGCAGTTTATTCGAACATTCGGAAAAACTGCTCTCATCGTCCTTTAAAAACAATTCATAACCACCATAAGGCTTGAAATCTATTGCGTTGTCGCCAAGATTTTTTCTTAATAACTGCAGTCCGCTCCATCTTTTTTGAACCAGCTGAATAACTTCTTCTTCGGTATGGGATTTTAAATCGTCTATGATTTCAGAAATACTGCCAAAGCAGGCAAATCCTGCATTTTTAGTGCTGGCGCCTTGCGGTAACATTCCTTTTTCTATAATTAATATTTTACTGGCTGGATATTTTTCGCGTAGGCGCAATGCCGTATGCAATCCTACAATGCCACTGCCAATGATAGTGTAATCTATCTGGCTAAACCAATTTTTTAATTCCCAATAGCTTAGCTGCATTTGATTTTTTTATAAAATTAAATAAATTTTTCAGTTTTTGAATACTCTCTATTTAATATACATGAAAGTTATTGTTTTTTAAAAGTGTTATTATTTCAAATAAATCGTGATTTGGCACTATAATTGTGAAGTAAAGAGTATTTGCAAAAAGGGTTTTTATTTGAAAAAACTAAAAGCAGAACTAAAAATTGAATTAAAATATTTTGTTATGTTTGACAATATTGATGAGCTCATAGAAGTAAATTTGAAGCTGTTATATACATCGAAATCCCAGTATATGATGCGGATTAATTTCAAGGATGAATATGGTTTTAATTTGAAAAATTCAAAAGCCTTTGCCGATATTTTAGTTAAGAAAGGGATTGTATTATTGGAAGCCAATCAAGGTTTTCGATGTGATTTAACCGATTTGGGCAGGCAGATTTATCAAAATGGAGGATGGATGAAGTATAAGGAATCCGCTGAACCCTTTTCAGAGAGTAATACAGAGGTTATGACAGATTCCCAAGTGAAAAAAATTGAAAAATCTTTTTTAAAAAAAATATTGATTGCCAGCATAATTATACTTGTATTGTGCTTTTTTATCTCTCTGGTTACCGTAGAAATATTTCATAAATAAACAGTTCCTCGTATTCTTTTTTTTAGTATTAAAAGTATCTTTTTTTTAAGTTTTTTTTATGTACAGCTATTTGTTATAATTGATAATTATAACCCTATATTTGAAAACTGAACATATATTTTCAAGAATTATGAAAAAAATACTCTTTTTAATGCTAACAATGATGGGTTTAACAGCAGGTGCTCAAAATGTCATGACTCCCGAATTACTTTGGAAACTGGGTCGAATTACTCCTTTAGGAATTTCAAAAGACGGCAGGAATGTTGTCTATAAAGTATCGACTCCTTCAGTCGAAGAAAACAAATCCAGCTCTAAGTATTATACCGTTTTAATTAATAGCGGAACAGCAGTTGAAATCAACGATACAAAAGAAGTTCTGGCTGATAAAAATATCTCTCCGGACGGAAAATATTTGGTTTACAATCAAGAAGTAAAAATTGATAAAGTATTAGGAAAAGACTTTTATCCTGATTTAGACAAATCCAATGTTCAAATTTATAATGGTTTAGATTATCGCCATTGGGATACTTGGAACGAAGGCAAATTCAATCACGTTTTTTATAAAGAGAATGCAGCAGGTTCAGAAGGAATTGATATTCTAAAAGGAGAAAATTTCGACAGCCCGCAAAAACCTTTTGGCGGAGATGAAGATTATATCTGGTCGCCGGACAGTAAAAGCATTGTATATGTCTGCAAGAAAAAAGCGGGAACTGAATATGCGCTTTCTACTGATACTAATATATATGAGTACAATCTGGAATCTGGAAAAACGGTTAATAGATCCGAAGGAAATTTGGGTTACGATACTGCACCGCAATTTTCTCCTTCTGGGGATTTGACTTGGTTGCAAATGAAGCGTGACGGATATGAATCAGATAAAAATGATTTAATTGTTAGTTTCAAAGGAAGCAAAATGAATCTTACAGCAAACTGGGATGGAACTGTAGAACAATTTATGTGGTCAAAAGACGGAAAGAAAATTTATTTTATAGCTCCAATTGACGGTACAAGACAACTGTTTGAAGTGAATTTTCCTGGGATGACCAGAATTGCAGTGCAGGTTCACCAAATTACAAATGGTGATTTTGATGTAAATGATATGGTTGGTTTTTCTGGAGATGATTTTATTGTTACCAGAAGTGATATGAATCATGCTAACGAAATTTTTTCATATAATTTAAAGAAAAACACTTGGAAACAATTATCTAATGTGAATACTGCTACTTATTCTTTATTGCAGATGGGGAAAATTGAAAGACGTTATGTTACCACTACAGATGGAAAAAAAATGATGGTATGGGTTGCTTTTCCTCCTAATTTTGATGCTTCCAAAAAATACCCTACGCTGTTATTTTGCCAAGGCGGACCACAAGCACCTTTAACTCAATCATACTCTTTCAGATGGAATTTTCAATTAATGGCTGCCAACGGATATGTTGTTGTAGCGCCAAACCGACGCGGTATGCAGGGTCATGGAGTAGAATGGAATGAGCAAATCAGTAAAGATTGGGGCGGACAAGTAATGAACGATTACCTTTCGGCTATTGATGATGTAAGCAAAGAAAGTTACGTTGACAAAACTCGTTTGGGTTGTGTTGGTGCTAGTTATGGCGGGTATTCTGTGTTTTATTTGGCAGGAATCCATAATAACAGATTCAAAACATTTATTGCTCACGATGGAGTTTTTAACACGCAGAGTATGTTTGGAACTACTGAGGAAGTTTTCTTCAACAACTGGGATTTTGGCGGACCTTATTGGGAGAAAGACAATGCTGCAGCACAAAAAGCATACAATCAATTCAATCCTATAAATTATGTGCAGAACTGGAACACTCCGATTTTGATTATACAAGGAGGCAATGATTTTAGAGTGCCGATAGGACAGGGACAAGAAGCTTTTCAGGCCACTCAAATAAGAGGAATTAAAAGCAGATTCCTTTATTTCCCAGAAGAAAATCACTGGGTTTTACATCCGCAAAATGCACAAATCTGGCAAAAGGAATTTTATAAATGGCTTAAAGAAACCTTGTAGTTTTCAAATTAATTGATAATTTAGCAACAGTTTTGTAACAATATTGTGTTTTTTGTTACATATTGTAAACTTAACCTTTTTTAAAATGTATAAATTACCCATTAAATCGTTTTTTATTGCAACCGCTTTAGTAGTTGGAATGAATACAATGACCGCTCAAGACGGATTGGTCAACTCCTTGAAAGTTAACGCTAGCGCAAAAAGCGCAGAAAGTTTCAAATTCACAGATGTTATCAATTTAGAAAATACTTCTGTCAAAAATCAAGGGTCATCAGGAACTTGCTGGAGTTATTCTGCAAATTCTTTTTTAGAATCAGAAATGATTAGAATTGGGAAACAGCCGGTAGAATTATCGCAGGTTTTCTCTGCCAGAAATGCTTATGTTGAAAAAGGGAAAAACTACGTGCGTATGCATGGAGCAGTAACTTTGGGCGATGGAGGAGAATTACATGACGTAATCAATATGTACAAAAAGTACGGAGCAGTACCTCAATCTGTATATACGGGTTTGAACTACGGTACTTCCAAAAATAAGTTTGCCGAGATGGCTTCATTAACAGAAGCAGTATTAGCTGCAGTTGTAAAAAATCCAAATGGCGAATTAACTCCAAACTGGGAAAAAGCCTATGCCGCTGTAATTGATTCTTACTTGGGTCAGGTTCCTGAAAATTTCACCTACAAAGGAAAAAGTTACACACCGCAAACTTTTGCAAAAGAAGTTGTAGGGATCAATCCAGACGAGTATATCGAATTTGCTTCTTATTCTAATGAGCCATATTATGCAAAAACAATGATGATGGTACCGGATAACTGGTCATTTGATTTGGTTTATAACATCAAAATGAATGATATGACGGCCATTATTGACAACGCTTTAAAAAACGGTTATACAGTGGCTTGGGCTTCTGATGTGAGCGAGAAAAGCTTTAGCTGGAAAAATGGTGTGGCTTACGTTCCAACCAAAAAGTTTGACGAAATGACCGCCGAAGAAAAAGAAAACATGTTCAACGGACCAAAACAGGAATTAGAAATCACCGAAGAAGTACGTCAAAAAGCATTCGATAATTATCAGACCACCGATGATCACGCTATGCACATCGTTGGTATTGCCAAAGACCAAATGGGCAAAGAATATTACATTGTAAAGAATTCTTGGGGAACTACAAACGATTACAAAGGGTATTTGTATGTGAGCAAGAATTTTGTGAAATACAAAACGACTTCATTTTTGGTTAATAAAGGAGGAGTTCCAACCGATATCGTTAAGAAAATCGGAGCTTAATAAAACAAAAATCTATAATACTGCAGAAGCCGTCTCAAGTTATGAGACGGCTTCTTTTTTGAAATAAATCTAAAATCCTTAATTTTATTATTTATATTTAGGAGCAGGCAAAATTGGCTTTTTTGGCTATATGGTTCCTGCTCTTCACTATATTCCCGATTAACAAAAAAAACGGCAAAAAAGCCTTGTTTTTCTAAATCGGGAGATGCCGTTTCGATCAGGGCTAAAGATAAAAATAAGGTTTCTTTGTTATTATTTATAACTGCAGTCGAGTTCAGATTTAAAAATAAACGTAGCAGTTATCAAGAACTAAAATTTCCAAAACAGCGTTATATAATTTATGAAAAGCAAAAAAAGTTATACGCCTATTAAAGTACTTATAGGTTACCTTGCATTGTTAACACTAGTTGTTACTGTAGGCTGGGTTTTATATTCCGAAAATGTTCTTTACAGCAAACTGGAAGATAAAATTGCTTTTGAAAAAACTAAGATTTTAAAAGTCAGCAAACTTTTCTCAAATATTTACAAAACAGAAAGTTTAGCCCGCAAAACAATTCAGTCGAATTCAGAAAAAGATTTTAAAAGCTATCTTATCGAAACGGATTCCTTAAAATCAAGAATTGATACGCTGAAACAAATTGTCACCACACAGTATCAAAAGACTTTGCTGGACAGTGTTGCCTATTTATTGTCCGAAAAAACTAAAAACATTCAACAATTAAAAGTCATAAAAAACAAAGCTGAAGATGAAGTTTCGGTAGATAATGCGATTAATGAAATTACCCGAATGGAATTTAAACTCCGAAAACTCGTTCTTAAGGATTTTGCAAAAAATCCGGATGAGTTAGGAACCTATCAGCGTAATGTACTTCGGAAATACGTCGATTATCTCAATCAGAATATTCCGGACGACAGTACAAATACACTTAGCAAAGAAGCGTCGGATTCTATTCTTGCCAATTCAAAAAAACTTTTAACCTCCGTAAAAGTCAAAGCAGAAAAGAAAAAAGAGTCCTTAAATTTTGAAGAAAATAAACTCCTCAAAAATGAAATTGCCATTTCTGAACAGCTTCGAAAAGTACTTCGGATCATTGAGCGCGAAATCATTATCAACTCGATAAAAAACAATACGCTAAAAGAAAAATCACTGAAAAAAGTCAACGAAGTCGTAACGACATCGGCAATTATCGGCTTGGTATTAACCTTGATTTTCTCGATTTTAATTGTGAGTGATTATTCTAAATCACAGCTGTATAAAAAACAGCTGGAAATTGCCAATTTCAAAACCAAAAACCTGCTGAAGAGCCGGGAACAGCTTATCTCGACTGTAAGTCATGATTTAAAAACGCCATTGAGTACGATTGTTGGCTATACAGAACTTTTGGGCAATTCTGATGTTAGTACAAAACAGTCTTATTTTGTCAAAAACATTAAGGACTCTTCTAAATATATTACACAGCTGGTTCAGGATTTATTGGATTTTTCACAAATTGAAGCAGGAAAAATTACAGTTGAAAAAGTGCCTTTTTTATTGACAGAAGCAATAGACGAAACAGCCAAAAATATTCAGACTGTTTATAAAGAAAAAAACATTGATCTCATTATTAATATCGATGAAAAACTGCATAGCAGAATAGTCGGTGATCCGTTTCGACTAAAACAGATTTTAAGCAATATTATCGGGAATGCCTACAAATTTACCGAAGAAGGATTCATTAAAATCAATGGATATAGAACCACTGGAGATTCCTCTTTTATTATTTCTATTCAAGATTCAGGAATTGGAATTGAAAAACAAAATCAAAAAATTGTCTTTGAAGAGTTTGCTCAAGCAAACGAAAATATCGAAAAAAAATATGGAGGAACAGGTTTAGGATTATCAATCTGCCAAAAGATAATCACCATTTTAGGAGGGAATTTAAAGCTGGAAAGCGAGTTTGGCAAAGGCAGCACTTTTATAATCGAGCTGCCGTTATTATATGATACGAGCATAAAAACTGTTCAGAAAAGAGAAAAGCCAGTTAGTTTAAACACTAAAAAATATACTTTTATTGTAATTGATGATGATATCAATCTGCTTAATTTAACGAGCGGTGTTTTAAAACAGGAAAAATATCACATTCTGTCTTTTAATAATGCTGTCAAAGCTTTGGAAGCTATAGAAACCACCAATTTTGATTTTATAATTACCGATATTCAAATGCCGGTAATGGATGGATTTTCGTTTGTAGAGAAATTAAAAAAATCTAACTATTCCACATACAGAAACCAGCCGATAATTGCACTTACAGGGCGTGCCGATTTGGATTATTCTGTTTGTATCGAAGCCGGATTTACAACCGTAATCAAGAAACCGTATTCGCCAAAAGTATTGCTGGAAACTATCCAGAATATTTTAGAAAACAAGGATCTCCCAGCGTTTGATGCTAATGAAGACCAGGAAGCACCACCTGCAAAATTATACTCATTAGAAACTTTAAAACAGTTTATAGTAAATGATAATCAGGTTTTATATGCTTTTTTAAAAGAGTTTATTCAAAGCAGTGAAGATAATCTGGTTTCTTTAGAAAATGCTGTAAAAGATAAAAACATTATCGAAGTCAATGCGGTTGCACACAGAATCGCACCAATGTTCAGGCAGATGGAAGCGCATGAAATAGGAGAGATTTTAAAATCATTAGAGAAAAATGATTTAAAACCTTCTGATTTAGATAATCTTCTGGATTCTTTAAAAACAAAAAGCGCCCTTCTTTTTACTGCCTTAAATAAAGAAATAGCTTTATTTATATGATAATGTAGTGCAGATTTACCAAATATTGCTGCCTCATTATTTTGGAATTACAATTAAGTACAGTCTGGATCTATGTCGTATTGTTTCAGTTTATTATAAAGTGTTTTACGGGTAATTTTCAGCAGTTTTGCCGCTTCAGATTTGTTATTTTGAGTTCTTGATAAAGCATTAATAATAGCGCCTTTTTCATTTTCTGATAAAGAAAAAGTTTCACCTGAATGCTGTTTTATTTGTGTTTGAAAAAATTCAGCAGGCAGAACATCGCTTTCAATATAATCGCCGCGTGTCAGAAGCGTGGCTCGTTTCACACAATTCTGCAGTTCACGTAAATTGCCCGGCCAATTGTATTTTTGGAAAATAGCAATAACTTCGGGCGAAAATCCAATGATGTTTTTGTTGAGCTGTTCATTTGCTTTTTCAAGAAAATAATCAGCAAAGACCATTAAATCTTCTTCTCTGTCGGTTAACGATGGTGAGAGTATTGAAAACTCATTGATTCTATGGTATAAATCTTCTCTAAAATCGCCATTTTTGACCGCTTCGCGTAAATCTTCATTAGTTGCGGTAACGATTCGGATATCTACATTAATTTCTTTGTTGCTTCCAACAGGTTTTATTTTTCGCTCCTGAAGTGCTCTCAGTAATTGTATCTGATTTTCGTAAGATAGATTTCCGATTTCGTCTAAAAAGAGAGTTCCTCCGTTAGCAGCTTCAAAATAGCCAATTTTATCATTGATTGCACCCGTAAAAGATCCTTTTAAATGCCCAAAAAATTCACTCGCAGCCAATTCTTTTGGTATTGCTCCGCAATCGACAGCTATAAAATTATTGTTTTTTCTATTGCTTTGCTGGTGAATGCTTTTTGCTATAATTTCTTTCCCTGTACCGCTTTCTCCAATAATTAAAACCGACATATCGGTTGGACTCACCAGCTGAATATGATCCAATAATTTTTTTGAAGCTGCAGAAATCCCTTTTACAAATTCATTTTCAGGAGCGGGCTGTTTTTTATTGGCTTTCTTTTCTTTTGCCGGAACCTCTTCTTGAGGAATCTGCATTGCATTAGTAATTACCAATAAAACTTCGTCAGGATTAAAAGGTTTAGAAATATAGTCGGCTGCACCATTTTTAATAGCTTTTACGGCAGTATTCACATCCGAATATCCTGTCATGAGTATGACTGGTATTTTTGGATCTGAATTTTTAAATTCTGCCATTAGCCCAATTCCGTCCGAATCCGGCAAACGGATGTCCATCAAGATCAAATTGAAGGATTCTTTTTTTATGGCTAATCTGGCTTCGGCAGCAGAAAAAGCAATGGTCACACCGAATGCTTTTTTTATTAGAAACTTCTCTAATAATTTGCAGAACGAAATATCATCTTCTATAAGTAATATCTTTGACATCTGTTTTTTGACCCTTTTATGCTAAAATAATACTAATAAACTTGTATTGTCATAAAATTATGCAAAAAAAAAGAGACTGTTGTATAACAGTCTCTTTTTCGTCAAAAACATAAATAATCCCCCAATTATTATCTACCAGTTCCCGTTGGCATCTGTGTAAACAGTAGCTTTCTGGTTGTTAACTGATAATTCCAGTTTGTACTCTTTTTTCTCATTTACATAAGCTTTTACAAGCTTTGTTCCTGAGTATGCTGTTTCTAAAGCAGCTTTTATTGTTGCAGGAACGGCATTTACACTAACTTCTCTGTATTTTGGCTGAATATGTGATTCAGTTTTTGCATGCCCATTAGAGTAGATTGCAATTAACCCTAAAACAATTGTCGCTGTTAAGATTAGCATTTTCATGATGCTTATCTTACTTTTTAATGATATTTCCCGAAGTATCTGTATAGACAGTATACTTTTTATCATCTTTAGTAATTTCCAGCTTGTACTCATTTTTTTCGTTTTTGTACGCTTTTTCTAATTTTGTACCTGGGAAAGATTTTTCAATGGTTGATTTTACAGCTGCAGGGATAGCATCTGCACTTATTTCAGTAAATTCATCTTGTATATTTACAGATTGAATTATCGAAACTGAATTTACAGCAATCGCTGCCTGAGCCGAAATAGCTCCTAAAATGATTGCTGCAGATAAGATTAACTTTTTCATAATATAACTTTTTAATTATTTTTTAATCTTAATTATTTTTTAATCCAGGTTCCATCAGCATTTGCATACAGGGCACCAACTTTGTCGCCAAGGGTTACCTCTAATTTGTATTCTGATTTTGCATTTTTGTATGCTTTAGAAAGAACTCCTTCTGGATATGCTTTTTTAAGAGCGTCAGTGACTGCAACAGGAACTTCCTCTAATTTGATTTCAGTATATTCTTCCTGTACTGAAATTGTTTTTACAATTGTGTTTGTAACTGGAGCTGTCGAAGCAAAAGAAGTTAAACCTCCTAAAACTATTGCGGCTGATAAAAATAAATTTTTCATGATTTGTTTATTTGATATTATTACTTAATTGTGTTTAAAAAGATTGTTGTGATTATTTTTTAATCCAAGTTCCGTCTGCATTTGCATAAAGAGCACCAACTTTGTCACCAACTGTAACCTCTAATTTGTATTCTGATTTTTCATTTTTGTATGCTTTAGAAAGAACTCCGTCCGGATATGCTTTTTTAAGAGCGTCAGTTATTGCAACAGGTACTTCCTCTAATTTTATTTCCGTGTATTCATCATCTATGGAAATGGTTTTCACGATTGTACTTGAAATTGGAGAAGTTGATGCAAATGAAGTTAAACCTCCCAAAACGATTGCGGCTGATAGAAATAAATTTTTCATAATGTGTATATTTTAATTATTAAATTGTTGTTTACGCTTTAGATAATGAAAATATTATGCCATAACAGAAAAGAACCATGCCAAAGTCCTAAAGCCTTGTTTTTAAGGAGTTTTTTTTAAACGCACTAAAATTTGAAAAAAAAGAAAGTGTGTAATTTCATGAATGAGTGTGTAAAAAATATACACAGATACTGTTTACTTTAAAAAAATAACCCTTTCGGAATCTAAAATTCCGAAAGGGTTATGGTTGATAAAATAAAAAAGGCTGTCAAAATAAATTGACAGCCTTTAAAAATTAGTCTATAGCATTCATTTTGAAAGTATCCATGAAAGCAGTTGTGTAATCGCCTTCAATATATTTAGGATCGTCCATCAATTGTCTATGAAACGGAATGGTTGTTTTGATTCCTTCGATTACGAATTCGTCTAATGCTCTTCTCATTTTACTAATAGCTTCTTCACGAGTTTGGGCAGTAGTAATTAATTTAGCAATCATTGAATCGTAATTTGGCGGAATAGTATAACCTGAATATACGTGAGTATCTAAACGAACTCCGTGACCTCCAGGCATATGTAATGTAGTGATTTTTCCTGGAGATGGTCTGAAGTCGTTAAACGGGTCTTCAGCATTGATACGGCATTCGATAGCATGCAGTTGAGGCAGATAATTTCGTCCTGAAATAGGCACACCAGCTGCTACTAAAATCTGCTCACGAATCAAGTCATAATCTACTACTTGTTCGGTAATAGGGTGTTCAACTTGGATACGTGTATTCATTTCCATGAAATAGAAGTTTCTGTGTTTGTCAACCAAAAACTCAACAGTACCAGCACCTTCATATTTTATATATTCTGCTGCTTTTACAGCGGCTTCTCCCATTTTATTACGTAACTCATCAGTCATAAACGGTGAAGGGGTTTCTTCAGTCAATTTTTGGTGACGACGCTGAACTGAACAGTCTCTTTCAGAAAGGTGACAGGCTTTACCGTATGAATCACCAACAACTTGAATTTCGATATGACGAGGCTCTTCAATTAATTTTTCAAGATACATTCCGTCATTTCCAAACGCTGCCGCCGATTCCTGACGAGCACCTTCCCAAGCTTTTAATAAATCTTCGGGCGCCCATACAGCTCTCATTCCTTTTCCACCACCACCAGCAGTTGCTTTTAGCATAACTGGATATCCAAATTGATCGGCTAATGCTGCAGCCTGATCAAAAGATTCTAATATACCTACAGAACCTGGTACACATGGAACTCCAGCTTCGATCATGGTTGCTTTTGCTGAAGCTTTATCTCCCATTCTGTCAATCATTTCAGGAGAGGCACCAATGAATTTTATGTTATGCTCTTGGCAGATTTTGGAAAATTTTGCATTTTCAGATAAGAAACCGTAACCAGGATGAATTGCATCTGCATTTGTAATTTCTGCAGCAGCAATAATATTTGACATCTTTAAATAAGACAGGTTACTTGGCGGCGGTCCAATACAAACAGCTTCATCAGCAAATTTTACATGCAGGCTTTCCGCATCGGCAGTAGAATAAACTGCTACTGTTTTGATGCCCATTTCTCTACAAGTACGGATGACACGAAGTGCAATCTCTCCTCTATTCGCAATTAGTATTTTTTTAAACATCTTCTTGAAATTGTAAATTATAAATTATAAATTTTAAATTATTTGAATGAGATAAATTCATCATTCAAAATTCATCATTCAAAATTTCTTATGATGGATCTACTAAGAATAAAGGTTGGTCAAATTCTACAGGAGACATATCGTCTACCAATATTTTTACGATTTTACCAGATACTTCTGATTCAATTTCGTTGAATAATTTCATTGCTTCAATTACACAAAGAACATCTCCTTTAGAGATTGTTTTACCAACTTCAACAAACATAGGCTTGTCTGGAGAAGGCTTTCTGTAAAAAGTACCAATGATTGGTGATTTTATAGTAATGTAATTGTTTTTTTCAACTGGTTCGGCTACTGGAGTAGCAGCTACTGGAGCAATCTGCTGTGGAGCGGCAGCTTGCGGAAGTGCGTTTTGAGCAGGTAACTGTTGAACGTAAGTTGCTTCGGTAACGTTTCCTTCTAAAGTAGTTCTGATGGTGATTTTTACATCGTCCATTTCTAATTTTACTTCTGCAACACCTGAATTTGCTACAAATTTAATTAGATTTTGAATTTCTTTTAAATCCATAATTAAGTTCTTTTTAGTTTAATTTATTTTTTATCGTAAGCCCAAGTTAAGTAAATAGATCCCCAAGTAAATCCACCGCCAAAAGCAGCAAAAATGATGGTGTCTCCTTTTTTGAAAAGGTGTTCAAAATCGTATAATACTAAAGGTAATGTTGCTGAAGTTGTATTTCCGTATTTTTCAATATTCATCAATACTTTGGCATCTTCCAAGTTCATTCTATGAGCAGTTGCGTCGATGATGCGTTTGTTTGCCTGATGAGGCACTAGCCAATTTACATCTTCGTTAGTCAAATTGTTTCTTTTCAAGATTAATTCGCTCGCATCAGCCATATTGGTAACTGCATATTTAAAAACAGTTTTACCATCTTGAATGATGTTGTGTTTGTTGTCATTTACCGTTTCTAAACTTGTTGGCATAATGGATCCGCCAGCAGGTATTTTCAAGAAATCACGGCCAACAGCATCACTTCTCAAGTATTCATCCTGTAATCCGTATCCTTCATAGTTAGGCTCAAATAATACTGCACCTGCACCGTCTCCAAAAATAATACAAGTGGATCGATCTTTATAATCAACAATAGATGACATTTTATCAGCACCTATTAATAGTACTTTTTTATATCTCCCGGATTGTATGTAAGCTGCAGCAGTTGACATTCCGTAAAGGAAGCTTGAACATGCGGCCTGTAAATCGTAAGCGAATGCATTGGTAGCACCTATCGCAGTGGCTACATAAACGCCGGTTGCAGCTACAGGCATATCTGCAGTTGCAGTTGCCATTAAAACTAGATCTATTTCAAGTGGATCAATATTTGATTTAGCGATTAAATCTTGTGCGGCTTTTATAGCAAGAAAAGAAGTTCCTTTATCAGCATCTTTTAATATTCTTCTTTCTTTAATTCCGGTGCGTGTGGTTATCCATTCATCATTTGTGTCGACCATTGTTTCTAAAACTTTGTTGGAAAGAACAAAGTCCGGAACATAACCACCAACTGCGGTAATTGCGGCTGTAATTGTACTCATTATACGCGATTATTTATTGTCAAATGCTGCCATTTGCAAAATTTTTAAAAGTCTCTAAAATTACAATAAAAAAACCAAACTAATTGTGTTAAGTTTTTCTTATTTGGGGGTAAATTATAAGCAACAAAAAAAACTCTCACGAGGTGAGAGTTCTAGTATAATTTACAAAAACGTATTAAGCAAGAGTAACGACAGATTTATCGATAACAACTTGTCCTCTGTAGTACATTTTTCCTTCATGCCAGTAAGCTCTGTGGTATAAATGTGCTTCTCCAGTAATTGGACATGTAGCGATTTGAGCTACAGTAGCTTTGTAATGTGTTCTTCTTTTGTCTCTTCTAGTTTTCGAGATTTTTCTCTTAGGATGTGCCATTTTACTATATTATTTATCCGTTAATAGTTGCTTTAATTTGTCCCAGCGCGGGTCTATATTTTCTTCTTCTTTCTTCTCTTTTTTTTGCTCTTTAATTGTCAATTCTTTCAGTTTTGTCAAAGCTTCTGTGTTTAAACTGCCATCCTTTATTCCAGGATGTATCCTTTTTAATGGAATTGAAAGAATTATCATCTCATATATATATTGAGCGATGTCTATTTCAAATTCCCCAAAAGGAAGTATTAGCAATTCTTCATTGTCATTATTAAAGGTTTCTCCAAACCGAACAATTAATTTCAATTTTCCTTTAATTGGCAAATCAAAATCTTCACTTGTAAGATCACATGGAACGTTAATTGTCCCTTCATGCTTGAAGTTTAACTCTAACAGATTGCTTTGTTTGTCTAAAACAACATTTACTTTGATATCTGAATTTTGAAATTCATTATAATCAAAGATTTCAAAGAACGCATTACTTATTTGATACTCAAATTTGTGTTTCCCTAGCTTCAATCCTACGAAAGGAATTGTATATTCTTTTGTCTTGCTCATTTCAACAACAATTTGCCCTAAACTTCGGGAGTGCAAAGATATAAAATAAATGGAAATCTAATAATGTTATTCACTTTTTTTTGTTTATAACTGTTTTTCTTTTGTTTTTAGAGGTTTTTGGCTGATTTCGGCATATTGATTTCTTGAATTATATACATCAATCGCCAGATAAACAGCTTCTTTAAAAGAGTTATAATCGGCTTTATTCTTTCCTGCTATGTCGTATGCAGTTCCGTGATCCGGTGATGTTCTTACTTTATTGAGTCCTGCTGTATAATTTACGCCATTCCCAAAGGATAATGTTTTAAAAGGAATTAATCCCTGATCGTGGTATGTAGCAATAACTGCGTCGTATTTTTCGTATTGATTGCTTCCGAAGAAACCATCAGCAGGAAAAGGACCAAAAACAAGAGTGCCTTTTTCAAATAATTTTTTCAAGGCAGGTTTTAAAATAGCGTCATCTTCATTTCCTATAACACCTCCGTCACCGCAATGAGGATTAAGACCGAGTACTGCAATTTTTGGTTTGTTAATGCTAAAATCCTGAATTAAAGTTTTATTAATGGTTTCAATTTTTTTGAAAATCAATTCTTCTGTTAGATGTGATGCTACTTCATTAATTGGAATATGGTCTGTCAACAAGCCAACTCTTAGATTGTCTTGTACCATTAGCATTAATGCATCGCCCTCTAATTCCTGATTTAAATAATCTGTGTGACCTGGGAATTTAAAATCCTCAGATTGGATATTGTACTTATTTATTGGAGCAGTTACTAATACATCAATTTCACCATCTTTTAACGCTTTGGTAGCGGCGACAAATGACTTGATGGCATACTGTCCTATTTTTTCGTCATTTGTTCCAAGGTTTAAATCAACTCCTTCTTTCCAAAGATTGAAAACATTGACTTTCCCGATTACAATTTGGTTCAGATTGTCTATACCGTGTAAAGGAATTATTGATTCGAAATTTTTTCTGATGAATGACAAAATTTTTACATTGGCAAAAATAACTGGGGTGCATAATTCTAGCATTCGGCTATCTTCGAATGTTTTTAGAATTACTTCGCTTCCAATACCGTTTAAATCTCCTATTGAAATTCCTACGATTATATTTTCTGCTTTTTTCATAATGTCCTCTAGTTATTTATTGCTAATTTTGAACTGCAAATTTAGTAAAATAAAATAAGAAATGTTTACAGGGATTATCGAAACACTTGGCAAAGTTCAAGAAGTTAAAAAAGAGCAGGATAATATTCACATCACTATAGAATCGGCATTGGCCAATGAATTAAAAATTGATCAAAGTGTAGCTCATAACGGAATATGTTTAACGGTTGTGGCTATCGCTGGTAATCATTATACAGTGACAGCTATTGGCGAAACTATCAAAAAAACCAATATATCTAATTGGAAAGCTGGAGATAATATCAATCTCGAAAGAGCGATGAAGCTGGGAGACCGTTTGGACGGACACATTGTGCAAGGGCATGTAGATCAAACAGGAACTTGTATTACGGCTGAAGAAACTAATGGAAGCTGGTTTTATACTTTTGAGTATGATGCCGATTTGAAAAATATTACTATCGAGAAAGGTTCGATTACGGTAAACGGAGTCAGTTTGACTGTGGTCAATTCGGGTACAAATAACTTTAGTGTAGCTATCATACCTTATACATACGAACATACTAATTTTAATTCGTTTGTTGTAGGGACGAAAGTTAATTTGGAATTTGATGTAATTGGAAAATATGTATCTAGGCTGTATGTGAATAAGTAGGGCAGAGAAATGAATAATGACAAAAACCTGATGATGAAAATTGTCAGGTTTTTTTGTTTAGATTTACCAAAGGTTATTGAGAATTATCCATCTCTAAAAACAATACACCCCATAATTATGTTTGATGAAACCCCAAAACGATTTGACCGCATTGTTGCCATTCTTATTCAATTACAATCTAAAAAAATTGTAAAAGCACAGGAGCTGGCGAATCGTTTTGAAGTTAGTCTGCGAACTATTTATCGAGATATTCGCACTCTAGAAGCTTCGGGAGTTCCTATTTATAGTGAAGCCGGTGTTGGTTATGCCTTAATGGACGGTTACCGGTTACCACCAGTAATGTTTACCCGTGAAGAAGCCAGCAGTTTTATTGCCGCCGAAAAATTAATGCAGAAATTTACTGATGCGACTCTTGGGAATCACTATGCTTCGGCTATGTATAAGCTAAAAGCGGTGCTTAGAAGCGATGATAAAGATTGGGTTTCGAGTATTGAATCGAGTGTATTGATGCAATCGTCAGAGAAGCTTTTTAATGATAAATCGCCAAATACTCTGGCAACGCTTTTTGAAAGTATCGCCGAAAAAACACAAGTAATTCTTTCGTATGAAGCGATTCAGTCGGATGGGATTACAGTGCGAAATGTTGAACCAGTTGGAGTTTTTCACGACAATAACAATTGGTATATGTTGGGTTATTGTCATTTGCGAAAAGATTATCGCCAGTTTCGGGCTGACCGTATTCACGGAATCCAAAAAACGGAAATCTCTTTTTCATTAGAACATAATTCGCTGGAAACGTATTTGGATAAAAATAAAACTGTTTCTACAATCAAGATTAGGATTATTGTAGCAAAAAAAATCGCCAAATATCTCTCATCCGAACGAAAATATCACGGCTTTGTTTCTGAAAAACAAGTAGAAGATAAAATCGAAATGACTTTTATGTCATGTGATACGCTGGAAGGATTTTCACGATGGTATATGATGTTTGGGGATTATGCAACTATATTGGAACCCGAAAGATTAAAAACCAAAATTCTGGAATTACTTGAGCGGAACAAACAAAGGCTCTTATAAAAAAAGCTCCTAAAACTAAATTCGTTTTTGGAGCTTTTTTTTGGTTTTATCTTTCCCAGAAAAAAGGAGGTTCTATGCCTAACGCACGTAAATACACATATCCCTGACCTCGGTGATGTACTTCATTATCAATAAAATATAAGATATTCTGAATAATCGGGAATTCATATTGACCAAACAATTTAAAGGTTTCGTTAAAATCTTCTATTGTTAATTTCTCCCAATACTGATTAATTTCAGCTGTAGCTTCATCCCATTTTTCAAGATACTGAGCTTTGAAAATCAACTTTTCTGTTCCTTCCGCATAAGGCTGAATTTCCCGGTTTACAATTCCTTTCAAAGCTGGTGCACCAATGGCAAGAAGCTCATCTGCTAATTTCGAAAATGGACGCATTCCGCCAATGGAAAATTCAAAGAAATCTTTATCAGGAAATAGTTCAATTACACGGCGTGTCAAGGCGCGATGTCCTTGCCAGTGTTTCAATAAATCTTCAGGAGTAATAACTTGTACTGCTAATGTTTTCATAATTTCAAAGTTTTTGATTTTTTACTTTTTCAAAATTAGATACGGTCGGTGACAACAGTTTGTCAGCAGGAAATTTATTTTTTTATAAATTATGGAATTGGCTAATATGTAAGTAATTAGTGTTTTGTTTAAGTCTGGGTATTCGAGTACAGGGTTATTGTCAATAAAAAACCACTAAGTACACAAAGTCCTTAGTGGTTTTTTGTTATTTTAAAAGTAAAATTAATCTTTAGAGTACATTATTTTAGTTAACATATATTTTATCAAAAGAGCTGGTCCAAAAGAGATAAATGTAGGTATTAAAAGTTCAATGTTTGTAAAAGAGCTTCTGCTGTTAAAATAAAATTGGCAGGCAAAAGGCATTATGATTGCTCCAATACTAAAACCAATCATTGCTGGAATTGCTTTTTTAGGATGTCCATAGTAACCAGCAAAACAGGCAAGAACTATAGAAAGCATAATCATAGAAACGCTATTTTCTGCTTGTACTGCTACAGATATAGAGGAAACTATTGCTAAACCTAAAGCAATAATGTTTCTGTCACTGTATTCTCTTTTTTCAATGGCCTTGTCCAAAAGATCATGCTTGTAACTTCGAATTACATCCATGATCAATTCTTTTGCGGTTTGCTGTTCAAAACCTAAATAAATCAATTCGTTTTTTTCGAAGTCTATATCAAAAGCTCCTGCTTTGATTTTGTTTTTTAAGTCTTGTACCTGACTGAGAGTTAATTTATTGTCCATGTTTTCTATAATTTTGAGGCATGTTAAAAATATAGAAAAATACACACAATATCAAATTTTTTCTCCCTTTTATCCGAATTTTTTGCAAGTTGTGTTCTTGTTAAGTGTTATGATGCTGATAATCAGTTAATTGCATTGCACAATAATAATAATAAAATAACGTTATTTAAACTTAATATAAGCTAATTGTCTCTGATATATGGAGTTACTAGTTCGTTTGAGCATAAAAAAAGCTGTAGAAAGAACTTAAAAATGCTTAAAACTGATGAAATATAAAAAAACCTGAGAATTTTATGGTTTAAAAATTCTCAGGTTTTTTTATGATTATGTTGTGCTAGCCTTTTAAAGTTTTGGGTTTTATTTGTCTTTCAGCCAGTCGAATAGACGCTGAGCGTCAGCACCTTTAAATAATTGAGTTCCTTCGTTCATTGTTGCAGCTGATCCGCAGGCAACACCCCAGCGAATCACTTCTTTCAGGCTCTTGTTTTGCGAAAGTGCCCAGGCCATTCCGCCAACCATGCTGTCTCCAGCACCAACAGTACTTTTTTTGGCTACGTTGGGCGCAGGAACAAACTCATAATTATCTTTAGTTACCAACACAGCTCCTTGTGGACCAAGAGAGACTACAACAATTTCGGCTCCTCCTTTGGCAATAATCTGTTTGGCTGCTTCGTTGACCTCTTCCATTTCTAATCGTTCAACACCAATTAATTTAGCCAGTTCTCCAACGTTTGGTTTAATTAGGTAAGCACCTGTTTCCAATACTTTTTTCAAGGCTTCACCGGAGGTATCCACTATTAATTTTGAATTTGATTTTTTGGCTATTTCAGCAACTTTTTGATAGAAGTTAGATGATAAGCCTTCGTTTAGGCTGCCACTTGCAACTATAAACTTTGACTTTAAGCTGGTGACAGCATTGAGTACGGCCTTCTCTTCTTCATTAGTGATTTTTCCTCCGGTAAAACCAAAACGATACTGAGAATTGGTATTGTCATCTACAGCTACAAAACTTTCTCTAGTCCAAGTTTGGATAGGAACAGCTTGAAAGGGAATGGATTCTTTGGCAACCAATTCTTCCAGCATTTTTCCTAGTGGGCCACCTGAAGTAAAGACGGCAAAAGAATTTCCTCCTAAACGGGAAATAGCCTTGGAAACATTGATTCCTCCGCCTCCAGCATCAAAGCGAGGTTCTTCACAGCGAATTTTTTGTTCGGCTACCAAGCCTTTAAAATGGGTGCTTTTGTCTAAAGCAGGATTTACAGTAAGGGTAATAATATCGTATGTGTTCATTTTATGATGTTTTGAATACTAAAGATGCGAAAAATTCATAATAAAACCATCCAATTGAAGGCGAATATTTCTTCGTATATTTGCAGTCTCAAAAAAATGTAAAATCAATACTAATTAATGAGTGAAGTGATTGCTTCATTCTTCTCAATAAACATGATAGAAGATAAAAACCCACAGCGTACCAGTATAGCACAGCTAGGAGAATTTGGTTTGATAGACCATTTGACCAAAAATTTTGAAATTACGCAGCCTTCCACACTAAAAGGAATTGGTGACGACGCTGCCGTATTGGATTTTAAAGAGAAAAAAGTAGTAGTTTCTACCGATTTATTGATTGAAGGAGTGCATTTTGATTTGGCCTACGTGCCTTTAAAACATTTAGGATACAAATCGGTAGTTGTCAATGTATCGGATATTTGTGCTATGAACGCAAAGCCAACACAAATTACGGTTTCTATTGCTGTGTCTAATCGTTTTCCATTGGAAGCTTTAGAAGAACTGTATGAAGGAATCCAACATGCAGCGCAGGAGTATAAAGTAGATGTAATAGGAGGCGATACTACTTCTTCCCAAAAAGGATTAATTATTAGTATTACTGCTCTTGGTGAAGCTGATGAAAACGAAATCGTATATAGAAACGGTGCCAAACAAACTGATTTATTGGTAGTGACTGGAGATATTGGTGCCGCTTATATGGGATTACAGGTGTTGGAAAGAGAGAAACAGGTTTTTCAGGTTAATCCTAATTCACAACCCGATTTAGATGCTTATACCTATTTGATTGAACGACAATTGAAACCTGAAGCGCGCAAAGATGTGCGTACATTACTGCATGCATTAGAAATAAAGCCAACATCAATGATTGACATTTCAGATGGTTTGTCTTCGGAGATTATGCATTTGTGTAAACAATCTGGTGTAGGCTGTAACTTGTATGAAGATAAATTACCAATTGATCCTCAATTTATTTCAACTTGCGAAGAGTTTAACATTGACAGCACTACAGTAGCCATTAATGGAGGTGAGGATTACGAATTGCTCTTTACTATTGCAATGGAAGATTTTGATAAAATAAAAGGAAATCCAAATTTCTCTATTATTGGTCACATGACTCAGGAAAGCGAAGGCATACATTTGGTAACCCGTGCCAATACTAGAATACCTTTGAAAGCGAGAGGCTGGGACGCTATAAGCGAATAAAAGGATTGGTAATAATAAAAAAAACAAAAAACGGCATCATTTTACTGCCGTTTTTTTGTTTTTTAAAATGCTATAAAATAATTCCTCTCAGTTTTGCTTCCTTAATTAAATCAACATCGCTTCCGTCTTCAATTTTAAATAATACTTTGAGATTGACTTTTCGTTGTTCAATAGCATGTAATGAAATAGGAATGTATTGAGTAATATCTTTTGTTTTTGTTCCTTTTGAAATGTGGAATAAAATTAATTTGTCAAATTGGTCAATACCGTCAATATCTTTATTATTTTGGTTGGCCATTTTAATTACAGAATGGCTGTAATAAATTTCATCTTTCAGTACGATGTCAAAACCAAAAAGTAATTCATCAAAGGTTAAGTCATTTTTAATCACTAGTCCTGCCGGATTTATAGTGTCGATTATATTTTTTATTTTGAGTAATTCAGCATACATGGTAAGCAAAATTATTTTGCAGTGAGGCATGTATTCCATAATTAATTTGGCCAAATCTTCACCAGAATGAATCCCTTTTTCTTCATAGACAGGCATACTGATATCTAAAAAAGCAACGTCAAAGGGTGTTGTTTCGGGATTCGTAATGATGTTATATCCAGTCATACAGTCCTTGCCTTGAGTAAATGAATATTCATAGAATTCAGGCTTATAGCGGGTAATAGCATTTTTATATCCGTCAATTATAAAGGGATGATCGTCTACAATTAAAATGTTTTTTTTAATTAACTTTTGTGCATTTGAATCGACTGTCATTATGCAATTGGTTTTTGTGTTTCTTTGATTGGAATTGTTATTGTTATAGAGGTTCCTTCGTCTTTTTTTGATTTTATTTCGAGGGTTCCTTCACATTCTATAGTTCTTGTTTTTATATTTTGTAGACCTATTCCTTTTTTGCTGCGGTTAATGACAAATCCTACGCCATCGTCAGTAATTTTTAAAACCAAATTATCATTTTGTTTCCTGAATTCTACTTTAATTTTTGTTGCATTAGCATATTTGTTACAGTTTTGCAGTGATTCCTGAAGGATGCGGTATAAATTAATTTTTATAATATTGTCAATAGAATCCCAATTTATGGATGGATCTACATGAGCCAGAAGTTTTGTAGAAAATGTTTTTTTCTGTTCTTCAAACAAGTTGGTTATTATTGCAACGAAGTTATTAATTAATTCTGATTTTTCTCTATTCAGGTTATGAGATATTTCGCGAATATCTTGCTCAATATTTTTTAGTTCTGTTAAATAATTTAACCGCATTTCGATTCCAGAGTCATCTTTAATTTTATTTAAGCCATCTAAATTGATTCGAACACCAAACATTCTGCCAAGAACTCCATCGTGTAATTCCCTTGCTACTCTTTTTTTCTCCTTAATACTATTGATTTCGATAGCATTTTGCTGATTGATTAACAGATTATATATTTCGGCATTGGCCTGCTGTTGCTGCTGTTTAAACAGCAGTTCTCGCTGTTTAACTTTCTGACTGTTAATTATATAAAGCAATAGTGATAAAATGATGAAGACACCAAAAAATAATAAAAGCTTTTTGTTTTGACCTTCGAGGTTGGTGTTTTCTACTTTAATCTCATCCGTTTCATACTCTATACGCGTAAATTTTTCACCCATTTTTCGTTCTGCTTTTTGCAGGCGCTCATTAATATGGATGTATTCTTTAGAATATTTTGAAGCATTTTTTGGGTCTACAATTTCCATTTGTTTGAGACTTTCTCCTATACTTCTCAATCGATTGGTACTGCGTGATATTGCTAGTGCCTGTTTTGCATATTGAATTGCTTTTAAAGTGTCATTTTGAGACGCATAGTATTCTGATAGATGGGCTTTATTAATAATAATACCCGATATAAGATGTAAGCTGTCTCTAATTTTTAATGCTTTATAAAACAGGCCAGGGAGTTCTTTCTTTTCATTAAGCTTAAATTTGGTATAAGCCAAATTATCCAAAAGCATAGCATATAAAGACGGTTCATTTACAAATATGTTTTTTTGTTTTAATCCCTCTTCAAAATAATTTTTGGCTTGTCTGTATTTTTTTAAATTTATATATACATAGCCCATATTGTTTAGGGATCTTGCTTTAAATTGAAATTCTGCAGGTATGGATCTGTCATCTAAAATAGCCAGCGCTTTGTTGTGAAATTCTAAGGATTTATTGTATTCCTCTCTTTCATTGTATAAAATGCCTAAAAGATTGTAACATTGATATTGTAAATCATTAGCTTTTATTTGTTTTATAATCCGCAAAGCTTTGAAAACAGTAATTTCACTATCGAAATAATCATTTTCATTAAATCTCAAGCTGGCTTTACTAAATTGTGTATTAGCAATGTTATAATTGTCATTGAGTTTGAGGTACAATTTCTCGGCTTTATAATAGCAGTAAAAAGCACTGTCTGAAACGTATTTTTTTACATAGTAGTCCCCTAAATAGGTATAAGCCTTGGCAGTATTTACGGTATCATGACTGTTATTTGAACGTCTTAAAATAAGTTTTGAAGTTTCAAAATATTTTTCCAACTCATTCATATTATAATAGCGGTTGGCTATTTTGAAAAGGTTTACTCTATTAATAGAATCATCTTTTTGATTAATTATGATTTCAAAGGCTCTGCGATTGTATTTTCCTCTGAATTCTTTTGAAATACTATTGTCGTTAGCAAGAGATAGATATGTACTTAGACTATCTTCTGGAGTTTCAATTTTTTTTTCGGATTTATTTTTATTAGTGCAGCCTATAAAAACAGCAAAAAAAACGAACAATATGTAGTAATTTTTTTTCAATTTTGATTTTTGAATTGTATCAAAAATACTAAATCTTTTTATATAAAAAAAGGCTGCCAATTTTTTAGCAGCCAGTTAGTATATTTTGGTTTTTTTAGTCTCTTTTTGTGGTAGGTCCTCCAGATGATTGTCCGCCAGCTCCATCAATTATAATAATTGGATTTTGAACTGTATCTACGTCATTATCTACTTTTCTGCTGCTTCCAGTTGATTGTCCTCCATTCTCATCGAGAATTGTGATTTCTGTATTGTCAGCACTAACTGAAAGTACTGAATTGTTTGGAGAGGCAAATGAAGTTGATACCAATACTAATGTAAATAATCCGATTGTTAAGATAGCTTTTTTCATGGTTTTTGAGTTTTATGTTATTGTTTTTTTTTACGTTCTTGATTCCATTTGGGTTGGAATTCTTTAGTAAAACTAAACAGTAAGCCTCAATAAACAATTTAAAAACAGCTGTTTATGGTGAATGGTATTCGTCTGATAGTGAATGGATAGCAATTTTGAGCGTGTGACTATTTTTTAAGTTTCAATGTAATTTTCATTAGCAAATTCACTTATAATAAAGTCAATATTTGTTTTGTAAGATTTAGAAAAAGGAAGTTTTATAGTAGTTTTCTTGATATAGCATAAAGAATTTCCAGTATGAATTCTAGAGATAAAGTTTCGGTTTACAATGTAACTGTTGTGTATTCGTATAAAGGGATTTGTCAAAACAGATTCAAAATGCTTTAAGGTCTTGAACGCAGTTATCATTTCACCATTTTTTAAGTGAATATCTGTTGAGTTATTGTCAGCTTGGAAATAGCAAATTTCGTCCGAATCAATGTATCGGTGATCTCCATACGATTTGACGCATAAGATGAATGATTTTTTACTGTTTCTGGATTCAATCTTTTCCAGATTTTGTTTTTCATTGGAATTTGGATTTTGAACAAGAACTATTTCGTCTTCCGCATTTGTTTTATTCAATTTATGAATCAATTTTACAAAATCGATTACTAATAATGGTTTTAATAAATAATCTATGACTTCATATTTAATACAGTCGAAAGCAAAATCTTTTTTCTTGGTAGTAATAACAATTTTTGGTAATTCTTTTAGATACATTAACAATCCGTTTATTAATTGTAAGGATAAATTACTGTTCTTATCATTAGGATCTATTTCCAAAAATATAAGACGTGGCATATGTTCTAAAATTAGATTTACGCCATCAGCATAATTGTCAGTGGAGGCAATAAAGTTCAATTCTGAAAATTCACTTGCAATTGCTTTTGTCTTCAAAACACTTGCAGGGTCATCGTCTATAATAATGTAAGTGTAATTCATTTTATTTGGGACTTAATTTAATAATCTATTTTTTTAAATGTATCATTTTCTATTTAAAATAATTGCTCAAAAGAAGTAATTATTTTAAATAGAAAAACTTATAATTGTGTTGTAAAATAAAATAAAGGTTTCCAAAGTTATGTTTTTTTACTATAATTCGATTAATAAAGATGTAAAAAATTAATGCTATTTACTTGTAAATTAATGGCATATGAGTTTTACTGAACGGATAATTGATTCTTCCAGGTTAATTTATTTTTAAAATTTATTTGTATTTTATCGAATAATTAAGCTTCTTTGTAAGAATTTTAAAGAAAATAATTTTTTTAAAATTTACACTAGTCAAAACGGTATAAATAAATTACAATGGCAAATTGTTTGCTGTAGAAAAAATAATAACAAAAATAGTGATTCAATACATAACTGCTGTCAAATAAAATTTACATATGAAAACTAAAATCTTACTTTTAATGCTATTGACAATGAGCCTTTTTAGCTATAGTCAGGAGAAAGAATCTGCTTCCTTTAATAGAAATGAATTAAAGATTAATGCTTTAATGTTTTTAACTGGCGCTTTTGAAGTTACTTATGAGCGATTGCTGAATGATGAATCTGGAGTTGGAATGGCTCTATTTGCTAGTTTTGATAAAGATATTGATGTCAAGTTTAGCGCAACCCCTTATTATAGATTTTATTTTGGAAAGAAACCTGCAGCTGGTTTTTTTGCCGAAGGGTTTGGTATGCTTAACAGTTATGAAAGAGAAGGCTATAATGAGTACGATTATAATACGGGGGTACTTACTGAAATTGTTCCAGATAAGAGGGTTGTTGATTTTGCACTTGGTTTTGGAATAGGGGGTAAATGGGTAACCAAAAAGGGCTTTGTGTTTGAGCTAAACGGCGGAGTTGGAAGAAATTTATTTAATAGTTCAAACGATAATAATAATGATTATTATGAAGATGATTATCAAATAGTAGGGCGCGGCGGTTTTTCTATAGGCTACCGATTTAATTAAAACAAAAAAATGCTTCTCAATTGAGAAGCATTTTTACTTTTATACTGATGATAATTACATTTTCATCAGCCAGTTTTTCATCGAAACTTCATTTTCGATAATTGATTTTAAGTCAGCAATTGCTACACGGTCTTGTTTCATAGTATCTCTATGACGAATAGTTACTGTTTGGTCTTCTACCGTTTGGTGATCGACAGTGATACAGAAAGGAGTTCCCAGTGCATCTTGTCTTCTGTAGCGTCTTCCTACTGCATCTTTTTCATCATAAGACACATTGAAATCCCATTTCAAATCATCAATGATTTTTTTGGAAATTTCAGGTAATCCGTCTTTTTTAACTAATGGTAAAACGGCTGCTTTTGTCGGAGCTAAAACTGCCGGCAATTTTAATACTGTTCTTGTCGAACCGTCTTCCAGTGTTTCTTCTTTTAATGAAGTTGCGAAGACAGCCAAGAACATTCTGTCCAAACCTACTGAAGTTTCCACTACATAAGGAACATAATTTTGATTCAATTCAGCATCAAAATACTGTAATTTTCTGCCTGAGAATTGTTCGTGCGCTTTTAAATCAAAATCAGTTCTAGAGTGAATTCCTTCTAATTCTTTGAATCCAAAAGGGAAATTAAATTCAATATCCGCTGCTGCATTAGCGTAGTGAGCCAATTTTTCGTGATCGTGAAAACGATAATTTTCTTTTCCTAAACCAAGAGATAAATGCCAGTTTAGACGTGTAGTTTTCCAATGTTCGTACCATTGCATTTCTTCGCCTGGGCGAACAAAAAACTGCATTTCCATTTGTTCAAATTCACGCATACGGAAGATGAACTGTCTTGCAACGATTTCATTTCTGAAGGCTTTTCCTGTTTGGGCAATTCCAAAAGGAACTTTCATTCTTCCTGATTTTTGTACGTTCAAGAAGTTAACAAAAATACCTTGTGCCGTTTCAGGACGTAAATACAAATCCATTGCCGTATCAGCAGAAGCCCCTAATTTGGTGCCGAACATCAAGTTGAATTGACGCACTTCAGTCCAGTTTCTAGAACCTGATTCCGGGCAGGCAATTTCTAATTCTTCGATTAATGCTTTTACATCTTCCAAGTCACCAGCTCCTAAAGAACGTCCCATTCTTTCCAGAATTTCTCTTTCTTTAGCAAGATATTCTACCACTCTTGCGTTAGTTGTAATGAATTCCTGTTCGTTGAAAGCCTCTCCAAAACGAACTTTCGCTTTTTCGATTTCTTTTTTCGCTTTTAGATTTAGCTTTTCGGCATAATCTTCAATCAAAACATCGGCTCTGTATCTTCTTTTGGAATCTTTATTATCTATCAATGGATCATTGAAGGCATCAACGTGGCCGGATGCTTTCCAAGTAGTAGGGTGCATCAATATTGCCGCGTCCAGTCCTACGATGTTATCGTTCATTTGAACCATTGATTTCCACCAATATTCGCGTATGTTCTTTTTTAATTCTACTCCGTTTTGTGCATAATCATAGACAGCACTTAAACCATCGTATATTTCGCTTGACGGAAAAATAAATCCGTACTCTTTTGCATGCGAAACTACATTCTTAAATAAATCTTCTTGTTTTGCCATAGTGGTGCAAAAATATAAAAAGGGAAATTAAAAAAAGAAAAAAAATGAAGTTTGAAGACTTGGTTTTCTTATTTTTATGGATAAATCAACTTTTTTATGCTTAAATCCCTGATTAATTTATTTTTTCCAAAGGTTTGTGCTGGCTGTAAATCATTTATAGGCATGAATGAACACGTAATCTGTACGGTTTGCCGGCATGAACTGCCTTTGACGAACCATCATTTAAATCCCGAAAATGAAGCTTTCAAAAAGTTTTATGGGCGGATTCCGGTCGAGCATGCATCGGCATTTTTGTATTTTCATAAAAAAGGAATGGTTCAGGAACTAATTCATAATCTGAAATACAAAGGACATGAAGAAATAGGTACTTTTTTAGGCGAATGGTATGCATCCGATTTAAATAACAGTTCGCTTCCAAAAGATATTGATGTGATTATTCCAGTTCCGTTACATAAAAAACGGCTGAGAAAGCGGGGTTTTAATCAGGTTACGAATTTTGGAGCAGCTTTGTCCGAGAATTTTAAAATTCCGCTGAATGATTCTATTCTAATGCGGAAAGTATATTCTAAAACTCAATCCAAGAAAAACCTTTTAGGAAGAACGGAAGGGATTGAAACTGTTTTTGATGTTACTTTTTCAGAAAAAGACGCTAATAAACATTATCTGCTTATTGATGATGTTTTGACAACAGGAGCCACTCTCGAAGCCTGTTCGAAAGCGTTATTGAAAATTCCGGGAGCCAAAATTAGCATTGTTTGTATGGCAATGGCACATTCGTGATGGAATTTTGATTAAACCGGAAAATTTTGTGCGTTCGCATGAAGGATTGAAGCAATCCGTCGTGGCGGAGCGAACAGCCTGATCTCGTTGCAATATGATTTGATTTTATTTAAAAATTTTAATGCAACGAGAGCACGCCCAATGATATTTAAATCTATTTTTGAACGTAGGTTTTAAAATACCCGCATTCATTGATGATCTCTTTATAATATTTGGTTTTTGAATAATTGGCTTTTATGTTTTTGAAACCCTGCCAAGCAATAAAGTTCGTTTGGTCATCCTGGATGTCCCAAGTGGACAAATTGAGCGAATAATATTTTTTGTTATAGTAATCGTTGCGCTCGCATTTGGCAATCATGTATTGGGTTTTGGCTTTTTGCTCGTTGTTCTTTGCTGCTGTAAAAGCTTTTTGATAGTAGGCTTTCGCCAAAGAACAATTGGTAATCATATCTCGAATTGGATCTCTGAAATAATCCGGTGTAGAACCATATCCAGCAATATTTCCTTCATAAAATAAGCGTCCGTTACCAAAATGGGTGATGTTGTAAAAAGCATGACCGAGTATACCACTGTTGCTGTAGACGTCGTTTTGCTTAGCAACATTGTCCTGTAATTTTTGAATAATCGTAAGGAAATCAAGCATGGTGTATTTCTTTTTTTGTGGTGCCTGATGGTCGCAATCGTGGCAGTCTTTAATGTTTCCAAGGAATGGATTTCCATAAAAAACCGTGTTTTGAAGCTTATCCGATTGTTTCATAAAAGCAATAGCTTCTGGAATTTTGTTCTGGAAAGTGGCTTTAACCGCTTGAAAATAATTAATATCTGCCAGTTTTATCGAATAGATGGAAGCGCCAATTTTTTCAATTTCGGTTTTGTTGGCTTTGCTTAAAAATGCCTTCATTTCAAGCAGCTGTTTTTCATTGTCATAAAAACCGGATTCATGGTTGAAAATCTCGGTCATTACAGTGTTTTTTTGTGAGCGGTATAGTGCAGCTAAATAATTTTGGCTCCAAGCCGTAGCATTTTCATATCGGAAATTATCAATTGGTTTTTTAGGCAGTTCTAAATATAACCAAGACAAATCGGCAAGGATTGTTTTCTCGTTTTCAGGATTTAACTGATCTATTTTGCTGAGGTTGTTGACCAATCGCAATAAGCGTACTTGACTAACGGCCAAAGAAGTTTTTGGCATTTTGTTTTCGGCTTCATTAAAATTTTTGTCGGCCTGCTTGAAATTTCCGTTTAGGGTTTCCAAATAGCCCGCAGCTACATTCCATAAATAAGGCTGTGACGTTTTATCCGATTGTGCAATTTTGGTAACCAAATTTATTGCCGTTTTACCAATGCTGTCTTTGGTTCTTTTTTTGTTTTCAAGAACGGTTTTATCTTTAAAATTGCGGTCTATTTTGTTTTCTTGATTGTTGATTAATCGAGTTAATAAATAATCGATATGAGGGCTTTTCGGCTGCAGTTTATAGATTTCGGCAATTGCTTTTTCTTCGTCATTGTAATAGCCTTGCAGCGCCCAAAGAGCAGCTTTTTCTTCATCGTTTTTAGCCATCTTTAAAGATTGTTTCCAGTCTTTTTCTTCCTGCGGATGAAAACAATAAGCCGAAACTACGCGCATTGTTGGGCATTTGTCAAAAACCTTACTGTACAGAAAATTGGATTTAGCATAGTTTTTTTGTCGGTATTCAATTCCAGCTATATATGCTAATGCTCTGTAATACAAAGTGTTTTTTGGCGCTGTTTTTTCGGTTTGGTTAAAGAAAGTAATTGAGTTTGCTGGTTTGTCACTATAAAAATTAGCTTTTACAGTCAAAAACCAATACCTGTTTTTTAGAAAAGAATCTTTGGTGTCATTGTATTTTTGTTCTAATGATTTAATCCATTTAACATCAGATAGAACCTGACTTTTTACAGTCTCATCATAACTCCAGGAATCGAATCGTTGAGTCGAATACGTTTCAACTATTTGTGCATCATTTAAAAAGAACAGAAAGTCTTTAGTTTTAGAATCATCTAATTTTATTTTTTTGTTCCATTTTTCAGATGTTTTATTGGCTTTTCCTTTCTTGTAATACATAAATAAATCAGCAACATCGGCACTGCTTGAATCCGTCAGGAAAAAGCTCAGGTCTTTTTCGTTAATCTTACCTTCCAAATAGGCTGACCAGTCTTTAACATTTTCGCTGTTGAATCTTGTAAGATGTTCTGTATCGAAACCAATTCCGTAAAAAACATCCGAAGATAAAAACAATGGCGAATAGGATTTATCGACAAAGGTTTCGGGGGTGAAATTAGAATCAAACGACCAGCCCCAATCACCGTCTGCACAGGCATAAATAGTTCCGTAAACTAAAAGGGTCAGGGCACTAAAAGCAATCAATAACTTCTTTAAAAATGTTTTTTTCATAATTTTTTAAATTGAATTCGTCTAAATCGTAAAAGATTATTTCTTTAGGATTTTGAATTGTATTTTCTTCGATATCATCTGCCATTTCTAGCAAATCATTTCGAGGTATGGTTTCTATTTTAAGTTGGTCATTTTCTTTATAAAAAATACCGCCCGTGAAGCTGGATTTTTTAACGGTAAACCAATTCTTTTTTGTAAGAACAAAACTACTGCTATTTTTTAAATTATTGACATCAATTTTGTTCCGAAGCCCAATTATTTCACCATCCCTTATATGAATACCCCACGAATAAACAGGCAATGCAATATCTATAGGTAAAGGATAGTTTTTTAAACTTGATAAATAACGGTTTGCAATATTGCGGTCGTAAATTGAATTCAGAGAATCTGTACCAATTGTCCCCATATTGTAATACATCAGCACGCCACGATCTACATTTGGAATTTTTGTTTTCTTGAAATATTTTATTTGATGTAGTCGTATGGTGGCAGAGAGTTTTTTATTAGATACTTTTTTGAAGACTTCAATAAACTTCAAATAATTGTCTTTGCTCTCCAGCGTCCAATCGCAGTCGATTTGGATTTTGTGAACGGTAATATTGTTTTTTAAATTAATCTGCTGAATGAAATTATTTGTTTTTTCTGCCAAATCCATCACATCTAATTTTTTGTCCAGCATCACCTTATTTTTGATATACACCACCGGAATAATTTCAAAATCGAATGCTTTATCTTCAAAACGGATTGGTGTTCTTGGAAACGGTTTTTGGGTTTTCGGACTCAAATCAATATCAAAATACCGAATGTAAAGTCTCTTAACTTGGTTTTCGGTCAAAGTGTTTTTTTCTTTTGGCGAAAGCCTGAAAATAGTTTTCCAATAATAAAAGGAAATCGTAGGCTGTTCCTGCCGCTGACAGGAAATAAAGAAACAGAGGATAAAACCAAAAAGAATTATTTTTTTCAAAGAAAAGCTGTTTTTAATGAGTTATTCTTTTCTATTTCTGGCCCTATGGTAAGTCCAGTAAGCTAATAAGACCAATACTACAAATGGTAGATAAGAGCCAATAAGAACACCTATTTGATAACCATCATTGGGGGCATTTTTAATTTTTTCGTCAATGTTTACTTTTTGAAGCAATAGAATTAAAGCTGTCATTGTTATTTAATTAAAGCGTTTTTTGTAAAATCGGAGAGAACTAATCTGCCGGAAATCGAAGCTCTTTCTTTTAATAATTTGTCCCAATGTGCTGTTCCTTCCCAAAACACTTTTTTCATTTCGGAAAGTGCTTCCGGATTGTAATTGGCCAGTTTTTTGGAGAAATCAATTACTTCAATATCCAGTTCTTCTTGGGTTAGCAGTACTTTGGCATATAATCCTTTTTGATGAGCCCAGGAAGCTGTTTTCCATTCGTGTGCTGCCAAAGTTATTTCGGACATTGCCATTTTGCCTATTTTTCTGCTCACAGCGGGTTCTATCACAAAAGGACCGATACCAATCGCCAATTCGGATAATTTAATACTGCTTTCCTGCGTTGCCATTGCATAGTCGCAAGCGGCAATGATTCCAACACCTCCGCCTACTGCTTTGCCCTGAATACGCCCGATGATAATTTTTTTGCAGGAACGCATTGCATTAATCAGATTGGCAAATCCGGTAAAAAAACGAGTTCCTTCATCAAACGTACTTACCGCAAGCAATTCATCAAAGGAAGCGCCTGCGCAAAAAGTTCCGTTACCCTCGCTTTTTAAAATAATTACCGAAACCTCATTGTTGTCACTCAAATAAGTAAGTTCGTTTGTTAATCGATCCAGCAATACTCTAGGAAAAGAGTTACTGGCTGGATGTCCAAACTGCACTGTAGCTATTTTGTTTTCTATGGTTGTTAAAAGTGTTCCGTTTTTATCAGATGTAAGCATAAGCAGTATTTTGATGTAAAGTTAAAAAAGTAACCGAAGCAAAATGGTATTATTTTTTGATTTGAACAATTGTCTTTTTGAAATTTGCATATTCCTATATTTATATGTTATATTTGCGCCATAGTTGGGGGATTAGCTCATTTGGCTAGAGTGTCCCGATTGGATCGGGAAGGTTCGGTTTAAATTTAATCAAGTCTGTCGGTAAGTTTTAGTTTTATATAAGATTATCGAATTAAATAAAAATGGGGGATTAGCTCATTTGGCTAGAGCGCTTGCCTGGCAGGCAAGAGGTGACCGGTTCGAATCCGGTATTCTCCACGAAAGACCCAAATATTGTTTGGGTTTTTTTTATGCCTGCTATTTTGGACTAAACTTGAAGTATTTATTGAAAGTAAAAAATAAAAATTTGATGGTAAATAAGAACTAGAGCGCCCCGATTGCATCGGGAAGGTGGTCGGTTCGAATCCGATATTCTCCACAATACAAACCCACTGAATCCAGTGGGTTTTTTGTTTAAATTTTATTTGTATTTTGGATTAATATTTGGAAGAATTTTAAAATGGAATAACAAATATTTTTTATCTCTATGTACTACACCTACATCATTTATTCTACAAGACTTAATAAATATTATGTTGGTTCTTGCCAAAACGTTGAAGAACGTCTCCAAGACCATTTGAATAGCAGAAGCAAATACACAAAAGTTGCAAAAGATTGGGAATTGAAATATTTTGAAACTTTCGTTACCAGAAGTGAAGCCTGTAAAAGGGAACTTCAAATTAAAAAGATGAAAAGCAGAAAATATATTGAAAATCTGATTGAGAATAAGAGCTAGAGTATCCCGATGACAATCGGGAGGGTGACCGGTTCGAATCCGGTATCCTCCACAATAAGTAAGGCTCTGTTTTTCAGCGCTTTATTTGTTTAAAAAGATTGCTTCAAATACTTTTAAGCCAAAAATTAAAATTAGTTATTCGATAAATAGGGAAGAAATATGCATTTGTTCTGCAAATGAATATTTGAGAAATATTGAACCATTACGAGATTAAGGTTCATTAAGACTTAATTTTTTAATGGTTTTAAAAAAAATCACATCTGTAATATCTTCAGTAAAACAGTTTTATCGGCTATAAATTTTGATTTTTTTAAAGTTAAAACTAATTTTTAACTTTAATTTCTCAAAAAACTTTCCTTATTTTGTTAGGTACTTAAACTAACTTCAAAATGAAAAAAATCCTATTTCTGATGGCCGTATCTACTTCATTGGCTTCTTTGGGACAAAACCAAAAAGCAACTCCAATAATCTATCCAAAAACAGTAAAAGGCGAAACAGTTGACGTTTATTTCGATACCAAAATAAACGATCCCTACCGCTGGCTCGAAGACGATAAATCGGCAGAGACAGGTGCCTGGGTGAAAGAACAGAACAAAGTAACCTATGATTATTTGGCTCAGATTCCTTTTAGAGACGCTTTAAAATCCAGACTCGAAAAATTGTGGAACTACGAAAAAATAAGTGCACCATTTAAGGAAGGAAATTTTATTTATTATTACAAAAACAACGGACTGCAGAATCAATCGGTTTTGTATAGAAAAGATGCGAAAGGCAAAGAGGAAATCTTCTTAGATCCGAATACTTTTTCAAAACTAGGAACCACTTCATTGGGCGGAGTAGATTTTTCTAAAGACGGTTCCAAAGTTGCCTATTCCATCTCAGAAGGCGGAAGCGACTGGCGAAAAGTGATTTTGATGGATGTCAACAATTTCAAAAAACTCGAAGATACTTTGGTTGATATCAAATTTAGCGGTGTTTCTTGGAAAGGAAACGAAGGATTTTATTATTCCAGTTATGATAAACCAAAAGGAAGCGAATTGTCGGCCAAAACCGATCAGCATAAACTATATTACCATAAATTGGGAACCCCTCAAAAAGACGATCAGGTTATCTTTGGCGCAGACCAAAAACGCCGTTATGTTGGCGGATATGTTACCGAAGACAACCATTATTTGGTTATTACCGCTGCAAATTCCACTTATGGAAACGAATTGTATATTCAGGATTTGACCAAGTCCAACAGTCCTATTATAACGATTGTGGATAATTTTAACAGTGATAACAATATTATAGAAAACGAAGGAAGTAAATTATTTATAGAAACCGACCTGAATGCGCCCAACAAACGCATTGTAAGTGCAGATGTCAGCAACCCAAAACCAGAGAATTGGAAAGACGTAATTCCCGAAACCGAAAATGTTTTAACACCAACCACAGGTGCTGGATATATCTTTGCCAATTATATGAAAGATGCCGTTTCAATTGTGAAACAGTACGATTACTCCGGTAAATTAGTGCGTGAAATTCAATTGCCGGGATTGGGAACGGCCGCTGGATTTGGAGCGAAAGAAACCCAAAAAACACTCTATTATTCATTTACCAATTACATCACGCCGGGAACGATTTATTCTTTCGAACCAAAATCTGGAAAATCGGCGGTTTATGAAAAACCAAAAGTAGATTTCAAAAGCGAGGATTATGTTTCCTCTCAAGTATTTTACACTTCCAAAGACGGCACGAAAATCCCAATGATCATCACTCACAAAAAAGGATTGAAACTCGACGGAAAGAACCCAACCATTCTTTACGGTTACGGCGGATTCAACATTAGCCTGACACCTGCTTTTAGCGTTTCCAATGCTGTTTGGATGGAAAACGGCGGCATCTACGCAGTGGCCAACCTTCGCGGAGGCGGAGAATACGGCAAAAAATGGCACGATGCAGGAACCAAAATGCAGAAACAAAACGTCTTTGATGATTTCATCGCAGCCGCCGAATATCTAATTGCCCAAAAATACACATCATCCAGTTTCCTTGCCATTCGTGGAGGATCCAACGGCGGATTATTGGTCGGAGCTACGATGACGCAGCGTCCCGATTTGATGAAAGTTGCTTTACCGGCCGTAGGGGTAATGGACATGCTTCGTTACCACACCTTTACATCAGGTGCGGGCTGGGCTTTCGACTATGGAACCTCGGCAGACAGCAAAGAAATGTTTGAATATATCAAAGGGTATTCGCCAGTAGCCAATGTAAAATCAGGCGTTCAATATCCTGCAACTATGGTTACCACGGGCGATCACGACGACAGAGTAGTTCCGGCACACAGTTTTAAATTTGCTGCCGAACTGCAGGAAAAACAAACAGGAACCAACCCTGTTTTAATCCGAATCGATATCAATGCAGGCCACGGAGCGGGTAAATCATTGGCCGCTACCATACAGGAAAGCTGCGACATACAAGCCTTTACGCTTTATAATATGGGATTCACAGAATTGCCAAAATAGTAATAAGGAGCTTAATCCTGCTGTACGCTGCAAGCTTTTTCATAAAATAGCCATTTTTCTAAGGACAAAAAGGAGCTTACGCTGGTCGCTCTTTTTGTCCAAGAAAAATGGCTTTTTATTTCAAAAGTCTTTTCGCTACCATCAGGGCTAGGACAGCAGTTTTCAAAAAAAGCATTTTATTTGAAAAATATTTAGTGATTTTGTCACAAAGTTTGCTCTAAGTCTTTGCGAGGAACGAAGCAATCTCACGATTTATTTTCATTACAGTAATCGGCTTAATTCTATTATTTACAGCTTTTGTCATTCCGACGAAGGAGGAATCACATAACGTGAGCAACTTATGCGATTCCTCCTTCGTCGGAATGACAATAAAACCAACAAAATTGGTTTTCCACAAATGCTGTAATTAATAGAATTAAGCGCAGTAATCATTATACAGTTTTTCCTCAATCTTAACAGGAATTGACAATATTGTAAAAAACCACAACTGCTTCATAAAAGATAAAAACATCCTTTTTTTTTGCCCAAAAAAGAATAATTCTTTAAAAAGGCATGCTAAAAAATGTGTTTTTATCAAAAGTGAGTCGTTCGGAAGACGTTTTTTGAGTTGCTCAACCCTTAAAAGGAAACCCAAAATCCGAAAAGCCGACTCCAAAAACAGCTATTACACACCCGAATTTTGCATTTTTCATCACTTTGCAGTAAGCGAAATCGATAGAAACCACTTGTTATTTATTTTCTGAATAAATTGTTGTTTTACGACGAAAATCAGGCTTTCTACGGCGTTAAATCCGTAAATTTGAGAGTAAAAATTAACAACCGCATTTATATGGAAATTGCAAAACCAAACAAATATGAACTAGGAGAAATGCTCCTGGAAATAGGTTCTTTACTCATCGTTTCGGGAGCCAATACCGAACGTGTTAAAGTTACTATCAACAGAATTGCTGGAGCTTTTGACTGCTGTTCGGATTTAATGATTACAAACCATGCTTTGATGATCACTTTGACTTATAAAGACAAAATAAAAACCTTCACCAGTGTAAGATGGGTACCCAATATGCACCTCAATTTTAATCTCATCTCAGATATCAGCACCATGAGCTGGAAAATTGTCGAAGAAAAATGGCCGGTGGAGCGTATTAATAAGGAAATGAAATTACTTGATAGAAAAGCCTTGTACCCAAGATTTCTTGTTCTTTTTTTGGTAGCACTTGCGGGAGCCTCCTTCTGCAGATTATTTGGTGGCGGATTAACGGAAATGATTCTTTGTTTTTCGGGGAGTTTTTTAGGACTTTTTGTGAGACAGGAAACCATGAAACTCAAATTCAATTTTTACCTGTGCATCTTTTTTGCTGCCTTAACCTCCTCTTTCTTGGTAGGATTTTATTCGTTCCTGAATCCCGAAGGAGAATTTATACATGCCTTATCCACTTCGGTGTTGTTTTTAATTCCGGGAGTGCCTATGATCAATTCGTTCTCGGATTTGATCGACGGAAACATATTAAACGGAACTACCAGAGGCGTAAATGTTTTGGTCATCGCTTTTGCAATAGCATTGGGATTAATGGTTTCATTATTAATTTTTAATTTACACTAAAATGGATTTTGCATTATTAGAAAAAGGAATATGGTTAGGTTGCGCCGGGGTAGGTTTTGCTGTATTGTTCAATGTTCCCCGCCGAACCTTAGGTGTTATTTACATCATTGCCGCGCTGGGCGGACTGCTCAAATTTTATTTAATATCTCTCGAAATAGGATTGGTTTTTGCTGCCTTGTGCGGTTCTAGCCTCATTGGTTTTTTGAGCGTATTGGCAGCACATTACCGCAAAGCCCCGCCAATGACTTTTGCACTTCCGTCATTAATCCCAATGATTCCCGGATTTTTTGCCTACAAAGCAATGGTAGGCGTCATGAAATTAACCGCCGAAAAAGATCCGGATGTTTACTCTAAACTTTTTTTTGAAACTACAAACAATGGACTCTCGGCTTGTTTTATCATCTTAGCTTTAGCCGCAGGAGTTGCTATTCCGTTATTAATTACCCGAAAAGAAACCGTCAAGAGAATTAAAACAGATACCGTTTTAGAAAAACAGCTCGAAAACTTAGAAGAAGAAAATTAAAAAAAAACATACTAGATTACCAAAACGCCAGTCGAAAGATTGGTGTTTTTTTTTGGTCTGAAAACAAGTTGAAAACTAATTCTGAATGAGGACAATTGTAAGCAGGTCAATTGTCCTCGCGAAACTATTTTTATAAGCTATGAATATAAAAGAAAAATTCGGAACGAAAGTCAAAGAACTAAGAGAGAAAAAAGGTTTCTCTATTGAGTTATTGGCAAATATTTCAAATGTAGACAGAACCTATATTTCTGACATTGAGAAAGGAAAAAGAAATGTTTCTATAGAAATTATGGAAAAAATAGTCCTTGCATTGGATAGTGATTTTGCAACTTTTTTTAACGAATTAAAATTTAAGAAATGAAAATGAAAGAGCAAATATCAATTGACGAATTTGATGGAAAGAAATTCAAAATTCGTTTTGTTGAAGAAGATGATAATAGAAAAGCAGTATTGACTCATTATCTCCATAATTATCATAATGGAGTAAAAAAGCATTATGAAGTTGAAGCAGAAAAATATTTAAAAGAAATCGTTGAATATAAGAATGAAGAGGAGAATTTAGATCTTGTTTCTGATGTAGCATTACAACAATTGTTATTCGAAGTTGAGAATGTTCCTTTTCCAACGCCAGAAAATTACAGTTTCAAATTTATCGATTTGTTTGCAGGAATTGGCGGATTCAGAATGGCGATGCAAAATTTGGGTGGAAAATGTGTTTTTACTAGTGAATGGGATGAAAATGCAAAAAAAACCTATAGAGCAAATTTTGGGGAAACTCCTTTTGGAGATATTACCAAAGAAAGTACCAAAAATTATATACCTGATAATTTTGATGTTTTATGTGCCGGTTTTCCGTGCCAGGCATTTTCAATAGCTGGAAAAAGAGGAGGTTTTGAAGATACGAGAGGAACTTTATTTTTTGATGTTGCAGAGATTATCAAAAACAGAAAACCAAAAGCAATTTTTTTAGAAAATGTAAAAGGTTTAAGAAGTCATGATAAAGGAAAAACGTTAGAAACCATTTTAAATGTTTTGAGAAATGATTTAGGATATTTTGTTCCTGAACCTCAAATTATTAATGCTAAAGAATTTGGTGTTCCCCAAAATAGAGAACGAATTTATATTGTAGGATTTAGAAAAGATTTAGAAATAAATTCATTTGAATATCCTGATCCATTTGAAGAAAAAGTATTTTTTAAAAGCGTAAAGGAAAAGAAAGTTGTTCCAACAAAGTATTATTTGTCAACTCAATATTTACAAACTCTAATTAACCATAAAGAGCGACATGCTGGTAAAGGAAATGGATTTGGTTTCGCAATCATTAAAGATGATGAAATATCCAATTCAATTCTTGTAGGCGGAATGGGAAGAGAGAGGAATTTAGTTATTGATAATAGAATAATAGATTTCACTCCAACAACTCATATTAAGGGAGAAGTTAACCGTGAAGGAATTAGAAAAATGACTCCTAGAGAATGGGCAAGATTGCAAGGCTTTCCAGATAATTTCATTATTCCCGTTGCAGATGCTTCAGCTTATAAACAATTTGGAAATTCTGTTGCAGTTCCTGCAATTCAGGCAACGGCGGAGAAAATTATTGAATTGATAAAAGCTAAATTATGATTAAAGGGAATAAAGGTGATTGGAGTGAGTTATATGTTCTTGTAAAGTTAATAGCTGATGGTAAATTATACCAGTCGGATATTAATTTGAATAAGGATTTAAATAATATATATGATGTTATAAAGGCTTTCAAAAATGAAAAAGATTATGTTTTAGAGTTTGATAGAAAAGAACAAATAAATATTATAAAAATTGTCAATGAAGATAGACTTCTAGTAAAATCACATACTTTAATAGAATTTGAAGAGATTGCAAATAAAATACTCAACGGAATAAAAAGTAATAGTGGTTTATCTTTTAATATTTCAGAAGCTAATAGTTTCATCGATAACTCATTAATCAAAAAACTTAAAGCTGAATCTAATGTAAAATCAGATCTTAAATTAAAAATTTATGATCATAGATTGGCAAAAGAAACGGAGTTGGGTTTTAGTATCAAATCTTTAATTGGTTCTGATTCCACATTGTTTAATACTGGACCGAAAAATAATTTTATATACAAAATTGAAGGTGATCTTGGGATGAGTGTAAGTGATTTTAATTCATACACTTTAAAACCACCTAAAAGAAAGTCCAAAATTACCTTTAGATTGAAAGAATTGTTAGAAAAAGAATGTTCTATATCTTTTGACAAGATTCAATCTCTTCAGTTATGGAAAAATTTAAAAATGATAGACGGAGATCTTCCAGAAATTATTGCATTTGCATTATATTACAGATGGATTTATGGAAAATCTTCTGTAAAAGAAGTGACTGAAATTTTAGAAAAAGAAGACCCTTTAAATTTTTACAATAATGAAGTTTCAGAACAAAAAATGTATGAATACAAAATCAAAAAATTTTTAGCTGAATGTGCAATGGGTATGACCTCTGAAAAAGTATGGTTAGGGGAATATGATTCATTCGGAGGTGTTATAATTGCTAAAAATGATGGGGAAATTGTTTGTTTCCATATCTATGATTTTAATCTATTTAGGAATTATTTGATTAATAATACTGTATTTGAACAAGCCTCAACTGGTGAGGATGAAAACAATCCAGGGAATCCGAGAACTAAAAAAGGCACTAAAAAATATTATTATGGTTGGTTATACCAGTCTGAAGATGATTTAAATTTCAAAATTAATATACAAATACGTTTTAAAAAATAATTGATCATGTTATGCCAGAAAAACAACAGTTGGATTGGGTATATTATTAGGGTGCTAGTGTAGAAAAAGGTCTTTCAAGAAACAATTTTCCCTTGAATAATATTACAAATAATCTCCCTAATTTTGCAATAACAGTTTTTAAATGGTTACGCAATGGACAATCTAACTTCAATCCAACGTTCCAAAAACATGAGTGCCATCCGCAGCACCAATACCAAAGCTGAAGTGCGTTTGGCCAAAGCATTGTGGCATCTTGGTTACCGTTATCGTAAAAACAATCGAACGGTTTTCGGCAAACCGGATTTAACTTTCAAAAAACTCAAAATTGCTATATTCGTCGACAGCGAATTCTTCCACGGCAAAGACTGGGAAATCCAAAAAGACCGCATCAAATCGAATATTGAATATTGGCACAAGAAAATAGCGCGAAATATTCAAAGAGATATTGAGGTCAATAATTATCTGGAATCCCATAACTGGAAAGTAATCCGTTTTTGGAATCGGGAAATAGAAAAAAAATTGGAAGATTGTATTGCTGTAATTCAGCAGGAAATCGCTTTACTGCAAAAATAATGTTATCTTTTTTCATGATAAAAGCACTTTCGCCATTAAATCAAAAAATAACTTTTTTCTTTCCTAATGTTTTGCTAAAACATAACCGTTTTAGAGATTAATTTTTAACTTTGAGAATAAGCATTAAAAATTAATTAAAAAACAACATATATGAAAGTACAGATCAACACAGACAAGAATATTGAAGGAAGCGAAAGATTAGAATCTTATTTTTCTACTGAAATCACAAGAGTATTATCCCGTTTTGATGATAAAGTGACCCGTGTCGAAGTGCATTTTGGTGATGAAAACAGTGCCAAATCAGGTTTTGGCGACAAGCGCTGCCTTATTGAAGCGCGTCCTGCCAATATGCAGCCGATAGCTGTTACTGAACACGCCGATTCTATCGAAAAAGCTTTTAACGGAGCTTTGGATAAAATCAAAAAAGTACTAAACACTACTTTCGATAAGCAGAAAGCGCATTAAGCAATTATTAAATACATAAAATGAGGCTGTCTTTTTGGACAGCCTCATTTGTTTAAAAGAAAAACCACTTTCGTTTGCCTTTCTTTTTCTTCTCTTTTTCAGGTTTCTCTTTTTCAGATTTTGTTTTGCTCTTGGGAGCTAACAATTTCTTTTTTGTTTTGAGACGTTTTTCGGTTTCTTCTATTTCATGCAAGTTATCGTTGGCGGTTATCGAAAGTTTGATTTCTTTCAATAGTTTCAAAGCTAATATAACTTCCTGCTGTTTTTCTAAAAGCATTACTTTTTTGAGCTGAATGGCTACTTTGTCGGTTCCTTTTATGGTCAAGGCAAAATCGATTAGCTTCGATGCTTCCTCATAATCTTCATTCAATAGTAACGCATCTAAGTAATACGGATATACCGCAACTGCATGAAGATTGATAGCCAGCGCTTCTTGAAAGTAACGCTTGGCTTCCTCATAATCCTGTAACTGCTCTGATTGTACTCTGCCGTATAAACACAGAGCTGTAGTGTCTTTTTCGTTATACGACAAGGCATAGTCCAATGATTCTATGGTTCCTTCGAGCCAATACGGATAATTGTCCAATGCTTGAAAAATATATTTATCTGCTGTTTTCATTTTGTTTAAAGTTAGAATCACAACCTGATTTATTCGGTGTCGTGATTCAGTTGTTGTTTTAATTTTTGCCTTTCGGATTTGTAGCTTTTGACCACTTTTTGATTTTTAAAATCAGATCCGGTAAAGGTTCTCGTTGGATTGCCTCTGGCCACATTCAGTTGATTTTCCCATTGGTCATTGACTTGTTTTTTGATCATTTCCAATTCAAACACCTTGAATTTTTCAAGCAGTCTTTCGGTCGCCAGTTTTTTGTTTTGGTGTTGCGAACGGGAATCCATAGCCACAGTGCTCAATCCTGTGGGAACATGCGTAGCGCGAACAGCCGAACTTACCTTGTTTACATGCTGTCCGCCAGCACCCGAACTTCGCATCGCCTGATACTGAATGTCTTTTTCGGAAATGGATTTTATTGCCAAAGCATCCATTTCGAAAATGCCGATAAACCAGTTTTTCCGTTTGTGCATTTTTCTGAAACTGCTTTGTCCAATCCATTGAATACTTCCCTTCCAGGAATCTACAAATTCGGTTACCGTTTTACCTTTTAACAGAATCAAAGCGGTTAAAACTGTTCCATTTTCTGTCCCGGCTTCTCGCTGCAAAACTGTGGCTGCAATTTGATTGGCCTGTGCTTCTTCCAGCATTTTTTTTAGAACTTGGGCAACCACCCAAGTGCATTCTGCAGGTCCTCGCCCTGCTGTTATTTGAATTATTTTTTCCATACTTTACTATTTTTATCGGTCCATGCGGACAATTTTTGGCGTAAACGTTCCTAATACAGTGACTAGTTCGGTTTGTAGCGCCATTACTTTGTGAATGTTTTTGTACGCCATCGGCGCTTCGTCAACATTACCGCCAATCAGATGAACATCATGGTCTTTCAATGTTTTTTTAATTTCACTTGGCGTAAAAGTGCTTTTGCATTTGGCTCTCGAAAACAATCTTCCTGCACCGTGTGAAGCAGAATTTAATGATTCAGGATTGCCTTTTCCCATAACTACAAATCCAGGAGCGGTCATTGACCCCGGAATAATGCCCAGCTGTCCTTCGTGTGCAGGTGTAGCTCCTTTTCTATGAACGATGCATTCTTTTCCGTTTACCATTTCTTTCCAAGCAAAATTGTGATGGTTTTCGATAGTAACGACCACTCTTTTGCCAATGGCTTTGGCAACTCTTCGGTGAATATCATCGTGGCAGGCTTTGGCGTAATCTCCGGCTAAATTCATCGCCAGCCAATATTCCTGACCATCATGCGTGTTCAAATCTAACCAAGCCAAATGCTGCACATTCTTAGGCAGCGGACATTGTTTGGCCGCCAGATAGGTGTAATGTTTAGCAATATTGGCACCCATCCCACGAGAACCGCTGTGTGATAAAACACAAAAATAATTGCCCGGTTCCAGTTTCCATTCCGGCAGAACGGTGTCCAGCTGTACGGTTCCAAATTCCACAAAATGGTTTCCTCCACCAGAGGTTCCCAATTGTTTGTAAGCTTTGGAAAGTAACGCCTTAAGCAATGGAATGTCCTGAAATTCGCTTCTGCTGAAAATTTCATGATCTGCTTTGACAGCGTGTGTTTCGTTCATCCCAAATTTGGTATGCTCTTTCAAAATGGCCTGCAATTGATGGTCTTTTCCTTTGATAAAAGAAGCAGGCAGATCAAATATGGACAAGCTCATTCGGCATCCAATATCGACGCCCACGCCATACGGAATAACCGCATTGTCTGTGGCCAAAACACCGCCAATTGGCAATCCATAACCAGAATGCGCATCAGGCATTAAAGCTCCTGCTACTGAGATTGGCAGTTTCAAAGAATCATACAATTGAAACTTCGCCTGATCATCGATTTCATTTTCTCCAAAAATAGAGAATGGCGCACGAGTCGTCTGCAACTGATGCATTCTAACCACGACAGGATTAACCAGACCTTCGGCAACTTTGCCCCAAGTGCCGTCATTTTTATACTTTTCCGGATGGAGCAAAACATCTTTGGCTTCATTGATGATATGCTCTTTTTTTTCTTTTTTACGGTATCTGCTTATCTGCCCTAAAGCGATATTGATACTGTTATTTTTTGGAAAGCCTAATTTTATTAGATCTCTTCCCGATAATTTATTTCCCATAAATTTTTTAATATTGATATGAGTTCGATTATTAATTTTTGAAGCAGAACATTTGCATTTTTCAACAAGTATAGTCCCGCTTTCCGTTACAATCTTGTGGACTGAACCCCAGTCCACAAGGATTTCCACTGCAATCGGGGCTAGATGAAAACATTTTGTTTTTTTGTCATCATCCCCAAAAGAGAGAAATTTAAATCGAATTCTATTTATTGTTTGTGTTGTTTTGCATCGCAACATATCACCCAATCCGAAATACAGAAAGGAAATGTAACGGCAAAGCATCTTATCCCATTTGGGATAAAGTAAGGAGCTGTGTTCGGGAATTTTTTGAGAAGAGTCTAGAATAAAATCAAAAAAGCCCGAATCTAAATTGCTTCGGGCTTTTTCATATATTTAAAATTGAATTTCTAAGATTGAAATAAGCCACGAAGAGGTGCTGCACCAATTCCTACTGGTGTGAAGCCTTGTAATGATGATTTGAATACAAACATTTTTCTTCGTTTTTAAAAGGTTAATTATTTTTTCGTCTGCAAAGATTTAAATATATTTTTCTAATATCCTAATTTTCTGTTAAAATAATTTTGAAAAGAGTTGCTATTTGTTTTTAATGTATTGATTTAAAGCTGTTTATTTGTTTTTGAATTGATGCAAAAATTTATTCCTCAAACAGCATTGCTGCCAATTGATCATCTCTTTGATACACATCATCATAGAAATGAAGAGTACCTTCATCATCAACCCATGCGGTAAAATAACCAATGTAAACTGGTATTTTGTTTTTTAGAGTGTACCACGATTCCTTACCTTTATGCATGGCGGCGTTAATTTTTTTGGGAGTCCAGTTTTTATCCTCTTTTAGAATTTCATTAGCTAGTTCTTCAGGTTTAGCAACTCGAATGCAGCCGTGACTGAAAGCTCTTTTTTCTTCATTAAACAATCCTTTTGAAGGCGTGTCATGTAAATAAATAGAATTCGAATTGGGAAATAAAAATTTTACTAATCCCAATGAATTTTTAGGACCTGGTTTTTGTCTCACACTGCCATTATTCCATTCCATGTTGTGCTGGGCAAGATAGTTTGGGTTTTTAGCAATTCCGGGCTTGATTTCTTTTCGGATAATGCTTGTGGGGACATTCCAATAGGGACTAAAAACGATGTAACGCATATCGGCGCTAAAAATCACGGTTTTATTTAAGGCTTTCCCCACAACCACATTGGAAATCAAAACAGGTTTCCCTTCTTTGAAATAGGTTAATTGATAGGCTGGAATATTGACTACTATTAATTCTTTTGATTTAGCAACATCAGCATCAATCCATCTAGAACGCTCCATATTGACCATAATGGTCTTGATGCGGTCTTCAATGGGAATATTCAAAGAGGCTATAAGTTTTTGGGTAATGTTTTTATTCTTTCTTAGTCCATTTCGATTCTGGTATTTCACAATCCCTGTAGCAAGTTCATCATCAAAAACAAAATTTTTAGAATTGGTATCTATATCCCCCAATACAAATAAATGCTGTCTGATTTGGGTAATTGTTTGTGAGGAGTCTCCTGGTTTTAAAGCAATGATGGTAGAATCTATTGTTATGGGATTCAATAAATTGTTTTTTTGAATTTTTCGGTATTTCAGAAGAGCTTCTTTGAGTCTGTAATATTCAAACAATACTTTTTTTTCGTTTTTATTAATCAAGGAAGGCTTGGCAACGATAGAATCTAAATAGTCTACATACGACACTTTTTTTCGAGGTAAATACCAGCCAATTTCGGTTGTTTTTTTTGCGTCTAATCCATCTAAAACTTTATGGGTGTAAAAAAAATAAAGAGAAGACACCAATAATTCATCATTGATAGAGGCTTTGTACCTTTCAATGTTATTTAGAAAGAGGCTATCTAGTTTTTCTTTGTACGGAATAGCGGTCTTTATTCCGTCGTCTTCCATATCATTTAGTTTATTATACAACAAATGGCTTACTTCCAGCATGCCTTTGGAATCAAACCAAACATATTGATAGTTTCGTTTTCGATACAACGCTGTTGTTTCTTCCTGATATCTTTGAAGTTTTGGATATTTTACAAAAAAGGAATTGACCAGCGTACTGTCGAAAGGGATCAAACTCTTTACTTTTAAGGAATCCTTATTTGCAAATACGGGTTTTATATTTTTGTCAGAATCTTTTTTGCAGGAAATAAAAGCAAGTGAAAAACCAAAAGAAAACAGGATAAGCAATAAAACAAATTTTCTCATTTGGGCGTGTTTAGTTGACATAAATATAAAAAAAATGCCTTAAAGCAGCATGTACTTTAAGGCATTTTTAGCAACAATGAGTTATTTAGTTAGTTTTCTTTAGAATTGAAAAGCGGCACCCAGCTGAAAAACTTGGTTCTTGTTAGTTGAAGGAATATTATATGTATCATCCAGGGCAGAAATATATCTGGCGTTTATGGATAAACCGAGGGGAAGATTTAAAGATGTTCCAAAAGCCCATGAAGGCACAAAGCTGTTTGCATCACTAAAGTCATTGTCGTTAACCAGAAATCCAAATTGAGGACCAGTTTCAAAACTTAATAGCTTGAGGACATAAACTTTAGCTAAAATTGGCACTGTAAGATAATCTATCTTTGCATCACCAATATCTGTTGAGAACCCTTCTTGAGAGTATTGTAGCTCAGGCTGTATAAACAAAAGGCTTTTTACTAATGGGATTTCTTTATAAACACCCAGATAGAGTCCTGTTTTTGAGTCAGAGTCCCAGCCGTCTGCATTGATATCTGAGAAATTGACACCCCCTCTAATTCCCCATTTCTGTGCCGACATTGTGTTAGATACTAACATTATAAAGGCACCTAATAATAAGATTTTTAATGATCGCATATTTTTTCGTTTTTAGATTAAAACCCTAAATAATATAAGGTTGATTGGTTAAACAGTAGTACAAATTAATTTTAACAACTATAAAATTACAAAAAGCAATGATATAAATATTTCAATTTTAATAAAAAATATTATTTAATTGCCATATTGTAAATAGATAATAGAATTAAACATTTCAGATATAACGTCATTTTTTGTAAAAATATTATGTTAACTTTGAAATGAAGGGATATGTTTACTTCTCGATTCAGTTATTTAAAGTTACAATATAAGCATCAGTTTAATTTGCAAAATAATAAAATCTTATAGTATGGAGGAACTTATTCAAAAGATGAAAATGTTTTTAAAGACTAAAACATTTAGAATAATTAAAATTTCCCTTATTTTTTTATTGGCATTACTGCTAGCTCTTTTCGTTGGTTTTCGTATTTATTTTGAACAGAATAAAGAAAGCATAATGACTAATATCAATAAGAAAATCAATGACAATATTGCGGGTCATGTCAGTATTGGTGATGTTGGGTATAAATTTTTGATTGGATTTCCAAATTTCACGGTAGTTTTGAAAAAAGTAGAAGTTCAGGACAGTTTATATGCGATACATAAAAGAAGCGCTCTTAAAGCGGAAGAAATTGAAGTACGATTGAATGTACTGAGCTTATTGCATAAACAAGTCAATATTGAGAAGGTCAAATTGATAGACACTAAAATCGATTTGTTTATAGACAAGAATGGTCTATCCAATACGAATATGCGTAAACCAAAATCCAAAACTAATAAACCCAAAAGCGACACCGATATCCAAATCGGTGAGATTGACTTTAAGGATGTGGTTTTTATTTCCCAAAATGTGCAAAGGAATAAAATGTTCCATTTTGAAGTAGCTTCTCTAAAAAGTAAAATGGAATATACCGACGACGGCTTTCAAACTGATTTGTTTCTTGATGTTTTTGCTAAAAGTATGGCTTTTAACACTAAACATGGCAGTTTTATAAAAGACAAAAGAGTAAAAGGAAAATTGGCGGTTCAATTCTCAAAAGCAAAAAACAGAATTGATGTGCTTACCGAAGGCCTTGGAATTGGCGAAGATGATTTTGATATCAAAGCAAGTTTCGGTTTAGAAAAAGAGCATCCAATAATGAATATCCAAATAAAAACCCATATTCTATGGCTGAATGCCGCTCACTTGCTGGATCCGCATTTGTTTAAAATCCTGAATCATTTTAACATCACCAAACCACTCGATGCGCAATGCAGTATTATAGGCGATATGAATGCCGAGGGAGATCCAGAAATTATTGTCGATGCTCAAATAAAAGATAACGTACTGGTCTCTCCAGACGCAACGGTTACTGATTGCAATTTTACAGCAAGATATATTAATAATTTTAAAAACGGACTGGGAAATAATGATATCAACTCTGCGGTTATTCTAAAAAATTTTAAAGGAAACTATAAAGACATCCCGATATCAATTCCAAATGCAGCAATTAATAATTTAGAAAAACCAATTGCTACAGGAGATATTCATACTCAATTTGATGTAGCAAAATTAGGAAATGTTTTAGGCGAGGATGTTTTCAAATTTACAGGAGGAACGGCCAAAGTAGATTTCAAATTCAATGTTGATATTGTAGCATTGCGTATTTCAAAACCTCATTTTACAGGTAAAGTGGATATAAAAAATGCAAATCTGCTTTATAAACCCAAAAACCTGACTTTTCAAACCAATATTCTTCTTGATTTTACGGACGAGGCTTTATTTATTAGAAATATTAAATATCAAAGAGATAAAAATATTGCTTTCCTTGATGGCAGAATAAACAATTTTCTAAATCTCTATTATAATAATCCGGAAAATATGGTGGCTGTGCTCAATGTTAAAAGTCCATTTATGGATGTAAAAAAAATGATGGGCACATTGGCTTATAAAGAAAAAGGCGCTGAAATAAAAGAGCCTAAAAAAGTTGCGACCAAAGCAGATACTAAGAAAAGAATTGCTCTCGTTCAAAAATGTCAAGTGGTTTTAAATCTGAATTTAGACAAGATGGTCTATTCTAATCTGACTGCAAAAAATGCCAAAATTATTATTGTTGCCAAGAACAGACAATTTTTTATCAAACAAGGGGCAATAGAAACTTGTGGAGGTAAAATTACTTTTGCATCTCAGTTGATTCCTCAAGGCAATTTGTTTGATGTAAAAACAAATGTAAATATCGCGACAGTCAATATTCCTCAATTTCTAACTTCTTTTAAAAATTTCGGAATTAAATCTTTTCAGCCTCAAAACATAAAAGGGAATCTTTCTGCCAAAGTTAATATGTCGATGAAGATGACACAAAATGGAGATTTAGTTGAAGATTCTGGCAGAGGTAATCTACAATATGATATCAAAAATGGGTCATTGACTGATTTTAAACCAATAATAAAAGTGGGCAAATTTGCTTTTCCTAATCGAGATGTAAAACATATTGTATTCAATGATTTGTCCGGACAATTGAATATGAATGGAAGCTTGGTCAATGTCGATTATTTTAAAGTAAGTTCAAATGTTTTGAATTTTGATGTTGAGGGTATTTATTCCTTTAAGAAAGGCACAAAATTAGGTCTGATAATTCCGCTGAGAAATCCAGCAGAGGATTTGAAGATTAAAGATTTAAAAGAGAGAGAAGCGAAACGCTATAAAGGTATAGTGGTGCGTTTGTTAGTAGTTGACGGCAAAGACGGCGAAATGAGAATAAAATTGGGAAGTCTTCCAAAGGATAATAAAAAAGGCAAAACATGAGAACATTATTTTTAAGTGCAGCAGTATTGATATTAATGAGTTTTGATACACTGCATTATAAAGAATCTGATGAAAAAGAACAGGTAAACAAAACGCTGGACGCTTGGCACAAAGCTGCGGCTGAAGCTAATTTTAATAGTTATTTTGGAATGATGACCGAAGATGCCGTTTTTATTGGAACAGATCCAACGGAAAATTGGAATTTTAAAGATTTTCAAGCGTATGCTAAGCCACATTTTGACAAAGGAAAAGCTTGGAGTTTTAAGGCACTTGAGCGGAATGTCTATTTTGATAAATCCGGGAAACTGGCTTGGTTCGATGAGCTTTTAAATACCCAAATGAAAATCTGCAGAGGCTCTGGCGTTCTTGTAAAAATTGGTAAGGAATGGAAAATTAAGCACTACGTTTTGTCTATGACCATTCCAAATGATAATACAAACGAGGTTGTTAAAATCATCGCTCCTATTGAAGATGGACTTATGAGAAAAATGCAGGACAAAAAATGAGTATGCTTACTGGGCCGTTTGATTTATTTGCAGTTTTATAGCACTAATAAGTCTTACAGACAAAAAAAGACCAATCTAGATTGGTCTTTTTTTGTTTAATTTATATTTGTATATAGTGTATATACCAAATAGCACGGCTATAAGGATTAGTATTGTAATATTTCCGTCTATTGGAGCATCTTCTTCTGGCGGTGGATCTATAGGCGGATCCGGATCTGCATAGGCTACATATCCGTAAAGGCAAAAAAGCACAATGCTTCCTTTATATAAAGCTTTTTTTAAAATTGTCTTCATTTGGGGATGTGGTATTTTGTTTTTAAATAACCCTTGAATGCAAAAATATGATTTTTTTTATATTAGATGTAAAATAATTGCGATTAAATGCAAAATTTTACGATAAATTAATTAAGTATTTTTTATTTTGAGGTAAAAACTTACTAAAAAATCATATTAAGTAGGTTTATTGTTTGATCTTGTGAAATTGTAAGTCTTTTTAAAAAAAAATACCGCAAGAAAAGCTTTGGAAATTAAGTGTAAAGTTTTGAAATTCTATTCATTATGATATTTTTCTTAAAAAATTAGTCACCCTAAATAAAAAAGCCTTATAAATATTGAATTTATAAGGCTTTTTAAGTGTTAACTGTGGTCCCACCTGGGCTCGAACCAGGGACCACCTGATTATGAGTCAGGTGCTCTAACCAGCTGAGCTATAGGACCGGTTAAGAGTTTGCAATATTACTACAATTATTTTATTACCGCAAGTATTTTTTGGGTAGATTTTTGAATAATTTAAGGTTAGTGCTAATCGGTTTTGAAAAGAACTGATTATGAATAGACTAATTTTTATTTTATTTCCTGGCATAATTCAATTAATACGCCATTGGTGCCTTTCGGATGCAAAAAAGCGACCAATTTATTGTCGGCTCCTTTTTTGGGGACATCGTTTAGGACTATAAAGCCTTCGGATTTGAGGCGTTCGATTTCGGAAAGGATGTCTTCCACATCAAAAGCGATGTGGTGGATTCCTTCTCCTTTTTTTTCTAAGAACTTGGCTATAGTGCTTTCGGGATTGGTGGCTTCTAGGAGTTCTATTTTGTTGGGGCCGTTCATAAAGAAGGAAGTTTTTACACCTTCGCTGGCGACTTCTTCCTGTTTGTAAGCGGGTACGCCAAAGAGTTTTTGGAATAACAAATTGGATTCTTCAAGGTTTTTGACTGCGATGCCGATGTGTTCAATTTTTCTCATTGTTTTGTGTTTCTCTTTTGAAATATTTCCAAAAATGCCTAGTCTTTCGCTCTTAATTCTGCTTCTAAAGTTATAAACAAATATAAAAAACTTTAGGAGTTTATGACTTTGTAAGGCGGTCTCTCAAAAAAATAGTATTTTTGCACCATGGAAACAAATAGACAGAAAAAAATAGGCGGGGTTATCCAAAAAGATTTGGTTGATATTTTGCAGGGTGAAGTGAGAAAAAATGGAATTACAAATTTGATAATTTCTGTATCCAAAGTTGTTGTGACTACAGATTTGTCTGTAGCGACGGTGCATTTAAGTGTTTTTCCTCAGGAAAAAGCAGCGGAAACATTGGCGGGGATTAAAGCTAATTCAACTTTAATTAAACACGATTTGTCGCAAAGAGTGCGTTTGCAATTGCGTAAAGTACCAAATTTGGTTTTCTTTATTGATGATTCTTTGGATTATATCGAGAAGATAGACAATGCTTTGAAAAATCAAGAAAATCCGATTGAGAATAGAGATTTGTTGGATAAACGCAGATTTCAATAAAATTTGAATTTCCCTCTTTACATAGCCAAACGATATATTTTTAGCAAAAGCAAAAATAATGCTATCAATATTATCAACCGTATTGCGAGTATGGGGATTATTGTGGGGGCAATGGCATTATTTGTTGTGCTCTCGGTTTTTACTGGGCTGAAGGAATTTAGCCTTTCGTTTACCAGCGATATTGATCCTGATCTTAAAGTGAGCAGTACGCTTGGGAAATCTTTTTTTATTGTACCAAAACAGGAAAAAGAGATTGCAGCAATTGAAGGTGTAGCTTCCTATTCTAAAGTTATTGAAGAACGGGTTTTGTTTACTTTTAACGGGAAACAAGAGGTAACTTATCTAAAAGGTGTTGATTCTACTTTTAATACCGTTAGCGATTTTAATAAAAAGCTGTACAATGGGCAATGGCTGAAACCGGATACCTATCAAGTTGTTGTTGGCTATGGTACTGCTCAAAAGTTCTCGATGGGTTTACTGGATTATAATAATCCTTTTGAGGTTTTTGTACCAAAACCCGGCAGGGGAACTATCGAAAATCCTGATGAAGCTTTTAATAAAACGGATGTTTTTCCGGTTGGGATTTATGCGATCAGCGAGGATCTAGATTCTAAATATGTGTTTGCAGATTTAGGCTTGGCACAGGAATTATTAGAATACAAGGCCAATCAGATTTCTCATCTTGAAATCAAATTAAAGAAAGATGCCGATGAAAGTGTGGTTATCCAAAAACTGCAGGCGATTTTCAAGAATAAAATTACCGTAAAGAACAAGGAACAGCTGAATGAAGCTTTGTATAAAATGCTGAATACCGAAAATATTGCGGTGTATCTGATTTTTACGTTAGTGATTGTGGTGGCTCTTTTTAATTTAATCGGCGCACTTATCATGATGATTTTGGATAAAAAAGGAAACCTAAAAACCCTTTTTAATCTAGGAACTGATATCAAGGATTTGCGTAATATATTTTTACTGCAAGGAACACTGCTTAGTGTTTTTGGCGGAATTATTGGTTTGTTATTGGGCGTTATGGTTGTATTACTGCAGCAGCAATATCAGCTTATTATGATAACTGCTACACTGGCTTATCCTGTGGTTTTTACTTTTGAAAATGTTTTAATAGTTATGGCTACAATTATTGCGCTTGGTTTTATTGCATCGCTTATTGCGAGCAGCCGAGTGAGCAAGAAGCTGCTGGACTAATATTTTTCTCTTCTTAATAGAATTACTTCCCTTTTTTTTAATTAATGTCTATTCGCAATTGCGTTCCTTTTTGTTTAACTGGTATGCTGTGTATGAATGAGTTACAATTGTGAATTATTTTAAATTACTGTCGCTTAGTGTTTTATGATTTTAAAAAGAATAATCTGGTATGTAAAATCAATATTTTTGATAATAATGTAATTATTTTTGAAAATAAAAACACATTAACCAAATTAAACCAATTAAAATTATGAAAAAACCAATTATTTATTTATGCTCATTATTTTTATTATTCTCAATTGGGTGTACCAAAGAGGATGTTATAACTGAAAATTCAGAAACCGCTGTAACGGCAGTAACTGAAACTTCACCTGCGGGAGGAACATCATTAACAAAAAAATTAGTCACTAATTTTGCTAAGGGTGCTGATGTAAGCTGGCTGACACAAATGGAAAGCTCAGGAATGAAATTTTACAATTCGGCTGGGACACAACAAGATCTTTTTACTATTTTGAAAGGAAAAGGAATGAACTCTATCCGGCTAAGAGTATGGGTAAATCCTTCAGGCGGTTGGAATAATCAAGCCGATGTTATTGCAAAAGCCAAAAGAGCCAAAGCGGCAGGAATGCGTATTATGATTGATTTCCATTATAGCGATACTTGGGCAGATCCTGCTAACCAAACGAAACCTTCGGCTTGGGCTTCGCACACGATTAGTCAGCTATATACTGATGTTTGGAATCATACTGTAACGGTATTAACTGCTATAAAATCGGCAGGAATTACACCAGAATGGGTTCAGGTTGGTAACGAAACTAACAACGGAATGCTGTGGAATGAAGGGAAAGCATCTGTATACATGAAAAATTTTGCATATATGGTGACAAGCGGGCACAATGGTGCAAAATCAGTATTTCCAAATGTAAAAACAATTGTTCATTTATCAAATGGCTATGACAATTCACTGTTCCGTTGGATGTTTGACGGCCTTAAAGCTAATGGTGCAAGCTATGATGTAATTGGAATGTCACTTTATCCGGAAACTACTAACTGGCAGACACTCAACAATCAATGTTTGGCTAATATGAACGATATGGTTTCAAGATATGGAAAACTGGTTATGATGTGCGAGGTAGGAATGTCAGTAGGATCTCCAGCAACGAGTAAATTATTTGTAGAAGACATTCTTAACAAAACCAGTTCTGTAACTGGTGGTAAAGGTTTAGGTGTTTTTTATTGGGAACCGGAATGCTATAATTTTCAAGGTTATACTAAAGGAGCGTGGGGAAGCAATGGAAGACCAACAGTAGCTATGGATGCTTTTTTATTGAATTAAGAAATATTCTATTTATCAAAAATCCCGAAACTAGCTTAGATAAAGTTAGTTTCGGGATTTTTTGGTTTATCTGGGTTTAATTATTCTTTTGGAGCAGAAATATTTGCTTCACCTGTTCGCTATCGTTTGGCGGGCTTTTTTTGAGAATATTATCAAGCTTGGTTTTATTGTTTTAGCCAAGTGAATAAAAATGTTCGATCGATGATTATGAAATTTTTCGAAGTTTATTAGGTATATCTTCTTTTGAATGCCAAAAAGCCAAGATAGCAACTTCATCATTTTCCCAAATATAATAAAGTCCATAGGGAAATTTATTCAACCAAAATATTCGAATTTTAGAATAACGGTATTGAAAACTTTCGGGATTTTTTGAAATACTTTTAAAACCTAATCTAATTTCTTTTTCTACACGTTTTGCTAAAATGATGTCCTTTGTAGCGTAATAGGAAATTACATTTTCGATTTCAATCGCTGCATTTGTTTTTAAAGTGAGTTTGTTATAACTCATATTTAGATTTTAAGGAATCTAGAAAATCAAATGCATCTACTCCAGATTTAGGATTTTCTTGATGTTCTAATAATCGTTTATTGAGTTCCTTTTTTTGATTTTCTGAGAGAGGAACAGGTTCGATTTCATGCAAAACAAAATCCTTCACTTTCTGAATAATAGAAGCGTCATTGATGTTTTGAAGTAAATCAATTAAAAAAGATTTTTCGGTTTGAACATTCATGATGAAAACTATTTACAACAAATATAATGAAAATTAGAAGACAATAATTTGAACTCTTTGATTTTTAAACAACCTCATAATCAGCATAAGCCTCTTTAATAGCATCCAAATGCGAAAATAATTCCTCAGGACGGTCTAGGGTTACTAGTTTTTGTCTGTATGTTTTGAACGAATGGATTCCTTTGAAATAATTAGTATAATGCGGACGAGTTTCAACAATACCTAAACGTTCTCCTTTCCATTCCATTGCCCATGTGAGGTGATTTCGAACTGCTTCGACTCTGTCGGAAACGGTGGGTTTTGCTAAGTGTTCACCGGTTTTGAAGTAATGCTTGATTTCATTAAAAATCCATGGATAACCAATTGCGGCGCGGCCAATCATGATTCCGTCGATGCCGTATTCGTTTTTGTAATGCAATGCTTTTTCTGGAGAATCAATATCGCCATTTCCAAAAATAGGCATTGTGATTCTCGGGTTGTTTTTGACGCGGGCAATATGGGACCAGTCGGAATGGCCTTTGTACATTTGGGCGCGGGTTCTGGCGTGGATGCTCAAAGCAGCGACACCAATATCCTGCAAACGCTCAGCAACTTCGTCTATGTTTATGGAACTGTCATCCCAGCCCAAACGGGTTTTTACCGTTACAGGTAAATGGGTACTGTCGATAACGGCTTGAGTCAAGCGAATCATTAAATCTACGTCTTTCAAAACGCCGGCACCTGCGCCTTTGCAGACTACTTTTTTGACAGGACAGCCAAAGTTGATGTCTATTAAATCTGGATTTACGGTAGAAACTATTTTGGACGATAACGCCATCGCTTCTTCATCACCGCCAAAAATTTGGATTCCAACAGGTCTTTCGTAATCGAAGATGTCCAATTTCATTCGGCTTTTGATGGCGTCGCGAATTAGACCTTCGGAAGAAATAAATTCGGAGTACATTAAATCGGCACCATGCTGCTTGCACAATCTGCGGAATGGAGGGTCGCTCACATCTTCCATAGGTGCTAACAGTAGGGGGAATTCGGGTAATATAATGCTGCCAATCTTAATCATCGTCCTTTAAATTTTTTGCAAAATTACATCTTTTAAGCGAAAGGATAAAAAACTTAATGAGATTAGATAAGTAAGAAGATGATTTTGAATAATTTGCTAACTAATTAAAGGGTATATGTATTACAATTTGGAAAGACTTTGGTGAAATGCTTGAGTTTCCTATTTTGAAACTTTGAAACTGTTGAATTTAGAGTATATTTGCAGATTAATTGTCGCTTTACGGCGCTTACGTGATTGCAATGTCAATAAGTTAAGGATTTCTTGCAGATGATTTTTAGAATAATAGGTCTCGCAAAGACGCGAAGTCGCAAAGAAATCGATTATAAACTTTGCGTCTCTGCGACTTTGCGAGAAAAAACAGGGTTTAACGTAATGACATTATGCGTGAGGGATAGCAGTGAAAATCCTTTTCCTTTTTTCTTAAAAAAGGAAAAGATTGTAACGAATAGCCCGACGGCTTTTTCTGCCGTCACGCCCAAATAAATTTGATATTAGTAGAAGATGACTTGCGGAGCATTGCATGTTTCCAAAAAGTAAATAAAAGTTATACATGAAACATATTAGGAATTTTTGCATTATTGCACATATTGACCACGGAAAAAGTACATTGGCAGACCGATTATTGGGGGCAACCCAAACGGTAACGGCTCGTGAAGAAAAAGCGCAATTGCTTGACAATATGGACTTGGAACGTGAACGTGGTATTACGATTAAAAGTCATGCCATACAAATGGAATATACGTATAAGGGTGAAGAATACATCCTGAACCTGATCGATACTCCTGGTCACGTGGATTTCTCCTATGAAGTTTCCCGTTCGATTGCGGCTTGCGAAGGTGCGTTGCTGATTGTGGATGCTGCACAAAGTATTCAGGCACAAACGATTTCTAACTTGTATTTGGCATTAGAAAATGACTTGGAAATTATTCCGGTTTTGAACAAAGTGGATTTACCAAGTGCCAATCCAGAGGAAGTAAGTGATGATATTATTGATTTGCTTGGATGTAAATTGGAAGATATTATTCATGCTTCGGGTAAAACTGGTTTTGGTGTGGAGAATATTTTAGCTGCGATTATCGAAAAAATTCCTCCTCCAAAAGGAGTAAAAGATGAGCCACTTCAGGCTTTGATATTTGATTCACATTACAATCCGTTTCGTGGGATTGAAGTAATTTTCCGTGTGAAAAACGGGGAAATTAAAAAAGGACAAAAAATAAAATTCATGGCTACCGGAAACGAGTATTTTGCCGATGAAGTTGGGACATTGAAATTAAATCAAGTTCCTAAAAATGTGATTTCGACAGGAGATGTTGGGTATTTGATTTCTGGGATTAAAGAAGCCAAAGAAGTAAAAGTAGGGGATACTATTACCGATGCCAAAACGCCTACAACTAATATGATTACTGGTTTTGAGGATGTAAAACCAATGGTATTTGCCGGGATTTATCCTGTAGATACAGAAGATTATGAGGATTTGCGTTCTTCGATGGAGAAACTGCAATTGAACGATGCTTCACTTGTATTTGTTCCTGAAAGTTCTGCAGCTTTAGGGTTTGGTTTCCGTTGCGGATTCTTAGGAATGCTGCACATGGAGATTATCCAAGAGCGATTAGAACGTGAGTTTGACATGACTGTAATTACTACTGTTCCAAACGTTTCGTATTTGGCTTACACCAAAAAACATCCAGAAGATGCTTTTGTAGTTAACAATCCATCAGATTTACCGGAACCTTCTCGTTTGGACCGAGTTGAGGAGCCTTATATTAAAGCGACTATCATTACCAAATCCGATTTTGTTGGAAACGTAATGAGTTTGTGTATTGAAAAACGTGGTCAAATTACGAATCAAACGTATTTGACAACGGAGCGTGTAGAGTTGAATTTTGATATGCCATTGGCTGAAATCGTATTCGATTTTTACGACAGATTGAAAACGGTTTCTAAAGGATATGCTTCATTTGATTATTCTCCGATTGGAATGAGAACTTCAAAATTAGTTCGTTTGGATGTTCTATTGAATGGACAAACAGTTGATGCACTTTCTGCGTTGATTCACGAAGACAATGCGTATAACATTGGAAAGAAAATGACTGAGAAATTACGTGAGTTGATTCCGAGACAACAATTTGATATTCCGATTCAAGCGGCGATTGGTGCCAAAATCATCGCGCGTGAAACGATTAAAGCTTTACGTAAAGACGTTACCGCCAAATGTTACGGTGGGGATATTTCCCGTAAACGTAAATTGTTGGAAAAACAGAAAAAAGGTAAAAAACGTATGCGTCAAGTAGGAAATGTGGAAATCCCGCAGGAAGCGTTTATGGCGGTGTTGAAATTGAACGACTAGATTTTTTTAGAGAATAGAAGAAAGAACAAAGAATAAAGAGAAGACCTGATGATGAAAATTGTCAGGTTTTTTTGTTTAGATTTGATTATAAAAACTACATAAATGAATATTAGTTTAAACGAATTGAGATATACAAAATTAGAAAAGCATCAGGAAATTAATTGCCCAGATGACATCGTTGTTTTTGATAATAATGATTTATTTGGTGCATCTGTAACTTTTGAAAATAAAATTTTTAATTGTAGAAAATTAATATTTGAAAAGATTGCTAATAAAGACCTCTACGTTCATTTTTATGATTGTACTTTTAACTGTGAATTAGAATTTGACACGTGTGCCTTTGAGGACTTAACATTTACTTCTTGTGATATAAAAGGCAGTACTCTAACTATTCTAAATGCAAACATAAATTATCTTTCCTTTAGAGAAAATATAAATGACATCCATAATATAAAAAGGAGTAATGTAAAAAATGGAACAATTGAAATAAACGGAGGGAATATAAATTCTATTGACATTGAAAATATTAATTTCGAAAAAGGAAAACTTACAATTATAAATTTTGATTCTATAGAAAATTGTTCCATTATTCGTTCAACCCTAAATCATGTTGTCATCTCTCATTGTAATTTCAAAAGTCATTTCGAATATTTTGGAAACAAAACAGTCTCAAGATTAGATTCAGCTTTTTTTAATCATTGCACCTTCAATCATTCAAATTTTTTTGAAACAACTTTTAATAGTGATACAAAATTTTCTAATTGTAAGTTTTTAAGCGAAACAAAATTTGAAAGTTTAGTTAGTGAAATTTTTTCTAAAATAAAGTTTACTGATTGTGAATTTTTTAAATCTACTACTTTTAACCAATCTTTGATACATCAATTATCATTTGAAAAAAATGTTTTTATAGGTCAAATTTCTCTTCAAGAAACTTATTTTGATATTATAAAAATTGATAGGGCAATTTTTGAAAAAGGAGCTTTTTTTGATGACATTCAAATTAAAAAGATAGATGATTGTGACAGAAGAACAATCAGAATAATAAAACAAGAGCTTCAAAAAGCAGAAAATAAAATTGACTTTAGCAGATTTAGAGTATATGAATTTAATGCCTATAGAAAGGATATAAGAAAAAAATTAGCTGAATTTAAAAAAGATAAAAATCGCTTTCGTCATCGAAAAAGAGAACCAATTCAATTAAAAAGAGATTTATTTATTCTTAATATAAGTGATATTGTTTCTGAATATGGAACAGATTGGAAAAGAGCAATTAAATTTACTCTTATATCTGGATTATTTTGGTTTTGTATTTTATATCGAATTGAGAATTCAGGAACATTTAACTTAGAAAAAATAAATGAGTTCTTTGTCGGTGGTTTTAGATTTTTCTTAGTTACAGATTTTTTCAATCCATTAGAAAATGATAGAACCTATTTAGCAAATGGCTGGAGCTGGCTTATTTTTATTTTAGGAAAAATCTTTATTGCTTTTGGCATTTATGAAATGATTCAATCCTTCAGAAAATTTAAAGCTTAAATTAAATAAAAAGATTTCATGATTTTGCATTTTAGGTTGCAAATGAATTCTGTAGAAATAAGCCTCATATTGCTTGGTTGGGATGCGGTTAAATCAATTATTTATTAAACCCTTAAAGTTAATTGTAGTTTTGTTAGAGTATTATTATTACCCTATAACTTTTTATTAAAAATGCAGATTTGAAAACTGGTGTTTTGAAAATTACAGTTTTAAGAAACAGCATGAATATGATAATTTTTGATTTTTTTATTACTTAAGCTTTCAGTCTTATATTATTCCTTAATTTTGCCGAAACAGCAATTATATCGTGGGAAGTAAAAATAAATTAAAAAGGTTCAAGGAAAACGAAACATTCAATAACGTTTTTCAGCCAACAAGAGAAGAAGTAGTCGGAGATTTATTCCCGCTGAGAGGAAAATGGAATTCAGATTTTTTTAAAAACGAAAATCCATTGGTGCTTGAATTGGGTTGTGGTAAAGGAGAATATTCTGTTGGTTTGGCCGAGAGGTATCCCAATAAAAATTTTGTAGGAATCGATATCAAAGGAGCCCGTTTTTGGCGTGGTGCAAAAACCGCTGTTGAAACAGGATTGCATAATGTGGCTTTTATTCGAACACAAATCGAATTAATCAATCATATTTTCGCCGAAAATGAAGTAGATGAAATCTGGATTACTTTTCCAGATCCGCAAATAAAATACAAGAGAACAAAACACAGAATGACCAATTCGGAATTTCTGCAGTTATATAAAAAAATTCTAAAAAAAGACGGTGTTGTCAATCTTAAAACTGACAGCGAATTCATGCACGGATATACTCTTGGATTACTGCATGGCGAGGGGCATGAGGTTTTGTATGCTAATCACAATGTGTATGTAAATGAAGGAAGTCCAGAGGAAGTTACTGCTTTTCAGACTTTTTATGAAAAGCAATATTTGGAAATTAACAAAGCAATTACGTATATTCGTTTTAAAATCAAATAGTTCTCAGTGGTAGTTTTCAGTTTATAAACTGAGACTGTAAACGGAGACTGCTACTGTAAGTATGACTCTATTGTTGCCTTTTTTTCTCGGATTTATTGTTGCTGCTATTGGTATTACACCTCCTGGTTTAATCAATATGACAGCTGCAAAAGTAAGTTTAAAAGATGGAAGAAATGAGGCTATTTCCTTTGCAGTTGGCGCTACTGTCATTGTTTTTTTTCAGACATTTTGGGCCTTGTTATTTGCTGATTTTATTAATAGTCATCCAGATGTTATTAATAAGCTGCAGGAAATAGGGCTGTTTATTTTTATAGGCCTTACTGTTTATTTTTTTTGGAAAGCCCAAACGCCAAAATTACCTAAGTCAGAAACAAAAATCCGCAGCAAGACTAATCGATTCTTTTTAGGAATGCTGCTGTCTGCATTGAATTTATTTCCTGTTCCGTACTATGTTTTTGTATCCATTACACTTTCCACTTACGGTTTTTTTTATTTTTTAGAACCTTTTATTTATGCATTTGTAGCTGGTGCTGTAGCGGGTTCTTTCTTGGTTTTTTATCTTTATATTGTATATTTCAAGAAAAGAGAAGCTAAGTCATCTTTCTTGATGAATAATGGAAATTATATTATTGGAGCTCTTACAGGGCTCGTTTCTATAGTTACACTCTTTAAACTTATTAAGGGATATTTTGGATAAAACGCAAAATGGAAACAGTAAATGATAATTTTTTTGAGAGAGTCTATATTGTCGTGAGGAAAATTCCTTACGGAAGAGTCACTTCTTATGGTGCTATTGCCAAAGTTTTAGGCGCTGCACGCTCTGCAAGAATGGTTGGCTGGGCTATGAATGCGGCACATAATTTAGAAGACGTTCCTGCTCATAGAGTCGTTAACAGAAAGGGGCTGCTCACAGGGAAACATCATTTTGACGGGACAAATCTTATGCAGCAATTACTGGAAAGCGAAGGAGTTGTTATTGAGAATAATCAGATTGTGAACTTTGAAGAAGTTTTCTGGATGCCGGAGATGGTTGTTTAATTTTTTCATGTACTTGCAACTGCAAAAAGGCAACAGTAACTATAGTTGTTATTGTGTGTCTTTATCGATAAAACCAATGCAAATCCTTTAGAATAAGAACTTAATCCGTTATCTTTGCAATCTAAAATTAGTTTAAATAAAAACACGTTTTTTAAAAGCGTAAATAGATAGAGAATTAAAAAATGAAATTAGATAAAAACAACATTCTGAAAGCATTAGAAACAATAACTATTGCTGGTGAAGGTAAAAATATGGTAGAAAGCGGGGCGGTTACAAATGTAGTCACTTTTGGAGATGAGGTTGTGGTAGATTTAGTATTACACACTCCGGCAATGCATATCAAGAAAAGAGCCGAAGACGATATCAAAAAAACAATTCACGATTTGGTTTCACCAGACGCACAAATTAAAGTGAATATAAAAGTTGAAGTTCCTGAAAAGAATGAGATCAAAGGAAAAGCAATCCCAGGAATAAAAAATATCATTGCTGTAGCTTCTGGAAAAGGAGGAGTTGGAAAGTCTACTGTTACGGCAAATTTGGCAGTAACATTGTCAAAAATGGGTTTTGCAGTTGGTGTATTGGATGCAGATATTTATGGGCCATCAATGCCAATTATGTTTGATGTAGAAAATGAAAAGCCTATTTCGGTTGAGGTTAATGGAAAATCAAAAATGAAACCTGTAGAAAGTTACGGTGTAAAAATGCTTTCTATTGGATTTTTTACCTCACCTAGCCAAGCAGTTATCTGGAGAGGCCCGATGGCTTCTAAAGCTTTGAATCAAATGATTTTTGATGCTAATTGGGGAGAATTAGACTTTATGCTAATTGATTTGCCTCCTGGAACAGGTGATATTCATCTTTCAATCATGCAATCGCTGCCTGTTACTGGAGCTGTCGTGGTAAGCACGCCTCAGGCTGTAGCATTGGCGGATGCCAAAAAAGGGGTTTCTATGTTTTTATCTGAGGCGATAAATGTACCTGTTTTGGGTATTATAGAGAATATGGCCTATTTTACGCCTGAAGAACTGCCTAATAATAAATATTACATTTTTGGAAAAGAAGGAGCCAGAGATCTTGCACAGGATTTAGGCGTAGCTTTCTTAGGAGAAGTGCCAATTGTTCAATCAATTCGAGAGGCTGGTGATTATGGCCGTCCTGCTGCATTACAGACAGGCTCTGTTATTGAAAATGTTTTTGAAGAAATCACCCGAAACGTAGTAAGTGAAGTTGTAAATAGAAATGAAAATTTGGAGCCAACTGAGGCTATCAAAATTACTACAATGGCAGGGTGTTCAGCGGTTAAGAAATAATTCTGAAACTGAATATTAATTCAAATGCTGTCAACAGATAAAAATAAAATTGAATTACAGCCAGTAATTTTTATTGAAATATGGAAGACGGCGAACAATATACCAATTATGAAAACAGAAGAATTAACAAATAATGTTTTGAAGGCGCTAGATGAAATCAGGCCTTTTTTGAATTCAGACGGCGGAGATATTAAGCTCATTTCAATTGATGAAGGGAAGCATGTAAAAGTAAGGCTTGAAGGCGCCTGTACTAGCTGTAGTGTCAACCAAATGACGTTGAGAGCGGGTGTAGAGACAACAATTAAAAAGTATGCTCCTCAAATAGAAACAGTTGTTAATGTTTTGTAGTAACATTAAAGATCCAAAATCTTTCATTTTAAGGAGTTTATGTGTTTTTTTAGTCAAATAAACGCAGAAATAATATGATAAAAGTCATGTTTGTGATTGTTAAATCTGGATTGCTTTCTTGTTAAAATACAATAAAAACAGGTTTTTTAAAAGATTATTATTAAGGAATTGCCAATAAAACAGCTGTTTTTTTTATTATATATAAAAAACAGTGTGAATAATTCAAATTTTTTTTATTTGATTTTATAAATAAAAATTTACTTTTGTAGCACTAACCTACAAATTTGGATTATGAAAAAGCTTTATTTATTGATCACTTTATTATTTCTTTGTAAAACCTATGCACAAGAGCCAATTCAAGAGGCATATGTAAAAAAAACTTATGTTAATATTGATGAGGAATGGAATGAGATAAATTTCAGTAAAATGATAGATATCTGGTCTAATAGAACTGGACAATTGAAGATTTCTAATGCTGAATTTTTGACAGAACTTAGCGGGGGAAAAGCGAATATGTTAGATAATAGTGCTTATGTTACTGCTGAGTTTTCTTCTCAAGTACAAACCAAAAGTAAAACCGATAATAAAGGTTTGTTAAGTGTTACTTATGAAGGAAAGCTTGTGTTTAAAACTCGTGATGGAGTTTATACGCCAAATGCTGTAATCGTTTTTATTATTAATAATGCAGATGTTATTGGTCTAAGAATATTGAATAAAGAGAATAGAAAAGAAATGGCTGTTGACCTTGAAATTAAAAGTTAAGTAGTCTGGCCTGTCATTTCTAAAAATAAACAAAAATAAATGGACGTTTTAATTAAGATTAAAGATAGAGAGGGTGTGATTCATGATTTACAGGCACCTACAGATATGGCGATGAATATAATGGAGCTTTGTAAAGCTTATGAGCTTCCAGTCGAAGGGACTTGTGGCGGTATGGCAATGTGTGCATCTTGTCAATGTTATGTTCTTAATGATGTAGTATTGCCAGAAATGGGTGACGATGAAGAAGCGATGCTGTCAGAAGCGTTTTATGTGAAATCAAACAGCAGATTAGGCTGTCAAATTCCTATAACTGAAAGTCTTGATGGATTGGAGTTAGAACTAGCTCCAGAAAATTAATCTTAAATAATTTTTAAAAGTAGTATAAGTTTAAAATAAGAGGTTTGATTTTTATTAAAGTCAGTTCTTTTAGGTTTAGTTTTATACTTCATACTCTTTATCGTTTTATATCAAAAAAAAAGCTGTCTCCAATTGTGGGCAGCTTTTTTTTATGGCTATATATAAGATTTCCTCAAAATCTCATTAATGCAGGGTTGTTTTGCTATTCCCATTAGCTTAAAATTAGTGTATAAAGACTGTTTTTGCTTATTGTCATTTTAATAGTCAATCGAAGTTTTTGTTGTTTTTTATTTACTTTTTTTAGTTTCACAATAAAAGGTTAATTATTGAGGGTGTATTAATAATTATGATTAAAAAACACTTTGATCTTAGTGAAATCAATACTTTGTATTATGTAGTATAAAAGTTAATTGATTGAAATAATGGTTTTTTATTATGCTTTTTTTTACACATAATAAAAAAATATTTCAGTTTTACAGGATGGGGCAGGATAGTAGGAGATTGATGAACGTGTATATTTGACCGTTAAGAAATAATTAAAAAAGTTAAAAAAAGTATAAATATTTATCAGCAATTTTATCTAAAATGAAGAAAAGATTACACTACTATTTACTTGTTATACCGCTTCTGGCCTTATTGTTCGGCTGTAGTTCAGATGTATATGATGAATATTATGGACGGCCTGAAGATTTAGAGGCTCCAATCTATCAACAATTGGAAGCAAAGGGGAATTTTAAAAATTTAACAGCCTTAATTGATAAAGCAGGTTACAAAGATATTCTTGGAAAAGCAGGATATTGGACTATGGTAGCTCCGAATGATGATGCTTTTGCTAAATTTTTCCAAGAGCAGGGGATCTCTGATGTAAGTAAGGTAGATGATGCAACTGCCGCTAAAATTGTTAGATACGCACTTATATACAATGCTTTCCGTACAGAAAAAATGTCCGATTATCAATCTCCAACGGGCTGGGTAGTTGATAATGCTTTTAGAAGAAGGACGGCATATTATGATGGATTTATCACTAAAACTATTAATGGACAACCTAAAGTGTTTGTGAATGCTAATCGTAATGGTGGTTATCTTCCTGGTGATAATAACAATAAATACATCACTTATTTTACTGATGAGTATTTCGCAGCAAAGAGTTTAAGTTCTGTCGACTTTAATTATTTCTACCCTAATGCTGAATATAGCGGATTTAATGTTTTCGATTCAAAAGTTACAGAAGCTGACATTGTTGCTGAAAATGGAATTATCCATGAGGTTAATAAGGTAAACCTTCCGTTAGTTACCCTGGAACAATATTTAGAGCAAAAACCGCAATACAGTAAGTTTCGTGAATTACTAGAAAATTATGGACTTGTTAGATATGTTTTTAGTCAGGATGCAACAAATACGTATCATAATTTTACCGGTAAATCAGATAATGTTGACGTTAAACTTTATGATCCTCTTTTGTCCTTTTCACCTAATAATGAGAATTATTTAAAACAAGCTGATAATGATGGACAAAGTGATTTGTACACCATGATAGTTCCGGAAAATATAGTTTTACAAGAGTTTATTGATAAAATTTTGCTTAAAAATTATCCTTCTCTTAATGTACTTCCAATATATGTTTTTCGAGATTTTATTAATGCCCACATGGTTCCAAATGCTGTTTGGCCATCAAAAGGCCCAACTTATAGTAATGCTCTGAATGAGAATTTAAGATTTAATTTTAATAGTGATATTATTGATGCGAAAATCTTGAGTAACGGATTCTTTTATGGTACTAATAAGGTTCAAAAATCGAATTTATTTTACAGCGTTTATACATCAGCTTATTTAGATCCAAAATTTACTATGGCTACAAGATTAATGAATGATGGATCTGGACTAAAGGAAATGATTAGTAATATCAATACGAGATACACCCTGTTTTTACCATCGGATGCTAAGCTTACGGAGATGGGGTTTGGATATAATGCCACCCTTTCAATATGGACTTATGTTAATCCCTCAATTGGTGGGGCATCTGCTACAAGCGCTATCGCTCGGGCTCGTTTATTGCGTATCCTATATAATGGAATAATACTAACTCCAAAAGGCGAATTAAATGATTTGTCGGGTTCCGGAATTATTCGTTCAGGAGATCTTGATCTTCCGGGTGAATATATCAAATGGAAAAATAATAAATTATATGCGGCTGGAAATGAAGCGCCTGGTGGTATGCCAGTTGGAATTGTTGGTTACGAAGATCAGCAAAATGGAAGAACTTATTATGTTGATAATTTGCTTCAATATAGTGAGGAAATGCAAGGATTAAAAATAAAACGTTTATCTGAAACACCCAATTCTGAATATCTTTCCTTTTTTAATTACCTTAAAAATTCTACGATATATAATCCTGTTACAGGTAAAATTCAAGGAGTTGATTTAGGAACATCTTACACTTTTATAGTTCCAAATAATGCCGCAATTGCAAAAGCAAAAACCAAAGGTGCTTTACCGTCATCTATCACCCCAAGCCTTCAAAATGAAAAGGATTTGGTTGCAGATTTTATTCGTGCTCACATTTTAGTAAATAAAATAGCCTCAGATGATGGATTGACAACTGGTGAGTTTGAAACTCTAAGAAAAGATGGTTTTGGTGAAAAAACGTATGTGCTGGTTCAGAGTACTCCTGGGACTTTATCTTTCAGGGACTCGCTTTTAAATTGGGTACACTACATTCCTTCTCAAAGTAACAACTTGGCAGACAGATCCTTGATTCATTTAGTAGATAACTATCTTACATATATGCAATAAAATGAGACACAAAATTACAAATATATTTTACAGTTTTACTTTCGCCTTAGTTATACTGGGGGCTTTTCCAGCTTTAGCTCAACAAGGAAATAAAACCTTTTTAGTTCGTGGTCAGGTTATTGACTCAAGTGATAAACTAAGTATTCCTGGAGCGACAATTGCAGAACAAGATTCTGAAAATCGTACTGTTTCTGGGGCGGTATCTGATATTGATGGAAATTTTGCGATACGTGTTAAAGATCCAAATAATAAATTATTTATTTCAACAATAGGATATAAGTCTCAACGCATTGAAATTAAAGGCAGAGAATCAATTAAAATTTTACTTGTTTCTACTGTAGAATCACTTACGGAGGTTGTTGTTATTAGTACAAAAAAGTCTGACAATGGTTTGTTGAAAATTGATGACAGAAATAGAACTACTAGTGCGGTTAGTATAAATGCAGCGGACTTAGCGTACACACAGGCACCTACTATCGATGAGGCCTTACAAGGACGTTTGGCGGGTGTAGATATTACATCTACTAGTGGGGATCCTGGGGCAGGAATGCAAATCAGAATTAGAGGAACTTCTTCTATTTCGGGATCTTCAGACCCTTTAATTGTAGTGGACGGAATGCCGTATGAAACATCCGTACCAGCAGATTTTAACTTTGGTACAGCCGATTCGGAAAGTTACTCTGCATTGTTGAATATTGCTCCTACAGATATTGAAAGCATTACCGTTTTAAAAGATGCTGCGGCTACTGCAATGTGGGGATCACGTGCTGCCAGCGGGGTTTTATTAATTACGACTAAGCGCGGGGGAGTGAGTGCACCTAAAATCTCTTACACATATAAATCAACTTATTCCAAATTGCCTTCTACTATTCCTATGTTAAGTGGAGATCAGTATTCTCAGTTGATTCCTGAAGAATTTATGAATACAAACGGAGTACCTTTGAATACTTGGAACGTAAAAGAATTTCAATATGACCCTCAGGATGTTTACAATTTTAAGAATTATGGACAAAACACGGATTGGGTAGGAGCTATTTCACAAACAGGTCTAACACATGAGCACAACCTTTCTTTACAGGGGGGTGGGGAAAAAGCTCGATATTTTAGCTCCATTGGTTATTATAAACAAAAAGGAGTAACAGTAGGAACTGGTTTGGAAAGATTAAATGCCAGATTGAATTTGGATTATATTGTTTCTGACCGCATTAAGTTTAGAACCGATATCGCTTATACACACACCAATACACAACGTAACTATGTGAATAGTTTTGATGATAAGGACGGTGATAAGCTGCGTGGTGTTGCTTTCATTAAAATGCCAAATATGAGTATTTTTGAATATGATGAAATGGGAAATCTTACACCCAATTATTTTTCGCCAGCTCAAAATATTCAGGGTACTTATTCAGGAACTTATAATCCATTGGCAATGGCTGAATATGCCACTAATGATCAAGTGCAGGATCGTATAACTCCCCATTTTAATGTGAATGTTGATATTATACCTAAAATATTTATTTCGACTTTTGATTTGCAATTTGATTATAAAAGCACAAAAACTAAATCATTTTTACCACAAAATGCAACAGGGCGTCCTTTTACAGAAACTTCTGTAAATAGAGCTTCGGATGCTGATAGTGACGAGTCTAATATTGTAACCAAAACAAACTTTATTTTCACGCCAAATATTGGAGAAAAACAAACTTTACAAGCATTAGTGTCATTGCAGACCAATGATTTTTTGTATACCACTCACCGGTCAATGACATCCAATACAGCTTCTTCCGTATTAACAGATCCGTCAGTTCCGTCAAGAACTCAAAATTCGGATTTATTCTTATATACTAGTAATGGTCAGGCTAGAAGTGTTGGGGCATTAATAAGTGCACAATACGGTTTACTAGATCGTTATATTATCAATATGGGTATACGTGCAGACGGAAGCTCTAAATTTGGTCCCGAAAACAAATATGGTTATTTCCCTTCAATATCTGGCCGTTGGAGAGTTTCAGGAGAGTCTTTCATGAAAAATGCTACATTAATAAATGATTTGAGTATTAGAGCTAGTTACGGAGAATCTGGTAGAGCCCCAAAAGACGATTATACTTATTTTAATATCTATTCAAATTATAGCGCTCAGTATTTAGGTCTTAATGGGGTTGTTCCTTATAATATTGAATTGAGTAATTTACGCTGGGAGACGTTAAAAGGTATAAACTTAGGTTTCAACTTACAAATGTTTAAAAATCGTCTTTCCTTAGATGTTGATTTGTATAAGAACACAACTAAAGACTTAATTTTTGACAATCTTCAATTAAGTAGTGTTTCTGGTTACAAAAGTGTTGATCAAAACGTAGGAACATTACAAAATAGAGGATACGAAATAGGTCTTAATACAACTCCTTTCGTATCTAAAAAATGGAAAGTTGATTTCAATTTCAATATTTCAAGCAATGAAAATACCGTTAAAGAAATTTCTGAATATTATCCAAGTGAGAGTGGAAATACGGATAAAAATGGAGAATATAAACGTTTCCTTCAAGTTGATAATCCTTTTGGATCATTTTATGGATACCGTTTTAAAGGAGTTTATACAGATCTGGAAGCTACCAAAGCTAAAGATGCAAGCGGCAATACAATTGTAGGGCCTAATGGACAAGAAGTATTTATGCGTTTCAATTATCCTGTTACAAATTATGTGTTTCAACCTGGAGATGCTATTTATGAGGATATCAATCATGATGGAAATATCGATAGCCGTGATGTAGTTTATTTAGGGAATAGTAATCCCAAATTTGCGGGAGGTTTTGGTCCTACAGTAAGTTTTAATAACCAATTTAGATTATTGCTTTACTTTACTTATAGATTGGGTTATGAAGTAGTGAATGGTGCTGATATGAAAGCTACTAATATGTACGGATATAGTAATCAAAGTACAGCTGTTTTATCCAGATGGCGTAATCCTGGTGATGTAACAGATATGCCAAGAGCAGTTTATGGGTCGGGTTATAACTGGTTAGGTTCAGATCGTTATGTTGAAGATGCTTCTTTTGCTCGCCTTCGATCAATTACTTTTAGTTATACTTTTAATAAAAATTTAATTAAAAAGTTAAGACTTGGTGACTTAAGTTGTTACATAACAGCAGATAACTTAATAACTTTTACTAACTATAGAGGTCAAGATCCTGAGGTAAGTATGAAATCCGGAGATCCTTTTGCTATCGCAACCGATAATTCCAGTACTCCGCCAACAAAACGTATTACACTAGGAGCTTCAGTTCGTTTCTAAAAATAAAATTTGAATTATGCAAACTAAAATAAAAACAATTCTAGCCATCTTCATCATATTTATCTCTGTAACTTCATGTGATGATTACTTAGATTTACGTCCACAGGACGGAATTATTCGTGAAGAATTTTGGAAAACTAAAGAAGACATTCAGGCCGCTGTTATCGGTGTATATTCTTCTTTGTTAAATTCACCTCCAGGAGTAAGTGATTTACCAATGTCTCAGTATTTATTTATGTATGGAGAATTAAGAGGTGATATGATTGCCGCTGGTCCAAATGTTACAGAGGATCAAAGAGACATTATGAACTCCAATATTATGGCTTCAAATAGTTTGACCAATTGGGCTATATTTTACAGAACCATCAATTATTGTAATACCATAATTGATCTTGCACCTAGTGTTAAAGAAAAGGATCCAACTTTAACTCAAGTTCAACTAAATAATTTTCTTTCGGAAGCTTTGGCAATAAGAGCCTATTTATATTTTACGCTGGCCCGTACTTTTAAAGATGTGCCTTTAAAATTAACAGCAACTCTTAGCGATGAAGATATTTTTCAATTGCCTGTTACTCCTCAAAAAGATGTATTGGCTCAGGTAATCAAAGATCTTAAATTAGCAGAAGAATATGCTGTGCAGAATTATGGTGATGAAGCATCTAACAAGGGACGTATTACAGTTTATGCTATTAATGCGATGCAGGCTGATGTTTATCTATGGAATGATAATTTTCAGGAAGCTTTTGATGCAGCTGACAAAGTAATTAAATCCGGTAAATTTGGTTTGATTAAAGCTTCAAACAATACTTGGTTTAATACTGTTTATGCCAAAGGAAATTCAATTGAAAGTATTTTTGAATTTCAATATACTAAAACAAATTTAGGCCCATTTTTCAATATATTTTCATTAAGGCCGCAGTTTATAGCTTCAGCTACTGTTTTAGAAGATGTATTTGGAGTTGATTTTGATAATCCAAATGATAAAGATATTCGAGGTGATCGTACTTCCTTAGTAGCTGGAACCAATCAAATTTACAAATTTATAGGTTTAGATAACGATACCAGAAAAGAATTACAGGATGCAGATACCCATTGGTTTGTATACCGCTATGCCGATGTGAAACTAATGCAGGCTGAGGCACTTGCAGAATTGAATAGAGGATCAGAAGCTCTTACAATTATTGAGGATATTAGATTACAGCATAATGCAATTGATCTGACAGCCCAGATGATTGATGCTGGAAATAAAAAAGAAGTTATAGACTATATCTTAGCTGAGCGTTCTCGTGAATTTGCATTTGAAGGTAAACGCTGGTTCGATATGCTTCGTAATGCCAGAAGAGACAATTATGCACGATTAGATATTTTAATTAGTGCAGCTCTTATAAGCGCTCCTGCCGAACAACAGCAATCAATTGTTGCAAAATTAAAAGACCCAAATAGCCATTATTTGCCTATTAATACTTATGAACTTTATACTAATAAAGCACTTGTACAAAATCCATTTTATAAATAAAAAAATTAAGACATGAAAAGACTATTAAGATTACCTAGCCTCTTGAGATTTACTTTAGTGTTTTTGATCGCTTTAGTGTTTCAAAATTGCACTGAGCAAAAAATTAAGGAAAGTACAGATGAAACTCTTAATATTACCGATTATTTAAGAGATACTCCGGATTATTCAATGTTTTTAGAACTTCTGGAAGTTACTAATTATGCTCCATTTATGAATACTTATGGGACTTATACTTTATTTCTTCCCACTAATGACGCAGTGAAAGAGTATTTGCAGGATGTAGGTGCCAATTCATTAAAAGATGTTCCGTTAGCAGATTTACAGAATATTGTTAAGCTTCACATCTTAAACCAAAAAATAAATACAACTTCTTTTACCGATGGAAAAATAGCTACTCCAAGTTTATATGGCCAGTTTTTAGTAACCGGAGCTACAAACAAAAATGGAGAATCCAGTACAACTGTTAATAAATCAGCCAGTATAGTTAGGTCCAATGTTGAAGTAGGAAATGGAGTAATTCATGTTATTGATAAAGTATTGCGTGTTGCTGATAAAACGTTGGCCAAAACTATTGAACAAGATACAAGCCTTTCCTTGTTTACTGAAGCGTTAAAAATCACAGGATGGTATGATGTACTCGATAAACCTATTGATTATACAACAAATGATATAGATAGTTATCTTACGGTTATAGCTCAGACTAATGATGCTTTTAAAGCAGCAGGTATTAATAATATAGACGAATTAAAGGCAAAATACAGTCATTTAGATAAGCCTTTAGATCCAAAAGACAGCTTGAATTTATTTGTGAGTTACCGTATTTTACCCAAATTACAGTATTTAGCAGATGTAGCAGTATCACCAGCTCTGGTAACAAAGGCTCCTCTTGAAGTTATTAGCGCAAAACTTGATAAGGATGTCATTTTGTTAAACGAAGAGGTTTTTAATGGTGTACTAGAAAAAGGAATAGCTATTGTTAGAGAAAAAAGCGATGTAACTGCTTCAAACGGCGTATTACATATGGCAGCTGCTAATTTTGCAATCAAAAAACGTTTACCGGCTCCTGTTTATTTTGATTTTTGTGATCAAAATGAGTTTAGACAATTAACATCTGTTTTTAGAATACCTGGGGCAGCCCCTAAAACATCTTTAGCAAAAGATTTATTTAAAGATGTTACTTGGGACGGAAATGATCCTATTACTTATTTTAAAGATGCTGCCAGAGGAGGTACAGTAGGTTTTGGCTGGCATGGTGATTGTCTTGAAATGAATCGTTTTAGAGATGGAAATTGCCAAAACATCACATTTACCACTCCTGTTATTATTAAAGGAAAATACAAATTATGGATTTCTTACAGAGGACAAGATTCAAAAGTAGGGCTTGTAAAAGTGTTTGTCGATGGAGTAGAAATGTCGCGTCAAATAAATCTGTTGGAAAATGGAAACAAATTCTCTAGTATAGAAGCAAGAGTATTAGAATCCCAAGGATACAAACGCCATGTTTATCCACATACCACCAAAATGAATTGCAGATTAGTGGGTACGGTAGATATTGCAACTACAGGAAGACATAAGTTAACCTTACAATCTCAATCGGCATTCTCAGCCCAAGCCTGGTTTGATGTGGCAGAGTTTCGTCCAGTGGATATGGATCAGTTGTATCCTCAATTTGATTCTGGTGGAGATGGTTTTGCACCGATGCCATAATATAAGAGAAAATCAAAAATTTAATTTCAAAACTTAATTAAGTAAAAATGACTTTATTAAAATTAAAATATAAAAGACTCCTTTTTGTCATTCTCACAATAGGATTGGCTTCTTGTTCCAGTCCGTGGGATGATAAAGAGGATAATGGTGATGCAAATTTAAATGTTACGCTAAATGAAGCTATCAGTAAAACATTAGAAACAGCTGAATTTGGTAAATTATTAGCTCAAACGGGGTATGACAAAATATTAGCAGCCTCTAAAACATATACTGTTTTTGTACCAACAAATGAAGCCATGAAGGCGGTTGATCTTGCTATTCTAAATAATCCGGAATCACTTAAAAAATTTATTGAAAACCATATAGCATTAACTTCTTTTTCATCTGTAAGAAATACTGATGAAGTAAGAATCCAAATGCTAAGTGATAAATATTTAACATTCAAAGGAAGTACAATAATAGGTGATGCTGCTATAGTTACCGCAGATCATTATGCCGCCAATGGAGTGTATCATATTATTAATAAAGCACAAACTCCAAAATTGAATATTTGGGAATATGTTAATTATAAGGCAAGTTCTTCTGCAATGAGTAATTATTTAGTGAGTTTAAAAGAATTTAGTATTTATCCTGCTGATGCTGATGCAAAACTTACTGCTGTTCCGGGATTCCTTGCGGATTCTTTATCAAATTCATATTTAAAAAATGTTTACAATCTTAACAACGAGAAGAATTCGTATACACTTTTCTTAATGGAAGATGATGGCTACAATGCCGAAGTAACCAAAATGAAACCGTATTTGATTAAAGAAACTAGTGATTTGACTGATATTTATTCAAAGTATTTCACAGTAAGAGACATGGCTTTTCCTAAAGCATATACAAAAGATGAACTGCCTGCTAAATTGACTTCGCGATTTGGTGTGGAATTCGATGTTGACAAGACGCAGATTGTTGGTGAGCCAATTGTATTGAGCAATGGAATTATTTACATCATGAAAAAAGTAGATGTTAAACTAGATAAACGTTTAGTTACGACAAAAATTGAAGGAGAAAATAATACTGGATATTGGGGAGTTCGCAGCAGGATACTTTATCGTGATAAAAGAGAACCTCTTAGTCAGCTTTTAACTTCTGGTCAACTTTACAATGATATTATGGTAGAACTTCCTGCCCTTGCTAAGTTTACTTTATTTTATGGTGCACAAGACATGTACAGTACCACTTACAAGGTGTATTGGAGAGCAATAAACGACAGAACAGCCAATCTTTTTGAACAACAACTAGGTATTGGCGGAAAAATTAATCAAAATGCTACAGGATTCCCTGTTGAAAGTATTACTAAATTGTTTCCAATTGTTATTGTGCCTCTTAATAATTATGGAGAGGTAGAAATAGGACAATTTACATATGGTACCGCAGGTAATAGTGGTTTGATTTCTCTAATAGGAGGGACAAAAGCAACTAGTGCCCTTACCCTTGATTATTTAAAATTTGTTCCTGTCGTTAAACAATAATATTTTATAAAAAATTAGTTATGTTAAAAATTATAAAACTAACTTGTCTTGTAAGCCTTTTTTTTGCTGGTAGTTTTGAAGCGCAATTATATGCTCAGGAAACTCAGGATTCAACTGCAATAGCTCCTCAGAAAAAAGTACAGGGAATTTTAGTACAAGGTGTTGTTAAAAGCGCAAAAACAAATATAGGTTTATCGGGAATCAACATTGCTGTTGGAGGATTTTCGGCAACCATTACAAAGGATGACGGTAGTTTTGAAATTCGAGTGCCAAATTTAGAAGCAATTCTTACTATTAGCGGTCAAGATTTTCAAACCAAAGTTTATGCTATCAAAAATAGAAAATCAGGTTTAGAAATTGTATTAAATGAGTCCAACTATTCTACTACCTATCAAATTGCTAATTTGCCATCTGGTGATCTCATGCAGTATAATAATACAAATGCTGCCAGTGTGGTCAACTTCAAAAAAGATCAATGGTCTAGTTCTGTAACCGAATCTGCAGCAGGATTTCTTCAGGGTAGAGCAGCAGGATTAACTAGTATTAGAAATTCTGGTGCTCCAAACGCGGGAAGCTATTTGACTTTAAGAGGTTTTAATTCTTTATATGCAAGTAACAGACCTTTAATTGTTGTAGATGGAATGATTTATGATGATGAAGATTACGGTTCTGGAATCATACAAAATAATAGTTCTTCTCCTTTAACTAATATTGATGTTAAAGATATTGAGGATGTAACTATTATTAAAGATGGTACTTCGTTATACGGAACCAAAGGAGCTAATGGTGTGATAAACATTACAACTACTCGAGCTAGCGAGTTATCAACTAAAATTGATTTCACAATGTATGGAGGAGTTAATCAAACTCCCGATGAATTGCCGTTGTTGGATGCTGATGGATATCGCACACACATTTCTCAGCTAGAATCCAGTCGTGGTTTATCTCAGCAACAAGTTGCCAGTTTGCCATATATGAATGATCAAGCTGGTTCTGCAGGATATTACAAATATCACAATCAAACCAATTGGCAAGATCAGGTTTTTAAATCGAGTTATAATCAAAATTACTTCCTTAAAGTGCGCGGAGGTGATGATATTGCAAAGTTTGGTTTGTCTGTTGGTTACTTAGACAGCCAAGGAATTTTAGAAGGCACCGACTCACAGCGTTATAATGTACGTTTAAATGCTGCTCTGAAATTAACAGAGAAATTAACTGTAGATGCCAATCTTTCTTTTATTAATAACCAGCAAAATCAATGGAATCAAGGTCTGGCTTATAAAACAAGTCCACTCTATTTAGCGCTAACGAAATCTCCTTTTTTAACTTATAATGAAGTTAGTGATACTGGGGAAGTTTCTCCCAATTTTGCCGATACAGACTACTTTAATGTAAGTAACCCCAATGCTATTTTGGCAAATGGATTTGCTACGAATAACAACTATCGTTTTTTTGGTAACTTAAAATTCAACTATGCTATAAGCAAAGCATGGAATATTACTTCGATAGCTGGTTTGAGTTTTAATAAAGAAAGGGAATCATTTTTTATTCCTGATTATGGGGTTGCGGATCTTATTCTGCCTACTGCTATTGCAAAAAACCAATCAGGAAGTGAAGTTCAAATTTATAATGGACTTTATACTGATACTTTTGCCAGTTATATGAAAAGCTTTTATGATGATCATAATTTAGAGGTTCGTTTTGGATTTAGAGCTCAAAGTAATAAAACAGAAAGTGATTTAGGTTTAGGCTACAATTCTTCGACTGATGATTTTACAAGTGTAGGAGCAGGTTCTAATTTGTTACGTACAGTAGGAGGAGCATTAGGAGAATGGAATTGGTTGAATATGTATGCTAATGGGAACTATAATTTCCGTAATAAATATTTTCTAACGGCAAGTTATGCTGTAGATAGTTCAAGCCGTTTTGGAGATGATGCATCAACAGGAGCCAGTAAATTTGCATTGATGACTTCAATTTCAGGTGCTTGGTTACTTTCTTCCGAAAACTTCATGAAAGATATAAAAGATATAGATTATCTTAAACTTAGAGTTGGTTTCGGTACAAGCGGAAACGATGATATTGGTAATTATACCTCTCAAACGTATTATGTTTCTCAAAATTTACTTGGAATGCAAGGTTTGGTTCGCGGTAATATTGGAAATCCTGATCTGCAATGGGAAACGGTTTCAAAAAAGAATTTTGGAGTAGATTTAGGTTTGTTTAAAGAGCGTATTAATCTTTCTGTTGATTATTATGCTAATAAAACATCCAACATGATTACGTACGAAACAATCGCTGCTGAAAGCGGGTTTGATTATGTCGTTTCCAACGGAGGCGCAATGCGTACAGTTGGGACTGAATTTGCTTTGAATGCTCGTGTTGTTAATACTCCGGATTTTATTTTCGACTTTGGATTTAATTTAAGCCATTATGAAAATAAAGTGCAAAGTTTGCCAAGCGGTGATATTCTTACCCAATTTGGAGGCGCAACTTACTTAACGTCCGTAGGCAGAGGTGCCAATTTATTTTATGGGTTAGATAGTAATGGAGTTTATAGTACAACGGCAGAAGCCAATGCTGATGGATTGTCAAGACGTTTAACAAATGGTAGTTTAGTTCCTTTTGGCGGTGGAGATATACGTTATAAAGATAGTAACGGAGATAAAGTTATTGATGATAAGGATCGTATGGTTATTGGTAACCCAAATCCAGATGTAATAGGAAGTTTCAGTACTAATTTTACATACAAACGATTTAGTCTGCAAGGTTTGTTTAATTTTTCTGTAGGCAATGATCTTTATAATGGCGTACGTTACAATCTTGAAAAAATGAGCGGATATGAAAATCAAAGTATTGCTGTAGCTAATCGTTGGAGAGCCGAAGGACAGCAGACGGATATGCCAAAAGCAGTTTGGGGAGACCCGATGGGTAATGCAGAATTTTCAGACAGATGGATTGAAGATGGTTCTTACTTAAGATTAAAAACGTTAGTGTTAGGGTATGATATTCCGATGAATAAAAGTAAACATGTCAAATATATTCAATTGTATGCTACTGCCAATAATTTGGTTACTTTCACCAAATATCTTGGGTACGATCCTGAATTTAGTGCAACTTCATCTATTTTTGGTCAAGGAGCAGATATAGGTTTGGTCCCTCAGTTTGCAAACTATCAACTTGGATTACGTTTAGGACTTTAAAATTATTTTTACAACATAGAGAACAAACCAATGATAACAACAATAAGAATAAAAACGAAAAAATCTACCAAAGCCTTGTTATGGGTGTCAGTACTATTGCTTAGCCTAATCTCTTGTGAGGAATATCTGGATGTGCAACCTCAGGATAAAGTTTCTGAAGAGCAAATGTATCGCAATGTATATGATGCCGATGCAGCAGTTATAGGGATTTATGGTAAATTTATGGGACTTGCAAAAAAATACGTTATTCTTAATGAAATGCGTGCAGATTTGATGACAACAACAAATAATTCTGATCCCTATTTAAAAGAACTTTCAGAGCAAAATGTTTCAGCAGAGAATCCATACGTAAATCCAAAAGATTTTTACTTGGTTATTCAAAACTGCAATGATGCTCTTAAAAATTTCGATATTATGGTTGCTGAAAAGAAATTTACGCAATCACAATATGAGCAGCGTTATGCAGATGTTGCCTGTATTCGCTCCTGGATTTATTTACAATTAGGAATTCAATATGGCACTGTACCTTACATTACGGAGCCTTTGGCAAACATTGATGATGTTAAGAATATTAATAAGTTTCCGAGGCTTTCTTTTAATCAGCTCATTGATGAACTTGTAAAGTTTACTGAAGGATTGAAGTATAAAAAAATATACGATTCAAGCAGTAGTTTATTAGTAACTGTTGACGGCTATAATACAGAGAAGTTTTTTATTAATAAAGAATGTCTATTAGGTGATTTACAACTTTGGAAAGGGAATTATTTGGAAGCGGCTATACATTACAAAAATGTAATGGAAACAGGTACTCCGAGAAATGATGTTGACATGTATAGAATAAAATTTGCAGAGGTTATTACAAATAATGATTTAGCAGTTGGTTATTTAAGATATTATGAACAGGATGCTAAAACATTAGTAGATAATAATACGCAAGGATGGAGATCTATTTTTGGAAGAGATAGAGATGTATTGTGGAACACGGAATGGATTTGGTCATTGCCTTTCGACAGTGACTTTGCACCTAAAAATCCATTTATAGAAATTTTTTCAAAAACAAGTGGAAATTATTTAGCAAAACCATCTCAACGAGCAATAGAACTTTGGCAAAGTAATACACAAAGTAATGGTTTTCCTTATGATGCTCGCGGTCAAAAGTTTACTTATAAAATGGTAGGCGGCGATCCTGTAATTATGAAATATATTTATAAATATGAAGAAGCTGCAAATACCAACGTGTTTAAAACAGATGGAGACTGGTTTTTATATCGAGCGGCCAAACTGCATTTGCGTTATGCTGAAGCGGCCAATAGAGATAATCAACAAAAAATTGCTTGGGCTCTTTTAAATTTTGGCATACAAAGTGCCTATACTCCTGCGGGCTATAATAATGGTACAGGTGATGCAACGAATATTAAACAAACTAAAGAGCCTTTTCCATATGATTTTGATGCTCGTCAAGGAGATTACCCTACATTCAGAGCAATTTGGCACCGTGGAGGCGGAATTAGAGGACGTGCCTTTTTAACGGCTGCCGGAGCTATTGGAGATGACATGATTACAACCGAAAACAATATCATTAATGAAGCAGGTTTAGAATTAGCTTACGAAGGAAATCGTTGGGAAGACTTAGTGCGTATTTCTTTACGCCGAAATAATCCAGCCTTTTTGGCAGATAAAGTGTATGAGAAATTGAATAAAGAAGGTAATGCACACGCAGCAGAAGCACGTGCAAAATTAATGAATGTTAATAATTGGTATTTGCCGTTTACTTGGAAATAAACCGAGGATTTAAACTATCATGCTTAAATATTTACTGTAACAAAAAAACCTTAGAAGCGATTTTAATATCGCAGCTAAGGTTTTTTTGTGGTTTAAAAAGTGTATGTCTGTAAAAATTAAATAATCCAGTTCTGTTTCCCTCTTCTTTGCCTCAATAGTTTCCTGTCACTTGTGTGGAGAGAATTGAAGTGAGGGAAAATAAAAACTATTATTCTAATGGATATAATTATCGATTCTTAAATCGAATGAAATGAAAAAGGCTGTCCTTTTAGGAACAGCCTTTTGTTTGTTATTCTAGTAATATATTGTAGTAGAAATGCACTGCAGTGCATCTCAGCCCATACACCACATATTTATTTTAATTTTTTACAAATTAGCAACCAACCAGTCACCAACTTCGCTAGTTGAGTACGCTTTTGCACCTTTTGCCACTAAATCCTCAGTAACAATTCCCTGCTCTAATGATTTGTTCACAACAGCTCTGATAGCTTCAGCTTCGTCTTTTAATCCAAAAGCATCTTCAAACATCATAGCAGCAGATAAAACAGTTGCTAATGGATTAGCAATATTTAATCCTGTAGCTTGAGGATAAGAACCGTGAATTGGCTCATAAAGTGAAGTGTGTTCTCCAACAGATGCAGATGGCATTAATCCCATAGATCCTGAAATTACAGAAGCTTCATCTGTTAAAATATCTCCAAATAAATTTTCTGTAATTAATACGTCATAAGAGTTTGGCCATTGAACCAAGCGCATTGCAACTGCATCTACAAATTCATAAGAAACAGTAACTTCTGGATAGTCTTTTTCCATTGCTTGTACTGTTTCTCTCCATAAACGTGAAGTTTCTAATACGTTTGCTTTATCCACACAACACAATTTTTTAGAACGCGTCATTGCCAATTCAAATCCTTTTTTAGCCAAACGCTGTACTTCGGCTCTAGTGTAAACGCAATTATCAAAAGCAGTTTCTCCACCGTCTCTTCTTCCTTTTTCACCAAAATAGATTCCTCCAGTCAATTCTCTTAAGAAAACTAAATCTGTACCTTCAATTCTTTCTCTTTTTAATGGAGAATTATCAATCAAAGATGGGAAAGTAAAGGTTGGGCGCACATTAGCAAACAAACCTAATTTTTTACGCATCAACAATAAACCTTGTTCAGGTCGAACAGGAGCGCTTGGATCATTATCATATTTTGGGTGTCCGATAGCTCCAAAAAGAACAGCATCCGCAGCCATACAAATTTCGTGAGTTTCATCTGGGTAAGGCACTCCAACTGCATCAATCGCACAAGCTCCAGTAAGTGCTGGAGTCCAAGTGATTTCGTGGCTGAATTTTTTTGCAATGGCATCCGAAACTTTAACTGCTTCGTTAACTACTTCTGGTCCGATTCCGTCTCCGGCTAAAAGGGCAATATTGAATTTCATTGTTTTTTATTTTTAATTATATTTTTAATTGAAATTTATTTCTTAAATCGACACGACATTGAGCATTTTTTGTGTGGCAATAATTGCAGCTACAGTCTGATCAGAGTCTAATCCTCTTGTTTTAAATTCTTTTCCGTTATTTGTCCAAGTGATAATGGTCTCACATAAAGCATCCGAGCTGCTGCCAGGAGGTATGCGGACTGCATAATCGATCAATTTTGGCAAAATCATTTTTTTGGTTTTATAAATTTTCGAAAGGGCATTCATAAAAGCATCAAATTGTCCATCGCCTTGTGCATTCTCTTCAATAATTTCTCCATCTATTTTTAAACAAAGCGTTGTTGAAGGACGCATTCCTTTAGCATGAACCAAGACATACGATTCCACCACAATTTTTTCTTCATAGGTTTGGCTGTCCAAAACATCCGAAATTATATAGGGTAAATCTTCTTTTGTAACCGTTTCTTTTTTGTCACCTAATTCGATTATCCTTTGAGTAACTAATTTTAAATCTTCAGGATTCAGTTTTAATCCTAATTCTTGAAGGTTTTTTTCAATATTCGCTTTACCGGAAGTTTTTCCTAAAGCATATTTACGTTTCCTTCCAAAACGTTCTGGAAGTAAATCATTAAAATACAAATTGTTTTTATTGTCACCATCGGCATGAATTCCAGCCGTTTGTGTAAAAACGTTATCACCTACGATAGGTTTATTAGCAGGAATTCTATAACCGGTAAAGGTTTCAACCAATTTACTAACAGAGTATAAAGAGGATTCTTTAATGTTGATTTTTACCTCAGGCATAAAATCATTAATCACTGCAACAGTACTTTCAAGCGGCGCATTTCCCGCGCGTTCTCCCATTCCGTTTACAGTAACATGCAATCCATTGATACCTGCTTTTACTGCTTCCATCACATTGGCAACACTCAAATCATAGTCGTTGTGAGCGTGAAAATCAAAATGTATAGTTGGATATTTAGCTGTGATTTTAGAAATAAATTCAAAAGTGTCCGATGGAATTAGTACTCCCAAAGTATCTGGCAATAATATTCTTTTAACGGGCTGTGTTACCAAAAAATCCAAATATTGAAAAACATATTCAGGAGAATTGCGCATGCCATTACTCCAGTCTTCTAGATAAACATTGGTGGCAATTCCGTTTTCATTTGCCAAAGCAATGGATTGTGCGATTTCGGAAAAATGCTGTTCAGGCGTTTTTTTTAACTGATGAGTCAAATGATTTAAAGAACCTTTGGTCAATAAATTTTGAACTTTGGCTCCCGCTTTTTTCATCCATTCGATGGAAACTCCTCCATCTACAAAAGATAATACTTCGATACGATTGGCATAGCCTTTTGCCGATGCCCATTCCATAATCCCTTTTACCCCTTGAAATTCACCTTCACTCACACGAGCCGATGCAATTTCAATACGGTCAATATGTAATTCTTCAAGCAATAATTGTGCAATGGTTAATTTTTCTGCTGCCGAAAAGGATACTCCCGAGGTTTGTTCACCATCCCGAAGTGTCGTATCCATTATTTCAATTTTTCTTTTTTCCATTATTGTTTAATTATTGACTTATTTTTTTGTGACAATTTTTGGTTGTCAAAAGCTTTATGGAGCTGTAACAATTTTCAATTTTCATTATTTTTTGGGCATGCCACCAATAAAAAAATCGGCAAAAGCTACTTTGTAAATAGCCGTTTTTTTATTGCTGTCGGGCTTTACGCTACAATCTTTTTTATAAAATTCCGCAAGCTCCATTTCATAAAAAAGGATTTCCGCTTCAATCCCTCACGCGGTCACCCGACACGAGAAATTTGCCGATTACCAATATATTATATTCTTCCTCGCACTTCATTTAATTTCATTGTCATAGAAATCGCTTCAGTTTCTACCCAATGGTTGTATTCTTTAATTGCTTTCAATCGTAAATCATTTTCTAAATAACCTTCTTCCACCATCTGAAGTGAACCGGCCACTTTCGACCAAATGCCTATTTTTGACTTATAATCGGATCTTTCTTTAGTATAAAACTCATCCGAATTGATTTTTTCAACAGAATGAAAACCTGCTTCCTCTAATAAGGCTGGCAAATCGTCTGCAATTCGATTATTCATTCCAGCATCGTGTCTCCATTTTAAGAACGTAGTGTAAAACTCCTGCATGCTTTCTGGAGGCGACGGATTCCAATTTAAATTCGTGTGGTCATAGTCCAAAATAGAAATTTGACCGTTTGGTTTCAAAAGAGATTTCATTTTTATTAAAGCCTCTTTTGGGTCGCTTAACCATTGCAATGTTCTAGCCGAAACGATTAAATCAAATTTTTCTTCAGGATTGAAATCAAATAAATCGACATGAATTAATTCTAAATTCGTGATGGCTTGATGTGATTCACTTCCACTTAAAATCAAACTTTCGGTATTGTCAATTCCTGTAACTTTCCCATTTACACCAACTATTGCAGCAATATCTTTCGAAATGAAACCAGTAGCACACCCAATGTCCAGAACTTTCATGCCAGGTTTTAAAATAGAAGACAAATGTCTGTAATCATTTGCCAAGCTTCTGTCATTATATGCTTTATTGGCTTCTTGATTGTCTCTTTGAATGTGTTTGTTTACTTTCATTTTCTATTTTAAAATCATTTTTTATTTTCCAAAACCATTTCATAATGCTCCACAACTGGAAACGGATTATAATAATGATGCAGCAATCTTTTCCATTCTAAATACGTCTCAGATTCTCTAAACCCAATGGTGTGATCCTCTAAATTCTCCCAATCAACCAATAACAGGTATTTATTTTCTTCTTCTAAACACTTTCTCAAACTATGGCTTACATAACCTGAAATGGACTGTATAAACTGACTGGCAATGGCAAAATCTCTTTCGAAATTTTGTTCTTCTCCTTTTATTACCTGCAGAATTGCCATTTCTAAGACCATACGTATTTTTATTTATAAACCCGACAGATTTAAAAAAATGTGTCGGGTGTTATTGAAATTGATCTGTATTTTAAATAATAGCAAACTGATAAACAGAATTACTGAAAACTAAAAAATTAAGAACTGATTACTTTTAGTAAGGAAGTTTGTCAGCAAAAGCGACAATGTCTTCTTTAATATTTTGTAAATAATCAATGTCGTCAAAACCATTGATCATATTGTTCTTTTTGTATCCGTTGATGTCAAAAGATTCTTTTTGACCAGTAGCCAATAAAGTAATAGTTTGCTCTGGCAGGTTAATTTCCAATTGTGTATTTGGATCCGCTTCGATTGCTTTGAAAATAGTTTCTGCAAATTCTGGGCTAACTTGTACTGGCAAAACACCAATATTCAAACAGTTTCCTTTGAAGATGTCTGCAAAGAAAGAAGAAACCACAGCACGGAATCCGTAATCATAAACTGCCCAAGCAGCGTGCTCACGAGAAGAACCTGAACCAAAGTTTTTTCCTCCTACAAGGATTTTCCCAGAGTAAGTAGCATCGTTTAAAACGAAATCTGCTTTTGGAGTATCATCTCCGTTGTATCTCCAGTCTCTAAAAAGATTGTCTCCAAAACCTTCACGTTTTGTAGCTTTCAAGAAACGAGCTGGGATGATTTGATCTGTATCTACGTTTTCTATAGGTAGTGGCACTGCACTACTGGTAAGGATATTAAATTTATCGTATGCCATTGTAATTTTAGATTTTAGATTTTAGAACTCAGATTTAGATTTTCCTTGAAAGGAAATAAATCATCAGAATTTAAAATCTTTTTATTTTTAATTCTTTTTTGAAATTGTTATTGTCATTGAAATTGACATTCAACTAGAACAACTCTCTCGGATCTGTTAATTTTCCAGTAACAGCAGCAGCAGCAGCCATAATTGGACTAGCCAATAAAGTTCTTGAACCAGGACCTTGACGACCTTCAAAGTTTCTGTTTGAAGTACTCACAGCATATTTTCCAGCAGGAACTTTATCATCGTTCATTGCCAAACAAGCAGAACAACCCGGCTGACGCAATACAAATCCTGCTTCAGTCAAAATATCCAAAATACCTTCTTCTTTAATCTGCGCTTCTACAACGTGAGAACCCGGAACTAACCAAGCAGTAACGTTATCTGCTTTTTTACGACCTTTTACAATTTCTGCGAAAGCTCTAAAATCTTCAATACGTCCGTTTGTACAGCTTCCCAAGAAAACATAATCGATTGTTTTTCCAATCATCACATCATCTTCGTTGAAGCCCATATAAGCTAACGATTTTTTGTATGTTTCCTCACCGCCTTCAACTTGATTAGCGTTCGGAATATGTTTAGTGATACCAATTCCCATTCCAGGATTTGTACCATAAGTAATCATTGGTTCGATGTCTTCTGCGTTGATGTTCAATTCAGTATCAAAAACAGCATCAGCATCGGTTTTTAAAGTTTTCCAGTATTCAACTGCTTTAGTCCAAGCTTCACCTTTAGGAGCATATAATCTTCCTTCAAGGAAATCAAAAGTAGTTTGATCTGGAGCAATCATACCGCCGCGAGCACCCATTTCGATACTTAGGTTACAAACAGTCATACGGCCTTCCATAGACATTTCTTCAAAAACATTTCCAGCGTATTCAGCAAAATATCCAGTACCTCCAGAAGTAGTTAATTGAGCAATGATATAGAGTGCAACGTCTTTTGGCCCCACACCTTTGCTTAATTTACCATTTACGTTGATACGCATTTTTTTAGGTTTTGGCTGCATGATACATTGAGTAGCCATAACCATCTCAACCTCAGAAGTACCAATACCAAAAGCAATCGCTCCAAAAGCACCGTGAGTTGATGTGTGAGAATCCCCGCAAACAATAGTTGCACCAGGTAAAGTAATTCCGTTCTCAGGGCCTACTACGTGTACAATTCCATTTTTTTGGTGACCTAATCCCCAGTGAGAAATTCCGTATTCTGCTGAGTTGTCTTCTAAAGCTTGTAATTGATTAGCAGAAAGCGCATCAGCAACAGGTAGATGTTGGTTTATAGTTGGTGTATTGTGATCGGCAGTGGCAAAAGTACGTTCTGGGTATAAAACCTTTACGTTTCTAGCTTTTAATCCTAAAAAAGCAACAGGACTTGTAACTTCGTGAATGAAATGGCGGTCAATAAAAAACACATCTGGCCCATCTTCAATTTTACGCACTACATGTGAATCCCATACTTTGTCAAATAATGTCTTACTCATTTTCTTTTTTTTTAATTGTAATTGGTATAACCACAGAAACTTGGTGTAATTATAATAGAAGTTCAAAAGTAAAAAAAGTTATATTGTCGTCAATTGCGATATTTCGTTTTATACGATACCCAAACATTTGTGTTTTTTGTATAGCAAACTGTTACTACTTTATTTTAGAAAGAGCACTATTTACAAAAGCCAATATTTTTTTTTAAATGGAACAACTTATACTGCGTTTACTGTTGTTTTTAATAATTGGCAAATTTATCGCTATTGTGTTATAAAATAGCGGTTTTTGATTTAAAATATATAACATTTTAAAATAAAATAGTAACAAAAAGGCAGATTTAGATTCCGGATTTCGCTTTGTTTTTGAGATGTAATTTTGTCTTTTTTAAAGGAAATAATGTTCCCAAAAAGCAAATTTTTTTGAAAAAATACTACGACATCCAAAAGAAGAGAAGAGATAAATATTTGATTAAAAAGTAGGTTTTTTAGAAAGAAATCAAGAAGTAAATTATTTCAAAAATATGTTGGGCCTGCCACGATAAAGAAAAGAGGCTAAATCATAGAAACCGATTATACAGCCTCTTTCCTTTATGCTGTCAGGCTGTCCACGTTACTTCGGTAACTTGCTTCCATCCTTCACGCGGACGCAACAATATTTAAGGTAGTCAGGAAATGTTATTTAGACTTTATAACCCAGAATAAAACTTTTTTGTTTTCTTTCAACAATGCATCAATCTCTTTCATGCCTTCATTAGAAACTGCAGGACAGCCCCATCCTTCGGGAGTGCCATCTGGATAAATTTCGTCATTCGGTACGGCTTCCCAAGAATGCAAAACTATAGCGCGATTTATGGCATTTGAATTAGTTTTATCCTTTCCCTGCAATACATAATTTACTTTAATTCCCCATTGACTTATACCTCTATTCAAAACAACGTATTTACCAATTGATGAACAATGCGAGTCTATTTCATTGCTGATTTGGGTGTTTTCTTTTGTATAGGTTTCCCCCCATGCAGAATTCCCGCAGCCATGACTTACCATAAATGATTTTAAAACTTTATTTTTCTTAAAATCATAAATAAAAAATCTTTTAAGTCCAGAATGTATGCCTAAATCTATCAGAATGAATTTGTCCTGATTTAAATTATTTTCTCTACAATATTGTTTAGCCTCTTTATAAAACGAATCATAATTGATGTTTTTATTTTCTCTAATAAATTTTGCTTTTGAAACAGAATCTAATAAGACATTTTCTTTAGGAACTGAAATAGCCTTATCGACATTCTTTTTGCAGGAAGTAAATATTAAAATTAAGCTTATTATATAGAATGCTTTTTTCATGTTTTTTGAAGGAATAATAATCTTTGATTTCGGTTAAAATGTATTCTAGATTAATTCTGTGGAGCCATTAATGGTTGTTAATTTTGAATTATGACTTCAGAAACTATTTTATTTTTACAAATAGATTGTTTTCAATCTTATAATTTGTGACGATGCTATCCTGAACAAAATATTTTGTATATCCAGCTGTATCGTCTAATTTAAATACACTTACATACGATTTTATTGTATAAATTCCGTTTTTTTCGTTACATCCACTATAAATTGGATCAGAAGATGTTGTTTTAATTTTAGAAACTACACCATTTCCATTTTGGTATATACACAGGTAAGTATCTGACCAATCTATTAGTTTAAATGTTCCACTATAAAGAGGATTATATGTAACGCCATATGAAATTAAATAAGTATCCTGTGTCAATTTAATTTTATAACCATAATAGTATTTTTTGTCGTCATTAAATACAGATTCATTCATTGCTTCGGATTTATTTAAAGTATACAGATCTGTCTCATTTATTTGTTTTTTAAATTTATCAATAGTTAGATATTCATACTTGTCCTTATCTGTAAAATTTTTTAAAAATTCATCTTCCTTTTTATCAGTGCAATTATAGAAAAATATAGAAAATAGAATAATAATGTATTTTGCTTTCATCTTAATTTAAATTAAAAGTTGTCTTTAATTTCGGTTAGCATATATTCTAAAATTAAATAAGCACCATCAATCGTTGTTGTTTATTTATCAGCAAATTAATGATTTCTTACAGAATTTTTGTAATAATTCAATCTATTTTATCTAAAGTCTCTTTTTTGTTGATAACTTAAGGTTTCCATTCCTTATAAAAAACCTAAATTTGATTTCTTCCATTTTGCGATTGGATTGTTTATTATGTTTCACAAAATCAATGATTTATAGTATTTAAAACTTGAAATTTGGACTTTTTAATTTTTGTTATTTAAACTTATGTACTTAATATTCGATACGGAAACTACTGGATTACCTAAGCGTTGGGATGCGCCCATTACCGATTCTGATAACTGGCCTCGCTGTATACAAATCGCTTGGCAGCTGCATGATGAGATGGGAACACTTATTGAGCATCAGGACTATTTGGTAAAGCCCGAAGGATTCAATATTCCTTATGATGCGGAACGTATTCACGGAATCTCTACCGAATTGGCTCAGGCGGAAGGAATTTCTTTGGCCGAAGTTTTGGAGAAATTCAATATTGCATTAAGCAAAGCCAAATTTATTGTAGGTCAGAATTTAGGTTTTGATGTTAATATTATGGGGGCAGAACTGCACCGAATGGGAGTGGATTCTCCAATGAGTTCGATGCCAGTTTTGGATACCTGTACCGAAGTAACTGCTTCTTTATTGAAATTGCCTGGAGGTCGTGGAGGAAAGTTCAAATTGCCTACTTTGACCGAATTGCACAGTTATCTTTTCAACGTTCCTTTTGCGGAAGCGCACAACGCAACTGCCGACGTTGAGGCAACTACACGCTGTTTTCTAGAGTTAATCCGCCGTGAAGTTTTTACTAAAGAAGAACTTGATGTTCCAAAGGATTATTTCGAAACTTTTCAAAATAAAAATCCGAAGGAAATTCCTTTAATTGGATTAAAACATATTAATCTAAAAAAGGCTTCAGATAAAATTAGGGAGCAGTTAAAATCATTGGTTTCGGATGAGCCAGTTCTTACGGTTTCTGAATCAGCTAAAGCCGATTTTAAAGCAGCAAAATACGCGCATTTACACAATCATACACAGTTTTCGGTATTACAATCCACTATTGGAATTGGCAATATTGTTTCGGCTACAGCCAAAAATAAATTTCCTGCCGTTGCAATGACTGATACTGGAAACATGATGGGGGCTTTTCACTTTGTGAGCGCCGTCATGAATCATAATAAAGCGGCATCCGGAAAAAATAAAGCTTTGGTTGAAGCCGGAGAAGAACCTACGGAAACAGAAATGAAACCAATTGTGGGGTGCGAATTTAATGTCTGCGAAAACCATTTGGATAAAAGCAAAAAAGACAATGGAAATCAAGTTGTCTTATTGGCTAAAAATAAAAATGGCTATCACAATTTGGCTAAAATGTCGTCGATTGCCTTTACTGACGGATTTTATTATGTTCCGAGAATTGACCGAAATATTATCGAAAAATATAAGGGAGATATCATGGTTTTGTCTGGGAATTTATACGGAGAGATTCCGAGTAAAATTCTGAATATCGGTGAAAACCAAGCCGAAGAAGCTTTGATTTGGTGGAAGGAACAATTTGGCGATGATTTTTATTTGGAAGTGATGCGTCACAATCAGGAAGATGAAAATCGTGTAAATAAAACCCTGATTGAATTTTCGAAAAAACACAATGTAAAATTAATTGCAACCAACAATACCTATTATTTAAATAAAGAAGATGCCAATGCACACGATATTTTACTGTGTGTAAAAGATGGTGAAAAACAGGCAACTCCAATTGGCCGAGGCCGTGGTTATCGTTACGGACTGCCAAATCAGGAGTACTATTATAAATCGGAAGAAGAGATGAAAAAACTCTTTGCCGATTTGCCGGAAGCGATTATCAACATTCAGGAAATCGTTGATAAGGTTGAAGGTTATTCGCTTTACCGTGATGTATTGCTTCCAAAGTTTGATATTCCTCAAGAATTTGTTGACCCTGAAGATGAAAAAGACAATGGCGTTCGTGGAGAAAATGCTTATTTGAGGGGTTTGACTATGATTGGTGCCAAAAAAAGATATGGCGAAATTACAGAATCGATTCAGGAACGTTTAGATTTTGAGTTGTTAACGATTTCAAATTCCGGATATCCAGGTTACTTTTTGATTGTACAGGATTTCATCGCCGAAGCCCGAAATATGGATGTTTCGGTAGGACCCGGACGTGGATCTGCTGCGGGTTCTGCGGTAGCGTATTGTCTAGGAATTACCAACATTGACCCAATTAAGTACGATTTGCTTTTTGAGCGTTTCCTGAATCCGGATCGTGTGTCCATGCCCGATATTGATATCGATTTTGATGATGAAGGCCGTGGTCGCGTTATGGATTACGTAATCAATAAATACGGAAAAAATCAGGTAGCACAGATTATCACTTATGGTAAAATGGCAACTAAATCAGCGATTCGTGATACGGCGCGTGTATTGGATTTACCGTTGTTTGAAGCCGATAGAATAGCCAAGTTGATTCCTGCAATGATGCCGGGTAAATGGAATCTTGCGCGTTTCCTTTCTGAATCAGAAGATGAGGTTAAAAAAGCATTAAAAGGTGCTGATGAATTTGAACTTGTAAAAGAATTAATCGCCATTGCCAATGAAGATGATTTGGCTGGTGAAACTATTCAGCAGGCAAAAATTCTGGAAGGGTCTATGCGAAATACAGGTATTCATGCCTGTGGGGTTATTATCACGCCATCGGATATCACGAATTATGTGCCTGTTACTACCGCCAAAGATTCTGATTTATATGTAACCCAGTTTGATAACTCCGTTGCCGAAAGTGCTGGACTGCTAAAAATGGATTTCTTGGGTCTGAAGACCCTTACTTTGATAAAAGACACTGTTAAGTTAGTCAAATATCGTAACAACATTGACCTCGACCCGGATACTTTTCCAATTGATGATGTCAAGACGTATGAACTGTTCCAGCGTGGAGAAACCGTCGGGATTTTCCAATACGAGTCAGCTGGAATGCAGAAATACATGAAGGAATTGAAGCCAACGGTTTTTGGAGATTTAATTGCGATGAATGCCTTGTATCGTCCAGGGCCTTTGGAATATATTCCGTCTTTCGTTCGAAGAAAAAACGGGGAAGAAGAAATTAAATATGATCTTGATGCCTGCGAAGAATATTTAGGAGAAACCTATGGGATTACCGTTTATCAGGAGCAGGTGATGCTTTTGTCGCAGTCGCTGGCAGGATTTACTAAGGGTGAGGCCGACGTTTTGCGTAAAGCGATGGGTAAAAAACAGAAGGACGTTCTGGATAAAATGAAGCCTAAATTTGTTGAGCAGGCGGCTTTAAAAGGGCATGATGCCAAAGTTTTGGAGAAAATCTGGAAAGACTGGGAAGCTTTTGCGAGTTATGCATTTAATAAATCACACTCTACTTGTTATGCTTGGATTGCCTATCAAACAGCTTATCTAAAAGCCCATTATCCTGCCGAATATATGGCGGCGGTACTTTCTAACAATATGAATGATATTAAGCAAGTGTCATTTTTTATGGAAGAATGTAAGCGTATGGGATTGCAGGTTTTAGGTCCTTGCGTGAACGAGTCTTATTATAAATTTACGGTAAATGATGATTATGCGGTTCGTTTTGGGATGGGTGCTATAAAAGGTGTGGGTTCTGGAGCGGTTGCTACAATTGTCGAAAGCAGAAAAGACGGAAAATACAAGTCGATTTTTGATTTGGCAAAACGTATTGATCTGCGTGCCGCTAACAAAAAAGCGATAGAAAACTTAGCTTTGGCTGGAGGTTTTGACTCTTTTGAAGGAACGACAAGAGCACAATATTTTCACAATGATGGTGACGGAATTACCTTTTATGAGAAAGCCATCCGTTATGGTTCTAAGTTTCAGGAAAACGAAAACTCCTCGCAGGTAAGTTTGTTTGGCGAAAGCAGTGATGTGCAGATTGCTGAGCCTGTGGTGCCTCCTTGTGAAGATTGGAGTACTATGGAAAAGCTGGCCAAAGAGAAAGAGGTTGTCGGAATTTATATTTCGGGACATCCTTTGGACGATTACAAGTTCGAGATGAAATATTTTTGTAACGCCAGGCTTGAAGCTTTGAAAAACATGGAACAGTATGTAGGTAAGAATCTTACTTTTGGAGGGATTATTACCAATGTACAGCATCGTGTGGCCAAGAATGGAAAAGGCTGGGGAACTTTTGTATTAGAAGGATATGATGAGAGTTATGAATTTAAAATTTTTGGAGAAGAGTATTTAAAGTTTCGACATTTCTTTATTCAAAATAATTTCACCTTCATGAAAGTGCTGATTAAGGAAGGCTGGGTAAATCAAGATACCGGCAAAAAAACAGATCCTAGAATGCAGTTTGTTTTAGTGCAGTATTTGCAGGATGTCTTGAGTACTTTTGCCAAAAAACTAATCCTTTTATTGAATATAAAAGATATTGAGACCGAATTTATTCATAAACTGAATCGTCTTTTTCAAGAATATAAAGGAGACAATACGGTTTCTTTTGAAATTATGGAACTCGAAAAAATAAAACGAATTGTCGAAACAACTCCAGATTTTGAGGAGGGCGATGAAGAAGCATTTGTGGATGATAATGACGAAGCTGTTGAGGCAGTAGAAACAAAGCAAGTTACTGAAGTCGAAGAAATAAAAGTGGTTACCAAACTTGCCATGCCAAGCCGAAAGCTGAAAATTCAAATATCTAATGAACTGCTGTTTGAATTGGAGAAAATGCAGATTAATTTTAAGCTGAATTAATTTTTTTTAAGCTGAAGTTTTAAGAGATTTCATGAAATTTGTCTTTCTGCTCTACGCTGTATCTTTTCTTTTTAAAGTAAAAGAAAAATAACCAATACTTTGAAGCATATATAATAGTAAAAAACAGAAAAAGAGGCTGTTTCACTAGTTATGAGACAGCCTCTTCCGCTTAATTTCCAGCGAATGGCGTTCCGAAAATTCCAACAGCCAATTCAATCCAAGTAAGAATCAGCAAGGCTAAAATGATTGCGCAAATAGAAATTCTATAGTTGATTTTCGTTACATTTCTAATCACCAGCTCGCATGCTAGACCTGTACTCATTAATAGAAAACCAGCAATTGCAAAATCGGATAAAGTCCAGTTCACTTCATTTGTGAACTGCATTGATACAAACGGTATCAGTAATATAAATGTAACTGCAAGTAAAATTGCAAGTAACCTTTTGTTAGGAATAGCCATAATTATTTAATTTTTAATATTACAGTTCAAAAATAATAAAAGTACTTTGAAATTCAAAGTAAAATATTGAGAAATTTTATGGATTGAAAAAAGTGCACATAGTATTGGTTTTTTAAAAGGTTGCTAAGAGGTACTGGTCTTGATTGATTAATCCAAATAGAAGTGTAAAAAAACAGAATCTATGGAGAAGATAATTTTAAATATGTGGTATCAGTACAAATTGAAATAAATTAGAGTTTGTAAGTTATCTGTAAAAACATGCGTTTAAATACGTTTTTATAATCAATAAGTAATACAATTCTGTAATATATTATTTTTCTGAAGCAAATTTTTTTGTAATATTATTAAGTAATAATTGTTTTTTTAATAGTTTAATAAGATATTATTTAATTTATTTATGACAAAAAAGTGTTTTGTGCTATTCGGCTAGTGACTGTCTGTAAGGAAAGGAATAAAATTTAATTTTGAGCAAAATTAAATTTCAAAAATGAAGACAAAATTATTTTTATTAGGATTGTTAGTTTCTGCGATGACTGTGGTGGGACAAACAGCAAATACTGCAGACAGTAAATCAGAAACTTGGTACTTTAAATTAGGAGGTTCTTATTTTATGCAAACTGCTGCAACTGAATTCCCGACAGTTGGAGGGAATTTGCCTTTAGACAGAACTTACGTAGGAGGTAAATTAGTTTCAGAAGAAAGTGTTACAGGGTCTTTTGGAGAAGGTTTTAGAACTGGAGTTACAGCTGGATATAGATTTAATACTCGTTTAGGAGTTGAAATGGGAATTAATTATTATTCCAGTAAAGATAAAAAAATGGCTCAGACTACTACTGATGCAATTTTTGTATCTGGAGGAAAACCAGTCTACAACTTTAAATCGGTAGGGCAGATTACTGCTTTTGATTTGGCACCTGCTTTGGTTTTGTTTTTAGGTGAAACCAATGGATTTGAACCTTATACAAAAGTTGGTGTTTTAGTTCCAATTCATGGAGATTTAGAAATCACAACAGATGCGATTGCTCCAACTGGAGTTGCCAATCCTGCAACTGTTGCGGTTCATAGTGTTGATAAAGTTGAGCCAAATCCTACTATTGGGTTTACAGCTGCTTTAGGAACATCATACAAACTAGCTAAAAATATTTCTGTTTTTGCTGAATTGGAATACCGTAATTTTACTGTTCATGGAAAGAAAAAAGAAACTACAGAATTTACGAGAAATGGTGTAGATGGTTTGTCAACTAGAACGAATGCTCAGATTCATACAAACTATGTAGACCGTTTGGATGTTAATTCTAATAATGCAGCTACCAATCCGAATGGAGTTGATTCTTCTAAACCAACAGATGAATTAAGTTCTTATGTTGGAATTTCTGGATTAGGTTTGACTTTTGGATTGAAATACAGCCTATAATCAAATACGATTGAAATTGAATGAAGACCTTCTGAAAAGAGGGTCTTTTTTTTGATGAATGTCTTGAAGTGTGGAAAAGACCTAGCCCAGATGGAAACGGCATCCTGTTGTCCCGGGGTTCGGGACAACAGATATAGTGTACAGCTGGAAATAGCTCCTAATAACACTGAAATAGCAATTAGCAATACATTTATAATGAAAACTAATTTGGGAATGGCGTTTGGTTGGTTTTAAATTTCTAAATTTGTACTCTAGTAAAAACAAATTAGCATTTTAAACATAAAATAAAAAATAGTATGGCATTAGCAATAACAGATGCTACTTTTGATGAAGTAGTTTTGAAATCAGATAAACCGGTAATGGTAGATTTTTGGGCAGCATGGTGCGGGCCTTGTAGAATGGTTGGGCCAATCATTGACGAACTAAGCAGCGAGTACGAAGGGAAAGTTGTTGTAGGGAAAGTTGATGTAGATGCAAACCAAGAATTTGCTGCTAAATACGGAGTTAGAAACATTCCAACAGTATTAGTTTTCCATAACGGAGAAGTAGTTGGAAAACAAGTTGGAGTAGCTCCAAAACAAACGTATGCTGATAGTTTAGATGCTTTATTGTAATCTAAATTTAAATAAGTTAAAAAGGTCTGGCGAAAGTTAGGCCTTTTTTTGTTTATTAAACTGTCTAAAGTTTTTTATACATTTGGAATATGAAGATCGAATCGCAAATAGAGAAAATATCCAGTTTTCAGCACTTGGAATTGTTAGCCAATCAGGTGGTAGAAGGTTTTATTTCGGGAATGCACAAAAGTCCGTTTCATGGATTTTCTGCAGAATTTGCCGAGCATAAAGTATATAATACAGGCGAAAGCACTAAGCATATTGACTGGAAGCTGTTTGCAAAAACAGATAGATTGTATACTAAGTGTTTTGAGGAAGAGACTAATTTGAGATGTCATATTATTATTGACAATTCCTCCTCGATGCATTACCCTAAATTAAAGAGCGATCAGTCGTTTTATGAAAGTAAAATAGGTTTTTCAGTATTGGCATCGGCAGTTTTAATGAATCTGCTGAAGAAACAGCGTGATGCAGTTGGACTAAGTGTTTTTTCGGACAGCTACGAGTATTACGCGCCCGAAAAAGGCAGTGACCGTCACCATAGAATGATTTTGAACAAGCTTGAGGGATTATTAGAAGATTCCAAAGAGAAAAAACAGACGGATACGATTACTTATTTGCATCAGATAGCTGAGAAAATCCACCGCCGTTCGATGATTATATTGTTTACGGACATGTTTCAGTCAGAGAACGAGGAAGCTCTTTTTAATGCCCTGCAGCATTTGAAACACGACAAGCATAAAGTGGTTTTATTTCATGTTGTAGACAATGAAACAGAGCGAAAATTTGATTTTGACAACGCACCGAGGAAGTTTATTGATGTGGAAACTGGAGATGAAGTAGTGATTTTTGCGGATAATGTTAAGCAGGAATATGAAAAACAGGTGGGTGATTACTTCAAAAAGCTGGCTTTAACCTGTGCTCAAAACAAAATAAAGTACATTCCCGTAGGGGTTGGTGAAAGTTTTGATAAAATTTTGACGGGATATTTAGTTGAAAAACAAAACTTTGGGTAAACGAACTGATTTTTTTTTAAAATTCTCTAATAAAAGGCTTGCGTAAACGGAAATCTATTGTATCTTTGCCACCGCAATAAAGCAGAGGTTTGGTAGTTCAGTTGGTTAGAATACATGCCTGTCACGCATGGGGTCGCGGGTTCGAGTCCCGTCCAGACCGCAATATTGGGGAAAGCCTTTCGTAACAGAAAGGCTTTTTTGCCCAAATACGGTATCTAAAGCTAGTTGTGTTGTTTCTCGTCCAAATATGACGAGACCGGTTTGTAGTTAGACCAATGAAAAGCTTTCCACTTTGTGGATAGCTTTTTTGATTTTAAGGAGGTTGCATATTTTTTTGATACAAGTGTTATAAAATAGTTGCGTAAACGAAAATTTATTGTATTCCTTGTACTCGGTATAAAACAGGATTTGGTATTTCAGTTGGTTAGAATACATGTCTGTCATCTCGTCTTTTGGGACGAGACGGAATCGAGTCCCGTCCATACTTTTTTGATTTTAAAAGAGTTAGGATTTTTTTCAATTCTTGTGTTATAAAATAGTTGCGTAAACGAAAAATTATTGTATTTTTGCACTCGCAATAAAATAGGGTTTGGTAGTTCAGTTGGTTAGAATACATGCCTGTCACGCATGGGGTCGCGGGTTCGAGTCCCGTCCAGACCGCAAATATTGTTTAAAGCCTTTCTTAACAGAAAGGCTTTTTTTTTGATGTATAAATTAAATATTTAGATATGTTTTATGGGATCAGGTGCAAAAGTTGGGGATTAAGCAAAAAGATAGGATAATAAAATCTGTGGCAATCTGTTTAATCCGTACAATCTGTGGCCTATTTTTTGTCATAGTGAACTTAGTGGCAATAAATATTTATTAAAACAACGCAGCACTATTCTGCCAAACAATCCAAAGAAACAATCCAAGATACATCATACACACCACAAACTTCATAAAAGACGAAGCAAGAAATCCCAGCAAGGAACCAGTTGCCGCTTTCAAAGCCCTCTGATGATCCTGAGAATCATGAATAAGTTCGCCAATAAAAGCACCTAAAAAGGGTCCAATAATAAAACCCAATGGAATTGGAGCAAAAATTCCAACAACTAAACCGATATTGGTACCCCAAATGCCATATTTACTCCCGCCAAATTTTTTGGTTCCCTTCGCGGGAATAACATAATCCAAAACTGTCAGCACAATAGTAATAACTAATGAAACTCCCAGAATCCAATAATTGGTAGGAACACCGCTCGTAAAATATAACAATACGATTCCAACCCAACTGATGCTTGGTCCAGGTAAAACAGGCAGAAAGCTCCCAAAAACTCCGGCCACAACACAAACAAAACCCAATAATAAAAGCAGGATATCCATAAAAATATTTTTAGTAATTTTGATGTCGAAAATACAACATTCATATCGTACACGAATATGAGAAAAATAATTGTATTTTTATAAGATAATAGTTCCATTCAAAAAATAAGCTTTGAAGCAATATTTCCTTTTTTTAGTCTTTATACTTTTTAATTCCTGTCAATATTTTGACAAGCAGGTTCCTTCCGAAAAGGAATTACTGCAAAAGGAATTGAAGTCCATTAATTGGAAAGAAGTAGACGAATATCCATCGATGGTGGACTGTGATAAAATCGAAGACAAAAAACAACGTCAGCAATGCTTTTTTGAGGTGCTAACACAATTAATACAAGAGAAACTGTGTAACGATACCCTTGCGATGCTTTATCCCGAGCTTGATACTATCGAAGTAAAAGTGACAGTTTTCCCCAATGCGACCATGCAGTTCGAACCGCAATTTCCCAAAGATTCCGTTGCTTACGATAAAATAAAAATAGACAGTATCCTGAAAGCCCGATTAGTGGATTTCCCAAAAATCAATCCAGCTATCAAGCGAGGATTACCCGTAAAAACCCAGTTTATCCTTCCAGTAATTCTAAAAGTGGAATAGTTTCTTAAGGAGCTATTTCCAGCTGTTCACTATATTTGTTGTCCCAAACCCCGGGACAATAGGATGCCGTTTCCATCTGGGCTAGGGTATTTGTTTTCATAACGAGATTTTGGATTGTTGCAATCAGTGAAAATTTTGTCCTGAAAATTTGTTGTTAAATCTAAAATTCTGCAATCTAAAACCTCCTCCCTTTCCATTCATATTTTCCAAATAGGCAATACAAAGCCACAGCGGTACTAAAAAATGGATACCACAAACTGCTTAAAAATAAATAGTGAATTTTACGTTTCGTTAAAAAATGGTTTGTCTGTTGAATTAAAACTGTGTCAATTCCAAATTTAATGAGGAAATACAGAACAGGAGAAAAGTAGGGAAGGATTCCAAAAACAGTCAGCACTAAACAATAAATGAAACCAAAATTCATCATAAAGACAAGCAGTCCCAATCTTTTTCCAAAAACACTTTGATAAGAAGTAGTTTTGGAAGCCCAGCGAACGCGTTGATAAAATAACGACTTCCAATCATTCACTGGTTTTGTGGTTACAATTGTATTCTTTGATTTCAAATACGCTGTTTTTTCAGGATATTTGGATAGCGCTTTCTGTAGCAGAAAAACATCATCACCGCTGGCAATTTTGTCATTGCCGTCGAAACCATTCAGCTGCTGAAAAAAGGATTTCGTGTAAGCAAAATTGGCGCCATTACACATAAATCCTTTTTTAATTCCAAAACCGCCTATAGTTGCTCCTTGTAAACTGGCTAAATCCAATTGCTGGAAATGATGTAAAAACGAATTGTCACAATCGTAAGTAACAGCTCCGGCAATCATCGAAACAGGATTTAGCTGAATGAAATTATCCAAAGCCAACAGCCAATTTTTATGAAACACACAATCAGCATCTGTGGTGATGACCCAGTCGGTTTTTACGATCTGCATTGCCGTTGTAATAGCATCTTTTTTCGGAGAATTTGAAACCCGAATATTATCTATGGTAGTAATCTGAAATCTAAAATCTGCAATCTGCAATCTGCAATCCGATTCATCATCGACCAAAATCACTTCAAACAAATTCGTTGGATAATTTAAATTTGAAAAACTTTCTAATAATATCGGTAAATTTTCGGCTTCATTCCGAAAAGGAACTATGATACTAAAACTGTTTTTTGGCGGTAAGCTAATGAACTCAAACTGATTTATTTTGGTAAAACCATAAATGAGCCAGCTTATAGCCAGCACATAAACGATTGTTATACCTAATAAAAATAAAATCATAGTGTAGATTTAGGTTTGAAATTCAACACATAATAACTTCCAATAAGCACAGGTAAAACCACATTCAGAAACCACATTAACGTAGTGACAAAAACGACTACCCATTCATTTACACCTAATATTCCAAAGAAATAAACTGCCACACTTCCTTTTACGGCAAAGTCCAGAAATTGAAAAGTAGGTAAAGATGAAGCCAGAAAGTAAACGCTCGAAATTGCCGAAATTAAAATTAAATAAGGCAAATCGACATCAAATGCTAGAAACAAAAAATAGTATTGATGCGAGAAAACCAAATACCGTAAAATGGCCAAAACAGTATTTTTTTGATGAATCGATTTTGGGATTTCGTTAATTTTATGAATCAGCTTTTCTATCGAATAGCCTTTGATGTTTACTTTTTTTGAAAAAAATAAAATTCCAAAAAGCAAAAAACAAATTCCAAAAAGGACTGCAACTGTTTTTGCGGTAATAACATTGTACTGCGCATTAAAATACAGCAAACCAAAAATGCCAAAGACTATCGTCAATATCATCTGGATTCCGTTGCAGATTAGGTTTAAGAATACAATTTTCTTGGTTTGTTTTTTGTCAAAGTACAATGCTTTTCCAGCATATTCTCCCACTCCATTTGGTGTAAAAAGCCCTGCAGTAAGCGCAGCCAAAACCTGTTTTGTCGCTTCTCCCAAAGAAATAGCATGGATATAGGAAACCAGATTTTGCCATTTCAATATTTCAAACAGACGATTCAATACGCTCAAAAGCAGAATAAAACCGATTCCTAAAACGGACTGATTCTTTTGAAACAGCACCAAGAATTTTTGCCAGTCCAGTTTGTCGTTGTTGGCCAATTGATTGTAAATAAAATAAAAGGAACCGCCCACAATCAAAAGTTTGATTAGAAGTACGAGGAATTGCTTAGTTTTGTGTGGTATTGAAATCATACCGCAAAGTAAAGGAAAAACTAGTATACAAAGTCACGCAAAGACTCACAGAGATTCACAAAGGTTTAGTTTATTTCCCAAATGTAGGCTTCGTGAATGGCAGTATCAGCCTTCGTCTATCTTTGCATAATATACTTGAAGTATTCAAATAAAATTAAAGCTATAAAGACATGAGCAATAACAAAACTTGGCATGAAAGACACAAAGAGGCATCAGGCTTTGGCAGCCGTTTGGCCGATACAGTAGCCAAAGGAATGGGATCTTGGCGGTTCATTATTATTCAGACTGTTTTTGTGATTGTCTGGATGGGGTTGAACCTTATCGGTTATTCGTATCATTGGGACGCTTATCCTTTCATATTGCTGAATCTTGTTTTTTCAACACAAGCGGCTTATGCGGCACCTATTATTATGATGTCTCAAAACAGGCAAAGCGAAAGAGACCGAATTCAGGCGCAATCAGATTATCAGACGAATATTGATGCAAAGCTGGAAATTGAAGCTTTGACCATTAAATTGGATAAAATTGAAACAGAAAAATTAGATAAAATAATTGAGTTACTGGAAGAAATGAGAAGTAACTCTAAAAAATAAATTAAAAATCTAGACAGTTAATGTCTTTTAAAATTAAACCTTGACAAAAGAACGCATCATATTAGGAATCGACCCTGGAACCACAATTATGGGTTTTGGACTGATAAAGGTTGTCAATAAAAAAATGCAATTTTTGCAGCTCAACGAACTGCAATTATCGAAATACGACAATCATTACCAGAAATTAAAAATCATTTTTGAACGCACCATTGAGTTAATAGAAACCCATCATCCCGATGAAATTGCGATTGAAGCTCCTTTCTTTGGCAAGAACGTGCAATCAATGCTAAAGCTTGGCCGAGCGCAGGGTGTGGCAATGGCAGCAGGACTTTCGAGAGATATTCCCATCACCGAATATGAACCCAAAAAAATAAAAATGGCCATCACCGGAAACGGAAACGCTACTAAAGAACAAGTGGCCAAAATGCTCCAGCAATTATTAGGATTGAAAGAACTGCCTAAAAATCTTGACTCAACAGATGGATTGGCGGCAGCGGTTTGTCATTTTTTTAATTCAGGAAAAGTGATTGGTGAAAAAAGTTATACGGGTTGGGATGCTTTTGTGAAACAAAATGAAGATAAAATAAGGAAATAGTTATATTTGTAAAAAATAACTTAACCTTTTAAATAATGACAAAAATTAAATTTATTGCTTTTGCACTAATTACTGCGATTTTAGCATCATGTTCTTCTGGAGATGACAATAATGACGATAATCTATCAAAAGATGGATCTTTTGATTTCGTTTACAATAATGAAACCAAAAAAATAAGTTCATGGGAAGCTATTAAAATAGAAGACTTCATTGAAGTTACAGGCCAAACAGCTGACGGAATTGGAATCGATTTAAAGTTTAATGTGTATGGGAACTTGTACCAAGGATTTACTTATGGTACTTCAGCAGTAAGCTCTGTACCAGAGCATGAAGTTTCAGAAGTTTTTACTTCCAATACTTTTACCTTTACTTTGGAGGAACTTAATACTACAAATAAAACCGTTAAAGTAAAATTTTCTGGTAAATTATATGAAGATGGATATGATTACGAGGCAAATTACATCACTGATCCATCAAAATTCATTCCAATAAGCGGTGCGTTTACCGTTCCTTATAAAGATTTGATTCCTGATATTCCAGGATTGGGAACTTTTGCAAAATTAGATGGAAAAGATTGGCATGGTATGTCGCTTGACAGTTCTATTGAATTGATAGGTTTTGACAAAATTACAACACTTAACGTGGAGAATGATGGGGAATACAGCCTAGGTATAGTCTTTCCAAAAGGAGATTTAAAAACAGGGACTTTTCCTTTTACAAGCAATGATTTCTACAACAGAATTTCTTTTCAAAAATTTGATTTGACAACACATGAATTTATAGATTATAATGTTTCAGGAACTATAACCTACAGTACTGTAAATGATTATTATGTGGAGGGAACTTTTAGTTTAATAGCAACCCATCCTGTTAAAAATTCAAAAATTGTAATAACAAACGGGAAGTTTAAAGAAGGAAGATAAATTATAATGTAAATTAATCATCATAAAAAAGCTAAAAGATATTTTTAATTTTATTGGAGTTTAATGGTAATTATTCAAGAGCAAGATTTAACTTGCTCTTTTTTTATTATGTCAGGAATCTATATACACATACCATTCTGCAAACAGGCTTGTCATTACTGCGACTTTCATTTTTCGACTTCAATGAAGAAGAAAGAAGAGATGGTTTTGGCTATTGCCAAAGAATTGCAAATGCGCAAAACGGAATTTGAAAACGAAGTTGTAGAAACCATTTATTTTGGCGGAGGAACGCCTTCTGTATTGCAGATTTCAGATTTGAGATTTTTGATTGAAGAAGTCTATAAGAACTATAATGTTGCCGAAAATTCCGAAATCACGCTCGAAGCCAATCCTGATGATTTGTCAAGCGAACGAATCATCGAATTATCCAAAACTCCAATCAATCGACTAAGCATCGGAATCCAATCTTTCTTTGAAGACGATTTGCTTATGATGAATCGCGCTCATAATTCGGTTGAAGCCAAAAAATGTCTCGAAGAAGCAACGCAATATTTTGACAATATTTCACTCGATTTGATTTATGGAATTCCAGGCATGAGTAATGAGAAATGGAAACATAATATTGAAACTGCGTTGTCTTTTGGAATACCGCATATTTCGAGTTATGCACTGACTGTTGAACCGAAAACGGCCTTGAATAAACTCATTCAAACCGGAAAAATAGCCAAACCTAATGACGAATCGGCGCAGGAACACTTTGCAATTTTGGTAGAAATGTTGGAAGCTAATGATTTTATTCACTATGAATTGTCCAATTTTGGAAAAGCTAATTATTTTTCAAAGAACAATTCTGCTTATTGGTTGGGGAAAAAGTATTTGGGAATTGGTCCGTCTGCACATAGTTATGACGGCATTTTCCGAAGCTGGAATGTTTCGAATAATTCGCTTTATATAAAATCCATTCAGGAAGATCAACTGCCTAACGAAATTGAGATTCTTTCCATTTTCGACCGTTATAACGAATACATTATGACAGGCTTGAGAACCATTTGGGGCGTTTCTTTGAATCGAATTGAAACCGAATTCGGAGATGAATATTTAGATTATCTGCATAAACAAGCACAGAAATTCCTAAACGATGATTTGCTTTCGATTGATAACAACATTTTAAAACCAACTGCAAAAGGAAAATTCTTGACTGATGGAATTGCGTCAGATTTATTTTATTTAAATTCGGAGACTTAACCGCAAAGAGCGCAAAGATTTACGCAAGGTTCGCTATTGTTTTGTTAAGTATTTTTCTTATATTTATTTTGTAATCAGCTAGAAGTTTAGCTTTGCGTTCTTTGCGTAAATCTTTGCGAACCTTGCGGTAAAAATAAATTATGACTGAAAACGAATTATCTAGAGTTGTTTTTAATTGTGATCTAAAAGTGCATCAAAGTCTGGGGCCAGGACTTTTAGAGAGTGCTTATGAAGAATGTTTATTTTATGAATTAAAAAAGACAGGCTTAGAAATTCAAAAGCAGAAACCTTTACCTTTAATCTATGAAGAAGTTAAATTAGATGTTGGGTATCGGCTAGATATTTTAGTAGAAAATAAATTAATTTTAGAAATAAAGTCTGTTGACGCTTTAAATGATATACATTTCGCTCAACTGTTAACCTATTTGAAATTAACGAACTGCAAATTAGGTTTGCTAATAAATTTCAATGTTGTATTAATTAAAAATGGGATAAAGAGAGTAGTAAACAATCTTTAGATAAATAATTTATTTGCGAACTTTGCGTAAAACTTTGCGAACCTTGCGGTTAATTAATTCAGTCTTAAAAAAGTCTAATTATCAAATAAAAGAATGAAACATGGCAGAATATCAGCTTGCAGAAATAAATATAGCTAGAATGAAAGGCGTTAATATCGACGATCCAATCATGAAAGAATTTGTCGATAACTTGGACAAAGTCAATGAAATTGCCGAAAACAGTGACGGCTTTGTATGGCGATTAAAAGACGAAGACAATAATGCGACCAATTTTAATCCTTACAATGATGAACAGATTATTGTGAATTATTCTATTTGGGAAAGCATTGAAACTTTGGAACATTATATGTATAAAACCTTTCATTCAGAGTTTTTAAGACGAAGAAAAGAATGGTTTCAAACTTTTGGACAAGTTGCTACTGCGATGTGGTGGGTAAAAAAAGGTGAAATCCCGGACATTACCGAAGCAATGGAAAAATTAGATTATTTGCAAAAAAATGGCGCTTCGGAAATAGTTTTTAATCTTAAACAAAAATATCCTAAACCGCTAGATTAGTTTTATGCGAACAACAATTGAACATAATAATCAGACTATTGAAGTTGACTTGTCAAAACCCATTGATATTTCGATTCCGTTAACCAATACATATGAAAATCCGATTGCTTGGTATATTGAAAAACCAGTGATTGAACCTGTTGTTTTTGGTGATTGGATTGGTAAAGTTTCCGAAGGGAAGTCATCGACCAATTTCAATAATATTTTCTTCAATCCGCATGGACACGGAACGCATACAGAATGTTTGGGGCATATTACAAGAGAATTTTACAGTATTAATCAATCGTTGAGGCAGTTTTTCTTTTTGGCCGAATTGGTTTCGGTTGTACCAGAAATAGAAGGAGAAGACTGTGTGATAAGCAGAAGTCAGATAAAAAAAGCATTGGGCAATAAAACTCCTGAAGCCATAATTATCAGGACATTGCCTAATTTCAAAATAAAAAAATCACTGAAATATTCGAATACCAACCCGCCATATCTAGCAGAAGATGCAGCACTTTTCATTCGCGAAAGCGGTATCAAACATTTATTGATTGATCTGCCGAGCGTTGACAAAGAACATGACGAGGGGAAGTTATTGGCTCATAAAGCGTTTTGGAAAGTAAAAGATGTTCACAATCTAAATTCAGATGCACGATTGGACTGCACGATTACCGAAATGATTTTTGTTCCCGATGAGGTACAAGACGGTAGTTATCTGTTGAATCTGCAGATTGCTTCTTTCGAAAATGACGCAAGCCCGAGTAAACCTATTTTATATCAAATATGATACAAGTTTCAACAGATAAAGACAAACTCGATGTCCCGTTTATCCAGAATTTTCTAAAAGATATCTATTGGACGGCAGGAAGAACAATTGAAGAAGTTCAAAAAACAATTGATGCTTCCGTTTGTTTTGGGATTTATCTTGATGATGTCCAAATTGGTTTTGGAAGAGTTATTACTGATTATGTGGTTTTTGCTTATATGATGGATGTTTTTATAGCCGAAGAACACATGGGAAAAGGATATTCGTCTGTTTTAATTTCGGCGATGATGGAAGAATCTTCGTTGAAAGATGTAAAAATATGGAGACTGGCTACGAGAGATGCCCAATTTTTGTATGAAAAATTCGGATTCAAAGCGTTGGCTAATCCTGATCGAATGATGGAAAAAATAATATTATGAATTTAGAAACTTATTACGAATACTGTCTTTCCAAAAAAGGCGTTACCGAGCATTTTCCATTTGACGAAGACACTTTGGTCTTTAAAGTTGGCGGAAAAATGTTCGCCTTATCTTCTTTATTACAATGGGAAAAAGGAAGTCCTTCGATGAATCTTAAGTGTGATCCCGAAAGAGCACAAGAGCTGCGTGCCGAATACGATGCGATTCAGCCCGGTTTTCACATGAGTAAAGTGCATTGGAATACGATTGCCGTAAATCAGGATGTGCAAAATGCATTATTGAAAGAATTAATCGATCATTCGTATGACTTGGTTTTTAAAAGTTTAACCAAGAAAATTCAAACGGAAATTATCGAATTAGAAAAATAGGCATTACTTTTGTTTAAAAATATCAGACACTTTCAAATAATAAAATATGATTGATAATCTTAAAAAATTCCTGAACGAAGAACAAGATCCAAAAGCCATTGAAAAAATAACTTCAAAGCTGAATGATTTATTGATGAAAAATGAAGAAGTGGGTTATATCGCTGTTCAGAAAAAACCAGCTATTACCGTTTTTCCAGACAGCATTGTGGTGACTAATAAAAGAATTATTATCTGCCAGCCCAAAAACATGGGACTTTCTATGAATTTTACTGATTTTACTTGGGATGAAATAGAGGGGACTTTCATGAAAGAGAATATTTTAGGTTCTGAATTTTCGTTTTCGACCAAAACACAGATTCAGGTTTCTATCGATTATATTCCAAAAGTTCAAGCTAGAAAAATTGCTACGTTTGCCAAAGAACAATTAGATATTTTGAAAAACGGTGCAATTGTAACTGAAGTTCCTGTATCAGTTATAACAGAAGAAATTGCTCCAGAATTAATTCAAGAGTCAGAATTGATCGAGGAAATGGAAACCGAAGAAGTAACCAATTATGCCGAAATAATGCCTGTAGTTTCTAATTATGCAGAACCTATTGCTGAGAACACAACCGCTTCAACGGAGAAAAAAACTGGTGATTTAACACAGGACGAACTTTTTGCAAAGCTTCAAAATTATAAAAAACTTCTTGACAACGGATTGATTATGCAAGGCGAATATGATGCTTTCAAGAAAGAGATTTTGAGTTTGATGTAGTAAATCGCAAGAATCTAAAAAGCAAAACCCGATAGCAGTTAAGTTATCGGGTTTTGTCTTTTTATAAAGTTTTCATTTGTTTCTCTACAAAATTATTGGATTGCTTTTCCAGTAATTCAGTTGCATTTTTTCGCTGCAGTTCATATAATTTTTTGTCTTCGGCGATATCAGCATATACTTTATCGTGCATAGAGGCACTGGTTTTTATGAGTAATTCCCGTTGGTATTTGTCCTGCTCGATTGTGGCTTTGAGAGCTGTCTCCAAATCTTCCAATTTAAAATCGTATTCTCCTTTTGGGGATAATAATTTGGCAATGATTGGTGAAGTTTCAATGGCTAAAAACAACAGCATTATAAAAAAAGAAGGAATCCAAGGCAGTTTATTTAAAGCGTTGATTCGTGCCATCAAACCGTCAAATCCATCAATGATGGGCTGGGTTTCGGTTACTTTTTTATCCAAATCGGTCTGTAAAGTTTTAGAGCCTTTTTCAAGAACTGCGATTTTGGCTAAATTGTTTTTTCTGATAGTATCCAATTCTTTTTTGGACAGATCGTGTTTGGCAATTTTTTCTTTGAACACAGGACCTTTGCCTAGTTTTTTGGTGCCGGCTGTTCCTTCGGCTTCTTTGATATAGGTTTCATAAAGCGTGTTTACTTCCTTTTCCTTATCTGTAATCTCAGTTTTAAGACCAGCAATTTCAGTTTTGTTTTTGTCCAAATCGAATTTGAAGTAATTGGCAACTTCCTTTTTATTGTTCAATGCCATTGCGTTTTTTTCTTTCAATAAAACGGTATTGATTTCCTTTTCGAAGATTTTAATTTCCAATGGTTTTGAAATTACGATTGCAATGATAATGGCCAACATAATTCGTGGAGTCGCCTGCAGCAGTTCACTGCTAAAACTGTTTCTTTTTCGAATGGTGGAAACGATAAATCGATCCAGATTAAAAATGAGCAGACTCCATACAAAGCCAAAAAGTAGTGCGGGGATAACATTGTCGAAAACAGTAAAGAGGGCATAAGCGCTGGCGATAAAAGCCATAACTGCGGTAAAAAAAACGGTGGCACCAATGCCGGCATACTTGGTCTGTTCGCCTTCGGAGCAGCCTTCGAGCAGCGGTTTGTCTGCGCCTGAACACAGGATGAAAAATTGTTTTAACATGATTGATTGATTTTTGATTGATGATGCAAATTTAACGCCAAAAAATTGATAATGGTATAAAATGCTGATTTGTTTTTGATTGGGAGAAATGTACCCATGCATTAAATGTTATTTTAACATTAATAAACTCAATTTTCCCGATAAAATCATAACACTATGTTAATTTTTTGTCACAGCTTTAGTAATGTTAAGGTTTTAGTTTCGCAGTCAAAATCAAACTAGAAAAAATGAAAAATCTTTATTTAACAGTAATACTATTTTTAGTAGCATTATCAGGCTATGCCCAAAAAGGGATAATATCCGGAAAGGTATTAGATGCGGATGACAAGCTTCCTTTGGCAGGAGCAATGATCCAAATTGTTGGCGAAAACAAATACACCATTTCCGATTATAACGGCCGTTTTGAATTGCTTAATGTTAATGCCGGTATATATCAAGTTCAGTTAAAATACATTGGTTACACGGGCATGACTCATCAAGTTGTTGTTACAGAAGGGAAAAATAATGTAGTTGATTTTATACTGAAATCGGCAACTACTGAGCTGAATGAAGTGGTTGTAGGTGATAACCTAAAAGGGCAGGCGAAAGCTTTGAATCAGCAGAAAAATAATAAGAACATAGGAAACGTAATTTCATCAGATCAGGTTGGACGTTTTCCTGATGCCAATATTGGAGATGCTCTAAAAAGAGTTCCAGGTGTTACCATGCAGAACGACCAAGGTGAAGCCAGAAATATTATCATTAGAGGTTTAGCACCATCATTGAATTCGGTTACTTTGAACGGAGACAGAATTCCATCTGCCGAAGGAGATAACAGAAATGTACAGATGGACTTGATTCCGTCGGACATGATTTCGACCATTGAAGTAAGCAAAACATTAACTCCTGATATGGATGCAGATGCTATTGGAGGTTCGGTAAATTTGATTACGAGACCCACTCCAAATGGCGAAAGAATCTCGGCTACAATCGGCGGCGGTTATGCTCCAATTCGTGATAAACCTATTTATACTGCAGGATTGGTTTATGGAAACCGATTTTTCAATAATAAATTTGGTGTAGTTTTTAGCGGTTCTTATAATAATGTGGATTATGGTTCGGATAATATTGAAAACGAATGGGTAAAAGATGATTTTGGAAATGAATTTGTACAGGCTTCTGAAGTTAGAAAGTATGATGTACAGCGCATCCGCAGAAGTGCTTCGTTTGCATTAGATTATAAATTTGACGAAAACAATGCCATTTTTGCCAATGCCATTTACAATTGGAGAGACGATCGAGAAAACCGTTTCAGAACGACTTATGACGATATTGAAGCTGTTTATGATGATGTGGATGAAGAAAAAATCACTGGTTTTGAAGGCCGTGTAACACGTCAGACAAAAGGCGGTGTAGATAACGACAGAAATAAAAGCAGAAGATTAGAAGATCAGAGAGTACAAAATTATTCGCTTCGCGGTGAACATTTAATTAGCTCAAAACTTGATTTAGACTGGTCTACTAATTACTCAACTGCAAGAGAATACCGTCCGGGAGAGCGTTACATTGATTACCGTCAGGAAGGTTTGGATGTTACTCAGGATTTATCAGATAGGAGATTTCCTTTGGTAACTACTGCTGGAGAATCATTGGATGAATTTGAATTGGATGGACTTTCAGAAAATACAGATGAAACTGAAGAAAGTGAATTTGGAGCCAAAGTAAATGTTCGTTTCCCTTTCACCATTATTCCAGCAGAAAAAGGCCGAATCAGAACAGGTCTTCGTCTTCGAATGAAAGAGAAATCAAGAAATAATATGTTCTATTCTTACGAACCTATTAACGATGATATGGCTTCGCTGTCTGATATTTCCACAAGTTATTTTGATGGAAAGGATTTTAATCCTGGCAGTCAGTATGTGCCGGGAACTTTTGCATCGGCTAACTTTTTAGGAAATCTTGATTTGAATAACGCTTCTTTATTTGACAAAGAAGAAGATCCATCTGAATATTTAGCTGTAAATTATAATGCAAAAGAAAACATTTATGCGGCTTACGTAAGATGGGATCAGGATTTTAATGATAAATTATCGATGGTTGTAGGTTTCCGTGTAGAAAATACTCATATCGATTATACTGGAAACCGTGTTTTGGATGAAGAAGAATTAGAAAGTGAAATCAATACAACTAATGCGTACACTAATGTATTGCCAAGTGTTACTTTTCAATACAATGCTACCAAGGATTTGGTTTTGAGAGCAGCAGCTACTACGGCTTTGGCCAGACCCAATTATTATGCCTTGGCTCCTTATGTGAACAATATTGCATCTGATATGGAAATTACAGCTGGAAATCCAGATCTTGATGTAACGTACTCATACAATTATGATTTTATGGTCGAGAATTATTTTAAGTCGGTTGGATTAATCTCTGGAGGTGTTTTCTATAAAAAACTGCATGATTTTATTTATAACTACAGCGACAGCCAATACACAACAGAAAAATTTGCTGCAGATTTTCCAACTCAGGATAATCCGATTCCGGCAGGAGAAAATTGGACATTTGTGCAGCCAAAAAATGGAGATACAGTTGATGTTTATGGTTTTGAATTTGCTTTTCAGCGTCAGCTTGATTTCTTCGAAAGTAAATTCTTGAAAGGTTTCGGAATTTATTTAAACTATACTTATACTAAATCTGAAGCCAAAGGAATTGCAGATGAAGACGGAAACGAAAGAGAAGATATTAGTCTTCCAGGAACTGCTCCGCACATGTTTAATGGTTCATTGTCTTGGGAAAACAAGCGTTTTTCGGCTAGAGTTTCTACTAATTTCACTTCAGATTATTTAGATGAATTGGGTTCAGAAGCATACAACGACAGCTATTATGACAAACAGTTTTTTGTAGATGCGAATGCGGCTTATAAAATAACATCGCACATTCGTGTTTTTGCAGAAGCAACCAACTTGACTAATCAGCCATTGCGTTATTACCAAGGTGTTGAATCACATACAAAACAAGCCGAATACTATCAGGCAAGATATAATTTAGGATTGAAGTTTGATTTTTAAATAAAAACACTAAATTCATCAATTAGACAGAATAATTTCATTCTGTCTAATTGCATTAAAGAAATAATCCAATGAAGAATACATATATAATTGCAATTTTGTTTTTAAGCCTCTTTGTTACTTCTTGCAGTAATAAATTGGCACCAATTCGAAAAGATGCAGTAAAGCCAACAGTTGTAACCGAAGCTTTACCTCACGACACGGATGATCCTGCTATTTGGATAAATCCTAATGATCCTGCCAAAAGTTTAATTATTGGAACAGATAAAGATACCGACGGCGGTTTGTATGCCTTTGATTTGAATGGAAAAATCATTGCAAAATCAGAAGTTTTAAAGCGTCCAAACAATGTTGATATCGCTTATGGTTTAGTAATTGATGGTAAAAAAGTAGATGTTGCCGTAACGACTGAGCGGGAAAGTAATAAAATGAGAATTTTTAGTCTGCCTGATTTAAAACCTATTGACAATGGCGGTATTGCTGTTTTTGATGGAGAATTGGAGCGGGATCCAATGGGAATTGCTTTATATACCCGTGCAAGCGACAACGCAGTTTTTGCAATCGTTGGCAGAAAAAGCGGTCCTTCTGGAACATATTTGTGGCAATATCAGCTGACTAATGCAGGCAATGGAAAAGCAGGAGCGAATGTGGTTCGGAAATTTGGACAATACAGCGGCAAGAAAGAAATTGAAGCTATCGCAGTTGATAATGAATTAGGTGTTGTTTACTATTGTGATGAACAGTTTGGAATCAGAAAATATAAAGCTGATCCCGCTTTAAATGACAATTCGGAATCAGCTCTTTTTGGTCGCAACCATTTTAAAGCGGATAACGAGGGAATCGCAATTTATAAAACTACCCCAACAACAGGTTATATTTTGGTGTCTAATCAGCAAGCGAATACTTTTTTGGTTTATCCAAGAGAAGGTGTAAATGGAAATACAAACGAATATCCATTATTAGCCGAAATTCCAACTTCGACAATTGAATGTGATGGAGCAGATGTAATAAGCATTAATTTGGGAGGCCAATTCAAGAACGGCCTTTTTGTTGCAATGAGCAACGGTATGACTTTTCATTACTACGCTTGGGATTTAATACAGCAGCGTATAGATCAGGCTAAAAGCAAATAATTTTTCGGTCATGTTGAGCAGAGTTCAATTTATCTTTTACTCTAACTATTCTTTTTCCGTCGCCTCGGAATTTCTCAAGATGATATCCAACAAAAAAGCTGTTCATGACGAACAGCTTTTTTTAGTTTGAATTAGTAATTTCCTTATTGTGTTATTGGTGCTCCTGCTAATATCTCAGCATTGGCAAATTCTTTGAATTTTGCAAAATTAGCTTCGAATTTATGAGCTAATTCGGTAGCTTTTGTATTGTATAATGCTGGATCTTCCCAAGTGTTTTTAGGATTCAGAATTTCGCTTGGAACATTTGGACAAGACTGCGGAACTGCAATTCCAAATACGTCGTGGTTCACAAAATCAACTGAATCTAATTCTCCTTTTAAGGCAGCAGTAATCATGGCGCGGGTGTATTTTAGTTTCATTCTGCTTCCTGTTCCATAAGAACCTCCAGTCCATCCAGTATTGATTAACCAGACTTTTACGTTAGCCTCTTTCATTTTTGCACTCAGCATTTCGGCATATTTTGTTGGATGCAAAGGCATGAATGGTGCGCCAAAACAAGCCGAAAAGTTAGGCTGAGGTTCTGTAACTCCGGCTTCAGTTCCAGCAACTTTTGCAGTGTATCCAGATATAAAGTGGTAAGCAGCCTGACCAGCAGTCAGTTTCGAAATTGGGGGTAAAATACCGTAGGCATCTGCTGTTAAGAAGAAAATATTTTTTGGGTTTTTACCAATAGAACCTGGCTGAATGTTATCAATATGTTCAATTGGGTAGCTAACTCTGGTATTTTGAGTAATCGAAATATCTTCAAAATCTACTTCATTGGTTCCAACTTTGAAAACAACATTTTCAAGAATGGCTCCTTTTTTGATGGCTCTAAAAATGTCTGGTTCATTCTCTTCGGTAAGATTAATTACTTTAGCATAACAGCCACCTTCAAAATTGAAAACAGTATTTTCATTTGTCCATCCGTGTTCGTCGTCTCCAATCAGTTTTCTGTCAGGATCTGCAGACAATGTTGTTTTTCCAGTACCAGATAATCCAAAGAAAATTGCGGTATCTCCATCTTCGCCAACATTAGCACTGCAGTGCATTGGCAAAGTATTTTTGAAAACAGGCAGGATGAAATTCAATGCCGAAAAGATTCCTTTTTTCATTTCACCAGTATAGCCAGTTCCGCCAATCAGCGCTATTTTTTTTGTAAAATCCAAAATGGCAAAATTGCTTTGGCGTGTTCCGTCAACAGCAGGATCTGCAAAAAATCCAGGAGCGCAGATAACGGTCCATTCTGGAGTGAAGTTTTCCAGTTCTTCATTAGTAAGCCTCAAAAACATGTTGTGACAGAATAAATTAGCCCAAGCAGTTTCGGTAACTACACGAACATTTAATCTGTAATTGGTATCGGCACACACATAAGAATCTCTAACGAAGATTTCTTTGTTTGATAAATATGCTGTTACTTTTTTATAAAGTGCATCAAAAGCGGCTGGTTCAAAAGGGATGTTTATATTTCCCCACCATACTTTATCTTCAGTAATACTATCTTTAACTATGAAACGATCTTGAGGAGAACGCCCAGTAAACTCTCCGGTATTAATTGCCAATGCTCCTGTGTTGCTTTCGATTCCCTGTCTTGATTGGATCGTAATGTCATGTAACTCATTCGGGCTTAGCTGATACTGAATTGTAGCATTTTCAATTCCTAGTTCTTTTAACGAAATCGATTTCGTAAACAAAGCGTAATTGTCCATAAAAAATAAATTTTTGTGAGTGTTGTTTATTTCACTGCAAAAGTATAATTTTTTTTAGAACTACATTATGTTTTTGTTTTTCTTTTTTATTGGTTTTATTAAGTCAAAAAACAATAAAAACCACGAAATAATAAGAAATAGCCCTCCGATTGGAGTAATGAAGCCAATTATTTTGAAATCGATTGGAGTCAAAGAATTGGTTGCCAAAAGATAAATAGAACCTGAAAAAAACACAACTCCCAGAATAGTCAGATTGAGAATGGTTTTTTTTAATTTTTGGTTAATTAAAGTTGTTGTTCCGATAAATAATAAAAACAAAGCATGATACATTTGATACCGAACACCTGTTTCAAAAGTGGTAAGCTGTTCAAGAGTGAGAACTTTTTTTAGGCCATGTGCACCAAAAGCGCCTAAAATTATTGCAATCATACCTAAAATAGCTGCAGTCGAAATTATTTTCTTTTCCATTTCTTTTTATTTAAAGTGTTACAAAAGTATTTCATATATTATTAAACTGAAAACATTTAACATCCCTTTTGAAACTCTTTGGTATTTAAATTTATTTTAATCTTGTTTTTTATTTTATTAGGATGAAATTATTTTAAAACAATAAAATTGATTTAAAATATCTGTTATAAATACAACAATATTGTATATTTGTGTTATATTTTTAAATTTTGAAAATGGCAAGCGCTTTAAATAAGGATAAAAACATCCTATTTATTGGGGAAATAGATTGAAACGGTAACTGCTTGAATTTTGAATAAAAAACGACTTATGAGAACAATTCTAATTATAGGAGCTGGAAGATCCGCTTCATCCTTGATTCAATACCTTTTGAATAAATCGGTACAGGAGAACCTGCATCTTATTATTGGAGATTTGTCTTTGGCATTAGCTCAAAAAAAGACAAATAATCATCCCAATGCGACTCCTATTGCTTTAAATATATTTGATGAAAATCAAAGAAGAACTGCAATTCAAAAAGCCGATATTGTCATTTCGATGCTCCCTGCCCATCTTCATATAGAAGTAGCTAAGGATTGTATTTTATATAAAAAACATCTTGTAACGGCATCCTATATAAGTGATGCAATGCAGGAATTAAATGAAGAAGCCACAGCAAATAATTTAATTTTCATGAACGAAATCGGGCTTGATCCCGGAGTCGACCACATGAGCGCCATGAAAGCTATTGATGAGATAAGGGAACAAGGAGGTAAAATACTGTTGTTTGAATCTTTTTGCGGCGGACTTGTTGCACCAGAATCTGATAATAATCTTTGGAATTATAAGTTTACCTGGGCGCCAAGGAATGTAGTTCTTGCCGGACAGGGTGGAGCGGCCAAGTTTATTCAGGAAGGGGCATATAAATACATTCCGTATGTAAATCTGTTTCGTAGAACCGAGTTTTTGGAAGTGGAAGGATATGGAAAATTTGAAGCTTATTCCAATAGAGATTCGCTTAAATACAGAAGTGTTTACGGTCTGGATGATGTGCTTACCCTGTATAGAGGAACAATCCGCAGAGTGGGTTATTCTAAAGCTTGGAATATGTTTGTGCAGTTGGGTATGACTGACGACAGTTATACTATGGAAAATTCTGAGAATATGAGTTATAGAGAATTTGTAAATTCTTTTCTCCCGTACCACCCAACCGATTCTGTAGAAATTAAGATGCGCTTGATTCTAAAAATTGACCAAGACGATATAATGTGGGATAAACTTTTGGAATTGGATTTATTCAATCGTAATAAAAAAGTTGGTTTGAAAGACGCTACACCCGCACAAATTCTGGAAAAAATTCTAACAGACAGCTGGACTTTACAGCCAGAAGATAAGGATATGATTGTAATGTATCACAAATTTGGATATGTTATCAATGGTGAAGAAAAGCAAATTGACTCCAAAATGGTTTGTATTGGTGAAGATCAGACTTATACAGCTATGGCAAAAACAGTAGGACTGCCAGTTGCAATGGCGGCTTTGTTAATCTTGAATGGCAAAATCACAAGTCCGGGAGTACAGCTTCCTATCCGCAAAGAAGTGTATCTGCCAATTTTGAAGGAGTTAGAAGAATACGGAGTTGTTTTTAATGAACAATCAATGCCTTATGTAGGATATAATCCTGATAAGGTTTTTAGTTAAGGCCTTTTTAATTTTAGCTTTTTTTAATTTTTTTAGTCAAAATCCGCCTCGTGAAAGGCGGATTTCGTTTTTATTAAAAAAGATTAATTGACTGATTGAATAGTGATTGGCAGGCTGTACATTACTTTAACGGGATTGCCATCGATTTTTCCGGGAATCCATTTTGGGCACAACTTCATAACACGTATCGCTTCGTCACCCGTTCCATGGCCGATATCTCTTAAGATTTTGAAATCACTTAAGCTGCCATCTTTTTCTATTATAAAGGTTATATATACTTTTCCTTTTAGATTGGGCTCTGAAGGAGTTTTAAAATTTGTACCTACAAATTGATAAAACTTCTTTATTCCGCCTGGGAATGTTGGTTTTTCGGATACATCTGAAAAGCCTAGAATTTTGTTGTCCTGTACTTCTTTTGTTTTTGTTTCAACGGATTGAGCAATGTTTTTAGGCGGGGTAATAGATTTTTCCTGCGCAGCATTTTTTAAATCTGCTGATTGGATAGTGATTGGTAAACTATACATTACTTTAACGGGATTCCCGTCGATTTTTCCAGGAATCCATTTTGGACTCAATTTCAAAACACGTACTGCTTCATCACCCGTCCCGTAACCAATATCTCTTAAGATTTTGAAATCACTTAAGCTGCCGTCTTTTTCTATTATAAAGGTTATATATATTTTTCCTTTTAGATTGGGTTCTGAAGGAGTTTTGAAATTTGTACCTACAAATTGATAAAATTTCTCTATTCCGCCTGGGAATGTAGGTTTGTCGGATACATGAGCAAGGCTGTGAATTTCGTTGTTCTGAATATTTATTGCTTTTGTTTCAACTGGTTGATTTACATCTTTTATTGGATTTTCTGTTTTAACTTGTGCAACACTTTCAACGCACATAAAGAAAATAAGCCCGGAAAATAAAGGCATAAGTGCTATTTTATAAAGGGTTATTTTTGTTTTCGAAACGGTTTTTGTCATCATAATTAATCGTTTTTTGGTTACAGAATAGTTTAAATTACTGGTCAAGTAAAAAGTTTGGTACTCGTTTGCTTTCGATAGCAATAAATTTTGGTAAAGCGGGACGTCATCATGGGTGCTTACCACTTTCTCATCTGCGAGAAATTCGTGATTGAGCTGTATGGCTTTTTTGTAAAAAATGAAAATTGGATTAAACCAAAACAGCGTTTTCAATATTTCAATAAACAAAACATCCAAAGTATGTTTTTGAGTTACGTGTATCAATTCGTGTGTATATAATTCGGCTTCAATTTTTCTATTGCGGTAATCGGTTTCGTTGATAAATATGCTGTTCCAGAAAGTATGCGGCAAGGTTTTTTCCTCGAGTAAAACTAGTTTTGCATTTTTATAATGTATAATGGTGTTCGATTTTATTTTGGATTTTATTTTTAGAATGTTTCTCATAAAACGAAACAGCAATAACAGAGTAACTAAACTATATATGCTCCAAATTATAATTGCTGTATAATTGACGGTTTCTGGCATAATTGCCATTGTAGCTTCTCCGGTCATAACAGTATTGGTTTGGACTAATGCGTCTGCAGATTGGTCAATAACCTCAATAGTTATGAATGGAATGATAAACGAAAATACAATACTTGATAACAAGTAAAACCTATTGAATTGGTGCATTTTTTCTTTTTCTAATACCAAATGATAAAAGAGTAAAAGAACTAATAGGCTGATGGAAGATTTGATTAAAAAGTCTATCATTTTTTCTTTTTTTGAATTTCACTGTCAATTATTTTTTTGAGTTCTTCCAATTCCGATGCCGATAAATTGGTTTCGGTGGTGAAGAAAGAAGCAAATTGTGAAGCCGAATTGTTGAAGAAATTGCTAATCAATCCGTTTACGTGTTTCGAGAAATAATCTGTTTTTTTGACCAACGGATAATATTCCCGTGAGTTTCCAAATTCGTTGTATGCCACGAATTTTTTGTCAATCATTCTCTTCAGCAAAGTGGCAACCGTTGTTGTGGCCGGTTTTGGTTTTGGGTATGCTTCGAGTAAGTCTTTCATGAAGGCTTTCTCAAGCTGCCAGAGATGTTCCATTAATTGTTCTTCGGAGTTGGATAGTTGCATGTTTAAATTTTTTTTAATTTGATATTGCTATTGAAATTGAAATTACCATTGAAATTGTTATTGAATATCGTCATTCTCGATTATGTTTTACTTCTGTAAGCAGTTCTCCATTATTGTATTTTTTGGTGATAATTAGATTTCCTTTTTCGTCGTAGAATTTCCAAATTCCATCATAGAACCAATGGATTTCTATATTGTCTGTAGTAGTTTTGGTAAGGCCTTTTGATTGAATTTTTCCGTTTTCATGATAATTTGTCGTTTTACAAATGTTGCGCTTGTATTTTTCTTTTTTGATAATTTTTCCGTTTAAGTAATAGCGCCATTTTTTTACGGGATCGTCATTTTTATACTTTCCAACAGATTTATATTTTGCGCTGTCAACTGCATAATTCTCTATCCAAAGCCCTTCTCTTTTTTTGTTTTCTTTTTGATTTATAGAAGCAGTTTTGCATCCAATAAGACTTAATGTTAGGCACAAAGCGGTTAATATGTTTCTCATAAATTGGTTTTGCTCTACATAAATAGATATTGCTCTACAAATGTAGAATAAAAAATAACATCACCAAATTATTTGATCTTTTTTTTATGCGAATGATTCTTACAGATGTAATTGTAATTATTAAAACATTAATGTCTTATGGAAATCAAAAGCCCTAGCCCTGATAGTAGTGGAAATCCTTGTGAGCCGGAGTTCGGCTCATAAGATTGTAGCGGATAGCAGGACACGAGCGAAGCGAACTGACGAAGTAAATAGCTCCTAATTAAAATCCTGATTATTTCGGAAAAGACATAAAAAAATCCGCTCATAGGGAACGGATTTAGAAAGTATGAAGGAGTCTTATTTACTTAACTCCACAAAATATTTGTAAAACAACGGAATGGTTTCAATCCCTTTCAGGTAATTGAAAATTCCGAAATGTTCGTTTGGTGAGTGAATGGCGTCGCTGTCAAGGCCAAAACCCATAAGGATTGTTTTGCTTTTCAGCTCTTTTTCGAATAAAGCCACGATTGGAATACTTCCTCCAGAACGAACTGGAATGGCAGGAATTCCAAAAGTTTCTGTATATGCCATATTAGCCGCTTTGTAACCAATGCTGTCAATTGGGGTTACATAGCCCTGACCGCCGTGATGAGGTATCACTTTTATGGTAACACCTGCCGGAGCAATGCTGATGAAATGTTTTGTGAAAAGTTCTGTGATTTCTTCCCAATCTTGGTTGGGTACTAAGCGCATTGAGATTTTTGCGAAAGCTTTGCTGGCAATAACTGTTTTTGCTCCTTCCCCAGTATAGCCTCCCCAAATTCCATTAACATCCAGAGTAGGGCGGATGGAATTTCGTTCATTGGTTACATAACCGCTTTCGCCATAAATATCGTTTAGGTCTAATGCTTTCTTGTAATTATCAAGGTTAAAAGGAGCTTTGGCCATTTCTGCTCTTTCCTCAAGAGATAATTCTTCGACGTTGTCGTAGAAACCTGGAATGGTAATATGATTGTCTTGATCATGCAAAGAAGCAATCATTTTGGCCAAAATATTAATCGGGTTGGCCACTGCACCGCCATATAATCCAGAATGTAAATCACGATTTGGCCCCGTAACTTCGACTTCTACATAACTCAAACCGCGAAGTCCAGTGGTAATAGAGGGTTGCTGATTTGAAATCATTCCAGTATCCGAAATCAGAATTACATCATTTTTAAGTTTCTTGGTATTATTTTCAACAAAGGTTTTTAGATTGACGCTGCCAACTTCTTCCTCACCTTCAATCATAAATTTTACGTTGCAGGGTAAAGTGTTGCTTTGAATCATGTATTCAAAAGCTTTTACATGCATGTACATTTGTCCTTTATCGTCGCAGGAACCTCTGGCAAAAATGGCACCTTCGGGATGAATATCGGTTTTTTTAATAACTGGTTCAAATGGGGGAGAAGTCCATAATTCTAATGGATCGGCGGGCTGTACATCATAATGTCCGTAAACTAAAACAGTAGGTAATTTAGGATCGATTGTTTTCTCACCATATACAATTGGGTAACCGGCAGTGTCGCAAATTTCGACAAAATCGCATCCTGCTTTCTCTAAACTTGCTTTTACAGCTTCGGCAGTGTCAAGGACATCTTGAGAAAAAGCAGAGTCAGCACTTACGGATGGGATTTTTAATAGTTCTATTAATTCGCTGATAAACCGATCTTTGTGTTTTGTAACGTATTGTTTTATGTCTTCCATTAAATCAAAATTTTTTGAGGATCAAAAATACAAAAAATAGAATAAATAATTTTTTTAAAAAATCCTTTGAATATTGGAAGTTATGATTATCTTTGCACCCACAATTACGCGGATATGGTGAAATTGGTAGACATGCCAGACTTAGGATCTGGTGCCGCAAGGCGTGTAGGTTCGAGTCCTATTATCCGCACCAAAAGCTTCTCGTCTAGAGGAGCTTTTTTGTTTTAATTTACTTTCGTAGTGGATTCCTTCTTACCTTAGTATAAAGATTCAGAATGCTGTCATTCGTTTATATCTGCATTTTTTGATTTCTGATTTTTGTTCCAAAATTCAATAATTAAGAGCACCATGAAAGATATTGCCAAGCGTTTTCCCGAAAATCCATTACTTTCTCCTTCGGATATTTTACCAAGTCACAAAGACTTGCAGATAGCCTGTCTGCTTAATCCGGGAGTGTTTCAATTTGACGGCAAAATATGGATGATTATTCGTGTAGCCGAAAGACCGGAACAAAGAGAGGATGCAATCTCATTTCCAGTGCTAACTCCAACAGGAGTTGAGGTTATTGAGATTTCTATGAATGATCCAGAATTAGATGCTAAAGATGCAAGAGTTATTAAATATAAAGGAGTCGATTATTTAACAACATTATCACACTTGAGATTAATGTGCAGCGATGATGGGTGTGAATTTTATGAACCCGAAGGATATCCTTTATTAATAGGAGAAGGTTTTTTGGAGTCATTTGGAATCGAGGATTGTCGAGTGTCCTATATAGAAGGTGTTTATTATTTGACCTATACAGCGGTCTCGCCCAATGGAGTCGGTGTTGGTTTGCGAACAACTTCCGATTGGAAAAAATTTCTATCACATGGAATGATATTGCCTCCACATAATAAGGACTGCGCTATTTTCGAAGAAAAAATCAATGGTTTCTTCTATGCTTTGCATCGTCCAAGCAGTGTTGAAATAGGAGGGAACTTCATCTGGCTGGCTTCTTCTCCAGATGGAATTCATTGGGGAAATCACCAATGTATTCTAAAAACAAGAGAAAATCTTTGGGATAGTGCAAGAATTGGAGCCGGAGGATCTCCTATAAAAACCGAAAAAGGATGGCTTTCCATATATCATGGCGCCAATCCAAATCACCAATATTGTTTAGGGGCTTTTCTGATGGATTTAGAAAATCCTTCAAAAGTAATAGCTAGAACAGAAGAGCCTATTATGATTCCGACTGAAGAGTATGAACTTTCGGGTTTCTTCGGTAATGTGGTTTTTACCAACGGTCATATAGTAAATTCAGATGGAGATTCGGTGACTATATATTATGGAGCATCAGATGAGTTTGTTTGTGCTGCCGAATTTTCAATCAAAGAGATCTTTTCTCTTTTACAATATAATTAGGAGCTATTTCCTGCTATCCGCTACAATCTTGCGAGCCGAACCCTGGGCCGCAAGGATTTCCGCTTCTATCAGGGCTAAGGCATCTGTTTTCATAATAAGAAAATAGAAAACACATACCTTATATATAGCTCAGAAGTTTTAAAAGATAAGATTTGCAGGAATCCGTGTCTTTACTCTTGTGAATCCGTCTCGTTTCTATACCATCCAACGGTTTGGCAACTCAAACCAATCTCAAAACCCAGCAAAATTGACCAAATCGTCAAAAATACCCTGTGTAAATTTACAAATCCATAAAAAAGAGGGTTTGTAACCTACGTTAAACCAATGCATTAGAAAATAAACAAAAAATAGTTAAGAAATTCCCTTGTTTAAACGGATAAAGAGACTACTTTTGCACCCGCAACAGCGATTACGTTCATTAAAACACTGACAGGTCAAACGAATCAAATTGAAAATTTATTTTCAAAAAAAGATTCAAAAAAGCT
>CAUPKP010000005.1:0-206018 GCA_963511795.1 uncultured Flavobacterium sp. | reverse complement strand
TATTGAACCATATACTTATGCATTGACAGGACCAGTAGTAAATAACACTGGAGATGTAACCGGAATCTATACTGGTTTACCAGCAGGATCTTACACAGTTGTAGTAAGCGATGCAAAAGGATGTACTTCATTAGCGGCAGCTGCTGTTACTATTACACAGCCGGTTGTATTGACAGCTTCGGTTGCTGTAAAACCATTTGGCTGTTCACTTACTAATTCACCTGAAGATGCAATAGTTACTATAACTGCAATTGGTGGTACGTCTCAATACAGTTACAGTTTTGACGATGGGGTGACTTTCCAATCAGCTGCATCATTTACAGTTAATAGCCCGCAAACAGTTAAATATGTTGTTCTTGATGCTAAAGGCTGTAAGGTTATTGGTACTGTTGATGTATTACCATATACACCTCCAACAGGTATGGCTATTGTTGCCACTCCAATTTATTGTAATACACTGGGTGCAGCAGCTACTATTACTGTGGATTCAGTTACCGGAGGAGTTTCACCTTATACATACGAAATTATTTCACCAGCAGCTTCAGCTGTTAGTAATACAACTGGAAGTTTTGCAAACCTTACTCCAAATATTTACATCATAAAAGTTACTGACAGCAATGGCTGTAGCACAACTAAATCTTTTGAAGTAAAAGAAGCAAATAAAATTGCAGTTACTGCTCAATTAATCAATGATGTTTATTGTAACGGAGGAAATACAGGATCAGTAAGTTTTACAGTTTCTAATTACATAACTTCGGGTAATTACACATTTGGTTTAACACCGCCAACTGGTTCATTTACCCAAAGCGGTGATGTGATTACCTATACAGGGCTTACAGCGAATAATTATACTTTCACTGTTAACGACGGCGTTTCAGGCTGTGTTGCCAGTATTGTTGATTTCACAATTAGTGAACCAGCAGTATTGTCTTCAACATCTGTTGCAACTAATATTAATTGTAATAACGATAATGCTACGATTACGGTTACGGCATCAGGAGGTAAAGCGTCATATAAATATGCTGTGGCTAGAGTAGGTGATCCTATACCGGCACCGGCAAGTTTTGTTGCAAGCGAAATATTCGTTGTTGATACAAACAATGGAGCAGACGTGAATTGGACAGTTTATGTTATTGACTCAAATGACTGTTTGACAAATAATGCACAAATTATTTCTTTAGATGCAAATCCAGCTATTGCAAGTGCAGTGGCTACTCAATGTCCGAGTCCAACCGGAACGTACACTATTATAGTTACAGCTTCTGGATTTAGTTCAGCGCTGCAATACAGTGCCGATGGTTCTAATTACCAAACAGGTAATGTTATTACTGTAAATACACATGGAGTTTATAATGTTACAGTAAAAGATGCTAATGGATGTATTTCAGCTTCAACAGCTGTAACTATTTTAGACCCATTATACTTGACAGCCGTAGTTGCTACTGCACCTACTTGTTTAGATAATGATGGTGTAGTTAACGTTTCTGCCGCAGGCGGTTCTGCTAATTATCTTTATAATATTGATGGAGGTGCATTTGTTGCAGGAAATTCATTTGCAGGAGTAACATTTGGATTGCATACTATGGGTGTTCGTGATACGACTACTTTATGTGAATTTTATGTGCCAATTAATTTATCAAGAGCAACACGAGTTACAGGATTTGCTTTGAGCATGACTCCGGTTACTTGTAATGGTGGCGCTGATGGTACAATTACAGCAACTATGGAGGCTCCTGCAGCGGGTATCAATGATAATCCGGTTTATATGTATAGTTTGAATGGAGGAACTCCACAAATCTCTAATGTATTTACAGGATTAACGGCTGCAAATGGATATGTAGTAACGGTAACTTCAGGAAGAGGCTGTGAAGCAACAGCTAGTATTGACGTACCTCAGCCAGCAATTATAAATGTACCTGCTCCAGCGGTAGTTCAGTTTGGCTGTACTGCGGGTTCTAACAGCACTAATTTTGCTACTATTACAGTAAATAATGTGACAGGCGGTTCAGGAACTTATACTCTTTATGAGTTTGTTAAAGGAGTAACTGTAGTGCAGCGTGGTGCAAGTAATTCTTATACCGAATCTGATTTTGCAGGCGGCAGCTATGTTGTGAATGTATATGATGACAAAGGCTGTATAGGCAGTACTGCTGCGCCAATTGTAATCAATTCATTTATTAGTTTAAAAGATATAGTTGTTGATGTTACTGCTCCAATTACATGTACTCAGAATGAAGAAATCGTTGTGAAAGTTGTAACAGCCGGAGGTACTCCAGTTGCAGGACAGCTAGTTTATACAGTTTCTGGAATAAACGGGACGGTTTTCAGCGGTACTAATACTACAGGTGTTTTCACAGGTTTAGTAATAGGTGATTATTTAGTTTCTGTTATTAACACATTTACTGGCTGTACAATTGAAGAGATTCATTTTGTGGACAATCCAAATACATTTGAATTGAAAGCAGTGAAGATTAAGGATGTGGTTTGTTTCGGATCTAATGAAGGAGAAGTTGATTTGACTATTGTTGATACACAATTAGTTCCTACTAATGATGCTGGCATTTTTGATTATGTAGTAACAGGGCCAACAGCAAGTTCCGGAACTTCTGCTTCAGCAGGACCATTAAAACTTTCTGGATTGAGAGCAGGTTCTTATACTGTTACAGCAACTTTAAGAAATAGACCAGAGTGTTCAGTAGCGACTAGTTTCATTATCGATCAGCCATCTGCTGTTTTAGCAATAACTGAAACACATACTGAAATTACTTGTGCAGCAGGAAATAATGACGGAATGATTTCTGTCTCTGCTACTGGTGGATGGGCAGGCGGTTATGAATATGAATTGGTTGGGCCTGTAAATGCTGTTTATGGAGTAAATACGGTTTTCACCAATTTAACAGCAGGAAGCTATACAGTTAATGTGAGAGACACTAAAGGTTGTATTGCTACAATAAATGTTGTTTTAAGTAATCCTGTGCCAATAGTTGTTACAGCAGTTCCTAGTGCAGCAATAGTATCTTGTAACGGTGATAAATCTGTTACGATAACAGCTGTTGTATTACCAGGAGGTGGTCAGGGAAGTAATTATTTATATACCTTGAATTACGAATCTATGTCTCCAGTTGTTAGTTTTGGACCTCAAAGTTCTCCAGTATTTACTGGCTTAGGAGCTGGAAGATACAGTATAACTGTTACTGACGGATGGAGTTGCAGTGCTACTTCATTGCCAGTTACAATTGCTGAGCCTACAAGAGTAGAAGCTAGTTTAGTTATGGCGACTCAGCAGACATGCGTTATACCAGCGACATTGACACTTACAGCATCAGGTGGTACGGCACCATATAGTTATAGTGATACGCCTAATTTTGTAACTAATACACCAATGGTTAGTAATTCAGTTACTTTCTCTGTGGGCAATGGTACTTTCCGTTATTATGTTCGTGATGTTAACGGATGTATTAGTGTAGTTTCTAATGATATTCAAAATGATCCTTTAGAGCCATTAGCTTTAGAATTAGATATTAGAAATGCGGTAATTAACTGTCAAGGTGATTTAACTGGATTTGTAGTTGCTGCTGCCAAAGGCGGTTTAGGAAATTATACTTATTCATTGTTGAATGCTTCAGGAAATGTTATTACTACTGCGGTTCAAGCCACATCAGGTACTTTCACACAATTGGCAGCTGGTACTTATTTTGTTAAAGTTACTAGCGGTGATTGTGAGATTACTTCGGCTCCTTTTACAATTACAGAGCCAGCGACACCAATAGGTGCAACTTTTACTGCAATAGATGTTACTTGTAATGGTAATGGTGATGGTAAAATTATAATCAACGCTGCTGGAGGAACTGGAATCATTAAATATGCGATTTCACCTAATTTGAATCAATATTTTGAAACTAATACTTTCGAGAATTTGAAACCGGGTCTTTATGATGTAGTTGTTCAAGATCAAAACGGCTGTTTCATTTTATTTGATGATATCGAGATTAAAGAGCCGATTTCTATAGCAGCTAATGTTGTTCCAGGTTCCGAAGTTCAGGAATTCTGCGCAGGTGATAAGACTGGCGCATTCAGCATTACAATTGCTGGAGGGGTTGGTCCATATAGCACGAGCTTAGACGATCCTAAAGGAACTTATGTCTTAGGTCAAGTTGACTTTACTGGCTTATCTGGAGGTTCTCATACAGTTTATATAAAAGATGCAAATACTTGTACCTATGAATTGATTGTAGAATTAGACGCAGCTGTTACTCTGAATCCGGTAGCTATACTTTCTTATGACTGTGTGAATGATTTACCAGCTAATAAGGTTACTGTGACAATTGATCCTAGCAATAATCCAGCAGATGTTACCTACTCGTTAGATAATACTGTAGAGCAGGCTAGTAATGTATTTACTAATCTTACTCCTGGTGATCACTTTATAATGGTTCATCATAAAAATGGCTGTATAGATGCTACTGCAGTTTTCCATATTGATCAGATTGATCCTTTGGCAATGTCCTTAGATCTTGGAGGATTAAATGAAATTGTAGCTACTGCAACTGGCGGTTCTGGGGTATATCAATTCACTGTAAATGGTGAATCTATAGGATCTAATAACAAATACATTTATTACCGTTCAGGTGATTATGTGGTAACAGTGACAGACAGTAATGGCTGTTCATTTACAGCTACGAAACATTTCGATTTTGTTGATATCAAAATACCAAATGTCTTTACACCAAATGGAAGCGGTACAAATGATACTTGGGAGCCAACAAATACTACTAACTATCCAGATATTCAATTTGTAGTGTATGACCGTTATGGCCGTGAAGTAGGACGTTTTGGAGCTGGAGAATCTTGGGATGGTAAATACAAAGGTGCTGAGTTGCCAATGGGTGATTACTGGTATGTATTGAAATTAAGAAATTCTAAAGATGATCGTGAGTTTATTGGACACTTTACCCTATACAGATAACTGGACTTGATAAGTTAGCTAAAAATGAAAAAAATGAAAATGAAAAAGATCTTAATCAGCATTTTACTTTTGACTGTAGCAGGCAGCTACAGTCAGGAGTTGAATGTTCCCGTAGCTACTCAGTACTTGGCTGATAATCCATATGTAATTTCTCCAACTTATGCTGGAATTGGTGATAATTTTAGAATTAATCTGAATGGATATAAACAATGGGTTGGTGTTCCTGACGCTCCTCAGAGTCAGGCATTATATGCCGATTTTAGAGTTTTAGATCAATCAGGTGTGGGATTAACTTTGTATAATGATTCCAACGGTAATACCAGGCAGGCGGGTGGAAAGCTTACTTTTGCACATCATATTATTTTGGATTATTATTCGAAACAGTATCTTTCTTTTGGTATTTCATATATATACAATTCATTCCGCCTTAATACATCTGATTTTAATCCTACTAATCCTGATCCAGATATTACAGACGACCGATCTACAACAAATAACAACTTTGAGGTAGGTTTTCTATACCGTAACAAAGGATTTTATGCAAGTGCTACTGCAACTAATATCTTGAAAAAGGACCTCAGCATTGACATTGCCTATGAGCCTAATAAACTTACGAATTATCAGCTTTACTCTGGATATGTAATTGATATTGGAAACAGAAGTGAATTGGAACCTTCTGCATTTTACCAATATTACCAAAGTGACGGACGTTCGGTAACGGATTTGAACTTCAAATACAGAAAATTTAACAGATATGAAGATTATTTTTGGGTAGGTGCTTCCTATCGTTTTTTGAATGATCAAATTGGAAAACCATTAGCTGTTGGACCTATAGTTGGATTTTTAAAAGGATATGTTTCGGTTGGTTATTCGTATCAGATTACATTAAATGATTTAGCAGCTTACAATTCGGGAACACATTCATTGACTATTGGATTTAGATTCCTGCAGGGATTAAGTAACTGTCCATGTACTCAAAGTCCAGTGCACGATTAGTTAGCATTTCTATAAATTTAAAGTCCGTATTGATTCTTATGGAGAGAATTAGTAGGGACTTTTTTTTGGAAAAGATTGAATCTGCCCGATACCTTTGAATTTTCAGCTATTTATCTATAAGATTGAGTTTATTCTGTATTTACATCGATTTCGTTAGTAATTTCATATTTTTTTTAGAATTTTGAAATTTAATACTTATTTAAAAGTTATATCTTTGTTATTCTTTCAAAAAACAATTAAAAAAAAGAACCATGAAGACTTTAAATAATTTTGATTTTAATAATAAAAAGGCAATAATAAGAGTTGATTTTAATGTTCCTTTAGATGAAAACTTTAATGTAACAGATGCCAATCGTATTGAAGCAGCAAAACCAACTATCGATTATATTTTATCTAACGGAGGAAGTGTTATTTTGATGTCGCACCTTGGAAGACCTAAAGGAGCTCAAGACAAATATTCATTAAAACATATACTAAAAACAACATCAGAAATTTTAGGAGTTCCTGTTCAGTTTGCTTCAGACTGTGTTGGAGCTGAAGCGCAGGAAGCTGCCAAAAATTTAAAAGCAGGTGAAGTATTATTATTAGAAAATTTACGTTTTCATGATGAAGAAGAAGCTGGAGATGTAGCTTTTGCAAAAGAATTAGCTTCACTTGGTGATATCTATGTAAATGATGCTTTTGGTACAGCACACAGAGCACATGCTTCTACTACGATTATTGCTCAGTTTTTTCCAGAAAATAAATGTTTCGGAACGTTGCTGGCAAAAGAAATTGAAAGCTTAAACAAAGTTTTAAAAAACAGCGAAAAACCGGTAACAGCAGTACTTGGAGGTTCTAAAGTTTCTTCTAAAATTACCGTTATCGAAAACATTCTTGACAAAGTAGATCACATGATTATCGGTGGCGGAATGACTTTTACGTTTGTAAAAGCTTTGGGCGGAAATGTAGGTGATTCTATCTGCGAACTTGACAAACTGGATTTAGCTCTTGAAATTTTAAGATTAGCTAAAGAAAAAGGCGTTCAGATTCACATCCCTGTTGATGTAGTTGCCGCTAATGATTTTTCGAATACAGCCGATACTCAAATTGTTGACGTAAGAGAAATTCCTGACGGATGGCAAGGTCTTGATGCAGGTCCAAAATCATTGGCAAACTTCGAAAAAGTAATTTTAGAATCTAAAACAATTCTTTGGAATGGTCCTTTAGGAGTTTTTGAAATGGAAACATTTGCAAAAGGAACTATTGCACTAGGAAATTATATCGCCGCTTCTACTAAAAATGGAGCTTTCTCACTTGTAGGCGGAGGAGATTCAGTAGCAGCAGTAAAACAATTCGGATTTGAAGATAAAATGAGTTATGTTTCTACTGGAGGCGGAGCTATGCTGGAAATGCTTGAAGGCAGAACTTTACCTGGAATTGCAGCTATATTAGACTAAATGCTTTGTCGAACAGTTATACTGACTTTTTTTTAAAAGTTTAATTATATTTTTCAAAATTCATCAAAACCTTAAGATGCATAATGCAACTTAAGGTTTTGTTTTTTAATAGTATACTATATATCAGTATTTTGCGTTATAGTCCCTCAGTTCCTTTGTGATTTATTTACATTTTTGAAATCATTCGTATCACTTCAAATTTATTATTTTGAAAATTCGGATATTTTTTAGAAACAGATTATTGCATTTTTTGAAATTATTTACTCACAAAAGGATAAAAACTAAGTTAAATATCGATAATTTTTGTATTTTTAACATTATTTATATTTTTTTTTAGAAAATACATTCTATGTTTGTATAAATGTCTTTTGCAACTGCTTCAATAATAGCAAATTAAATTACTGTTATGAAAATAAAAAATACCACACTTTCGTTTTTCTTAATGCTTACCGCCTGCGCATTTTCTCAGAATGCTGTTGAAAATCCAGGAATAGAAAGCAGTCAAAAACCAGTTACTTTTTTAGACTCTATTAAAAGTTCTTTTGTAAAATACGACCGTACTGTAAAATCTGACAGTTTATGGATGAATCAGATCGGTTCTACTTTAGATATTTATAATGATTTAGCTGCTGAAATTAACACCGTAAATGTTGACAAGGATATTGATAAAGAACTGCCTACCGAATTGCTTAAAGAAAGACTGGCAGCAATGGATGCCAAATCTCCTTTTAACATTGAATACAACCAAGGATTAGAAAACCTGATTAAGTCTTTCCTTAAAAACAGAAAAAAAGCTTTCGCCAGCCAGATGGCAGTTGCCCAATATTATTTTCCAATTTTTGAAGAAGCACTAGCCAGACAAAATGTTCCTTTAGAGATCAAATATTTAGCTGTTGTCGAATCGGCTTTAAATCCAAAAGCAGTCTCAAAGGCTGGAGCTACAGGATTATGGCAGTTTATGTATTATACTGGAAAACAATACAACCTAAATATCGATTCTTACATAGACGAGCGTTCCGATCCTTTAAAAGCATCTGCAGCTGCCGCTCAATATATGACCAATATGTTTACTGTTTTTAATGATTGGGATCTGGTTTTAGCATCTTATAATTCGGGTCCGGGAAATGTTACTAAGGCAATCCGCCGTTCTGGAGGCCATCAGAATTTTTGGAACATCAAGAAATTTTTACCACAGGAAACCCAAGGTTATGTTCCCGCTTTTCTAGCCACAATGTACATTTATGAATACCATAAACAACATGGCATAAATCCTAAAAAAGCTTTGGTCAGACATTTTGCAACCGATACTGTAATGGTTAAAAAGGAAATGTCTTTTGCTCAGATTTCTAATTTATTAGATATTCCAATAGAACAATTGCAAGCTTTAAATCCTTCATATAAGCGAAATGTAATTCCTAATTATGCCGGGAAAAGCCATTATTTAACTCTTCCTTCCTGCAAAGTGGGAGTTTTTACTTCGAATGAAGACAAAATATATGCTTATGTTCAATATGAAATGGACAAAAGAGAAAAATTCAATCCAGGCAAAAAACCAGCTTTTATTAAAGATTCCTCAGCTTTAGCTTCAAATAATAAAGTCAAATTCTATAAAGTTAAACGCGGTGATAACTTAAGCGAAATAGCCAAGAATAATAATGTAGCTGTTTCTGATTTGAAAAAATGGAATCACATTAAAGGAAATGCTGTTGCGACTGGAAAATCTTTAAAAATTATTATAGAAAAAGATATGGATGCAAATGCTGCTTTGGCGTCCAACCTTGATAAGAACAAATCAGTTAAAGTAAAGGATAACACAAATGTAGCGACAACAGAATCAAAAGCGACTGTTGATAAAAAAGACACATTAGTTGCCAATGCTTCAAACTTCTATGTTGTTCAAAAAGGTGATAATCTTAATACTATTGCCAAAAAATATAATACTACAGTTGCCGAAATTAAAGAGTGGAATCATTTAAGTTCTACAAACTTAAAATTAGGAACTTCACTGCAGGTAAGTAATAAAAGTAATAACAATGTTATTGCCGAAGCACAACTACAAGATGCTATTGTTGTAGTTGCTCCAGAGTTGAAAGACATACAGTATGAAGTAAAAAAGGGTGACAATCTTGGAAGCATTGCTAAAAAATTCGGTTCTTCACTTACCGATTTAAAGAACTGGAATAATCTGCATTCTAATACTTTAGCAGTTGGAAATGTTTTAATAGTTGCTAAAAATGAAATAGCAATTACTACAAATAATGCTACTGTGGATTCATTCAAGAAAAAGGACATAAATGCTGCTTCGAAAAACAGCGATATTAATTACTTGGTTCAAAAAGGCGATTCGCTATTCAGTATTTCAAAAAAATACCCAGGTGTTACTGTTTCTGATTTAAAAAAATGGAACAATATCTCTGGTGATGATTTAAAACCTGGTATGGGTTTAAAGATTAAAGGATAGGCTTCGTTAAAATCAGATCTTAAATGTTCAAAAAAACAATCTTTGCTTTAGTTTTGCTTCTGTTTTTAAATTCTTGTGCTGTTCAAGAAAAAAAACTCTCAAAAGATGATTGGTATGCTTTTACCAAAACAAGTAAACAAAGAGTTAAACCTTACGAAGTCTATGAGTTTACTGATGGAATGATTCGCATGCATGGAGATAACATTGGCTATCTGATGACCAATAAAAGTTATAAAAATTTTGAACTCGCTTTAGAATTCAGATGGAACATTGAAGAAAAATTTAATAAAAGCAAAGCCAAAAAAAATAGCGGTGTGATGTACAACATACCAACAGATTCCTCTGATAACATCTGGCCAAAAGGAATTCAATTTCAGATGAAAGAGAATACAACCGGAGATTTCATTTTTTTGGATAATATAACTGCAGTTGTAAATGGAAAATTAGTGGAAGCCGGTCCAAGCGTAACTTCACCTAAATTTAGTGCCAACGAAAACCCTTATGGAGAATGGAATCAGGTTTTGATTCGCTCGTTCAACGGAAAAATCACCCAATATTTGAATGGAAAATTAGTAAACGAATGTATGGAAGCTTCTTCCAATGAAGGTAAAATCTCGTTGAATTATGAAGGTTCACCAATTGATTTCAGAAATATTCATTTAAAAAACATTTCTAAAGAAGAAAACTAAACTTTTTCAAAAGGCTTTTTTTATTTTTGATGAATAATTGTCATGTCAATGAATAAAAACCGTTTTCTCTTTTTTTGTTTTGTAACGCTTTTGTTTTTTTCCTGCAAAAAGCAAGAAGATGGTGTGCCAAGAAAGTCCACTGGTAAAATCAACTCTATTTCGGTGGTTATTGATGATCAGCTGTGGAATGGCATTATTGGCGACAGCATTCGAAATAAATTTGCCAGCCCTGTTGAAGGTTTATCCAAGGAAGAACCTCAATTTGACATCAATCAGTATCCTGTCAGCGTAATGGAAGGTTTTGTTACCAAAAGCAGAACAATCATTGTTATCAAACAAGCTGAAAAGAATAGTTTTTCAATTAATAAAAATCAATACGCCACTCCTCAAAATGTAATCCATATTACAGGCAGAACGCTTTCTGATTTATCTAACATTATCGAAAAGAGAGGACCTCAGATTATTAAAATCATTCAAGAAGGCGAAATCAAAGCGCATCAGCTTTTGCTGAATGATTCTCTAGCCGATTGTGATGCAATCCTAAAACAATTTAAGCTCTCGTTAAAAATCCCTAAAAATTATTCTTATGCCTTAAAGAATGAGAGTTTTGTTTGGTTCAAAAGTGAATTTTCAAGCGGAAGCACCAGTTTACTGATTACTCAATTACCCATCGGAACTATCAGTTCAGAGGACAATATACTGGAAAAAGTTATAAAAGTGCACGATTCTATAGGAGCTTTGTATATTAGAGGAAAAGAGCTTACTTCCAGCCTGTATATTGACAAATCTTATCCTCTTTATCTGTCGCAGATTAGTCTTGACGGAAAACCGGCTTATGAAACTAAAGGAACATGGCGGTTAAAAAACAGCTTCATGTTTGGTGCCTTTGCAAATTACCTGATTGTAGATTCAAAAAACAACAGAATCATTTATCTGGAAGGATTCTGTTACATCCCGTCAAGAGCGCAGCGTGATTATATGCATGAATTAGAATCGATTATTGAAGGCATAAAGATAAATTGATTTTTAGTGCGCTGTCGTTTTCTCTTTTGAATTTATATTTGCAAATTACTATTTAAAACAATAACTACTTTCACCTATGTCTATAGAATGGAAAATAAAGCCTTTTGAGGCATTAACTGTAAATGAATTATATGATATACTCCAATTGCGGAGTAAGATCTTTGTAGTGGAGCAAAACTGCGTCTATCTTGATTTGGATGGAAAGGACAAAACAGCATTACATCTTTTCGGTATTTATGAAGATAAAATTGTCGCACACGCCAGACTTTTTAAAGCAGGTATTTCTTTTGATAATGCTTCGATTGGAAGAGTTACAGTAGATTCGGATTACAGAGACCGAAAATGGGGACATGATCTGATGGAAAATGCCATTGCTGGAATCCTAGAACACTTTGGAGAAACCCAAATTACAATTGGTGCTCAATTGTACCTTAAAAAATTCTATGAAAAGCATGGTTTTGTGCAGACAAGCGAAATGTATCTTGAAGACGATATTCCGCATATAGAAATGATTAAGAGCTGATCTGAATCAGGAAAAAATAATTGAATGGATATTTATAAAAAATGAAAAGCCTCACATTATATTATGTGAGGCTTTCATATTATTTTTAGATTAAAAATCTAATTAACCGAAATTAGCTTAACATCAAAAATCAAAACCGAACCGCCCGGAATAGTATTGTAATTGTAAGGTCCATAGCCCAAAGCAGAAGGTACCAAAAGCTTTCCGCTTCCTCCTTCTTTAAAATAAGGAATTCCTTCTGTCCAGCCTTTTATTACCTGCTGTAAGTTAAATGAAGCTCCAGCACTGGTACTTTGATCAAACACAGTTTTATTTGTATAGTAACCTTTGTAAGCCACCGTAACATTTGAAGATGCCGTAGGCTGTTTTCCTGTTCCAGCTTGGTCAATTACATAATACAAACCAGAAGCTGTTTTTACAGCATTTAGTTGATTATCCGCAATATATTTTACAATTTCTGCATCATTTGCAGCACTAAATTCAACCGAAATTAATTTGATTTCATAAATCAAAACAGAACCAGCTGGAACGCCTCGAGATTCATCACTTCCATAAGCCAAATGTGCTGGTATCAAAAGAATACCACTGCCTCCTTCTCTAAAAAAAGGAATTCCCTCAATCCAGCCTGCTATCAGTTCTTGTAAATTCATAGTAACACCAGCATCCGGACTTTGACCAAAAGCCTTTTTATCAGTATAATAACCTTTGTAAGCCACTGTGACATTTGAAGTTGCCGTAGGCTGTTTTCCTGTTCCTGCTTCATTAATCACATAATACAAACCCGAATCTGTTCTTTTGGCATCTAAGTTGTTAGTGGCAATATAGGCTTTAATTTCAGCCTCATTTTGAGCCGAATAATCTATTGCTGGTTTAGTATCGTCGTTGCTGCAAGACATAAAAAGTACGGCTATAATCGCCAAAAAGGAGTATTTCATAAGTTTTAAATTTGTATGGGTGGCAAATATACTTTTTTGAGATTAGATTAAATTATAAGATTTTCTTAAAAAAGACTAAATCAACTTAGGGTTATCTATTTGTTTTTGAATAAGATATTAACTCGAATTCAATTTACCTGCATTTAATCATAGAATACGGAGCGGGTGATTTGGCGGTTAGTGCGATTAAAAATAATTAGGAGGTGCCCCCGTTGAGAAAATGGGCTTATCTATTGTGACGCTTATTCAGCCCATTTCCTCAACGGCGTCGGGCTATCCGCGCTACTTTGGTAGCTAGCTTCTATCCCTCACCCAAAATTACTACTAAAGATCATCTGGCATGGTATAAACATCAAAAACCTATTCTACAATCAACTTTATTCAATCAACCTCACACAATATTGTATGATTGCTTTAATATCATTTTTATTACTTTTTTGAATGATGATAAAAAAGCAAAATCTCTTCCCTTAGCCCCGATTACAGTGGAAATCCTTATAAGCCGGGGTTCGGCTTATAAGATTGTAACGGAAAGCGGGACTATATATCCTATGAATACCAAATCTTTCTGCTCCAAAAAATTAATCATACCGTTTTCAAAAAGCATAAATCATAATATTCCGCTAATTCGCATTTGAAAACCGCAAAAGTTCACTAATTTTGCGCCCGATTTCAAATACGTAATTAGTACACGTAAATTAAAATCAACATATATTTTTCTCAACTTAAACTGTTTATAGCATGCAACTGTACAACACCTTAAGCGCAGAAGAAAGAGCCATCATGATCGATGATGCCGGTAAACAACGTCTTACGTTGTCTTTCTATGCGTATGCCAAAATTCAAGATCCACAACAATTTCGCGACGATTTATTTATAGCCTGGAACGCACTCGATGCTTTGGGCAGAATATACGTGGCTCATGAAGGTATCAATGCCCAAATGAGTATTCCCGAAGAAAATTTGGAAGCTTTTAGAACAACTCTGGAAGTTTATGATTTCATGAAAGGCATTCGTTTGAATGAAGCGGTAGAACATGATGACCATTCGTTTTTGAAACTTACCATCAAAGTGCGTCACAAAATTGTAGCTGACGGCTTGAACGACGAAACATTTGATGTAACCAATATAGGCGTTCACTTGAAAGCCAAGGAATTCAATGAAATTCTGGATGATCCAAACACGATTGTAGTCGATTTTAGAAATCACTACGAAAGTGAAGTGGGCTATTTTAAAGACGCCATTACTCCAGATGTAGAAACTTTCAGAGAGAGTTTACCGATTATCAACGAACAGCTTCAAAACCACAAAGAAGATAAAAATCTGGTTATGTATTGCACTGGAGGGATTCGTTGCGAAAAAGCTAGTGCTTATTTTAAGCATCAAGGTTTTAAAAATGTTTTTCAATTGGAAGGCGGAATTATCAATTATGCGAAGCAAATCAAGGAAGAAGGCTTGGAAAGCAAGTTTATCGGAAAGAATTTTGTTTTCGATAATCGTCTTGGCGAAAGAATTACTGATGATATTGTTTCGCAATGCCACCAATGCGGGAAACCGTGCGATAATCATACCAATTGTGAGAATGACGGTTGCCATTTATTATTCATTCAATGTGATGAATGCAAATCGGCAATGGACAACTGCTGTTCTGCTGAATGCTTGGACATTATCCATATGCCTTTGGTTGATCAGGTACGATTAAGAACTGGAAAACAAGTAGGAAACAAAGTTTTTAGAAAAGGAAAATCTGAAAATCTTAGATTCAAACATTCTGGAGATTTAAGCGTAAACGAACATGCGAAACAAAAACCTGCCGATATTCGCCAAAAAGTAAAAGTAAAGAAAGTGCTTCTTGGAAAAGCAGAACATTATTATGTAAAAGCTCAAGTTGGACAATTTACTGTTGAAAATCAAGAATTGAATGTTGGTGATAAAATCTTGATTTCTGGACCAACAACGGGTAATATGGAATTGGTTTTAGAAAAAATGATTGTTGACGGAGCCGAAACTGCAACGGCTAAAATTGGTGATAAAGTTACTTTCGAAGTCCCTTTCCGAATTAGATTGTCAGATAAAATATATAAAATTTTAGAATAATTTATCATGACAACAACAAATAAAATCGAACTCATGGCTCCCGCAGGGAACTTTGAGTCGCTTCAGGCTGGACTGGATAATGGTGCAGATTCAGTATATTTTGGCGTAGAGCAATTGAACATGCGCGCCCGTGCCACGGTCAATTTCACGATGGATGATTTACCTGAAATCGCCCGTCGCTGCGAAGCCAAAAACGTTAGAAGTTATTTGACGTTGAACACCATCATTTACGACCATGATTTATCGGTTGTAAAAACATTGTTGAACAAAGCCAAAGAAGCCAACATCACTGCAGTAATTGCCTCCGACCAAGCCGTAATCTCGATGGCAAGGGGAATTGGGATGGAAGTTCATATTTCGACCCAATTGAACGTTACCAACATCGAAACCATCAAATTCTACAGCTTATTTGCCGATACCATGGTTTTGAGCCGTGAATTGAGTTTACGCCAAGTGAAAAAAATCACGGAACAAATCGAAAAAGAACAAATCAAAGGGCCAAACGGCAAATTGGTGGAAATCGAAATCTTCGGTCACGGTGCATTGTGCATGGCGGTTTCGGGGAAATGCTATTTGAGTCTGCATTCGAATAACTCATCGGCAAACCGTGGCGCCTGCAAACAAAATTGCCGAAAAAAATATACTGTTATCGATCAGGAAACTGGTTTCGAAATAGAATTGGACAACGAATACATGATGTCCCCTAAAGATTTATGCACACTTAATTTCTTGGATCAAGTTATGGATTCTGGAATTCAAGTTTTGAAAATAGAAGGTCGAGGTCGTGCTCCCGAATATGTTGCGACCGTAATAAAAACCTACCGTGAAGCCATTGATAGTTATAACGAAGGTAATTTTACCAAAGAAAAAATTGCAGTTTGGATGGAAGCCTTAAACACTGTTTACAATCGAGGTTTTTGGTCAGGATATTATCTTGGTCAGGAATTGGGAGAATGGAGCGATGTTTCGGGATCGATGGCTACGCAGAAAAAAGTATATGTTGGGAAAGGAACTCATTTTTTCCCGAAAGCCGAAATTGGTCAATTCAAAATCGAGGCTTACGACATTAAAGTTGGTGACAAAATATTGGTTACAGGCCCAAGCACTGGCGCACAGGAAATGGTTATCGAAGAAATGTTTGTTAATGACGTAACGGCTGAAAAAGCAACCAAAGGAGACGACTGTACTTTCAAATTACCTTTCAGAATTCGTATGTCCGACAAATTATACAAAATAGTGGAAGCCTAATGGTTATCATAACGCTACAGAGAGACAAATGTATTGGGTGCAATTATTGCGTGGAAATGGCGCCTGTTCATTTTCAGATGTCCAAAAAAGACGGAAAATCGGTGTTGATTAAAAGTGTAAACGCCAAAGGTTTTTACACCTTGAAATCGCCAGATCACACCATAGCCGAAAGCTGTGAATTGGCAGCCAAAGCCTGTCCGGTGAAAATTATTTCGGTGAAAGAAACATAGAGAATCATCTTTCATTTTATAACTATGACATTATAAATCAAATCTTGATCGGGTTTTAACAAATTCATAAAACAGCTACAAAACAATTAAAAAAGAAGTTCTTTTTTATTTTGCAATCTTTACATTTGTTAAAACACTTACCCTATCATGACATTAGACCAATACATTCAAAATATAAATGCAGCATACCAGAGAGGAACTGCCACAGAGCATACCTATAGAGGCTATTTATCTAAACTTATAGAAACGCTCGTTCCCGATGTCATAGCGACCAATGAACCCAAACGCCAGCAATGCGGCGCTCCCGATTATATCCTGACCAAAAAAGATATCCCTGTAGGTTTCATCGAAGCCAAAGATGTAGGCGATAAAGATTTGGCGGGTTTAAAGAAAACAGGAAACAAAGAACAATTTGACCGGTACAAGAATGCGTTAAACAATCTGTTATTTACCGATTATATTGATTTTCATCTTTATAGTGATGGGGTTTTTATCACTAAAATTGCCATTGCATCCTCCCCCGACCCCTCCAAAGGAGGGGAGATAGTGCCGATTCCCGAAAACTTTACAGCTTTTACAAACCTGATTAAAGATTTTTGTGGAACGGTAAGCCAGACCATTAAAAGCAGCAAGAAATTGGCCGAAATGATGGCGGGAAAAGCACGGTTACTATCAGATGTGATCGAACAAGCCCTAACCAGCGATGAAACCCACAATGAAGACAGTACGTTGAAAGACCAGATGAATGCTTTTAGGGAAATATTAATTCATGACATTACGCCCAAAGGTTTTGCAGATGTATACTCCCAAACCATTGCTTACGGAATGTTTGCCGCACGATTGCATGACCCTACATTGCCTACCTTTTCCCGGCAGGAAGCCGCAGAACTGATTCCTAAATCGAATCCGTTCCTGCGTAAACTATTTGGTTACATCGCAGGACCTGATATTGATGACCGCATCAAATGGATTGTAGATTCATTGGTCGAAATATTCCTGGCTTGTAATGTTGCCGAAATCCTTAAAAACTACGGCAAATCGACCAAAATGGAAGACCCAATAATTCATTTTTATGAAACCTTCCTGAGCGAATACGACCCAAAACTTAGAAAAGCCCGCGGCGTCTGGTACACACCAAAACCAGTTGTGAATTTTATAGTCCGAGCAGTTGATGATATTCTAAAAACCGAATTCGATTTGCCGCAGGGTCTGGCTGATACCAGCAAAACCAAGATAAAAGTAAACATTCAGGCGACTGACAAAAGATTTAAAGATAATATTCGAACCGTTGAAGAAGAAGTACATAGAGTACAAATTCTGGATCCAGCCACAGGAACAGGAACGTTTCTGGCTGAAGTTGTAAAACACATACACCACAAATTCAAAGGACAGCAGGGTGTTTGGAGCAATTATGTAGAAACCCATTTACTCCCGCGTCTAAATGGTTTTGAGCTGCTGATGGCGAGTTATGCAATGGCGCATCTGCAGATGGATTTATTATTGACCGATTTGGGCTATGCTCCCTCTCCTTCGGGGAGGGCTGGGGTGGGGTCTCAGCGTTTTAAAATCTATCTGACCAACAGTCTCGAAGAAAGCCATCCCGACACCGGTACTTTGTTTGCCAATTGGCTAAGTTCCGAAGCCAACGAGGCCAATTTCATTAAGCGCGATACGCCCGTGATGTGTATTGTGGGGAATCCTCCGTATAGTGGCGAGAGCAACAACAAAGGCAAATGGATTATGGACTTGATGGAAGATTACAAAAAAGAACCAGGCGGAAAGGAAAAACTGAAAGAACAAAATTCAAAATTTATTAATGACGATTATGTAAAGTTTCTGCGTTACGGGCAGCATTATATTGAGCGAAACGGCAGCGGTGTTTTGGCATTCATCAACCCGCACGGATTTTTGGACAATCCTACTTTTCGCGGAATGCGCTGGAATTTATTAAAAACCTATGACAAGATTTACACTATAGATTTACACGGTAACGCTAAGAAAAAAGAAACTTCGCCTGATGGTTCAGCTGATGTCAATGTATTTGACATTGAGCAAGGTGTTTCTATCAATATTTTTGTAAAAACAGGGAAGAAAAAAGCTAATGAATTAGGGCAAGTTTTCCATCATGATTTATTTGGAAAACGAGATTTTAAATATGATTTCCTTTCGGATAATTCATTAAAAACAATTGATTATAAAGAATTGCCAAGTCTTGCACCAAATTATTATTTTGTAAATAAAAATTTTACAGAACAAAAAAAATATGATAAAGGATTTCAAATAAACCAATTATTCCTTGAAAATTCTTTGGGAATTCAAACTCATCGGGATAAATTCATCATTGATATTAGTAAAATTGATTTATCAAAAAGAGTTAATGAATTATTAGACAATAGTATTGATAAAGCGATTGTTTTAAATAAATTCAATCTTAAAGAAAGTTCAGATTTTCAGATAGATAAATCAAGGTTAAATAAATTTAATGAAAATAAAATCACCAAAATTAATTATAGACTTTTTGATATAAGATATATTTATAATGATAAAACGATGATTGATAGAGATAGAAATAAAGTAATGAAACATCTATTTCAAACAAACACATCATTAATAATATCAAAATATTTAAGTTCTTTTGATTTTCAACATATTTTTGTTTCAGATCAAATTTCAGAGTCTTGTCTAATTTCTTTACAAACAAAAGAACAAGGATATTGTTTCCCACTCTATCACTACCCCGAAACCAACGGACAACAACAAACGCTGTCAGGGTTTCAAACCCTCACAGCGTTAAACGCAGACAAACAAAAGGAAACACCAACAAGAACGCCTAATCTAAATTTGGAAATTGTCAACCAAATCGCCAAGCAGTTAAATTTGGCTTTTGTTCCAGAGAAAGAAGCTCAAGGAAATGTTTGTATGGCAGACAATGATGAGGTTCGCCCGGAATTCAAACAAACCTTTGCTCCAATCGATATTCTGGATTACATCTATGCTGTTTTGCATTCGCCAGCTTACAGAGAGAAATACAAGGAATTCCTAAAGATCGATTTTCCTAAAATCCCGTATCCAAAAGACGCTATAACCTTTTGGGAATTGGTGACATTGGGTTCGCAGATACGCCAAATCCATTTGCTGGAAAGCCCAATTGTTGATGACTACATCACCGAGTTTAATGTCGATGGCGATTGTGTGGTGGGCAAACCACGGTTTGAAATTAACGGTAATCCTAATCCTAACAGGGTTCAAAACCCTGTTAGGGTTGAAGGTAAGGTATTCATAAACGAAACCCAATACTTTGAAAATGTCCCCGAGGTGGCGTGGAATTTCTACATTGGCGGTTATCAGCCGGCACAAAAATGGCTCAAAGACCGTAAAGAACGCAAACTGGAATTTGACGACATAGCGCATTATCAAAAAATAATCGTTGCCTTGACCGAAACCGATAGATTGATGAAAGCGATTGATGCAATAGAGATAGAGTAGTTATTTAACTCCGCCAACCCAACCCTGTCAGGGTTCAAAACCCTCACAGGGTTAAATAATTAGAAAAAGGTTCAAAACCCTGACAGGGTTAATTAGAAAAAATAATTAGAAAAAGAATGGAAATAAAACAACCCATACTTCACGGAAATTACTACCACATTTACAATCGTGGCAATAATGGAATTGATATATTTCTTGAAAACGAAAATTACTACCATTTTCTTCGGCTATATGCTAAATATATAGAGCCTATTGCCGAAACTTATGCTTGGTGCTTGTTAAAAAATCACTTTCATATTTTAGTTCGAATCAAGGATAAAACAGAAATAGAGCAAACAGAACTCACTTACACGACAACCGAAAAACCAAAAATCATTGACCCGTCAAGACAGTTTTCGCATTTGTTCAACGCATATACACAAGCGGTAAACAAACGTCACAATAGAACAGGAAGTCTGTTTGAAACCACATTTGAAAGAAAATTGGTTTCTTCTGAAAAGTATTTTCAACAATTGATTTTTTACATTCATAACAATCCTGTTCATCACGGTTTTGTAAAACAAATGAGTTTGTATCCTTGGTCATCTTATGAAACGGTAATTTCAGACAGACCAACAAAGCTAAAAAGGGGAGAAGTAATTGAATTATTCGGTGATGTAGAAAACTTTCTTTTTTATCACAATCAACAGCAAAATTTAAATGAAATCAATAATTTAATAATCGAATATTAATTTAGTAACCCAGTAATGCTGTCAGGGTTTTGAACCCTGACAGGGTTACTTTAGAATAGTTATGAAGCAATCACACAAAGAAATTCAAATAAGGTGTTTAATACTACATATAAACGGTATTATTACAACAATTACAATCCTTCCATTTTAATACAACTTTATGATTTTTTTGCCATTTGTACCTCTTGTAACATAAACCAAAAAAATACTATCTTTACCGATTAAACGTTTTAAGAACTTAAATTGCGTTCGTCGCAATACTACATATAAAATTATGGCATGTACAAGTTGTTCAACTTCTGATGGTGGCGCACCAAAGGGTTGCAAAAATAATGGGACTTGCGGCACCGACAGCTGCAACAAATTAACGGTTTTTGACTGGCTTTCGAACATGAGTTTACCTAATGGGGAAGCTCCTTTTGACTGTGTGGAAGTCCGTTTTAAAAACGGCAGAAAAGAATTTTACCGCAATACTGAGAATTTAACTTTGAGTATAGGTGATATAGTGGCAACTGTCGCTTCACCAGGACATGATATAGGAATTGTAACGCTTACAGGAGAATTAGTAAAAATTCAAATGAAGAAAAAAGGGGTCAGTCCTACAAGCAATGAAGTTCCTAAAATTTACCGTAAAGCTTCTCAAAAAGACATTGATATTTGGACTGTAGCCCGAAATAAGGAAGAGCCGATGAAAGTGCGTGCACGTGAATTGGCTATTGCCCAAAAGCTGGAAATGAAAATTTCGGATATCGAATTTCAAGGCGATGGATCAAAAGCTACGTTCTATTATACAGCCAATGACAGAGTCGATTTCAGACTTTTAATCAAAGATTTCGCTAAAGAATTCAGCACCAGAGTTGAGATGAAGCAGGTAGGTTTCCGTCAGGAAGCGGCTCGTTTAGGAGGAATCGGTTCATGCGGAAGAGAACTTTGCTGTTCTACTTGGCTAACAGATTTTAGAAGCGTAAACACATCAGCGGCACGTTACCAGCAATTGTCTTTAAATCCGCAAAAACTGGCGGGTCAATGCGGTAAATTGAAATGCTGTCTGAATTACGAACTGGACACTTACATGGATGCCTTAAAGGATTTTCCAGAATTTGAAACAAAATTAGTTACCGAAAAAGGAGATGCTATTTGTCAAAAACAAGATATTTTCAAAGGTCTAATGTGGTTTGCATACACGAATAATTTTGCTAACTGGCATGTTTTAAAAATTGATCAGGTCAAAGAAATCATGGCTGAGAACAAACTGAAAAACAAAGTTTCATCGTTAGAAGATTATGCTATTGAAGTTATTGTAGAACCAGAACAAAATTTCAATAATGCGATGGGTCAGGAAAGTTTAACGCGTTTTGACCAGCCAAAAAGAAAGAAAAAACCAAACAAAAAACCTAGACCAGCAGGAGAAAAAGCCATTGTTCCAAACAATCCGAACAATGCAAACAAACAGCCTGCTATTCAGAAAAATACGATTCCAAATACTCCAAATCCGAATGCTGCCAATAAAGTAATTCCGGTAAAAGAAAATCCGAATAAAGAAAACCCGAACAGCAACAACAAAAACCGCAATAAAAACAACAACCGAAAAAGAAATAATAACAATCGTCCTGCTGGTGCAGAGAACAAAACAGACGAGCCTAGAAAACCAATAATTATTAAAAAAAATGAGAATAAAGAATAGTCTTTTACTGTTTTTTGTAGCAGTACTCCTTTTTTCATGTGATAAAAAAAGAGTTTTTGACGAGTATAAATCTGTAGGAAGCGCTTGGAACAAAGACAGTATTGTTACTTTTGACTTACCCGTTCTGGATTCAGCAAAAAGATATAATCTGTTTGTAAACATAAGAGATAACAACAATTATAAATACAGCAATCTGTTTTTGATTGTTTCATTGGAAAGTCCAAACGGTTATACGAAAGTAGACACTTTGGAATATCAAATGGCTGCACCTGACGGAACATTGCTGGGTGACGGTTTTACGGATATCAAAGAAAGTAAACTTTATTACAAAGAGAATGTCCGTTTTAGAGGAAAATACAAAGTACATATTAAACAAGCGGTGAGAGAAAACGGAAAAGTGCCTGGTGTAGCTTTTTTAGACGGAATTACCGAAGTAGGTTTTAGAATAGAAAATAAAGATTAAAACTCGATTATGGCTATCAAAAAAAATAACCCTCAGACAAAAAACATCGACAAAGATGTGAAATATTATTCCAGAAAATTTTGGAAAATTTACTTCTCAGGGCTTGGAATTATTGGTTTATTTTTCCTTTTTGCCTCATGGGGATTATTCGGATCCATGCCTTCATTTGAAGATTTAGAAAATCCGGACTCTAATTTAGCAACCGAAATCATCTCTTCAGACGGAGTTGTGATAGGTAAATACTTCAAACAAAACCGTTCTCAATTAAAATATTCCGATTTACCTAAAAGTCTGGTTCAAGCCTTGGTAGCTACCGAAGATGCCCGTTTTTATGAGCATTCAGGAATTGACGGAAGAGGAACGCTAAGAGCAATTGCCAGCTTAGGAAGTAGCGGTGGAGCCAGTACTTTAAGCCAGCAATTAGCTAAGCAGTTATTTCACGGAGAAGGTTCAAAATTTTTGCCTTTCCGTATTGTACAAAAAATGAAAGAATGGATTATTGCCATTCGATTGGAAAGACAATATACCAAAAACGAAATCATCGCCATGTACTGCAACGTATATGATTTTGGTAATTATTCCGTAGGAGTAAGCTCTGCTGCAAAAACCTATTTTTCTAAAGAGCCTAAAGATTTAACGATTGACGAATCGGCTATTTTAGTAGGTATGTTCAAAAACTCCGGACTTTACAATCCTGTAAAAAATCCAGAAGGAGTTACCAACCGAAGAAATGTGGTGCTTTTGCAAATGCAAAAGGCAAACATTATTACCAGATCACAAAGAGAAGAATTAAAAAAGCTGCCAATTAAACTAAATTTCAAATTGGAAAGCCACAGAGAAGGTACAGCTACTTATTTTAGAGAATACCTTCGCGAATACATGAAAAAATGGGTAGAAGAAAATAAGAAACCAGACGGTTCTGACTATGATATTTATAAAGACGGTCTGAAAATTCACACTACAATCGACTCAAGAATGCAGGCTTATGCCGAAGAAGCAGTATCGGCACACATGGCCAATATGCAGGAAGAGTTTTTTATACAATCCAAAACCAATAAAAATGCTCCTTTTGTAAACATTTCTGAAGCAGAAACCGAGCGTATCATAAACCAGGCTATGAAATCATCTCATAGATGGGCTGTGTTGAAAGATCAGGATAAGAGTGATGAAGAAATCATCAAAACTTTCAGCGAAAAAACCAAAATGACTGTTTTCACTTGGAAAGGGGAAAGAGATACCATCATGACACCAATGGATTCCATCCGTTACTACAAGCACTTTTTGCAGGCTGGAGTAATGTCAATGGAACCGCAAACGGGTAATATTAAAGTTTGGGTTGGCGGAATTAACTACAAGTATTTCCAATACGATCACGTAGGTCAAGGGGCGAGACAGGTAGGATCTACGTTTAAGCCATTTGTATATGCAACCGCAATCGAACAATTAAACATGTCGCCATGCGATTCTATTCTTGACGGTCCGTTTGTTATCCGCAAAGGGCGCCACCATGTAACCGAAGATTGGGAACCTAGAAACTCTGATAATAATTATCGCGGAATGGTAACCTTAAAACAAGCATTGGCCTATTCTATAAACACCGTATCCGCTAAATTAATTGACAAAGTCAGCCCAGAAGCAGTAATAGAACTAACTCATAAATTAGGTGTAAAATCAGAAATCGTTACGCAGCCATCCATTGCTTTGGGAGCAGTAGAAATAACTGTAGAAGATATGGTGGCGGCCTTCAGCACATTTGCCAACCAAGGAGTCTATACTAAACCGCAGTTCTTATCCAAAATAGAGAACAAAAGCGGCGAGGTAATCTATGAGCCAATCCCTGAGTCACACGATGTTTTAAACAAAGACATCGCATTTGCCATCATTAAGTTGCTGGAAGGGGTAACTGAAAGCGGGTCTGGAGCAAGATTGAGAACACAAGGAGGAGGAAATGGCGACAAACGCTGGACAGGATATCCTTATATGTTTAAAAATCCAATCGCTGGTAAAACAGGAACTTCACAAAATCAGTCCGATGGCTGGTTTATGGGAATGGTGCCTAACCTTGTAACAGGTGTTTGGGTAGGATGCGAAGATCGTTCGGCGCATTTCAAAAGTCTTACTTACGGACAGGGAGCTGCAATGGCTTTGCCTATTTGGGGGTATTATATGAATAAATGTTATGAAGATAAAACCTTAACAATATCCAAAGAATCTTTTGAGAGACCTAAGAATCTTTCCATCAAAGTAGATTGTTATACACCAAGAGCTGCAACTGTCGTAGACACCACGGCAGCTCCAGTACAGGACACCGAAGAATTTTCTTTGTAGAATATTATTCACGCCTAATAAAATAATTAGGGCGTGACAGCAATAAAAAAAGGAGCCAAATATAGCATACGCTTATTTGGCTCCTTTTTTTATTGCTGTCGGGCTATCCATGCTACTTCGGTAGCTTATTCCTATCCCTCACGCAAATAATCCTGCAGACCATCAAATTTTATTTTTCATACCTATAAAATCCAAAATTAACAAAACTGTGAAAACACATTGTTGTGATTATTTTACTAAATTTGTTTTATAAATTCGCTTTTTTCAATTGTGGTTCGTTTTTTAATGCTTTAAATAACAATCCTTCATAGAAAATCAAAATACGCTAATTTTTATAAATCAAAAACGAAATCGATATAGTAATTATGATTAATAAAAAAGTAAATACCGTTCAGGAAGCGCTTCAGGGAATCGAAAACGGAATGACCCTTATGCTTGGCGGTTTTGGATTGTGCGGCATTCCCGAAAATTCCATTGCCGAATTGGTTCAAAAAGAAACCAAAAACCTAACCTGCATTTCGAATAATGCCGGAGTTGATGATTTTGGACTCGGTCTGCTTTTGCAAAAAAAACAAATCAAAAAAATGATTTCTTCTTATGTAGGCGAAAATGCTGAGTTTGAACGCCAGATGCTTTCTGGAGAATTGGAAGTGGATCTTATCCCACAGGGAACATTGGCGGAAAGATGTCGTGCCGCTCAAGCAGGCATCCCTGCATTTTTCACTCCAGCTGGCTACGGAACCGAAGTGGCCGAAGGAAAAGAAGTACGTGAATTCAATGGTAAAATGCATATTATGGAATACGCCTTCAAAGCCGATTTTGCGATTGTTAAAGCTTGGAAAGGCGATACTGCCGGAAACCTCATTTTCAAAGGAACAGCAAGAAACTTTAATCCCGCAATGGCCGGCGCTGCCAAAATTACCGTTGCCGAAGTTGAAGAACTAGTCGAAGCGGGAACATTAGATCCTAACCAAATTCATGTTTCGGGTATTTTAGTGCAGCGTATTTTCCAAGGAGAAAAGTTCGAGAAAAGAATTGAGCAGAGAACTGTTAGAAAAAGAGAGTAGATTTTAGACTGCAGAAAGCAGAACTTTAGAAAACAGTTTTCTTAGATTATTTACACTTTACACACAAAACACATGGCTTTAGATAAAATAGGAATTGCAAAACGTATTGCGCAGGAATTGAAAGACCGTTATTTCGTAAATCTGGGCATCGGAATACCAACTTTGGTGGCTAACTATATCCCGAAAGGAATTGATGTCGAATTTCAAAGTGAAAATGGCGTTCTGGGCATGGGGCCTTTTCCTTTTGAAGGCGATGAAGATGCCGATATTATCAATGCTGGAAAACAGACCATCACCACTTTGCCGGGAGCTTCTTTTTTTGATTCCGCCACCAGTTTTGGAATGATCCGCGGACAGCATGTTGATTTAACCATTCTTGGCGCAATGGAAGTTTCAGAGAACGGAGATATTGCCAACTGGAAAATCCCAGGGAAAATGGTTAAAGGAATGGGAGGAGCCATGGACTTAGTGGCTTCAGCAGAGAATATTATAGTGGCAATGATGCATGTCAATAAAGCAGGTGAATCAAAAATATTAAAAAAATGCACCCTGCCGCTTACAGGCGTAGGGTGTGTAAAAAAAGTAGTAACTGAATTGGCTGTTCTAGAAATAATGCCTCAAGGTTTTAAACTGCTGGAACGGGCACCAGGTGTTACCGTTGAGCATATTATCGCATCTACCGAAGCCAGTTTAATTATTGACGGTGAAGTTCCTGAGATGATTATTGATTAAGAGCATTAATTTTGCCAAAACAATTCGTAAGAATTGTTTTTTTTGTTTAGAATTTAAAAAAGAGAAAACTACTGTTAACTGCCGAATATAGCGAACAAAAATTCATCTAACCCCAGTACATTTAACACACTTTTTGTAATATTTTTAAAATTTTATCTATATTTGTTATAAACAAACAAACAAAAATTATGAAAAATTACAAGTTATTATTAATGGCATTTTTATTTTCAGCTGGTATGATGGCTCAAGATAGAGGGTCAATTGTGCTGGATGTTCATGGCAGTTACACATTTTCAAACAACGTTGACTTTGATTATGGAGACCTAAAAATTGGAGATGGTATTATGTATGGTGCGGGATTGGAATTTTTTCCGCAAAAATCATCATCTATAGAACTTAAATATTTAAGATTTGATACTTCAATGGATATTGATGTGCCTATTAATGCTAACGATCGTAATGGTGATGGAGCATTCAACTATATCTTAATAGGAGGTAATCATTATTTTGATTCTGGAAATAATGCAGTTCCTTATTTAGGAGGTGGACTTGGTATGGCAATTACGGAAGGGCCTTATGGGGGAAATGATACCAACTTTGCTTGGGAAATCAAAGGAGGAGTAAAAATAAAAACTGCTTCTATTGTTTCTATCAGTCTTCAAGCTAATCTTATATCTACAATTGCTCCTGCTGGAACTGATACTTATTGGGGATATTGGGGACCTATTGCAGTACAGGATTATGCCTATTCTTACCAATTTGGTCTAGGTGCTGTCTTTGGATTCAACTTTAAATAAGAGAAAGAAATATACTTATAAAAGCAACTCAATCGAGTTGCTTTTTTTGTTTAATTATAACCGCTAAATTTTTTTAAATCTATAAGATGACCAATAATTTACTCCATTAAACTGTGAAGTCATCTAATACAGCAGGATGGTACAGGATGAAGAATTCATATTCAATTTGCAATTTGTCGGCTAACTTTTTAAGCCTTTAATCAATGAAAAGGATTGCCAATTTTATCAAGTTGCTTCTGTTGAATTATAAATTCTGCTTCTGCCTTTGTTTTGCAGGCATCAGCAATATTCAGGCTTCGCCAGATACCATTTTCAACGTTAGGGCATTTGGGGCCAAAGGAGATAGCACTACACTAGATACTGAAGCCATCAACAACACCATAACCGCAGCTGTAAAAGCAGGTGGCGGAACTGTTTATTTTCCAGCAGGGACTTACCTTAGCTATTCAATTCGTCTTCAGAGCCATATTTCTCTTTACTTGGATCAAGGGGCTGTGATTTTGGCGGCATCGCCTCAGGGTGAAATTGGTTACGATCCGCCAGAAGCAGCAGTTAACAACAGTTATCAGGATTTTGGGCACAGTCATTGGCATAATAGTCTAATTTGGGGAGAAAATCTGGTAGACATTTCAATTCTCGGGCCAGGAATAATTTATGGAAAAGGGCTCACAAGAGAAGGCCCGCACAAAGCTCCGGCTGGGAATAAAGCCATTGCCTTGAAGCTTTGCCGAAATGTAACGCTGAAAGACTTCACGATATTATATGGCGGGCATTTCGGAATATTGGCCACTGGTGTAGATAATCTAACGATTGATAACATCAAGATGGACACCAATCGAGATGGAATGGATATCGATTGCTGTAAAAATGTCCGCATATCCAACTGCAGCATCAATTCTCCATGGGATGATGGCATCTGTCTTAAAAGTTCATATGCTTTGGGTTTTGCACGCCCTACTGAAAATGTGACTATTACCAATTGCAGTGTAAGCGGTTTCGATCGGGGCACTTTTTACAACGGAACATATCAGCGTAAGGAAGCAAATCTAGTACCTGACAAAGAAGGGCCTACTGGACGCATTAAGTTTGGAACGGAATCCAACGGCGGTTTTAAAAATATTACTATCAGCAATTGTGTGTTTGAATATTGCCGAGGGCTGGCACTCGAAACGGTCGACGGCGGTCTGCTGGAAGATGTAACTATAAGCAATATCACCATGCGCGATATTATTAATTCTCCCATTTTTCTCAGACTTGGCGGTCGTATGCGCGGACCAGAAGGCACACCAGTAGGTTCTTTGAGACGCATTAATATCAGCAATATAAATGTGTACAATGCCGATTCGCGTTTTGCAACTCTAATCAGTGGGATTCCAGATCATGACATTGAAGATGTTCGTCTTAGCAATATCAGTATTTGGTACAAACCGCTCGACTCTCTGGAAATCAACATCCAGAAAGAGGTTCCTGAATTTGAAAAAGCATATCCTGAACCACAAAAATTCGGAATATTGCCAGCTTATGGCTTCTTTATCCGGCATGCCAAAAACATTGAATTAAGCAATATTAACCTTTATCTTTTGGGCAGTGAAACACGGCCAGCCATGATATTGACAGACGTAAAAGGCATAAAACTTAGAAATGTAATGGCAACAAAAGGAAGCAATGCCCAATTACTTGTATTGAAAGACGTAAGCGATCTATCCATAAAAGACAGCAAATCATTAAAAGATATGGATTTGAAAAAAGTGGAAATGAAAAGCTATTAAATTATAGCACGATTGTCGCATGAGGGATTATTTCAAAAAAATCCGACTTGCATTTGCAAAACGGATTGTATTTTCTAGCTTTAGTTTTGTCTGCTGGCAAAATTTCGTTTCCAATACACAAAGACAGTAATTACATTGATTATCGCCAGTATCCATAATAAGGGATTGCTGAAAAATGCCTGATGACTGCTTCCTTTCGGGATTTCGATAAAAGGGACAGTTATGAGAGCGTCCAAGATTAATGCTGTGGCTGTTATAACGATTCCTGCCTGCAGGCCATATTTTTTTTCTGCCTTTTTATAATAAAACACAGCAGCAAACCACGCATAAAAGACAATTGTAAAAGCTGCAACAATTGCCATTGCCGTTGAAGACTTTTGGACAATAGGAATATTTTCCAAAACATAAAACGTTATGACGACACAGAACCAAGCGATTGTACCTGATACTATTGCTCTTCCCCAATTCATGACAGCTGGTTTATTTCGTTCCAAATTCCAGTTTGAGCAGTTTTTAGAACATAGTCTGTAAAATCAGTGGCTTTTCTACCCAACACTTTTTCAATATCATTAGTGACGGTTGAATTTCGTCCGTCAAGAACTTCAGCGAACAGATAATTTACCAGCCAGATTACATCTTCTGGCACCTGATATTGACGGAGCATATCGATATATTGTTCTAATGAAAGTGATTGGAATACAATTTCTCTACCCGTAATTTCGGCTATTTCAGCAATCGCCTGTTCAAAATTGAGCAGACGTGGTCCCGTAAGCTCATAAGTTTTACCGTTGTGCTTTTCGTTCAAAAGAGCTTCAGCTACAACTGCTGCTATATCATCGGCATCGGTAAATGGTTCTGGGATATTGGCTTTAGGCAAAGCAACAAAACCCGCCAAAATAGGTTCTAGAAAAATGCTTTCGCTAAAATTTTGATTAAACCAACTGGTTCTTACAATTGTCCATTTCTGTGCTGTCGATTTTACGATTTCTTCGCAAATTTGTGCTTCTTTTTCCCCTCTCCCCGAAAGAAGAACCATTTTATCAACGCCGTTTTGAGCGGCAAGCTCAGTAAACTGGCGAATGGTTTCGGGTGCTGTCGGTATTGCTAAATCGGGCTGAAAAGTAATATATGCGGTGTCGATGCCTTTTATTGCTTCAAGCCAAGTTTCGGGTTTCTCCCAATCAAAAGAAGGTTTTTCGCTTCGAGAACCTAGACGAACTTCAACGCCATTTACACTGTTTAGTAATTGTGCTACTCTTCGGCCGGTTTTTCCGTTTCCACCAAGGATTAAAATTTTTTTTGATTCCATGATAAATGATTTTTTAATTAATGATGATACAAAGATGCATCCGTCATAATTAAATCATTTGTCGGAAAGGAATTAAGAATTGTTTGAAAGGAATTGTTTTTTTACTTCATTTGGTCTTGTGCCAAATTTTTTTTGAAACGCATTCGAAAATGAACTTAAACTTTCATAACCAACTTCCCAAGCAGCTTCCTGTACGGTTTTTTCGTTATGGCAAAGCAATTCATAAGCTTTATTAAGCCGTTCTTCATGAATGTATTTATAAACCGGAATGCCAAACAGCTCTTTGAAGTTCTTTTTTAATTTGTTGCTATTAAGTCCTATCAGCTTTGATAATTCTGAAAGAGTGGGGGGCTTCGAATAATTGGCACTCACAATTTCCTTCGCCTGAAAAAGTTTCTCTTTGTCCTTTTGTGTAAGCTCGTTCTTTTTATCACTTGACAAAAGCGCAAAGTAATGCGCCAGCAATTCATTAACCTGACTTTTTAAAAACAGCAGCCTTGTATTCCCGGAATAGGGGGTATTAAATATTTTTTGAACAGCCAATTGCATATCAAGAGTCATAAAAAAGGTAGGTCCTTTTACAAAATTCTCTTCCGGATTTAATAAATCAGGCAATTGCTTTTCGAAGATTTCTTTCTCGACCTGAGGTAAAGAATGCAGATTTTTCAGTTTGGTAAAAATGCTGATGGATTGCAAAGGCTTGTCGGGAGCGATTTTATGTGCAAATTCTACTTTTTGGTTTCCAAAAAAGGATATTGCTAAACCAGTTGTGTTGGTTAAATATTTAGTCTGGTTATTGTGTTTTATCTCCAATTCTACGTTGCCCGAACCATAAAAAGCAAAACCTACAGCATCTCCATCTATTTCACATTTTTGAACAAAGGTTTTCTCGGCATTCGACTGCTCAATTAGTACAATGAAATTGTTTAGTTCTATGATGTCAGTTGTCATTCTTGATTTTGTTGGGAAATGGTTTAATCAGATTGGTTTGATTTTAAAGTATTGAAAATCAAATGTACAAAAGTAGTTTGGTTTTAAAACAGAAAAGACCGCCATAACTGACAGCCTTTTTTAGTATAAATTTAATAAAATCATTCCATTAATCAAATCCTCCTGAAACAGTTATTTTTTGCCCTGTAATCCATGAAGCGTCATCAGAAGCTAGAAAAACAGAAAGCTTCGAAATATCTGTCGTCTTTCCAACTCGGCCGAATGGAGTATTGGCAACAATATACTGCTCCATTTCTGTGCCTAAAACACGATTGCCGTCCGTTTCGGTTGGTCCTGGCAATATAGAGTTGACGCGGATTTTTTTCCCGCTAAGTTCTTTTGATAATGTTCGCGTGATGGAGTCCACAGCACTTTTTGTCGCAGAATACAGTAAAGTCATCGGAGTCGCTTTTATGCTTGCAACCGAACTAATGTTGATAATACTTCCTCCATTGTCATTAAAGTATTTCAAAGCTTCTTGTATCGATAAAATCGTGCCCAAAACATTGCTGTCAAACTGACGGCGAAACTCTTCTTCAGTAATCATTTCCAAAGGCTCAAATTTATAAATGCCGGCATTATTAATCAAGGTGTCTATTTTTCCGAAACTTTTATTCGTTTCTTCGAACAATCTTTGAACATCTTTAGATTTGGTAACGTCTGCCTGAACTGTTACGGATGTACCTCCATTTTTAATGATAGCTGCCGATAAAGCTTCGGCTGCCTTTTTATCCGATAAATAATTAACAACAACTTTAGCACCTTCTTTTGCCATTTCTAATGCGATTTCAGCACCAATTCCTTTTGATGCGCCAGTTACAACTGTCACCTTGTTTTTTACTTTACTCATGATTTTTAATTTTACTTGTCTGGGGTAAAATTAGAATGTCGAAAAAACAAAAAAGTTGACATAAGGCAAGAAATCAAATTTTAGCTCTGATTCTGCTTAAAGTGTGTGGTGTTATCCCCAGGAATAATGCAATCTGATTTTGAGGAACTCGCTGAATTATTTTGGGATGCCTGCGTAGCAGTTTAGAATATTTGGTTTCGGCATCATCCACCAGCATTTCGCTTTTTAATTTAAATTTTTCTAAAAATGCTTTTTCTTTTAGCAGATGGACTATTTTCGAAAAGTTAGTTACTTCTTTTTCCAATAATTCAAAAGCAGTACTTGAAATAGTTATGACTGTACAGTCAGTCAAAGCTTCAACCGACTCATCTGAGGGCGTTTTGTTGGTGAAACTTTCCATCGCAACAGCAAAATGGCCCTCACTTGTGAAGTAGGGTATGTATTGATTCCCTTCTGAATCTGTTTTCAATACTTTAAACACGCCTTCTAAAACAAAACCTATTTTTTTGCAGATTTTATCCTGTTCGCAATATTTTTCTCCTTTCTTCAGAGTTTCAATATACAAATGTTGTTTCATCAGTATTTGTTCAGCGTCGGATATTGGCAATATGGAATTAAAAATAGTTAATAGCTGATCCATCATTATGTTTTTGAATACATTGAGTTTAAAAGTAGGCTAATTATTTCGAAAAAATAAACCGCAGATTCACAAATTTTAAATCTCAATGTCTTGAAATAATCTGCGAATCTGCGGTTAAAAATTCTTTGCAAGCCTTGCGTAAAATTTTGCGTTCTTTGCTGTTAAGTTCTACAAATTAGAAAAGAAATCATTCCCTTTATCATCAGTAATAATAAAAGCAGGGAAATCTTTAATCGTGATTTTACGAACAGCTTCCATACCTAATTCTTCAAAATCAACAACTTCAACAGAAAGAATATTTTCTTTAGCTAAGATCGCTGCAGGACCTCCAATTGATCCCAAATAGAATCCGCCGTAAGTTTTACAGGCATTCATCACATCTTTGGTTCTGTTTCCTTTAGCGAGCATTACCATGCTTCCTCCATTTTTTTGGAATTCCTCAACGTAAACATCCATACGTCCCGCCGTTGTTGGTCCAAAACTTCCCGAAGCCATTCCTTCTGGAGTTTTAGCAGGTCCTGCGTAATAGATTGGATGGTTTTTAAAGTATTCAGGCATTGGTTTTCCGGCATCCAATAATTCTTTGATTTTTGCATGGGCAATATCACGAGCCACTATCAAAGTTCCGTTTAATTTCAAACGTGTTTTGATTGGATATTGAGATAATTTTTTAAGAATATCGGCCATTGGCTGGTTCAAATCAATCTCAACAGCTGGTTCCAAATGCGGTGGTGTTTCCGGCAGTAAACGTTTTGGATTTACTTCCAATTGTTCTACAAAAATACCGTCTTTGGTAATTTTACCTTTGATATTTCTGTCAGCCGAACAGGAAACTCCCAATCCAACTGGACAAGAAGCAGCGTGGCGAGGTAAACGGATTACACGAACATCATGCGTAAAATATTTTCCTCCAAATTGCGCTCCAATTGCACTTTGCTGGCAAATTAACTGTACTCTTGTTTCCCATTCCAAATCGCGGAAAGCCTGACCAGACATATTTCCGGTTGTTGGCAAATGATCAAAATATCCTGCCGATGCTTTTTTCACTGCAGCTAAATTCGCTTCTGCCGAAGTTCCTCCAATTACTAAAGCCAAGTGATAAGGCGGACAAGCCGAAGTTCCCAAGTCCATTATTTTGGCGCGAATGAAAGCATCCAATGATTTTTCATTCAGCAAAGATTTTGTTTGCTGGTATAAATACGTTTTGTTAGCAGAACCACCGCCTTTTGCCAAAAACAAAAATTCGTATGAAGCTCCTTTTTTAGCATAAATATCAATCTGAGCCGGAAGATTAGAACCAGAGTTTTTTTCCTCAAACATGCTAATCGGCACAATTTGGGAATAACGAAGATTACGCTCCTGATAGGTGTTAAAAATCCCTTTTGAAAGCCATTCTGCATCATCAGCTCCCGTATATACATTTTCGCCTTTTTTGGCCATTACAATCGCCGTTCCAGTATCCTGGCACGAAGGCAATTCCCCGTCGATGGCCACAACTGCATTCTGCAATAAATTATAAGCAACAAAACGGTCGTTGTCGGTCGCTTCGGGATCATCAAGAATTGCTCTTAATTTTTCCAAATGCGAAGTGCGAAGCATAAAAGAAACATCTTTCAATGCTTCCTGAGCTAATAATTCCAATCCTTTTGGGTCAACAGTAAGAATTTCTCGTTCTCCTAATTGTTCCACTTTTACAAAATCGGAAGTAATTTTACGGTATTGTGTATCGTCTTTTAAAATAGGATAAGGATCCTGGTATATAAAGTCCATAATTTAATTTTTTTTAAAGAATGCCAAATATAAGAATTGTTCAAAGATTCTTAACTGATTTATATCACGTTCGGTAAAGAAATTATTAAAAATTTATGGGTAATTATTTGTTTTTGGAGCGGAAATATTTGGCATTTTTGGTTATATGGGTCCTGCTCTCCACTATATTCCCGATTAACAAAAACTACAAAAAAAAGCCTTGTTTTTCTAAATCGGCAGATGCCGTTTCGATCAGGGCTAAAAGGAAATATTATGCTTCTTTGCTATGATTTACAATTACAATCGAATTTAGTTTAGCAAAAGAGTTTTTTGTAATTTTACAAAAGCAGCATTTTAATATAGTATTATAAATACTGTTATAATAGTCAAATGTCGATAATAAAAGCAACAAGCCTAAATAAAATCTAACTGGAATGGGAACTAAAAAAGAACTGTCACAGGAAAAAAGCACAGCATTATTTGAGATATTAAAAACACGTTTTGAAAAAAACGCTGATCGGCATAAAGATCTGGAATGGAAAAACATACAGGAAAAATTGGAAGCCAATTCCGAAAAGTTATGGTCGCTTAATGAAATGGAAGCAACTGGCGGTGAACCAGATGTTGTGGGTTATGACAGTAAAACAGACGAATATATTTTCTTTGATTGTTCTGTGGAAAGTCCTGCAGGCCGAAGAAGTTATTGCTATGACCGTGAAGCTCTTGATAAACGAAAAGAAAATAAACCCAAAAACAGCGTTTTGGATTCCGCATCAGCAATGGGTATTGAACTTTTATCCGAAGGGCAATATAGAGATTTACAAAAACTCGGAAAGTTTGACAATAAAACCTCCAGCTGGATTGTAACACCAGATGCTATTAGAAAACTTGGCGGTGCCATCTTTGCCGATTACCGATATGGAACGGTTTTCGTATATCACAATGGCGCAGATTCCTACTACGCTGCGAGAGGATTTCGAGGTTTACTTAGGGTTTAAATTTTCAAAATCGAATTGTATTCGGCTGTTGTATTCAAAATACTGACAGCTTTCTTGATTTCAGGATTGTTTTTAATATAATAATCATAAAGACCTTCCTGATATTGATAGCGTTTGATGATTTCGTCCAGCAATAAACCTTTTATTTCCTTTTGATTTTTATCCAGTAATGCATTCTCTGATCTTTGAAGAGCAGCAAGAAGCTGTTGGTATTCAGGAGCAATGGCTTCATCCAGTTTTTCAGTTTTGGCTGTAGCCAAAGTGTTTTTCAAAGCTATTTCGGTTTCTGTATCAAAAGTCAATTTTTGAGCTTTTAGATATTGTTTGAAATCAGCATAATCAGCATCGGTGATTACAGGAATTTTAGTCCCTAAATTTGGATTTTTATAGTAGTATTTTGTTGCATAATCAAAAATACCGTCGTTTTTTAATAAGGCATTGGCAATCGGGCTGGTCTTGGTTTCTTCCATTGCGATGTCCGGCAAAACACCGCCGCCATCATAAACAGTTCTACCTTTTCTGGTTTTGAAAGTATTGTAGTTTTTGGCATCAGTTCGTGTTGCCACACCGTTTTTGTCTTTGTGCGCATAATCCAGCGCTTGAATACATCTGCCCGAAGGCGTATAATAACGGGAAATAGTAACTTTGAGCTGTGTTCCATAAGTCAGCTCAACTGGTCTTTGCACTAATCCTTTTCCAAAACTGCGGCTTCCAAGAACTACAGCTCTATCCAAATCCTGCAAAGCACCCGAAACAATTTCGGACGCTGAAGCGCTGCGGCCGTTGACTAAAATTACCAAGGGGATTTTTGTGTCTATCGGTTCTTGCGAAGTTTTATAGGTGTTATTGTGCTTTTCAATTTTGGATTTGGTAGTCACTATAACTTCGTTTCTTGGAACAAAAAGATTGCAGATGTTTACCGCTTCGTTCAATAACCCGCCAGGATTTCCTCTTAAATCCAGTACAATTCTTTCGGCACCTTCTCTTTTTAATTGTTCTAATGCTTCTTTAGTTTCATTAGACGCTTTTCTGTTGAAGTGTGCCAAAACTATATAACCCGTTTTATCATCAATCTTGGCAAAATAAGGAACTGATTTGATTTCGACCTCATCCAAAACAATTACAGTCGAATAAGGTTTGTCTTGACGAATGTATTTGATATCAATTTTGGTGTTTTTGGACCCTTTTAAAAGCTGAGAAGCGTCATCCTTAAAGTCCGACAAAGGAGTATCGCCAATTTGAGTGATTTCGTCACCGGCTTTGAGTCCCGCTTTATCGGCAGGGAAATTTTTATAAGGTTCTTTAATAATTAATTTGTCATTTTCTCTAGTAATTAATGCTCCAATCCCAGTGTATTCACCAGTATTGTTGATTTTAAACTTGAGGACTTCATGTTCATTAAAATATACGGTATAAGGATCAAGAGAGCTCAGCATTCCTTTGACAGCGTTATTCATCAGCTCGGCTGGAGTTGTTTCATCAACATAATTTTTGTTCAGTTCTTTGAACAGCGTCGTGAAAATTTCCAACTGTTTGGCAATCTCGAAATAGTCATCTTTGAAACTTACCCCAACAAATAGGAAGGCGGAAGCAACAGCTGGAATAATGAATTTTTTTTGGAAAATTTTCGCTTTCATATTCAATAGGATTAATTTTATTGTACTAAAATAAGAATTAAATGCAATAATGCTGTTGTTACAAATGTGGTTAATTTTTTTTTCAAACGTACTATTTGCTTTCTTCCTTTTCTACGTTTGTATTTACATGTTTTATCTGCTGCACGAATTTTTCAAAGAGCTGTACGGTTTTAGTATTGATTTCTTCAAAAGTCAGACGGTCTTTGCATTGGTAAAAAAACATAAAAGAATACGGCTGATCCAGATTATCTAAAAGTAAATGTTTGTTCAGTCTGTAGGTTTCCCGCAATACTCTTTTGAAATAATTACGGTCAACGGCTTTTTTGAAATATTTTTTGGAAACTGAAACCCCTATTTTTATTTTTTCGCTTTCGCCAAAAGTCCCCACTTTATAAACCAGCCTTAAAGGATATTTTGAAACCGATTTGCCTTCGGTAAATAACAATCCAATGGTGATTTTGCTTTTCAGTTTTTCGCTTTTGGGATAAGTAAAGTTCATTTTATAAAATAGACAGAGTTATAAGTGAACAAAGGTACAATTAATGTGCAGTCGTACAATAGACTGTTTTTTAATGGCGCAGAATTTACTATTGAAATAAAATTTTCTTTTTAATACTGGCAATTAGTGATAAAAATTTTGTAAATTTCTGTATTACAAAGAAATAGGCGTGCGCTGATTAATTGCCAGAGATATAAATAGTCCTAAAAATATATTTCTTACTTTTGCACTAAATTTAATAGTATGCAAAAGTTAATTTCGTATCCCTTATCTTTTATAGTTTTAGTTCTAGTTTTGTTGACTTTAGTTGTATTTCACCCTATTCAATGGATTTGTTTAAACGTATTTGGTTATCAGGCGCATAAAAAAAGTGTTGATTATCTCAATTTTGTACTGCTAAAAATCGTTATAATTTTAGGAACGACTTTTAGTTTTGAAAACAGAGAAAGTATCCCAAAAGGAGTGCCTCTTGTTTTTGTAGCTAATCATCAGAGTTTATACGACATTATTGCTATCATTTGGTTTTTGAGAAAATTTCATCCCAAATTTGTCAGTAAAAAAGAATTAGCAAAAGGAATTCCAAGTGTTTCTTATAATTTAAGACATGGCGGATCGGTAGTTATTGATAGAAAAGACCCAAAACAAGCTATACCTGCTATCAAAAAAATAGCTGATTATATAGAAAAGCATACGCGTTCGGCGGTAATTTTTCCAGAAGGAACACGCAGCCGAGACGGAAAACCGAAAGAGTTTGCCCAAACAGGATTGAAAATTTTATGTAAAAATGCCCCATCGGCATATATCGTTCCCATAAGTATCAATAATTCATGGAAACTCGTAAAATATGGAACTTTTCCTTATGGTTTGGGAAATCATATTACCTTTGTAGTGCACGAAGCATTTGCAGTAAAAGATTTTGAATTTGCAGCTATCATGCAAAAAACCGAATCGGCTATTGTAAACGGAATAAAAATTTAATAATTAATATAATGTCTATAAAAAACATTCGTCTGGAAGTAATGCAATTTCTAGAAAATAAAGTAGATAGTTTTGTGGATCAATACTTGATACCAGTAGAGCAAATTTGGCAGCCTTCTGATTTTTTGCCAAATTCTGAAAGTGATAATTTCCTTGAAGAAGTAAAAGAACTAAGAGAAATCTCAAAAGATCTGCCTTATGATTTTTGGGTAGCAATGGTTGGGGATATGATTACCGAAGAAGCTCTGCCAACCTACGAAAACTGGCTGATGGAAGTGGAAGGTGTCGATAACGAAGGAAGAAATGGCTGGTCAAAATGGGTTCGCCAGTGGACAGGAGAAGAAAACCGTCATGGTGATTTACTGAATAAATACCTGTATTTGTCGGGACGTGTGAATATGCGTGAAGTAGAAATGACTACACAGCACTTAATCAATGATGGCTTTGACATTGGAACTGGAAGAGATCCTTATAAAAACTTTGTGTATACGAGTTTTCAAGAATTAGCAACCTATGTTTCTCACAACAGGGTGTCACAATTGGCCAAAAGTTATGGTGATAAGAAATTATCCAAAATGTGCAAAATGATTGCTGGCGATGAGATGCGCCATCATCATGCTTACAGCGAATTTGTTACTCAGATTTTTAAAGTGGATCCAAGCGAAATGATGCTTGCTTTCCAATATATGATGAAACAAAAAATCGTGATGCCTGCTCATTTCTTAAGAGAATCCGGGAATAAAATCAGTTCTGCTTTCGAACATTTTTCTGATTCTGCACAGCGTATTGGTGTTTATACTGCAAACGACTATGTTGAAATCATGCAAAAATTAGTTGATAAATGGGAAATCGATAAAATTACCGGCTTAACTGATGAAGCCGAAAAAGCACGTGATTACTTGATGAAATTACCAGCTAGAATGGCAAAAATATCAGAAAGACTTGTTATCCCAACCGAATCATTCCAATTTAAATGGATTGAACCAGCGAGATTATAGATTTAAAAAAATAATAAATACATTGAAATTGCTGATTTTTGAGGTTTATACTTTAAAAATCAGCTTTTTTTATAATACATACAGCAAAGTAAATGAGTAATCTGGATTTAATAAATAAAACAATTCTTTTTGTAAAAGAAAAATTAGCCAATGCCGAAGGAGGACATGATTGGTTTCACATTCAGAGGGTGTATAAAAATGCATTATTAATTGCTGGCGGCGAGACTTGTGATGAAACCGTTGTTAAACTTGGTGCTTTGCTTCATGATATTGCCGACAGTAAATTTCACAATGGTGATGAAACTGTTGGTCCAAAGGTGGCTCGTGAATTTTTGGAAAGTGAAGGTGTTTCGGAAAACATCATTGTACATGTGATTCAAATCATAGATAACATCTCTTTTAAAGGAGGAAATAACGAAAAGCGTTTCTCGTCTATCGAATTGGATATCGTTCAGGATGCGGATCGTTTAGACGCTATAGGCGCCATCGGAATTGCCAGAGCGTTCAACTATGGCGGATTTAAAAACAGAGCGATGCACGATCCTCAGATTGCCCCTAAAATGAATATGACCAAAGAGGAGTACAAAAGCAGTCAAGCACCAACAATCAATCATTTCTACGAAAAGTTATTATTGCTAAAAGACAAAATGAATACCCAGACAGGGAAACAAATTGCCCAAAAAAGACATGAATACATGCAGGGATTTTTGGCGCAGTTTTATGCCGAATGGGACGGGGAATTATAGAATGCAGATTTAGATTCCTGTAGAGATGCACTGCAGTGCATCTCTACAGGAATCTATTACAATCCTTTCTCTTTCATCTCCAGAATTACATCCGAAGCATTCTTAAAAGTAGGTGCTTGTTCTATAATAGTTCCAATGCGTTTTTTGTTGAGTTTAAAAGTAATGTCGTTTTCTGTTGTGAACAATAATGCTGTCAAAAATGGATTGTTCATATATGGAGCTAAAACGAAAAATGCTTCTTCCAGCGAATGAAAACTTTCTATTTCTTCGGTTTTGTAGCGAGCAGTAATCGAAAGGCTAAACACGTCATTTTCCAATAAAACAGGACGTACATAAATGTTTTTCAATTCGGTGTCGCCTATGGTTTTAGCCAAAGTTAGTTTAGCATAGGTTTTATTTTCGATGCTTTCTTTTACTTTTTCCCAGAATTCGGCAAATACAGGTTGGAAGGACATAATAGATTAGTTTTTTATTTTTAGAATATATAATAATATAATATTTGGAAGAATGAATTCAATTAATTATCTAACTGAAAACTGCTTTCTGAACACTGAATACTGTTTTTCTATTTCCCCTTAAAAACAGCTTTTCTTTTTTCTAAAAACGCTTTGGTTCCTTCGTTGAAATCCTCAGTTCCAAAACAGCGTCCAAAGTTTTTGATCTCAGTTTCATAACCATTTTTACCTTCAGCAAAATTTGCGTTGATAGATTTTATCGCTCTGCCAATAGCAAAAGGAGAGTTTTTTATAATTTTTTGAGCAATAGAATCCGCAAATTCGATTAGTTCGGATTGAGGTACTACGTGATTTACCAAGCCGTATTGTTTGGCTTCATCTGCGGTAATCATTCCAGCTGTCATTATCATTTCCATTGCACGGCCTTTGCCTACTAATTGCGGTAAACGCTGTGTTCCTCCATATCCTGGAATAACACCGAGAGAAACTTCCGGAAGCCCCATTTTGGCATTGTCCGAAGCGATTCTGATGTGGCACGCCATTGCCAGTTCTAATCCTCCGCCTAATGCAAACCCGTTGATAGCTGCAATAACTGGAGTTTTTAGATTTTCTATATAATTAAAAAGCAATTCCTGTCCTTGAAAAGCCAATTGCGCTCCTTCTTCAATAGTGAAATGAGCAAATTCGGAAATATCGGCGCCGGCAACAAATGCTTTATCTCCGCTTCCTGTGAGTATAATAACCTGAATTTCTTTGTTCTTGCCCAATACTTTAATGGCTTTGTGCAAATCATTTATAGTTGCAATATTCAAAGCATTTAATTTGTTTGGTCTATTTATTACAACAGTTGCGATGCTGTTTTCTATAGTAATTAAAAGATTGTCGTAATTCATGGTGTTTGTTTTAGGTGTTAATAATGGGGAGGGTAACCGTGAAAATAGTTCCTCTTCCAAATTTAGTTTCAAAGGTAATTGATCCGTTATAGTTTTCTATAATGTTTTTTATAATTCCGAGGCCTAAACCCATTCCGCTGTTTTTGGTAGTGAATTTAGGTTCAAAAATATTGTCAATATGTTCTGGATCTATTCCTGTTCCGTTGTCTTTTATTGCAATGACAACTTGATTTTTTTCTTTTTTCAGACTTACCAATACCATTTTGGTTTCCTGATTGTCTGGAATAGCCTGCGTGGCATTTTTGACCAAATTAGTGATGATTCTAATGAGTTGTGTACGATCAATTTTGGAAATAATCTCCTGTTCCGAACATTCAAAATGAATATAATCTTCATGAAAAATATCCAAAGTCAGTTCTATCACTTCTACAACATTCAAGACTTCATTTTGCTGGGCAGGCATAGAAGCAAAATCAGAAAAGGCAGATGCTACTGAACTCATTGTATCAATCTGCTGTATTAATGATTCCGAAAAATCATTTAATTTTTGCCGTATATTAGGTTCTTCGGGATTGAATTTTCGCTGAAAACTTTGAATCGTAAGACGCATTGGCGTTAATGGATTTTTGATTTCGTGGGCGACTTGCTTGGCCATTTCTCTCCATGCTAAATCCCGTTCGTTTTGAGCTAATTTTATGGCGTTTCTTTCAAGTTCTTCGATCATTCTGTTGTAGGCCAGCAACAGCATATTGATTTCTTTAATCTTTGCCGAAAACGGAATCTTTTCATTTTTCTGGTTCAAACTGGTCTCTCTTAATTTTTCGGCAAAATCGTAGATAGGTTTGGTGATAAATGAAGAAAGTATGTATGCCAGTCCAAATGCAAAGGCGGTCATCAGCGAATAGACTTGTGCCAAACGGATTAAAAAACTGTTTAATTCCTTTTCGTAATAGCCGTCATCTGGCATGTTGGGCAATTTTAAGATGGCAATCGGTTTGAATTTTTTATTTTTTATAAGGCTGTAAGATGATCTGTATTTAATTCCGTTAATGGTCTTTACCTCAAGAAATCTTTTATCTATTGAGGAATTAACTAATCGAAGGATGAATTTTGAGATCGTTGGAGAATATTTTTCTATCGAAAATGATTCTTTGGAGGATTTTATCAGTTTTCCGTCTAAGGAATAAATTTGAATTTCGGCATTTTGTATATCTGATATTTCATGGATTTTATCCTTAAAAATCAGTTTAATATTGTCATCAGTCAAAGGATAAGCTGTAGTAGAAAGCATATAATCAATATGTTTTTTTACATACAATTCTGTGTTTTCTATCCGCCTTTGATTGTATTTCTTGGCGACATTTTTATATTGGATGATAGAAATGGTTATGAGTAAAAGAGAGGTGGCAATGATTAATATAACCATTGAAATAAAGATTCTAATACGTAACGAAATTAATGGAATCTTATATCCTTTAAACATGATTATGAATTGTTTTTCTCCCTAATTTTTTTATAAAATTTAAAACCAAGCATTATTGTAATTGAAAATATAAAAATTCCGATTACGCCGTAAATCCAATTTACAGCATTTTTTAAAATGACTAAAAATACGACTGCAAATAATATAATCGTGGCAACTTCATTCCACAAACGCATAAAATTGGTTGTGTATTTAACTTCATCTCTCTGCAGCTGGCTGAAAATCTGCTGGCATTTAAACTGATATAAATATAGCACAAAAACAAAGCCAAGTTTTACATGCATCCAAGGCATTTGCATCCAAGCTTTTCCCATTGGAGTAAAAAACAGCATCCAAAACGCAAAAATACTGGTCAAAACGGCACTTGGCCAAGTAATAATGTACCACAGGCGATAACTCATTATTTTGTACTGCTTCTGAAGAATTTCTTTTTCCGGCGAAGGTTTATCGGCTGCTTCAATCTGGTACACAAACAAACGGACAATATAAAAAAGTCCAGCAAACCAAGTAATTACAAAGATGAGGTGTAGGGATTTCAGGTAGTTGTAGATTTCCATTTATTTGATTTCGGTATTAGATTGCAATATTTTTTCAAATTCCTGTTCTGTAGGAAGATATTTAGCTATATTTTCGGGCAATTGACGGTAGTTGTATGTTGCAACACCAATCGGTTTATTAGCCATTTCTAAAGCATATTCTACTGTTAATTTACTTTTAGTTTTGCAAAGTAAAATCCCTATACTTTGATTGTCTTCAGGATATTTAACAGTTTTGTCCAATAATTGTAAATACCAATTAAGCTGTTGGCTGTGTTCAGGTTTGAACTCTGAGGTTTTGAGTTCAATTGCAATCATTGATTTCAATTTTCTGTGATAAAAAAGAATGTCAATAAAATATTCTTTTTCATCTAATTCTAATCTAAATTGTCTTCCCATGAAAGCAAAATCATTGCCGAATTGACCTAATGTTTTTGTGATATTATTTACAATTGCATTCTCTAATTCTCTTTCGCTATGGATATCTTCTAAATTTAAAAAAGATAAATTGTATTCGTCTTTGAATTCTAGTCGATATTCAATTAACTTTTTTTCTTCTATTGTGTTTGTAAAATTGTTTTGAAAACTAGTAGTTTTTGCAAAACTGTCAAATTTTATTTCTTCCTCTAAAATGGCTCTGCTCCAACCTCTTTCCTGACATTTTTGAAGATAAAAACTTATCCTTTCGGAATCTTTTAGTTTAGAGAATATGACATTTGTATGCCCCCAAGGAATTTTGGACACAAGCTGTGTCCAATTTGAATTATGCTCCACTTCTTCAAAAACGAGTTTCATTCTTCTTAAATTTCTCGAAGAAAATCCTTTAACTCCAATGTATTCTGTTTGTAAATCTTTGGACAAATTGTCAACAATACTTTCTCCCCAACCTGATTTTAATTTTTCTGACAGTACTTTTCCGAAATCAAGATACATCAGAATCATTTCAGTATTAACTAAGGATAAACTTTTATATTGGGCAAGTTTTATCCTTTCTTTTAGTAAAAGAAGCGTTTGGTGATAATTTGAAGGTAAGTTCTCCATGGATGGTTTATTTAGACGAAGCCCATTCATTAATCCAATTCCCAACCGTTTCACACCACTCATCATCATCATTCAAACATGGAATTGCTAAGAAATTCTCGCCTCCTTTGGCTTCAAAATCTTCTTTGGCGCGCATTGCAATTTCTTCTAATGTTTCTAGACAATCTGAAACAAAAGCCGGAGTTACAACGGCAAGATTTTTAATTCCTTTTTCGGGCATTTTATCAATTTCGACATCAGTGTAAGGTTCAAGCCATTTGTCGCCTGCCAATCTGGACTGAAAAGTCAGACTGTATTTGTCCTCTGGAAGATTCAGTAATTTAACCACTTGTCTGGTCGTTTCGTAACACTGATGGCGGTAGCAAAAATCATGTGCCGGTGATGGCGTGTTACAGCAGGAACCGTCAATTTTGCAGTGCGATTTGGTTACATCGGTTTTCCGGATATGACGCTCTGGAATTCCATGATAAGAAAACAGCAAATGGTCGTATTCAAATCCAGATAAATGCTTCTGAATCGAATCGGCTAAGTTTTTAATGTAATCTGGTTTGTTGTAAAACGCAGGAACATCAGTAAACTTCATTTGCGGAAATTTCTTCTTTCGGATTTCTTCGGCTTTGACCAAAATAGTTAAGGTCGAGGCCATTGCATATTGCGGATATAAAGGAAAAAGCAATACTTCTGTAACGCCTTTGTCGTGCAGTTCCTGAAGTCCTTTTTCAATAGTCATAGAGCCGTAACGCATGGCCAGCGCAACAGGAACATTCACTAACGGCAGTACTTTTTTCTGCATTCTTTGAGAAAGCACAACTAAAGGTGAACCTTCATCCCACCAAATTTTTGCATAAGCATGAGCCGATTCTTCCGGACGTTTTCTTAAAATAATACCGCGAACGAGCAAAGCACGTAACAAATACGGAACGTCAATAACGTATTTGTCCATTAAAAATTCGTCTAAATAAGGTTTTACATCTTTTGCCTGCGGGCTTTCAGGTGAGCCTAAGTTTACTAATAATACTCCTTTCATATAATAGGTTTGATTTTTGCCAAAAGTATAGAAAGCAACTTTTTGGAAATATGATAAATGTTATTTTTTTGTTATGTTTTAATATCTAAAAACAATAGTGTTTTAAATATTGGTATTTATTGACATTAGATATTTTTTTGGAGTGGTTCCAAATTTCTTTTTGAATGCTGCAATAAAATGACTTCCGGTGCTGTAGCCAATTTTGAGGCCTACTTCATTCACATTATAAGAGCCGCTGTCTAATAATTTTCGGGCAAAATCCATTTTGTAATCAAATAAGAAGCCGTAAACAGTGTCTCCATAAATTTGCTTGAAACCCATTTTGAGTTTTTTCAGCGTCAAACCTATTTCATCTGCCAGTTCCTGCAGCCCTGGCGGTTCGGCCATGTTGGTGATGATGATTTCTTTGGCTTTTTTAATTTTCAGCACATTGTCTTCATCAATCAGGAAAGGGCATTGCTCTGCATTTGGATCTTCAGTCCGGTTAAAATATAGACTCAATAATTCATATCCTTTTCCTTTGTAGTACAAATTTTTGATGGAAGGATGCAGACTGTAATGAAACAATTGTGTTAGTACAATTGCCATCGACGGACTGATATCATCTTCCTTATAATACTTTTTGTCCCGATTGTCATCGCTCAAAAAAGTAATATAATTGGCCTCATTCGAAAATAAAGCGTGAAATTTTTTGATCGAAATAATTACCGAAATTACCCAAGAGCTTGGCGCTAATTCCAGATTCAGCGGCAGTTCTTTTTGTGGATTGTATAAAAGTAAAGATTTTTCTTCTTTCAGTTCCAAAGCATAATTGCCTTGGTTGAAGATAAATTTGGCACTCCCTTTTAGCCCAAAATGAAATTGAATCAATCCGCTGGTGACCTCATGCTGTGCCTGAAAAGAAACTTCACTGTCATTTTGAAAGCGGATTAGAGTGAAATCATCTTCAATTTTTATTTCTTCCTCCATTTTTTGATTTTCTTGAGTCAAGTTATGATTGTCGTTTTTTTATGACAATGAATAATTAGTGTTTCAAAATTAAATCTTTTTGATGGTTTATCGTTGACTTCCTTTCTATTTTATAAAATCTTTATTGTTTTGTCTCCTTATTTTAAAAGAGCATCAATTCGAATACTGATTTTATTGGAAACTTTATTTTTCACAATTGTGGGTATGGCGATGTTAAAATCGCCTGCATTTACAGAGAAATCAGATACAAGATGTATTCCCGCGGCCGATCTATTGATTTTTGCCGAAATATTTATATCCTTGGATTTTCCGTGAAGTGTTAACGTACCTTTTATAATAAAATTTTTAGGATTTGCGTTCAATCCATTCGCATCAAAACCATCGATTTTCCCTTTGAATATCGCTTTTGGATATTGGTCGCTTTCTATATAATTTTCATTAAAATGTTCTTCCATCAAAGCAACTTTAAATCGAAAGCCTTTAACTAAAGCCAAACTGGCAATTTCACCAGTTATCGGATTCAAAACAAAAGTGACACTGTTGTTGGTTGCTTTCACTTCTTCAAATGAAGGAACAGAGCCTTCAAAAGTTATCGTTCCAGATTTGCTAATCATGTTTTCCTGCGAAAGACAAATCTTGGTTATACTTAACATTACTATGAGTATGACTGTTTTCATGATTCTTTTGTAAATTAGTGTTCTTAATAATTTGTATTGAACCTATTAATCTAGTTATGACCCCGTTTTTTTAATTCCATTCATTAATCAGCACAGCAGAAAGTTTAATGTTTACTTCACTGGCAAGTTTGTATTTAATGAGTGCTGGAACTGGAATGCTAAAATCACTTGTATAAACAGTGAAGTTTGATAAAACAGTAATTCGAGGACCCAGCTTACGGATTTTCGCATTGGCATTTATATCTTTAGTCTTGCCGTGGAGTTCTAATTTTCCTTTTATGATATAATCTTTATAATCTCCTGTCAGTTGGTTAGCATCAAATCCTTCTATTAGTCCTCGAAAAATTGCTTTTGGATATTGATCTGTTTCCATATAACTTTCATTAAAATGTTCTTCCATCAAAGCTATTTTAAATTCGAATCCTTTCATTATGGCCAAGCTTGCAATTTCTCCTGTTGCCGGATTTAAAACAAAAGTCACATTGCTGTTGGTTCCCTTAACTTCGTCAAAAGAAGGGAATGAAGCGTCAAAAATTATTGTCCCTGATTTAGTTATCATTTTTTCCTGTGAAAAAATAATGAAGGAAGCCAATAGCATTGTTATAAGTATTGTTTTTTTCATAATTGTATTATTGAATTATTTTTCTAATAATCCATCTTTCTCCCATTTAACAATAATATCTATTGTGGCTTGAGACATTCTTGGCCCGCCATTTGGCATTAAGGAACTATTGCCGTTTTCTAGTGAAATTCGGGTGAGTAATCCACGGCTCATAATGGCTTGTTTTACTTGGTCATAAGTGACTAAAGACATAGGAGCTCCATTTTTTGGGACTGCTGCGTGACAGACTACACAGTTGTTGTCAATGATTGATTTTACATTTTGATTATAGGTTGTGGTGCCCACTACAGGAGGATTATCCATTAGTGTGCTGGGATTATCATCGGTACAGCCAACGAAGATTGAGGAAAATAACAAGACAATAAAAAGGGTTTTCGCATTCATAACTACTGGTTTTAAATTAAAAGAATGATTTATAAAAGCATTTCTAAAACATATACGGTAAAAAGTATTGTTTAGTTTTTTTTGACTGCATATTAATTTTTTAAAACCAAAGCGGTGTTTTTAACGTAGATACTTCAAACACCAAAAAAAATAGCTATGAAAAAAAAAATACTTCTGGGAATATCGCTTTTGTTGGTAATTATAAGTTTAGGCTTAGTTTATCTCTACTCTTATAAAGCGCATCGAGACATAAGTTTGGAAAAAGTGGATTATGTGGTAACTATTTCTGGACTGGAGAGAGAATTTACGGCGAATGAAAGATCGGCTTATACTAAATATCAAAATAAAATCATCGAATTAACGGCTACAGTCTCAGCGATTGATCCCACGAGCAAAGGGATTGTTTTGGGAGGGAAAGTATTTGCAACATTCAAAGACAGTTTGCCAAAGAAGATAACATCGGGTAAAACACTAAAAATTAAAGGACGCTTTTTAGGATACGATGAATTATTGGATGAATTCAAAATTGACCAAAGTTCAGTTACACATTAAAAAAACAAAATAATTTAAAACCATATCTTATGAAAAAGCTTTTACTCATTTTATTCTTATTTCCATTATTTACCTATTCCCAAAATGATTTATTGTCGGGTGTAGATATTCCTGTTACAAAAGAAAAAGTAACCTCGGCCTTTAAGGCTTTAAAAATAGTTAACCTAGAATCTACAAAACTGGCCGCAAAAGGCGATTTGTACTTTGTCGTTGCCCACCGCTTTGGATCTATCCAAGATGGATTCGAGGGTTTCTACGGATTGGATAACGCCAATACGCAAATCAAATTCATTTACGGAGTTACAGAAGGACTTCATGTTAGCGCGGCTAGAAATCAGCTGGCTTATGATTTTGCTGCAAAGTATGCTTTACTTCCTCAAATAAAAGGTGGTTTCCCAGTGACCATTGCAGGTTTTAATAGTTTGTCTATTAACAACACACTTAAAGAAAGTGTCTATCCTGGACTTAAATTCGAAAATAAGCTGACTTATGTAGCGCAATTATTAATTTCCAGAAAGTTCACGGATAAACTTTCATTGGAAGTAGTTCCCACCTTCTTTCATGAAAATTTTGTTGAAAACGAACTGCAGAAAAATTCGCAATATGCTTTAGGTTTTGGAGGGAGATATAAATTCGCTAAACGCTGGTCTTTAAATATTGATTACGCAGCACATTTAAATAGAGCTTCCAATTCTGTTTATAACAACCCATTATCTATTGGATTTGATTTAGAAACCGGAGGACACGTTTTCCAAATGCATTTTACGAATTCCCAAGGAATCGATGAAGCAGGATATCTTGCAAGAACAACAGGGGATTGGTCCAAAGGCGACGTGTTTTTTGGGTTTAATCTGTCGAGAGTTTTCTAAAAGGATTCGGATGTAGAGGGGGGGATTTATTTAAAACAATTCTAAATTAATGTTTTTCCTCTTAAAAAAAAACCAAGTTTAAAATACACTCGTATATCATTTTAAAATTCAATCAATTTTAAAAAACTATCGGTATGAAAATTAACAAAACACTAAAAAGAGGACTCTGGACTGTATTGGTCATTGTTGTGCTATTTATAGGCATTATGCTTTTCCATATTATCACAGCCAAGCCAGCTGTTTATGAAAGTCCAAACCTGCAGGTGAGTCGAATTGACTTTAAAACAACTATTGATTCTGTTCAGGCCAAACAAATATGTTCGGACTTAAGATCTATAAAAGGATTAACCTCCGATTCTATAATTGTTAAAAGAAATGTCGTTGTTTATTTTCACAACAATAAAATCACTAATTCTAAAAAAGTCTATGACGAATTAATGAATAAAAGACAGTATGACGCACAACCCTACATTTTACCCGCAAATTTAGCAAACAAAGAAGTTTGTCCGGTAGATCAAAATAGTTTCAGCTATAAAATGGCTAAATCTTTAAATCAAATTTTTAATTAACCTTTAAATACTTTTTACAATGAAAAATTTTTCAAAAATTACACTCGGCGTTTTATTCGTTGCATCTGCAACTTTTACTTCTTGCAACAATGACGATGATGCTCCAGCACCACCTGCAAAAGCATCTATTTATGATCGATTAGGCGGAACAAAAATGGTTTCTGATCCAGATAATTCTGGACAAATGATAGAGCAAGGCCGTTTGAGTTTCCGTAAAGTAGTAAACTCAACTATTGGATTAATTGTTGCCGATGTTCAATCCAATGCAGCAGGGAATTTACAGGCACATTTTGCTCCTGTGTTAGCAGAAACAGGAACTACCCAATCTACTAATATTGCTAAATTATCTGATAATTTGACTGATTTCTTCTCGTTTAATACTGGAGGAACTAATGCTGTTAATACTTATTCAGGTTTGAATATGGTTGCAGCTCACGATCCAGCTACAAATGCTCGTATGGGAACAAAATCCAGCAATGCGGATTACACAAAATTTGTAGGTTATGTTGGCGCAGCTGCCAATGCTAATGGAGTTGCTTCTAATACAGAACTTTATACGGATGTTGTTGCTGTTTTAGAATCTTTAAGAACTCCAATTGTTCAAAAGTAATTTTATTTGTTATAAAAACGCTGCCTTTTTCGGGTAGCGTTTTTATTCAAAAACGAATGTTTTAAAAAATTTCATTCCCACTAATTATTTATATGAAAGTGAATAATTTATCAATTTTAAAGATACTTTATCAGAACCCTTAGCGATATTTTTACCTATAATATTTACTGCAAAAGCAAAAGTATTATTTAGAATTAATCTACACAACAGGCTATTGAAGGCTTGATTTTATTATAGATGTTAAATAAGTGCTATTTAGAATTCATATTTTGAATCATTTATTCCACAGCGATATAAAAAGTTCCTCTAGCGTTGTTTTTATAAAAGAGTAAGTAATAATTTTGTCAAACTTTTTAAGGAAAGTATAATATGGAAAATTTCAATATGTCCAAAACTACCACTTTTTACGCTTTAGGTTTAAGTTACAAAAAAGCAGATGCCACTATTAGAGGAAAATTTAGTTTAGATGCTAATGCGCAATCTGATTTATTGGCACAAGCCAAAGAGGAAGGAATAGAATCATTAATTGTCACTTCTACCTGTAACAGAACTGAGATTTATGGTTTTGCCAATCATCCTTATGAATTAATCAAATTGCTTTGCGATAACAGTAATGGGACAGTAGAGGAATTTAGAGAAGTGGCTTTTATATACAAAAATCAAGAAGCAGTAAACCATATGTTTCGTGTAGGAACCGGTTTAGACAGTCAGATTTTAGGTGATTTTGAAATCATCAGCCAAATTAAAAATGCTTTCAATCAAAGTAAAGCTCTCGATTTAGTGAACACTTTTCTAGATCGTTTGGTAAACTCGGTGATTCAAGCGAGCAAAAAAATCAAAACAGATACTGAAATTTCTTCTGGTGCAACATCAGTTTCGTTTGCATCGGTTCAATATATAATCCGAAATGTAGAAGAAATTGGAAACAAAAATATTCTATTATTCGGAACTGGAAAAATAGGCAGAAACACTTGCGAAAACCTAGTAAAACACACCAAAAACGGTCATATTACTTTGGTAAACAGGACAAAGAACAAAGCCGAAATATTGGCAGGAAAGCTTAATGTAATTGTAAAAGATTATGCCAATTTACAAGAAGAATTACATCAAACAGATGTTTTGGTTGTAGCTACTGGCGCTAAAAATCCAACAATTGACAAAACTTTACTGAATTTAAAAAAACCGCTTTTGATTTTGGATTTATCCATTCCCAGAAATGTTAATCCAGATGTAGAACAAATTGAAGGTGTAACTTTAATCCATTTGGATTATTTATCTCAGATTACAGACGATACTTTAGAAAGAAGAAAACAACATATTCCTGCAGCAGAAGCAATTATCGAAGACCTAAAATTAGAATTTAATACTTGGATGAATGGTCGCAAATATGCACCAACCATTCACGCATTAAAAGCTAAACTAAATGATATTGTTGCGAAAGAATTGGCTTTTCAAAGGAAAAAAACAATCAATTTTGATGAAGAACAAGCTGATTTAATCAGTACTCGAATTATTCAAAAAATCACCAATCAATTTGCAAGTCACTTAAAAGACGAAAATACTTCGGTAGACGAAAGTATTGATTTCATTGAAAAAGTATTTCAAATCGGACAATTGGAACCCAAAAACACTACTTCTGAAATTGAAGAAAAATACAAAATCAATTTGTCATAAATCGTGTAAAACATAAAGTTCCTTACTATCTAAAGGATTCAAAAATAATATGGCTCAAAAAGTTATTAGAATAGGAACCCGTGACAGCGAACTTGCGTTATGGCAAGCCCACAATGTAGAAAAAAGGCTAAACGATTTAGGTTATAAAACGGAAATCATTGCCGTAAAATCACAAGGAGATATCATTCTCGACAAACCCCTTTACGAATTAGGAATCACTGGCATTTTTACCAAAACGCTGGATATTGCAATGATCAACGGAGAAGTGGATATTGCAGTGCATTCTATGAAAGACGTACCCACTGCTTTGCCAATTGGAATTGTTCAAGCCGCAGTTCTTGAAAGAGCTAATACTTTGGATATTTTGGTACACAAAGGAAATCTTGATTTTCTTAACGAATCAGGAACAATCGCCACAGGAAGTCTGCGACGACAAGCTCAATGGTGGAACAAATATCCGAATCACACCGTAGTTGATTTGCGTGGAAATGTGAATACCCGTATGCAAAAATTACAGGAAAACGATTGGAACGGAGCCGTTTTTGCCGCAGCCGGTCTAGAACGCATCAACCTGAAACCTGAAAATTACATCAATCTTGATTGGATGATTCCAGCGCCAGCGCAAGGAGCGATGCTTGTCGTGGCTATGGCCAATGACGATTTTTCTCGTGATGCCGTTGCACAGCTCAACGACATCGAAACCGAAGTCTGCACCCATATTGAAAGACAATTCCTGAAAACTCTCGAAGGTGGCTGTACAGCACCTATCGGGGCTTTGGCAAAATATAACGAAATCGAAGATACCATTCATTTCAACGGAGTGCTGTTTTCGATTGACGGAAAACAAAAAATTGAAGTCAACAAAGTGGTTCCCATTGAAGAATGGAAAAAACTAGGTTATAATTCAGCCCAAGAAATCTTCGCAAACGGCGGAACTGAATTAATGGCAACGATAAAAGTAACTTTGAAAAAATAGAGGAGCGATAGATTTAGTTTTTTTCAGAATGATTCAAAACAAAAAATGAGTAAAACAGTTATATTATCTACCAAAACGCTGTCGGATGTTCAGCGAAGAGAACTTTTAAGTGCTGGTTTTGAAGTATTCGAGGAAGATTTCATTTCGACTAAAAAGCAAGAATTCGAACTCAATGCCATCAACGATAATTTGATTTTTACCAGTCAAAATGCCGTTCAGAGTATTTTAGAAAATACTGATTTAGAAAAACTAAAGTCCAAAAATGTTTTTTGCGTTGGATTAAAAACAAAAATTCTATTATCTGAAGCAGGGTTCAATGTGGTTGCCTACACAGGTTATGCTGCCGACTTAGCTGAGATTATCGCTTTGATTTATAGCCAGGAAAGCTACACTTTCTTTAGTGGGAACCTCCGTAAAGAAACACTGCCAAAAGCTTTGAAAGACGCTGGGATAAAATTCAATGAGATTCAGGTTTATGAAACATTATTGACTCCGATAAAGATTAAGGAAAAAATCGATGCAATTTTGTTTTTCAGCCCGTCAGGAGTAGAAAGTTATCTAAAAGAGAATACAATTAAAAACGAAAACTGTTTTTGCATTGGCGAAACTACCGCAAGTGCATTAGACAAAATAACAAAAAACATAATAGTCGCAGATCAGCAAAGCGTTGAAGACGTGATTGAAGATGTAATAGCAGAATATAAAGCCCCCTAACCCCCGAAGGGGGGATTTTGAAAGCCTTATAAGATAAAAAGAATAATAAATTAAGAGAACTTAAAGAGTAAAATAAATAAAATGAACAACAACGATATTCAAATTCCCCTTTCGGGGGCTAGGGGGCTTAAGAACGACCTATTTTTAAAAGCTTTAAAAGGAGAAATTGTACAACGTCCGCCAGTTTGGATGATGCGTCAAGCCGGAAGATATCTACCAGAATTTAGAGCTTTGCGTGACAAATACGATTTTTTCACCCGTTGCGAAACTCCGGAGTTAGCAGCCGAAATCACTGTTCAGCCGATTCGCATTATCGGGCCGGATGCAGCGATTTTGTTCTCAGATATTTTAGTTGTTCCAAGAGCAATGGGAATTCACGTAGAGTTGAAAGACAATTTGGGGCCAATTATCCCAAATCCAATTCGTACAATGGAACAGGTAAACCAGGTTTATGTTCCAGATGTGAATGAAACTTTAGGCTACGTTTTTGATGCCATAAAATTAACCAAAGAAATGCTGAATGATGAGGTGCCTTTGATTGGTTTCGCAGGTTCACCTTGGACAATTTTCTGTTATGCTGTTGAAGGTAAAGGATCGAAAAGTTTTGATACTGCCAAAGGTTTTTGTTTCTCAAACCCAATCGCTGCGCACACTTTGTTACAAAAAATCACCGATACCACTATATTATATTTAAAAGAAAAAGTAAAAGCAGGTGTAAATGCCGTTCAGATTTTTGATTCTTGGGGAGGAATGCTTTCTCCAGTTGATTATCAGGAGTTCTCATGGAAATACATCAACCAAATAGTTGATGCTTTGGCTGAGGTTACTCCAGTTATAGTTTTCGGAAAAGGATGCTGGTTTGCTTTGAATGATATGGGGAAAAGTAAAGCATCAGCACTTGGTGTAGATTGGACTTGTTCACCTAGAAATGCTCGTTATCTGTCAGGCGGAAACGTGACTTTGCAAGGGAATTTTGATCCATCAAGATTGCTTTCTCCAATTCCGACTATAAAGAAAATGGTTCACGAAATGATTGACGAATTCGGAAAAGACAAATACATCGCTAATTTAGGCCACGGAATTTTGCCAAATATCCCTGTAGATCACGCTAAGGCATTTGTGGATGCGGTGAAAGAGTACGGGAACTAGTAGGCAGTTTTCAACAAACTGGACTAAAGTCCAGCCTTACAAAATGCTTCGAGTCGACGGCTCTAAAAAATGAAATGTACAGTTCCGTAGGAACAATTCATGTTGTAGCAACGGATTTTAATCCGTTGAACGATAAATAATAAAAAATGCTAAACAAAGGCTTAAGAGACCAGGAAAGTATTCGCATTGACAACGTGCTCAAAAAGCTGATGTCATTGGTTTATGTGCCTAAGTTTTGGAATCTAGAAGACCTTCTGTATTTAGAAAATGAGTTAAAAGACTTGGCAATGAATGTCGAAAGTCTCAATAACTTCGAAGAAGAGGAATTGATTGTTCACTTACAGCGTCTTCATTTGGATTGGAATCAGTTGGAGTTATTTGCTGATTTTTTGGTTGCTTTTTCCAAGGAAAACCAATTTGATTTTTCACAAAAAGCCATTGCAATTTATAATTATATCCAACAGGAAAGCAAGACTTTTTCTTTTGGAATTATTAATAAAATAGCTTCCGCTAAAAATAAATAGACCAATGAGTTTTACAGATTGGAAAATAGACCGAATTGAAAATATTCTTCCAGAAGAGTTTTACAAACTGATTGATAAGAACAAAAATCACATTTGGAAAACTTTTCCTGTGACTTTAGCCAACTCAGATTCTCCAAAAAAAACAGAGGATTTTATAGCTGTCAGTCTTGACAGAGAAAAAAATAAAGAAGGTTTTCATTTTTATGCAAGGGATATTAAAACCAATGATTTAATTGGTTATTTATGTGTGAAAACTATAGATTATCGTATTTCTAAATGCGAATTAGGATATTTTGCTGACGAAGATTACCAGGGAAAAGGAGTCACTTCAAAAATGGTTTCAAATGCACTTGAATTCTGTTTCAACGAATTAATGCTGAACAAAGTTTTTATATGCACTTCAGAAATTAATATTGGAAGCCAGCGAATTGCTTTAAAACACAATTTCAAACAAGAAGGAATTTTACGCGACGAATTTAGAAATGGTGATGGCGAATTGCAGAACACTGTTTATTTCGGACTGCTTAAATCAGAATATGATAACAATGAAAAATAAATTTTACGCATATATACAAACCCTTCAAGATCAAATCGTAGCAGGATTAGAAGCCGTTGATGGTCAAGCCAAATTCCGTGAGGATATTTGGGAACGCCCGGAAGGCGGAGGGGGGCGAACCCGCGTAATCGAAAACGGAGCAGTTTTCGAAAAAGGCGGTGTCAACATTTCTGCTGTTCATGGAAAACTTCCAGAAACTATGCAGAAAATGTTCAATGTAGGCGAAGCCGATTTTTTTGCCTGCGGACTGAGTTTGGTATTACATCCAAAAAATCCAATGGTGCCAACGGTTCACGCCAATTGGCGCTATTTCGAAATGTATGATGACAATGGAAATGTAATTCAGCAATGGTTTGGCGGAGGACAGGATTTAACGCCTTATTATTTGTTTGAAGAAGATGCCATTCATTTTCACCAAACCTGTAAAGCAGCCTGCGACAAACATAATCCCGAGTTTTATCCAAAATACAAAAAGCAATGTGATGCCTATTTTTGGAATGCGCACCGCCTTGAAGCCAGAGGAATTGGCGGTTTGTTTTTCGATTATTGCAAAGCAACCGAAACGATGTCAATGGAAAATTGGTTTAACTTTGTTACCGAAGTTGGGAATAGTTTTCTCGAAGCTTACGTTCCAATAGTAGAAAGAAGAAAAAATTTAGAATATAGCCAAGAACAAAAAATCTGGCAGGAAATAAGAAGAGGTCGTTATGTCGAGTTCAATTTGGTACACGACAAAGGCACTTTGTTTGGCTTAAAAACCAATGGAAGAATCGAAAGTATACTGATGAGTTTACCGCCTCATGTGCAATGGGTTTATGATCATCATCCTGAAGCGGGAAGCGAAGAAGAGAAATTAATTGTAACACTCGAAAATCCGAGAGAATGGTTGTAAGAACGTTTTGTTTGATTCTGATTGGAGGTATTCTTGACTGTTTTGCTCAAGAAAAAGCAAGCCCCAATCCGTATTTCAAAACGTATGATGACAAAGTAATTGCCAGTTTGTATTATTTGGATGTTTCCAATAATTTCCAAATTGTGAATACAAATTCAGATGGAATAAAAACGACTTTGGATTTGATTCCGAATCGGAGAGAACAGTTAGGAATGAGTCTTTCTTATAAGTTTGCCGACATTTCTTATGGATTTTCACCGCAGTTTTTTGACGTAAACAAAGACAATGGCAATTCAAAACTGTTTAACATCAGTACGAGATTCATAGTAAAAAAATGGATGCAGACACTGAGTTTTATCAATCAAAAAGGATTTTATGTAAGCGATGGCGGAACAACAATTCAGTTGCCTAAACTAAGATCTACAAAAATTGGAGGAGTTACATCGTATATTTTCAATCCCAATTTTTCTTATAAAGCAATTGCGAATCAAAAAGAATGGCAAACTAAAAGTTCAGGCAGTTTTATCCCTAATTTTTCATTCTTTTATACCAATTTAGATCTCAATAGTGCAGATTCAAATGCACAAAGCGATATTTTCGAAATGACCGTGTCGCCCTCCTATTATTATAATTTTGTAATTAATAACAGAATTTTACTGTCGGCGGGGCTGTCTATAGGAGGAGGAATCAGCAACATTGACGGCGATATTTCGGGTATTTTGGAATCGAGTGCGAGTTTGAAAATTGGTTATAATACCAATTCGTTTTTCTCTTTTTTAAACGTAAATTACATCGCATTTGTTCAAGAGGATAATGCGTTAGTACAATTGAATGACAATGTTTCTACTTTAAATGTTACGGTAGGATATCGTTTTGATCCTCCCAATAAAGTAAAAGAAGCATTTGAAACTGTCCATCAAAAAACTGGACTTTAATATTATAAATCATATAATCTGCAATCATAAATTTGCAATCTAAAATCTAAAATCATTATGTTCCCATTACACAGAGGCCGAAGATTACGCGTAAACGAATCCATTCGTTCATTAGTTCGCGAAACCACATTAAGTCCGTCCGATTTTATGTTTCCAATGTTTATCGCAGAAGGAGAAAATGTAAATGTTGAAATTCCTTCAATGCCAGGGATTTTCCGCCGTTCAATTGATTTAACAGTTAAAGAAGTCAAAGAATTATTTGCTTTGGGTATTCGCGCAGTTAATATTTACGTGAAAGTAAGCGAGGACTTAAAAGACAATACAGGAAAAGAAGCTTGGATCAAAGACGGTTTGATGCAGCAGGCTATTCGTGCCATCAAAACCGCTTGCCCGGAGATGATTGTAATGCCGGATGTGGCTCTCGATCCGTATTCCATTTATGGCCACGACGGAATTATTACCAATGGCGATGTCGAAAACGATGCTACAAACGCAGCATTAGTAAAAATGGCAGTTTCTCATGCCGAGGCTGGAGCCGATTTTGTAGCGCCATCCGATATGATGGACGGACGTGTGCTGCGTTTGCGTGAAGGATTGGACGCTGCAGGTTTCCACAACGTGGGAATTATGAGTTATTCGGCTAAGTACGCTTCGGCGTTTTACGGGCCTTTTCGTGATGCATTGGACAGTGCGCCAAGGGAAGCTGATGTTGTGGTGCCAAAGGATAAGAAAACGTACCAAATGGACTATGCCAATCGTATCGAAGCGATTAAAGAGGCTGTTTGGGATGTCGAAGAAGGTGCCGACATGGTAATGGTAAAGCCAGGAATCGCTTATTTGGACATCGTTCGCGAAGTCAAAAACGCTGTGAATGTTCCCGTAACCGTTTTTCACGTTTCGGGTGAATATGCGATGATCAAAGCCGCTGCCGAAAGAGGCTGGCTTGACAACGACAAAATCATGATGGAGCAATTGATGTGCATCAAAAGAGCAGGAGCAAGTTTGATATCGACATATTTTGCCAAAGAAGCTGCTATAATCTTAAACCAAAAATAAAAATCAGATGAAAAAACTAACACTTATAGCCATCGCTCTTCTTGCGTTTTCCTGCAAGAAAGAAAGTCAGGAACCATTTGGTAAACCAACCGAAACAGCCACTGTAGTTCAAACTCCAGAAGCTTTAGGAAAGGAAATTTTTGAAGGAAAAGGAAACTGTGTCGCTTGCCATCAAGTAGATCAAAAAGTGATTGGACCAAGCATTAAGGAAATTGCCAAAATCTATAAAGACAAAAACGGAAATATGGTTAATTTCTTAAAAGGCGAAAGTGAAGCCATTGTGGACCCAGCTCAATTTCCAGTGATGCAGGCCAATTTAGCCATCACCAAAACCTTTACAGAAGAAGAATTAAAAGCCGTAGAAGCCTATATGAATTCCCATCTGAAATAATAATTTTGAGTAGCTATTTCCCGCTATCCGTTACAATCTTTTTATTTTTAAAGGAAAAATAAAAAGGATTTCCACTTCTATCGGGGCTATAAAATTCAGGATACAAAAAACCATCTCGGTTAAGAGATGGTTTTGTTTTTTACAAGTATTATTTAATTCCACCAAAAGCCCCAAAACAAGCATTTTTATGTAAAATTTCTGTACTCGAAAAGCCTACTTTTTTCATTAAATCCAATTGATAGGTCATTGATCTGGGAGAATCCTCTATCTCAATATAATTAAACACTTTTTGCTGATATTCTTCGCCTCCGTGCAGAGTCAAATATTCACCATATCTTCCCCATATTAATTGATTAACCCCTTCATGATCCTGAATCAACAAATCCGAAATCATCAAACAGCCACCAGGTGTTAAGTAGTCATACAATTTTTGGAAAACAAATTCCCAATCGGAATCTTCTCTTAAATGATGCAAAACCGCTCCTGCCAAGATGATATCAAAATGATGTTTTGGCAATTTTATATCACGAATATCACCTTGAATCGTTTCGACTTTTCCAGTGGTAGCTTCCGAAACACGTTCTTGAGCTTTGTCTAACATATTCTGACTCAAATCAATTAAAGTCGCATTTAAATTAGGTACTTTAGAGAGCATTTTCAAAGTGTAATTTCCTGCTCCACAGCCAATGTCCAAAACATTTACAGCTTTTGGTTTTATAACTTTTGCTGCCGACGTTAAAAGCTCTAATGAAATTTGAGCATCCATCGTGGCTACTTGACCTGTTTCTAAATTTGCAAAACGTTCGACATCATTATCAAAACGTTCCTTGATTTCGTTTACCGTTGATTTTTTCATATTTGTAAATTTTATTTTTTTCTTCCCACAAATCGTATTACTGAACCTTTTCCATTGTGGAATAGTCCTTCGTTAAGCTCAATTTCCATTTCTGTCAATTCTTCAAAATCATAATCTGGAAAATCAGATTTTATTTCTTCAATAGAGAATAAAGATTCTATGTCTTTTGGACCTCCAACTTTTTCATCCTTTTGAACATAATCAAGATGTTTTTTGCTGAAAGCTTCAAAAATTACAACTCCTCCTTTTCGCAGATATTTATCCAATATGGTGTGATAATGTGATTTAACAGCAGCTGGAAAATGAGCATAAATAAGTCCAATGGCATCAAATTGATCAATTTGATAATTTATTGTCTCTAATTCCCCAACTTGATAATCAATTTTCACATTATTAGATTCAGCGAGCTGCAGGGCTTTCTTTTTTCCTTCTTCACTTATATCAAAAGCAAAAACGTTCCAGCCAGTTTTGGCTGCATAAATGGCATTACGACCTTCTCCTTCGGCAGGGAACAGAATGGTTCCTGGTTTTAGTTTGTCTAGTTGCTCCTTTAGGTAATTGTTGGGTTCTTCGCCATAAGCAAACTCTTCACCGCTGTATCTTTCGTCCCATCTGTCTCTCCAAATTTGTTCCATGATAGTTTCATTTTGTTTTACAAACCTATAATTTTTATATATGACTTAAAAATACTTATTTTGTCATTAATTAATACTTATAAGGTATACATGGAATTGCGTCATTTAAAATACTTCCTGAAACTAGCCGAAGAGCTGAGCTTTGTCCGTGCCGCCGAAAAATTATTCATTTCACAGCCTCCATTAAGCCGGCAGATCAAAGAATTGGAAACTGAAATCGGTGCACAGCTTTTCGAACGCAATAATAAACGGGTAATTCTTACTGAAGCTGGAAAATTCTATGAAAAAGAAATGCGGGAAGTATTGAAAAATATAGAACGAATCAACATTAAAACCAAAAAAATAAGCGAAAATCAAAGCGGTGAATTTCGAATTGCTTATGTGAGTTCTACTTTTTCGGGAGATATTTCTGCTTTGGTTTTATATTTATCAGAACAGTTTCCTTATGTGAATTTCAGATTGTACGAAGTGCCGACAGTCAAACAGATCAAAGCTTTGGAAGACTTTAAAATTGATTTGGGAATTGTCCGAGCTCCTTTGCACTCGCCAAAAATAGAAACACAGCTTTGGTTCAAGGATAATTTCTCTTTGGTATTCAATAAAAACTTGTATCCTATTCAATCCGAACAGGAAATCGAAAAGCTGAGCGAAACTACTTTTGTGTTTTTCAACAAAGAATATTCGCCTCAGTATTATGATAATTTATTGGAAATTTGTGCTCATTTTGGCTTTGCACCAAAAGTAGTTCACCAGTCCAACAACATTTCATCGATTATTCAGTTAGTCAAAAATGGATTAGGCGTGTCCATTGTTCCTACTGCGATTTTAAAAAGCCACAACTATCCGGAAATAGGCTATATCGAAATAAAATCAGTCAATCTTTTTACAGATATTTTATTGGCTACGCCAAAAGGACATCAATCCGAAATAGCTCGAACTGCCATTGATTTTTTGAAAAGGAAATAAGAATTTGAACTGTATTATTTCATTAACCAGCTTTTAAAATTAACTTTGTGTACTTTATAATTCAATTTTGCAAATATGGAAACAGCCTACATCAAAACACCGTTGGGAATCGCAGCTATTACAGGCGATGAAAACGGAATCGAGTCAATTTCTGTGTTGGATGAAGGAAGTGTTTCTGCCGATATCCCAATCGTTTTGCAGGATGCCGTTTCGCAGCTTAATGATTATTTCGAAGGGAAACGAACCGATTTCGATTTCAAACTCAATCCGAAAGGAACCGAATTCCAGCAAAAGGTATGGAAAGCTTTATTAGAAGTTCCGTACGGAAAAACCAGAACTTATCTGGAACAATCTAAAATCTTGGGCGATGTAAAAGCAATTCGAGCTGTGGCTTCTGCAAATGGGAAAAACCCGCTTTGGATTGTCGTTCCCTGCCACAGAATCATTGGAACAGATGGTTCGCTCACTGGTTATGCAGGCGGATTGTGGCGAAAAAAATGGCTTTTGGAACACGAAAACCCAACAACGCAGCAAAGTCTTTTTTAAACACAGGTTTCACAGATTACCACAAATTGTTTTTGTAATAAATTATCACTATTTTTAAATTTTTAACTGCATTTTGCCTATTTTAAATCTGTGCAAATTTGTGTAATCTGTGTTGTATATGATTGAAAAAATAAACCTTAACAATATTCTTTTCTTAGACATAGAAACCGTTCCGGAAACAGCTGATTTCAATTCTTTGGATGACGAAATGAAAGTTCTTTGGGAACTCAAAACCCAATATCAGCGGAAAGACGAATTCTCTGGTGAAGAATTTTACGACCGCGCCGGAATTTGGGCCGAGTTTGGAAAAATTGTCTGTATTTCGGTGGGTTATTTTGTCATTAAAGGAGATATTCGGAATTTTAGGGTCACTTCTTTTTTTGGCGAAGAGCCAAAACTTCTGAAAGATTTCAATAATCTGCTGAACAATCATTTCAATGGACCACAGCATGTTTTGTGTGGGCATAATGCTAAAGAATTTGACATTCCGTTCCTAGCACGCCGAATGATCATTAACCAGATTCCCATTCCTGACAAACTGAATTTATTTGGTAAAAAACCTTGGGAAATTGCACATTTAGATACTTTAGAATTATGGAAATTTGGCGATTACAAGCATTTCACATCATTGAAATTAATGTGTAAAGTACTCGGAATTCCTTCTCCCAAAGGCGATATTGATGGCAGTCAGGTTGGTCATGTTTTTTATGTAGAAAAAGACATTGACCGAATAGTCACTTACTGCGAAAAAGACACGATTGCAGTGGCTCAGATCTTTCTGAGACTGAGACGAGAAGATTTATTGATTGAGGAAGAGATTATTCATGTATAATTCTTGTTTCAAATGACACATCATGAAATTGCAAATTATCGGCTTGCTTCACAAAAGCTTTTAAAAGAAAATCAGAACGCGCCACAAGAAATAGTACAGCATTTAGGGGCAATACAGGCGCAGGATTACGCAATGGCTAAATGGGCGATTGGTTCGCGATGCAATTCTACTGAAAAAGAAATTGAAGAAGCTATTAATTCAGGTAAAATTATCCGGACTCATATTCTGCGCCCAACCTGGCATTTTGTTTCTGCTGATGATATTTACTGGATGCTGGATCTATCCAGATCACAGGTTAAACGTCTTTTTACTTCATTAGCAAGACAACATGGTTATGATGACAAGAAACTGGATCAAGTTAATTCGTCCATCGAAAAACTACTGACAGGTAATAATCATTTAACACGGGACGAAATCATGCAGGAGCTTAATATTCAAAAGGCTTCAGGTGATTTATCTCCCGTTATTATTATGATGAATGCAGAATTGGAAGGTGTCGTCTGTAACGGAAAAATGAAAGGCAAACAAATTACTTATGCTTTACTCGAAGAAAAGGTTTCAAAACCTCAATCTAAATTGACTAAGGAAGAGGGTCTGGCAAAATTAGCCAAACGGTATTTCGAAAGTCATGGACCTGCAACTTTACTCGACTTTTCATGGTGGTCAGGTTTTCCGCCAACAACAGTTAGATTGGCCATTAATTCAATAGAGTCTGAACTAAACTCAATAGAAATTGATAATCAGAAGTATTGGTTTGGAACTAATTTTACTGAGGTGGATAACTTTTGCGAAAGCGTACATTTTCTGCCGGCTTTTGATGAGATTTTAATTTCGTATAAAACTCGTGAAGCTTCCATTTTATTGGAACATCAGCCGAAAGCATTTACTAACAATGGAATCTTTAAACCTGTTATTTTGGAAAATGGAAAAGTAATTGGAACTTGGAAAAGAACTCTCAAAAAAGATCATGCAAAAATAGAAACACAGTTTTTTAACGAGACCGAAGATCATAGAAAATCAATTATGTTTGAAGGCATTAAGTCTTTCGAAAAGTATCTGGAAACTAAAATAACCATTGAATAATCACTGCGCTCTTTTAAAAATAAATATTAAATAATTTGAAGTTTTTAGTTTGTAAGTTATTGATATAGTTTTGTTTAATGTTGTTTTTGTATAAAAAATACTTATGACTGAACAGTCAGTCTATTAAATAAAACCACAATTGTAGTAGCTCAAACAGTTATTTTTAAACAAGAAAATTTTTCAATAGAGACAAAAAGCGATTATTGACTATTGCAGTTTTTTCAATATTGCCATTGCTATTGCAATTACAATTGATTTATTACATTTACAAAAAATATAAGTTATGGTATTAAGTAGATTTTGGTTAGTTATTTTTATTTCATCTATTCTTTTTATTGTTGTCAGTTTGTTTTCTGCTAACACTTATACCATTGATTATGTCTTGAATGGAAAAAAAGATGATCCAGTTCTCATATCTGAAAAATATATTGAGCAAGTTCCTGCTTTTATCAAAGACAGTATTAAGAAAGCTACGGATCAAACCATGATTATAAATCGTGATACGCTAAATACCGACACGACTTATGTTTATAAAAACAAAACCGTAAAAATTTTCAGCGGTGTTCAAAAATCGGATGGTTTATTGCCAACGTGTAAAAGCACTTTGGTTGATTTGATTTTACCGCTTATTGCTTATCTGGCATTTTTCTGCGGATTGATGGAGCTTTTGATCATTTCTGGAGCATCAGGGAAATTGGCTAAATTGCTGAGTCCTGTATTTGTAAAGGTATTCCCGAGTATCCCAAAAGATCATCCGTCTATTTCGTATATGACTTTAAATTTTGCCGCAAACTTCTTGGGATTGGATTCTGCGGCTACGCCATTTGGCCTAAAAGCTATGGAAAGCTTGCAGGAAATAAACCCCGAAAAAGATAAAGCGAGTGATGCGCAGATTATGTTTATGTGCCTTCATGCTTCGGGACTAACATTGATTGCAACTTCTATTATTGGTTATCGCGCTGCTGCTGGTGCAACAAACCCTGCCGATGTAATGCTGCCTTGTATTATTACTTCTTTTATTGGTACAATTGCCGCTTTTTTAATTGTTGGGATCAAGCAAAAAATTAATTTCAAAAGTGCTTCATTGGTTGTTGTCCTGATGGGATTAATAGCTGCAATAGTTGGTTTATTGATGTACGTAAACCACTTGGATTTAATAGGGAAAAACTATTTTACTTCTAATCTTTCGGCTTTGATATTGGTGGCAATTATTGCATTCACATTGGTGTTTTCATTTATCAAAGAGAAGAAATTTACCGAAGCTAAAACCACCGTGTTTGAAGCCTTTGTAACTGGGGCCAATAATGGAATAAAAACAGGAGTTGTTATTTTTCCTTATGTTTTGGGAATGTTAGTAGCGATTTCATTGTTCAGAAACAGCGGACTGTTTGAAATTATCAGTAACTGGATTGCTTTTGCTTTTTCGAATATGGGAGTAAGCAAAGAAATTACGGACGCTTTGCCAGTAGCCTTGCTTAGACCGTTCAGCTCTGCCGGATCGAGAGGGTTTTTGATTGATTCTATGAATACTTTCGGTGCCGATTCCATGACTGGAAGATTGAGCAGTATTTTTCAATGCAGCGCCGAGAGTACTTTTTATGTGATTGCCGTTTATTTTGGTTCGGTAAATATCAAAAATACCCGTTACGCATTAGGAACGATGCTTCTAGTTGATGTGATTTGTGTAATTACGGCCATTTTTGTGGCAAGCTGGTTTTTTTAGTGCAAATAGGTTAAAATCCATCCTTGCAAAATGTACCGAGCCTAAGGCTCTCATTAGTGTAGGGTATTTTATCTAACTGGACTGAAGTCCAGCCTTACAAATGGCATCGAGCCGATGGCTCTTTGTAGTGCTTAAAAGTTCCGTAGGAACGAATTGTATTGTAGCAACGGATTTTAATCCGTTGACGTAGGAACGATAAATATTGTAAAAAGGGATTTTAATCCGTTGATGATATGAATAACAAGTAATAAAGTTCCGTAGGAACGGTTCATAAAAGACCCAATATGGCAAATACCTATCATCAAGTATATATTCAGGTTGTATTTGCAGTAAAATATCGTGAAGCGGTTATTACTGATGAATGGAAATCTACATTATTTGGTGTTATTGGCAATTTAATAAATGAAACGGGTTGTAAAACTATCATTGTAAATGGAGTTGAAGATCACGTTCATTGTTTTTTAGGTCTTAAACCTGTAGTTTCAATATCGGAGCTAATGAAAACTGTAAAGGCAAAATCATCAAAATATATTAATGACCATCATTTGACAAAATCAAGATTTGAATGGCAGGAAGGTTATGGTGCGTTTTCTTATGGTCATTCTCAGATTAATGCTGTTTATAAATATATTGCGAATCAAGAAGAACACCATAAGAAACTAACTTTCAAAGAAGAATATTTGGAATTTTTAGATAAGTTTGAAATACCCTTTGATGAAAGATATATTTTTGAAGATTTGATATGAATCCTATGAAATATATATGTGCCGAGCCTATGGCTCTCATATGAACGGATTTGATTGTTTTCAACGGATTAAAATCCGTTGCTACAAAATGTCTCGAGCCGATGGCTCTATAAAATGTATAAGTTCTGTAGGAACGATAAATATTATAGCAACAGATATGAATAACAAGTTGCTACAAAATGTCTCGAATAGATGACTCTATAAAATGCATAAGTTCCATAGGAACGATAAAATATTGTAGCAACGGATTTTAATCCGTTGATGATATGGATAACAAGTAATAAAGTTCCATTGGAACGGTTCATTATGATTCGGTAAGTTAACTGGACTAAAGTCCAGCCTTACAAAATGTCTGAGCCGATGGCTCTATGAAATGTATAAGTTCCGTAGGAACGAATCATTTTATAGCAATGGATTTCAATCCGTTGACGTAGGAACGAATCATTTTATAGCAACGGATTTTAATCCGTTGAAGTAGGAACGGTTCATATTATAGGAATGGATTGAAATCTGTTGTTGGAAGATGAATTATATTCTGGTAATCAATTTTAACAGAGTGATGTAGTAATAATTCTAGGAGTTTTAATATTTTTTTCATTCTTTTGAAAAAAATACAATAATTATAATTTTAAACAATAAAAAAATGTCAAAATACACAAAATACATCGCCATAGGTTTGCTTATTTTATTCTTGGTTACTAGTTTATTAAGTTAAATCTTTGATTAGAGTGATGAAAAAGGATTTTCTTTTCCATTGCAAAATATCGGCTGTTAAAAACCAAAAGCTGCAGGACTTATTTAAATCCTGCAGCTTTTTTTGTTTCTTGTAGTTTTGAAGTTTTTGTATTTGGGAAGCAGAAAGATTTGGCATTTTAGGATATACAGTCCCGCTTTCCATTACAATCTTTTGTGTCGAACCCCGGCACAAAAGGATTTTTACTTCAATCGGGGCTAAAGGAGGAGATTTTGCTTTTTATCATCTTCAAAATACAAAACCAATTTTCTATTAAGCCAAATGCCCAAATCCGTTGTAGTGTTGGCGATAGTTATTCTTATTTTGTTGTCTGTCTTGTTGACTTTATAATATTATTTTTCTTCAATACATAATAAATCATACCAGCTGTAACAAACAAAAATCCTGCATAAATATCAAAATTGTCATTCTCTTTTGAAATTGTCTCATCAAGACTCAAAAAGTCAGTTGAATTTTTAGAAGCTGAAAGAATAAAAACATTATTATTCTTGTCCCAAATTTGATTTTCAAATTCTTTGGGAATAGTTAATTTTATTATGTCTCCCTTTTTAACTTCATTTTCAAATTTTGTCTGGTAGAAATAAGAAAGAAAGTCCGCTTTGATTTGGAAGGAGCAAGGATAATTGTCAAGCCAAATGTAGTATTGTTTTAGTGTTGCTCTGAAACCTGGTTTGAGTTGAAATGAGTAGTCACTAACTTTTCCTTCTAAAAGAAGGATATCGTTCGATGTTTTTAAATTAGGTCGCTCAAATTGGTGATAAAAGAAAAAAAGGCCAACTACTACAGTAAAAACTGTCGCATTGTATGTGTTCAACCATTTTAGTGTTTTCTTTAATTTCGTCACTTTGTCTTTGTCGTCTTTTATAATTATCGCCAACTACCCAACTGGTAGATGAATATACTAAGTTTTGTTTCGTTTTTTGTTTCTCAAAAATAGCAAAAAAAACTTATAAATAATTTCTGGGGCGTCTCCTAATTATTTTGAATTGCACTAACCACCAAATCATCCACCGAAACTGACCGGCTGATGTGACCCAGAAGCTTTTCGAGACCTTCGGCTCGCAGATTATCCCGAACTTCGGCGCGGGCTTCGGTGACTTTTAGCGAAATGCTTTTGACTTCTAAATCCATGAAAAGCTGTTTAAAAAAGCGAACTCCAGCCAGATCAATTTTAGGAGAAGAACTAAGGTCAAAGAGCACTGAATGTAAAGAATGGGCTTCATTATTGATTTTTTCCCAAAGCTGGTCTTTGATGTTTTCTACATTAAAATAGAATATGGAGGATTCGATTCTGACAATCAAAACACCTTCAATTATTTCGTTTTCAGGATGACGCTCTAAATCTGAATAACGGTTGGTTCCCGGTATTCTGCCCAAAAAAGCCACATAAGGAGAAGAGGTCGCTTTTATTAGTAACAGTAAAGTGATTATTGTAGCCAGTAAAACGCCTGTGAGGATTCCCCAAATAAGTACACCCACTAATGCAATCATTGCAATGTAAAATTCCTGCTTGTTTATTTTATAGAGATGCTTGATTTCGTCAAGATCAACAAGACCTCGGATAGCAGCCAGTACGATCGATGCCAAAATTACAGTTGGCAGATTTTGAAGAAACCCCGTTAAAAACAGCAGACAAAATGCAATTGTAGCTGATGCAAATACTAACGATATTGTTGTTTTTGCTCCTGCAGTATCATTTACGGCTGATTGTGATAATCCTCCGGCTACTGGATAGCCCTGTCCAAAAGCTACAGCAGCGTTTGCGGCTCCAAGAGCTAATAATTCCTGGCGGGGATCAATGGTATAACCGTTTTTTTGTGCCAATGTTCTTGCGGCTGAAACGCTTTCGATATACGATAATAAAAAGCATGCTAAGGCGAGCAGCAGTACCCCGTCTACATCTTTAAGGTGCAGTGCCGGCATATGGAATTGAGGTAATCCTGTTGGAATCACGCCAACGGTTGAGAATCCTTGATGAGCTAGGGATGTTGTTGAAATGAGTATAATGGATATGGTCACAATGAGCAATGCGATTGGTTTTCCTGGAAGTATTTTTTCGCCGGCTATCAGAATGATAATTGCTGCAATGCCAAAAAGCAAAACTGAGGTATTGGTATCCGGAAGCTGCTGAAAGAGTCGAATTATACGTTCTAGAAAGTTTTCGCCTCCTCCTTTTACGCCAAAAAGCTTGGGCAATTGTGTTAAGCCAATGGTTATAGCAGCACCCGCTTTGAAACCAACCAAAACGGTTTCGCTGATAAAATTGATAATGCCGCTCAACCTCAGCAGATAAGCTAATATTGCCATGGCCGAAAACACAAGAGCTGTAAGTGAGGCAATATCGGCCCAGCGCTGTGCATCTCCATTAGCCATAGTGGCAATTGTGGTTCCTATCAATAATGAAATTGCCGATGTGGGGCCAATGGCTAATTGCTTGCTGGTTCCCAATAGAGTATAAAAAATGCCGCCAATGAGGTAGCCGTAAATTCCGTATTGGGGCGGTAATCCGGCAAGAGTTGCATATGCCATCGATACCGGAATTCCATAAGCAGCCAGTGTTATACCGGCTATAAAGTCTTTTTTTAAATCTTTTCTTTTGTAATCTTTAATCCAGTCAGCAATTGGAAATAATTTAGAAACCATAATTTAAATTGTATAAAAATGGTTACTCTTTCTCATTTAGTAATGCTTGTTTGACAGCTTGGAGTTCTGCAATTTTCGCTTCACTTACCTTTGGGTATTCTAAATCCAGTTCGTCTAATGCGGTAATTATTGCCGATGCGATAGCGATACGGGCATAGGATTTATTATCGGCAGGGATAACATACCAAGGAGATTTCTTGGTTGAGGTATTCTTTATTAATTCTTCATAGGCGTGCATGTAATCATCCCAATAACCGCGCTCTTTAGCATCAGAGGCGCTGAATTTCCAGTTTTTATCTGGATCATCTACACGCTCGATAAAACGTTCTTTCTGCTCTTTTTTGGAAACATTAAGGAAAAATTTGATTACGATGGTTCCATTTCTGTTTAAGTATTTTTCGAAGTTGCGAATGTCTTGAAAGCGTTCTTCCCATATGTCTTTGGTAATGAGTTTCTCAGGGATTTTTTGGCCTTTTAAAATCGTTTCGTGAACACGTACAACCAATAGTTCTTCATAATAAGAGCGGTTAAAAATCCCTATACGTCCTCTTTCTGGCAAATGCTTTTGGCAGCGCCATAAAAAATCATGGTCTAAATCCTCAGAACTAGGGGCTTTAAAAGAAAAAACCTGACATCCCTGCGGATTAACACCCGACATAACATGCTTGATTGCTCCATCTTTTCCCGCAGCATCCATCGCCTGAAAAATGAGCAGTACCGACCATTTGTCTTGTGCGTACAGTACATCCTGCATCGCTGCCAAAGCTTCAACCCCTATTTCTAAAGTTTGTTTGACTAATGGTTTTCCTTCATCGCCTAAATTAAAACTGGCTTTGGTTTCATAATCTTTAAGTTTAAAGCCATCGCCATCTCCAACACAATAGGGTTTTGAGAATTTTTTAGCTCTTTGAACTAATTCTTTTTTGCTTAAAGAGTGTAAATCTATTAGTTTTTCTTCAAAGTCATTCAGTTCTTTTTTATTCGATTTTGACATAATTTAGGAATTTAATGTTAATGAAAAGTTGCTGTTATTTGAAAAACTGGTAAGCCATTTTTACTGTATTGATAATTTAACGAATTAATAATGAACTAATTTAGTAAAAAATCGATTGCTGGGATTATTTTTAATAAAAAAACGTTTTGTGACCCTGTTTAATGATTTTAGGGATAACGAAAACATTTAGAGTTAAATGCATCTTATCAATAAAGAACTTGTTTTTAAAGATTTTTCTTTATAAAAAATCAAATTCTTTCGATTTAACTATGGGTTGTCCAAAGTAATTCATTCTTTGTTATTTAGTAGTATTGCCTAACATAAATATTTTTTTTGTGATTGTTTAGAGGTTATTCGCAGGCTTTTTGTAATTTAGACCAGATTTTAAAGTTTTACAGTATTTTTTGTTTCTAATAATTTTAACAATATTTTTATGAGTGGATTTAAAAAGAATAAGATATTATTTTTTGTCGCTTTTTCATCATTATTAATTTCATGTAAAAAGGAAGCTGCTCCAGAGGCTAAACCTCTTGAAATTTCAGTTGTAAAAGTGTTGCAGCAGGATGTTAGGCTCGAGTCTGAATTTACTGGAGAAACTTTTGGTCAATCAGATATCCAGATCAACCCTAGAGTTGACGGAGTGATTGAAAGCCTTAATTTTAGAGAAGGTGGTGTAGTTACCAAAGGAACATTGTTATATACTATTGATCCCTTGCCTTATCAAGCCAAATTGAATGAGGCCGAAGGCGAATTGGCCGAGGTCGAAGCTAGAATGGCAAAAACCAAATCAGATTATGATATGATGGTGCCGTTAGCTAAAATGAACGCAGTCAGCCAAAGAGAATTAATAGGGGCAAAAGCAGCTTATAATGCTTCTCAAGCTTCATTAAAAGCCACAAAAGCCAATTTGGAAAATGCAAGAATCGAATTGGGATACTGCAGAGTCTTGGCTCCAATTTCCGGTTTGATCGGAATTTCAAAAGTAAGAGTTGGTGATTATGTTCGCCCGGGTGCTGCTTCTGTATTAAATACTATTTCTGATTTAGGTGATGTAAGGGTACGTTTCACAATGAGTGAACAGGAATTTCTTCGTATTTTTAGAGAAATCAGCAAGAAAAACTCTGATTTAGTAGGAGCTGGAAAATCAGTTTCATTACAATTATCAGATGGTTCAATTTACCCAGAGACTGGAAAAATCAGTTTTGCAGACAGACAGATAGATCCAGCAACAGGTGCAGTAACTTTCGAGGCAGCATTTGCAAATCCTGACAGACTGCTTCGCCCAGGTCAATTTGTAAAAGCAAAAGTTGTTACCGATGTCCGTAAAAATGCAATAATAATACCGCAGCGTTCAGTAATCGAAATGCAGGGTATTTTTCAGGTTTATGTAGTGGACAATAACAATAAAGTGGATATGAAAATGATTCAAGTTGGTCCGTCCTACAAAGACTCTTATATAGTTACCGAAGGATTGACTGCTAATGATAAAGTAGCAATGGGAGGTACTTCCTTGTTGAAAGCAGGAAGTGTTATAACTCCAAAGATTGTAGACTGGACTCCAGGAAAAACAGAAAATTAGTCATTACTAAATAATAATTTAGAAACATTATCTATGGGAGAATTTTTTGTTAGAAGACCAATTGTAGCAATTGTAATTAGTATCATAATCGTGATACTGGGATTGCTTGCTTTGCAAAAGACACCAATATCACAATATCCAGATATCAACCCGCCCGTTGTAAAAATCACAACTAGTTTTACAGGAGCTAACGCTTTGAATGTCGAGCAGGCTGTGGCAACACCAATTGAGCAAAAGGTGAATGGAGTAGAGCAGATGCTTTACATAAAATCGACAAATACATCAGATGGAGCTTGTACCATTGAGGTTACTTTTGACGTAGGAACCAATTTGGATAATGCCAATATGCTTACCCAAAACAGGCAAAATCAATCTGCACCTTTTATGCCTTCAAGTGTAAAACAGCAGGGGGTTGTTGTAAAAAAATCATTGTCATTCCCGATGATGTTATTTACTCTTACCTCAAGCAATCCAAAATATGATTCTAAATTTTTGAATAATTATGCCAATATCAACATTGTAGATCAATTGGCACGTATCAAGGGAGTTGGAGAGGTTTCTCTTTTTGGAGGAAGTGATTACTCGATGAGAGTTTGGTTAAAGGCAGATTTAATGAGTAAACTGGGTATTACTGTTGATGATGTCAAAAACGCCTTGAATGCTCAGAATATGATTAGCCCTGGAGGAAAATTTGGTGCTGAACCTGCTCCAATGGGAACCGATTTCACTTATGGTGTTACACTTCAAGACCGTTTAGTTACTGAAAAAGAGTTTGGTCAAATTGTTGTTAAAAGCAAATCTGACGGCTCAGAAGTATTGTTAAGCGATATCTCAAGAATTGAATTAGGTACCGAAAATTATAGTTCAAATGCCCGCAGAAATGGAAGTGCAACTGCAGCAATTACACTGTTCCAAATGCCAGGCAGTAATGCTTTGGAAGTAGCTCAGCTGGCTAAAGACGCTATGAAAAAAATGTCTGAAAAATTTCCAAAAGACATTGCTTATCAAGAATCATTAGATACTACACTTGCTATTACAGCTGGGGTTGATGATATCGTTCATACATTGTTTGAAGCTGTTTTGCTGGTTATTCTCGTAGTGTTTATTTTCCTTCAAAATTGGCGCGCTACTTTAATTCCGCTTATTACGGTACCAGTTTCGTTAATTGGAACTATTGCGGTTTTCCCAATGTTAGGTTTCTCTATAAACACTTTATCATTATTAGGATTAGTATTAGCGATTGGTATTGTTGTGGATGATGCGATTGTTGTTGTTGAAGCAGTAATACATCATATCGAGCATGGAAAAAATCCGCGTGAAGCCACAATTCAGGCTATGAAAGAAGTTTCCGGACCAGTAATAGCCATTGCGCTTATTTTGATTGCGGTGTTTGTACCCGTTGCGATGACGCCGGGTATTACAGGACGTTTTTATCAGCAGTTTGCGATAACCATAGCCGTATCGGTCGCGTTCTCGGCATTTAGTGCTTTGTCATTAAGCCCCGCATTGTGTGCCATGCTCCTTAAACCGACAAAACCTGTTAGCGAACAAACAGGATGGCTTGCTAAATTTTTTACCGGCTTCAACCGTATTTTTGAAAAAGTAACCGATAAATATTTGTCAGGAGCTACTTTTTTTGCAAAGAAAGCAATGCGTATTGTTCTTCTGCTTGTAGTAGTTTTAGTAGCAGTTGTATTTTTAGGAAAAGGTATACCGCCAGGATTTATACCTGAAGAAGATCAAGGTTATGTATTGGTAAATATACAATTGCCTCCAGCATCTTCTTTGCAGCGTACAGATGAAATCTCGAAAAAAGTAGATAGCTTTTTAAAAGAAGAGGAATCGATATTATCCTATACTACAATCAACGGATTTAGTATGCTTACCAATTCGTATCAGCCAAATAATGCTTTTATTTTCATATCCTTAAAACCTTGGGAAGAAAGAGCAGAAACGGCAAAACAATTGGTTGACCGATTGAACAAGAAACTGGCGACTCAAATTACAACAGCTACTGCATTTGCTTTTGGTCCTCCGGCGATTCAAGGTCTTGGAGCTTCAGCAGGTTTTAGTCTAATGCTGCAGGATAGAGGCGGAAATTCGGCTCAGTATTTGGCACAGCAAACGCAGGCCTTTATAGCAGCAGCTCAAAAGCGTCCTGAAATCAAGAGAATTTATACCACTTTTAACGCAGGTTCTCCTCAGATAAAACTTGATATTGATAACGAGAAAGCGATGAAGCTGGGTGTGCCGGTTTCAAAGGTTACAGAAGTGTTGGGAGCATTTTTGGGAGGAAGTTATGTAAATGATTTTAACCGCTTTGGACGCCAATATAAAGTCTATTTACAAGGTGAAGCCGTAGATCGTTTGCGTCCTGAAAATTTAAATAATATTTACGTAAGAAATAATAATGGAGATATGCTTCCTGTATCGACTTTAGTTACAGCTACCAAAGTTACAGGACCTGATTTTACTAACCGCCTTAATTTATTTAGAGCTGCCGAGATAGGCGGAAGCCCTAATGACGGATACAGTAGTGCACAGGCTCTGGATGCATTGGAAGAAGTTGCAAAAGAAACCCTGCCGGCTGACATGAGTTATGATTATATCAACTTATCATATCAGGAAAAGCATTCACCAGGTGGAGGTACCGTATTTTTAATGGCCTTAATTTTTGTGTTTTTAATTCTTGCTGCACAGTATGAAAGCTGGAAACTGCCTTTTAGTGTATTGCTTGGAGCTCCATTTGCAGTGTTTGGAGCATTTTTAGGCTTGTTTTTAGCCCGTATGGGAAGTGATGCTTATGTCAACAACGTATTTGCGCAAATTGGGCTTGTATTGCTTATTGGACTTGTTGCCAAGAATGCCATTTTGATTGTGGAATTTGCCAAAGAAGAATACGAAAAAGGAAAACCTTTATACGAATCGGCAATGACAGCAGCTAAACTTCGTTTTCGCCCAATTTTGATGACTGCTTTTGCCTTTATACTTGGTGTTGTTCCACTGCTTACAGCTACTGGAGCTGGTTCTCAAGCCCGTATTGTAATGGGTATGGCGGTATTCAGCGGTATGTTAGTAGCTACAGTTTTGGGAGTATTAATTGTGCCAGGCTTATTTGTAATGATTGAAAATATCGGCAAAAAGAAGGAAGACGGTGTAGCAATTGAAAATAATATGGATTCAAAAACTACGGAACATGATGAATAAATTTAAAATAATAATAATTGTTCTTGTACTTGCAATACTTCCTGTAGGTTGTTTGGTAGGGCCTAAATATGCAAAACCAGAAGATCAAAATGCTGCCAGTTTTCAAAACGGCCCAGCAAATGCTGATACTTTAGCGACTGTAGTTAATGTCAAATGGTTTGACCTTTTTAATGATCAAGTTCTAAAAGATTTAATCACTAAAGGACTGGAAAATAATTATGACATGAGAATTGCTATGGCCCGTATAGAACGAACGAGAGCCGAATTAGGATATTCTAAAGCTGATTTGCTGCCTGCTGTTGGCTATAGTGCAACAGTAAACAGTAATGAAAAGTCTTTTATGCCTTCCAATGCTTCCGCTAATCTTTCATGGGAATTAGATTTTTGGGGTAAAATCCGTCATCAGAACAGAGTTGCGCAGGATGAATTAATCGCTAGTGAAGAAGGGCGTAAAGTAATCCTTTCTAATTTAGTAAGTGATATTGCAGTTTCCTATTTCCAGCTTCGTGATTTTGATAACCGTTTAGTTATTTCAAAAAACACTTTTGAATCCAGAAAAAAAGCCTTTGAGATTATTAATCAAAGATTTGTAGCAGGATATGTTTCTGAAGTGGATAAACTGCAGATAGAGCAGCAGGTTGCAATAGCTGAGGCTACAATCCCTGCAATGCAGCGTCAGATAACCCAGCTTGAAAATATTATTTCGGTTTTAATAGGACAAACTCCTGGGCCGATCCCGCGTGGTAAAACTAATATGGAACTTGAGATTGCTAATGAATTACCAGTGTCTATTCCATCTATTTTATTGCGTAACAGACCCGATGTAAATCAAGCTGAAAGGCTATATATGGCAGCCAATGAAAGAATTGGTGTAGCACAGGCAATGCGTTTTCCATCATTTAATATTGCTGCTTTAGCAGGATTTGCTAACAACGAAGTAAGTTCCTTATTTGACAGTTCTTCGTATTTGCAAAATGCAAGTGCTTCTGTTGCCGGGCCTATTTTTAATTTTGGAAAAAATAAACGCAGAGTGGAGATTTACCGTCAGATGGCCGAAGAATCTAAGCTGGCTTACCAAAAAACATGTATCGTTGCTGTTGGTGAAGTTGAACAGTCACTGCAGAATGTAAAAACTTATAAAGAGGAGTTATCAGCTAGAAATAAGCAAGTTGTTGCAGCCAGAAAAAACCTTGAATTATCGCAAGCTCGATATTATAATGGTTATGTTTCTTTCTTGGAAGTTCTTGAGATTGAGCGTTCTTTATTTGACGCCGAATTAAGCCTTTCAGAGCTAACACAAAATCAATTGAGTTCTACTATCCAGTTGTATAGAGCTTTAGGCGGTGGATGGAATTAATCTATAAAAAAACCATTCGCCGAGGCGAATGGTTTTTTGTTTTAATTCTATTGCTATTTAGCAAAATTCGTTGAAAGCGTCTTTCAAGTTTTCTGCAATTGTTTCAGCTGGACGTCCCTCAATATGGTGACGCTCTAACATGTGAACCAATTCACCGTTTTTGAACAAAGCCATACTTGGCGATGATGGAGGAAAAGGAAACATATGCTGTCTTGCAGCATCAACAGCTTCTTTGTCAACACCAGCAAAAACTGTAATCAGCTGACTTGGTTTTTTAGCTCCTTCTAAGCTCATTTTAGCCCCTGGGCGTGCATTTCTTGCTGCACAGCCACAAACAGAGTTTACAACTACAAAAGTGGTGCCCTCAGCTTTGATTGCATTATCTACAGCTTCTGCACTATGTAAATCTTGAAAACCAGCAGCAGTTAATTCAGCCTGCATTGGTTTTACCATTTCTTCTGGATACATATTTTTTTATTTTAAGTTTAACTTTTTGAACTGCAAAGTTACAAAGTTTCAATTCAAGAACTTAATTTGAAGTATAAAGTTTTGTTATAGTTTGATTGTTATTTTATGATATTGTTTTTGCAAGTAACTAACCTATTTTGTGCTTTCTAGAATAGCGAGTAGTTGCTTGTTGTTTAGATAAGAATGCTTTTGGAACACAATCGAAAAATCAGATTTCAAAATAGTAACCGTTGGATAAATTACTTGTGAATTAATAGTTGCCAATTCCGTGGCGAGTTCATGAATTCCTGTGTTTTGACCTTTTGGTTTGAATTTAAAAGTATGATTGTTGAAATGAATGTCATCTTTGCTTTCGGCATCCAATAAAATGAAGTAGAAATTATTGTTTAAAAGAGTGATGATTTTAGCGTTTTTAAAAGTGGAATTTTCCATCATCTTGCAATACTTGCACCAGGAAGTATGAATGAAAACTACAAATGGTTTTGGGTTTTCTTTGTAAAGTTTTTCGGCTTCTTCGAAAGTATGGGTTTTCAGTTGAGCAAAACCAGATGGAATCGCCCAAAGGAAAATCAACAATATGTAAAGCCATTTTTTCATTTAATAAAAATTATATCGCAGTCCAAAGAAACCTCTAATTCCCTGATTCGGTCCATAAACATAAGTCGTGTCAAATGTTAAGCCATAAGGATTGTCTGGTGTTACCAATACTTTTCCGTTTGTATCGTACTGCACATTTTTGTCAAACGGATCTTCCGTTCTGGAAATTAGGAAAGGATTGTTTTGTTTAGGAGTAAAGTTAAGCAGGTTTTTGATACCGGCATATAATTCGAAATTTTTCCAGCCTGAATAAGTAAACTGTATGTTTTGCAAACTATACCAAGGTGAATCGGGGTTCCTTGGGTCAGTTTCGCTCAACAAAGGCAGTTTCATTGGGCTATATACATTTCCAGTGTAATCAATCGCTAAATCAATTGGACTAATTTTATACGAAATGGCCCAAGTAGCGGTAAAATTCTCGGTTAAAAGAGGTCTTGTTTTGATGCCGTTTTCTACATTGGAAACATCCATGTAGGTAGCCCCAAGTATGAATTTTAATCCATTGGTAAAATTAATGTCCGCATTACAGCTAATTCCTTGGCTCAAAGCATAGCCGTTGATGTTGCTGTAAATGATTTTGTTGGGATCTGTTTCGTAATCGGATACAATTTTGTTGCTGAATCGGGTGTAAAAAGCGGTGGTTTCAATTCCTAAAAATGTGCCATTTGAAAAGTATATTTTCTTGATGTAATTCAAATTGGCATTGACTGATTTTTCAGGATCCAGATTATTCTCAATTACAACTTGACGCGAACCAGTTAAAGCGGCGTGGTCTTCGGTAAACAAATTGACTACCCTAAATCCAGTTCCAGCATTCAAACGGAGAATATTGTTTTCATTAATTTTTAATTTATAGGCAAATCGTGGCGTGAAAATATTTCCATGAATGGAGTTGTAATCGTATCGAAGTCCCATTAATATTTTATGTTTCTCATTAAAAGCAATCTCATCCTGAAGGAAAATTCCGGGAAGCCAAGTTTTTTCGGGATTGTTTTCGGTTAAAACTGCTGTAGCGGTTGTGTTGTCGTCGTAGTATGTATAACGCGAAGCGATTCCGGCGAGCAGATCATTTTTTCCTAATTTCTTGTCCCAAGTCAGCTGTAGAAACCCAATTTTTTGATTAGCAATATAGGAAGTTGTTCCATAACGGCTGTCCTGAAAATGCATTGTTCCTGAAAAGGAAAGCATCAGTTTTTCGGTTGTTGGCAATTGATAACTTCCTATAAGTTCTCCTCTTTTGGTATAAATACTTTCGCCGTAAATTTCATCTCCGCCTCGGTATTTTTTTTCCCAGCGCACATCACCGCCCCATCGATCTTCATACATTCCGCGAAGGGCAATCGTAAACAATCGGTTCTGTGCGCGGTTAAAATTCCATTTATTGAAAAGTGAAACCCTGTTTTGTGCCGTAACATCCGTAAAACCATCGTTATCGTTGTCAATGGTTTGGTCATATAAGTAATAATTTAGCCCTAATAACGAAGATGCTTTTTGGTTAATATTAAATTTTACGCCCAAATCAAGATTGGTTTCCAGCCAAGTAGTTGTAAACATATCTGCTGAAAATAAAGGAGCGTTACTTGGATTTTTGGTAATAATATTGATTAATCCGCCAACAGCTTCGCTTCCATACAAAGAAGAAGCGGGACCTTTTACAATTTCGATTCGTTCCACCAATGAATTCGGAATTCCGGACAGTCCATAAACGGTGGATAAACTGCTGACAATTGGCATTCCGTCAATCATTACAGAAGTATAAGGACCTTCCAGTCCGTTGATGTGAATATCGCCCGTGTTGCAAACGCCGCAGTTGAGCTGAGGTCTTACTCCATTTACATTTTGCAAGGCTTCATATATGCTGGCAGTTGGGTTTTTTTTGAAAAAAACAGGAGTATAAACTTCAACAGGGACAGCACTTTCCAGTCGTTTTATGGCTTTTAAAGTGCCAGAAACTACCACTTCGTTAAGTTCACTATGTTGGTCTTTCTTTGCAAGACTATCCTTTTCTATGTTTTGATTTGTGTTTTGCGAAAATGAAAGCTCGAACGCAAATAGGGATAGTATTAGAAATAAATATTTCATTTGAGTAAATTAAATTTTAGACAAATCTAAAAATAATATTTGATTAACAAAATTAAATTTTGTAATAATTTGTAATTGAATAATTTCTATCAAAAAAGGCATACAAAACTGTATGCCTTTTGACTATTTTGAATGTGTGAAATTAATGTCCCGCACTATTTTCGTGTCCAAAAATGGTAATTCGGTAAGGCTTTGCAGAAGTTTTTATTTTCGTGATAACCAAAGTTGAAAGATTAACTTGAAGCAATTCTCCAGTAGTTGGCGAAGTGATATAAGCAAATTTTTCGGTTAATTCCAATTGTGGTTTTTGTGTTGAATCTTCCGCAGTTGCCGAAATAATACTGGCAGTTTTTTCGACTTGTAAACTATTCAGATCAAATAATCTGAATTCACCTGAATGCAATAAAATCCCTAGTTTCTTGTGATTGTAACTCACTTTGCATTGCATAATTTTTGTGTTTTCAAAAATCGGTTTAATACTGTTGTTGACTACATCAATTAAATATGCGCCTTTTGCACCAGTGTAACCAACGAATTTCCCAGCATAAGCTGTTTCTAAAATACTGCCAAACCAAGCGGTTCCAAAACCTTCAGGATGTGCAACATACTTTTGATTACCATTGCTTTCTACTACAAGAATACCACTTGCTGAACCAAAAACTGCATAAGTTCCATCGGTTGCGTTTCCGTGAATTCCTTTGGTTACTAATTTTGCATCAAATAATGTTTTTCCTGTGTTATCAATAATTTTTACTTTTTCAGGAAGTGTTCCTGTAATGGAATTGTCTTTTTCGGTAATAGCATAAGTGCCGTTTTTAAAACTCGCCATTGCTCCGTGATGCGCCAAAAGTCCTGCATTTACCGTTTTGAATTTGGCTCCCACAGTGTGAATTTCGGATTCTTTACCAATTGATAAAGTTCCATCACCATCATTAAAAGTCAGTAATTCGCCTAGTTTGCTTTTGAAATGAGTCGGAGAAAGCGATTGACCAGTCAAAAATCCAAATTTAGGCGTTCCTTTCGTATCCACATGGTCACCGTGGAATTCAAATCCGCTGTCGAAAGTTTCAACCGTGTTGTCAGCTCTGTGAATTATTCCGGCAAATCTTCCTGATTCGGTAGTGTACAATGCGGATTTTGGAAATTTAGCATTAAAAAAACTTGTCGTTGCGTCAACTGGATTTACAAGAGAAAGTTCGGTCGTTTTTTCGTCAGAAACCAATACTCTCAAGTATTTGTATTCTTGATTTGTTTCTTGTGGATTAGTGTCGTCATTGTTGTCATCATCATTGCTACATGAGACTGCAAAAGTGGATAAAGCGAATAAAAACAGCAGTTTGTGAAATTTGTTTTTCATAGGTAATGGTTTAAAAATTAATTGTTTATTTTAAAAGTTGCGATTTAAGTTTTTGATTATCAAGTGTTTTTAAGTTTCTTGAATGTTAAAAATTAGGCGTAAGAAACCCTCAAGACCTCAAAAAAGGACTTGTAGGTAATAATCGAAATCAGTTATTTTTTATAAAACTGAAATTGGGAAAGAAACCTCAGCATCGGTAGAGCCTTTGGCATTTGTAATATCTCCAGAAGAAACATTCGCTCCTGATTTATTTGGTTCGTGTCTCAAAGTGATCGTTAGATTTCCAGAAGCTACTTCGGTAGTTGTAAAAACCGATTGTAAGCCAATTGGTTTTCCATTTTTATCAAAATTACTGCTCGCTGTTCCATAAGTAAAGGCATTTAAATTGCCAGTTCTTTGATAAAAAATTTGATGTTCTTCGCCTTCTTCTACAATTTCTGGGGTAATATCTTCTGCAGGATTGGCTAACTCATTTTTAAAAGTGACCACTCCATTGTAAGTTTTGTTTTTTGCGAAAGCACTCGAAACAGTAATCACGGGAGCATTTGCACCTTCGCCATCTAAATCTTTGTATTGTAAAGTAACAGCGGTTCCGCCGCCAACAGGAGTATAAATTGTGGTAACAGTCGTGATTAATTCTTCTTCATTTACGGGTGGTGCGGGATTGTCGTCGTCGTTGCTACAGGAAGAAAAAGTTAAGACAGTTACAAGCGCGAGTGCATAAAATTTGAATTTTTTCGATTTCTGAATTGTTTTCATTTTGTTTGAATTTAGATTAATGGTATAAAAGATTAATAATTGAATTTGAGTTGAATTTGAAAGCTTCGTCCGATTTCATCAGCAAAAAAGCGTTGACGGTTTAAATAATCCCGATAAGAAACATTGAAAATATTTTGAACAGAAAAAGCTACAGTCGTATTTATTTTTTTGAAAGTGCTGAATTTCATTTCCGAATAAAAATGCAACAAATGATAGGCAGGAGGAGGTGTGCTGATGTCTACCAAAACCGATTCGAATTCGTTGTTTTTGATGATATTCGTATAAAAATTATTGTCAGGATATTGGTTTTGTTGCAGGACGATTTCACTTTTTAATTCCAAAATAAGTTGCTTCCATTCTTTTTTAGAAAAGCGAATTTTATTGTTCCAATTCAATGGAGGCATATCAATTAAAGGTTCATTATTTCTACTATCTTTTCCGTTTACATACCCCAACGAAAATGAATGCTGCCATTGATTGCTAATATCCCAATGCGTTTGAACATCAATTCCTAAAAGGAGGGCATTAGTTTGTTGGTATTCCCAAACTGGAAATGCGCCACGAATTGTACTTTCAAAACCAACGGGTTTCAAAAAGATGTAATCCTGGATTTGATTGATGTAAGGATTGATTTCGAATGAAAATTGATTGGACTTTTTCTGAATATTTACAGATAATTTAGTCGATTGTTCTTTGTCCAAATTCAAATCGCCTAACTCGATAACACCAGTGGAATGATGCAATCCGTCGCTAAAAAACTCGGAAGGATTTGGGTTTCTCGAAGCAAAACTTAAATTGGTAAAAATATCCCAACTGTTTCTCCATTTTTTATGAAAACCAGCACTAGCCGAAAGATTATGAAAAGCAAAATTGGGTTTGGTAAGCCATTGCGTTCCATAATCGCCAACGATAAATTCCGGAAATGTCTCGTTGTAGCCTCTTTCGTCCCATCTTGATTTTTGGTAATATTTGGTCGCATCAATTTTCGAAAAATCATATCGCAATCCGCCATCGACAGAAAAACTGTCTGATAAATTGTAGCTAGCAATTCCGTAAGCACCAAAATCAATTTTGTCATAATTAGGAATCAATGGCCGGATTCCGGTTGCAGGATTGGCAAAATTGTTTTGAAAACTCGCACTTATTCCTGATTTTAAATTCCAATCGTGTCCCGTTTTTTTGTAATCAATGTTTAAAGTGTTGGTTTTTAAATCTAAATCTAAAGCAGCGGTATTTTTATTATCGCCTCTTCGAAGGTCAAATTCTAATCTTTTGTTGAATTGAAAAGTATATTGAAATGAAACAAAAGCTGATTCATTGAAGTAATAATTGAAATTTAATTTGGCAATTTGATGCGCTACATCCTGTTTTGGATTTTTGATGGTATAAGTAAAATCATTGACTACCGATGGTATTTTATTAGTAATCGATTGGTACAAATCATTCACATTTCCGGTATGCGAAGCGCTCAAAATTCCAATTATAGATTTATAGTAGCTGTAAAAACCAGTTACATTATATTTTTCTGCACCGTATTTTATATCGCCCGAAAAATTAGCTTCCCGATTTCCTGTATTCGATAAAACATAATCGGGTGCCTGCTTGTCGCCCATATATTTGAAAGTCGCCAAAGCATTCCAACTCCATCCCAAATCATTTCCTTTATGAATACTCGAACTCACCGAACCTCCTTTGCCATTGGAATCAAGATTTAGAATAGTTTTGCCAAAAAGTGTGTCTTTTTTTACACTTATAGGTTCAATAATCACCAAACCTCCAATAGCATCGCCGCCGTATTGCAATCCCGAAGCGCCTTTTATAACCGTGATTTTACTGGCAGAATTCATATCAAAATTAGGTGCGTGTTCCGTTCCCCATTGCTGGTCTTCGAGTTTTACGTTGTTGTTAATTATTGGGACTCTGCTTCCGTACAAGCCATTTATAATGGGTTTTACAACAGCATTTCCCGTTTTTAAACTTGAAATTCCAGCGACTTCTTTCAATACATCGCCCAAAGTTTGATTGCTGTATTTTTCGATAGTTTCTAATTTGATTTGCTGTTCCGCAGCCGATTTATTGGTACTATTCGTTTTTTGCTGGATAACGACTTCATTCAGGTTAGTCGTATTTAGCTTCAATTTAAAATCGATTTTTAAACTGCTTTTTAGATCAATAATGGTATCAATGGATTGGTATCCAACGTGAGAAATGAATATTTTGGCATTGCCATTAGGCAGATTATCAGCGCTGTAATTGCCAAAAGCATCACTGCTAATAATTTTTTGACCAATATGAATGTGGATGCCCGAGAAGTTAATAGACTCCTGACAAAGTATTTTTCCACTTATTGTGTTTTGCGAATAAAGGTTATTGGCAAACAGAATAAGCCAGAAAAAAACGAAAATTTTCTTCGACATTATTTTATTTTAAAATATATAAAAGCGTATCATTTTAAGTGTAAAATGATTTGTTCTTAAGCTATTTTAAAATATTGGCGGTGCCCGAAGCGAAAAAAGGCTTCCTGAAAAAAAAGAAGAATGTTGGTGGGGTAAAAACGAATAAAAAGTAGTTACTGCACTGTTTTTATGAAATTGAAATACATAAAAATCAGTGGTAGTAAACGAGCTAAAACTAAAATCACAACTAAAACATTTTTCAGAAACGCTATGATCGTTACTTATGTCAGTTTTGTTTTTAGTATGATGATGACAATCCTTTTCTGCTAGTTCAGAATGATGCTCATAAGCATGTACAGCCTGAAACAGTATTGAGAACAATACCGCCATAGACAGAAGAACATTGATTATGATGTATTTTTTTTTCATTCCAGAAAATGCGTGAAATAAGTTGTTGTCTTTTCTCGTATCTTTGCTTAATGCAATTGTGTTGCAAATATAAAAATCTTATTCTTAAATGCAACACTGTTGCGTTTTATTTTGTAGAAAATGAAAAACACCCGAAATACGACCTCCAAATCAGCTATTCTGGAAATAATAAGAAATTCAGAAGTAGCCTTGTCGCATGCTGAAATTCATAAATTGTCCTGCGATTTATGCGATAGGGTCACTATTTATAGAATCTTGGATCGTTTGGTTACCGAAGATGTGATTCACAAAATCGCCACTCCCGACGGAACAATAAAATATGCTTCCTGTCATCACAATCATGACAATCATCAGCACACGCACAATCATGTGCATTTTAGCTGTGAAAAATGCCATTCGGTTACTTGTTTGGATTCGGTTGAACCCTCTTATAACATTCCAAAAAACTATTTGGTTAAGGAAGTCAATTTTACGCTATCTGGTTTGTGTCCTGATTGTATTTAATTCTCTTCACTAAAATCTTCTTCAATAATTTCTCGATTAATTATTGCACCCGCAAAAGAACCCGTATAAACCGCCATTGCCACTGATCTTGCTGGATTGTGATTATCGCCACTAGCATAGATGCCTGGAACAGTTGTTCTCTGAAAAGCATCTGTTTTTAGCAAACCTTGCTCGTTCAATTCACAGCCCATAACTTCTGGCAGAGGACAATGTTGTTCAAAAGGCGGTCTATGATAAATAGCTTTTACAGCTATTTTTTCTCCATTTTTGAAAATAATCTGTTTGATAGTTCCATTTTTGTGTTCGAAAGATTCAATTTCGTTTTCAATAATTTCTATTTGGTGTTTGTTTAGAATTTGCGTTTGTTCTGATGTTAAAGTTGATTGCCCATTTGTGCATAATTTTAAATCTTTTGTCCAATTGTTAATCAATTTTGCATATTCAAAACCCATATCTCCATTTGCAATGATAATCGTTTTTTCATTTTTTACTTCATAACCATGACAATACGGACAGTGAAGTATTGAAATTCCCCAACAATCGGCAAAACCATCAATCTCAGGCAGTAAATCTTTAACTCCTGTCGCAAACAATACTTTTTTAGAAGTAAAAAGCCTTCCTGATTTTGTGGTAATTTCAAATCCAATATTATTTTTTTGAATTCCTATCGCTAGTCCATCATAAAATTGAATTGTTTTATACTGCTGTACTTGTTTTTTGGCTTTCGCCGAAATGGCAGCTGGTGTTTCGCCGTCATGTGTGATGAAATTATGCGAATGCGGTGTTTGTCTGTTGCAGGGTAAACCACTGTCAATGACCAAAACATGCCGTAATGAGCGGCCTAAACTCATTGCTGCTGAAAGACCACTGTAACTGCCTCCGATTATAATTACTTCAAAATTTGTCTTGTGTTTCATGATACTTTTCTTAATGCAATTATGTTGCAAATATATGAATTTTACTTGCAAACGCAACATAGTTGCATTTTGTTTTTTTATCTTAAGCTAAATCTCGATATGTAACTTGTGTTCAGTAGGTTTTTTATTTTAATTCTAAATTTTAGGCTTGACTAAAAAAAATTTGAGTAATGCGATTTTTATATATATTTGCTTTAATAATTCAATTTCAGCTATGAGCAAATCTTTAGAAGAAGTAAATCAATCTGTTCAGACTCAAAACAAATCTTCCATTTTTAGAAAAATATTAGCCTTTTTTGGCCCTGCTTATTTGGTAAGTGTAGGTTATATGGATCCTGGAAACTGGGCAACTGATATTGCCGGCGGAAGTCAGTTTGGTTATTCTCTGCTTTGGGTTTTACTAATGAGTAACTTAATGGCGTTGCTTCTGCAAAGTTTAAGTGCACGGCTTGGAATCGTTACACAGCGTGATTTGGCACAAGCTTCAAGAGAAACCTACTCAAAAGGTATTAATTATATTCTATATTTCTTAGCCGAAATTGCTATTGCGGCCTGCGACCTTGCAGAAGTGTTGGGAATGGCAATCGGAATTAATTTGTTATTTGATATTCCTCTTATCGAAGGTGTTTTAATCACCGTTTTAGACACTTTTTTATTACTGTTTTTAATTAATAAAGGCATCCGAAAAATGGAAGCTTTTATAATTGTATTGGTTGCTATTATTGGGTTTTCTTTTGTTTTCGAAATGATTTTTGCCGAACCAGAACTGGATAAAGTGATTTATGGTTTAATTCCTTCGATTCCAACAGAGGCGGCTTTATACATTGCTATCGGAATTATTGGTGCAACCGTAATGCCACACAATTTGTACCTGCATTCCTCATTGGTGCAAACCCGAAAATTTGACCGAAGTCCTGCAGGAATCAAACAGGCTTTGAAATACAATTTTATCGATTCGACAATTGCTTTGAATCTGGCATTTTTTGTCAATGCCGCTATTTTGATTTTGGCAGCAGCTACATTTTACAGAAACGGAATGTTTGAAGTAGCTGAAATTCAGGATGCGCATCAGTTTTTACAGCCGCTTTTGGGAACTAAATGGGCACCTATTTTATTTGCTGTTGCTTTAATTGCTGCGGGACAAAGTTCGACTATAACTGGAACTTTGGCTGGGCAGATTGTAATGGAAGGCTATCTGAATTTACGAATCCAGCCTTGGGTTCGAAGAATCATCACGCGATTAATAGCGATCGTTCCTGCAGTAATTGTTATTTTAATTTATGGCGAAAGCGTAACAGGAAAATTATTGATTTTAAGTCAGGTGATTTTGAGTCTGCAGCTAGGTTTTGCTATTATTCCGTTGATTCATTTTGTGAGTGATAAAACCAAAATGAAAGGATTCCATATTTCCAAAATTACTCAGATTGCCGCATGGATTATTGCAAGTATTATTGTTTCATTAAATGCAAAATTGGTTTACAATGAAATCAGCGGCTGGCTTGAAACTTCTGAAAATCCTATTATATTGTGGCTTACGGTGGTTCCACTGGCTTTTTTCTTCCTAGGATTATTACTTTATATCGTTTTCAAACCTTTTATTACCAAAGCAAAACACGATATTCAAAATCATTCGCCGCATAATTTTAAATTGAAGTTTTCAAAATCTGGCAGTTATGATAAAAAAGATATTGCTGTTTCTGTAGATTTTTCTTCTGCTGATGAGACAGCAATAAACAGTGCATTTGAATTGGGCGGGATGGATGCTAAATATACTTTAATTCATGTGGTGGAAACCGTTGGAGCTATGGTTTATGGTGAAAACATAGATGATCATGAAACCAGTATCGACGAAAAATTATTGTTAGAATACAAAGAAATGCTTTCGCAAAACGGATTCAAAGTGGAAACGGAACTTGGATTTGGCGAACCTACTAAGATAATAGCAACTATTATCAATGCTGGAAGTTTTGATGTTTTGGTTATGGGAACTCATGGTCACACGGGCTTCAAAGATTTAATTTTTGGTACAACTGTCGATAAATTGCGTCATAAAATTTCGATACCTTTGATGATTGTAAAAAAATAAAAAATAGTATTAAGAATTAAGTACTAAGTATTAAGATTTTGGAAAAATGATTTATTAAAATCTGTAATCTAAAATCTGCACTCGAGCCCAAAGGGCGAACAGGCGAAGCAATCTAAAATCTGCAATCAAATGACTTTCTCCGAAGAAAATTACCTGAAATCAATATATCATCTCACTGCCAGCCTTGATGGAGAGGTAAGCACCAATGCTATTGCCGAAATGATGGATACCAAAGCTTCCTCTGTGACCGATATGCTTAAAAAATTGGCCGAAAAAGATTTGGTGAATTATAAAAAATACCAAGGAGTTTCCCTAACCGAAAATGGGAAACTTGTTGCCAAAATGATTGTGAGGAAACACCGTTTATGGGAGGTTTTCTTGGTGGATAAGCTTGATTTTTCCTGGGATGAAGTTCATGATATTGCTGAGCAGTTAGAACATATAAAATCGGAAAAGCTCATTAATAAACTAGATGATTTTCTGGGAAATCCTACCGAAGATCCTCATGGAGATCCTATACCAGATGCACAAGGCCGTATAATTGCTATAGAAAAACAATTGTTATCGGAGTTACAGGCTAATCAATTAGGAATATGTGTAGGAGTAAAGGATAACTCTTCAGAATTCTTGAAATATCTTGACAAACAAGAAATTGGGCTGGGGACTAAAATTGAAGTACTCACTAAAGAAACTTTTGATTTATCGTTAAAAATAAAAGTAAACGATATTGAATTTGTTATTTCCAATAAGATTGCAAGTAACCTTTTTGTTAAAGTAATTTAAATCAGTTGTTTGTCATCTTTTGAAATCTAAATTTTCAAAATGTGATATGTAAATTAATGTTGGAAACCTATTGTGTTTTTATTAGTATTAACAAAACATTGCAAAAGAGTCTGTTTATTTGGCACAAGTTTTGATTTATCTGTAATATATTCCAATAGAGAAATAAATTTATTAAGTTTTGTTTCCTATATTTACAATACAAATTTAAATCATAAATATTATGAAAATAAGATTTTTATCATTTCTAGTAATAGCAATGAGCTTGTTTGAATTAACCGCATTTTCTCAAACAAATACTGATACAGGAGAATTAGGTTTGCCTGGAGATAATCTAGATCTCTATGCCGTTTTGGATCTTTTTCAAAAGTCCAAAACTATTGAAGACTTTGAGAAGTCATTAAATGACGAGAAAAATAAAATTAATAATTTGGATTTAAACGATGATAAAAAAGTAGATTTTATCAAAGTAGAAACTAAGAAGGATGGTGAGAATTTTACATTTATCCTCAGAGATCCAATCAGTAAATCTGAAACTCAAGACGTTGCAGTCATCTTAGTTTCAAAGGATAAAAACAAAAAAGTGTCACTTCAGATTGTAGGAGACAAAGATTTGTATGGTAAGGATTATATTGTAGAACCAAGCCCGAGCGGTAATGCAGGAGTTACTGCTAATCCAGCCTATACAGGCAGCAATCCGGTTACTGTAAATGTTCCGGCTTCGACTACCACAATTGTAGTGGAGCAAGCTCCAATAGTTCAGTATGTTTATTCACCTGCTTATGTGCCTTATTATCCTCCTTATTACTATGGTTATTACCCTCCATGGTTTGGATTTGCAACTGTTATGGCAGTAGGTATTTATCGTCATAATCATTACCATTATCATGGCGGAGGTTATGGATACCATAACACAAATGTTTATGTTAATCATAATAGTTTTAATAACTATAATAATAACAGCAGAAACACTTCAAATAGAGTGTCTCACAATAATATAAACAGCAATAACAACAGGAACAATATAAACAACGGCAATAGAAACAGTAATAACAGTAATAGAAATACTGCTTCAGCAAGAGATACGAAAAGAAATACTGCTTCGACCCGTGATGCAACCAGTAACAGACCTTCAGCATCTACTAGAGACGCCAGCAGTAATAGATCTTCAGCATCTTCCAGACCTTCTGCTTCAAACCGTTCCAGCAGTTTTAGCGGCGGTGGCGGAGGCTATAGATCTGGCGGCGGAGGCGGTGGTTTCCGTGGCGGAGGCGGAGGCGGAAGAAGACGTTAATCTATCTTGTTTTAATTAAATATAAAAATACCCCGATAACGTTTAGTCGGGGTTTTTTATTTTCTAAAATAAGGGACTGGGTATTGATTATTCCGCTTGTAATTAATTTTATCAAAACCCGATTAGAATTTAATCTGACGGTATAGATTTACTGGTAGAGATGCACGCAGTGCATCTCTACCTTAGATATGAAATCCATTTTGCAAACAGGATTAAATAGAAAAAGGTTCCTAAAATTAAATTTCGGGAACCTTTTCAGTAAAGTGTCTTTTTTTATTAGTTTGGTAAATCTGAAGTACTCATATCTCTTAAACAAACATATTTACCATCTCTTTTTACAAATAGGCTCATATAATTTCCAGAATTAACAACCGCATCTGTAGAATCAGATACTTTATAGTAGCCAACTTCCACTACTTGGTTTCCGTCGTTTGAAACAAAAACCTCTTCGGTTTTAAAGGAGATTTTTCTGCCTATCGAAATAGTGTCCCTGTGGGTTTTCAAATACTCAATTATTGCTTGTTTGCCTACTATTGGCTGGCTGTTTTGCGGATAGGTTATAGCATCATCAGCATGATACCCTATGTTTTTTTCTATTCCAGAATTGTAAACCTCGGCAAATTCATTTTCCTTGGCTTGAATTTCTTCTTTAATTTGATTAGTATCAATTACAGCAACAGTAGCTGGTTCTTCTTTTTTGCAGGAAATTAACAACAGCAAAACAGCCGATAGAACTAATCCTCTACTAAATATTTTTTTCATAAGAGTCTGGTTTTTAAATTTAGAAATTATTGGATTCAAGATTTATGACATAAATTTAAGATAAAAAACATCACGAAAAGCGTTTTGAAATAGAAATTAGAGTTTTTTAAGTTATTAGCCTTTTCTGTTTTATCCGATTTTATTTTTTTTTATGAAAAAATGTGTTTTGCATTTTTTTTGCTAAAAGCCCAATTAATTGCAGCCACAATCACCGTTCCCACAGTTTTTGTCTGATTTTTTTTTGAAGAAAAATTTTCGAATCAAAAAAGCAAGTGCAATGGCAAGGACAGCAAAGGCTATAATTTCTTGAATCATAATGCTTTATTTTAAAATTTGAAAAGCAATTAGCGCGACTAAATAGGCCAATACACTCATAAAAACCAATTGTCCAGCAGGCCATTTCCAAGAGTTGGTTTCCTTTTTTGTTATTGCAAGAGTACTGGCGCACTGCATCGCAAAAGCATAAAACATTAATAATGAAATACCCGAAGCAAAGTTGAAAACTTTCTCCCCAGTAACAGGATTTATTTCAGCCGCCATTTTGTTTTTTATGGTATTTTCATTGTCAGTGCCACCTACACTATAGATGGTTGCAAGCGTGCCTACAAATACTTCTCTGGCTGCAAATGAACTGATGATGGCTATGCCTATTTTCCAGTCGTAACCCAATGGAGAGATAATTGGTTCTATACCTCTTCCCATTAATCCAATATAAGAATTTTCCAGCTTTTGGGAAGCTACAGCATTATCAAACTCTGTTGCAGACAGCGGATATTCTTTAGCTTTTTCAAAAACTATCTTTTCTGCGTCTTTAAACTCTTTTCCTGGTCCGTAAGAAGCCAAAAACCATAAGATGATAGATATTGCCAAAATGATTTTTCCGGCCCCAGCAACGAATGCTTTTGTTTTTTCAATTACGTTGATTGCAACGTTTTTGAACATTGGTAACTTATAATTGGGCATTTCTACCACAAAAAAGGTTTTGCCTTTTACTTTTAAAATAAGGTTTAAAATATATGCTGCCAATATTGCCATTCCAAAACCAATGACATACAAAAGCATTAGTGTTAATCCTTGAAGATTTAAAATCCCAAAAATATAAGTATCAGGAATAACTAAGCCAATAATAATGGCATAAACCGGTAAACGCGCAGAGCAGGTTGTAAATGGTGTTACGAGTATGGTGATTAAACGTTCTTTCCAGTTTTCGATATTTCGGGTTGCCATAATAGCCGGAATTGCACAAGCTGTTCCTGAAATTAACGGAACTACACTTTTCCCTGATAAACCAAATCGGCGCATGATTTTGTCCATTAAGAAAACGACACGGCTCATATAACCGCTTTCTTCGAGTATTGAAATGAATAAAAATAGGAATGCAATCTGCGGAATGAATATTAAGATACCTCCAATTCCCGGTATTATTCCCTGAGAAATCAAATTGGTCAACATTCCCGAAGGCAGATGTTCGCTTGTCAAGGAACTTAAAGCAGCAAAAGAGCTGTCTATAAAATCCATCGGAATTTTGGACCATTCGAAAATAGACTGAAAAATTACAAACAAAATCACGAAAAATATTGCGTAACCCCATACTTTGTGAGTAAGAACGCGGTCAAGTTTACTTCGAAAATCCTTGGCAACGCTGGAGTCGATTTTTAATCCTTCTTTTAAAACGTCATTAATGAACTGATATCGCTTGATGGTTTCTTTTTGCTGTAATCGTTTTAAATCCGAATGCGATTTGGTAAATGAACTTCGTATTTCATTGCGTTCCAAATTCAAAAAATTGACATCCTGCGTAATAACCAGCCACAATTTATACAGAAGCTGATTTGGAAAAGCCTGGCGAAGACTGTTGAAATATTCAATATCAATCACAGAGGCATTCAAACAGGGTTCGGCAGAGATGGTTTTGTAGCTAACAATTAAGTTTTTCAATTCTTCAATTCCATGCCCTTTTCTAGAACTTATTAATGCAATTTTGGTTTTTAAGTGTTCTTCGAGATAAGGTATATCTAAGCTAATGCCTTTGTGTTCCATTCTATCGGCCATATTAATGACTAAAATAGTTGGAATTTCAAGGTCTTTTATCTGAGTATAAAGGAGTAAATTTCGTTTTAGATTCTCAACATCTGTAACCACTAAGGCAACATCTGGATAGAGACGGTCATTTTTGTTAAGCAAGAGTTCGATAACAACACTTTCGTCAATCGAACTCGCATTCAAACTGTATGTTCCGGGTAAATCAAGAATATTGGCTTTTACATTGTTGGGCAGCTTGCAGAAACCCATTTTTTTCTCTACAGTAATTCCGGGATAATTCCCTACTTGCTGATTTAGACCAGTTAGCTGATTAAAAACCGAAGTTTTTCCAACATTCGGATTCCCGATTAAAGCAACATTTATGTTTTTTAAACTCATTTTGATACATTATTAATGAGTTCTACTTCAATAAGTTTGGCGGTTTCGATACGAATGGCTAGATGTGAGCCATTTATATCCAAATACAGAGGGTCTCCAAACGGCGCAATTTGAAGTAATTCGACCTCATTGCCTGGCAGACAGCCCATTTCCAATAGTTTTAATGGTATTAAATCGATATCAAAATCTAGGATAGTGGCTTTTTGGCCTTTTTTGAGAGAATGTATCGTTGTTTGCAAAGCTTATTTAGATTGAATTTAGATTGCAAAAATACATTTTTTATTATAACTATAGTTGATAATTATCAGAATTACTCATTTTTTTCATTGGCACAAAGCCAATTAATATCTTCGATTAAGCGCTGAATTTCTTCTTTCTTAGTACCGTCATAAAAACCGCGGACTCTTCTTTTTTTGTCTACCAAAACAAAATTTTCGGTATGTACCATATCATACAATTCTTCTGGTTTTCCCATTTTTACCGCTAAATACGATTTTCTGGCCATGGTATAAATTTCTTTTTTATCTCCGGTTACCAGATTCCACTTGGCATCAATAACACCATACTTTTTTGCGTATGCTTTTAGTGCAGGAACGCTGTCGGTTTCTGGAAAAACGGAAAGAGAAAGCAACTTAACTTTTGGGTTGTTTTTGATTGCTTTTTGAACATCGACTAAGTTAGTAGTCATTTTGGGACAGATAGAACCGCAGGTCGTAAAGAAAAAATCGGCTACATACACTTTGCCCTCATAATCTTTTTGGGTAACGGTTTTTCCGTTTTGGTTCACAAAAGAAAAATCGGCAATCGTGTGGTACTTGCTGATGTATTGAACGGTACTGTCCACCAATTCAGGGTTTACATCGGCAGGATTATAAATAGGTAAAGTTTTACTGGGTTTCAAAGCCGAATAAAACAAGTAAAGCGTTATAATGGAAAAAATCAATACGACACCAATATAGGTTCGATATTTTTTTAGAATAGAAAACATAAAAGTAATTTGAGGCAAAAATACGAAAAGGAGTTTCTTTTTTTGGTAAATTAACTTGATCAATTTTGTTAAAAAAATATCAAAAATGATAAATTATCAATATGTTTGTAACAACCTTAAACTAATAATTAATGAAAAACCTATTGACCAAAAATTTTTTTTATGTGATCCCCGCACTGATTTGGGTATCGGAAAGCCAAGCACAATCAGCAGCAAAAAAGGCTGAACCGGGAATAAATGTCTCGTATATGGATAAAAATGCAAAACCGAATCAAAACTTTTTTCGGTTTGTAAATGGTGCATGGTTGGACAAAACTGAAATTCCTGGTGATAGAACTAGGTGGGGAAGCTTTGATGAGTTAAGAGAAAAAACGGATAAAGACGCTTTGGCAATCCTAAAGGCGGCGTCAACAAATGCAATTTACAAATCGAATACAGATCAAGGAAAAGCAATTGGTCTTTTCAAAACGATTATGGATACCGTTGCCCGTGATAAAGCTGGAATCGCTCCATTAAAACCTTATTTGGCTAAAATTGATAAGATCAATAATATCCAAGATTTACAAAAGGTTTTGGTAGAAATGGAACCTCAATTTACAAGTGCTTTTTTTGGATTACGAATTGGTGCTGACAAAAAAGACAGCAATAAAAACATTGTAAATATTTCAATTGGTAGTTTAGGATTGCCTGACAAAGATTATTATTCATCTGAAGATAAAGACTCTAAAGAAAAACGTGAAAAATATCAGCTTCATGTTGCTAGAATGCTTCAGTTTATTGGAGAGAGTCCAGAAGAAGCAAAAATTAACGCTTCAAAAATTGTAGCTTTTGAAACTGTTTTGTCCAATCCGAGATTAGATAGAGTGGAACGCAGAGACGGTCGTTTGCAATCCAACCCTATGACAATTGCAGATTTGCAAAAAATGACACCAGCAATTCAGTGGAACTCTTATTTTTCAGACTTAGGTTTCAAAATACTAGATACCATTAACGTTTTGCAGCCTAGATATATGAAAGCGTTACAGACTGTTTTTACTGAAAATAAAGTGGCTGACTGGAAAGAATACATGAAATGGACTCTTCTTAATAGCACTTCAGGAGAATTATCCAATACAATTGAATTGGCCAATTTTGATTTTTACGGAAAAACATTGACAGGTGCAATAAAACAAAGACCTAGAGAGGACAGAGCTTTACAAGTCATAAATGGAAGGGTAGGTGAAGCATTGGGGAAATTATATGTTGAAAAAATGTTTCCAGCAGAAGCTAAAGAGAAAGCTAATAATATGATCAAAAATATAATCTTAGCCTATCAATATCGAATTGAGAATTTACCTTGGATGTCGCCAGACACAAAGGTTAAAGCGATTGAAAAATTGAAAAAGATCAACCCTAAAATTGGGTATCCTGATAATTGGAAGGACTATTCAGCTCTAGTGATAAAAAGCCCGTCGGAAGGGGGCAGTTATTTCGAAAACAATAGGGCTTATAACCGTTGGAATTTTCAGGAAGGCTTGGAAAAACTTTCGAAACCTGTTGATAAAACAGAATGGGGTATGTCACCTCAAACGGTGAATGCATATTACAACCCTTCGTATAATGAAATTGTATTTCCAGCTGCCATTTTACAGCCGCCGTTTTACAATTATCAAGCAGACGAGGCTGTTAACTATGGAGGTATCGGGGCAGTAATTGGCCATGAAATTTCCCATGGGTTTGATGACTCTGGAGCACGTTACAATGCCGAAGGAAATCTTGTGAACTGGTGGACGGACGAAGATTTAAAGCTGTTTACCGCATTAGGGAATGCCCTTGCAGATCAATATAGTGCTTTGGAACCACTACCTGGAATACATGTGGACGGAAAGTTTACTCTTGGTGAAAACATCGGAGATTTGGGAGGAGTAAATGCCGCTTATGATGGTTTGCAGCTGTTTTTGAAATCCAATGGTAATCCTGGATTAATTGATGGATACACACCTGAGCAGCGTTTCTTTATTTCTTGGGCTACAGTCTGGAGAACCAAAATGCGTGATGAGGCTATAAAAAGCCAGGTTAAAACAGATCCACATACCCCAGGAATGTATCGCGCTTATGTTCCAATTCAGAATGTTGAGGCATTTTATCAGGCATTCGATATTAAGTTGGGGGATGGAATGTATATCGCTCCTGAGAAAAGAGTTAAGATTTGGTAATCCATAATTCTAAGGGTTTAAATAAAAAATCCCATTCGTCATAACGTGGCGAATGGGATTTTTAATTTTTTGAATACAAAATTATTTCAGTAAATATTCCTGCATGAATCGGATAACTGCAAGACGCTGGTAATCGATATTCGCTTTCTTTTTAAAACCGTGTCCTTCATCTTTGGCTTCAAGATACCAAACCGTATTGCCTTGCGCTTTTAACTTATCACGCATTTGGATAGCTTCGGTTACAGGAACTCTAGGGTCATTTTTTCCCTGAATGATAAACATTGGTTTTTTGATTTTATCGGTATTATTTAGTGGAGCCATTTTGTCGAAAAAAGCCGCCATTTTTTCATCCCGTTCATCACCATATTCCACCCTTCTTAAATCACGGCGGTATTCTTCGGTATTTTTTAAGAACGTATTGAAGTTGGATATTCCAACCACATCAACAGAACATTTTAATTTATCTGCATAATGGTAGGCTGTGGCGAGGCTCATGTAACCGCCGTAACTTCCGCCCATAATCATTATTCTGTCTTTGTCTAAATCGGGCTGAAGCGCTATCCAATCGAGTAATGCTCCAATATCTTTTACAGAATCCTCTCTTAAGAATCCATTGTCTTTTGCTAAAAATGTTTTTCCAAAGCCTGATGAACCGCGTACATTTGGCAAAATTAAGGAAACTCCCATTTCGTTTGTGTAATAATTATTTGCACCTAAAAAAGACGCTTGAGATTGTGATTCGGGACCGCCATGAATAATGATAAGTACAGGTCTTTTTCCCGTGAATTTTGTCGAGGCGGGGTAATAAAAGCCCGAAATTGTTAAGCTGTCAAAACTTTTCCATTCAATGAATTTAGGGGCAGACATATCTGTTTGCTGCATTTCGCCAAGCTCACTGGCTGTCCATTGCTCAATTTTACCGCTTTTTATATTTAATTTGTAAACATCGGAAGCGGTTTGTGCAGTAGATTGAGAAAAGAAAACACTTTGATTGTCTTTGGTAAAATCTGTTCCCCCAATAAGTCCAATAGGAATATTTTTGACTTCATAATATGATTTGTCGCCAGTATTCATAATGTACATTTTATTTAGGCCTGCTTCATTGGTTATAAAAACGATTGTTTTTTTGTCTTCCGAAAGTGAATATCTTTCAACACTCCAAGGAATTTTGGAAGTATGATAAGTCACTTTTTTGGTTTTTAAATTCAAGGTGGATAATCGGTTAAATTCATTGTCAGAATCCGTCAAAAACCAAATTTCGTCTGCCTTATTACTGTATTCGGCATTGCTTTGAACTATGTTTTTAGATTTTCGGTCTGTAATTTCGCTTAGCTTTCCCGTTTCGGTATCCAAGGACCAAATGTGAGATTCATTGGCCGAAATATATTCGACAATTAATAACTGTTTATTATCTTCAGAAATATCTCCGATTCCCCAGCCTCCACCTTTTACTTCAAGGATCAGCTTATTAGAACTGGGATTATTAGGATCCATATAGTAAATGTCCCTATCTCCGCCGTTTCTTTTGGTCGAGGAATAATAAAATCCTTTTCCATCCTTACGCCATGTTACGCCTCCATTTTGCGATTTACCTCCATCGGTCAAAAGAGTGGATTGAAGCGTTTTTAAATCCAATTTAAACAATTGAGCAAATTCATTGCCTCCAATATCTTTTGAATAAATAAGATATTCCCCTTTGACTGGCTCATACGATGCACCGCTTATTGGCTCATCAAAAAAAGTAATCTGCCTTCTTGCTCCCATAGGCATTGACACTAGATGCAATTGTGATGTCGATCCAAATCGGGTGTTAATAATAATTTCGTTTTTTACAGGGCTGACTTCAACTAAAGATGCTCCCCTTGCCTCTGAATATTTTTTAACCTGCCCTGCAAGTTCACTAGGAATTGGTGCAATATTTTCGGTTACCAAATTTTCATTAGGAACGATGAAATTTTGCTTTTGCTGTGCGTAGATAAATGACAATCCAACGAAAGTCGGAATTAAAACAAATATTTTTTTCATAACTGTCTCACATTAAAATTGATAAAAAGGTTAACGAATATATTCAAATAAAACCGTTTGTTAGAATTCTGTTTAAATAATTCTAGCAGCGAGTTAAATAAATGCTTCCTGTTTATTCTTTTTCTTTTTCCGCATAGCAAAATTGATAAGATACAATCCAATTAAAGTAACGCTTCCGCCAAAGATGATTGCTGTAGTTAAAGGTTCTCCAAAAATTAAAGAGCCTAAAACAACCGCGACTATTGGATTGATATAAGCATACACGCTGCTCAATTCAGTTGGGAGTTTTTGCAGTGCATAAATAAATGCAATAAAGGTTAATATCGAGCCAAAAATGACCAAATAAGCAATTGACCACCAGGAATTAGCAGGAACTTCAGAAAGGGGAATGCCAGTCCCAGTTGCGCCAATAAATGTAAAAAGTGAAATACTGGAAATAAACATCTGCAGTCCTAGACTAAAATAAGGATTGAAACTAGCCGCTTTTTTCTTGGTGTATAAAGTGCCAAAAGCCCAAGTAATCGTTGCTGTTACCGAAAGCGCTATGCCAATTTGAAAGTCAGGCTGCAGAAAATCAAGCAGGTGTTCATAAAAGACAACGCAAACGCCTCCGAAGCAAACCAAAATTCCCAAAACTGCCAATCGGGTAATTCTTTCACCATTAAAAATACTGATAAATACAATCCAGACTGGAACCATTGCACCAATGATAGCACCCAGTCCGCTACTGATGTATTTAACGCCCCAAGTGCTGAGTCCATTGCTTAATACAAAGTTGAGCAGGCTAAGAATTAGAATGCTTTTCCATTGTTTTCCTTTGGGCCAAGGCGTTTTCTTAAACAGAAAAAAACACAAATAAAGCGAGCCTGCAATAAATTGCCTGATAGCGGCGACCTGCAATCCGGGCATATATCTTACTGCTTCTTTGGAAGCCAGCCAAGTGGTACCCCAAAAGAAACCCACCCAGCAAAGAGCCAAAACAGGCAATCCTATAAAATCGGCTTTTGCCTTAATCGCAGTTTTTATTTTTGATGTCAATTTATAAATCGGTTTTAATAAAAGAATAAACCAAAAGAGTTGTTGCTTTGTCGCTCAAAATAAGTTTTTCTGTACTAGTTTCGGAATGGTCAAATTGTGGCAAAGGTAAGTTTAATTCAGCTGCTTTTTGTGTATAATAAGTCTCTCTTGTGGGATGAAAAGGGCAGACACCATTGTAAATCCCGCCCCAAGATTCTAGTTCAATGATTTTCAGGATAATCCCAATACAGTCTTTTTGATGAATAAAATTAATTCGGCCATTTGGGTTTTCTAGGTTTTGTTTTCCTGCCAAAAATTTGACTGGATTTCGATCTTCGCCGATGAGTCCGCCAAAACGTAGAATTGTAGTTTTGAAGTTTGGGTTGTTTTGCAAAAGGGATTCTGCTTCCAGCAATTGTTTTCCGCTTTCGGTATCGGGTTTTGCAGGCGTATCTTCAGTTATTGTTCCATTGGCTTTGCCGTAAACGGAAGTTGAACTCACAAAAAGTACATTTTCAATCGTTGATTTTACAATATAAGGAATCAGTATTTTTATCTTTTCGACAAATATCTTTTCATTCACAGTTGAAGAATCGTCGTTCTTTCTTCTCAATTGAGGAGGAATGTCAATAATCAAGGTTTCGCTTCCTCTTAAGAAATCTTCGATATCACCATTTATACTTTTGCTGTCAAGCGCAATCAAAAAAGGGTCAATCCCAAATGATTTTAATGTAGAAAGTTTTTCTTCCGAGGTTGTTGATCCTTTTACCGAAAATCCATTTACCCGTAAGGCTTTCGCCAAAGGCAAACCTAACCAGCCACAGCCTAATATGCTTATTTGTTTCATTTATTCTTGGTAATGTTTATAAATTCAAAGAAAAACGCACTTTGTCTTTTCCTTTTCCGCCTATGCGATGGTAAAATTTTATGGCTCTCTCGTTGAATTCAGGAGTCTGCCATTGTATATTGATGCAATTTTTTGTTGCAGCAATCTGTTTTAATCTTTCGATTAGGGCTTCGCCAATTCCAAAACTGCGGGCTTCTTCTTCGAGATACAAGCAATCCATATACATGAAAGCTGCTGCATCCCAAGTTGAAAAATCAAAAGTATAACTGGCATAGCCAACAATCACTCCTTTAACCTCAACAACCAAACAAAATAATTGAGGTTGCTTGTCAAATAAAGCATTTTTAAGTTTTTCTTCTTTTCCAATCGGGTCAAAAGAGGCTTTCTCGTAAGCAGCGTGTTTTTGGCACAAATCTACAACCGCAGCAATATCATTTGGCAGGCATTCCCGTATAAGGTAATTCATTGAAGATTAATTTCGGTTTGCAAAAATCCTATAAAATGATTGAAATAATCTGGATATTCTTTTTCAGCTCTGATTGCGATAAAATGTTTTCTTTTCAGCCCGTTTTTACCAATTTTTACAGCTTTGATAGGGCTGTTTTTTAAATAAGGCTGCAGCGCCCATTTGGCCATAGACATTACGCCCATATTTGCTTTGACCATTTCGATAGAAGCTTCGGTAAGTGGTAACGGTGTTATTTTTTTCGGTGTTATTTTGGCTGGAGCCAAAACCATTTGATGAATGGTAACCGTTTCCATCGGCAGGGAATGAATGATTAAATGCTCATTGGCAAAATCTTCGGCAACTACATATTTCTTATTCGCCCAAGAATGCTCTTCAGAAACGGCCATTACCACTTCATCCTGAAAAAGTTCCAAGTATTTTATTCTGTCATCTTTGATCTGGTCACTTACAATCCCAATGTCGATTACATTATCCAATAGTTTTTGCAACGGATAATGAGTGGCTTCGGTAACGATTTTCAATTCAATATTTGGATACAAATCATGAAATTGCTTAATCACTGATGGGAGCCAATGGTAACTGGAAAAACATTCGGTGCTGATTCTTATTTCTCCGAATTCCCCGAAAACCATTTGCTTGATCTGAAGTTCTGTTTCCGAAAGTTTGTCGAGAATTTCATTAGCAATTTCATATAATTTTTCACCGGCTTTGGTCAGAATCATTTTTTTATTCGCTCTCAAAAATATTTTGGTACCCAACTGATATTCGGCTTCTTTGAGCTGATGGCTCAGCGCAGATTGTGTCAAATGAAGTTTGTCTATTGCCTTTGTAATGCTCCCTTCTTCGACAATAGCCTTTATCAATCTTAAATGTCTGATTTCCATTTTTGAGAATTGTTTTCACAAAGGAACAAAATTTATAGTTGGATTTACATGAAAAGAATTCATCAGATACATGAATTCTTTTCGTTTTTATTAGAAATGCAGTTGTCTTAATTTTGGATTAGTATTAAATCTAAAAAGCAATATAATATGGAAGAACAAATAAAATATTATCAAAATAAATTAGCATTCGAAATGGATCCTTCTGATTTGTTTGACGCATTAAATAACGGAGAAAAAGTAATTGCTCTCGATGCCCGAAAAGCCTTTGGATTTGAGGCTGAACACATTCCCAATGCCATTAATATTCCGCATCGTGAAATGAATTCCGAAACTACCAGTCATTTGGATAAAGAAGTTTTGTATGTAACGTATTGTGACGGAATAGGCTGCAATGCTTCGACTAAAGGAGCTTTGAATATGACCAAATTGGGTTTTAAAGTAAAAGAATTAATAGGCGGAATCGAGTGGTGGAAATTTGACGGTTATGCTACCCAGGGAACTCAAGGAAATAATACAGGACAAAAAATTGAATGTGCTTGCTAAAGATTATTCCGCAAAATGACGCAAAGGCAACACAGAGATTCGCAAAGGTTTATAAGTTATATTTTTGCATATCTCTGTGTTTTTTCTTTGTGTATCTCTGTGAGATTAAATCTCAATTTGGAAATAATTATTCTCTTTTAATCTCGTGCCCAACAAATTCTTCCAGAACAGCAAACATTTCGTCTACAGAAAGGATTTCTGTATCGGGATGAGATTTTAAAAAATTGGCATTTAATTCTACTAAGTTTTCTTCTATCTCAAAAAAAGTATCGTTGTTCAACAGATCTCTAATTGGGTTTACGCCTTCGAGTTTGCTTTTGAAGAATTTTTCCCGCTTGACACTGCTCATTAGTTTTACTTTTTTGCATTGCTGCTGAAACAATTCCAAATGTTTTTCGGCACCAAGCAATTGCAGACCTTCTTCGATAAGTTCATTTAATTCGGTATTCCAACGGGAATTATAAATAAATTGAGCAAAATTTCCTTCTGTACATTGGGAAGTGTAATAATCTAAATAATAACTCATCAAAGCATCTTCATGAATCAAATCATCATCTACTTTTTCTTCGCGCATTAAATTGATTACGGAAATATTTGAGTTGATAATATCTTGAGGATTTTCGCTGATTGAAGCGGTTTCTGAAATAATGATTCTGCCGAATTCCATGTGAGTATGTTTTAGAATATTTGGCAAATTTCTGCTAAAAAACAATACAAACACAACATTTTGACAATTGTCTTTCAATCTAAAAAAAAACGGAAATAACTTTTAAAGTCATTTCCGTTTAGTTCTGTATCTGATAAGATACAGGATGTAACATCAGAATAAATGTTATCTAATGTAAACTCTGATAGCGTTACCATTTTTTAACTTTAATTCGCTAAGTGTAAGGTTAACAATGTCATAAGTAGTGCTTGTACCATTTATAACAAGTGTTAATTTACTGTCTCCTTTGGAATATGTTCCTGACTGAGTTGTTAATGCACAAGGACTAACAGCAGAACTATAATCACCTGAAACTAATGTGTTATTAAGTTTTAGGTCAATAAAATCATGATCACAGCCCGCTGTATTTTCAGGTGGGTCAGACAATGTTTCAACACCGCCAACGGAGGTGCCCACTTTTACAATACCCCATTTTCCTTCAATAGGTGCTAATGTATCTCCTTCGTTTTCATCAGTTGAATTACAAGATGTTGTAAATAATCCAATACTTAATGCTAATGCAATTATTATGCTTTTAGTTTTCATGTCTCTGTTTTTAAAAATTAATAATGGCTAAATTAGCTTTAGAGAGCCTGAAGACTGTTACATAATTATTGAAAATATTTACATTATTGTTGTCTTAAAATTGCATAACATAATGTTATCTGGATTAAATTAGAATTTATCGGTCAAGCGGTTTTCAATTTTTTGGCTTAATTCACTGGCTTTTTGTGTGCCAATTAAGATTTTTTCACCGCTTTTTAATTCAATTGCAAGTCCCATATTTCCTTTGGTGTTATAAACAGTCCCATAAGAAGTAAACAACCGGATTCCATAACCTACAAACTTATATTCAACAACTGTTGCTGCTCTTATATCCTCCCATCTGAATGTTTTTTTTGCTAATGGGATAAACTTAATACGTATTTCTGTTTCATCAATTTCTGTTTCCAGCTTCATATACCAAAACAGAATTATGATTCCAAACGGAATTAGTGTAAAGATGATTAATCCAGTATCTGACATTGGTTTATCTCCAAAATTCTCTCCTTTAATTAACTGGCTAAAAATCCCGTAAACCTGAAAAACTCCGATTCCTATTAAAAGTAACCATAACCACCATTGAGTAAATTTTTGTTTTTCTTTGAATGCTGTTTCCATGTTTTCATGATTTTAAAGTATTTCAAATATAGTCTTTTCGTATAAAAAAGTATTCATTCTGCTTGTTGAGGTCAATTAAATTATGCGGATTAAACTAGTTATATCTTGTGATTTGTTTAGAAAGAGTTTTAAACCAAATCATTGATTATATTTGATACACAAATAGAATTTGAAATGAAAAAAATGCTCCTGCTCTTAGTAAATATTTTGATAATTTCGGCTTATGCCCAAAAAAAACCAAGTCAAACAGTAAGTATTTCTAAATTTGAGCAAAAGACGGCGGCAAAGAAAATGAACTTGAGCGTTAATCCAAATACGCTAAACTATGATATTACCTATCAAAAACTGGAATTTACTGTAGATCCAGCCAAATATTTTATCTCAGGAATCGTGACCAGCACTTTTACTGCGCTGTCTAATCTTTCCACAGTGACTTTTGATTTAACCAATAAACTTACAGTAAGTACTGTTGTTCAAAACGGTGTGTCAATAGCTTTTGTACAAAATGCCAATAACGAATTAGTAATTACTTTACCCGCTGTTTTAAATTCGGGGACTTCGGCGACCGTTGAAATCAGGTATTCGGGAACACCTGCCAGCGGTGAGCAGGCTTTTAACATAACTGCACACGATACAGCTCCAATATTATATACATTATCTGAGCCTTATGGAGCTCGTGATTGGTGGCCGTGCAAACAGGATCTAAACGACAAAATAGATGCAATTGACGTTTACATTACGGCGCCTTCGCAATATGTAAGTGTTTCTAATGGTATTGAACCGGAAGCTCCAGTAATTAATGGAGCCGATAAAACCACCCATTTTCATCATGGTTATCCTATTCCTGCTTATTTGGTTGCCATAGCGGTAACTAATTACAGTGTATACAATCAGCAGGGAGGAACTGCACCCAGCCAGTATCCAATAATCAATTACATCTATCCGGAAACTTTAGCATCGGTAAAAGAACAATTAGATCAAACACCGCTGATTTTAAATTTATACGAAAGCCTTTTCGAAATCTATCCTTTTCATACCGAGAAATACGGTCACGCTCAATTTGAATGGGGCGGAGGAATGGAACATACGACTGTTTCTTTTATGAATAATTTTGAAAGAAGCTTAGTCGCTCACGAAATGGCGCATCAATGGTTTGGCGACAAAATCACTTGCGGTGCTTGGAATGATATCTGGCTTAACGAAGGTTTTGCTACATATGTAGCATCGCTGGTTATCGAAAACTTTGACGGCAAAAATGCTTTTATTTCAGAAAAAAATAGAATGATTAGTAACATAACTTCCAGAACAAATGGAGCTGTATATGTAACAGATGCTGAACTTTCGGATGTTGATAGAATTTTTAGTTCCCGATTAACTTACAATAAAGGCGCAATGGTGCTAAACATGTTGCGTTTTAAAATGGGTGACGCTTTATTTTTTCAAGGAGTTAAAAATTATTTAAAAGATCTGAATCTTGCCTATAAATATGCTAAAACTCCTGAACTGCAATTGCATTTGGAAGCTGTTTACGGCAATAGTCTGACGGAATTCTTTAATGACTGGATTTACAAACAAGGTTATCCAATTTATACTATTTCAGCTCAAAATTTAGGGGGAGGTCAAGCCAGATTTACTGTAAATCAGACGCAGTCAGATGCTTCGGTTTCTTATTTTGAAATGCCTGTCCCAATTAGAGTTTTTGGAACTGGCGGTCAGCAATTGGATTTGGTTTTGAATAATACTATTAATGGAGAAGTTTTTACAGAAAATGTCCCTTTTGCAATTACTAGTATCACGTTTGATCCCGAAAAGAATATTATTTCCAAAAGCAATACTGTAACTTTATCTTCCCGAAAATTCGAATTGACTCCAGCGCAGTTATATCTAAACCCAGCCAATAATATTCTTTCACTTGATATTCCAAGCGGAATAATTATCGAAAAAATACAATTTTATGATATGGCTGGTCAAAAAATAAGAACCACAAATGCTGTAACTTCTTGGGATATCAGTTCATGGGCTTCGGGAGTTTATTTGATGAAAGTAAAAACAGATGCCGGCTCACAACAATTAAAATTTATAAAACGATAGCTGTTTCGTAAAGAGACAGGATACAGATTATTAATATCGTTTGTATTTTTCCTTCGTCAAAATTCTATTATTTGATATATGTTTTATACCCAATCCTCTTTTAGAATTTGATATTCTAAATAAGGAATTTCACTATTATCAAAATCTACAACACCTATTTTAGTTGCTCCAATTTTTGCAATAGCTTTTTGAGATATAATATTTGTTTCACCAATATGAAAAAGTATCGTATTAACGTATTGAAACGCATAATCAATAAGCAGTTTTTTCATTGCTTTATTATGGCCACCGCCCCAGTATTTTTTGGCTAAAAAAGTATAACCAATGGCGATTTTAGAAGCTTCAGAATCGAAATCATAATAACGAGTACTTCCTATTAACTCATTAGCTGCAGCATCATAAACTAGAAATGCACTTTTGGATGCTAGCGCACTATCCAAAAAAAACTGAAACTCTTCTCTTTTATACCGATTTTTTGATGGATGATTCTTCCATATTTCTGAGTCAGATGCTACTTTGTACAACATTTCAAGTTCGCTTTCTTGGAGCGGTATCAGTTTTATTAGCTCATTTTCTAATATTTCAGGCTGTAAATTAAATTCTATATTTGACATAAATCGTGTCGATGTTAGTTAAAGCCCCCTTTGTTTTATTTGTAAACTATCTTTCACTACTGTTAAACTGTCCACTATTTCAGGTTTTACTAAGTTAGGGGCAGCAACTGGTGCAGTGAATTTCGGAGTTCGTTTTAATTTTTGGGTAATGATTATCGCATCATTCAATACAAAAGGAGTCGGCATCATCCAGTCTTGCCTTGGAGTCATGCTAAACAGCTGATTAGTCATCAGGTCAAAAGAACTTTCCATGACATTCATATTGAGTACAGTGGCTCTGTTGATGGTAAACTGCAATACCAACGGTTCGTTATTCACTACATAATAACTCAATAGTTTTTTGCCGTTTCGTTCTAATTCGGTTCCTTTTTGTCCCAAAGTGCTAACACCATTAGCTTTAAAGTTGAAGAATCTCATGATTTCATCGGCAAAAATATCATAGCGGTTTACTTTGCGGTTGGGAGTAATCTGTATTTTCAAATGTCTTTTAAAACCTACCACACTGTCTTTTAGAAAAGTAATAGTTGGCGCAGCAATTCCTTTGTCTGGCGCTTCAGAAGCATAAGTGAACTCCGAATTGTATTTGCTGAAAAGCTTCAAATCATTGAATATTTTTGCACCTTTTGGTTTTTCGCCCAGATAACCTTTTGTCCAGGAATCCAGATTGGTATCATAAGTTAGCCAATGAGCTTTTTTTGTATCTGCATTGTAGAGATAAACCAAACTGTTGGATTTTGCTTCGCCAGATTCGTAACCCGAATGGTATTGCGCTTTCGCTAAAAATAGAACAGCAGTTAAAAAGAACAATAATGACCAGCTTCCTTTTTTGGTGAAAGCTCCAAAAACAGGCAGCAGCAATACAAATGCCAAAACCGTCAAAATTGCGCTTCCAAAAAGCACTTTCAATCCTAAACCTACAGGGAACATCTGGATAAACGGAGCAATAATAAGCAGGGCTGGAATTCCGCAGATGAGATTTACAATCCAATTAGATCTTTGGCTGAATATAAAAACGGCAAAAGAGATCAGTCCAAAATACACAGGAATAATCAGGAATCCCGCTCCGCGGAGACTGTTGGCTAGAAAACCATTCAGCACAATCCAAAAGATCAGCGGAATCACATAATGGTTCATCGTTACTTTTGGTTTTGAGGCTATCTGATAAAAGAAAAAACAAATCGACAGGCTCAGCAATATAAAGGCTGTAATATAATCGTGTCCGTTATAGGTAAATCCGTTAAGTAAATCATTGTACTGCGGATTCAGCAACAGTAACCCTTGCCAGCCGTAATACGTAATCAATCCGGTAAAAATCAAAGCCCCCAAAAACGGGAAAAAGCCTCTCATGATATCGTTCAGTTTCAGCATTCTTTTGACTTTACCTAAAAACACCAATATAAGTAATAAACCTGCTGCAATCAATGTCATTGGCATTACCCAATCAAAAGGATAATTGATGAACGTAAATGGAATCGTGAAATAAACATCGTCAGCTGTTGAAGCCACAGTATTCAAATCGGTATTCGAGAAATGATTAAGCAAAGGCATCAAATAGGAACCTTGATGCTTCAAAGAGTTTTTGTCCAAATGAGCTACATCATCCTGTTGGGTATGGTAATTAAAATGACCATCGATAAAAGCAAAGTTAAACCCTTGAATATTTCCCTGCTCTCTAAAAACCGTTAAGTCAGTATCATTCGGCAGCATTTTGTAAATACTGTACATCAATGAATTCGAAACTGGATAGGCAGCACCAGCTTTAGCAAATGCTGCAACCAAACCGGCATTTCCTTTGTTGGTTTCCATCAGCATATAACTTGGTCCAGATGAACCGCGTGCTTCAAAATTCAAAACCAGTCCTACTTCCTTCGCCCATTGATGCTGGGTTACAAAAAGCGCAGCACCATTCAATCCCAATTCCTCTGCATCAGTAAAAAGAATAATAATGTCGTTTTTATTTTTTGTTTTAGCATTTAAAAAAGCCCTAACTCCTTCCAAAATAGTCGCCACGCCCGAAGCATCATCACTCGCACCATGTGAAAATGAATGCGGTGCACTGTCATAATGAGAAAGCAGGAGCAGCGCTTTACCGCTTGCGCTCCCTTCAATACGGCACATGATGTTTTTGGATTTTACAAGGTTTCCCCAGTCACTCAGCATAAAACCTTCCTGCACCGTTGTTTCCAAGCCCAGTTTTTGCAATTCTTTGATGATATATTCGGCAACGACCTCATGATTTTTTGTACCTACATAATGCGGCTGTTTGGCAATCGCACTAACATGTTCCAAAGCTCGGCTGGTAGAAAACTCCGTAACTTTTTCTTCTTCATTTTCCGACCATGACGGCATTAGGAAAGCAAACAAAAAGGTCAAAATCCCTGCTATGAGAACCGCAGTTATTATCGATGAGTAATTTTTTTTCATAAATGGGGGTATTAAATATCTTTTTTAACTAGCATATAATAATCATTGTCCAAAACCATATAGCCTTGGTCATACAGGAAATAGTAGGTATTCCCCGATTTGGTATTCAAAATGTTGGTAAAAAACTCAAAATCAAATCCCTTGCTCATTAATTTGGCTCGGGTCGTTTTGGATTTTCTTTCCACATTTAGCTCCGACAAAATTCGGTAATTTTTGCGCAATTTGTTGTTGATATTGCGCATATAATTTGTGCTGTCCTTATTTATTTTATTGTTGTAGGCATTCCGGCAGCCATCACTGCAGAATTTCTTGTCTTCGCGGCCTACAATGGCATCGCCGCATTCAAGGCAGGTTTTCATATTTTTACTTTTTAGGCTGTTATTTTTAAATCAATCTAAATGTGAAATTGGCCACAGATGATACGGATTTGCACCAAATGAAAAAACACTGACCATATAAGAAATATAAAAACATATAAGTTCTGCTTTTTATTCCTACACTTAAATGAACTTATATTTCTTATATGGTTAAAGTCAATTCTGAATCTTTTTTATTTCATACAAATCTGTTCTTCGGTCTTTTAGGATTCTTACGCTTCCATGCTCATGCAATTCTTTCAGCAATCGCAAGTCAACATCGACAATCAAAGTCATTTCAGTATTTGGAGTAGCTTCGGCTTTGATACCATTACTCGGAAAAGCAAAATCCGAAGGTGTAAAAACCGCCGCCTGCGCATATTGAATATCCATATTATTTACTTTAGGCAAATTCCCTACGCAGCCAGCAATGGCAACATAACATTCGTTTTCAATGGCTCGCGCCTGGGCACAATGCTTGACCCGAGTATAAGCATTTTGGGTATCGGTCAGGAAGGGAACGAAAAGTATATTCATCCCTTCATCGGCCATAATTCGGGACATTTCAGGAAACTCGACATCATAACAAATCATAATCCCAATTTTACCGCAGTCGGTATCAAAAGTCTTGATTTCCGAACCGCCTTTCATTCCCCAATGCTGCACTTCATTTGGCGTTACGTGGATTTTGGTATACATCTCCGAAGTTCCGTCCCTTTTGCACAAAAATCCAACATTGTATAAATTTCCATTTTCCAGATACGGCATACTGCCCGAAATGATATTGATATTATACGAAATGGCCAATTCCTGAAACCGTTTCCTGATAGGTTCAGAATGTTTGGCCAGTTCCCGAATCGCTTCGGCCTCGGTCATATGATTGTAATCGGCCATTAAAGGAGCAATGAACAATTCGGGGAACACCGCAAAATCACAGCTGTAGCCCGAAACTACATCAATAAAAAATTCCGATTGTTCAAACAAAGCTTCAAGGTTGCCCAATGAACGCATCTGCCATTGAATCAACCCTAACCGAATGACATTTTTTTCGGTATTTATCAATCTCGGACTTTCGTCAAAATAGATATTGTTCCATTCCAGCAAAACCGCAAACTGCTTGGAATCCTCATCGCCTGCCAAATAGTTTTTCATAATCCGCAGCACGTGAAAATCATTACTCAGCTGAAACGAAAGCACAGGATCGTGCAGTTGTTTACTTTTTACTTTTTCAATATATTTTTTGGGAGTCATTTTATCGGCATACTGGCCATAATTTGGTATACGCCCCGCAAAAACAATTCCTTTGAGGTTCAGTTTTTCGCACAGTTCTTTTCGGGCATCATATAAACGCCTTCCCAAACGCAGACCGCGATAATTGGGATGGATAAAAACATCGATTCCATACAATATTTCCGCTTGAGGATTGTGGGTCGAAAACGAATAATCGCCTCCTATCTGCAGATAATTATGTTTTTTATCGACCAGTCTTTCATCGACAATCAAGGACAAGGCAGAACCCACCACTTTTCCATCCACCAAAATCACCAATTGCCCCTCGGGAAAAACGCCCAATAATCTCTGGATATCATCGGAACGCCAATAAGAATCCGCCATTTCAGGATACGATTCCACCATGGAGTTTTTGAGCTGTTTGTAATCCTCAAAGGCTAAATTCCGTAATTCTACTTTTTTTATTTTGGCCTGCATAATGGTGAATTTTTATAATTATTTTAAAACGAGATTATTATTTGTTTTTGGAGCGAGAGATTAGGCTTTATTTGTCGGCATGGATTCCTGCTTTCGCCTTTATCTCTCCACTGCGTTACGAGGATATCGGCTCTATCAGGACTAGTTAGGATTTATGGTTTTGTAATTACTAGCTTACTAGACTATTGTCATTTTTAGATGTTTTAGTGACCATTTAAATGGATATTAATTGTTCTTCTGTACTTGAAAAAACGAATTCTTTTGCATTACTAATCATTAAATCGTTATAATGATTTACTTGTTGTTTTTCAATTAATACATATTTACGTTTCTCTTCTTGTTCTTGATAATGAATAATAATCGCTATTTTTGGTGTTATGGGATAATAATAATCTAGTTGTGAAACAATTCCAATGTCACTAAGAATATTTTTTTTGGCATTTATGATTGGTTGATCAGTTGTTATAAAATCAATTTCTGTTTTATTGTCAAAAAAAATGAATTTAATATTTTTTTCAGATGTTAATGAATCTGCTATTGCTGGGGCATAAATAAATGGAAAAAAATTCAAGAATTTATTCGATAAATATGGGTATTTATTGATGATTGGTTTTGTAACTTCTCGCATATTCTTTGTTCTGAGATATTGAAAAGAAACATAAATCATTGTGGTAAATAATTCTTGTTTATCATCAAGGAATTCTAAATCCGCAACTTTGCGAATTTCAATTAGCCTCTCTCCAAATTTTTCTAAACTTGTATGTATATCTTCCATTGTGTTTGCTTTCAATAAAGCCAGATTTTTGTCCAATTCAGCAGAATTCATTGTACTTAAATCTTTATTTTTTATGGCACGATTTATTTTAGAAAACATAGTAATCATATTGTAATATTCCATTACAAGTGGTCGAACGATATCATTACTCCACAACATGATGAGTTCTTTTAAAATAATTTCCTCTTCTTCTGTAAATTCTTCCAGAGCATAGAAGTAACGTTCTTGTGCTACGCCCTCAATATTAGTTTTGATGATTTTACGTGTACTTTTAAATGAAGCAAAAATTTGGTTCTTATTAGACCAAGACATTAGATATTTTTTCCAAACGTAATGTTGTTTCTTTTTTATTTGTGTCATTTTCTTGCTTTGGTGTATAATAGCCCCTAGCTTGTTGCTAAGTCTCAAATATACTCAAAAATTTCCATTTACAAACGGTTACAAACAACTACAACCGAAAGTAAGCAGTTAGCAACCGAATAACTTTTGGAAGCCGTCGCATCTTTGCCCTGTCGAAATGAAACAATGCAATTTCAATAACAATAGCAAAGTCAATTTCAATAAAATAATCATATACACACTAACATTTAAATTTACACGCCATGAAAAACAGAGTACAATTGATCGGAAACGCAGGAAATGATCCAATCATCAAATCTTTTGAGGGAGGAAAAAAATTAGCCAATTTGAGCATCGCTACCAAAGACAGTTACAAAAACGACAAAGGAGAACGAGTAGACCAAACCGAATGGCACACCGTTGTCGCTTGGGGAAAAACCGCCGAAATCATTGAAAAATTCGTAACCAAAGGCAAACAAGTCGCCATAGACGGCAAACTTACCCACAGAAGCTATGAGGACAAGAACGGAGAAAAACGCTATATCACCGAAGTGGTTGTAAGCGAGATTATGTTACTTGGGAAGTAGTTTTCAGATAGCAGATTACAGAATTGAGATTGCAGGACACAGTCAGTATTTTACACAATATTGTCATCCTGACGGAGGAAGGATCCCCGCAAGCAGCTCGACAATCAATATCGGCAATGCTGGTTTGAAGGAAGGCATGATAAGTAATCGTCTTTGAAAAATTCCAATATTGCGGAATAGTATTGCGAAGATCCCTGCCATAAAAAAAAGAGTCCCGTGGGACTCTTTTTTCAATACTATAAATTAACTATTACGGCGGTACATTATAAAATAACAGAACCCTTTTTTCTAAATATTAATAACCTGCAATTTTTAAACAATGCAAATTATAAATTAAATTCTGCGCATTAAAAATTAAGCTGATTTTTTTAGTAAATCAAACATTGGACATCGGCTGCAGCGTTTCTTTTCGCTTTTCTTGTATTTTTCACAACAGCTGGATTTACAGTTTGAGGGTACTTTGCAGCTGGACATACAGGTTGATTTGCAGCTTTCGACTGCTTTCAATTTTTTAAGGATTTCTTTTTTATCCTTCTTTTTTTTCTTGTCCTTTTTCTCCTTTTCTTTTTCTTTCTTGCTCAAGGTAACTGCGAATTAGTGTTATGAATCTGTTCGGAATTTTGGTATAAAGAATTTAAAACCAATGCAAATGTATGTTGTTTTTATCTATTCTAAATAAACTTTAACACTTTTTAGAGCAAAAAAAACCTCAAAATGCAGCTGGTGCATTTTGAGGATATTATTTATTAAGAGGTATCTTAATTATTTGGCAGAAGCACCGCTATTAGCTGCTGCACTGGCAGCAGCAACTTGCTGAATGTCTCTGTCAAAAAGATACAAGCCGCCTTTGTCATCACCAATTAAGTTGATTTTGTCTAGAATTGATTTGGCTGTCGCTTCTTCTTCAATCTGTTCAGCTACATACCATTGCAGGAAGTTGTGAGTAGCATAATCTTTCTCTTCAAATGTGATGTGAACCAATTCATTGATGGAATCTGAAACAAAAATTTCGTGTTTGTATAGTTCCTCAAACATTCCTTTGAACGTTTCGTAAGTGGTTTTAGGTGCTTTCAAGTCGGTTATTTTTGCATGACCGCCACGTTCGTTTACATATTTGATTAATTTGAGCATGTGTAAACGCTCCTCATCCGACTGAGCGTACATAAATTGTGCTATTCCTTCCAGCCCATTTACTTCCGCCCAGCAAGCCATGGATAGATAGGTTTGAGAAGATTCTGCTTCTATACGAATTTGTTTATTCAGCGCTGATTCAATATTTTTTAATAACATAATTTCTAGTTTTTAGTAAAATTAGAAAAAAAATTGTTGAATGTTGTTTGTTTTCTGCCTAAAAAGAAACACTTGGGTTTAATTTAGAATCTTTAAAATTTTAGGATATTATAGCAAAAAGTCATTCAGACAGGTGGTTATCTCTGGAAAATAAACCAAAAACCAAAATAAAAGCGTAAAAAAACTTTGTCTGATTGTTAGCAAACATTTCCTTAAATTTGCTTCCATTATTGAGTTATAAAAATCAAACTATGTTACAAATTGCATTTATTAGAGAGAATCAAGAGAAAGTAATCAGCGCTTTGGCCAAAAGAAATATGGATGCCAGAGAAGTTGTTGAAGAAGTGGTACAATTGGATGAAAAAAGACGCGCTACGCAAGTGGAGCTGGACAACACTTTATCCGAATCTAATAAATTATCCAAAGATATAGGCGAATTGATGAAAGCTGGAGAGAAATCAAAAGCGGCGATTCTTAAAGAAAAAACGGTTCTGTTGAAAGAGAAAAGCAAAGCATTGGCTGAAACCGCTGATGTTTTAGCAAATGAATTAACAGAGAAATTATACACACTGCCTAATCTTCCTGCCGATATTGTTCCTTTTGGAAAAGTGGCGGAGGATAACGTAAATGTTTATGAGGAAGGTGATATTCCGGTTTTGCACGAAGGCGCACAACCGCACTGGGAATTGGTGAAACAATATGACATCATCGATTTTGAATTGGGTGTAAAAATCACGGGTGCTGGATTTCCTGTTTATAAAGGAAAAGGAGCTCGTTTGCAGCGTGCTTTAATCAATTATTTTTTAGACAAAAATACAGCTGCAGGATATCAGGAAGTTCAGGTTCCACATTTTGTAAATGAAGCTTCGGCTTATGGAACAGGACAATTGCCGGACAAAGAAGGGCAGATGTACCATGATGTTACCGACAATTTATATTTGATTCCAACTGCTGAGGTTCCAGTAACAAATATTTTTAGAGATGTAATTTTAAACGAAAATGAGTTTCCAGTATTGCGAACTGCATATACGCCTTGTTTCCGTCGTGAAGCGGGTTCTTATGGAGCACATGTTCGTGGTTTAAACCGTCTGCATCAATTTGACAAAGTAGAAATCGTTCGTGTAGAACACCCAGATAATTCATACCAAGCGCTTGACGGAATGGTAGAGCATGTGAAAAACATTCTGCAGGAATTGAAATTGCCTTTCCGAATTTTACGCCTTTGCGGAGGAGATATGGGTTTCACATCGGCTTTGACGTACGATTTTGAAGTATATTCTACAGCGCAGGAACGTTGGCTGGAAATTTCATCAGTTTCTAATTTTGAGACTTTCCAGGCGAACCGTTTGAAATTGCGTTTCAAGGACAAAGACGGAAAAAACCAATTGGCACACACACTTAACGGAAGTTCATTGGCTTTACCGAGAGTTCTTGCCGGAATTTTGGAAAATTACCAAACTCCTGAAGGAATTGTAATTCCAGAAGTATTGCGTCCGTACTGCGGATTTGATATTATAGATTAATTTAGTTTTCAGTTTTCAGTCACAGTTTTTAGAGTTGTGACTGATGACTGTGACTGCGACTAAAAAAGGAAATGAAAATACTAATCCTCTATATAATGCTGTTTTGTTCAACGTCAATTTTTGCTCAAAACGAGCAATTGGCACAGTATTATTATGACAAAGGGGATTTTGAGAAAGCATTGGTCAGCTATCAGGAATTATCAAACAATCTGCCATCTAATCCTTTTTATTTTCAGCGAAAAATTGACTGTATGCAGCAATTGCTTCAATTTGACCCAGCCGAAAAAGAAATTCAGGATCGATTGGCAAGATCCAAACAGTCAACATTATTGGTCGAATTAGGCTATAATTTTCAATTACAGAAAAATGAGGCTAAGGCCAAAAAATATTACGATGAGGCAATAGACAGAATCCGAAAAAATCCGAATGAAGTTTATGGTGTTGCCAATACTTTTGAGAAAAAAGTATTGCTGGAATATGCCTTAAAATCTTATCTGACAGCGGTTGAAATGGTGCCAACATTTGATTTTAAATATCAGACAGCCTTACTCTACGGTCAATTGGGCAGAACCGATGAAATGATTGCTAATTTTCTAGAAGAAGCATTCGAAAATCAGCAGTCGGCACATATGATTCAAAATCAATTGACGCGTTATATGTCTAAAGATGAAGATTCTAAATTCAATGAAAGTCTTCGAAAAGCTTTGATTGTCCGAGTTCAAAAAAATCAGGATGTTTTTTGGAATCAGTTTTTGAGCTGGTTTTATATGCAGCAGAAAGAATTTGGAAAAGCCTTTATTCAGGAAAAAGCGATTTATAAGCGAAATCCGGAATCGTTAACGAACATTCTCAGTTTAGGGCAAATGGCTATTGAAGAAGGGAATCAAGAAGTTGCCACAGAGGTTATGAACTATGTGTTGGAGAACACTACTGATGTAGAATTGATTGTGAGAGCACAAAGCTATTTACTGCAGATGAGAATGGAAAAAGCGCAGGAAAAAGATTTTCCGGCTATCAACTCTCAATTTGATGCGCTTTTAAAACAATACGGGACAACACCGGTTACCTTATCTTTGCAGCTGAAACAAGCGTATTTTGCAAGTTTTATAATGAAAAACCCAACAGAGGGTAAAGCCATTATAAAACGTGCCATGGAAATGCAGCTGAATCAGTTTGATCAGGCACAATGTAAAATGGAATTGGCAGATATTTTGCTTTCCGAGGAAAAATTCAATCAGGCATTGCTTTATTATTCGCAGATTCAAGAAAATCTGCAAAACAACGTGCTGTCGCATGAAGCCAATTTGAAATCGGCAAAAACAAGTTATTTCAAAACTGATTTTGAATGGGCTTTGAAACAGTTCAAAGAACTGAAATCGGCCAGCACGCAGTTAATTGCAAATGATGCCTTAGAATATTTCTTGCTGATTAATGACAATACTGTTGCCGATTCTACTCAAACTGCTTTGAAGCAATTTGCCAAAGGAGATTATCTTTTGTACCAAAACAGAAATCAGGAGGCCATAGCTCAGTTTCAGCAGATTTTGAAAAGTTTCAAAGGTCAGGACTCGAGGGCTATGCCCGAACAGGCGAAGCAAATCGAGTCAGTAACTTTATTGCGTTTGGGCAGATTGTATGAAAAGCTGGGAGATAATACTTTGGCTTTAGCACAATACGAGGATATTATTGAACATCATAATGACGGAATTTATGTAGATGAAGCTTTGTATTTCTCGGCAGACATTTACAATAAGCAATTGCAACAGCCCGATAAGGCAAAAGTTTTGTATGAGAAAATTATTTTCAGCCATCAGGACAGCATTTATTTTGTAGATGCCAGAAGGAAGTTCAGAGAATTGCGGGGAGATACTAACTTGTAAAAGCCCCCTAACCCCCGAAGGGGGGATTCATAAAAGATTTACAATATAATGATGATTAAAATTAAATAAATATATTCTTTTAACCCTACTTACCCCTAGTAGGATTCCCCCTTCGGGGGTTAGGGGGCAGATATGATTATATACAACGTTACTACAAACATACACGAAAGCGTTCACGACAAATGGATGATTTGGATGCAGCACAAACACATTCCGGAAATGCTGGCTTGCGGAAAATTTATTTCGGCTCGTTTAGTCCGTGTTTTGGTCGAAGAAGAAATGGGAGGCGTTACCTATTCGGTTCAATATACGACAGACAGCAAGGAAACATTAGAAAGATATTACCAAGAAGATGCTCCTGGATTAAGAGAGGAAGGAGTAAAATTGTTTGGCGATAAAATGCTGACTTTTAGAACCGAATTACAAGTGATAAGTGATCATTAATAGATTATTCGATTTTTAGATGGTTCGATAGTTCGAAAAATCTAACAATCTAATATTCGAAAAATCTAAAATAATAAAATGGAAAAAGTAACAGCCAAAAAACACCTCGGACAGCATTTCTTAAAAGACGAAAGCATAGCGAAAGACATCGCTGATACTTTGAATTTAGAAGGGTATGAAGATGTGCTGGAAATAGGACCTGGAATGGGAGTGCTGACCAAGTATTTGTTGGAAAAACCAATCAATACCTACGTTATCGAAATTGATACCGAATCGGTTGAATATTTGGGTGTTCATTATGACAAACTGAAAGACAGAATCATCTCTAAGGATTTCTTGAAATACAATATTAATGAAGTTTTCGAAGGAAAGCAATTCGCTATCATTGGCAATTTTCCGTATAATATTTCGACGCAGATTGTTTTTAAAACATTGGAATACCGTAATCAGATTCCAGAATTTGCAGGGATGTTCCAAAAAGAAGTGGCAGAACGGATCTGCGAGAAAAAGGGAACTAAGGCTTATGGAATCCTTTCAGTTTTGGTACAGGCATTTTATGATGCTGAGTATCTGTTTACAGTAGACGAAAATGTGTTCAATCCGCCGCCAAAAGTAAAATCGGGAGTTTTGCGTTTGCGCAGAAAAGAAGACTTCAGTCTGCCTTGTGGGGAGAAGTTGTTTTTCACTGTTGTAAAAACCGCTTTTCAGCAGCGCAGAAAGACGTTGCGTAACAGTTTAAAAACCTTAAATTTGTCCGATAGTTTGAGAGAATACACCGTTTTTAATCTTCGCCCTGAGCAATTGGATTACAAAGAATTTATTGCATTGACCCAAAAAATAGAAGCCGATGGAGTTTAAAATCAGCAAAGAGTTAATAAAAGAATTAGAGCAGCTCATTCAAAACAAGAACGACCAGCAGCTGGAAGTTTTATTGAATGATATGCACCATGCTGATATTGCCGAAGTCCTGGATGAACTGGACTTCGATGAGGCTACCTATATTTTCAAGGTTTTAGACAGTGAAAAAACGGCCGAAATATTATTAGAACTTGAAGATGATTTAAGGGAAAATATTCTAAGCAGGCTTTCGCCAAAAGAGATTGCCGAAGAGCTTGATGAATTAGAAACCAATGATGCTGCCGATATTATCGGGGAACTTTCCAAAGAGAAGAAAGCTGAGGTTATCTCCGAGCTTCAGGACGTAGAACACGCCAAAGACATTGTGGAGCTGCTTCGATATGCCGAGGATACCGCAGGGGGAATCATGCACAAAGAGCTGGTGAAAGTGAACGAAAACTGGAATGTCCTTACTTGTGTAAAAGAAATGCGTATTCAGGCTGAAAACATTTCCAGAGTGCATTCTATATATGTTGTTGATGATGAAGACCGATTGAAAGGAAGACTATCTTTGAAAGACTTATTGACAACTTCAACCCGAACAAATATTAATGATGTCTACATACGGAAACTTAATTCTGTAAATGTCGATACCGAAGATGTTGAGGTGGCCAGAATTATGCAGAAGTACGATTTGGAAGCCATTCCTGTTGTGGATGAATTAGGACGTTTGGTGGGCAGAATCACCATTGATGATATTATTGATGTAATAAAAGATGAAGCGGATCAAGATTACCAATTAGCAGCTGGTATCTCTCAAGACGTAGAAGCAGATGACAGTATTTTAGATTTAACAAAGGCACGTTTGCCTTGGCTGGTATTGGCGCTGTTGGGCGGATTTATCACAGTAAAAGTTCTTGGGTTATTTGAAGGTGCAATGCTCGAACACGGAAAACTGTTTTTCTTTACTCCGCTTATTGCTGCAATGGCTGGTAATGTTGGGGTGCAGTCATCGGCGATTATTGTTCAGGGTCTGGCTAACGATACCTTGAGCGGATCACTTTTTAACCGATTGATAAAGGAAGTTTCACTAAGTTTATTAAACGGACTCATATTAGCCTTGATTTTATTTCTAGGCAGTCATTTTCTGCTCAATGTTGAGATAATTATAGGGGTTATTGTAACTATTGCATTGGTTTCTGTAATTATTATAGCTTCGCTTATTGGTACTTTTGTGCCTTTATTACTCCATAAATTTGGTATAGATCCCGCATTGGCAACAGGCCCGTTTATTACAACAAGTAATGATATCTGCGGAATCCTTATTTATTTTTCTATTGCCAAATTAATCCTTGGATTTTAATTAAAAAGCTTAATTAGAAAATAACAAATTATCCAAATTTATTTAGATTTTAAAATAATAAATTCGGGATAATTCGTGTACTTTGTGGTTCAATTTTTCAGGATTCAACATAGTAACCAAAGATAAAATATACCAGAATGAAAGTACACATCATAGGCGGAGGAAACCTTGGCGCTTCTGTCGCAATAGGAATAGCAAAATTCACCAAAAATAATCAGGTAACTGTAACCAGACGCAACTTGGCGCCTATTTCACATTTAAAAGAATTAGGAATTACTGTTACTACAGATAATACTAGTAACATTCAGGAAGCAGATGTTATTATCTTGACCATAAAACCGTATCAGGTAGATACTGTTTTGGCCGAGATACTACCTGCTATTTCAAACAAAGTAATCGCTTCGGCGGTAAGCGGACTTTCTATCGAGAATCTACAGAATAAGATTGGTGACACTCACAGCGCTGTGCGTATTATGCCAAATATTGCGGCACAATTTGGCGCTTCGGCTACTTGTATAGCCTATCACGAAAAAAACAAAGAAAAAGCCCTGCCAACCGTAGCTCTTTTTCAGGGATTGGGAACAGCTCCTATTATTGATGAAAAATTAATGGACGCTGCAACAGTTCTTGCCGCAAGCGGAACTGCCTTTGCTTTGCGCTACATCCGTGCATCGATGCAGGCTGGAATCGAAATTGGGTTTGACTGGCAGACAGCCTTGGCGATATCAGCACAAACCGTAAAAGGCGCCGCCGAAATGCTTCTTGAGGAAAAAGGACATCCAGAACAGTTAATAGACCGCGTTACTACTCCGCAAGGCTGTACGATTGCTGGATTGAATGAAATGGAGCTTCACGGTTTCAGTTCTTCATTAATCAAAGGAATCAAGACTTCACTGAAACAGATTAAGGGGTAAAACATCCTTTTGGGCGTGCCCGCAAAATAAAAAGAGGCTTATTAGTATTACTTGCTAGTGGCCTCTTTGTATTTTGCGGTCGGGCTATACGCGCTACTTTGGTAGCTTGCTGCAAATGGAATTCACTGAACTCCTATGAGAATAAATATATAGTGAAGTAATCCCTCACGCGGTATCGCATTTCAGAATACAAATTTCCCGTTTATTAAGAAAGATAGCAATCCTATTTTTTGCTTCCCACATTTTAAAAAATGTTAAACATAAGAATATGATTATGTTGTGAGATGTTTTGTAATATTATTTTTATTATTTTTGAAAAAGTAATCAATTTAAAAAAAAGCCATTATGAATTTTTCTGTAAAAACTGTTAGCTTTAGTATCATTCTCTTTTTTAGTTTATTGATAAGCTGCAGTGACTCAAATGAGCCTGAACCATCAACAGAAACAATTGATCTCAAAGAAGCTTTCTTGACCGATTTCGATTTTTCGGAAATAGAATCTATTGCAGTCACTATAACGCCGCCTGAAATTCAGAATAATGCAGAAACCAAATCTGGAGAAATAACAATAAAAATCCCTAAAGAATCGACTTTAGAATTAAGTTTAAAACAAGTCAGTTTTGACCAGGCAGATTTCAAAATTTCCCCTGCAATTGGTGCCAAAAAAACCTTCTCTACAACACAGCCGGTAGTTTATACAATTACCTCTCTCAAAAATCCAAACCAATTGATTCACTATAAAGTGCTAGTAGTATTGGACACTCCCCATTCTTCTGAGACGCCGGAAGTAACAGCTTTTAAATTTGAAAAAAGCAAAAACACCGCTCTGTCTCAAGATATAGCAGCTGCAAAAATTGATAATGAAAAAAATCAAATATTTATTTTTGTTCCCGTCGGAACCGATTTTAGTCATCTTACGCCAACTATTACCTTCAAAGGAGAAAAGCTTTATACTATAAATAACATTGGGAAAGAAGAATATCCTGCAGCAGGAAAGGAAGTTGATTTCAAATATCCAAAAACTTTTACGCTTCAGGCAGAAAGTGATTCAGGGGGTAAAATTCAGTTTTATTCGGTGATTGTAGATGTCAAAAATCCAATCAAATTGGAAGCTGCAACCGTAGAAATTCCAAACGTGAAAAAAACAGCCGATTATTTTGAAAAAATAATCACTTATACTAATCAAGGCAATCATCCAGTTACAGCCTTTGCAAATACCTACAAAGACAAAGTTCCTGATCTTTCTTCTAGTAATATTGGACTAATTAGTTTAGTTGTGCCCGGTGGCGGACTTCTTCCTGGGCAAAGCGGAGAGGTAAAGTTTTCGCTAAACAAGACTTTGGCAGCAGCATTACCTGTAGGGACTTATCAATTTACAGCCGTAGTGCCTCCTGGGTTCTCCAGTATCCTCAACTGGCCTCCAGATGCATCCCAATTACTGGAATCTTCGGAGCTGGTTGTAAAAGTCAATTTAATCGAGTGATTTTTTAATAAAGAAAAATCCCTGTAACCGCCCCTCCCTGCTGTATTGATAAAGTATCTCAAATAATACACGAATTGCATTTCTGCCGCAATAGGTACGATTTTAGTTCTTCATTAATCAAAGGAATCAAGACTTCGCTGCAACAGATTAAGGGATAAAACATCCTTTTGGGCGTGCCCGCAAAATACAAAGAGGCTTACTAGTATTACTTGCTAGTGGCCTCTTTTTATTTTGCGGTCGGGCTATACGCGCTACTTTGGTAGCCAGCTTCTATCCCTCACGCGGTTTACAAGAGCTTTAGGGAAAAACTGTTGCACTTTACTTGGTAAGTCGATGACTATAATTTTCTATATTTGAGGAAGGTAAGCCAAACATTTTATCAGGCCAGGCTACTAGTTGGGCGACATTTTACATGGAACGTGACGAATTTATTTCAAAAATTAATATTCAAAAACACTCAAATTGGAAATATATAAAACCGAAAAAAACACTGAAATAATTGTTCCTGTTAGAAAATATTGGATGCTTCTTTTTCTCTTTGGTATTCCTACAATAATTATGGTTCCTCAATTTATATTATTAATTATTAAAATGATAATCACTTTGAATTTTAAAATTCACCAAGATGTTTATGGATTATTATTGTTTACTCCAATATTTGCAAATTATTTCCTTTGGCTCTTTAAAGGTAAAGAGAAATTGTTCCTTGAAAATGATTTATTAGAACATACACGAACAAATGGAATTATTACAATTCGTAAAAACTATGAAATAAAGAAAATAAAAAACATAATAACCGCAGAAAAACAGTTTAAATCTGATAGTTTCATAGATACGAAAAGAGAACTAATAAAAGAAACACAAAGAGCTTTTCCTTTTTGGCTAAATATGGGCAAAATAAAATTTCAATATGAAAATAAAAGCATTAATCTCTTTAACGGATTAGACAATCACGAAATGATCGAAGTTTACGAGATATTAAAAATGGAAATCGAAAAGAGGAATAAATAAAAAAACCATCGCCCAACAGCTACAGCGCATTTTGGCAATAGGCTTAATGGAAAGTTGGTATTTTGGATGATTTGGCAAATCCGAATAATGGGCTTAATTTAGCCCAAATCCCTTTATAGTCCGAGACCCTGTGCATAATTATAAAACCAAAATATGAAGAAAATAAATTTAATGTTTGTGATGCTTTTTCTCCTGCCAAATTTTATTTTTTGTCAAGAGGCTGTAAATTACTCTAATATAAAAACTGATTCAGGTGATGTAAAGGTTCCCGGAAAATGGGAGCAATTGAATACAGTGGATGATTCTGGTCAAACGTATTTAAAAAATAAAGACGGAGTAATTATTGCAATTGCTCAAAACCCGAAAAAAGCATATCCTTTTTTTAAAAGCAATGAATCAGATTTTGAAAGCGTAAAGTCGTTCTATGTGTGGGATTCAAACTTTTATAAAGAGAATAATTTCAAAACTGAAAAGATTAAAGAAAATGTAGAATCAGAATATATAATCTGGAAATATAATGATAAGAAACTCGATAATGTATTCCTCTTTGGTTCGGCAAAAAATAATTTTTTAAATTTACTTGTTTACACAAATAATTGGACTGAAGATGAAAAGATAATTTTTTTAGAAAATCTGTATAAATTAAATAAATGATTAACGTTTAAAAAATTTAGATTATGGCACTTATCAATCCTTACATAAACTTCAACGGCAATGCCGAAGAAGCATTCACATTTTACAAATCTGTTTTTGGCGGAGAGTTCTCCAAAATTATTCGTTTTAAGGAGCTGTCAAGTCCTGGATTCCCAGTGTCTGAAAATGAGGCGAATAAAATAATGCATATTGCTTTGCCTATTGGTAATAGCACTTTAATGGCAAATGACGTTCCAGAAATTTTGGGACGTGTAAATGAAAACGAAAACAGATCCAAAATTTCAATCAGTACTGAGAGCAGAGAAGAAGCAGATAAATTATTCAACGGTCTTTCATCAGGAGGAGAAATAGAAATGCCAATTTCCGACAGTCCTTGGGGGTCTTATTTTGGTATGTTTAGAGATAAATATGGTATTGAATGGACGGTGGAGTTTGACTCAAATGAGAACTGATTGGTTTAACCAAAAGCAGTGAACCGCTTATGCGAGCTAATACTACCGCGCTCATATACAATTTTAAAAAAAATGAAACGAATAACCGTATTCTGTGGTTCCAGTTCAGGAACCGAAGAAATTTATACTTCGCAGGCAATTCTGCTTGGACAAACATTAGCTAAACGAAACATTGAATTAGTTTACGGCGGAGCCAAAGTTGGACTTATGGGAGCCGTTGCCGATGGCGTTTTGAACGCAGGCGGAAAAGCAATCGGTGTACTGCCTAATTTTTTGAGATCAAAAGAAATCGCTCACAAACAGTTAACCGAATTGATTCTGGTTGATACTATGCACGAACGGAAAACCAAAATGAATGACCTTTGTGACGGCGTAATCGCTCTCCCGGGCGGTTTTGGGACATTGGACGAACTTTTCGAAATGCTGACTTGGGGTCAGCTCGGACTGCACAAAAAACCAATAGCCATTTTGAACATAGACGGTTATTATGATGCTTTAATTGTTTTTGTGCAGACAATGACAGACAAAGGTCTTTTGAAAGAAGTAAACCAACAGATGCTTTTGGTAAGCGATTCGATTGACGATCTCTTGGACAAAATGGAAAATTATGTTCCGCCAACAGTGGGGAAATGGATTAATAAAGAGAATATTTAGTGTAAACTAAATACTGTTTAATTAGTCTTTTCGAAAAATTGTTATGAAAGTTTAAAAATCATTACATTTACTTTTTTGGTTGACCAGAAAGCGCTATCCCTAATAATCATTCAGATTGCGTAAACCAATTAATTTTTAAGCAGTCAAAATGGATAAAGATAACATAACAGCAAAGACATTACATCAGTGTCAAATACTGGAAGCCAATTTATTACCGGATTCTGAATCACGTTTGGATTCTATGGAAAATAAAGAAAAACCTATTTTGGATTCCAGTATTTCGTTTAGAGACTTGACAAGTCCTGAAAGTAAACGGGAAAGTATACACCAGCTTATAGACAAACTAGATGTTGAAACGAGCGTCAGGTATCAAAAAACTCCAGAAGATACGTACTGCAATGTGTACTCATATGATTATTGTTATTTCAGTAAAGTCTATCTGCCTACAGTTTGGTGGACAGACGAATCCTTAGAAAAAATAAAACAAGGGCAGGAGGTTACCGCTGTTTTTGAACAAACTGTTGACCGAATTTATTCCAGTGCCATACACGATTGGTTTTTAGAATGGGGAGACAGCTTTGGCTGGAAAAGAATGTTTTCGGTCGATGAAATGCAGTCGGAGGTGAATGAAAATGGTGGAGTGGGAATTATTTGTGCCAAAAGAAAAATAAAAGGACTCTCTGGACATATTGTTCCTGTTGTGCCCGAAACGGATTTGCATACAGCTTACAGAGAGAACGGAACGGTTATATATCCATTGCAGTCGCAAGCAGGAATATTGAATTACAATTATTTTTCGGAAGTTAGAAAAGACTGGTGGAATGATGAATTATATTCATCTCATGTGTTTTATTATCATGAATAAATCTAAGCTATAAATCTTACAACTTAATAATTTTGTTTTGCTATTGATTTTCAATGAATTAACTTCTTGGAAATATGGTAATAATGAGCTACTTTTGCAACTCAGAAAAAATGAGGACAGCAAAAGTAACAACGGCACTGTTTATCTTCGTAAATTATTGATATAAAAGTGATTAATGACAATAGTGATTTTATAACCCCATTATAAAATTTAAATTTTTCGCAAACATTCAGCCGATACAAGTACAAAATTTCTGAGACTGATATATTATAAATTCCTACTAGTTTAAAAAAACATTATTCTGATGGACTTAACAAATATGTTTAATCCGTTAGAAGAATTGCCTCCTTTTGATTTACAATTGTAATTGCCAAATAGAGAAAGATTTTTAAAAAGTTCATAACCATAAAAAAGAAAAAAGTATAAATGAAAGACAATCAGACAAAAAAATATTATTGGGGAATAGGATTGGAAAACGAAACCTACATGCAATTTGAAGAATCCCTTATAGTTTCTGGTGCGTTTATACAAGAAAAAATTGGTTTTGAGAAATACAGTATTGACTATAGAAAATGCTATAAACCAGAAAGTTTAGCTCCTATGCTGAAAAAAGCATTTGGTTTGAAGGAAAATTATAAAGTAAGTAGAATGATGAATAGTCATTCTCTGGAAAAACTGGATATTAATTATCAGCATAAAACTTTATCGCCAATAAAACCATTGGTAGATACCGAAACTTGTGAGGTGAGCGCACAACCAACCGAAAATCCTGAATACCTTGGAAAATCTATCATGGAACTTTTCCTAGAGGAACAGCCATACAATATTCAAAGTATGATTACCCAAAGAAACAAAACAATGGGGTCAGTACATTTTGATGGAGATTCTATCGAGTTTGTAACCAAATATTTTGAAAATCGAACAATAGCTGATTCCTGCAAGGAACTAAAAGCTACCAAAAAGCTATTCCTGGATAAAATTAATGAATCATCAGTTCTTAATGAGAAATTGAATTTTCCAGATTACAATAATGGTCTTAATATGTTCATGAGCAATCAGGAAAATCTTGTTTTGTTTAATAATGGGACGTATCATTTTCACATTACTCTACCAACATTAACCGAAGACAGCCGAATTGTAGATTATAATAATTTTGAGAGAACACATGCAAACGCCATTTATTTACTGCAATGGTTTGAGCCCTTTTTTATAGCAACTCTTGGGAGCCCAGATATTATGGGAGTAATTAGTGATAAATTTAGTTTAGACAAAAAATTCACTTTGGGTTCTATGCGAAATGCTATGTCTCGTTACATAGGCGTGGGAACATATAACAAAGCAATGCCAAAAGGTAAAATTCTAACGTATAATGTAGATGATTTTAGAAAACTGCTAAAGTTTGAAAAAGAAGAAAACGTTTGGTGGAGAGATCAGATTGAAGCAGACATGGAATATGAAATGCTTTCGGAAGTTGGACTTGATTTTAATCAGGAGAAAATGTACCAAAGCGGTTTTGAATTCAGAAGTTTTGATGAGTTTCCAGCTGAGTATTTAAATGATGTTCTTTTTTCGATTATTCTAATTTGTGAGCATTCTTTAAACCTGCCAGATGTTCAATGGGGACACGATAGCACGGTTTGGAACAACTTAGTTTTTAAAACTTTAAAGAATGGTTATTTAACCGAAATCAATGAAGAAGAAAAGAACGAAGTATTGAATTTATTACAATTATTAAATCCATCAGATTATGATTATAACAGCCTAAAATCCGAATTTGAAGCCATAGTATTGCTTGATGCCTTTTTCTTCAAAATTCTGGCTGTTCTGCATGCTAAATACAAAGACAATAATGTTTGTCTGGATTCCATGTGCGGACAAAAAACAAATTTCTCTCCAAAATGGGAGAACTTCAACAAATACCAAACGGAAAGACATTTACAGCAAATAGGGTCTTTTTGCGAAAATTAATTAACTATTGCCACCGAATACTACTTGTGTGTAATTATGGTTTCTTAACGGTCAAATCCGTCAGTAAACTTACGCATTGAGTATTGTTTGGCATACGTATCATAATAGCCCATTATATAGTAGTTTTTATAGCGTATAATGCTGGGAATGGACACTTCAGGATGTTCCTGTTGAAAACGTGAAATAAAATCAATTGCAAGAGGTTCTTGATTCTGTTTGGTATGGTCTAATTTTTTATCGAATATACTCTCAAAGTAAACGGTCGTAGGGATATTACGATATAAATCGCTCTCAAACGGATTATTGTCTGATAATGAATTGATAATGCTCGCAAATTGGATGTTACCTGTGCCTCCCATTGTAATTAAAATGGAGTTAGAGGTTTTGTAAACAGTCAAACCTGCTTCCAAATACGCTAACTGATTCAAGAATTTAGCAGTGGTTTTAAATTCTTTTGGTTTTTGTGATTCAAACTGCATCAACAAAGGAGAACTTTTAAAGGTAATCGTGTCGGTTTTTGAAACGAGTATACTTTTGATGCTGTCAGCTGTTTTATAATCTTTTATTTCAAACCGCAATTCTTCGGCATTGACTTTGAATTGGTATATTTTACTCTCATGATAATAAGAATTGGACAGGCAGACGTGATTTTTGGTTGCGGTTTTTGGGAATATTTTTTCCTGAATTTCTAATGTCGCTAAATCAATTTCAAAAGCCTGTGTTTCATTATCGTTATGGTCAAAAGTGAGAAGCAATTTATTTTTAAGCACATACAATTTTGACTTTTTTGTGCCTTTGAATAACGGATTGAACTGATTCGTTTCTATTTTTTCAACGGGACAGGCTTCCAGGATTTGGCTGAATGTTAAAGGTTGATTTCTGCTGTTTTTGAATTTAAAAGAACTGAAATCGACTGTTTTTTGTTCTTTTTGACCATTTTTGAAACCATAAAGGACTAATTTTTCTTCGGAATCTTTTTGTGCTAGGATATAAAATGTATTGTTTTCCTGAAATGGAGTAACAATAGACTGCTGGGAAAATGAATTATAATAATTGAAAATGACAGCAGTATTTGTACTTAATTCATAACGTACAGCCAGTATATTTTTCAAATCCGGGCTTGACCAATAGACAGTTGGATTTCCTTCCTCATTAAAACTATATCCGGATAATAATTTGTAGCGGGTATCAGGTCTTGAAAATGTATACTGATTGGTCAGGAACAATGTGCTGTTGTATTTTAGGATTGTAAGTGTTTCTTTGTCGGATACAAAGGCAAATACGTCATGTGTGTTAGTGTTTTCTGCATTTACAATCTGCCTGTATTCTTTTGATTTTTTGAGTTCCAATGGAAATGTTGCTAATACGGTTTGGCTGAAAAGGAAATGGCCGTGGATTAGTATAAAAAAAAGAAGGAGTTTTTTCATGTTACTTATTGAATATAAGATTGGTTTTGTAAGAATCAGCAAAAATTGTTCCGTTTTTTATATTTTACAGTTTACTGATTTATTATGGCTTGAAAATAATCCACCATCTGGCCTACATGCATAGCGTCCATCAAGCCATGATGAACGTGGATCGACATTGGCATTTCCCTTTTTTCTTTTTTGGACAGCGTCATTTTTCCAAAGGAAATTTTTGGGCAGCTGTCAGGAAAAGTCATGTTGCGTGCATGCGAAAGCGAAGTGAAATCCAGCCAAGGAATTGCTGAAAAATGAATGACATTGTCATCTTTGAATTCCCGGGTAAATAGCCCTGTTGTGGTTTGTATTCGTTCAATTTCGGTTTTTGCAGTTTGTTCGAAAATCGTATAGTCGGGATGAAACTCTATCAGCGAAAATCCAAAAGTACCATCAGAACGGCTTATAGTTGCCGACGCGTCGATTCTGTCGTGGACGTAAATGTGTGTGTTTTCAATACGGTATTTGAAATTCTCAAAAGCATTTACAGCCGTTAAGGTTTTGTGCAGATAATAAATGAAAAAGGAAGTGTTTAGTGATTTTGACGCTTCATAGGCTTTGGTACAATCTATTTTTACGGTTACCCCAAAAAAAGGTTCCTGCATTTGTTTAAAGAAAAGAAAATGTTCTTTTCGATTCCAGCTGTCTAAGTCTAAAAGCGTTTTCAAAATACTATTTTTTACAAAAATACAGTTTTTCTTTTAATCTATTTATTATGGATTTTGTAAAGTGAAGTGTGTAAATAATTTTGTGGTTATTATATAAAGCAAAAAAAGCCCTAAAATAATTTTATTTTAGGGCTTTTTGAAAGGTATAAAAAAATTTATTTTATTGTAAAAGTAACTTTTCTAACTAATTTTCTTGCTCCGTCAGATGTTTTATCTACAGAAGTGTCTTCTCCGCCAGAAATAATATTTACTCTTGATGCATCTATGTTAGATTTAACCAAGATATCTTTTATTATGTTTGCTCTAGTCGTAGAAAGTTTATCGTTATAAGCAGTTCTTCCTAATTCATCAGCATGCCCAACAATATCAACTGAAGCAGATGGATTGTTTCTCAAATAAGTAAGAATAAAATTGATTCCGTCTGTTGAGTCATCTGAAGGCGTAGTTGAGTTATAATCGAAATAAGCACAAATATAACCAGAGTTAATTAATCTTTTAATAGACTCGTTGTTTCTTGCGATAACAGTACTTTCGGAATTATCTCCATAAGTTTTTTGTAGATAACTTTCTAATTCGTCAGGAATGCTGTTATTATTAACATCAATTGATTGTCCTTTTGTGTTAACCATTACACCAGTAATAGTGTTTGGCTCTTGGTCAAGATAATCAGGAACGCCATCTTTATCTGCATCTTGCATTGTGCTTTCGATGTCATTTACCTTTTTGTTTAATGCAGTAAATTCATTCACATCAACAATTGGCTTTACATACCAGTCAGCATGTTTTTCATGTTTTCCTAAAGAAAATGTTAAACCAATAGTTCCGTTTAATAATATCCCTGCAGATATAGATGATCCATTTGCACTATATCCGTCAAAAGCATAGTTTTGTTTTGCATTAATAATAGCAGAGAAATCACCTGTTAATGCAATTCTGTTTGATAATTTAATCTGAGCCGTTACACCAGAAATAAAGTTACCCATTAGGTCATTTTTACTTGCATTATCGAAATTGGCTTGAGCTACTCCAAATCCAGCATGAGCTAATAAACCAAATGTTTGTGTGAAGTCTTCAAAGTTCATTATTCTGCTAAGGTTTGCAACACCTTGAACAGCTACTCTGTAATAAGCAGTTTCGAAATCCTTAGATGAATTTTTACTTGTAAGTTGGTTATACCCTAAATCAGCTTTCAAACCAAATTTATTGTTAAACATATATCTTGCTCCAAGATCAACAACAAAAGGACTTACTCCTGAAGTGTAATATCCATTTGTCATTGGTTTTACTGGTTTATTAACCCCTCCAGCCACTTCTATAGACCATCTATTAAAGTTGTTTTTTGTAGTTTGCTCTGTTTCTTCTGTTTGTGCAGTCAAAGTTGTCAAACCTGAAGCAAAAACTAATGCAAGTATTGTTTTTTTCATGATTGAAATTTTTAAAATTCGGGCAAAAATACAATATTTAGAGTAAAATTATGGTTATTAATGAATAATTGTGTAAGAAAAGAATATTATTATCGTTGAATATAATTTACTATTTAATGTAAAATGCTGACAATAAATATGTTAAATACATTTTTATTTTTTTGAGGAATTTTTTAAGACTTACAAATTTCTAAGAAAATTGATACAATATCTTGAAGATTAATTTGATTTCTGTGCGAATATGTCAAATTTTTATTAATAATTTGTGTTATTACGAAATTAATAGTGGCAAAACTTCCATTATTTTTTCGAATGTCCGAAAATTTTTGTGTTCTACTTTATGGTCAATTTTTTCATGTGCCCAAGTCGTGTGAAAAGGAATATGAACGGCATGTCCGCCAATGGCTAATACAGGCAATACATCTGATTTTAAAGAATTTCCAATCATTAAAAACTCATCAGGCTGAATTTCCAAACGCTTTAGTAAGTCTGTATAATCTACTTCTTGCTTGTCTGACATCACTTCGATATGATGAAAATAATGTCCCAAACCCGAATTGTGTAGTTTTCGGCGTTGGTCTAGTAAATCACCTTTGGTAGCTACGACCAATTTATATTTACCATACAATGCTTCCAAAGTTTCTTCGACTCCATCCAATAAAACAATTGGTTTTTCAAGTAATTCTTTCCCGTATTGAATGATTTTTTCAATGATTTCGATTGGAATGGTGTTATTTGAAATTTTCATTGCCGCTTCGATCATCGAAAGAATGTAGCCTTTGATTCCGTAACCATACAATTTAAGATTGTCGATTTCGATTTTGAATAATTCCTTCGAAATTCCCTGATGCGACAAATAATCTTCCATCAAACCACAGAATTTCTTTTCGGTTTCATCAAAATAGGTTTCGTTGATCCATAAGGTGTCGTCAGCATCAAATGCGATTACCTTTAAATTTTGAATTTTGCTTTTATCTAACATATTGTAAAGATGTTTTTTATCTAATGATTATTTTTTTAGCTGCAAATTACTGCTATTTGAAAAAGGTCTTTAATGAAATTGTTTTATTATAAAATGTAATCCTAATCCCGAAAAGTAAAATGATGCCACCAATAATCATTTGTAAAGTTATTTTTTCTTCCAAAAATAACCATGCCAATATTGAAGTAATTACCGCTTGACTTAATAAACTAAGCGAAACTCTTGTTGTACGCATGTGTTGTGTGGCATAACTAATCGAAAGCCATGCACACAATTGGCAGATTACAGCCTGTAGTACAAATACAAACCATCCGCTAGTAGAAAATCCTGTAAAAGATTCATTCAAATAATAACAAAGGATTCCTAAATAAGTGCTTGATGCCAACAAACTTATGATCATGAACGATAAAATATCAACTTCTGAAAGCACATTTTTACTTACCAAAAGATAAATCGAGTATAGAATTCCAGATAAAACCGCAAACAGAAAAGCCTGATCAAAATTCAATTCCATAAAAAAACTAAAACCAACCAAAGTTACCATTCCTAATAATGAAACAACCGTTCCGATCCAAAAGTTCACAGCAGGTTTTGATTTTAAAAATAAGAAAGAACCAATTCCGACCCAAAGCGGAGATAAATTAGTTAATAATGATGCTTGCGTAGCACTCGAATCCTGAATTGCGATATTCCAAACCGCAACATCAGAAGCAAACAAAATACCGCATAACCCAGCTAAAAGTGTAAGTTTTAAAGTTGGAAGTTTGAATTTTTTGTTCAAAAGCACATAAGGAAAAAGCAAAATAATCGCAAAAAACATTCTGTAAAAAGCTGAAATTAAGCCCGAAGCCAAACGCAATTTTATCAATATAGGAAAAATTGAAATGCAAAGTATGCCGCAGATTAATGCTAATCTTGGTTTTGTGAGTTTCATTTAATTGTTTTTTTGCTTAACCAAATGTTTGTTTTCTCAAATCTAATTAGTTAAGAAATGTTTTTAAAAGCAAATTGCGTGAATCAATTTAAAGTTAATCGATTCACGCAATTTTATAAATTTTTATAAAACTTTAATTTATCGTTTCTCCATTCCCAAGACCATCAACATCTGGATTGATAAAGACCAATTTCCCTTCGGCATTAGTAGTCATCAAAATCATTCCCTGGCTTTCAACACCGCGCAATGCTCTTGGTGCCAAATTCACTAAAACAGAAACACGTTTTCCAATGATATCTTCTGGTTTAAAACTCTCTGCAATACCCGAAACAATAGTTCGAACATCAATTCCAGTATCCACTTTTAAAACTAAAAGCTTGTTGGCTTTCGGCATTTTTTCTGCTTCAAGGATAGTTCCCACGCGGATATCCATTTTGGCAAAATCTTCAAACTGAATCAATTCTTTTTGAGGTTCTGCTTTTTTGTTTTCGGCAATATTAGCGGTTTTGGTAGCTTCTAGTTTGTCTATCTGTTTTTGAATTTCCTCGTCTTCAATTTTAGAAAAAAGTAATTCGGCTTCGCCAATTTGGTGTCCTGTACTAATTAAATCAGATGTTTCTGAAACCGAATTCCAATTAATTGAACCTTCAGTTTTTAAAATACGGGTCAATTTATTAGCAGTGAAAGGTAAAAATGGCTCACACAAAACGCTCAAAGCACCAGCAATCTGCAAAGCAACATACATTTGGGTTTTTGTGCGTTCTTCATCCGTTTTAATCATTTTCCAAGGCTCTTCATCAGCTAGATATTTGTTTCCAAGTCTGGCAACATTCATCATTTCTCCAAGCGCTTCACGGAAACGGTATCTTTCCACCGAACTTGAAATTACAGCAGGATACGCTTTTAATTCGGTTAAAGTAGCTTCGTCAACTTCGGAGAATTCATTCGGTTGAGGCACAACTCCGCTGTAATATTTGTTAGTCAAAACCACCACACGATTGATGAAATTTCCAAAAATCGCAACCAATTCGTTATTATTTCTCGCCTGAAAATCTTTCCAGGTAAAATCATTATCCTTAGTTTCTGGGGCGTTAGATGTCAAAGCATAACGTAAAACATCCTGTTGGTTTGGAAATTCTTCCAAATATTCATGTAGCCAAACTGCCCAGTTTTTAGAAGTTGATAATTTGTTTCCTTCTAAATTCAAGAACTCGTTTGCAGGAACATTGTCCGGCAAAATATAGCTTCCTTCAGCCTTTAGCATCGCTGGAAAAATCACGCAGTGAAAAACAATATTGTCTTTCCCGATAAAGTGAACCAGTTTAGTTCCTTTGTCTTTCCAGTAAGGCGTCCAGTCTTTTCCTTCTCTTTGAGCCCATTCTTTGGTGGACGAAATGTAACCAATTGGTGCATCAAACCATACATATAATTTTTTTCCTTCGGCACCTTCTACTGGAACATCAATTCCCCAATCGAGGTCACGCGTTACCGCACGAGGTTCTAGTCCGCCGTCAATCCATGATTTCACTTGTCCGTAAACATTCGGTTTCCAGTCGTTTTTATGTCCAACAAGAATCCATTCACTCAAAAAATCCGAATAACGATCCAAAGGCAAAAACCAGTGTTTGGTTTTTTTAAGAATCGGAGTTTCTCCTGTAATAGTTGATTTTGGGTTGATTAAGTCAGTTGCATTTAGTGTTGAACCACATTTCTCGCATTGATCACCGTATGCTTCTTCGTTACTGCATTTTGGACAAGTTCCTGTTACGAAACGGTCTGCCAAAAACTGATCCGCTTTCGCATCGTACAATTGCTCGGTTACTTCTTCGATAAAGTCTCCGTTGTCATATAGTTTTTTAAAGAATTCCTGAGCTGTATCGTGATGAATCTTAGCCGAAGTTCTAGAGTAATTGTCAAATGCAATTCCAAAATCAGAGAACGATTTTCTAATAATTCCGTCATATTTATCGATTACTTCCTGCGGTGTAATGCCTTCTTTTTTAGCTTTCATCGAAATGGCAACACCGTGTTCGTCGCTTCCGCAAATGAACAATACATCGCGATTTTGCAAACGCAGGTAACGCGAATAAATATCAGCTGGTACGTAAACCCCCGCCAAATGTCCAATGTGTATTGGCCCGTTAGTATAAGGCAATGCCGCCGTAATCGTATATCTTTCTGGATTCTGTATCATGTGTTGATTGTATTGTTTTTTTATTGGTCACATGTAATTCGCCTGATACAATTGGATTTAACAACCAATTTTTATTAGGCTCATTTCATGATTCAATTTTATTGGGTGCAAAAATAAGCAATAGAATTGAGATTTTGTTATTTCACGGAGATTCGCAAAGAAAAAGCACAGAGATTCGCAGAGTTTTTTAAGAGTAAATGCAAATTAATCTCGCAAAGTCGCGAAGTAGCAAAGTTTTATTTTTGTTGTGGACTACGCGAGTTTGCGAGATTCTTTTAAGACAATCAAACAAAAACTTAGCGTATCTCTGCGCAACCTCGGTGTGTCTCTGTGAAACAACGATAAAATAGAACCAGTTTAAATTAGCGCTTGGCACAAATCTTCAAAATATATTTTGCAATCTTTGACACGAAAAACTAAGATAACATTATGAGCAAGACAAAACTAATCATCAATAAAAACGGATCTATAAAAATCGAAGGTGATTTTGAAATCATGGATCAAGAAGGAACTGTTTATGGATTACAGGGAAGATCTGCACTAGGACTTTGCCGTTGCGGACTGTCAAACAATAAGCCTTTTTGCGATGGCGGGCACCGCAATAATTTTGAGCATGATTCGGTAGCATTTGATTTGCCTCCGATGAAAACGAATTAAGATTTTTTGGGTATAGATATAAAAAAAGCTGCATAAATGAAAATGCAGCTTTTTTTATGCTAAAGCGAGTGTCAGTCTGTGGCTATTTATCCTTAATAATTTGGATAGTTGTAGTCTCGTTTTTTTCTAAATTAGAAATCAGATCAATTGATTTTTCAGAATTTTTAATGCTTATTTTAGCTGTATTCGGAGCGACTCTTCCAACACTGTTGGCTGTGATTTTTAAGTTGGTAATTGCAGTATCTAATTTTATCAACAGATGTTTCTTAGTATTTAGGGTTTTATAATTTTTCAGAATGGCTCGGTCGTTTACTGTAATAGAAATTTCATCCCCGTCTTCCTGATTTGCATCCCAAATTTCTAATTGTAATTCGTCAGTGTCCCAATAAACTGAAGTTACCTGATCTTTTGTGATTTTGTTTAAGGTTAACTCATCCAGCATTTTGTCCAAATTAATAGAGTCTTTTTTTTCTTTTGGTACAAGTTTTGAATTTTGAATTTTTGAATTCATCTTGTGAATCCTTTTTTTTGCTTTCTTAAATTCGACCAAATCTATTTGTCCATTTAAGCATGATTTTCCGTCTTTAAAATAACTTTTAAATTTTCCCGAAATCTTTTTTTGGCTTTCGGTTAATTTTAATTTGCTGGTATAACTCAAATAGCAGAAATCATTTGTAACGATTTTAGATTTTGAATAGATTATATTTTTTTCGGTAAAACTAAATTCATTTGTCTTTTTGTTATAAAAACCTTCCACTTTGTTTTTTGTTTCATTATCGCCGCCTAAATCTGTAATTGAATTGCCGGAAATTTTGCCATTACGTTCTGTGAAAGACAAATGATAGGATATGATTGTAGTTTTATTGAGTTTTAGTAACCCTGTGAATTCATATTCCTGAGAAAAAATTAAATGCGGATTTATTAGAAAAAATAGTATTAAAAAGACTTTCTTCATTAGGGAATTAGTATATATTTGCGGGCATTTAACAACAAATAAAAACCTTTAAAAATGAAATTAAAAATTTTAGCCCCCCTTTTTATTTTTACCTTTTTTACCAACTTTGCATTTGCCTCATTTCCAGTAGAAAGAGCGCAGCCAGTAGCAGATAAAATTGAAAACACAAATGCCAGTTCAGTAGCTGCTACAGATGATGAAGATGATAATGCATCTTTCTCTGCAGTGATGTCAAATCAAAAAAGTCAAGGAATTGCATTAGTTCTTGCCTTAGTATTAGGTTTACTTGCTGCTCACAGATGGTATTTGGGAACTAATCCTATAATAAATATATTTTTTATTTTTACTTTAGGAGGATGCGGTATATGGCTGTTAGTGGATATCATTAGAATATGCTGTGGAGGAATGAATCCTCAAGGAAGATATAAAAAATCGTTCTTTTAATGTTTACTGTTAAGAAATTTATAGGCTTCTCAATTCTATTGTTAAGTTTTTCTGTTACAGCTCAAGTTTCTATTGGCCGTAGTCATCGTGGCCCTTTTGATGATTTCAAAAAAGGAGATTACAAACTGATAAGGTCAAAGAAAACTGTTTTTGTAATGGATGAATTTGTAGCTTCAGAATTTGAAACAATGCTAAGTTCATTTTGGGATCTAAATAAATACGTAGTTATTTCCAGAAAGGAATATGAAAAAGCAAAGGCAGATTATCTAACTGAGGAGTATGCTATTTTTGAGTTTGAAGGAGATGTTGTTACCAGCACAAGTTCTTCTGGTATGACTAACGAATATCTGCATTTAATGTATAAGTATTATTACTACTCGGATATCAAAGTCAAAAATGATAAAACAAAGTTTGATACCAATGAAGTAGCCGCTATTTTTTTTGGCGGTAATGCTGAGGGTATGTGGGGTATGATTAGAAGTAAAACATTCTACAATTTAGAAGAGAACCTGTATAATTACAAATTGGGTTATATGAAAAATTACCTCCAGTTTATTAATACAACTCTCAAAGAGGAATGGTACAGTTTTGCTTATGCCACAGAGTATGATAAAAAGAAGATAAAAGCATTAAAAACTGTGACTCTTTATATTCCAGATTACATTAATACAAAATATAATGCCTTCAAAGGAACTGAATCTGAAAGAGAATCCCCAGATGAATTACTTAAAAAGTATAAGTATAAATATGAATTTATTGATACCGACGAACTTAATGATAAAATATTAAGTGCAACTGAAGACTTTTATTATTTGATGTATACTAAAGTGAATTCACAGAAATTCGTAAGTGTTGTAAATGGAAAAACAGGTGAGATTGTTTATAGAGAATATGACATCTTGAGCTATAATATCAGTGCCAAAGATTTAAGTCAATTAAGCAGTTCTATAAAGTAAATCAAAACTATCTGCACAAAGTCCAAAGATGTGATGTTTTTTCATCACATCTTTGGACTTTTTTATGTCTGTTAATGGTATTTAGGTACAGATTTTGATTCCTTAAAATAATTTTTCAAACTCTGCAGGCATTTTATTTATTGGTTTTATTTTAATGTTTTTATAATAAACCTCACCCGCTTCACTTTGTAATTGTATTTTACCTTCGGTCAAAGGCTGAAACTTTTCACCGTCAAAATAACGGGAATTTTGCAAAACCATTACCACTTTCCCATTGATAATATGAAGACTTTTCCCTTCAAAACAAATCAATTCTATTTCTGTCCAGCCGTTATTAGGTGTTTCCGCTCTCATTTTTCGCATGCAGAAACCTGTGTTTTCAGTATGCGTGCCAAAAGGAATAAATTGCTGGATTTCGTCGGCAACAGCACTCATACTGCCTTCTGGGATGTACGCTCGGATGTCGATAGCAGCAGTGGCAATATTCCAATAATCTCCAAAATGTCCTTCCATAATTTGAAATTCCTGCGATAGCATCCAGGCACGCCAGTAATCAACACCTGCTTCGCCTTGTGAGTGATACAGTACTCCAGCATCCATGAGTTTATCGGTTCGTGGTTCCCATTTTTTGGCACCAAATTTTACTTTTAGCTTCAAGCGGTAATTTTTGAAATTTTCTTTGGTAAAAACACAGCCATAATATTCACCCGAAACTTTAAGTACAGGCTCGTTGTTTTCCTGAATTACGGTAAACATATTGTTCACATTTTTGTTATAGCCAATAGGAGGGATTTCTTTTCCGTCAGCATCAGTTGGAATTTTACCGGAATATCCGTTTTGGTGTTTGTAGCTTAGATACATATCCCATTTACTGAGGCTGTTGTCCAATAAATTAATCCAGCCTTCATCTGACGAATTACTGTTTTTAGTTGCAGAAGTCATGCTGAAAAGAAGGGTAAGTGCTATTAAGGGGAAATATTTTTTCATACAATTGGTTTTATAATTGGAATAGAAATGATTTCTCAAATCTACAAAATTATAGTTCAGTGGTATTATGCTATTTATTCAAAATCAGATATCATTCCTCTACTTTGTTTTTTACTGGATAATTCACGAGTTTCACAAAGGAAGTGCTGTTTTTTAAAGGTGCATTTTTTATATTTGTTGGAATAACTCAAGAAGATTAGAAATCATGGCAAAAGGACCTGAAAAAAACACGAAGAATAAGGCTTTGCACACCAAATTACTAAATCGGAAAAAAGCTAAGCTTCAAGAAGAGAAAAAAGAAAAAGCATTGCGGCTTAAAGCTTTGGTTGCAAAAATGAATCAGAAAAAGGATAATAACGAATCTGATAACAGCTAAATTATATTGTATTTTTACAGTAGTAACCTTAAAGTGAAAATTATGAAAATTAAATTCCAAATTTTATTTGCAGTTATAATACTATTTTTAAATTTTTCCTGCAGTAAAGACGATATCAGTAAAGGAATTGATTGTTTTGCAGAAGATCTTTTTATAAAAGTAAAACACACGACAGATCCCACAAATCCCAAGAAAGTTGATTTTGTGATTGAGTATACTGGCGAACATACATTATCATCGGTCAAATGGACTTTTGGTGATGGAAGTACTCAAACGGTTAATGGAAATACAGTTTCTCACATTTATAGCGGGGCAGGAACTTTCACAGTAAAGGCAGGTGTTACTATTAAAAACGGCAAAGAAACGTGTACTTCATCTCCAACAAAAAGCATTACAGTGAATTAATACCTTTCGTCTGTCATTTCAAAATAGTCAAGTAATATTATTTGAAACCTCATAAAAAAAACCATCTGAAACATCAGATGGTTTTTTTATAGATAGTAATATTGTGTTCTTATAATTTGAAAGTAAGTCCCAATTTGGCACCGCTAGTACCTGTGTTTCCGCCAAATTCTAAATTAACGCCAAATTTATCGTTAAAGAAATAGCGCCCGCCTACTTGTAATCCAAGACCTAAAGAAGTGTTGTCCGGGTGTGGATTGCCATTGTAATCATCATAATTCCAGATGTAATAGGTAAGACTTGCACCTGCATATAAGTCAAAATTGCGGGGAATATTCAATACACTATTGAAATGGTAATTTCCGTTACCACTTATTCCAATTGCTGATGAATTATAGTGATAAGAATTATTATTGTAATGGTAAGGCTCATCATCTGTTTGGAATGACAGTTGACCTCCAAGAGACCAATCTTTAGAGATTCCGTAATCGAAACCAATATAAACGGGTACGCCCCAGCCTGATATACCTACACCAGCATTCAATTGTGCTTGACCTTCTGATAATGGGTTTTGAGCAAATACACCATTTGATATAAAACCAAATGCAATAATTAGAATAAATTTTTTCATAAATTTTTTTTATAATACAACGCAAAAATATGGTTTTATTATAGTTTTATTTATGTTTTTATTCAATATAAACAGCTGAATTAAAGATTTAGAATAGATGTTACAATATTGTATTTATTAATTATATAATTTGCAGGTATTTAGAAAATCGGAACTATTACAGGACTATTTTATAACCGAAATCAAATTTTTTCCATCCTTTGTTTTCAAGCTTGCTCTAAAACGTACTGAGTTATTTTCTTTTGAAAGATTAATTTCTAAGGATTTAAAGGTTTTTAATAATTCAAAGCTTTTGTTTTTAGCAATAATGAAATGCCAGTCTTTTGGCTGAAGTCTGTTAAATTGTACTTGCAAATGTCCAATTTTTGGAATAGAAGGCTGAAGGTGATTTTTTTTAAAATGATTTGCCTCAAAGGTTAAAGTATTATGCTTGACGAAAGCTTTTGTTTGTGCCAAAGGAAAATTGATAAAAACATTATGATTGTCAATTACATTTTGACTTTTTAAGTAATCAAATACTTTTTTTGAATTCGTCGTTTGCATCGAGAAATGAAATGAAGGTTCACGATTCGTATGGATGACCACTTTTTTTATAGGATTAAAATCATCGTCATAACCGTAACTTATGGCCGAATCTTTCTTTTCTACAATTTCATTAAATAACAATTCAGTTTTGCTTGGATTGTGTGCCAAAATCGAGTCCAAATCAAAACCAATCATTTTGCTGATTTTTGCTGATTTTTCAGTTATCAATTTTTGATTTCGAATCATTTCAAAATCTAATCCCAATGCGAATAAGGCATTTTTATTTTGGGTAAACTGCCATTCTTTTTGAAACTTTGGTCTCAAATTCAGTTGTCCATCAATTATTATTTCGTTCTCTTCCAGTGTCAGGTTCAGAATTCCGTTTTCTTCGAGCAAATTGTTTTTTTTGATCCAAAACGTTACCGCATTGGAGGTGCAAATCAATTTGTCTGTTTTTTTTGCATCCAAAAAAAGCTTTTTCAAAAATAAATCTTCTGCTGTTTTTATGGCAATCTGCTTTTGTTTTTCTGCTATGTTCGAAACCAGTATTTGGTTCAAATGTTTAATAATGCAAAGATTCATTGCTTTAGAATAATAAACGGTCATTCCGTTTTGAAGAGCGGTTTTGTGGAAATGCATTTTCGTTACTGCTTTTTCAAAGGCAGTTTCATCTTCAAGTGCTGCAGTCACAAACCATTGTGTGGCGGGCTGGTTTTCAATGTGAAAAAAAGCCAGATAATCCGGAGTTTTTATTCCAAAAGCAGAAAGTTCAAATTTCTTTTTTATCGAAGTTCCGCTTGTATTCCATTCCCATTCGGAAGGATTTTTTAAGAAAGAAAAAACAAAGTGATTTCGAATGTTTTTGACATCGGCGATTGCGATAGCATCAGCATTTTGTGCAATATATTTTCCGTCAAATCTTTTATGAAAACCATACCAATACAAAAAAGCCACACTTCCAATGGCAATAAGAAGTATGGCAATTCTGAAATAATGGCTTTTTATGGACTTCATGGATTACTCCGTAACGATTGTTTCTTTTTTACTTTCAGCATACAGTTCATTGATAACATCAAAGAAATATTGCAGGCTGTTAGTGTGTTCTCCTTTGATCGTATAAGATGCATCCGAAACAATAGCACCATTTTTGAATTTGGTTTCTACTGTAATTTCTCCTGCGTTTTTTAGTACAATGTTATAATAATTGCTTTTGGCATCTTTGTCCAATTCCGTTTTGGATGCTGTAATTATTTTTTGAATGTCAAACCAAGCTGCAGCATTGTTTTTGGAAATGGTTTTTTTGAAATCTGCATGCAATGGCATTACGTTTTGCTGAATGAGATTTTCTATGTTTGCTTTTGAAGTAGTCAACATTACCACACCGTTTTTTAAACCAAGATACAAGTTCTCCAACAGATTGTCTTTTTCAAAGTGAATGGTGTAATAGCCGTTAGTCAATTGATAATCGGTGGCAGTAAATTTGCTTTTATTCAAAGGAAGCTTTAGTAATTTATTGACAAATGACTCGTTTCGGGTATTCATCAGAAATGTAAAGCCAGGCTGAATTTCATCTTTGGTGGCTTTGGTTTCGATTTGCTCATAATTTTCATCATAGCTGATGTCTACATACTCTCTTTGCACTTTTTTGAGATCATGAAGCACAAAAATCGCGTTGCCGGGAACTAAATCAGCAATTGCTTTTTCGTCCAAAAACAAAGCAACGGCATCAATCAAAACATCGGCTTCATTACCGCTGGCATCTTTGGAGTACGATTGGTAAACAGAGTTCAAAGTATTTTTCAAAATCTTGTATTCATAATTCATAACTGCCTGCGTATCCATAGAGATGGAATAATATCCTAATACATTGTTACCTATGTAATTCAGCAGATTTTTGTCAATTTTGGCATCACATATCTCCTGATACGATTTTTTGGTTTCTTCGTTTTTGGGTGTAATTACTTGGTTTAACCGAATTCTGTCTTTTTCAAAATAACCGTTAATATGGTAATTACTGTCCAAAAGACCGTTTTTGTATATTCCCGCCAAAGCCATATTTCCTCCAGCAAAACTAGAATACAATTGGTTTGTTAAGGCATCCAGATCGGCAAAAATATAAAAGTCGGATTTAGGATTATTGTTTTTGAAAATTGCGGAACCCATAGCAGTTATCTCTGTTTTAGAATCGAATGATTCTTTGAAAATTGATTCAACAACTGGGACAATTTTTACTTTTTCAATCGAATCATTTTTTTTAGTTTCAAGTTCTAAAAGTTTCCGGTTGGTTTCTTCCAATTCTGCATTTGCTTTTTCTTGAGCGGCATAAATTTCGTCTTCGGTTGGTCCTGTATACACAGGTTCTTCAGCTTTCTTTTGGGATTTCTTTCCCTTTTTACTTTTCCCTTTTGCTGCTTTTTTCTTTGTGTCAGGGTCAGGAGTTGCTGTTATTTCTTCAGTGACAGGGGCTGGGTAATCAACCATTACGGCAGCTGAGTCAACTATTACAGCTGTACTGTCCATGTATGTCAGGTCAGAATAAGGCTCAGTATAGATATTTTTATAGGGTTTGGTATAGCTGGCATTTACCAAAACGGCAAACTTGTCATTCCAAGCCAAGTGGTGGTTTTTGGAAGTGCTGACACTCGTATAGTTTGCTTGTTTTTTTACTTTCAGGCTGTCTCCGTATTTGGCGTGAACCATTTTTTCAAACAATGAAGCATTATTCAGCGGAATAAGCACTACATAATTCATCACAGTATCTTTGCTGATGTAATATTGATAGTGTTTGCTGGTAAGGTCAATTCCGGTCTGGCTCAAATCTTTGGGCAAAAATTTCAATTGTTTTTCTAATAATTCCTGCATCCAAGGATATTCCTGAATTGTTTTGATGGCTACTTTCTCATTTAAGTTTTTGCCGTTAAAGCACAAGGCAAAAGGAGCATTGTTTGGAACTTTGCCGGCTAAATCTTGAGCATTAATTGCTGTGGAGAAGCAAATGAAAAGGAATAGGATAAGATTTTTCATTTATGTAAAAAGTTATTTGTTAGTGTTTTGTTGTTGCCTTTTTTATTAGTATTGTGCTCGGTTATTTAACTGGTTTTGAAATAGCTGTTGGATTAACTTTCTCTTCAAGAATGTCAATTACATTTTTTTTCAAGTCATCATATTTGAAATTGTCGTTAAATCCAATGTTGAATGTTGAATGGGTGTCTCCTTTTGTTCGGCAGAGTAAATATTTTGAACCTCCTTGCTCTACTGAAATTGGGGAGAACTCTGTTTGAATTCTATATTCAATTTTGCCGTCTTGATTTATAACGTAGAACAAATGTTTGTTGTAAATGTCCTTTGAGCCGTCTTCATATCTTTCGTAAGCTTGAATTAATTTATCATTCCATTTGAATTGGTCATAACAAAACATATCTTTTAAATTATCTTTCAGTAAGTCTCTCTTATGAGCTTCATATAATTTAATTGTGTAAGGCTTTGCTTTATCATACTCATTTTTATGATAATAAATCTGAATAAGTTTAGCGTAAGTGTGATAGTCTTCAGGAGCTAATTGTAATAGTTCGACAAAAGCTAGTTCTGCTTTGTCATAGTTGTCTTTTAGAGATTCAATTAATCCAATATTAAACAAAGTGTTTATGTATGAATTAGATTTTTTGTCAATTTTTGATTTTGCCAAATAAAAGGATTCTAATGCTTTGTCGTTATTTTTCTGGTCAGAATAAATTTGAGCTATAAATGAATATGGTCTGTCTGGGCAATTCTTTTGTTCTGTTGCATTTTTGTATGATTTAAGTGCTAAATCTAATTTTTCTAAATTATAATAGGAATCTCCAAGGCCACTGTAAAATTCTGTATCGTCAGATTTTAAATTAATTGCAGATTGAAAATTCTCTATTGCTTCATCATATTTCTGCATATAATTTAAAGTTGATGCCTTAATATAAAATGGTGCAGAATCTTTAGGATCTTTGTTTATGGAAAAATTCATAAACTTAATGCAATTATTATCATCTTCCTTCATATAATAAGCGAGTCCAATATAATATAAAGATTTAGCTGAATAGTCTTTAAAATTTGTGGTGTGTTGTTCAATGATTTTATCGTATTGTTTATTGTCACACAAAGTTTTTAGATCTGTAGTTGTCTTATCCTGAGCAAATACTGTTAAGTTACAAATTGTTAAAATGAATATTGCTAAAATGTTTTTCATTGTCTTTGTATAATTGGCTGTAACTTCGTGCTAATGCAATTTCTCTAATTAAGTATAATCGTATTTTCTATTTTCTCATTTCCGTTAATCACATTAATTATAGAACCGTTTAGTTTAATGGCTTTACTGCTTTTGGATGTGACGGCTTTTTTGTTGGAAAAGGTTTTGATAGTCGAATCGAATTTGTAAACCGAAGTGTATTTTGCAGTCTGGAAAACTTCTTTATCGGCTTTTTCCAGTTTATCGTAAAGTGTTTTTATAGGCACTTTCTGGCTGCGGACAAACTTTTTGTCACTGAAAGTAAAATACTCTGTGGCAATTGCTTGGCTTATTTTTTTGCTGTTTTTCAGTTTTAAAAAAACGGCGTTGAGGCTGCTGATTTTTTGGAAATCCAAATCAACTGCAAAAATATAATTCGTTAAGTCGATATTGGTTTTCACGTTGGAAATTCCTGCGGTGTTTTGTGCCAGTGCTTCTATTTTCGAAGCTTCATTTTTAATTTCCTCTTTGGAAGGAATAGTATAGCCGTTGATTTTCTGCATCTTCAAAACCGAATTGATTTTAGTTTTGCTTTGGCTGAAATTAATCACAAAATTAAAATGCCCGGATCCGTCGTCTTTCATTTTTACCTCTTCAATCACTTCAAAACAGCTTTGGAACAAAAAGACAAAACACAATAAGGGGATAAAATAAACTTTTTTCATTGTGTTTTTTTGTAACGAAGATTGAATGAATAGATGTAACAATGGAGTTGCAAAGAAAAGGATAAAAATCTTTTTTTGGATTTATTTAACACGTTTTTTAACTCATTTATTTGATTTTAATCGATTTTTTAGATTTTTTGAAAGTCAGCTTCAGCCATATAAAACCAAATGTTCCAGACAGAAATGAAGCAATCAGAATGGCAATTTTGGAATAGGTGATGACCTCTTCGCCATTATTTTTAAAAGCTAATAAAGTGATAAAAATAGACATTGTAAATCCGATGCCGCCAAGCATTCCTGCTCCCAAGATATGTTTCCATTTTAAATCTTTTGGTAGCGCACAAATGCCCAATGTAACAGCAAGAAACGAAAAGAACCAGATTCCCAGCGGTTTTCCTACTACAAGTCCCAAAATAATGCCAAGTGAATTTTCATGGCTTAGTCCTTCATGCCAGTTTGAGGCGATCGGGATACAGGTATTGGCTACTGCAAATAAGGGAAGAATGACAAAAGCCACCGGCTGGTGCAGAAAATGCTGCAGTCTGTAAGAAGATGTTTTTTCTCCGCCATCGCCAAACGGAATCACAAACGCCAGCAGAACTCCTGTTATGGTCGCGTGAACACCAGAATTCAGCATGAAATACCACATAAAAGCCCCTCCAATTAAGTAAGGTGCCAAATGATGCACTTTGCGTCTGTTCAGGATAAACAAGAAACCCATGATGCTAAATGCTATTAATAAGTTATCAAATGCAATGGTTTCTGTATAAAATAAGGCGATAACAAGTATAGCGCCCAAATCATCAATAACTGCTAGTGCTGTAAGGAATATTTTTAATGAGGATGGAATGCGGCTACCTAATAAAGACAAAACGCCAATTGCAAAAGCAATGTCCGTAGCCATTGGAATTCCGGCTCCGTTTTGGGTTGGTGTTCCATAGTTTAAAACCAGAAAAATTCCGGCAGGAACAATCATTCCGCCCAAAGCTCCAAAAATGGGCAGAATTGCGTTTTTGATATCGGCCAATTCACCGTGATACATTTCGCGTTCTAATTCTAATCCAATCAGTAAAAAGAAAATCGTCATTAATCCGTCATTTATCCAATGTGTAATGGAATGATGCCCGATTTCGGTTTCCCAGAAAGCAATATATTCCGTTTGAAGGGAAGAATTAGCCAGTAGTAAAGAAAGTATAGTTACGAAAAGAAGCAATAAGCCACCCGCTTTTTCGCTATGAAAAAATGCTGTAAACGTCTGGGTTAATTTCATCTGTGGATAATGTTTAGATTTTGTAATAATGGCAATTTGTTCTGTTTCTTTCACTTTTGAAGGAAATTGCTAATTTAAGCATTGTAGGTTAATTATTCTGGGTTCACACGATAAACCGTGATTTTTTAATTAATTTTGAAACTCTAATTTAGTTATACTTTTATATGGACATCAAAATTCTGCATATTGACAGCAACCATCCATTGCTTTGGGAACAATTGGAACAGGCTGGTTTTATAAATCACGCCGATTTTACTTCTTCCAAACAGGAAATTGAAGCTAAAATTCAAGATTATCAAGGAATCGTTATCCGAAGCCGTTTTAAAATAGATAAACAGTTTTTAGACAAAGCCACCAATCTGCAGTTTATCGCCAGAGTAGGAGCGGGTCTGGAAAGTATTGATTGTGATTATGCGGCTTCCAAAAATGTGGCACTAATAGCCGCTCCCGAAGGAAACTGCAACGCAGTCGGCGAGCATACTTTAGGAATGATTTTGTCTTTGTTCAACAAATTAAACATAGCTGACAGCGAAATTCGTTCTGGCGAATGGAATAGAGAAAAAAACCGTGGCTACGAACTCGACGGTAAGACAGTCGGGATTATTGGATACGGAAATATGGGAAAGGCTTTCGCCAAAAAGCTCCGTGGTTTTGAGGTAGAAGTATTGTGTTACGATATCAAAGAAAATGTGGGAGATGCCAATGCCAGACAGGTTTCATTAGAAGTGCTGCAGAAAAAAACCGATGTGTTGAGTCTGCACATTCCATGGACTCCCGAAACCGACAAAATGGTGAATTCAGATTTTATTAATGCTTTTGCAAAAAATATTTGGATTATAAATACTTCAAGAGGCAAGAACATCATAACTGCCGATTTGGTTACAGCGATACAATCTGGAAAAGTGCTTGGTGCAGGGTTGGATGTTTTGGAATACGAGAAACTATCTTTTGAAAACCTTTTTCAAGACAAAAACACGCCGGAAGCTTTTCAATATTTATTGGATGGACGAAAAGTGATCTTAACACCGCACATTGCTGGCTGGACCTATGAGAGCCATGAGCGTTTGGCTCAAGTGATTGTGGATAAGATTAAAGCGCTTTATGTAAAAAGTTAATGTTTGTGGGTTTTTAATTGTTTAAAAAATAGGGATTTGTGATATTTTTTATAATTTAGTCAAATTAACAATCAATACCAAATTATAAATTATGGAAAGTAAATATGAAGAAACTTGGAATACACCCAAAAGTCCAATACCAACATTCAAAGTTGATCCAATTGTTGTATTAATTTTGAGCTTTTTAACTTGTGGGCTATATTTAATCTATTGGAATTTAAAAGCATCCGAAGTGTTAAATGCAGTTACAGAAAAAGAAATTATTTCGAGCCCTATTGCCATTTTCGCTGGCTGTTGCTATCCAATAAACGGCTATTTCTTTTATTTGGTTGGAAAAGAGGGTTTGCCTGCTATTCAAAAAAGAGTTGGATTATCTGTTAAAGATGATTCTTTGCTTTATTTGATTTTAGGATTGTTTTTTCCGATGGTTGCGGCAATGATCGTACAAAACGAAATCAACAAGTTGTATTAATAAAAAAATGAAACAACAACGTAAAATACTCGGAATTATAGGGGCTGTGTTGACCCTTGTAATTCCGTTTTTTTTGATGCTTCACAATCAGAATAATCATCTTGAAACGGATCAGTCTTTATGTCCTTTCAAAATGCTTACAGGATTTCCCTGTCCAGGCTGCGGTATTACAAAATCGCTGGTTTATTTTTATGAGGGAGATTTATATAAAAGCTTTTATTATCATATTTTAGGGCCATTTGTGGTGCTTTTTTGTGTGGTGACAATATTGGTTTTGGCAACCGAATTAAGAACCAAAAAAGAGTATTTCAATGGAGTTTTGTACAATAAAAAACTAGCTTATGTTTTGGCTTGTTTTCTGATTTGTTATCAAATAATAAGAGTTACTTATTTTATAGAGAATAACACTTATGATTCCATTTTAAAAGAATCCATCTGGAAATAAAAAAATCCCGTATTGTCTTTTTTGGACAAAACGGGATTCTTTCTATAAATCTGCTATCTAAATTCTGCAATCTGCAATCTAAAATCTACTCTTCCTTGTCATTTAATTTGCGTTCCAATTCGGCCTGAAACTCTTCCATAACTGGTTTCATTGTGCTTTCTGGAATGTCTGAAATTCGAATATACATTAATCCATCAATCGCATTGTTGAATAACGGGTCAACATTAAAAGCAACCAATTTTGCATTTTGTTTGATGTATTTTTTAATCAAAACCGGAAGTCTTAAAATTCCAGGTTCCAATTCATCAATAAGTTTGTCAAATTTATTTAAATCGGCTTCTGCTTCGTCAAAAATAAAGTCCTTGTCGGCATCTTTTAGCTTAACCTTGAATTCTTTTTTAGGGTGAACATATTGAGCAATATACGGATCGTAATAGTGGGATTTCATGAACTCAATCATCAGCGATTTCGAAAAATCCGAAAATTGATTACTGATACTCACTCCTCCCAATAAAAATTTATGCTCTGGATAATGTAACGTAGTGTGCATAATTCCTCTCCATAATAAGAACAAAGGCATTGGTCTTTGCTGGTAATCTTTGATGATAAAGGCTCTGCCCATATCGATAGATTTACTCATCATGTCGTAAAGTTCAGTTTCAAAACGGAAAAGCCCATTCAGATAAAATCCTTCAATACCATATTTTGGAAAAATTTCTGAGCCCAATCCCATTCGGTAAGCTCCGGCAATCTGGTTGGTTTCATCATCCCACAAAAAGAGATGGCGGTAATATTTGTCGTATTTGTCAATATCAATAGACTCATTAGTTCCTTCGCCTACTTCTCTAAAAGTAATTTCGCGTAAACGGCCAATTTCATGGAGAATATTTGGAATCTGTTTGGCTTCTGCAAAAAACACTTCATAATTTTTGCTCTGTAAAAGACGAAGGTCTGCAGTTCTCAAAGCTTCTACTTCGGCAATCATTTTGTCGTTATTGGCTGGGGTAACAATCTTTTTTGGGGCCTTTTTGGGCATCAGATTTGCAGTATTCAAAAAAGTATTTTCTTTTTCAAAAGTATTGGCCAGCAAATACGTTTTCTTTCTTAAGAATTCTGTGTAATCCTCAATCGATTCGTATTCGTTTTGTTCGGCAACAGAAATGGGTTTTCCAACGCGGACCTTGATGATTCGGTCTTTCTGAGTCAATAATTCCGAAGGCAGCTTAGCTGTTCTTAAAGTGTCATTTATTTTCGAAAGAAAATAAAACAAACGGCTGTTTTTGGCATGAAAATAAATCGGTACAACAGGAACCTGTGCTTTTCGAATTACTTTTATAGCACCTTCTTCCCAAGCTTTGTCAACAACTAATTTCCCATCTTTATAAGTTGAAACTTCTCCCGCAGGAAACATACCCAACGGTTTTCCGTCTCTAAGGTGTCGCAGCGTTTCCTTAATTCCTACCACACTGGACTTAGCGTCTTTGTGATTTTCAAAAGGATTCACTGGCATGATGTAGGGTTTCATCGGATCAATTCGATGAAGTAAAAAGTTTGCTATAATTTTAAAATTAGGTTCTTTTTCGAGCATTAATTTCAATAGCAGAATCCCATCAATTCCTCCAAGCGGATGATTTGAAATGGTTATATAGGCGCCGTCTTTTGGTAAACGTTTAAAATCTTCTTCCGGAATTTCAAATTTAATTTGAAACTCATCCAATATAGCATTCAAGAACGGCAGCTCTTTCAAATGTTTGTTGCGGTCGTATATTTTGTTTAATGTCGAAATTTTCAAAACTTTCATCAGCAGCCAACCCGAAAAAGTACCGAAAACGCCGTACTTGTCCGTGTTTATTGTCTTAGCAACTTCTTTCGCGGTAACTAAACCCATTTATTTTTCTTTTTTGAGCAAGACACAAAGATAGCAAAATACTCCATTTTTTATGGTTTTTTTTGAATCATTTCTTTTTACTTTTTACTACTTTTGGATTCCATTGAAAAAATAATCTTCCGAGTTTGAGATGAAAAATTGGTTTTTAAGAACCTGTTTTAGTCAAAATTTATTTCGGATTTAATAAAAGTTATAGGAATGAAAATAATCTCATACAACGTAAACGGAATTCGTGCTGCAATTACTAAAGGATTTATAGAATGGCTGCAGCAGGCCAATCCAGATGTTATCTGTTTACAGGAAATCAAAGCCACCGAAGAGCAAATCCCCGTTGCCGATATTGCAGCAGCTGGATATCCGTATCAATATTATTATCCAGCGACCAAAAAAGGCTATAGCGGAGTGGCAATTCTTTCCAAAATAAAACCCAATAACGTGGTGTACGGAACCGGAATCCAGCACATGGATTTTGAAGGACGTAACCTTCGCGCCGATTTTGATGATTTCTCTGTAATGAGTTTATACTTGCCTTCGGGAACCAATATGGATCGCTTAAGTCATAAATTCATGTACATGGATAATTTTCAAAATTACATCGACGAACTCAAAGCAACCATTCCTAATCTTATCATTTGCGGAGATTATAATATTTGTCATGAGGCAATCGATATCCATGACCCAATTCGAAATAAAACAGTGTCAGGTTTTCTGCCCGAAGAAAGAGCTTGGCTGGACAAATTCATGAAATCCGGATTTGTGGACAGTTTTCGTCATTTCAACAGCGAGCCACACCAATATTCCTGGTGGAGCTATCGTGCCGGAGCCCGCGGGAATAACAAAGGCTGGCGTATCGATTACAATTTAGTGAGCGACTCCCTAAAACATAGGCTCAAAAGAGCCGTTATATTACCAGATGCAGTGCATTCCGATCATTGCCCGGTTTTGGTGGAAATAGAATAGGAGAATTTCAATTGCAATATCAATGTCAATTGAAAAAGAAAATAATGAAAGTTATTAGGAGCTAATCCAGCTATTCGTTTCAATCTTTTTATTTTTTAAAGAAAAAAATAAAAAGGATTTCCACTTCTATCAGGGCTAGGGTATTCCGTATTACAAGAACTTTTGACCTCAAATACCACAATAAATAATAAAACTTAACAAAAATGATTAAAAAAATTTCCATCGGACTTTTAATTTTAGCATTGTCAACTTCTTGTGTTTCCAAGAAAATCTACAATGATCTTGAAAATCAATTTGCCAATCTAAAAAAGGAAAACAGAACCATTTCAGATGAGAATGCCGCTCTTTTGGCTTCCAAAAAACAATTGGAATCTGAGAAAGCTGCTTTGCAGTCCAAATTGGATGAGACCAACTCGAACTTAGCAAAAGTTCAAGCCGATTATGAAGCTGCCAAAAGCAAAATGAAAGTAATGCAGGATTCGTATGCTGCTTTAGAAAAAAACAGCAACGAAGCACTGGAAGCCAACATGAAAAAAAATCGTGAATTATTGGCGCAATTGGATGCAAAAGCAAAAGCATTGGCACTTGAACAAGAAAAATTAAATGCAAGCAGCCAGCGTTTACAAGAATTGGAAGATTTAATCGCTGCCAAAGAAGCCAGCATGAAAAAACTAAAAGAAACACTTTCCAATTCCTTAAATGGTTTCGAAGGCAAAGGGTTGACAGTAGAACAAAAAAACGGAAAAGTTTATGTTTCTATGGAAAACAAACTGCTTTTCAATTCAGGAAGTTGGGCGGTAGGTTCTGAAGGAAAAAAAGCAGTTGTAGAAGTAGGTAAAGTACTGGGTGATAATCCGGATATTTCTGTATTGATTGAAGGACATACTGATAATGATCCGTATGAAGGTTCAGGACCAATTGCTGATAACTGGGATCTTTCTACCAAAAGAGCTACTGCTATTGTTACTATTTTAGGTGAAAACAAAAAAGTAAACAAACAAAACCTTACTGCTGCGGGCAGAAGCGAATTTTCTCCATTAGCACCAAATTCCACCGCCGAAGGAAAAGCTAAAAACCGCCGAATCGAAATTATCCTGACTCCAAAATTGGACGAAATTTCAAAAATGCTGAATGAGTTTTAGGAGGAAGGTACTAAGCTGCTGAGATACTAAGCTTCTAAGTTTAAAAAAAGGTTCGCGTGTAAACGTCGAACCTTTTTTGTTAATATTAGGCAAAGCCAAACTAAAAAAGAAGAACTAATTTTTATCTTTGCTTTCAAAAAACTTAGCAACTTAGATTCTTAGCAGCTTAGCTACTCAAACATGAAATACACTACTTTACCAAATACCGATATCAAAGTCAGCAAAATATGCCTCGGAACAATGACTTTTGGTCAGCAAAACACAGAATCCGAAGGACATGCCCAAATGGATTATGCGCTCGAGAAAGGAGTCAATTTTTTTGATACAGCCGAGATGTATTCTATTCCAAGCAGAGAAGAAACCTACGGAAGTACCGAGAAAATCATTGGAACGTGGTTCAAGAAAACCGGAAGAAGGGAAGAAGTAGTTTTGGCTTCGAAAATCGCTGGGCCGAATCCCCTTTTTGGCTATATGCGTGAAAAACTGGATTTTTCTCCTGCTAGCATCAAGTATGCATTAGACAAGAGTCTGGAACGCCTTCAAACCGATTATTTGGATGTATATCAATTGCATTGGCCGGAACGCAAAACCAATTGTTTTGGACAGCGCGGACTCAAAATTCAAGAGGATGCTTGGGAGGATAATTTCCACGAAGTTTTGGAAACGCTGGATGGTTTGGTAAAATCTGGAAAAATAAAGCACGTTGGGGTTTCCAATGAAAATCCATGGGGAATGATGCGTTTTCTTGAAGAAAGTAAATACAATAATCTGACCCGAATTAAGACTATTCAAAATCCATATTCGTTATTGAACCGCCTTTTCGAAAATGCTTCAGCCGAAGTCTGTCTTCGTGAAAATGTGGGATTATTGGCTTATTCACCATTGGCTTTTGGTGTTTTGTCGGGAAAATTTTTGACAGGTGAAAGTCATCCAAATGCAAGGTTGAGTTTGTTTCCGCAATATGCGAGATACAGCAGTGCACAATCAACAGAAGCTACCAAATTATATCAGGAAATAGCCCGCAAACACGGACTAACATTGACGGAAATGGCTTTGGCTTTTGTACAGCACCAGCCTTTTGTGACCAGTTCAATTATTGGTGCGACTACAATGGAACAGCTCAAAGAAAATATTGATACAATTGATGTTGTTTTATCGAACGAAATCCTAAAAGAAATTGATGCTGTTCACGCTGTTATTCCTGATCCAGCACCATAAAAGTTTATATAAAATGAATTATAACCCTGTAAGAGTTTTGAATTTTTACAGGGTTTTTTGCGTCAAAACCTGAGTTCGATTAATACTATACTTATTTATAAATTAATTATGTCAGTTAATGTTCCTGCAAGGTCTTTTTCGAGACCTTGTAGGTATTTTATCATCAGTGTTATACCTACAAGGTTGAAAAAAACCTTGCAGGATATCCAATAAATAATGAATTATTGAATAATAGAACTCAGGTTCAAAATTAAAAGCTCTTAGAATTACTGAATTTCTAGTTTAGCCCCGATGGAAACGGCATCCTTTTCCTGACTTCTTTAGGCAGGAAAAGATATAGTGGACAGCGGGACAAATGTTGTAGTAAAACAGTATAGTTGTGCTCCTAAAGATGATTTGAAGTATTTGATTTTTTACAATCCTTTCAGTAAAGAGTACACTTTCTTGAATTTAGTAAAGGAATCATTGTAGATTTTTTTATTTGCGGGATTTGGGAGATAAGTTTTCCCTGTTTTATGCTGATTCTCAACTGCAATGCCTGTCGCGTCCAAGCCTATTAAAACGGCACCCCATGCTGAACCTTCGATAGTTTGCGATGTTTCTACTTTCATTTGGAAAATATCCGCTACGATTTGGAGCCAAAATTCGCTTTTTCCAAATCCGCCGCTGGCCATAATGGTTGTTTCTTTTCTTTTTTCGGGGTCGGGCAATAGAATTTCTGTAATTTGAAATAATCCAAACAAAATGCCTTCTAAAGTTGCTCTGACCAAATGCGCCTGCGTATGAATAATCTGCATTCCCAAAAGCGATCCTTGTGCAGATGCATCCCAGATTGGCGCTCTTTCACCCAATAAATAAGGTACGAAAAGCAAACCTTCGGAACCTGCAGCAATTTTTTCTGCTTCGTCAAAAAGCTCTTCATAGGAAGCGGTTGTTTTTAGAATGGTTTCCTTAAGCCATTGCAAAACTATTGCCCCGTTATTTACAGCGCCCAAAGTAAGATATTGACTGTCGATAAGGTGATAGCATTGCGTTCGCATTTGCGGGTCGACAAAAGGCTGATCAATGGGAAGACGAACTGCTCCGCTTGTGCCAATAGTCAATGCCATAAAACCTTTATTCATAGCTCCCGTTCCCAGATTTGCCAAAGCGCCATCGCCACCGCCAATTACATATAGAAAATCATCCAAAATTCCTTTGCGTTGATGCATCACCTCATAAACTGCTGACAGCTGCTGCCGTTTAATTTTTAAGAAATCCAGAATTTCATCATCCCATTTTAAAGTGTGGATATTCAATAATCCAGTGCCAGAAGCCATTGAACTGTCAGTGTCATATTCTCCAGTTAGGTGATGCCAGACATATTCTTTTATGCTGATGAATTTATATGTTTTGGAAAAAATTTCGGTCTCAAATTCTTTAAGCCATGCTATTTTGGTCATGGTTGAAAAAGGATGAATCGGTATTCCTGTTTTCTGATAAAAATGGTTTCCTTTTTCGGAATTTTTGATTTTTTCGGCTATTTCGTTTGCTCTGTTATCTGCCCATAAAATGGCTTCTGTAAGCGGTTTTCCAGTTTCATCAATTGCAATAATACTTTGCATCGCTGAACTGAAACTGATAAACTCTGGCTGAATAGCTGCGGTAATTTCTTGAATGCACTTTAGAACTGTTTCTAAAATCTCATGCGGTTTTTGTATGCTCCAATCTGGTTTTGGGTGATACATAGGATAAGAATGCGAAATCTGTTTGATTACAGTTCCGTGTATGTCAAAACATACAGCCTTTGTAGCTGTAGTTCCAATATCGATTCCTATGTAAAGTGATTTGGCTTGATTTATTTGATCCATATATTCAATATCAATACACCAATTAATCCCATAATTCCAATGATTGTTTCCATAACTGTCCAAGTTTTAAAGGTATCAGAAACGCTGATGCCAAAATACTCTTTGAACATCCAGAAACCCGTGTCATTGACATGAGAACACATTAAACTTCCTGCGCCTATGGAAAGTACCATTAACTCAGGACTTACGCCCGAAGCCACTACTAATGGCTGAACAATGCCGGCAGCTGTTAATCCTGCAACAGTGGCTGAACCCAAAGCGATTCGGATTATCGTGGCAACCAGCCATCCTAGAACTAAGGGAGAAAGTGATGATTTTTCAAAAAACGTGCTTAAATCCGTTCCAATTCCGCTGTCTATAAGTACTTGTTTGAAAGCACCGCCTGCAGCAATTATCAAAATTATCATTGTTGCTGCACTTAATGCACCGCCTGACTTGTCCATAATGTCCTGCATTTTTCTTCCGCGAAAAATGCCTAATGTAAATACTGCAAAAAGTATCGCAATCAGCATTGAAATGGTTGGGTTTCCTATAAAAATTAAAATTGGGCGTAAGGAATTTTCTTCTGACAAAAGCAATTCGCTGAATGTAGCTGTTGCCATTAAAAAAACAGGAACTAATGCCGTTATGATGCTGATTCTAAAAGAAGGCATTTCGGCTTCAGTAAATGTTTTGCTTTCAAATAATCCTTTTGGAGGAAAAGCATTGATTTTTTTTATAAATTCTGGGAATATAATTCCGGCAGCCAAAAGTGCAGGAATTGCAACGATTAATCCATACAGAAGTGTTTTCCCTATATTAGCTTTGAAAATTACAGCAATCGCTGTTGGTCCGGGATGAGGGGGCAAGAATCCGTGCGTTATAGAAAGTGCCGAAGCCATTGCAATCCCCAGATAAATAATAGGCTGTTTTGTGCTGTTAGCTACGGCAAAAACCATTGGAGTCAAAATAATAAAACCTGCGTTGTAAAACATCGAAATTCCCACAGAGAAACCAGTAATCACCATCGCCCATTTGATGTGCTTAACGCCAAAGGACCTTATCATTACTGAACTTATCCGCTGTGCGGCGCCGCTGTCTGAAAGCAGATTTCCTAAGATAACGCCAAATGCAATTATTAAAATCAAAGATCCTAATGTACTGCCGATACCTGTCTGAAAGGAATTTATCAATTCTGTAAAAGGCATGCCTTTTAAAATTCCTGCGAAAAATGCAGTGATTGTTAATGCTATAAAAGCGTTGAGCTTAGCACCAGAGATTAAAAATAATAATAACAGAATACTTGCAATCAGGATCAGTAAGGACATGAATTATAATTTTATGGAATAAGTATTCAATTGAAATTCTTTACAATAAAAAAAGGTATTATTCATTTTTCTCAACCGCATGACCTCCAAATTCATTTCGGAGTGCGGCTACAACTTTTCCAGAAAATGTATCCGACATTTGAGAACGGTAGCGCATCATTATAGAAAGTGCAATTACAGGAGTCGGAACGCCTAAATCCAAAGCGGTTTCCAATGTCCATTTGCCTTCACCCGAAGAATGCATAATTCCTTTGATGTCGTCCAATTTTGCATCTTTTGAAAAAGCATTTTCGGTCAGTTCCATCAGCCAGCTGCGTACGACTGAACCGTGATTGAATAGTTTGGCCGTTTTGTGAAAATCAATATCAAATTCTGAATGTTCAAAAACTTCAAATCCTTCTGCAATAGACTGCATCATGCCGTATTCGATACCGTTGTGAACCATTTTCGTAAAATGCCCGCTTCCTGCAGCTCCAGTATAAAGAGATCCGTTTTCAACAGAAATATTTTTAAAGACATCAGATACATATTCAAATACGTCTGCATCTCCGCCTATCATGGTGCAGGCACCATTTAAAGCTCCAGAAGTTCCTCCAGAAGTTCCGCAGTCTAAAAAGTCAATACCATGTTCTTTTAATTTTGAATAACGGTGTTTAGAATCTTTATAATTTGAATTTCCGCCATCAATAATAATGTCGTTTTTTGTCAAATAGGGCAATAATGAATCAATAACGGAATCTACAATTTCACCGGCAGGAACCATTAGCCAAATCACTTTTCGATTATTTAATTTTTTGCATAACTCTTCAACCGTATAAGCGGTTTCTATTCCTTCGTTCCCAATTTTAGAAACAAATTCTTCGTTGACATCTTGAGCAACAACGTCATACTTATTTCTTTTTAAGTTTAGAGCAAGATTAAACCCCATTTTTCCTAATCCGATTATACCTATTTGCATTGTGTTTGTTTTCTGTTTAATTTGTAAAAATATTACTTTAGTTTAATTGCTATTTATGTTTTTAATATTTATATCTTACTTTTAAAATAGATTTTGTTAAATTATTAAAAATTAATGTATTAATATCATTAGCACATATAAAAAAATAACCCTGCCAGTTTGAATTCTGACAGGGTTAGCTTTTTATAAATTCTCTATAATTTCATCCTTAGGATATCGGACTTTGTAACTGATCCTAATTTTCTTGGTTTCATTCGGTTTCATCTGCAGTTGCCAAGTTAAAACACCTGTTTCCAGATTTACTTTGGCATGATCGCTTTGCAGTAATTCAATTTCAATATCTTTATTAGAACTCAATGGATATTGATCTTTCAGCAGCATTTCAATCGCTTCTTTTTTGTTGTTTCTAAGCGTGATGTCAAAAGTAAAGGTTTGCTCTTTTTTCGAAGATAAAAATTTTGTACCCGATTGATCAACAACTTTTTCTCGTTTGATGGTCACTTTTTTATCACGGCCCATACTCAAACTTAAAGTGTCGCTGGTTTGATTCGGTTCGATAAAAGTTTTACCCACATACATCCCTTCAAAAATAATATTAGCTTCTCCTCTCAGCAGATTGTATTTGCTGTAATCTTTAATTTGAGCCAATAAAAATGCGTCTTTTTCTGCTTTTGGAACTGCATAAAATTTATAAGATGCTGGGAGTTTAATTTCTTTTAGCGAGACGCTGTGTACTTTTCCATTCGATAAAATATCATAAGGAATATCAATGTCAAATGAAACATTTAGTTGGTTTTCGGATACTGTTGTGTAATCAGAGACAGAAGATTTTGCCAACATCGCTGGTTGCGGTGCAAAATATCCATTAGCTTCTTCTTTTATCTCAACACCTGCAGCTCTTCCCTGTAATTGATTTGCTACTCCTTTTTTTCTAGAACCATATCCAACTACAACTACTTCTTGTAATTGGTTATTCGTTCTATAGTTTAAAAACCATGAACTGAGCAAAGGAGCTTCATTATTTTGGTTAGGAATACCGCTTGACAAAGTCAGTTTGACTTTTTTCCAATCGATTCCCGTGTTTTGAATTACCTGTGCTTTGTACATCATGTTGATTGGTGCAGTTACGCTTTCGGTGCGTAAATCATAGAAAGGAGTCCACGAAGCGTTATTCGACAAATAAGTAATATCCAAAGGAACGGCTCCCGCCAAATTATTCATAACCTGAACAATCAGTTTTCCAGATGAGGTTTTTTCTTCTTTGCTCGTATCAACTTCGAGTTTGTTGTTCAGTTTTTGAAGAGTTTCATTCAGTTTTTGTTCTTTTTCGGTTAACGAATTTATGGTGTTGGCGATTTCTGTCTGTTTGGCTTTGTAATAATCGACCATTTTCATTAGTTCCATCACATTCAAACCCGAATTTACTCCTGAAACTTGTTGGTTTTTGTCTAAAAGTGTCAAAGTTTTCATTTCTGAATTTTTAGAGTTAGCCACTTTTAAAATCTCTTTTTGTACCAAAACAATACTGTCTTTCACTCTTTTTAAAGCTGGAGATTTTAAATCTATTTCATATTCCGAAACATAGTCATTAGTGAATTGAACCGAAAGGACTGTTACGGATGCTGGTGCGCCTATTTGTATTGAATTTTCATTCAGGTCAACTGCCACATTTTTGATGACAATTTCACTCGTACCCAACGGCAGATTCACATTGGTGGTCTGCGAAATTTCTGCAGCATTAAAATATACGGTTGCCGCTTTTACTTTGGCAGTAGTGAAAATTGGTTTTTGTGCAAAACTAAATGCCGAAAACAGTAACGCAAAGAGGAAATAAATTTTTTTCATGAGCTAGTAAGTTAAGATTATATCTCTATAGAGAACAAATAGTAGAAAAAGGTTGGGAGAGTAGTTGAATTTTAATAAAATAATTTATTGCTGTGAGATTAAAATGAAGACCAGCAGGTTTATTTTTCTACCGTATAGCCTTTTACTTTTGCTAAAGTCACAATAGAAGTGCTGATTGCATTTCCCAAATCGTCTTGTGATTTTGATTTTTTGGATTCGACATCGATGTATTGCTGGCGTTTTTTGGCTAATTCTCCAATTTCTTTCTGGATGGATTCTCTTTCCTTGCTTTTTTGAGTAACTATCGCTTCCAATTCAGCTTGCGATTTGTTTTGAAGTTCTGCTGGCAATTCCTCTTTTTTAATTTTAGAAATGGCTTTTGAATCTTCTTTTACTCGGTCAACTAAGTCCCAGCTTTCATTTTTATACACGGCTTTGGATTTGCTTACGGCACGTTCAGCATAATTGGCAGATGAAACTTTTTGTGCATTTCTGTCCTGCGTTTCTTGGTTCATTTTCTTTGAAGAGCCTTTTGATCCGTAGCCAATATAAGTAGTGTTTATCTTTACATTGCATTGAAATATTTTATCGTCATAAGGCGTTGATACGTATTGAATAGATTGATTAGAGTCAATATTGAAGTATTTCCCTTTTCCATAATCGGCTCCGTCTTTCCAAAAGGTATTAATTCCTTCCATACTGCTTCCGCAGAAGATTGTGTTCACATAAATGTCATTTTTCATTGCATCGCTTATGGCTTCTTTGTAATTTATTCCGCCTTGGTTGAAAGCTTCGTTCCCTGCAATATAGATGAGTTTCATATTGTTGTTTGCTGTCCCCCATTGCAGTTTCTTGGTTGCATCTTGGATTACGGCACCGCAATATTCATTACCGCCGTTGGTTCTTAATGCAAATAATTTTTCGGAAATCAAGTCCAAGTCGGTTGTGAGTGGTGTTACTTGTCTAATATAATTGGATTGTTGTGCTAATCCGTCGTTACCATATTCGTATAAAGCAATTTCGATATCGGGAGTTTTGCCTGAATATTTAAGCGTTGTGAGCGTGTTTACAATATTCCATAATCTTGATTTGGCTTGATCGATTAATCCGTCCATACTGTTGGAAGTATCCAATAAAAGTGCGACTTGAATTTTGTTGTTTTCTGTAGTTTTTGGTTTTTCTGTTCCAATGTTTTTTATCGGTTTTGCATTTGAAGAATTACAGCTTGCAAAAGAAATTGTGGTTGCCAAAAGCGCCGAGATAAATAGAGTCGATTTCATGATTTCTAGTTTTTAAGGGTTGATTACAGACCAAACTTAAAAACTAAAAACACTCCTTTTTTGGACAAATGGTGAAACGGCCTTTTGACTTGGTGAAACGAGTTGTAAAAGGAGTTTAAAATACTTTACTTTACAGAGTGGATTTTTTGGAAGTGGCTAAGTTTCTAAGAGTCTTACAAACTTGAAAAAACAAAATGTTGTCTCTTAGCCCCGATTGCAGTGGAAATCCTTATAAGCCGGTGTTCGGCTTATAAGATTGTAACGGAAAGCGGGACTAATGCTGACAAAAATGCTAAATCTTACTGCTCCAAATTATTATTAATAGCTTAGAATCTTAGCAAATCAGAAACTTTAAAAAAATGCGTTTACTAACTATATATACCATCTTTCTTCTTACGCTGTTGCTTCCCCTTGGAACAATGGCTCAGGATTCTTTGTCCAGAAACAAATCGATGCCGGCGTCTAAAATAAGTAAGGTTTCTAAAGATTTGAAAAAGTCTTTGGAGGTAAATGACGAAGCTGAGATTGCTCAAAATTATGAGCGTTTGGCCAATGAATTTCTCAATAAAGGAGATAATGCCAAGGCCGAAGAATACTTTAAAAAGGCAATCACGAGTTACACTAAATTAAAGCTGACAGATGACAAAACCCGTGTGACGAGAAGCCTGGCCAAAGTGCAGGAATCGCAGAAAGATTATAAATCGGCAATCAAAAGTTACGAAGTGGCGGGTGAAATATCGGAAGATAAAAGCCTTGAAAAACTCAATTCGAATGATGCCAACCGATTGCGTTCTGTTGCGAGTCCTGTTACGCAGGAGGGCTATCTCAATTCGAATATTAAGCTGCTTAAAAAGGAAAATAAAGAGGAAGAAGTTTCGGCGGCTTATGTTCAAAAAGCTGAGAATTCTTTGAAACAAAAAAACAAGGAAGTTGCGATAGAAAGTTACAATCAGGCGCTCGCTTATGCAAAAGGAAAGCCGGCAGTGATTATTAAAATCAATAATGAAATTGCCAAAGTGTACGCTTCAGACAACCAGTTTGACAAGGCGATTGGCATTAACGAAAAACTTTTGGCGGAAGCCAAAACCAAACAGGATTTCAATACGCAGATTAAGCAATTGCAATCGCTGTCAACTCTTTATTTTAAAAAAGAAGATTCGAATAAAGGAATTACCGCTTTGAAGGAAGCCTTTGAATTGTCTCTGCAAAAAGGGAATTCTGCCGAAGCCAAAAAGAGTTTGATTTCGTTGACTCAGTATTACAATGGAAAAGGAAATAACAAAGAAAGTTTGGCTTTATACGACCAATTTCTTCAAAATTTCGATCAATTGGTACAATCGGATACGACTTTGATTGATACAAAAGCGTTTCAGCTTAGCGAAGATAAAATTCGCCAATTGGAAAAGGAAAAATCGTTGAAAGACGAACTAATCACAAAGACAAATACTTTCAATTACTTTCTTTTGGGGTCGATAGGATTGCTTTTGCTGTTGTTTATGTGGATTGTAAAATCGCTTTTTTCGATTAAAACCAAGAACAAAGAAATCGCATTACAGTCACTGCGACGCGAAATGAATCCGCATTTTATTTTTAACAGTCTCAATAGTGTCAATCAGTTTATAGCAGAAAATAAGGAGCTTGAAGCTAATAAATATTTGACTTCGTATTCGAATTTGATGCGGAATACAATGGAGAATTCCAACAAGGATTTTATTACATTAGATAACGAATTGGAGCAATTAAAAAAGTATTTAGAATTGGAACATCTGCGTTTTCAGGATAAGTTTGATTTTAAAATCACAGTTGACCCGGAATTGGATGCTGAAAGAGCGATGGTTCCTAATATGATTATGCAGCCGCATTTAGAGAATGCTATTTGGCACGGATTGCGGTATTTGGATGCAAAAGGATTATTGCAGCTGCAAGTTCAGTTAACAAATGGAAAAGTGGTGATTCGTATTGATGACAACGGAATTGGCTTGACCAAAAGTCAAGAACTGAAAACGAGTAATCAAAAAACGCATCAATCTCGCGGAATGAGCAATACTAAAGAGCGTATCAGTTTACTGAATGAACTGTATAAAAAGAATATTACGTTTCAGATTTTTGAGAAAGCGTTGCCGGAAACTGGAACGATTGTCGAAATTAGTTTTCCATTAATTGATAAAATAGCATGAGTTTTCAAAAGATAAAAAGCGTAATTGTCGAAGATGAATTGGCGGCAAGAGAAGTGCTGAAGAATTATTTGAGTAAATATTGTCCGCAAGTGGAGGTTATTGGCGAGGCCCAAAACATAAAGGAAGCCGTTCCGATGCTGCACGAATTACAGCCGCAATTGGTTTTTCTGGATGTTGAAATGCCTTTTGGGAATGCTTTTGATGTGCTTGAAGCTTGCAAGGATCTGCATTTTGAGACTATTTTTGTAACGGCTTTTTCGGAATATTCTTTGAAAGCTTTGAATCAAAGCGCAGCTTATTATTTACTGAAACCCATTAGTATTGAAGAATTAATTGTTGCGGTAAACAAAGTGCATCATCAAATCCTTAATCACGAAATTTTTAATAGAAACAAGATAATCGTTGAAAATTTTAAGGAACCCAAACCCGAAAAGCAACAGGTAATTTTACCAACATTGGAAGGTTTTGAAGTGGTAAAAATGGAAGAAATCGTCCGCCTTCGCGGAAATGGAAATTTTACCGATTTGTATCTCCATAATGGTAACAAGAAAATGGTCTGCCGCTTTTTAAAGCATTTCTCCGAAATTCTGCCTTTGCCTTTTATCCGCGTTCATAAATCCCATATCATCAATCTGAATTGTGTGAAATCGTATAACAAAGGCGGTATTATTACCTTAAACGATGATACAGAAATTGAAGTCTCTCCAACTTATAAAGAGGATTTCCTGAGAAATTTTAAGTAGTTTGAAAGTTTAACCGCAAAGAGCGCAAAGGAAAACCGCAAAGTTCGCAAAGCTTTGCGCCCACAGCGCCTTCTTTGCGAACTTTGCGGTAAAAATTAAAAATCAAACTCTTCTATTACTTTCAAAGAATCAATAACAGTTGTATCTTTTATTTTGATATTCAATAACGAATGAGCACGGCCTGTAAGCGTTATGGGAGCAGATAAACCAATAGTGTCTTCGGGAATCAATAAACCGCGGCGAAACATGAGATTTCTCAAGAATGTCTGGTGTTTTGTAGCATACGCTTTTTGTAAACCTTCCTGATCAAACTGCCACATGAATTTCTTTGGTTTTGGGATAATCGTAGCCAGAAATAAACATTCCTGAACATTTAAATCGGCTGGTCTTTTCTGGAAATAAAATTCGGCCGCTTCGCCAATTCCATATACGTTTGGACCCCATTCGATAACGTTGAAATAAACCTCCAACATACGCTGTTTGCTCGTGATTCTGTTGTTTTCTATGATGTACACCAAAAGAATTTCCTCTAGTTTTCGTGACAGAGTTTTTTCTCTGGTAAGGAAAACATTTTTTACCAATTGCATACTTATAGTGCTCGCTCCTCGAGAGAATTTTTTGGTGCGTATGTTTTTAAGAATCGACTGTTTGAAAGCTTCGTTGATAAAACCACGGTGCGACATGAAAGAAGGGTCTTCAGAAGTCAGAACGCATTTTTGTAAATAAGGTGAAATTTGGTCCAAAGGCGTGTAATACGGATTGCTCGTGCCTACAAATACGGGACGCTGTGGAATGCCTCTGTCGATAGCTCGATAGGTGAATTCTCTGTTTAATTTGGCTAAATCAATATTTCCGTATTTGGTAATTTTTACATTTTGTTTGTTTACATTGCTGTTGAAAATAATGGTGTTCGGTTTGTTTTTATTGAACATGAAATCCAATTTATAATCAAAACTACCTGTTGCTTCCATACCTTGAAAATGGGTGAACAATCCATCTGGAAGCGAAGTTATGAAGTCCTGTGTCTTCATTTTTGGAGATGTGATTTTTAGCCTGTAAACGGTATCTTCTTCGGTGTTATATGAAATGTAAGGGTGTATTTTTATTTTGTTAAACTGGAAAGTTGAACTGCTGTCGATCGAGATAAAATCCGAACCTAATAAGAAACGGAAATCAAATCGGGCGTTTTTGATATTGACATCTTTATTAGCAATCCTTTTATGGTTCACTTTTAAATTCGTTATCGAACTGTAACCGTCAAAGTGTAATTCACCGCCACTCATGTCAATGTTTTGTACATTGAAACGAATGGAGTCAAAACTTGCCTTCAGGTTGTAGCGTTCGTCAAAATAAGGTACTTTGATAGCGCCGGTGTCAATGTTAAAAAAATGAAGGTCTCCTTTTTTATTTCTTGGGTCTGCTATCCCGTTGATTCTCCATCTTTGTGCAAACGTATTGGTTTGTACCTCGATGGATGATTCTAATTTGGTTTCGAATAATGTCAGCTTTTTGAAGTTTACGGTTGCTTTTTTACCATTATCATCCAGTTTAAAAACTAAGTTTTCAAGGGTCATATCCGTTGGAACTAAGTTTAGAACTTTAGAGATTATGCGATAAGCGAATTCAGCATAATCTCTTTTAGAGGTCGTTTTTGGTTCGTTTTTATCTCTTTTCAAGAAAGCACCAAAATTTTTGACTTTTCCTTTTTTGGTCAATTGGACATAGCCATTTTTTATTTCAAGAGTGCCAAGCTGCACATCGCCAATTAGTAATTTCCATAAACTAACACTTGTTTTTATTTTTTGAATTTTAAAAATAGTGTCCAGACCTTTCGGAGCCAAAGTGATTTCATCCAATTCAATTCCCGATATACCATCGAAAGAAGCTTTTTTTATGGCAAAATCACTATTGTATTCCAGTTTCATTGTTGTAGAAACCTTATCGATGGCTTGATCCAAGAGTTCATCTCTAAACACAAGGAAACCAATTAGGAGTATAGCGATAACGATTCCAAGTATTTTGGAGGCAAGCAGTAATTTTTGTTTTCGGGTTCTCATAAAAGGATTGCCATTTGAAATTTTTTAACGGATAAAGAAAAGAAAAAAAAAGATAACTGGAATGACTTTTAGGATTCTTTTTACAGTTTTGAACTGTGAAAAGAATTTTATTTTTAGATTAGTATAAATGATATACATTGCTAATGTTTAATAAAAAACTACATCATAGCAAAATTGTAACTAACAATGTCTTATTGCAGTTCGTCGGAAAAATGTTTTTTCAAATGGGTTCGATTTGTTCATTTGCTAAATAATTAAACTAACCCGCAAATATGAAAAAACTGATCGCATTAATTCTGATTTTGGTAATAACCAGTTTTGTTGTTGTTTCTAAAGATGATATGTCTTTGAATCAAAAAATAGAAACAGAAAAAAGAAGAAATCCTAAAAATAAAAACTGGGAATATGTAAAAGATCGATTATTTGATGGAGAAACTGAAAAAGTCTATAAGCGTGAAGGACCAATACTTATTTCATTACGTTATGCTTCAAAGGAAGACAGCCTAATTGTAAATGAAATTATTCGAGAATTAAGGACTGTAATTCCGAATAAAACAATTGACTATTTTAAAAATTTTACTGGTTTTTTTTTAGAAACCGGAGGATACAATTGTTACAACAAAAAACATCCCGAAATCTCCTTAAATGATTTGCTAAAATCTACGACTTTGTTAAATTTTAATAAAAGTCTAAATATTCCTTTTTCGCCTGAACCTCATTTACCTGAACCTCAAGGAGCAGTAAATTATCGTCTACCTGATGAAATTGGCTCTGTTACAAGAGAAGTTTTTGGTCCACTTTCAGAATATAATTATACACCGATTTCGATTTTACTTGATATTAATGAAAAAGTATCATACAAAGAAAGAAAAACATATATCCAATATGAGATTCTTCGGACACTTTGTTATATTAATCCTGCTAACCAGTTTCCGTATGGCAACAATCATGGTGTTTTTGAAACTCCAGATTTTGTTCCAGACCATTCCAAATTCAATGAGTTAGATAAATTTTTACTTCAAAAACTGTATTCCGATGATTTTATAGACCAATTTAAGGATTATATGTATGCCAATTATCCTTGGCGTTATGCGAGTAGTTTTATAAATAAAAAAATGCACGAATTTAAAGTGTTTAGTATAATTACTGGATTGGGTATTTTAGTTTTGATTCTAATGTTTAGTTATTTTCAAAACAGAAAATTCAAATATGCTTATCTTAGTTATTTATTTCCAGTTTTATTTATATTAATGTTTTTTATAAATTTTAGTCATTTTTATAATCGCATGACTGATTTTCGTACTGTTACTAGTTGTCTAAATGCTTTTTTAGCTCCATTAATTACACCAATTTTAATTGGTCCTCTAATTTCCTTTTTGTTGTGGGGTCTAGAAAAGATTAGTTTTAAAAACAATGAAAACTTTAGTTACAAATTGATTCTCAGAGTAATTTTTACTTTTTTTTCATTTTTGGTTTTAGTAGTAGTTGTTTTTATTTCCACATCGGGGAGAGAAGGGATTCTTGAATTTTTGTTTCCCTATATTTTATTCTCAGCCGGATTAGCAATAGGCAGAGGATTGTTACTGTATCTGAATCATTTTTCAGAGTCTTTGGTTAAAGAAAAAGACGTAGAGTTAAGCCGTTTGAAGGAAGCCAAAGCCGAAGCTGAAGTCAAAGTACTGCAATCGCAGATTAATCCGCATTTTTTGTATAATGCTTTAAATTCGATTGCTAGTTTAGCTCATACTGATGCCGATAAAACTGAAAAAATGGCGCTGTCTTTGTCGGATCTGTTTCGTCACACCATTAATCGAAAAGAAGAAAAAGTAAATTCGTTGGAGGATGAAGTAAACTTGGTGCGCAGTTATCTGGAAATTGAACAAATCCGTTTTGGTGACCGATTGAAATTCTCCATTGAAGTCGAACCCGACTTACTGCCTGTTGAAATCCCAATGTTTATGTTGCAGCCTTTAGTAGAAAATGCCATCAAGCATGGGGTTTCCAAAATTGAAGGAGAAGGAAATATAGTCTTGAATATAAATAAGAAATACAACTGTATTCTGATTTCGGTGCAGGATAATGGCCCCGATTTTCCAGAAGGAGTGGTAAGCGGTCATGGTTTGCAAACTGTTTATGACTTGCTTCGATTTAGTTATGGAGACAAAGCAGAAATCAGTTGGCACAACCAACCCAAAAAAGAAATTACAATTTATATAGATACTGTTTCTAAATGAAAAATTCACCTTACACCACATTGATTATAGACGACGAACCGCCGGCAAGAGCCCGCCTGCATCAATTGCTGGAAAATTTTACAGAGACTTTTCGAATAGTCGACGAAGCCAAAAACGGAACGGAAGCAGTAGAAAAAATCAATCTATTACAGCCCGATGTTATTTTTTTGGATATTGAAATGCCGGGATTGAATGGCTTTGAGTTACTAGAGCGTTTAGATAAAATACCCATTGTGATTTTCTGTACAGCCTATGATCAGTATTCCTTGAAAGCATTTGAAACCAACAGTATCGATTATTTGCTGAAACCCGTGCGATTGGAGCGCTTACAACAAACAGTGGAAAAATTGAGCAGTTTTAAAAACAATCTTTCATCAACAAATATTTTGGAGGTTTTAAAAGAGTTCTATCATCAAAAAGAAGAAAAAAAGATGACTTCGATAACGGTAAAAAAAGGAGATAAACTTTTTTTTATAAAACTAGATGAAGTAACTCATTTTGAAGCTGACGAAAAATACGTTTCTGTATATACTGATAAAGAAAATCATTTGATAGAGCAATCTTTATCACAATTAGAATTGAAGTTACCAGACAATTTTATTCGGGTACATCGTTCAGTCATTATAAACAGGAATTATGTATCCGAAGTTGAAAAGTATTTTAACAGTCGTTTTGCTATTAGGCTAAACAATCACAAGAAAACCAGCGTCATTTCTGGAAGAAGTTTCAATGAGGACATTAAAAATTGGATGGATATTTAGGAGTTAAAAATCAGTCCTTTTCAACTGGAAAGGACTGTTTCGTATTATGATATAGTTTTTCTAAATTTTATTTCATCCAAACAATTGGCTTGCCACATCCTCGATTTTGGTGACTAATTGAATTTTTATACCAGTATTTTTCAAGGCAATTTTATTGTATTTGGATACAAAAATAGTCGAAAACCCCAATTTTTCAGCTTCTTGAATGCGCTGATCCACTCGGTTTACAGGACGGATTTCGCCTGACAGTCCAACTTCGCCGGCAAAACAAAATCCTTTTTCGACAGGAATGTCTTCATTTGAAGATAAAATGGCGGCGACAACAGCCAAATCGATAGCAGGATCATCTACAGAGATTCCGCCCGTTACATTCAGGAAAACGTCTTTCGCACCAAGCCTAAAACCAGCTCTTTTTTCTAAAACGGCCAAAATCATATTTAATCTTTTGGCGTTGTAACCTGTGGTGCTTCTTTGCGGTGTTCCGTAAACCGCAGTGCTTACTAGCGATTGTATTTCGATCATCAAGGGGCGCATACCTTCAAGTGTGGTGGCAATTGCCGTTCCGGACAATTCTTCGTCTTTATGCGAAATCAATATCTCTGATGGATTGGATACTTCGCGCAATCCGCTTCCCAGCATTTCATAGATCCCAATTTCGGCGGTTGAACCGAAACGGTTTTTCAGCGAACGCAAAATACGATAGACATGATTGCGGTCGCCTTCAAATTGAAGCACCGTATCAACCATGTGTTCCAATATTTTTGGACCTGCGATTGTTCCGTCTTTGGTGATGTGACCAATTAAAATTACAGGAATATTGGTTTCTTTGGCAAATTTTATTAGCTCAGCTGTGGTTTCCCGTATTTGGGAAATGCTTCCGGCAGTAGATTCAATATAATCGGTATGAAGAGTCTGAATCGAATCGATTATGACAATTTCGGGCTGAATAGCTTCAATCTGCTTGAAAATATTCTGTGTTTTAGTTTCGGTAAGTATATAGCAGTTGTCTCCGTTTGGAGTGATGCGTTCGGCACGCATTTTAATCTGCTTTTGACTTTCCTCTCCAGAAACGTATAAAGTTTTGTAGGGTAGTTTTAACGAAATCTGTAGTAAAAGCGTGCTTTTTCCAATGCCTGGTTCACCTCCTAAAAGAATCAGAGAGCCAGGAACGATTCCGCCTCCTAAGACTCTGTTCAATTCGTTGTCTGTAGTGTCGAGACGGATTTCTTCTGCGCTGTCAATTTCATTGATACGCAAAGGTTTTGGAGCTTTACTGGTTGTGGATGATTCGCTTTTCCAAGCAACTTTTTCCTGTTTTTGTATAATTTCTTCGGCAATAGTATTCCATTCTTTACAGGAATTGCATTGTCCCTGCCATTTGGCGTATTGTGCACCGCAGTTCTGGCAAAAAAAAGTTGTTTTTACTTTGGCCATTATTCTTTTTTTTCTTCAGTAATAGGTGTTTCTGTGACTGGAGCATCTGTTTGCGTATCCGTTGAAGTATCCTGGCCTACTTTGCCTTTTATTTTTGGTTTTTTAGCAAAGGTCTTTTTTAATTCTTCTGCTTTGGCAAACATCATGTCTTTGGTAAGATCTGCAATTTCTTCCTTATTAAAACCTGACATGTAATAACGTACGGCTCTAGGATTATCTCCTTTTTTCTCAAACATAATCGCTAATTGGTAATCGCCTAACATGCTTTTTGGATAATGTTTATCGGCTAGTACTGCTAAGGCATCCAGTTCGTTATAATCTTTGTTTTCCAGAATAGCGGCTTCAATAGCTTTAAAATCACTTATTCTGATTGGGTTTTTTATACCAAAAGAATTTTCGATAATATCATATTTCTTTTTCAAATAATCGACATAGCCTTCTTTGAGAGTAACTATTTTGGTTTTGTATTCCAGAACGGATATTGGCTGTGCTATTGAAAAAATCTGATATAAAGCTGAAGGAATTGAATGTAAAACCAAGGAATAATGCGATGCTTCTTTGAAATCTTCGAATTTATAATTTAATTCAGGGTTTTTAATCGCCTTTACGCTTGTGTCTAAATTTATGATTCTTTCTCTCATTTTTTTCTCATCCCCATCGGCTGTGGACAAATAATAGAAAAGAGGGATTTTAGAATTTGCAAGTAAATCTGGCATTGTTTCATCCATATTTACAGGGAATTCAGGGCTTAATGAGATATAAGCATTAAATAATGGATTGTCTTTATATAAAAAGAAATTTAAAAATGAAGCTGTTATGTCGTGTCCTGCTATAATTTTAAAATTTGTAGTTCTGTATTCCTTTTGAATCATAGGAATAAGTTCCAAAGAAATGAAATCGAAGAAATCTACACTTTTTCCATCAGGCATTCCTGTTACCGGATCAACACCGCAGTCAATGTTTCTTTGATCATTTTTATTTTGACTTATACCAACAATTATTACTTCTGGTAAATCATCCCAGTAGGAACCATAAGTTAATGCGCCGGTAAAAGGGTTTAATAAATAATCTCCATCTAATAAAACCAATAAGGGGTATTGTTTGGTTTTGTTCTTTTCATAGGAAGCGGGTAATGAGATATAAAGGTCTCTTTTTTCGTTTAGTTTTTCTGAGTTAAAACTGATTGTTTTTATTTGTGCAAAACAAGAAAAAGAAAAAAAGGCTAGTAAGACTATTAATAAATGTTTCATGTGTTTGGGGTTAGTTATTTATAAGAAATAGTGTGCAATATAAACAATTATTGTTATGTAGTGACAGATGAAACAGTTAAACTATTAGGTTAATGAGTTGTCATTTTCGTTAGGGAAAACAATCCATGGTTTGAATGTTTTTGCTTCTTCAAAGTCTAAGGTTGCATACGAAATGATAATAATGATATCGTCTTTTTGAACTTTTCTTGCAGCAGGACCATTTAGTGTAATTATTCCGGAATTTTTCTCTCCAACAATGGCATAAGTGTCAAAACGTTCTCCATTATTAATGTTTACGATCGATACTTTTTCTCCTTCAATTATATTTGATGCTTCTAATAATGCTTCATCTATAGTTATGCTTCCGATGTAGTTTAAGTCGGCTCCTGTAACTTTTACCCGGTGAATTTTTGATTTAACAACTTGAATTTGCATGGTATTTTAATTTAAAGAAATAGTATCTATTAAGCGTACGTTATTGATAAATACAGCAATAAACGCCCGGTATTTTTTGTTTTTATTTTTTCTGATGCAGGTAGAAAGTGTATCTTCATCTGCAATTTCAAAGTATTCTAATGTGAATGTTTTATTTTTATTAAACTCATTTTGAACCCATTGAGCGGTTTCTTGAGCAGAGTTATTTATAAATCTCTTTTTAGCTTCTGTTAGTATTTTATAAATGATGCCTGCCTCTGTTCTTTGCTGCAAAGTTAAGCGTTCATTTCGAGAACTCATAGCTAAGTTGTTGGTTTCTCTCAAAATGGGACAAACAACTATTGTTACGGGTAAATGGTTTTTCTCAACCATTTTTTTTACTATCTGCACCTGCTGAAAGTCTTTTTCTCCAAAATAGGCTCTAGTGGGTTGCACAATTTCGAAAAGAAGTTTTACAATAGTTCCAACTCCGTCAAAGTGGCCTGGTCTGAACTTTCCTTCCATTTTATTTTCTAAACCGTCAAAATTAAACGCCTGTGACAAGGTTTTTCCTTCATACATGTCTTCGACAGTTGGTGCAAAAACAATAATATTTGGGCTTATCTGCGAAATTTTGATTACATCCTCATCTAGTGTACGCGGGTATTTCTCTAAATCTTCAGGATTGTTAAATTGTGTCGGATTTACAAAAATACTAACAACAGTTATGTCATTTTCCTTTGTAGATTGAAGCATCAGCGACTGATGTCCCTTATGCAGAGCACCCATTGTTGGAACAAACCCAATTGAAGAATTTGTAGTCTTTACTGAACTTAAATAATCCATTAAAGCTGTTTTTCCATCGAAAATCTGCATGGCAGTTTTGTTTAAATTAGGTGCAAACTTAATATTTTAGTCCATAACTGCATAAATTTTTGTAATTTTGCATGGTTTTTATTGCCAATAATTAATCAATTTATACTATGAAAGATAAGAGGATATTATACGTATCATCTGAAGTTGTGCCTTATCTCGCTGAAAATGAGGTTTCATTAATGTCTTATGACGTACCAAAAATGATTAATGACCAAGGAGGGCAAATTAGAATTTTTATGCCAAGGTATGGAAATATTAACGAGAGAAGACATCAATTACATGAAGTGATCAGGCTGTCTGGGATGAATTTGGTGGTGAATGATTTGGACATGCCTCTTATTATTAAAGTAGCTTCTATTCCAAAAGAGAGAATTCAGGTTTATTTTATCGATAACGAAGAGTATTTTAAGAGAAAAGCCACTTTTGCTGATGAAGAAGGAGTGATGTATCCTGATAATGATGAGCGTGCTATCTTCTTTGCAAAAGGAGTTGTAGAGACTGTGAAAAAATTAAACTGGGTTCCTGATATTATTCATGTTCACGGCTGGATGGCCGCTATGCTGCCAATTTATTTGAAGCATTTTTATAAGAATGAAGCACTGTTTTCGGATACTAAAATAGTTACTTCTGTTTATAGTCAGTCTTTTGACGGAACATTAGATGCTGAAATGATTAATAAAGTGCGTTTTGACGGTATTCCTGATGAAGCTATTGCCGAATTAGAAGTTCCAAATTACGAAAATATTATGAAAGCAACTGTCCGTAATTCTGATGCTGTTATTATAGCTTCTGACGGGCTTACTCCAAGTTTAACAAAATTTATAGAATCTTCAAATAAACCTTTTTTACCTTTGAAATTTAAGGATGAATTTGCAGTAGCTTATACTGAGTTCTATCAAAATATGTTGTTATAAATCAATCTTTTACGAATAAATATGCTTAAAAATTCTTTTTTTAAAACAATTCCTTTTCTTTTTTTTATTGTTCTTTTTAATTCATGTGATAAAGAATTTAATGTTGTTGGTGAAGATATAGTAGGAGATAATTCTTTTAGTATAGTTAAGGAAGAATTTCCAGCTGTTGCATATAACCAAAAAATAGGTCCGGTTCAGTCGAATAATTTGGATATTAATGCTTTAGGAGTATACGATAATCCTTCTTTTGGCACCACTACTGCAACTTTTGTGACGCAGCTTACAATGGCATCAGTAAACCCAACTTTTGATTTAACGACTGCAAAAATAAAAAGTGTTGTTTTGTCTATTCCTTATTTCGGTCATAAAGATCCTGACGCAACAGTTGACAGTGAAGGAAAAACGGTGTATATTTTAGATTCTATTTATGGGCCTGCTAAGGCAAAAATGAAGCTCAGTGTTCATGAGTCTGGTTATTATTTGAGAAATTTGGATCCCGAGGATCAATTGACACAACCTCAAAAATATTATAACGACCAATATTCGGATTTTACTCAAAATATAATTGGGAATGCTTTAAACGATGATTCAGACCCTGCTCAAAATTCTGCATTCTTTTTTGATCCTTCTCAACACCCTGTGAAAACCACTACAGATGGCAAAGATGTAACAACTTGGACTCCGCCGGCAATGCAGCTGAATTTGAATAAAGCTTTTTTTACAGCTAAAATATTGAATGCACCAGCAGGTTCTTTGGTTGATAATAATGTGTTTACAAATTATTTTAGAGGTTTGTTTTTTAATATTGAAGCTAATTCAGGTGAGTTGGCAATGATTAATTTTAAAGCGGGAAAGATTACGATTACTTATACAGAGACTGTAAGTGCGGTTGAAACTGAAAAAACATTTGTGTTGAATTTGACTGGAAATACGGTTAGTTTATTGAATCAAACTAATACGAATACAAAATATGTAGATGCTACAAAACCAGCTACTGATATTGATAAAGCTCAAGGTGTTGCTAATTTATATTTAAAAGGTGGTGAAGGATCTATGGCTGTATTGAAATTATTTGGTGAAGATAAATTTGGAGACAATGGTGTTAGCGGTACTCCAAATGAAGTGCCGGATAAATTGGATTTTTTGAGGAGTAATGAATGTCTTGTTAATCAAGCAGAGTTAACTATTCATTTGAATAGTACTGAAATGGGATCTAGTTCTGTGCCACAAAGAATTTATTTGTATGACTTTGATAATAATAAAGTATTAGCGGATTATGCTAATGATTTATCAGTGGCTACTAATTCTAAAAATAATAGGTTTGTTTTTGGAGGGATAATTTATAAGCCAACAGCAACGAATAATGAAGGTTCTTATTATAAGTTCAGGATAACGGAACATATTAGAAATCTTGTGAAAAATAAAGACTTGAAAAATATAAATTTAGGTTTAGTTGTTACAGAAGATATAAGTAAGACTGGTTTTTATTCTTTAAGAGATAAAACTGGTATTCCTTTAAAAGTGCCAATGGCCTCTGTTATGAATCCGTTAGGAACCATTGTATATGGTAATAATACCGCTGATGAAAAAAAGAGATTGAAATTTGAAATCTATTATACTAAAGCTAATTAAGAAAAACTATGTGTGGAATTGTTGGATATATTGGTCATAGAGAAGCTTACCCTATTGTTATAAAAGGACTTAAGCGATTAGAATACCGTGGATATGACAGTGCAGGGGTTATGCTGTATGATGGTGAATCTGTAAAATTATCAAAAACCAAGGGTAAAGTTTCAGATCTTGAAATTAAAGCTCAAAAGGAGATTACTCTTAACGGTTCGATAGGTATTGGTCATACGCGTTGGGCGACTCACGGTGTGCCTAATGATGTAAATTCACACCCACATGTTTCTAATTCTGGAGATTTAGTGATTATTCATAACGGTATTATTGAAAATTATTCCCCTTTGAAAGTAGAGCTTATAAAAAGAGGATATACTTTTACATCTGATACAGATTCTGAGGTTTTAATCAATCTTATAGAAGAGGTTCAAAAAAAGGAAAAATTAAAATTAGGTAAAGCTGTTCAGGTAGCTTTAAACCAAGTTGTTGGGGCTTATGCTATTGCCGTTTTTGATAAAAAGAACCCTAATGAAATTGTTGCTGCAAGATTGGGTAGTCCATTAGCTATTGGAATTGGTGAAGGTGAATATTTTATAGCATCAGATGCTTCTCCATTTATTGAATACACTTCGAATGCTGTGTATCTTGAAGACGGAGAAATGGCTAATATCAGACTGCACAAAACGATGAAAGTCCGTAAAATTAAAGATGACTCTATCGTAGATCCTTATATTCAGGAGCTTCAAATGAATTTAGAGCAAATTGAAAAAGGAGGTTACGATCATTTCATGCTGAAAGAAATCTACGAACAGCCAAATGTGATTAAAGATACTTATCGTGGAAGACTTCATGCTAACGAAGGAATTGTTCAGCTGTCTGGAGTTGAGGATAACTTAGAGAAGTTTTTAAATGCAGACCGTATTATTATTGTTGCTTGCGGTACATCTTGGCACGCTGGTTTGGTGGCTGAGTATATTATCGAAGAATTTGCCAGAATTCCTGTCGAAGTTGAATATGCTTCTGAGTTTAGGTATAGAAACCCAATCATTAACAGTAAAGATGTTGTAATCGCAATTTCACAATCAGGTGAAACGGCTGATACAATGGCTGCTATAAAACTGGCGAAAGATCATGGAGCATTTGTATTTGGAGTATGTAATGTAGTAGGTTCTTCTATTTCCAGAGAATCTCATGCAGGAGCTTATACGCATGCAGGGCCTGAAATTGGTGTTGCTTCAACAAAAGCATTTACTACTCAGATTACTGTTTTGACAATGCTGGCATTACGTTTGGCGAAAGCTAAAGGTACTTTGACTCATTCTGATTTTCATACCTATCTTCAGGAATTAGAAATCATTCCTGAAAAAGTGAAAGAAGCATTGGAGACTAATGCAAAATCAATGGAAATTGCTGCGGTTTTCAAAGATGCGCCGAATTGTTTATACCTTGGACGCGGTTATAATTTTCCAGTAGCTCTTGAAGGTGCTTTGAAGCTTAAAGAGATTTCGTATATACATGCAGAAGGTTATCCGGCTGCTGAAATGAAACACGGACCGATTGCATTAATCGATGAATTGATGCCTGTTATTGTCATTGCTCCAAAACAAGGACATTATGATAAAATTGTCAGTAACATTCAGGAAATCAAATCAAGAAGCGGTAAAATTATAGCAGTTGTAACTAAAGGTGATACTCAGGTTCGCGAATTAGCGGATTATGTTATTGAAATTCCAGAAACATCAGATGCTTTGTCTCCGCTAATTACCACTATACCATTGCAGCTTCTGTCTTATCATATAGCGGTTATGAGAGGCTGTAATGTCGATCAGCCTAGAAATTTAGCAAAATCGGTTACAGTTGAATAAACTGATTGAATATATTTATTAAAAAGCGGGACTTATTCCCGCTTTTTTTTGTGCTGAACTTTTTTCGAAAACGTTGTAGATTTTTATGATAAATTTAAAGAAATTGCTAAATTACTATGTATGCATAATATATTGCATGAATAAGTTATTATTTTATTAATAATTATGCAATTTATGAAAATACAATATTGTTATTAATAATGTATTTTTTATGATAATAACTATAAATAATTTTATTTTTTTTATTGATAATTAAAAAATATATGTAATTTGGCTTCTTTAACCAAGAAAATTAAGCCAAATGAGATTGTATTTACTTTTTTTAACATTATTCTTTTGCAGCATATCTTTTGCTCAAAATTCTATCAAAGGGGTTGTTACAGATGAAAAAAATCAGCCAATTCCTGGTGCCAATATTAATGTGGCAGGAGCAAAAGAAGGTGCGATTACGGATTACGACGGATCTTTCGTTTTAATTACTAAACAAGCGCCTCCTTTTTCTCTTGAAATTACTGCTGTTGGGTATAGTTCATCCAGTGTTTCTGTAGAGTCATTAAGTCAAAAAATTTCTGTGAAATTAGATTCAGAAGAGACAAAACTAAATGAAATTGTTGTTTCTGCTTCGAGAGCGCCTGAAAGAGTGCTTCAGTCGCCGGTTACTATTGAAAGAATGGGGATTCAGCAAGTGAAAAGTACAACAGCTCCAACTTTTTATGATGGATTGGAAAATTTAAAAGAAGTGCAGTTTAATACCAGCAGTATTTCTTTTAAAACAGTAAATACAAGAGGTTTTGCTGCGGTAGGGAATACCCGTTTTATGCAATTAGTGGATGGCATGGATAATTCATCGCCTGCCTTGAACTTTGTATTGGGTAACTTAATTGGACTTTCTGATATTGATGTGGCAAGTGTAGAGCTTTTGCCAGGAGCATCATCAGCTTTGTATGGAGCTAACGCGTTCAATGGAATTTTATTTATGAATAGTAAAAGCCCGTTCATTCATCAGGGAATCAGTTCTTATGTGAAATACGGACAGACTTCGCAAGATGTAGCCGGCACTAATGACTATTTTGATATGGGAATTAGAGCAGCAACAGCTTTTAGTAAGCATTTTGCAGTTAAAGCCAATTTTAACTATATGAAAGCTACCGAATGGATAGCTGATGGTAGAAGAAATATGGCGGTGGGCGGCGATAAAGGTGCTTTAAGTCACGATGGAGAACAAAACTATGACGGTTTGAATATTTATGGTGACGAGGTGACAACTTTTGTCAATAATGTTGGGCAGGTAAGCAGAACAGGTTATCGTGAAAAAGATTTAAATGATAATAAAGTAAATAGTGTAAAGGCTGACTTTTCTATGCATTTTAAACCATGGGAAAATGATACTGAGATCATACTTCAGTATAAATTAGGTCTTGGAAATACTATTTACCAAGGAGCTAACAGGTATGCTTTGAATGACTTTTTTATGAGTCAGACTAAAATCGAAGTGAAAGGTAAAAACTTTTTCGCAAGAGCGTATCAGTCTTCTGAAGATGCAGGAAATTCATATGATATGCGTTTTGCGGGGTGGAATGTGCAGAGAGCTGCTAAATCAGATACAAACTGGTTTACAGATTATGCAACTTCATTTCAATTATCATCTGCAATGTTAGGGTTAAATGCTAATGAAGCGGCTAACTATGCGAGAACTTTTGCTGACACCAATGTTTCACCGGGATTGAATTTAGTTCCAAATACAGATCCAAATAATCCTAATGCGCCAAGAGGGGCAAGATTCGAGCCGGGAACTCCTGAGTTTACAAATGCACTTAATGCTGTTAAATCCAATCCAGACTTTACTGAGGGTGCGAAATTTACTGATCAGTCAAAAATATACCATTCTGATGTAAATTATAATTTTAAGGATATGATTAAATTTGCTGAAATTCAGGTTGGGGGTTCTGCCCGTCAATATGAAATGAATTCTGGCGGATCTATTTTTACAGATTATGATGGGCCAATCCGTTATAATGAGTTTGGAGTTTATACGCAAGCTTCCAAATTATTTATGGAAGAACGTTTAAAAGTAGTTGCTTCTATCCGTTATGATAAAAGCCAAAATTTTGACGGGAATGTGTCTCCAAGAGTTTCGTTTGTATATTCTGCGGGTTCGCAAAAAAACCACAACTTCAGAGCTTCTTACCAAACAGGTTTTAGAAATCCAACTACTCAGGATCAGTATATCGGGCTTGATTTAGGGCCATTTGCTTTAATTGGTTCTGCGCCTGAAAATTTATCTCGTTTTTCTGAGGTTTTAAATGTAAGTGCCGCGGGTCAAGCTGCGGGTGCTGGTGCGACAGTTCCAATGGATGGTAATAATGCTTATGATAATTCATACACATTAGTTTCGGTGCAGGATTTTGGTAAAGCCTTGGCTGAAAATCCATCTGATGTGGCTGGAGCTGCTGCTAAATTAAAATCGGCAAACGTAAATTTAGTTCGTCCTGAAGAAGTAAAAGCTTATGAATTGGGTTATAGAACTGTTATCAATAATGATTTGTCTGTAGATATTAATGGATATTTTAATCAGTACAATAATTTCTTGAATACGTCTAGAGTTGCTGGAGTGTATTATGGAGATGTGAATGCGGCTTTTAATCCGTCTGATCCATTAAGTCCGGTTTATGCTTTGGTTAGAAGTGATAGAAGAATTTACCAAGTGTACTCAAATACTTCTGCTGATGTTGCTTCTTTAGGTTTTGGTTTAGGTTTGTCTAAAAAAGTCTATAAAAACTTTGAATTGGGAGCAAACTATAATTATTCTCAATTGGATTTTGATCAATCCGAAGATCCGGGATTTGTAACTGGATTCAATACTCCTAAACATAGAGTAAAAGCATCATTAGGAAATACGAAATTGTTTAAAAATTTCGGATTTAATACGAATGTAAGATGGAACTCAGAATATTTATGGCAGTCTTCTTTTGCAGATGGTATGATTCCGGAAGCAACTGTTTTTGACGCTCAAATCAATTATGCTCTTCCGCAATATAAATTATTGTTCAAAGTAGGAGGAACTAATATTGGAGGAAAAGATTATATTCAAGTAATAGGAGCGGGTTCAATTGGGCAGCAATGGTTTGCCTCATTAACAATTAATCCGTAATTTAAAAAAGACAGGTCAAAACTTAAAAATATAAAGTATGATGAAAAATTTCAAATGGCTATTGTTGGCTTCTTTAAGCTTTGTAGCGTGTGATAATAATGACGAGGATACGGCTCCAGCAGAAATTCCTATTACTTCAGGGTCTGCTTCTTTTGCAAAATATGTAGCGTTAGGTGATTCTTTTGCCGCAGGTTATAGTGATAGTGCGCTTTTCAAAGCGGGTCAGGAGACATCTTATCCTTCAATTTTGGCACAGCAGTTTATGCCGGCTGGAGGCGGAGCTTTTACAGTTCCAATGATGGCAGATAATATTGGAGGACTTTTGTTAGGAGGAAATGTGATAGCAGGGCCGCGTTTATATTTTGACGGAAAAGGCCCAGTGGCTGTATCAGGTAAACCAACAACCGAAGTGACTGCACGTTTAACGGGTTCCTTTAATAATTTGGGAATACCAGGGGCTAAAAGTTATCATTTAGTAGCGCCGGGATATGGTAATGCTGCAGGTGTTGCTTCAGGTAAGGCGAATCCGTATTATGCCCGTTTTGCTTCTTCTGGAACAGCTACCGTTTTGGCAGATGCATTAACGCAGGTGCCAACTTTCTTTTCTTTGTTTATTGGAGGAAATGATGTTTTAGGATTTGCTACATCTGGAGGAGTTGGAGTAAACCAGACAGGAAATTTGGATCCAGCTACTTATGGTTCTAATGATATTACTGACCCTAATGTTTTTGCCAATGTGTATAATGGTTTAGTTACTAATTTAACAGCCAATGGCGCTAAGGGTGTAGTGGCTAATTTGCCGTATGTTACATCACTGCCTTATTTTACGACTGTTCCTTATAATCCTGTTCCTTTGGATGCAACAAAGGCAGCTCAATTAAATGCTGGTTATGCACAATACAATGGCGGATTACAAGCTATGGTTACTAATAAACTTTTGACTGCTGAAGAAGCGGCAAGAAGAACAATTAAATTTGCAGCAGGTAATAATGCGGTCGTTATTGTGGATAGTTATTTGACTAATTTGTCTGCTTATGGGCTTCCTTCTTACAGACAGGTGACCAAAGAAGACTTAGTTGTATTGACGGCCAGAACTTTTATAGGTACTTTGGTTGGAGGTGATCAAACAAAAATCAATGGGGTTTCGGTTCCTTTGGCAGATCAATGGGTGCTTTCAAAAGACGAAGTTAAAGAAGTGGTTACAGCTACAGATGCATATAATGTGACTATCGATGCAATTGCAAAATCTAAAGGTCTTGCTTTTGTGGATACTAAAGCAGCAATGACTCAATTGTCTTCAACGGGAGTCCGTTTTGGTAATTTTCAAATGACAGCTTCTTATGTAACTGGCGGTGCTTTTTCGCTGGATGGGGTTCATCCTACACCAAGAGGCTATGCTTATATTGCTAATCTTTTTATAAATGCGGTCAATACTAAATATGGAGCAACATTGAGAACAGTAGATTTGGCACAATATCAAACTTTGTTTCCTGCTGTTATACAATAATTGTAATTTTATTACTATTGAAAACCACCCGTTTATGACGAGGTGGTTTTTTGATTTTAAGACAAAACTGGCTGTTTTGACAGTTTGAAATGCCTTAATAGTCAATCCGATAAAATTTTAGCTTTTTTTGTAAAAAAAAATATTGATTTTATATTTTAAAAAATTATCTTTGCACTCTGAAAAAAGTATCCATTCGATAAGATTCGATGGGCTGTATTTCATAAACCTAAATAGCTATTTAATAAATACATAAGTAATGTCAAAAGTAATAGGAAAAGTTGCCCAAATCATTGGACCAGTAGTCGATGTGGTTTTCAACGGAAAAGATGTTGAACTTCCAAAAATTTATGATTCATTAGAAATCACTAAAAAAGATGGTACACTATTAGTACTTGAAGTGCAATCTCACATCGGTGAAAACACTGTTCGTACCATTTCGATGGACTCAACAGATGGTTTGAGTAGAGGTTATGAAGTAGTTGGAACAGGAAATCCTATCCAAATGCCAATCGGTGACGATGTTTACGGTCGTTTGTTTAACGTAATTGGTGATGCTATTGACGGTTTGCCTGCTTTGGCAAAAACTGGTGAAAGCGGAACTCCAATTCACAAGCAAGCACCAAAATTTGAAGATTTATCTACATCTTCTGAAGTTTTATTTACAGGTATTAAAGTAATCGATTTGATTGAGCCTTACTCAAAAGGGGGTAAAATTGGATTGTTTGGTGGTGCTGGAGTAGGTAAAACAGTATTGATTCAGGAGTTGATTAACAATATTGCAAAAGGTCACGGTGGACTTTCAGTATTCGCAGGTGTAGGAGAAAGAACACGTGAAGGAAATGACTTGCTTCGTGAGATGTTAGAGTCTGGAATTATTAAATATGGTGAGGAATTCATGCACTCTATGGAAAATGGAGGATGGGATTTATCTAAAGTAGATTTACCAGGAATGAGAGAGTCTAAAGCTACTTTCGTTTTCGGACAAATGAATGAGCCTCCAGGAGCTCGTGCTCGTGTGGCACTTTCTGGATTATCTATCGCTGAGTATTTCCGTGATGGTGCAGGTTCTGATCAAGGAAAAGACGTATTATTCTTCGTTGATAATATCTTCCGTTTTACACAAGCAGGTTCTGAGGTTTCGGCTCTTTTAGGCCGTATGCCGTCTGCGGTAGGTTACCAGCCAACATTGGCAACTGAGATGGGAGCAATGCAAGAGCGTATTACTTCTACAAACAAAGGTTCTATTACATCTGTACAAGCGGTTTACGTTCCTGCGGATGACTTAACTGACCCGGCTCCAGCTACAACTTTTGCCCACTTAGATGCTACAACAGTATTGTCTCGTAAAATTGCTGAGTTAGGTATTTACCCTGCGGTGGATCCTTTGGATTCTACTTCAAGAATTTTAGCTCCTCACATTATTGGTGCTGAGCATTATGACTGTGCACAAAGAGTAAAAGAGATTCTTCAAAAATACAAACAATTACAGGATATCATCGCGATTCTTGGTATGGAAGAATTATCTGAAGAAGATAAATTATCTGTATCTAGAGCACGTCGTGTACAGCGTTTCTTGTCACAGCCTTTCCACGTTGCTGAGCAATTTACAGGATTAAAAGGTGTTTTAGTTGATATCAAAGATACTATCAAAGGATTTAACATGATTATTGATGGTGAATTAGATCACTTGCCAGAATCAGCTTTCAACCTTAAAGGTACTATTGAAGAAGCTATCGAAGCTGGAGAAAAAATGTTGGCAGAAGCATAAATCAGTTAGCAGTTAGGAGTTGGCAGTATCCAGATGGTGCTAATTACTAATTACTAATCACTAATCACTAAATAAATGATTTTAGAAATAGTATCACCAGAAGCGAAATTATTTTCAGGAGAAATCACTTCTATTTCTGTTCCAGGAGTAGACGGCCGTTTTCAAATGTTGAATAACCACGCGCCAATAGTTTCATTGCTGCAAAAAGGAACAATTAATATTACTGCTCCTAGCTTTGATTTAAACGAAGAAACTGCAAGTTTATTTACCAAAATAAACGATCAGAATTATACTTTAGAAATTAACTCAGGGACTCTTGAGTTAAAAAATAATAAAGTAATTGTTTTAGCAGACTAAGACAATTCGGTTTTAAAAGGAAAATGCCTGACGTAAGTCGGGCATTTTTTTTGTTTTAAAATAGTTTGGAGCCAGTATTTGTTGTTGTTTCGGATGTAAAAGTGTAAACCACATTTAGGTTTGCCCAAATATTTTTCTAACTTTACATTATGATTTTTGAAGTAACATCTAATAATCTAAATAGTTGAAGATGAAAAATAATAAATTTTTAGCATTTATATTTTTATTAATAAGTACAATTTGTTTTTCTCAAGTGTATACCAATAAAGTGGTGGGTAAAAAACACGCTGCTCTTCTAGACAGTCTTAAGGTAACGGAGTATCCCTATTCTTTGCCTATATGGGGAGAAAAAGCTACTCAGAAAGGATATCAATTACCTTACTCTGCAGGGGTTTCTGTAAATTACTTTTGGCAAAAATCAGATTTAACCATAAACAATTTGGAAGTAGGTTTCAATAATGGCCCAATGTATAATTTAGATCAAATTGTACGATTTAATAATTCAACTGCAGAAGCTTCAGCTATAAATGTTAGGCCTGATATATGGCTGTTTCCATTCTTGAATGTGTATGGGATTTTTGGAAAAGCACAAACTTCTACTACTATAGATGCAGGAATTTGGGTTCCAGATGCTAATAATGATTGGTCACAAGTGTATTCTTTTGGGACAAAAGCTAATTTTAATGGTACTACATTTGGATTAGGTATTACGCCTACAATAGGCGTTGGAGGAGGCTGGTTAGCTTTAGATATGAATGTGGCTTGGACGGATATCAGCGCTCTTGAGAAACCCGCTCAAAGTTTTATTTTTGGGCCAAGATTAGGAAAGACTTTCAAATTTAATAAACCAGATAGCAATATTGCGGTTTGGGCTGGTGCATTTAGAGTACATTTAAAAAGCGGTACAACTGGTACGTTGGCTTTGTCTGAGTTCATAAATACTGATAATGCGCAGGAAAAAATAGATGATGCCGTAACCAAAGTAAATGACAAGCAAGTACAAGTAGAGGATTGGTGGAACGGATTATCTGATGCACAACAAGCAAATCCTGTCAATAAAGCAAAGTATGAAACGGCCAATAGAGCATTAGATTCAGCTGGAAATCTTTTAGCAGGAATTGATGGTGCATTAAGCACAGCCGAAACTTCTACAGTGCAATACTCTCTGGAAAAAGCACCCAAAGACATGTGGAATTTTATTGTAGGTTCTCAATATCAATTTAACAGACACATAATGCTGCGGGCAGAAGCTGGTTTTCTTGGAAGCCGTACCCAGTTTATGACAAGTCTTCAATACCGTTTTGGATTATAATTAAATGATTTATTAAAGAAAAAGTGGACTTGTGATTCAAGAAGATTACTAAATGTCAACATATGAAAAAGATTATACTCTTTATTGCATTATTTTTTAGTTTTCAAGCTGTTCAGTCCCAAGTTTTAATATCGCTTATTTTTGGGGATAAATTGAATTCCCCAAACATTGAATTTGGTTTGGACGGCGGTGTTAATTTCTCGACAATTTCAAATCTGGATTCGGATTACAGAAGGGATTTTAATCTGGGTTTTTATTTTGATTTTAATCTAAAGAATCCTTCCTGGATGTTCAACACAGGAGTAATCGTAAAATCGACAATGGGTGCCAAAGATATCGCCGTTTATTCGCTGAATGACGAAAAATTGGATGCCACTTTTGCAGAAGGTTCCGTTAAAAGAAATATAAACTATTTTAATGTTCCTTTGATGATTAAGTATAAGTTTGACAACAATATTTATGTTAAGGCGGGTACGCAATTGGGTCTATTGTCCACGGCTAATGATTTGTTCCGTCAAAATTATAACGGAGAGGATGTCGAGTATAAAAACAATATACGCGACAAGATTCATGTTGTCGATGCCGGTTTAACAATTGGCGTGGGATATCGGATAAAAACCAAATATGGTATGAATATTGGTCTGCAGTATTACCACGGATTAGTACCGCTTCTTAAAGGCGATGACAGCCCTACACAATACAACCGCTCTCTTTATTTAACCGCTGGACTGCCTATCGGAAAAGCTAAAGCAGCCAAAAGAGCCGCTGAAAAGAAAGCATTGGAGGAGAAAAGTGCTTTGCCTAAAGATTAATTTGCTACAGTAATTAGTGATTGGTTTTTTTATATGTGAAATAAAGGAAATCTAATTTTAATATTTTATAATTCCGATTCTAAGTTAATTGCTAAAGGCTATCCACCAATTAATGTATAGTTACAATTGGTTTTTTATAACTTTGCTTTTATGAATTTTCCAAAAAACCTTAGCGATAAACTCGAGATCCGTAAGCAGAATAAATCATTGCGCATTCTTCCGCATGCTAATGGATTAATTGATTTTTCTTCGAATGACTATATTGGTTTTTCTAAATCGGAGGCGATTTTTAATGCTGCTCATCAATTTTTATTGGATCATGATATAAAAGTTAATGGTGCTACAGGGTCAAGGCTAATCTCTGGTAATCACACTTTATATACCGAAACTGAAAATTATATAGCGCAATTTCATCAGTCGGAATCGGCTTTGCTCTTTAATTCGGGTTATGATGCCAATGTTGGTTTCTTTAGTGCTGTTCCCCAAAAAGGTGATTTGATTTTGTATGATGAATTATGCCATGCTTCGATTCGGGACGGAATCCAGTTATCGAATGCCAAGTCGTATAAATTTAAGCATAATGACTTTGAGGATTTGGAAAAAAAGATTGTCAATTACAATGGCAATATCAATGGCAATGGGAATGAAAAAAATGCAATAATCTACATTGTGACTGAAACTGTTTTTTCGATGGACGGCGATTGTCCGAATATGGAAGAACTGGCTGCGGTTTCCGAAAAGCACAACTGTTATTTAGTTGTTGATGAAGCCCATGCTTTGGGAGTTTTCGGAGAAAAAGGAGAAGGATTGATTCAATATCTGCAGTTGCAGGACAAAATATTTGCCCGAATTATGACTTTTGGGAAAGGTTTGGGCTGTCATGGGGCAGTGGTTTTAGGTTCGAATGAATTGAAATCCTATCTCGTTAATTTTGCCCGAAGTTTTATTTATACCACAGGGCTTTCTCCTCATTCGGTGGCCACGATTTTAGTAGGCTACCATCATTTAGAAAAAGATAAAAAGGCGCTTGAATCACTTCGGGATAATATTGTGTTTTTTAATCAGGTGAAAAAAATGCTGTATTTGAGTCCGCTTTTCATTCGAAGTAAATCGGCTATTCAAAGCGTGATTATTCCTGGAAACGAAAAGGTGAAAAGTGTTGCTGCTGCTTTACAGCAAAATGGTTTTGATGTTAAAGCGGTGCTTTCGCCTACGGTTCCCGAAGGGCAGGAAAGACTGCGTTTTTGTATTCATAGTTATAATACAAAAGAAGAAATAACCAGATTATTGACTTTGTTGAGTAGCTTTGTGTATTGAAGATCCATTTCTGAAATTATTACACAAAGATTCACAAAGTAAAAGCACAAAGGCACGCTAAGAAATTGTTAAAAAGAATCTTAGTGAATCTTCTTTTAACTTCGCGAATCTTTGTGAAACCAAAAATCAGGCGAGGGATTGATATCTCGATAATCATAAAATTAAATCATTGATCACTATTGATACGGTAATAGTTCACGCAACAACTATTTGTGAGTATTCTTGTAAGCAGACATCTTTCGGCTGCAATTGATGAAGTTATACCATTTAGAAATATAAAATAGTCTTTTGTTTAACCTCACCCCGACCCTCTCCAATGGAGAGGGAGATAGAATTGGATTATTTTATATTTCTAAATGGTATTATTATAGAACTGCAGCAAATAACAAGATATATACCAATAATCATTTGCAGGCAGAAATAAGAAATTTCATCTCTGACAGCCTGCTTTTCCTCACTTCTTAAAAAAAATAAAATTTTTTTTGTAACGTTTTGATTGTTTGATTACTTACGTGCTGTAACCAAATAAATCAAAACAATTATGGAATCAAAATCTAAAACTTCAGAAAAAATTAAAAACGGTGCTAGTTATATAATGATCCTTTTATCGTCCCTTGGGGTTGTACTTTCGGTGGTAAAATATTTTACATCAGACCAAGCGTCATTAACCACATCACTTCTATTATTTATAGTTTCCGCTTCTATTTTAGTTAAAACCCTTTTACCGGTAATCAAAGCTAAAAAACAGTAAATAAAATTCAGTCATTTCAATCATCAATCAAAAAACAAACAAATTATGAAAAATGTATTTAAATCAATTGCAGCAGTTACGGTATTAGTTTTTAATCTTTCAGTTAATGCACAGATTCAAAAAAGTGAAAATTCAGTATTGTGGGAAGTATCAGGTAAAGGATTAGCAAAACCATCTTATCTTTTTGGAACCATTCATATGATCTGCGGGAAAGATTTTGTTATGAAACCTAAAGCTGCTGACGCTTTTTCGAAAACGTCAAAACTTGCTTTAGAAATTAACATGGGCGATGTCGAAGAGCTGAAAATTGTACAGCAGGCAGCTATGGGCAAAGAACCATTGTCCAAAACATTATCTCCAAAACAAATTACACAATTGGAAGAAATATTAAAAAATAGCGGAGGGCTTACTTTGGCTCAGGTAGATAGTTTTACTCTGGAAACGATTATGAGTCTACTCTTTATGAAATCGTTTGGCTGTGCCGATTTAAAATTTTATGAAATGGAATTTCTTGCCAAAGCCAAAGAAAGTAACAAGCCAATTGTCGGACTTGAAAAAGCTGCTGAACAATTGGATATTTTAAGCAAATCATTTACAGATGATGAACTTATTGCTTATTTGCAAAAGATAGATACCAATATGTCTGCTACTATGATAAAAGATTACACCAATGAAGATATAAACGGGCTTTATGTCATGACTACAGATAAAGAACTGATGTCTGCAAGTACCAAAGAAACATTATTAGATAACAGAAATGTAAATTGGTTAAAAATAATGCCTGAAATGATGCAAAAAGAAAGTGTTTTCTTTGCAGTAGGCGCAGCACATTTAGCAGGGGAACTTGGAGTAATCAATTTATTAAAGAAAGCTGGATATACAGTAAAACCTATAATGAACTAAAATTTTGAAGACCAAAGAGCAGGAGTTTTTAAACCGTATTGAGCAGCATAAAGGAATCCTCTATAAGGTTTCCAAGATGTATATGGATAATTGGGATGATCAGCAGGATCTGTTTCAGGAAATTGTCCTGCAGCTGTGGAAAGCCTATGACACTTTTAAAGGTGAAAGCCAATTTTCGACCTGGATGTATCGGGTGGCAATCAACACCTCAATCGTTTTTTTGAAAAAAGAAAAACGAAAGGTTGACAAATATGAAATCGCTTCGGAAAATATTAAAGAAGAAGAAAGCGACTCTGACCACAAAGAAAACCAGCTGCATCATTTTTATAAAGCCGTTCAGGAATTGGACAAGATTGACAAAGCCATTATATTCTATCAGCTTGAGGGATTTTCACATAAAGAAATTGGAGTCAATCTGGGGATCTCAGAAGGAAATGCAAGAGTGAAATTGAACAGGGCAAAAGACAAATTAAAAGAAATTATAAAAAAACAAGGTTATGGACTTTAACGATATACAATCAGCCTGGAAGAACGAAAAAACAGAAAATGTGGCTCTTCCTACCCATTTGGATAAAATAAACTCGGCAAATATGCCATTAGAAAAAATAAAAAAGAATTTAAAAAAAGAATTTTTCTATCAAATCATTTCTATAGTATGTATTGGGTTTACACCGTATGTTTATGATATGCCTGCAAATGCATTTGCTCCATTCTATCTGCTTTTTTCAATATTTACAGCAGTCTGTATTTATTATTTAGCAAAACTATTTGTGTTTTACAGAAGATTAGGAACTACGAATTTAAACACTAAAGACAGCTTATACGAAACCTATTTTGATATTCGGCTGAATATGGAGATTTATAAAACTTTCGGATTTGCATTAATACCGTTTCTCATATTGTTTTCATTAGGTTATATGCATTATAAAGTTCCGGAGTTTTTTACTAATGAGCTTAATAATATTCCCTTTTTGGTTACTATTTTCTCAATAGTTATTTTTTCAATTCTGTTTATGGGGTTAGCTCTCGAATGGTGGGTTCACTTTTTTTACGGAAAATATGCCAAAGAAATCAGGAAAGTTATTGATCAATTAAAAGAAGAGTAATATAGCAAAATCCATCGCAATGATGGGTTTGTTTTTTTATTGGTATTTTTGTGTTTTAAAAGTACGATTACGCTAAGTTTCGCAAAGTGAAAATTCGATGACAGGCAAAGAAATTATTAAATAAAATCTTTGTGAATCTTCTTTTAACTTCGTGAATCTTTGTGAAACAGAAAAAAAATCATGAAACTATTCATCACAGGAATTTCTACCGATGTGGGCAAGACCGTTGCCTCAGCTATTATTGTTGAAGCTTTACAAGCCGATTATTGGAAACCAGTTCAAGCGGGAGATTTGGATAATTCCGACAGCCATAAGGTAAAAACCCAAATCTCAAATTCCAAATCCCAAATTTTTGCGAACAGTTATTTGCTAAATACGCCAGCCAGCCCGCATCTTGCCGCCGAAATAGATGGAATAACCATTGATTTGAAACAGATAATTGAGCCAAAAACTGAAAACCATTTGGTTATTGAAGGAGCTGGTGGCGTTTTTGTTCCTTTGAACGATACGGACTGCATTATTGATTTAATTAGACCCGATTATAAAGTGATTGTGGTTTCAAGACATTATCTGGGAAGTATTAATCATACGTTACTTACAATTGAATCCTTGCTTAATCGCAAAATAGCGATAGGAGGAATTATCTTTTCTGGTGAAGAGAATAAATCAACTGAATCGATTATTTTGGATAAAACGGGTGTTAAATGCATCGGCAGGATCGATGAAGAACCTTATTTTGATAAAAATGTAATCAAAGAATATGCGGATCGGTTTAGAGAGAAATTATTGAATTTATAATTATGAGTACTACAAACATTCCCCCTTCGGGGGCTAGGGGGCTTATCGAAAGAGACAGCCAGCATCTTTGGCATCCATATACTCAGCACAAAACAGCAGCTCTTCCTATTGCAATTACAAAAGGTGAAGGCGCTCTGCTTTGGGACGAAGACAACAAACAATACATTGATGCCATCGCTTCCTGGTGGGTCAATCCGTATGGGCATTCCAATAAATATATTGCCGATGCAATTTACAAACAGCTGACTACACTGGAACACGTTTTGTTTGGTGGATTTACGCATGAGCCGGCAATCATTTTGGCCGAAAAGCTCTTGGCTATTCTGCCAGAAAATCAGAAGAAAGTGTTTTTTTCGGATAATGGATCTACTTCGGTTGAAGTGGCGATTAAGGTGGCGCTGCAGTATTTTTATAACAAAGGCGAAAAAAGAACAACAATTATCGCTTTCGAAAATGCTTTTCATGGCGATACTTTTGCCGCAATGGCTGCCAGCGGTATTTCATTCTATACACAGGCATTTCAAGGAATGTTCATTGATGTGGTCCGGATTCCAGTTCCTTTGAAAGGGCAGGAGCAGGCAAGTTTTGATGCTTTGGCAGCGGTTATAAAAAATCATAGTTGTGCAGGTTTTATTTTTGAGGCTTTAGTGCAGGGAGCCGCTGGAATGGTGATGTACGAGCCTGAAGCATTGGATCAATTACTTAAAATTTGTCAGGAAAATGATGTGCTGACGATCGCCGATGAAGTAATGACGGGTTTTGGGAAAACCGGAAAAACGTTCGCCTGTGATTATTTGGAACAAAAACCAGATATGATGTGTTTGTCCAAAGCGCTGACTGGAGGAACCATTCCTATGGCGATTACGACTTTTACTCAAGATCTTTTTGATGCTTTTTATGATGAAGATATTAATAAAGCATTATTTCACGGACATACATTCACCGCAAATCCTACGGGCTGCGCGGCGGCTCTGGCAAGTTTGGCTTTGTTGGAGACAAAAGACATGCAGGATAATTTGGTTCGAATAAATAAAAGCCATTTAGAATTTAAAAAACGGGTAGAAAATCATCCTATGGTTACAACTGCAAGAGTTCTTGGAGTTATTTTTGCTTTAGAAATAAAAACAGAAACTTCGGCAAGCTATTACGGAACCTTGCGCAACAGGCTTTATGATTTTTTTATTGAAAATGGTGTGATTCTGCGTCCCGTTGGGAATATCGTATATATTTTACCTCCGTATGTGATTACTGATTCACAATTGCAGAAAGTGTATGATGTAGTAGAGAAAGCATTGAAAATAGTTTAAATTTGCTTCAAAAAATAATTTCACAAAGAATCACAAAGAAATACGAAATAGTAGTATATAAGTAAATAGAATAATTAATTGTCGTATCATAAATTAACTAAAAAGATAATTTCCACCATATAAGACATCAAAGGCCATTTAAGGTTTGTAGAGTTAACCCTTAGTCTTAAATGACCTTATATAACTTATATGGTTCAAAAAAATGCGTCATTATAATCATTATTACTTAAGTGTGCTTTAGCTGAATTGAAACTTAGTGATTCTTAGTGAAACAATAATATTTATTCTCTTGTCACAAATTATCTCCATAACCGCCATAACATCCATTTCGTCATTAGGGAATTCGCCTGAAACGGTTTGGAAAAATTACCTTTCGGAAAATCCTTGTTTCTCTACACAATTTTTGGATCATCAAGATACAGCCGTTGCTGCACTTGATGATAATTCCAAAGTTGAAGTTGAGGAATTAAGACAATCGGATATTAAATACAAATCATTGGATCAATCCGTTCTGTTTGCAATCGCAGCTTCTCGTAAAGCGATTGAAAAAGCAGGCTGGAATGATATGGATGTTTTCGGAATCAACATTGGTTCTTCCCGTGGTGCTACTGATTTATTCGAAAAACATTTTCAGGAATATTTAGAAACAGGTAAAGCACAGACTTTGGCTTCGCCAACAACTACTTTAGGCAATATCTCTTCTTGGGTAGCACATGATCTGCAGAGTTCAGGTCCCGAAATTTCGCATTCAATTACTTGTTCTACGGCACTGCATGCGGTTCTTAACGGTGTGGCATGGCTGCGATCAGGGATGGCCGATAAATTTTTGGTTGGCGGCAGTGAAGCGCCTTTAACCGATTTTACGATTGGCCAAATGCGGGCTTTGAAAATTTACTCCAAAAGTGATGATAAATATCCCAACCGTGCTTTGGATCTGGACAAAAAGCAAAACACGATGATTTTGGGAGAAGGAGCTGGAGTGTGCTGTCTCGAAATTGGGAAGAAAGAAAATGCGATTGCTTTTATTGAAGGTATTGGTTATGCTACAGAAATTTTGGAACACAACATTTCGATTTCGGCAGAAGCGGACTGTTTTCAAAAATCAATGAAAATGGCTTTAGCAAATACAGATTTATCTGAAGTTGATGTCATTGTAATGCATGCTCCCGGAACGATTAAAGGGGATTTGACGGAGTACAGAGCTATTGAAAAAGTTTTTACTTCGTCAGTTCGCCCTTCGGTCTCGGGTGGAGAAAGTCTTCCTTTACTGACTACCAATAAGTGGAAAATTGGACACACCTTTGGCGCATCTGGGATTTTGAGTATGGAAATGGCAATTTTGATGATGCAGCATAATCAGTTTATCGGAGTCCCTTTTGCGGAAGCACAAAAACAGACGAAGCCTATTCGCAAAGTTTTGGTTAATGCAGTTGGATTTGGAGGAAATGCGGTGAGTGTGCTTTTGAGTTTGTAGAAGTAGGGTTATTTCGCCAAGATTCGCCAAGGTTTCGCAGAGTAACACAAAGTTTTTTATGACTGTCCGAAAAGTGTACTCTGTATATTTTTTTGCCGCAGATTACACAGATTCTCACAGATTTTTGTTGCATGGTTTTTTAAAATGTGTATAAATCATTTTAATCTGTGGCTAATTTTAACTGTTAGATACTAGTCACGGATAGACGTTAAGTTTTTTTAATGTTTGAGTAAATAAATACAATGCATAGCTTTGCTCAAACAGTTAGTTTGTTTTTGCGTTTCTTCGTTTTTTTTCTTTGTGAATCTTTGCGAAATAGAATCTGTGTTAATTTGAGAAATCTGTGTTTCCGTTCTCGAGTTCTTTTACCTTGTCATAAATCAAATTGCTCTCGAAACCCCGGCGGAGCATATAATCACAGAATTTTTTTCTTTTTTTCAGAGTGTTGGTTTCTGTGATTGAATTCCAATTTCTTTCTGCCAATTCTTCAAATGTGGCAATATACTCTTCAGGTTCAATTTCTTTCAAGGCGATAGTAATCAGCGTTTGATTGATTTTTCGCATTTTCAATTCATTTGTAATTCGAATTTTTCCCCAATGCTTAATGCGGTGTTTGCCTCTTGCAAAACTGCAGGCAAATCGTGACTCATTAAGAAAATTGTGTTCAATAAGATGTACTATAACTTCATCTATCTCTGCTGCATTCAATTTCATGCTCCACAATTTCGACACTACTTCCTCGTGGCATCGTTCCTGATAGGCACAATAATGTTCGATTTTTTGAATGGCTTCTTTGATGGAATAGACTTCTTTCATTAACAATAATAATGGTATTAGACAAAAATAATTTTTTTGATCAAGAAACAGGCAGTACTTCCATCTTTAATTATTTCTTTCAAATGGCAGTATTCTTTAGAGATTAAAATAAAATAGATAATAATTTAATTTTCAGAGATGTAAAAGATTTCAGGCTTCATCCGAATGCTATGGTAATTAATTTTTTTATTATATTTACGTAGGTTAATTATTACTATAACAAAAAAAAGATGTATTTCATCGATTAAATGTGCATTTCTTCTATTTTTTTGAATTTATTTATTAGATTTGAATATGCTTTTAAATTCCAAAAACAATTTGCCTATTTAAATGATTAATTGAGTACTGAAAAATAAATTTAATTCCCTATTCTTATGAAAACAATTTTACTTTTAATGTGCAGTCTTTTTTTGATTCCACAAATTTCTTTCGGGAAAGAGATAAATACAAATGCTTCGACAGGTAAAAAGGATATTAAGTTAGAGCGGGTTGCATTTAACAGCTCAAGTATCTCAAAAAAGGCTGCTATTGAAAGAAATAGGGTCTGGCTGAATTTTTCGAATGCCGAAGGAGCTTTTAAACAAGCGCTGGTTGGTTATGTTACCGGCGCAACTAATGGCTGGGATAAATTATATGATGCTGTTACTATAGATTCGAATCCATACGTTGATTTTTATAGTATTAATTTGGGCAAAAATTTAACAATTCAAGGAAGAGGTCTGCCATTTGTGATAACTGATGAAGTACCGTTGGGTTACAAATCGACTATAGTCGGCACATTTAATATTACTATAGATCATGTAGACGGTCTTTTTCTTAACCAGGATATCTTTCTTAAAGATTTAGTTACAGGCGTTACTCATAATTTAAAAAACGGCACTTACAGTTTTGAAACATTAGCAGGGAGATTTAATGATCGTTTTGTACTGCTTTATGTAAATGCTCCTCCTGTAACACCTGCACCTCCTATAGAGCCAATCCTAGAAGAGCCGATTGTAATCGTTCCAGAGGTTCCCGCTCCAATCGTAATCGTTCCAGAAGTTCCAGCACCAATTGTAACAGATCCGATTGTAACCGTTCCAGAAGTTCCAGCACCAATTGTGACTGATCCAATTGTAGTCGTTCCAGAAGTTCCGGCTCCGATAGTGACAGATCCGATTGTAACTGTTCCAGAAGTTCCGGCTCCTATTGTAACCGATCCAATTGTAGTCGTTCCTGAAGTTCCAGCACCAATTGTGACTGATCCAATTGTGACCGTTCCAGAAGTTCCGGCTCCGATTGTGACTGATCCAATTGTAGTCGTTCCAGAAGTTCCGGCACCAATTGTGACTGATCCAATTGTAACCGTTCCAGAAGTTCCGGCTCCGATAGTGACAGATCCGATTGTAACTGTTCCAGAAGTTCCGGCTCCAGTTGTAATCGAGCCAATCGTAACCGTCCCTGAAGTTCCAGCACCAGTTGTAACTGATCCAATTGTAGTCGTTTCAGAAGTTCCGGCTCCGATAGTGACTGAACCAATCGTAGTCGTTCCAGAAGTTCCGGCTCCGATAGTGACTGATCCGATTGTAACTGTACCTGAAGTTCCAGCTCCAGTTGTAATTGAGCCAATCGTAACCGTTCCAGAAATTCCAGTTTTTATTGCTGAAGACACTGTTAAAAATTATAATGGAAAAGGAAAATCGGTGATTGTTTTGGTTGATAATAATCAAATAACAATCAGCTCAGGAGATACTGAGATCAATGAGATTTATGTTTACACTCTGGGTCACAAACAGCTGTTTGGAAGAACGAATCTTAATACCAATGAGTATGTTATAGCCGATATTGCTGTTGCAAAGCAAGTGTTAATAATCAAAACCCAGCTTAAAAACGGTAAATGGGCAAACAGTAAGATTGTTTTGTAAGCAGTTAAAAAAGATATTTTTCTCTATTAGCCTCATCTTGTTGATTCAAGGTGAGGCTTTTTTTTTGCCGTTTCGAATTTTTGATTGGGATGATTTTTAATTTTTTTGTTAAAATTTCCGTATGATTTTAAAAAAATATGATTGCCGCTATTTTTTTAATGTTTAGATTTGTAGCCTATTAACTGTATTTTGTTTAGAATAGATAAAACATAATTGAAATAAAGATTGTTTGGAATAAAATATAGACAAACAGTTTTTTGAATTTGTAAAATAAAAGAATAGCCTCACCCCCTAATACCACATTGTATGAATAAAACTTTACCTACTGTAGCGGCTTTTTTATCTCCCCTGATGAATAAGCCAAAAAATTATTATTCTGCTTCATCAACATTGATAATAAGGGTTTTGTTTGATCACTTAGTCAGACAGCATAGCACACGACAAGATTCAGTAAATCTTTTGTATCTGAGCTAGCCTTATTATTTTCTATTTTTTTTCTAAAATTATAGCAGTATTCTTGCTTGAATCCGTATGGATTTCGAGTTGTGAAATTTTTTGCTTAAGAAATCAAGCTGCCAATTGTATAAAATAATACCACAAATTATATGAAACTAAAATTACTATTCACATTTTTATTATTGATAGTGCTGCAGACTATTGCGTTAGGGCAGTCCTGTAATGTTGTTAAAGGAGAAGATTTTATGGAGTATGGTTCTGGTTTTATCATAGTAAAATTTGCACTGAGCGAAAGTAAATGTCCGTTCACCGAAATATAGGAATCATAATTTTTTAGAAAATGTATTTTTAACGCATCAAATTAAAACAATAAGATAGTTGCATTTTGAAAAAGATTTTAAAGTATGGGTCAATGTATGTAGATCTTTTTTATCTAAAAACACTATTTTCAATAATAATACCATAAATACCCCAAATGATATGAAACTAAAATTACTATTCACGTTTTTATTATTGATATTACTGCAGACTATTGGGTTTGGGCAGAAAACTTGGGATGGTTCATCAAGTGCAAATTGGAATACAGCTAATAACTGGACGCCATCAGGAGTTCCAGCTGCTACGGATAATGTTGTAATTCCTAACGGAGTACCAAATATGCCAACTATTTCTTCGGCTGCAGCAGTATGTAATAATTTAACGATTAATGCTTCGGCTACTCTGACAGTTGCGAATCAGAATTTTACTGTAAGCGGGACATCTTCAATCTCAGGAACATTAATACATAGTAGTACAACTGGAACAAAAATTTTCACAGGTTTGGTTACAGTAAATTCTGGTGGAACATGGAGTAACACAGCGAATGCAACTATAGGATTCACAGGAGGAATTACGAATAACGGAACTTTTACGGCAGGTACAGGAGTTCAGACATTTAGTACTAATGCTCAGGAATTATTAGGAAATCTAACAATAGCACGTGTTACTGTAACAGATTTTACACTTACCAACAAGGGTAATCTTTATGTTTCGACAGCACTTTCGGGAACAGGTGAAATAATCAACGCATCTCCAGCAGCGAATACACTAGTTATTCAGGGTACCAGCTCTATAGCAGCTATTACCAATAATGGAACAGCAATTATAGAGAATGCTGGAGCAATAAGTACAGCCACTTTTACAAATACAGGTACACTGCATCTTAATGGTTCGGGTACAATTGCATCAATTACAAATAGCACAGGAGGAATAATTAATCTTAATAGTTCTGGAACTATTGCATCTTTTAATAATGCTACTGGTACAAGTGTGCTTAATATAAATGCTTTAACAGTACCTACAATAACAACTTTCACAGTAAATACAGCTGGTAATACGGTAAATTATAGTGGTGCAGGACCTCAAATAGTAAGAACGGCACCTTATAGCAATCTTACACTTTCTGGAAGTGGAGCAAAAACTTTTGCAGCAACAACGGCGATCTCAAGGAATTTATCCATTAGCGGTACTGCAACAGCTACATTTAATGCAACTGGGAATACTGCTGCTACACTTACTTTGGGTGGCAGCTTACAAAATTCAGGCACTTATGGAGGCACAAATTCTGTGGCAACAAATATTATTACTGCTTATTTTAATGCTCCAGGAGCACCACAAGCTAATAAATATGTGACCGTTAGCTGTACCGCTCTTACGGCCCCTTCTGCTGTGTCTAGTAGCCCACGTTGTGGTGTTGGTACTGTAAGTTTATCAGCAACTCCAGGTTCTGGACAAACGATAGATTGGTATGCAGCATCTAGTGGAGGTACAGCTCTGTTAACGGGTAATTCAAGTTATACAACACCTTCTATTGCGGGTACAACAACCTACTATGCTGAAGCAAGAAATACCACAACTGGTTGTGTTTCCGCTACAAGAACCGCAGTAACGGCAACAGTAAACGCAGTGCCCATAGTTACGGTTGATAAATTAACATCAAACATTTGTTCTGGTCAGTCCGTTACTTTAACAGCAGCTGGTGACCCTGGTAATGCATTGACTATGGGGACAAATAATTATCTGCAGGTTAGTAATCCAAACCCATTAGGTACAACAACAGATTTTACGTTTGAGACCATGCTTTACTGGACAAATAATACCACCAATTGGCAGCGTATTTTCGATTTTGGTTTAAATACAGATGAGAATATGTTTTTTACACCCAGATATGACGGAACAATTATGCCTAGATATGCAATTACTACCACAGGATTTTGTGATACTTGTGAGCAGCGTATTAATGGAACTACTTCAATCCCTACTAATTCGTGGCATCATTTGGCCATAACTTATAATGCAGCCACAAGTACAGGTATTATGTATTTGGATGGTGTACAGATTGGTATTAACAGCGCTATGACTATAACTCCGGCGGATATTACAAAAACATTCAGCTATTTTGGTAAATCACAATATCCTGATCCTTACTTGGCGGGTACTATGGATGAAATACGTTTATGGAATGTAGCGAGAACAGCTGCAGAAATAAATGAATATAAGGGGAGTACTGTACCGTTAAGCAGTACTGGTTTGGTGGCCTATTATAAATTAAATGAAGGTACGGGTACTTCTTCAAGCAGTGCTGTTGGGTCGTCATCGGTTGCTTTGTCGGGGTCACCTACCTGGACAACTTCTACGGCTCCAGTTTCTTCTAGTGACGGTCTTACACCTACCTATTCTTGGACACCTCCTACTGGATTAAACACTCCTTCGGGAGCTGTAGTTATTGCCAGCCCAACTACCACCACCACTTATACAGTTACTAGTACGTATCCTAATAGTTGTACTGCTACAGCAACTGCTGTCGTAAATGTAACAGCTGCTCCTACGGCAGTAGCAGCAGGGCCGGATACTGCTTGTCAATCGGCTACGCCAAGTGCTATTACTTTGAGCGGATCGAGTGTTGGCGGAAGTGCGACAACAGGGGCTTGGTCAATCACATCCGGAGGCGGTTCGTTAAGTAGTACAGCACAGACTTCATCACCGGGTACAGTAACATATACACCAGCTGCTAATTTTACAGGAACAGTAAGTTTACTTCTTACTTCAAATGCAGGAACGGGCTGTACAGCAGTTACTTCAAGCAGGACGATTACTGTTAATGCATTGCCAACAGTTACATCAACTGCACCAGGTTCTAAAATATATACAGGAGCAGCTAATGCAACTACCGTATCCGCAGTTGTAAGTGCTGGAGCAACAATAGACTGGTATGCTAATGCTGCTGGTGGTACTGCGCTCTCAACTGGTTCATTGACTTATGCACCAACTGGAATCAATGTTGGAACTTATACAGTTTATGCACAAGCAAGAAATACAACTACAGGGTGTATTAGTACATCACGTACGGCAGCTGTACTAACAATAACGCAGCTGCCTGTAATTTTAGCAGGAACTCGTCCGTATGATGGGACAACTAATGCTTTGTCAACAAATTTAACAATTTCAAATAATGCAGATGGGGGTAATTTAACACTATCCGGTACTGGTATATTAGCAGCAAAAGATGTAGGAACACGGGCAATTTCTGCACCTGCAACTCCTGCCAGAATACAAAATCCAACAGGAAGTACTGGTACAGCCGCTGCAACATCTTTTACCGTTACAGTTGCGGCACCTGCGAATGGAAATACCTTGGTTGCTGTTATATCTACTAAAGGAACGACTGTTACGGGAAGCGTTACAAGTATCATTCAGGCAGGAGCAACATGGACACTTGCCACTAAAGGAGTAAATGGTAATAATGGAACTACAACAGAAATTTGGTATGCTCCAAATGTGTCAGGAGCAGGAACTACTGTGACTATTAATCAAGCAAGTTTAAGATCTGCTGCGGTTGTAATGGAATACAGTGGTATTTTAACAGCAAGCCCACTGGATCAAACAAATAATAATACAGGAAACAGTAATGCTGCTACTACAGGCACTACGAGTACTACAACCCAGGCAAATGAATTATTAATAGGAGGCATTGGTTTGGTAAATAGTAGTTATACATTAACAGCATTAACAGGTGGTTTTACCGCTGTGGCTAATGCCGCTTCTACAAACGGAACTCCCGGTAACAATGCTGAAGTATATGCCCTTGAAAGGATTGTATCTGCCACCGGTACTTACTCAACAGGAGGTACCATTAGTACATCGTCACGATGGTCAGGTGCTATAGCAACTTTTAAAGCAGTAGTTCCATCAGGAACAGCACTAACCCTTGGAGGATCGGCGGCTGGTAATTACACTCTGACGGGATTAAGTGGTTCTATGATTATTACACCCAAAGTATTAAGCGTTACAGCACCTACCATAGCATCAAAAGTATATGATGGCAGCGCAGTATCAGGAGCAATAACAGCAGGTACATTATCTGGTTTTGTTGGAACGGAAACTGTCACAGCCACCGCTACGGGTTTATATGCTGATGCGAATGCTGGAACAGGGAAAACAGCAACGATAACTTATACTTTAGCCAATGGAACCAATGGCGGTTTGGCAGCAAACTACAGTTTGTCTGGAACGGGTACTGGAAATATTACTCCAGCAAGCTTAACAGTAACAGGAGCAGCGGTAACAACCAAAACTTATGACGGAACAACAGCAGCAACAATTACGGGAGCAACTTTAAGCGGTGTCTTGGCAGTTGATGCAGGGAATGTAACACTTGCTAATGCTACAACAGGAACATTCAACAATGCAAATATTGGTGTGGGCAAGGCAGTAGCTACTGCACCTATGACTATTTCTGGAACAGCTTCGTTAAATTATACGTTAACGCAGCCTACTTTAACAGGTACTATTACTGGAGCAACTCCAACAGTAACAGTAACACCAGTTGGAACTTATACCTACAATGGTTCTGCTAACGGTCCGACTGCAGCAAGCAACACAGGAACAGGAACAAGTTATACCTTTAGCTATGCTGGTACAGCTTATGATGCGACTACTTATAGTGCCAGTGCGACTCGACCAACTAAAGCTGGAACATATACAGTAACGGCAACAGTTGCAGCTAATGGGAATTATACATCAGGTAGTTCAATTGCTACAGCATTTACCATTGACAGAGCAACTATAACAGTAACAGGAGCAGCGGTAACAAGCAAGACTTATGACGGAACAACAGCTGCAACAATCACAGGAGCTTCTTTAAGCGGTGTGTTGGCAGCAGATGTAGCGAACGT